>OZ244151.1:937500-2389684 GCA_965216195.1 Aridibacter sp. | reverse complement strand
CCGGACTCAATGCCAGCGGAAATACGATTGTAATTGATCCGCCAACTCCCAATCGGCACTGGTCTCCGAGAAATCATACGGAGCTGATGTTGAGTCATTTTGCTGCAGGCATTGAATACAAGTTTGCGGAAGAAGGCGGCGATTTAGTCTGCGAGACGTTGCTCAAAGGCAGTTCCGTTTTCGAGCCAAACGATGTTGATGTTCCGGGAGATATTTCATCGGCAGCGTTTTTTGTGGCAGGTGCATGTGCTTTGGAAGGTTCAGAGATAACAATAGCGGATGTTGGAATTAATCCAACGCGTATAGCATTCCTGGAATATTTGAAGGACGGCGGTGCAAACATCTCCATCAAAAATGAGAAGGAAAGAAATAGCGAGCTTTTTGGTGATTTGGAGGTTCGGTTTTCGCCCAATCTCATAAACTCGGCTGACCCTCTCGTGTTTGAAGGCGGACTGATAGCGGGCGTGATTGACGAAATTCCGATACTTGCGGTTTTGGGAACGCAGATTGAAGGCGGTTTGAAAATTAAGGATGCGGCGGAGCTTCGCGTAAAAGAGTCTGACCGAATAAAATCTGTTGTTTATAACCTAAGGAGAATGAATGCGAATGTAACCGAATTTGAGGATGGATTGGCAGTTGCAAAATCGACCTTAAAAGGAGCGCGAGTTGATTCTTTTGGAGACCATCGGATTGCGATGGCGTTTGCTATAGCGGGTTTGTTTGCCGAAGGAGAGACGGAGATTATTGACGCTGAATGTGCAAACGTGTCGTTTCCCGATTTTTTCGTGCAACTCGCAAATGTTGTAAAATAAGGTATTTAATGAAACCTGAAGCAAGCAGAATTGTTCTCACGGGATTTATGGGAGTCGGGAAGTCTACCGTCGCCAGACACCTCGCGTATCTCCTTGGCGCAAAAAGAGTGGATTTGGATCAGTTTATCGAACGAAGTGTAAAGCAAAAGATTCCTGAAATTTTCAGTGAGCGGGGCGAGAAAGTTTTTCGCGATCTGGAGACACAATATTTAAAGGAAATCCTGCGTTCTGACGCAAAAATAATAGCATTAGGTGGTGGAGCTTGGACGTTTCCAAGAAATCGCGAGGTGATCGAAGATAGCGGTGCGATCTCAGTGTGGCTCGAATCCACCTTTGACCACTGCTGGAGAAATATCAGATTTTCGAAGTGCGAAAGGCCTCTCGTAAAAGATAAAGAGGCTGCAAAGAAGCTCTTTGACGAACGCGCAAAATTATATTGCTTAGCTGACTGGCATTTTGTGATCAAGCCAGGAGCAGATTCATTGGATATCGCGAAACAAATCGCAAGCGATATTTTCGAAAAGTAGTCGGTTTTTAACAGCAAAAACCGAATAAATAGTTTGACAAAAGGCGAATATAAAAGTAAGTTCGGGGAAATAAAAATGAAGGCGAGACTTATCAGGTTTTCTGAAATATTTGTGTGAAGTGCTTTCAGTTTATAAGAAACAGGTAAATATTAACTATCCACTTTCAGGAGGAAAGAATGAAAATAAAATTTTTGACAATTGCGACCTTGATCTCAGTTATTCTAATGGCTGGATGCTGGGGTAAAAGTGACGCTGATTTAGGAAAAGCTGCTGCTGATAAGCTAAAAGCCGAAACTACAACGTCAGGTGTTACAGTTGAAGTTAAAGACGGTGTGGCAACGATTAAAGGCGAAGTTGCTGACGAGGCTGCAAAGGCAAAAGCTGCTGAGATTGCTAAGGTCGAAGGAGTTAAATCTGTAACGAATGAAGTTACGGTTAAGCCGCCGGCACCGCTAGCAAAGGCTGATACAGTTGATAAAGCGAAGATTGAAGAAGCGTTGAAAAAAGGTGGATATAATGACGTAACAGTCGATACAACCACGACCCCTGCGACGCTGCGTGGAACGGTTCCCAAAGGTAAATTGGCTCAAGCTGTTCAAGCAGCTCAGCAAGCCGCTGGAAAACCTTTGAAGAACGAAATCACCGAGAAGTAATTAACAGGAGGGAAAGATTATGTTAATGCAAAAATACGCAACACTTATTGACTTGGCTAATAGCTTGGGAGTTGGCGGTTTGAATGTAAGCGAGGGAGATGGCTACATTTCGATCGAAGGCGAAGCAAGCGGCGAAGTAAAACAGCAACTTTGGGACGAGTACGGAAAAATTGATCCGGATTATCGCTCTGGCGACCTCGTTCTGAATATCACAAATCCTGAAGGTGATTCCTCGACGACCTATACGGTTCAATCTGGCGACAGCTTGAGCAAGATTGGTTCGAAATATGGAGTTAGCTGGCAGTCGATTTTTGAAGCTAATCGCGACAAAATTGATAATCCGGATGTTATTCATCCCGGTCAAGAACTGACTGTTCCGCAAAGCGAAGGCGAGAGTGCCTAAGTTTTGTTTCTTAGATCAAAAACCCTGGTTAGCCATTTTGGTGAACCGGGGTTTTTTTTATTCGCTACTAAACCGTTAATTTGGTAAATTTTCAATAATGTCTCTCGAAACGGATTTTATTGTTATTGGAAGCGGAATCGCGGGTTTGCGGGCTTCAATTGAGCTTGCGCAAACGGGCGCGAAAGTTTCGGTATTAACGAAATCGAAAACGAGCGAGTCCAATACTGAGCGCGCTCAGGGCGGTGTGGCGGTTGTGCTTTCTGACGATGATAATGCCGAGCTCCACGAAGACGATACTTTAATCGCGGGTGATGGTTTGTGTGACGAAAAGGCGGTAGAAACACTCGTCGTTGAAGGTACGCGCTATATAAAAGAGTTAATTGAATGGGGCACTGAGTTTGACCGCGAGGGCGGGAAACTCGTTTTTACTCGCGAAGCAGCGCATTCCCGGCGACGAATACTTCACGCTCACGGCGACTCAACCGGAAAAGAAATTGTTAGAGCCTTGATCGCCCGTGCGCGACAGGAAGAAACGATAAATCTCTTGCCTTTTTCCCATGCCGAAAGCCTCATTGTGGAAGGTGAAAGATGCGTTGGAATAAGGTTTCTTGATCCGATTCTGAAGGCGCCGCGCAATATTTTTGCAAAGGCGGTTGTTCTTTGCACGGGAGGAGCCGGACAACTTTACCAGCATTCTACAAACCCTCCTGTAGCAACAGGCGATGGAATGGCGATGTCGTATTTTGCGGGTGCGGAGCTCGCCGACATGGAGTTTGTACAGTTTCACCCGACGGCCCTCAATCTCGAAAATGCCCCGAGGTTTTTGCTCTCGGAGGCGATGCGCGGCGAAGGCGCAATTCTGCGCAATGCACACGGAAAACGTTTTATGGAAAGCTATGATGAGCGTCTTGAGCTGGCGCCACGCGATGTCGTCTCGCGCTCGATTGTTTCCGAAATGCGCAAAACCGGTACGAGATCAGTTTTTTTAGATATCACGGATAAGAGCGAAGATTTTCTTAAAGAACGCTTTCCGAAAATCTACGAAACCTGCAACTATTATGGGCTGAACATTGCAAAAGATAGAATTCCTGTTTCGCCAGCCTCGCATTACACAATGGGCGGCGTACGCACTGATTTATGGGGTAGGACAACGCTTCCAGGACTTTACGCTGCAGGCGAGGTTACATGCACGGGGGTTCACGGCGCTAATCGGCTCGCGTCGAATTCTTTACTTGAGGGGTTGGTATTTGGAGCCCGTGCGGGAAAAGCAGCGGTGGATGACAGTTCGAAGTTCAGAGTTCGGGGTTTGGAGTTAAGAGAAAAAAGCGCGAAGTCCAAAGTCCAAGATCCAAAAACCGATGAGATTTCAACCGCGGTCAGAAAGCGCGTCAAGCGAGTAATGTGGGAGCGAGTCGGGATCGTGCGCGACCGGGAATCGCTTGAAAGAGCTTTAAGCGAATTTGAACAGATTTCCAGGGCAAACCTCTCTCGTGCCTCCAAAAACTTCGTGACGCTCGCGAAACTCGTCACACGGGCAGCGCTTTGGCGTGAGGAATCGCGCGGAGGGCATTCAAGGTCTGATTTTTCCGAAAGAAGCGAGAATTGGAAGGTACATTCGATTCAAAAGCTCGATACTGAAATCTCATCGAGCGAACGGATTAACTTTTATGCAAAAGCTAAATCTTAAGAAGATATTCCTACAGACTTTGATCGGGTCAGTTTCGGTCAGTGCGCTTTTTGGAATTGTCGCGATTCTGATTGGGGATTTTGGCGAGTTTGAATCGCGGATTCTGGCAACGACCCTAACGATAACCTGCACAAGCATTTTAGGTTTAGCATGCGGCGTGAATTTAGAACGAAATCCGGGCGGATACGTTCCGATCCTCGGGATCATTTTTTCGATAGTTTCCGCGATTTCGGCGATTATAATAATCTGGGCGGAGCCTACCGGGGGATATTTCTTCGGAAGATTTTTTATGTCCGTCACGATTCTTGCTGTGGCGTTTTCGCTCCTGTCCCTAGTAACGCTCGCGTGGCTAGATGCACGTTTCAAATGGGCACTGACGGCGCTTTACATTTTTGTCGTGGCTCTAGTTTTGCTATTGTTTGGGCTGATTTGGGGACGCGATTGGTATGAATCGGAGTTAGTTATGAGAGGCCTCGGGGTTTTGGCGATTGCGGTTGCATCACTTACGGTTATGATTCCCGTTTTCCATAAACTGAGCGATCATTTGGACAAAACCGATGCAATTGACGCCGAAATCGAGAAACTGAAAACTCGAATTGCCGAACTCGAAAAACGAAAGAATAGTCTTTCGAATTAGCACAAAATTATGGAAGGAAACGTATCAACGGAGATATCGATTTTTGCGACCCTCGCGCTTGGTTTCGTGCTGGGATTAAAGCACGCGATTGAGGCGGATCATTTGGCTGCGGTTTCCACGATTGTTGCCGAGCGAAAAAATCTTTTTAGCTCGACAATCGTCGGTGGTTTTTGGGGTGTCGGGCATACGATTACGCTCTTGATAATCGGCGCCCTGGTGATTTTTCTAAAGCTTCAAATTTCCGAATCTCTAGAAGCGAAACTCGAAGCCGCGGTTGGAGTGATGCTGGTCGTTTTGGGGTTAAATGCGCTCAGAAAGTTGTGGAAAAAGGAAAAAATTCACGTTCATTCGCACGCTCATGAAGGACGCGAGCACACTCATATACACGCTCATGAGAACGAAAACGCAGAGGAAACTCATCACTATCTGAGGTTTAGTCCGCGAGCAATTTTGGTGGGGATGGTCCATGGGGTCGCGGGAAGCGCGGCACTGATGCTTTTTATAATTCCGACGATTAAATCACCGGCTCTGGCGCTACTTTATATCTTAATTTTTGGCTTTGGATCGATTGCAGGAATGATGCTGATGAGTCTTTTGATCGGGTTGCCGCTTCATTTGACGGCGCAGCGTTTTGGTATTTTGAACAAGGGAATTCTGGCGTTGGCGGGTGTTTTTAGCCTGGGACTGGGAGCGTTTATTGTTTACGAAAAATTGTTTGCATGACACAGGTTAACAAAAAAGGACGCCAGAAGACGCCCTTCCCTCCAAGATACGAAGCTCAAATTAGTCAACCTCAAAAACCTCTTCGCCGGTTTTCTTCATCATCCTGCTAATCGGTATCGCGAGAATACCCAAAATGACAGCAGCCGCAATCAAGGTGATCGTAGTCGTGGTAAAGAGTTTTGGCATTTGCTCAAGTTTCTCGGGATCGACATGCCCGCCAACTAAGCCAGCAATAAGGTTTCCGAGCGAAGCGGCAAGAAACCAAATTCCCATCATTTGGCCGACGTAACGCCGCGGCGATAATTTGGTCATGGAAGAAAGACCTACCGGACTCAAACATAATTCACCGATTGTTTGGAACAAGTAGCTAAAAACGAGCCACCATGCTGCAACCTTTACTCCACCGCCACCGGCAACGACGATATTTGCCGCCAAAATCATAATCAGAAAGCCGACACCCGCAAAAAGAAGCCCGAATGAGAATTTAAATGGACTCGATGGATCTTTGCCCTTTGCTCCCAGTTTTTCCCAAAGACCAGCAAAAACAGGCGCGAGGATTATGATAAACATCGCGTTTACCGACTGGAACCACGTAGCCGGAATCTCCCAGCCACCTATGTTGCGCTCCGTAAAATCTTTTGCGAAAAGGTTTAGCGACGTTGGCGCCTGCTCAAAAGCAGACCAGAATATCGCGGCGGCGACAAAGAGCAAAGCAATTACGCCGACTCGTTTCATCTCGTCAGAATCAAGTCCGCCAAAGATAAAGATGTAGGCGAAAAATAGTACAGCGATTGCTATCAATACGTACGTAAGATAAGTTCCGACAACTTGTGCATCAACCGAAATTACACCCATGGCAGTTAGGATGACCGCGAGCGCGATTAAAGCCAATCCGCCAAAAGTAACCAATTTGACTTTGTTTACCTCGCGTCTCTGAACCTCCGGATCGGCATCTTTAGAAGGCTCGTTTCCAATATCCCCAAGTGTAGAATTGCCCAGCAAAACAAATGTGGCTAAACCGAGAAGCATTCCGACGCCTGCAGCGCCAAACCCCCAGTGCCAGCCTATTTCTTCGCCTAAGTACCCCGCGACGATAAAACCAAGAAACGCACCGATGTTGATTCCCATGTAAAATATGGAAAATCCTGCATCTCGTCTTGAACCGCCTTCAGGATACAAATCTCCAACAATCGCAGAAATATTAGGCTTCAGTAATCCGGTGCCTAAAACGATTAGAATCAACCCAACAAAAAAAGCTACCTTCCCGGCCGCAAATGCCGAAACTCCGATAGAAATATGTCCCAGGGAAATCAGGACCGCGCCATAAAGAATAGCTTTTCGCAATCCCAGCCAGCGGTCGGCGATCCATCCACCGGGTAATGTGAAAAGATAAACCGAAGCGCCGTAAATACCTACGATCGCGGTTGCCTGGCTGCGTTCAAACCCAAAGCCGCCATCCAGGAGCGCAGCCGCCATAAACAGAGTAAGTAAAGGACGAATTCCGTAATAGGAAAATCGCTCCCACATTTCCGTAGTAAACAGCGTAAAAAGTCCCTTCGGATGTCCAAAGAAACCTTTTGTGTCAACTTTTTGTGCCGAGTCTTGAATCGCCATAAAATTTTTTCACCTGCTTTATATTTTGATATCGGAAGAGATTAGGGCAAAATATAGCAGATAAGTACCATAATATAAAGTCTTTAGTTGTCAGCGCTTTCACGAATGTGAGCGTCGGCTAAGAGTTCTATTCGGTTTTCAGAGAAGAATGTTTGGAATACTTGGAATTATTGCAATTGTTGCTTTTACGGTTTATTCGTATAAGACAGCAATAGAATTTGGGCGTTCAGGACTTTGGGCTGCGGCGACTTTTGGAATCGGCATCCTCATTCAGTTTGTAATTCCTTTTGTTCTTGGTATCACTTTTGTCATGATAATGATGGCAGCGGGAAAAACTGAGGAACAAATTGCCGGGGACTATTACGGGTTTTCAATAGTTGTTGAGTTAGGGAGCATTGTCGCAAGTGTTTTTGCGATGCTCGGAATTTTAAAATACCTCTCAAGAATCCATGATGACGATGACAACGTAGAGCCATTACCTAAGCCTCCGAAATTTAATTAAGGGTCAAAAATGAAATTATTCAAAGAGCTTGGCGAGACAGTAGAGAAACTTTGGGTTGACAAGAATTATGACGAAGAAAAATTTCCGGCAGTTGCGGAAAGGGCTTTAAAGGAAGCTAATATACCGGAAAAAGTTGACCCCTGGGAGATTATGGAATGGACGATGGGTCAGACTCATCTTCCGGAGCAGAAAGATTTGCCCGGGCGTTTTGGCGATCCGCCGATCACACTATACAACTCTCCTCGGTTTCACATCGATACCTATTTCTGGCTTGAAGGCACTACCTCAATTCATCAACACGCTTTTTGCGGGGCATTTCAGGTGCTGGACGGCGGAAGTATTCACAGTTGGTACGAATTTGATCGAAAAGAAAAGGTGAATTCGGTTACCGAGCTTGGCGACATCAATCTTAAGACATGTGAGCTTTTGAGTGTCGGTAATTCTCACGAAATACAGCCAGGGCGACAGTTTATCCACTCGTTATTCCATCTTGAGCAGCCGTCGGTCACGTTAATTATTCGGACTCATAAAAGCCCCCTATTCTTACCTCAGTTTGATTACAGAAAGCCGTTTTTAGCGCTCGATCCATTTTTTGAGGAGTCAAATACGATTAAGAAGATGCAGTGTATTAGTGCGATGGCGCGCTCGAAACATCCTGATACCGACAACTATATCGCTGATTGGCTAAAGAAAGCCGATTTTCAGACGACGTACAATATCCTTTCAAACGTGAGAGGTTATTCGGGGCATAATCAAATCGAACAGGTTTTTGATATTGATTCTTCTCAAGACCGATTTGAGCACTTTCTTGGTATCGTCAAAGAACGACATGGCGAGCTTGGCGACGTTTTCCCGAAGGTATTTGCCCATGAGGACAAGCTAAATCAAATATTAAACCGTCGGCATTACATCACGGATCCGGAGCACAGATTCTTCCTCGCGCTTCTTTTGAACATTGAGGGCAGGGAGAATATCTTGAACCTGATCAAGCAAAAGTATCCCGATGATGATCCGCTCGATAAGGCGCTTGATTGGATTTTTGATCTTTCGCAAACACGTGTGATGGGCATCAACGTACCAAACGCTTTGGGTATCGAGAATTTCGATGACTTCGATCTGTTTATTCTGGAAAGTCTGCTGAAGGATAAGTCTGAGGCTGATATTCGGGATTCACTTAAGAAGGATTATCCAAGCCAAAATCTGGATACACTGCAGAAGAAACTTCCGGAACGCAAAGAATTAATTGAAGCATCTGTAATTCTTCAGCCGTTGCTTATGTCGACGGGAGCCGCCGCAACATCGCCTGGCGCATAGGCATTTCTTCAGATGGGCGCTCTTTAGCCAAAAGGGGGCGGAGAAGTTTAAGATCCCGTCAAACCACTTCCATGATTTCATCGAGCGGTTTCCGCGTCAGATCGGGAACCTTCGCATCATCAGACGGATAACCGACAGGAATTAACACAAACGGGACTTCATTTTTCGGACGTCTGAGGATTTCCTGTAAAAATTTCATCGGCGAAGGTGTATGAGTGAGCGTTGCAAGGCCGGCATTGTGGAGCGCGGTCAATAGCATGCCGACGGCAATTCCAACCGATTCCTGCGAGTAATAAGTCGGCTCTTTTTCGCCATCTTCCTCAATCGAGTTTATTCGAAATACAACGATAAGATACGGCGCAATCTCTAGAAACGGCTTGTGCTCATCGGTGCCGAGCGGAGCGAGCCGGCGTAGCCATTTGTCAGACATGCGTTTATGATAACTTTCGTATTCTTCCTCTTCTGCGGCTTCACGGATTTTTTTCTTAACTTCCGGGTCACGAACAACTACGAAGCGCCACGGCTGCATATGTGCGCCCGATGGCGCAGTGCCAGCGGTCAAGATCGCTTTCTCAATTAATTCAAACGGAACATCCTTATCCGAATATTCACGCACTGTCCGCCTCAAATTCAGATTTTTATAAAACTCATCGGCGCGGCTTCGCTGCTCGGTTTCATTTTCGATGCGTTGAAACTCGAGGGGGACAAGATTAGGTTTTGGGAAATCTTTTTTCATGGCGCTATGCAAATTCGGCGACAACCGGTGTGTGATCGCTCGGGCGCTCCCATCCGCGTGGTTCGCGATCGATCCACGAGTTTTCACATTTTTCTGTTAGCGATTCGGAAGTCCAGATATGGTCGATTCGTAGACCCTCGTCTTTTGGAAAAGCGTTTGTACGAAAGTCCCACCAGGAATACTCTTGTGTTTCTGGATTGATTTTTCTATATGCGTCCGAGAAACCCCATTGTTTTACATGATACATCGCGGCTCGTTCGGGTATCGAAAAGTGCAGCTTTCCTTCCCAACGCTCGACACTCCAAACGTCCAAGTCTTCCATCGCTACATTAAAGTCACCGCAAAGCAAAACGTCCTCACTTTCATCACAATTTTCATCAAAATAGTTTCGCAAACGCTGTAGCCAGTCCAGCTTGAAGTCGAATTTATCGCTCCAGAGTTTGGTGCCGTTTGGAATGTAAGTATTTACGATATGTGTGCCGTTTATATCTGCCGAGATGAAACGCTTGGGAGACGCGTCATCATCGTCAGGCAGACTTCTTTGCACATTTTCTATTTTGTGGGTCGATAAGATGGCAACTCCGTTATAGGACTTTTCGCCAATAAAAACAACGTTGTAGCCCGTTTCTTCGATTGGTTCGAGAGGGAAGTTTTCGTCAACGCATTTCGTTTCCTGCAGACACAAAACATCCGTTTTCGTAGCGTTGAGCCACTTTAAAACGTGTTCGAGCCGCACGTTAATCGAATTTACATTCCAGGTCGCAATTTTCATAATGGAGCATTTATGGAGCGCGGACACTCTTGTCCGCAATGAGCGCATAGCGTTGGAAAAACAATTTTTCGCACTTTGTGCTCACGCAAGCAAAGATGCTTACGCTCCATGCTATGACAGCCCGACGACATTTCCATCCTCATCGATATCGACTTTTTCCGCACCCGGCACTTTTGGAAGCGCAGGCATTGTTCGCATGTCGCCGCAGATCGGATAAATAAATCCGGCGCCGACGCTTGCACGAACTTCTCTGACCGGGAACGAGAACCCACTCGGCGCGCCGCGCAATTTCGGATCGTGACTGATGCTCAAATGCGTTTTCGCCATGCAGATCGGCAAATCGCCAAACCCATTTTTCTCGTAGCTGCGAATCTGTTTCTTTGCCTTTGCCGAATACGAAACATCTTTCGCTCCGTATATTTTGGTCGCGATCGTTTCAATTTTTTCCGCAATAGACTTATCCAGATCGTATAAAAACTTAAACTCACTTGGATCTTCAGCCGCCTGAACGACCATTTCGGAAAGCTCAATCGCGCCTTTTCCGCCATCTTCCCAATGTCGCGAAACCGCTGCACCGATCGCTCCAGCTTCTACCGCGATGCGTTTTATCGCTTCGATTTCCGAATCGTGATCTGTAACAAATGCATTTACGGCGACGACCGGTGTCACGCCATGATGTTTTATGTTTTCGATCTGTTTGCGCAGGTTCTCTGCTCCGGCTTCGACATCCGCGACGTTTTCTTCGAGCATTTCCTTCGGCAGGTCCCGTCCCGCAACAACCTTGTATTTTCCGCTGTGGGTCTTCAGCGCGCGAACAGTTGCGACCAAAACGCAAGCATCCGGTTTCAAACCGCTGTAGCGACATTTGATATTAAAGAATTTCTCGGCGCCGATGTCCGCGCCAAAACCGGATTCAGTCAGCAAATAATCACCACATTTGATTCCGATCAAGTCAGCCAGCACGCTGCTGTTTCCGTGAGCAATGTTTGCAAAAGGTCCTGCGTGAACAAGCGCTGGCGTGTTTTCAAGAGTCTGCATCAAATTTGGTCGGATAGCGTCCTTCATCAAAACTGTCATCGCGCCTGCAGCACCTATGTCTTCCGCAGTTACGGGCTTACGTTTCTTCGTTAAACCGATTACGATTCTGCCAAAACGCTTCCGCATATCCTGAAGCGATGTGGTCAACGCCAGAATCGCCATCACCTCGGACGCGACAGAGATATCAAACCCCGTTTCTCTGGGAACGCCGCCTTCGAGTTTTCCGCCAAGACCGATCACGATATTCCTGAGTGCGCGGTCATTTACATCCATCACTCGCCGCCAGGTAATACTGTACGGATCTATGTTTAGGGGATTGCCACGCATCAACTTGTTGTCAATCATTGCCGCAAGCTGATTGTTCGCAGCAGTTACAGCATGAATGTCGCCTGTTAGGTGGAGGTTAAAAGTTTCCATAGGGACAACTTGTGAATAACCGCCGCCGGCCGCACCGCCTTTAATACCAAAGGTTGGACCCTGGGAAGGTTGGCGCATCGCAATCACGGATTTTTTACCAATATGTTTCATTCCCTGTCCAAGCCCTACAAGCGTTGTGGATTTTCCTTCGCCAAGCGGGGTTGGGGTGACAGCGGTTACGTCGATATACTTCGCGTCGGGTCGGTCTTTCAACTTTTCCAAAATATCGAGTCGGAGTTTGCCTACGTGCGGACTTCCGTAAATATCCAGATCCTCAGCGGTTAAGCCCATCTGCTCGGCAATTTCGGTTACGTGTACGGGTTTTGCTTTTTGCGCGATTTCGAGATCAATTGACATAGTTTGACGAATGAATTGCTTGTAATTCTTAAATTAGTTTGTTTTTGTAATTTTGCTATTTTGTCCTCTAAACGCAATTTTTTCAACGGCTTATATCCACATTTAACGAGTTATTTTTTCACCAGGGTATTTCTTTCCCAAAAAACCCCATCCTGAAATCCCTGAATTGATTTATCGGTTTTTGCCAGTTCGAGTCTTTTTTCGGCGATCATACAATAATCTTCGTCCGACTCGATCCCGACAAAATTGCGTTTCAGCTTTTTCGCGACAACTGCCGTCGTGCCACTTCCGGCAAACGGGTCGAGAATGAGATCTTTTTCGTCAGTGCTCGCCAAGATTATTTTTGCAAGGAGTTTTTCGGGCTTTTGCGTAGGATGATCCGTGTTTTCGGGCATTGACCAGAACGGAACCGTTAAATCAGTCCAAAGGTTTGAAGGCGACGTGAGCCTGAAGTTCCCATCTTTCTCTTCACTCCAGTCTTTCGGTTTTCCACCTTCTTTGTAAGGCGCGATCACTTTTCGTTTTAAGCGCACAGCATCCGCATTGAAGGTATATTTATCGCCAACCGTAAAAAACCATATGTCTTCCGATGCATTTTTCCAGTTTGTTTTCGAGCCGCGACCTTTTTCCCGTTCCCACGTGATGCGGTTT
This sequence comes from Aridibacter sp., assembly GCA_965216195.1. Lineage (GTDB taxonomy): Bacteria > Acidobacteriota > Blastocatellia > Pyrinomonadales > Pyrinomonadaceae > Aridibacter. The sequence goes on along the minus strand of OZ244151.1, from coordinate 2,376,841 downwards.
TGGAGTTTTAGATACTTCATACCGACTCTTTGGATTGCGGAAGCTGATCGCCAATCTCCGCATATGTAAACCGAAGCCGTTGGTTTCAATAGCGGAATGCTTTTACTGATCCATTCATCCAGCCACTCTTCATACTCCTCAATCGTTTTGCTTTTAAACGAACTCTTTCCAAAATTTTTGTTTAGATTATAAGGCGGGTCAGAGAAAAAAAGGTCAAACTTTTCTTTAGGTAGCGACTTAAGCAGGTTGAGAGCGTCTCCACAAACTATTCTGTTTTTGATCTTTCCAAGGGTGGGCTTTTGCCTGAGTTTCAAAAGCTTTTTTCGATATTTCGCCTTTTCGGTTTGCGTCAGACCGATTGTACGATTTCTCGAAGCACGCTTTTTCCTGGGTTTTGGGACGCTCATGTAAGGATGAATTTTAAACTTCCAAAAGCAATTTTGCCAAAAGCGTTGCGCGTTTTGGGATGTCTTCAATTAAAACGTATTCTTCGAGGGTATGGGCGCCATCTCCTGCGATACCAAGTCCATCAAGAAGCGGAACGCCCAGGGCACCAACAAAATTTCCATCCGACGCACCGCCAACCTGAGTTTCATCGAGTTCGTAATCGAAACTCGCTGCGACGTCGCGCGCTTTTTCGAAGAGCCTGGCGACGCCTTCGGTTCGTTCCATCGGAGGACGGTTGATGCTTCCCGTGAGCTCAAGTTTTACGCGCTCATCCATTGGCTCAAGACTTCTGATTTCGCGTTCGATACGCGCGGCTTCATCCATTGTCTCAAAGCGAACATCGATCGAGCATTCAGCCTCAGCTGGAACAACGTTGGTTGTCGTGCCGCCCTTAATCGTTCCAACACTTACGGTTGTGCCGATATCGAAGTCGGTAAATGAATGGAGTTTTTCTATTTGTTTGGAAATTTCCAGGATCGCGGACGCGCCTTTTTCAGGGTCAAGCCCGGCATGAGATGGGATTCCAATTGCCTTTAGGTAAAAACCTCCGGTGCCCTTTCGTCCGGTTTTTACTCTGCCTTTGGCGGAAGGCTCAAACACAAAACAACACTCAGATTCTTTGGCAAGTCGTTCGACATGTGGGCGACCGGTTTCGCTACCGACTTCTTCATCGCATGCGAGCAATATTGTACACGGCCTTTTCGGACTCAGGTCGAATTCGCGAAACGCGCGGAAAACTTCAAACATCAGCGCTATATTCGCTTTCATATCGAAGGTGCCGCATCCGTAAAGTCTTCCGTCTTCGATTCTTGTCGGGTTGTCATTTTTGCTTCCGATCGGATGCACTGTATCCGTGTGTCCGAGAAGGAGAATTGGTTTTCCGGCCTTTTTCCCAAAAGCTCGTGCGATAAAGTGTTCGCCGCACCCTTTAGCAAGGACTCTTTCAGTTTTCGCACCGGGTAAAACCACCGAAATATTTTTCTCCAACCAATCAACCACGGCCGTGCTGCCCACAACGTCATACGATGGCGATTCGATTTCGACAATCTCGGAAATTGATTCGATAGTGGCGTCCAATCGGGATTCAAAATGTGCCAGTAATTTAGCTGCGTCCATTAATTATATTTTGCGTCGGTGATATTGTTTTCTTTCGCGTATTTTCTCGCTTCCTTTTCGTTTTCAAAGACTTTTACAACATCATAAACTCGCATTGACGAAACATCGCCCTTTGTAAGTGAGATCATTGGGCGGGCGACCATGCCGGGATTTGGCGGGCATGTATCCAGCAGCGCTATCCGCATTCTTTGATTTGGCTTCGGAATTTTCGAAACCGGGTACAAGACTTTTCTTATAACCTTGCACGGCGTTACACTGGAAATCTTCTTTAGTTCGGTCGCAAATATCCGATTAAGCGTTTCTCCCAAACGATAGCCCGCGAGCGCAATTTGTTTTTCAGCTGTCCTAAATGCACGCTTTCTATATTTCTTAGACGGCATTTGACTTCTCGAGATATCCGGCGTGTAAACAACTTGCGGCAGCAGCTCAAAACCTTCTTTATTCCAGGCTTTATAATCATATAGCTTCAGCTGGTTTCGCATCTTGGAGAAACGGTATTTCTTTGCAATCTTACGAGCGATCGGAGCGAGGTAATCGGTGTCACATGCATCACGCTTTCGCGGCTTCACTCGGCCAATAATGCTATCCCAATATGAGTGCAGATTGAGCTGGAATTTGTTTTCAACCTTTGGCTCGAGTTTTACTAGATTTCCGCCCTGGTCACCCTTTAGCTCGACCTCGGTGACACGTGAGGCATTGTGGAGTGGATTGTGAACGTCCCCGCCAACGTGCAAAAACCACGCTAACGCGATTGCTTTTTCCGCGGCTGTTGCTTCCGGATTGCGAAGCGCTTTCTCGAAATCATAAAGCTTGGAAATTGCCAATCCGCCATCACCATTGAAATCTTTTAAAACAACGGCTTTTCCATCTTCTTGTTTCCAAAAAATGTCGGAAAAGTGCCAGTTAAAGCGGCTATATGTTTTATTTCTCACCTCAAATTTTCGGTCTTTTATAACGTCCGCCCAGATGCTCGCGTACATAAATAGCTCGAGTTTTTTCACGGCCTCCGAGCGCGAATTGTAAAAATCATAGGGAACGCTTAAGTCCGAGTCTTCAGGCGCCTTCAAAAGAATCTTAAACGCTTGTTCCCGCACCTCGGGCGACATACGCTGCCAGGCGATATGCGCCGTTAGTTTGTGTCCGACTTCATCCCACGCTGCAGCGTAACCAAAACAAAATACAGTGGTTAGCGCAGCGATACATATTTTCACAAGAAACTGTTTTTCCACTTAATCTCCAATAAGCAACCAGGAAGACGATCCCAAAACCTGCAAAAATCTTTACATTACTTTACGAACAATGGACAACTATTATTACACAAATTCATCTTAATTATTGCAAAACTTTCCCCGGTTTTCGTTCTAGAAATGTAAGACACATTGAAATTTAATGTTAGGAGGAAAATAAAATGGAAGCAGTTTTAGATCAAGGGCGTATAGCTAAAGCAATCATAAATAAGACAGATGGGGCTTTTGGTCAAGAGATCGGTTTAATGGGCAAATTGTTTGGTTGTTGGCATCAGAGTTTGAGCCGCCCATTTACAAATCGTAACGCTTCTTATCGCGCCTGTTTGAAATGCGGTGCCAGGAAAAAGTTTGATACGAAGACATTAAAAACTTTTGGACCTTTCTACTATCCACCAGCAATATCGTTTATTGAAGAATAGACGAGCAAACCCGTCCATCTTATAACCTACCAGCAATTATACCTACCAAGAGCGGCTTTAAGCCGCTCTTTATTTTTGTGTTGATTTGCAAAAAAGCCACCCCTCGATAAAGGATGGCTCAATACTACAAGTCTATTTTGAAAGGGCTTAGCTCAAAAATCCTCTAAAATTTGAAGGATTGATTGAATAACGAGGGAAAATCTCCCCGAGCTTTTTGCTGCCCATGTGTTTCGATGCGACCTCGCCCAGTACATCACGAAAATCGGTAGTTACGGCCAGGTAGCGTCCCCTATCAAGTTGGCTCGGCTTTAGACCTTTCCAATCGCCATAAACCTTACCGCCCTTAACCGAGTTTCCGATCGCCAGCATAGCGTTTCCGTGTCCATGGTCAGTTCCGCGTGTTCCGTTCTCGCGCGCGGTTCTGCCAAACTCGGACATCGTTAGAATAAGCACCTGATCCATGTGGTCGCCGAGATCTGTAACGAATGCGCTAAGCCCCTGTCCAAACTGTCGGAGCAAATTGGAAAGCTGTCCTCGCGAGCCGTTTCCGTTTGCCTGATTTGCGTGTGTGTCCCAACCTAGTCCGGGCGTATCGGTAAACGCAGCCTCCATTCCAACACCGGCCTTAATAAGCTGGGCAATTTGCCGAAGGTTGTTTCCAAAGCGACTGCCAGGATATCGAGCGCCGTTAGCAGGCCTATATTGCGCCGGGTTTGCTTTTTTTAGAAAGTTGATTGCTTCAAACGTTTCTTTACCCGTTTTACCTAGCCGGTCATCTGCTTGCTGTTGCCAAATTCCTTCAAATCCGCCGCTAACGCTATTTGAATATTGCCCGGCACGAATCGCAAATGTCTGAAGATTTGTCATTGCCACCGTCGGGTACCGACCCATCATCGTTCGCGGGATCTGCGATGTCATTGCCACAGCCCTAAACGGGGAAGTTTTGTCGTTATTGTTAAACTGCATCGCGCGGTTAAGCCATCCGTCCCGTGTAGCTTTAAATCCGGGTGTTCCCGATTCCATATAATCCTGAGCGTCGAAATGCGAACGAGTATTATCTGGCGAGCCGGAGGAATGAATAACTGCCAATTGCTTTTCATTCCAATACTTGTGTAGCGGTTTGAGCGACGGGTGGAGTCCGAAAAAGCCGTCAAGGTCTATCGCACCCTCATTTCTGCCGGGTTTCGGAACGGCAATATTCCGGCGAATGTTGTAATACTCGCTTTCGCCGTGAGGAACAATCATATTCAGTCCATCAACCGCTCCGCGTTGGAAAATCGTAACCAGAATTTTCCTCTTTCCGAAGGCACCAGGCTCTGTGGCTGCGTGGGCAAATTGATGCAGGAAGTTTGGAGCCGCTCCGACGAGCCCCAAACTCGCCATCGCGATTCCGCTCGATTTCAAAAAATATCTTCTATCCATATTGACCTCAAATTAACAAGCTTGCTCAAAGCTTTGCTCTACTGCCTCTGAAATTCAGGAGAGCCTAAAATCAGGCTTACAGCCTTAAATACTTCCGGATCACCGCTCGGCTGGCGCAGGCCGCCACGACGATTTCTTCGCCCGCGTCTGTTTTGTCGCCGATCAGAGGCCATTGCGTCCATCGATGATTCCGCGTCAACTTCTAATTTTGCTTCTGGAAGCGGCTGATCAAGCTGTTTGATTAAAGTCGATCTTGTTTGACTTGAAATTTCGTCGTGCAAAATTGACGAAATGCTTTTGTCTAAGATCTGCCGTTTTGAGGCTGCCGAAAAAGGCTTTAGATCGACTCGAGTCTGCGGGATTCGGCTTGAGGCAAGCGCGACCGCAAAATTCATTCGTTCTAAAAGGGCTCCGGTGTTTACCCAATCCGCAGCCGTATCCGGATAACCCGTTGGCGCCTGGTAACCGTAAAGCGGTTCGCCCATCCGGTTTAGCAAGGCGATCAACGCCTGGCTTCCATCAGTCTCTACATCCAAAGCACGCAACGAACTGATCATTAGCTCAAAGGGAGTTTTGATTTTTGCTTGATAATTTTTAGGAGCGAAGAATTCCTTATCGTTGAAAAGGGCACGAAGTGTTACTTTGATATCGCCCCCCGACCTGCTGAACGCCTTCGCAACCCGCTTAACAAGTGCTTCGCTTGGATCATCGTTTACAAATTTTACGGCGAGTTTCTTTGCAATGAATTTCGCCGTCGATGGATGCGAAACGAGCACATCAATAACATCCAAACCATCCTGCATACCGCCCGAATTGATGGTTTTGCCAAGTACGGTTTTCGCGCCCTTATCGTGGAGTCGCTCGACGAAAACAAACGTACCCGATTTCGTTATATCAGGATTTATTCCAAGCTGGCGAGCCTGCCTTGCCATTCGCTGATTTTCGCGATCCATAATCATATTGCCCGCTGCCGTTCGATATCCTCGCGCATCAAAAATTGTCCAACCGGTAAAAGCTCGTGCCACCTCTTTTATGTCCTGGGCCGTATAGCCACCTCCGACGCCAAGCGTGTGGAGCTCCATAAGCTCGCGCGCATAGTTTTCGTTAATGCCCCTTTGGTTTCGCTGGTTTCCCCCTGTACGAATTCGCTTTATTCTCTCTTTGATCTGTTCCTCGGTAAGTCCCTGTTGTTTTAGTCTTGCGATTAGACGCTGTTTGGCCCGTGGATTATTTAGGATTCGCTGCGCTCGCTGTCTTTGTCGTTCATTTTGTCCGGCTTTTGGCGAGACGCTCTGAAAATTATCCAGATAAAACAACATCGCCGGGTGTTTCGCGGTTTCAGCTACAAGATCTCTGAAATTTCCAAGTGCGTGTTTTCGAATTACATCGCGCTCATAACTTGGTATATACCATCTAGTTGCAGCTTTTCTCGAATACACGTTGAAGTGGTTTGACCAGAAATCAACCATCACTTCTTCAAGCTGGCGCTCGCTGTAAGCTGCCCTCAGAATCCTGGAAGATTGAACCTGATTCATAATCTGATTCGCGGGCTTAAGATCGTATTTTTGATAAATCTCGACGAGTTTTCTGCGGCGCTCGCGTCTTTCATCGCGCTGTTCGCGTTCACTTTTTTCGGCATTCATTGCTCGTTGATTTGCGTTATTGGCGGCATTCCGGCGGTTACGACCGTTGCCTTGCACCATTCTTAAGAGGGCCCCTGGGTTTGGATATTTCGCAAAAATCTGGTCCGTTGACATACTCAGAATTTCGTAATTACCGAGTTTGGCATCTATGAAAGAATCGTTGATTGAACCCGGATTTAGCTGTTGCTCGATGTATCTTTTGATCCCCAATCGTTTAACCTTTTCGACGTTACCTGGTTTTGCACCAAACCCGAGCCGATTTAAAATGTGGAGAATTTTTTGGTCCTGTGACAAACTCTTCTCACGGGGCTCAAACGGTTTATTCCATTCAGCGCCGAGCGCAAAAACTGGCGAAAACAAAGCGAAAAGCGCGAAAAATGTTGCGGCCCTAACAAGCTTTGAAAATCCTGATATCATTGTTTTTTATACCTCGAAATCATTGAATGCCGAAAAAACGACGGTAAAAACTTTTCTTAACAATTAGACGACGGTAATCGGAAAAAGGACGAATTATATTCTCGCTGCCGTCCAGTTTTGTTGAAATGTCTCGGAAACTAGTTGTAAAATAAACGTGTCAAAGGCACCGATTAAATACAACGAAGCTTGGGAAAGATAACATCTAATTTTAGCATATCGCACATTTCGGTATTGCAATTCTTAGTATAAATGATAGTAAACACAGGGATTAGCGAAATGAAACCTAAAAAACTCTCCTTTTTACTTTTTGCGGCTTTTGCGCTCTTATTTACGGTTTCTGCGTTTGGTCAAACGAAGTTTAGTGATTCAAACGTTGAATACGAATTTATTTTGCCCGACGAAGATTGGAAGATGACCGTTAAGCCTTCCTCGTACAGTCCAAATGTAGAGTACGTTTACAAGGATAAGAGGGAAGGACACTTGCAGATTCGCAGAATGAAGGTTGAAAAAGACGACCTCTTCTCCGAAATCGTGAGAGAAGAAGAGCAAAAGTTACAATTTATACCGGGCTATGTAGCGGGTAAACAGGAAAATTTCAGCGGCGCACTTAGCGGACGGGTTTTTAATTTCGAGTATTTGCGATCGGGGCGCAATATGAGCGGACGATTTTATTTTTTGAAGTCTGATGAAACGACGGTTTATGTGGTTAGATTTACGGGTTTAAAAAACAAACTTCGCTCGATAAGGAATCAGACAGATTCAATTGCCAGAACTTTTAAACTTAAAGAAGACGACGAGTAAATAGCATGTAAAGAGCATTTCGCAGGGCGGTGTTAGCCGCCCTTTTCTATTTTAAACTTTGCCCCGAAGGGAAGTATGAATCCTTTCTTATCTTGAAAATCCGAGAGGGTTTGATGAGCCCTATCAATCGGTTTCATACCCATTTTCAATGTGGCATCCTTCGGCAAACTTGAAATAATTTTGACGCTGAAATGTTCGGTTTTCTTTCGTAGGGACCAAGCGGTCTGACCGTTTACCTGATATTTTTCACACAGGCTTTCCGCGATGCCTCGAGAATCTTCAACCTCAAACCACTCGATAAAATCGTCGCGCCCAAACCCTTCCGCACACTCCGCCAAGAAGACAATCGTTCCGCCGTCTGCGCAAGCGTGTGAACCCATCTCAAGAGCTTTGTGAGCCTGAATCAAGTTTACGTCGTGAGGGAATCCGCCAGCGCTTACGACGACCACCTCTCGTTTTTCGCTGATTTTCAATGTGTTTCGTTTCAAATAGAGTTCGCATGCTTTTTCGTGGGACGATTTCCAATCTCCACAAACCAGGTCGACGATTTCGCCTTTGTCGTTTACGAAAGTGCTGATTGCAAAAGAGGGCGGGCACTTCTCAACGACCTCAATAAACGCCTCATGCACAGGGTTATCTGCCAGGCTACCCACTTCGACGCCGTCCCGCCTCGTTTTCCGCTCGAGATCAAAGGCGAGTTTATGGGTTTCCGCAATCGTGCGGGAGGACGCAAGTCCAGGGCAGATAAGTTTTCGTCCGCCCGTAAACCCCGCAAAGTAATGGAAGTTTATACCGCCAACGATGATTGTATGATCAAATTCCGTAAGGTTGCGGTTGAGCTCGATGGGAATCCCAGAGCTCGTTTCGCCCAAACGCACAAAATTCATAAGATCCTGCGCCTTGTGATGAAGGGTCTTTATTCGTTGGGCAATAAACGGCGTGAGAATCAATTCTTTTTCACTTTCGTTTACAGGGCGATGGATTCCCGTCGCAAAAACTATGTTGATGTCGTAGGGCATCGAGCCGGCAGCTATTAGCCGACGAACGAGCAAGTTTACGATCTGTCCGCAACCGATTTCGCGAGTCGCATCGGGTACAACTATCAGCACAGATTCACCGGGCTTGATTGCCTCCTCAAGCGGCTTCGAATCAACCGGATCGTCGAGTTTTTCGCCAATGTCGGAGTCTGAAAGCGGTTTAAGAGTGCTCTCACTTGCGAGAACATCGAATTGCTGCTCAGAAAATTCGAAATCAATCGGAGTTTTTCCATAACCGAGAGAGATATCCATAAGCGGCATTTTAGCAAAGTCAGGACACAAAAAGAGCGGCTCGTTTTAGCGAACCGCTCAAATTTATCCAGTTTCAATTTACTACTTCATTAAGCGAATTGAAGTTCTGCGGTCTTTCGCACGTTCCTCGTCTGAAGCATCTTCGGCAACTTCAGCGAATTCTTCGCCGTAGCCTTCAGCTTCGGGAACCTGTGCTCCAACACCAGCCTTTGCAAGCGCCGCCTTAACAGCATCGGCTCTTCCCTGCGAAAGCGTTTTGTTTTTCGCATCGTCGCCTACCTTATCGGTATAACCGCCGATCTTGATTTTTACCTCGGGGTTTGCCTTTAGAATTGCAACAATGTTGTCCAACTGACGTTTTGAAGAAGGTTCGAGTTCCGTCGTTCCAAACTTGAAGTTCAAATCGTCAAAATCAAACCACTTCTTCTTCAGGTCTTCTTCCGTGGCGTTTTTGTACTCGTCAGACGCGATGAACTTGATCAACTGATCTTCGATACCGTCGGGATAAGCTTCAAGCTTAGAATCGCCGAGAGTTACTTCGCCCAGTTTTCGCGCAGCGTCCGTAACAGTATTGGCGGCATCTTTGGCAGTTTCCTTAATCGCATCTGCCGCACCACCAAGCGTTCCGCCAAGCGTCCAGCCGCCAAACAGCGACTTGAGCTTGTCAGCAATAGCTCCCGGGATTTCACCAACTGTCTTAAGAACGTTTCCTGTCCAGCCGATTGCTCCGTCTTTCCAATCTTTGAGATCAGGAAGGAGTTTGGTGAAATTATCCCACCAACCTTCGGCAAACGGCTTCGCTTTAGCGTCAATTTTCAGGCCATCAACGTTAACATTTCCCTTGCCCCAGGTTTTTTCCGCTTCGGCAAGGATCTTGTCCTTCGTTTCTTGGTCCTTAACTACACCGGTAATCGTGTATTTGCCATCTTTCGCTTCGATGTTTACCGAAGACTCAACTTCACCCTCTTTCGCGGTAGCAGCGCCTGTATTCGCATTCTTGTTGGTTGTACCCGTAGTTCCGCCTTCTTTATTTCCTGTGCAGAACATGAAGCCAAGCACCAAAAGCAAGCCGAGCAAAAGTAAAGGCAATAGCCACTTAAGAATCGAGCCACCATCTCCGTCACCATCAAAAGTGTCACCAACGCTTTCAAAAGCATCACCGACCTTATCGGTCACAGCCCCAGCTGCATCTCCAACCGCACCGGCAGCATCGCCAACTACTTCTTTTCCTTTGTCTACCACGTCTCCAGCGGCATCGCCAACGGCCTCGGCAGCGTCTCCTGCTGCATCAACCGCTCCACTCGCAACCGCGCCGGCTGCTCCAGCAGCACCGGCAACGGCCCCAGCAGCCGTTCCGCCAATTCCCGTTAGGAAGTCTCCTATCTTCGAAAGAAGACTTTCGTCATCCGGAACTTCGCCATCAGGCGTAAGTTTATCTACGACCTGCGGAAGCATGAATCCCAAAGCGGATGTCGCTTTATCAGCCGGAATCCCGGCTTGACTTGCAATATCGTTAATCGTATCGCTTCCAAGGGCAGATGTGAGTTGATCACCCGTAATACTTGCGTTATCCCCTCCTGCTATCCAAGAGGTGACCGCATCTCCAAGCCCCGCGCCTTTGAATTTATCTAAAAAACCGCCAAAACCACCGGTCTTTTGGTTAGTCATCAAGGCCAACAGAGCCGATAGTAAGGTGCCGGCCTTGTCACCCAAGCCAAACTTTTCGGCCACACCACTAATAATTGAATCAAAAAGAGCCATTTTCCTTCTCCTTAGTTTAATTTTGTTTAAACCTAAACTCGCAAATCCGAACAATTGATCTTATAAATTCGATAAAAGTTCAAGAACTTCGAACGCGACAAAAAAACCTTTTAGCTGTCACAATATATTGGGGGATTGAATTCCGCAAATACTATCTTTTGCTTTCCCGCCATTGTTTCCCACGCAACACCAATTCGTCAAGTTTTCTTTGCAATTCTTTTCGCGTTTCGGCCATAGTTTGTTCATCGGATTGATCGTCCAGAAAGATCGGTTTTCCGAGAAACATACGCGCTTTGGTGAAAGGTTTTGGCACCTGAAGTTTATCCCAGCTATTTAGTTCCCAGTAGCTTTTTGCTTCGTAGGAGATGGGAATGATTGGAACACCTGTTTTTTTTGCGAGTAACACGGCGCCGGATTTTACTTTGTAGCGAGGACCTCTTGGACCATCAATCGTAAAACTCATTGAATAACCATCTTTGAGTAGGCGCACCATTTTCATCAAAGCTTTCGAGCCATCCCGAGAAGATGAACCGCGAACCACTCCATAACCAAAACGTTGAGCAGTGCGCGAAACATACTCTCCGTCAAAACTTTTCGAAACCATAATTGCCGAGCCGAAATTACGTCCGTGGTAGGTTGCGAGAAACAGTCTGTTGTGCCAGAAAGCGACGACGGTTGCCGGTTGGTTTTTCAACGCAATCTCATAGGTTTCCCATCCCGGCTTTTCACAGCCGCTCCAGCCTTCTACTTCGAATTGCAACGTGCTGCCAATCAATTTGATCGCATAAAAAAGAAGTATGCTGATGATGCGAATTGCTACGCGCTTTTGCCACGAATATTCGCTTAGGTTGGCAAACTCCAATATTTCATCCGGCAGCTTTCGCTTTTGTTTCAGCATCGTTAGATAATAAAGGGTGTTTTCGCTATTATAATTGAACAAAAGAAACTATATTAACGTAAAATGCCGGTGAAGGCTTATTGTATAAGGCATTCAATATAGCTATTCAGGAATTCGGCAAATTTTTAATGTCTAGAAAGATACTGATTATTGACGATCACGATGATCTCGCGACGGCACTCAAGAAGGATTTTAGTGCGATGGGGCACGAAGTTCGGGTTTCGACCAACCGAGACGAAGCGATCGCACTTGCGAGTGAAATTACCTTTGATCTTGTTATTACAGATCTGGATGGCGCTAATTTAGTTTCTGATCCATCGAGCAATGGTCACGAAGAACTCCCATGCATGCCGCAGCCGGTTGAAGAAAGCCGGAGCAAAATTAAAGCCTTTAAAATCTGCCTGGCAAACTACGGTGTGTCAAATTTCGATGAAGACGAAATTAATAAGCTCGTAAAAACGACTCTCGACTACAAAGCAAAATTCATTGATCGCGGAAAAGGAATTAAAGATCGACGGGAAAAAATCGATTTTGAAGTGCCGAGTACAATTGCCGTGATGCACGATATCCTTGACTACCTGATGAAACGGGTCGAAAAACTTGGCGTGGTAAATCCGGAGCAATCAAACCTTTTTGTTGCGCTCGACGAGGCTTTTGTAAATGCAGTTAAACACGGCAATAAGTTTGATACAAATAAGCTTGTCAGAGTTTCGGTTGAGATTTGTCGCGATAAAGCTAGCTTTACAATCGAGGATGAAGGCGAAGGCTTTGATGTGAAGGGAATTCCCGATCCGACCAACCCGGAAAATCTTTTCAAAACTTCCGGTCGAGGCGTGATGTTTATCTACAATATTATGGACGAAGTTTCCTACAATTCTCGCGGTAATCGTCTTACGATGGTGAAAAGAAGCGACTCCTCGGAAGCCTGACCAAATTTCTACATTCCGTAAACAATCCTAACGCTTGATGATCAATGCCAAATGTTAAAAGATAATTGAGAAATGAAGGTTACGATTGGACAGATAAACACGACAAACGGCGACCTTAAAGGTAACCTCGCTAAAATTTTACGCTGCATACGAAAAGCGAGAGCCGATGGCTCCGATCTGGTCGTTTTACCCGAACTCGCAACCCACGGCTACACGTCACAGGATTGGTTTCAAGATAACGACATAATACGCGATTGCTATGAATCGCTTGGACCGTTATTTGGTGCGACGGTTGGAATAACCGCAATTGACGATCCGGTTGGAGATATCGATCCGGAGAGAGAAGGGATCACCGCAATCGTCGGAACCATTCGTAGAAATGAAGATAAAGACGGACGAAGGCTTTTCAATTCTGCCGCAGTGGTCCATGAGGGGGCGCTTTTGGGTTTTGCAGACAAGACACTTCTTCCCGAATACGACGTTTTTGACGATCCGAGATATTTTGAGCCAAGTGACAAACGAAAACTCTTTGAAATCAACGGCAAGAAAATCGGAATTGCTGTGTGCGAAGATTTTTGGAACGACAAGACATTTTGGCAAGACCAACTTTACGACGGTGATCCAACGGACGAACTGATTGCTATGGGTGCCGATCTGATCGTTTCGATTAACGCTTCTCCTTTTAACAAAGGCAAAATAAAACTTCGTTGCGATATGGTTGCCCACCGCGCGAAGAAGCACAATATTCCCATCGTGTTTGTAAACTTGGTTGGAGGAAACGACGGAATTGTGTTTGACGGCGCCAGCCTGATTGCCGATGAAGAAGGCGACATAATTCTGCAAGCTCCCGCTTTTGAAGAATTTATTGAGACTGTTGAGCTGGATATTCGAAAGCCGGATTCGCGCGGTATTACCGGAAACGAAATCGAAACGATTCGTCGCGCGTTGGTCTTGGGTGTTCGCGATTACGCTCATAAAAATGGGTTTAAGAAAGCGGTTTTAGGCTTGAGCGGAGGGATTGACTCGGCGCTCGTCGCAACTCTCGCATCTGAAGCGCTTGGCGCGGAAAATGTTCTTTGCGTGATGATGCCTTCGCCTTTTTCGTCCGAGGGAAGTATCAAAGATTCAGAAAAACTGGTTGAAAATCTCGTTTGTGAATCCCGCATCGAACCGATCTCCGGTTCGTTTGACGTATTGCTAAAACAACTTGAATTCGAGAAACCGGAAAAGGGTGGTGAAAATCTCGCTGCTGAAAACATGCAGTCGCGTCTTCGGGGCTTGATCCTTATGGCAATATCAAACGCTGAAGGACGTCTGGTCTTAGCAACCGGAAACAAGTCCGAACTCGCCGTCGGTTATTGTACGCTTTACGGCGACACAAACGGGGGTCTCGCTGTGATTGGGGACGTCTTAAAAACCGAAGCATACGCGATTGCTAACCAGATTAACGAGTCTGCGGGAAGGGAAGTGATACCTCAGGAAATTATTGATAAAGCACCGTCCGCCGAACTCGCACCGGATCAGTTTGATTCCGATTCGCTCCCGCCTTACGAAATTATGGATCCCGTGCTCCAGATGTATTTTGAGACAAAGCTTTCTCCAAAAGAAATGATTGCTACCGGGTTGGATGCCGAACTCGTTTTCAGCTTGCTAAATAAGGTCGAATCACCAGCGAATGAATTTAAGCGCCAGCAGCTTCCGCCGACGATAATCGTTTCAAAAAACGCGATTGGAGTAGGTAGGCGTCGACCAATTACTCATAAATATTGGCGAAATCTGAAGTCCTAAGAATTCGTGCAAGAATCTCATAACCCTTCGTTCATTTAGGAACAAACGCGCGTGTTGCGTGTCTAAATTTGAACGGAGGATTTTTCGATGTCAAAATTTACTAACCCGCTTGATAATGTCAGAGTTGCCAGCCCTTGCTCGGCAAACTGGGACGAAATGTACGGCAATGCCAAGCAGCGTCATTGCGGCGAGTGCGAGATGAATGTTTACAATCTTTCTGAGATGACAAAGCAGGAAGCGGAGAATCTTATAATTAACACCGAAGGTCGCCTTTGCGCAAGATTTTACAAGCGCGCGGATGGAACGGTGATCACGAAAGATTGCCCAGTTGGTCTAGCAGCGTTTAAAAAGAATATTTCGAGGTTTTGGACAGCAGCTGCTTCGGTAGTTTTGGCGGCATTGAGCGGAATTGGGATCACCGCTTTTGTAACGAGACAAACGAAGGAACCGGTAATAATGGGTAATATCGCTGTTGAGACCCCTCAAAACACTCCGGTTGAACCTACCATCGGGGAGATACCCGTTCAAAATCCTGACGAGCCTGCATTGATAATGGGGGACATTGCGGAGCTTGTTAATCAGTCCGCTCCGCTGATGGGGAAGATCGCTGTTTCTAAGAAATGAGCTCACAGACGGCGGATAGCTTCGCTAGTTTCGCGACCACTGATGCGCGGTATCCGTCGTTACTTTACGAAATAGCCCTGTCTTGCTCTCACGCTGAGTCCTTGAGGTAGGTTCAGATTCACTTTTACATCAAGGTCAACATATTTATTCGCTGGGTATTCGCCGTCTGAATAGTATTGAACGAGGTATTGTGCCTGAAGTTCATTTGCGAGCTGACTAAATATTTTTTCTAGCATTCGGATATTCTGCCGGCTATTTGCCGAGCTTTGAAACTCGCTTTTAAGATCGATCGGAAGAAAACTCGGGAGAAACGCGCTACCGCCAGTTTCGTCAGCGAATCTTTGCATATTGTCTTGTCCAAACTGACTTATTTTATTGAGTTTATAAGAGCTGCCGGCGGGATTGATCGAGTAAAAGACCGTGTCCGCATTTTGGAGGTCTTTTAGGGTTTTACCTTGCTCACGGAGGCGTATTTCGTTTCGTTTTTTTACAAGAAGCTCTCTAAGCTGCTTACTCGTGATCGAGTTCATCTTGTTTTCGATTGATCGATAAACCTTGGAGAAGCCTTCCCTGATACCACTGCTATTGGTATCTTCGCCATCAGTAATCGCAATTACAATCCTCCGGCTTTTCGGAGGCGCATTATCGCGTAAATACTTCGCTGCAGCTGTTACCGTATCGTAAAAAGCTGTGTATTGTTTCGTCGGCTTTATGCTTTGAATAGTTTCGACCGAGCGATACGAAACATTGCGGTTCTGCAGCAACACGGGCCTTTCCCCAATCGTGAAAATCGTTGCGCGATCTTCCGGCCGCATTACCTCCCGCAAAAATTTTGCCGCCGTTTCCTGTTCGAATTTAAACATTGGGTCGGTGCTACCCGAAACATCGAAAAGCAAAGCGATTTCCAGTGGCACCTTATCAGCGGGGGAAACTTCAGCGACCTCCTGCCTGCGACTATCTTCCTTCACATTGAAATGCTCGATTCCCAGGCCCTTAACAGGCTGTCCATTTCCATCGGTTACCGAAACTGGAACCATTACAAGACGGGATTCGATTTTAATAATCTCTTTGTCTTCGACTGCGAGTGGAGGAGGCGTGCTGACCGGCACCTGGGAAAATGCTGTGGTGATTGAGAGGAGAACGAACAAAAATGAAAACGGCAAAAGGTTTTTTGAATTCACAGCTAATGACACCTCGGTTGGTCGGAACAAAATCTATCTAATTGGTACGGAGAAATAGCGACCAGGTTTATAAAAATCACAAAAGGAGCGGAGAGCGAAAAATCGTTTGTCTTTTCAACTCTCATTCGCTCCTCTATTTCATTTAACTTATTTCGTTCCGTCCGCTTTGCGAACTTCCACGTTTTGATTAAGTCCTCGGCTAACCAAAACCTTAACTTCGACACGACGGTTTTGAGCACGTCCTTCGCGAGTAGCATTGTCCGCAATTGCCTTGTTTTCACCGTAGCCGTACGACTGGCCAATTCTGCGAAGCGGAATGTCATGAGTATCAACCAAATAGTCGATCACAGCCTGAGCGCGTCGTTGACTCAAGCGCTTGTTAGCTCGGGCGTTACCATCAGAAGATGCATATCCGGTGACCTCTAAAACGTATCCGCGCATCGTCAAGGCAGTTGCCGCAACGTTATCCAATTCAGCTTTTGCTTCCGGAGAAAGTCTCGAGCTATTAACCCGGAAATTCACCGTTGAAGCAGATTGAACAACATAATCGTCCAAAGCCGAAATTCGTTTGTTTGTCGCGTTTACACCTTCAACCGCTGCGTCTGCCGTTTCCTGGGCAGCCTTGGCGCCACCCTTTGCGGCATTTGAAATCGCCATCAGTTCATCGATCTGACCCGAAAGACGCTCTGCGTTTTGTTCGGTTTTCGTAATGCGTTCCTCAGCAGGGCCAACTCTGCTCTCAATTGACTGCGCCGTTTGCATAGCCTTTTTGTCGAAGCGGATTTTATTCGCTACCAACATACCGTTAGCATCACCGCGTCCATTCGCCGTCAGGTTTAAGCCGCGAACTAGGCTTGTTGCAGGGTATTTAGCACCAGCGCCCCAGAAGCCATTCGCTCTGATACTTGTCTGCGGGGTAATTGCTACCTTTGTATCTACGCCAGTAATATCGCGAACCAAAAGTGTGTTGTCAGCATTCGCAACAATCACTCCCTTAACCTTGTACTTTTGCCCGTTTGCAAGCGTGCGAACCTGCGCATCTTGTGCAACTACGGCAGTTACGCCGATAACAGACAGCATCGCTACAAATGCAAAAATTTGAACCTTCTTTATTACACGAAGCATATCTAAACTCCTCTTTGTTTTAACCTGATAAAAATTGTTACAACTTTTTCCGCGAGCGCGTTGATGTAAGACGTCCTAACTCTCGTTTGGGTTGTAAAAAAATCACAAAAAACGTTGATATTTCAGTAGTAAACCCAAAACTCGTCACACAAGTCAATGCGAAATAAAGCCTTACGAAAAATTTTTTTATTTTACTACTTAATATTAAAACTACGAAGCACTTCGGCTTTCCAGACTTACGTCAAATTGATTAGAGCGTAAATTCGGTTGTTTCAAGATAATTCTTCAAAAACGAAAGAAATCGCTCTGCATCTGCTCCATCTACAATTCTGTGGTCGTAAGTCAGTGCGAAATAAGCCATTTGGCGAATCGCTATGACGTCATCACCTTCCGGTGTAGTAAGCACTTTAGGACGCTTCTCAATTGTTCCAACACAAAGAATAGCAACCTGCGGCTGATTTATGATCGGCGTTCCGTAAAGCCCTCCGAAAACACCCGGGTTTGTGATAGTGAACGTTCCGCCCGAAACCTCGTCCGGCATTAGTTTTTTCGCACGTGCACGATCTGCTAGATCATTTGCAGTTTGCGCGAGGCCAGCAAGCGATAGCGAATCGGCCTGTTTGATTACAGGGACAATCAAGCCCCAATCGAGCGCAACGGCCATCCCCAAATTCACGTCACCTTTATAGACGATTTGATCGCCAGCGACCTGTGAATTCACAACCGGAAACTTTCTCAGCGCATTTGTTACTGCCTGAAAAATAAACGGCATATACGTCAGTTTGGTGCCATAGCGTTGCTGAAACCTCGCCTTGTTTGCTCCCCTGAATTTCGCGACGTTTGTCATGTCGATTTCGTAAACGCTCGTGACATGCGCCGAGGTCTGCTTCGACATTGTCATGTGTTCGGCGATCTTCTTGCGCATCACAGACATTGGCTCAATCGTATCGCCCACGCCGGTTCGAACCTGAGGTGCTTTGTATTCAGTTTGCTGAACGGGTTGCGCTTCGGTCTTTAACTCTGAACTCTGAACCCCAAGCTCTGAACCCGTTTCCAGCAAATCTTGTGGCTTAACGCCCGCGCCCGAATCTATGAAAGCTAAAATGTCCTTCTTTGTGACACGTCCGCTCATTCCGCTTCCGGGAATTTGTGTTATGTCAACGTTATGTTCCTTCGCGATATTTCTCACGAGCGGCGAACTTCTAGTTTTTCGAAGTTCATCGACACTCATATCGCCGAGCGGCTTATCGTGTCCGTTTGAAGACGATGCCGCTGCAACCGCAACCTGGGGTGCTGGATCAGGTTTCGGTTTTTGAGTTTCGGGTTGTGTTTCTTCCGGTATTGTTTCAACTGGAGCCGGCGTGTTCGGGGCTGCCGCGGGAGCAGTCGCCCCCTCAGCGCCGACCAAAGCCACTACCGAATCCACCTCAACCGTATCACCTTCCTGTGCTTTTATTTCAAGTAAGGTTCCGGCGACTGGTGAGGGAACTTCCGCGTCGACCTTATCCGTTGAGATTTCAAGAATCGGTTCATCTCGCTCGATCGTATCGCCTACCGCCTTAAGCCACTTGGAAATGGTGCCTTCCGTAATGGATTCCCCCATCTGTGGCATTACTACTTCCGTAGCGTCGCCGGCAGGAGCTGCGGTTGGTTGGGCGGGTTCGGGAACGGGTTTAGGTTCCGAAGTTTGAACGATAGAGTCCTCTTCAGGTGTTGGCTCTGAAGTTTCTTCTTCATCCTGAGCAGTTGCGGTTTGCTGTTCACTGTTGACTGCTGACTGCTGACTGCTGACTGTTTCCCCTTCTGCACCCAAAACGGCAACCACAGAATCAACCTCAACCGTATCGCCTTCTTCGGCTCGAATTTCAAGCAAAACGCCCGCTTCCGGTGAGGGAACTTCGGCATCGACCTTATCCGTCGAGATCTCTAGCAGCGGCTCATCGCGCTCAACCGTATCGCCTACCTGCTTTAACCATTTTGAAACAGTGCCCTCTGCAATGGATTCACCCATTTGAGGCATTACAACTTCTACGCTCATAATTCTCCGTATTTAACCGGCGGAAACACGACCGCTAGGGAGTGTGCATCACAGTTTTGAAATCGTGCCGATCGCCTGATCATAAATGCTTTCAAAAAATTGCCCGAACAAAAATTTTACCGTTTTCAGGAAAAAACAACAACGCACCGTCTCAGAACCATCAGCGACATACGAGGTGTCGGTAGCCTGACCGTCAGGAAGGGCTCCCTTCACCATTTTGACTATCGGGGTAAAACCCTCTCAACAATCAAACTATTAAACTTCTCCGATTCCTCTTCCATAATTGCGTGTCCCGCTTTTTCAAACCAAATCACTTTCTTTTTTGGGGCTTTCAAATCTTTCGCGAATTCTTCTACCAAAACCGCGGGAACGTTGTTATCGTGTCGCCCTATAAAGAAATGGACCGGAATCTTTAGTTCCTTTACCTCTCTCGCGTCGAAGCCATACATATCCTTTTCGAGTTTCACAGACGAGAATTCCCAGGCTTTCATCCAGGGGTAATCTTTATAATCTTCGTATTTTGCCGTCGCTTTTTCGATTTTCTCGTTGATGGTTTTATCATAAATCGCGCCATCATACTTCGTGATCAGTTCATACTGTTTTACAAAACAATCGAAGTCAGTCGCACAAAAATCTTTGGCGGGGTTTTTGAGTTTCTTGAGCATCTCAAGCGCTTCACTATCGCCCGCGTCTTCTGCTTTCTTTTTAAGCCACACTTGCGAAACTTCCATCCCACGTTTCATATTTATTACCTGGGCAATGCTTATATACGCGCGATAATCATCCGGATATTTCTGCGCGAGCTCCATTCCTACAACGCTTCCCCAAGAATATCCCGCAAGATAAATCTTCTCTTTCTTAAAACGTTTTTTGAGAATGTCTGTAAGCTCTTTTGCATCGGCAACAATTTGCTCCAGAGTCACATTTTCCGGCTCAGGATTTTTCATGTAAGACTTACCCGCGCCGCGCTGCTCCCAAACGACAAAGGTATAAGCCTTTGAAATGTCACTATTAAACGCCCTGATCTGCGGAGTCTGCGTCCAACCCGGACCACCGTGAATAAACAGCAAAACCGGGTTTTTATCCGAATCACTCGTTATTTCAACATACTGCTCTTCACCGCCAAGCTCGATAAACGTCTGTTCACTCAACGGTTTGGCAGACCTCTCATGTTTGGAAGGTTCCGCAGACTTACAGGAAACAAGAATTAGAAACGCAAAAAGGAACGCAAGCTTTTTCCTCATGGCGTGTATATTAGCGTTTTTCCGCTTGCGTTACCAAAACCTGGGCAGAAGCTTGGTTTTGGCGGAAGGTACAGCCCGAACCGTCGTCAGCGCAAACTTCAATCGCATACCGCCCAGGTTTCTCATTGGATAGGTCCCAAATAATTTTGGCGCCATTGCCGACAATTACCCCGGCGCTTGTTTTGTATGAATAATCGATGGGGTCATTCTCTGGATCGATAGCTTGTACCATTACTAGAATTTTAGAGCCATCGATTTCGCAATTTTCATTACGGACCCGTCTTTCACATAATGACAGATCAAAGTTTTTTTGAAAGCTAAGATTTGATACTAAGGGAGGTTGATTGACAAGATCATTTGATACTTCCTCAATTCGAAAAAGTCTTCTCAATCCGCGGGATAAAAAATTAAAAAGATCGTTCTTTCTATGTGGTTTTAGAAGTTTTCTGGATTGTTCGTGTTTAGCACCAATACCTACTGTAATCAAATTTATTTTCCAACTTCGGTTAAGTGCCTGATCTTCCGCACAAGGTATTACATAGACAAATCTAGTTTGCGAATCGCTACAATTGCACCCATTATCATTCGCTATCGCGGTTATTTTGTGTCTTCCTGGTGATGCGTCGGTCAAATCCCACATCACAGGATTTCCTTCACCTATCAGCTCTCCGATGGTTATGTGATAGTCAATTTTGACGCCTTCCCCGTCAGCATTAGGCGCATACTGAATTTGAGTAGACACTTGAACAATATTTTCGCGGGCACTGCTACGACTGCATCCGCTAAATACTATTTCTTTATCCAACTCCAATTTAACAACATTCGCATAAATATCCGCGGCGACGTTAGATTTTTTCTGAGCCTCATTGACCGTCGCCAAGAATAGCAAAAGCAATATGCAAATTGATTGTTTAGAAATGTTCTTCATGCACGTATTTTCAATATCTTGCCAATTTCCTACATCCTTCCACAATCTCATCCAAACTCGGCAAATAATAGTCTTCCATTTGTGGTGCAAACGGGGCGGGTGAATTGATTGAAGCGATTCGAATTATTGGTGCATCGAGCCATTCAAACGCTTCTTCTGCGATGATTGCGGAGATTTCGCCGCCGATTCCGCCCGTCAAACTCGCTTCGTGGAGAATCATCACGCGGTTTGTTTTTTTCACCGTTGCCAGAATTGCTTCTTTATCGAGCGGTGCGAGCGTTCTGAGGTCAATGACTTCAACGTTTAAGCCGTCTTCTTTCTCGAGCTTTTCGGCGGCGTCGAGAGCGTTCAGTGTTTGCGCGCCGAAAGTGATGATTGATAAATCTTCGCCTTCTCGCGCAACGCGCGCCTTTCCAATCTCAACCGTAAACTCGTCATCAGGCAATTCTTCACGAAGCCGCGGCATACGGTAAAGCTTTTTGTGTTCAAAAAACAAAACCGGATCGGGATCATTTATCGCGGATTTCAGTAAACCTTTTGCGTCGTAAGCTGTTGATGGTTCGACGATTTTTAGCCCGGCGGTATTTAAGAAAAACGATTCCGCGTTAAGCGAATGAAAAGGTCCACCGCGGACGCCCGAACCACAAGGACCGCGAAAAACCGCTCCGATTCCGCCGCAGCCTCGGTAACGTGATTTTGCCGCGTAGTTTGTGAGCATATCGAAGCCGCAGGAGATAAAGTCTATGAACTGAAACTCCGCGATTGGTTTCATACCCATCAGCGCCGCTCCGCATGCCGCGCCAACGATCGCGCCTTCTGAAATTGGCGTGTCGATCACGCGTTCTTCGCCAAATTTATCAAGCAGACCTTCCGTCACCTTAAACGCACCGCCATAGCGCCCAACGTCTTCGCCGATTACAAAAACGCTTTCGTCCTGCGACATCGATTCGAAAATTCCATCCCGAATCGCCTCAAGCATACTTGTGCTCTTTTCGTTTTTAGTCATTTCTTACCGGATTGAGACTCGGCGTTTGAGATTTCCTTTAATTTGTGCGTGTCGAATTTTTCAGTATCAAAAAGCTCATCAACCGAGGTGGGCGCGGGTGGTAAATGTTCCTTTGTTGCCTCGACTAGCTTTTCCACGTCTTCGCCGTAGAGGAGAGCTTCCATTCGTTCAACTGCTCGCTTCGCAAGTTCGAAATCCTCGCGTTTGATTTTAAGTTTTACTTTGCCGCTTTCGTTTGGAAGCTTGCTCAACGTTTCGAAGTTTTTCAGGCGAAGTTGGATTTGCGAGAAAAACTTCCAAATTCCTTTTCGAAAACGTATGTCGAGAATTTCGTCGAGAGAAACACGAACTTCTTTTAATTCACCACCGATAAAACCGAGAAACTTTGATTCGAATTCGAAAACGATTCCAGCGTCGGAAAATTTGGCTATGCCGTTTGACTCCGAGAAGCCGGTTCCGGTCTCCGCTTTAAATGGTACGGCTATATAACCCGATTTCATATGTTCTTTAGCTACCCCATCTGAGCTACATTAGTCATTTTCATTATATGACATCGTATCCAAAACGCTCTTATTCTCTCTGACTTTCGCAAGAAGTATCAGCCAGACATATCCAACTACGCCGGCTAGCAGGGAAGAGAGCAAGATAGCCATTTTCGAACTATTGATTAAATCCGGCTTCGTTTTAAATGCGAGATTTGTAATGAAAATTGACATTGTAAATCCGATTCCGGCCAGAAATCCGGCACCTACTACATGAAGCCATTTCAGGTTGAGCGGAAGACGGCAAATTTTCAGCTTCACAGCAACGAAACTAAACAACGTCACTCCAAAAACTTTTCCAAAAAACAATCCCAGAATTATTCCTAAGCTATTGGCTTGTGTGAGTTCGGACGCCCAGCTGCTGCCGATAATAATTCCGGTGTTTGCCAAAGCAAAGACCGGCAGGATAAAAAATGCGACCGGTTTATGCAAATGGTGTTCGAGGGTGACCAAAGGATCTTCATCATCGGTTTCTGGTGTGTAAGGAATTGTAAAGGCGAGCAAAACGCCCGCGATCGTTGCGTGTACTCCGGATTTCAACATGAAGTACCACATTACGGCGCCAAGTCCCAGGTAAAAAATCAGGCTATTGATTCGCAACCGGTTGAGGACAAGAAGCACCAGAAAGACGCCGAGAGCCAAAGCCAAATATGTTCCCGAAAACTTCGAAGTGTAAAATACGGCAATTACGATTATTGCAACGAGGTCGTCTATCACCGCCAGAGCCGTCAGGAAAATCTTCAAGGAAGCCGGAACGCGATCGCCCGCGAGAGCCAAGATCCCAAGCGCAAAAGCAATATCGGTTGCCATAGGGATTCCGATTCCCGCCTGGGTTGGTGTGCCCGCGTTAAGGCTAAAATGAATCGCCGACGGAAGCGCAACGCCGCCGAAGGCAGCGACAATTGGCAGAAGTGCGTTTCGAAGATTCGACAGCTCACCTTCGTATAATTCGCGTTTTAACTCGCATCCGATGAGGAGAAAGAAAATCGCCATCAGCCCGTCATTTACCCAGTAGGAAATGGTCAAGCCACCGACATACTGTTTCCAAAAACCCAGATAGCTTTCCGAAAAAGTCGTATTTGCTATTACAAGAGAAAATAATGCACAGATGATCAGGGCGATGCCCGCGGATTTTTCGTTATCGAAAAACTCCTTAAACGCGCTTGAAAGTTTTACTTCCCTGATACTGCTGATGTTAGCGAACTTTTTAATCATCTAGGGTATTAGCGAATAAACGTAAATGACGTACAGAACTACCAAAATTCCGCCCTCAAATCTGTCCAACAAGAAACGAGTTCCGAGTAACGCCCAAAGCAAAACTGCCACCCCTATCAAGACGACCATGTCAACGCTTCGGACATCGCCTGCGGGTATCGGTTTAATAAGAGCGGTTACCCCCAGTATACAGGAAATATTGAATACGTTGGAGCCTATTGCGTTTCCCAGAGCTAAGTCAGAATTCTTCTTAAAGGACGCAACTACGGAAGTTGCGAGCTCCGGCAAACTTGTGCCAATTGCGATCACCGTTAAACCGATCACGACTTCGCTTATTTTGTAGATTTTGGCAATCTCAATAGCGCCATCGAGCAGCATTTTTGCTCCAATGATCAGGAAAGCAAGGCCGCCGAGGAGCATTAAAAAATCAATCCATTTTGAGGCAGACGGTTCGTCAATAGCCTCGGAAAAGGTCTGATGAATCTCATCGCTTTTGTTACTGCGTGCTATAAAATAGACAAGTGCCGTATAAGAGATACTTCCTATGAAGAGGATCGCGCCATCCATTCTTCCGAGCTCGCCGTCGAGGATTAGAAGCCATAATAGGGCGGATGCAACGACCATTACGGGCATCTCGCGCCGTACAACCTGAGTTTTCGCCTTCATCGGATAAATGAGGGCGGCCGTTCCAAGAATCAGGCATGTGTTGCTAATATTCGAGCCGATGATATTACCGAGTGCGATTGCGCTGTTTCCGTAAAGGGCGGCTTCGGCGGAAACTACCAACTCGGGACTTCCTGTCCCAAAAGCGATAATCGTAAGACCGATGACGAGTGGCGTTACGCCAAGCCGCAGAGCGAGCGACGCCCCGGCGCGAACCAAGCTCTCTGCGCCCAGGGTAAGCAGCGTAAGTCCAATAAATACTAGTAATAGTGAAAATGCCATTTATAAAAAAACAACGATCAAATACAAAAATAGTTAACAGTTCAACTCCAAAGAACCCTTTGATTTTCTTGTAAGAAATTGAACTATTAACTACTTTTCCAAAATCTTTTTCTTAAAAGCAGGTTTTACAACGCTGTTATCAAAAACTTCCATCGCCGCATCTTCCGGCTCCGGTAGCGGACAGCTTTCCGCCCAATCTGCTTCCTTATCGAGAAACTCCTTAATCTCTTTCGAAATCGTGTTCATTTGCTCGCGGTCTAAAATACGGTTTTCGTTTAGGAAACGTTCGTACCGAGTTATAGGGTCATTGTGTTCGGCCCACCATTCGATCTCCCCTTCAGGAACGTAAGCTTGATTGTCGTGTTCGGCATGCCCTTTTCGGCGGTATGTCATCGCCTCAATTAAAACCGAGCCTCCGCCGGCTCGTGCGTGCTCAACCGCCTTTTTCATCGTCTCGTAGCATGCAATGATGTCGTTGCCATCAACCTGAAGCCCAAGAATGCCATATCCGGCTGCTTTTTCAACGAAGAATTCTGCGGCGATTTGTTCTCTCGAAGGGGTCGAATAAGCGTATCCATTGTTTTCAATTATCGTGATTAACGGCAGCTTTTTTACCGCCGCTAGGTTTACGCCCTCGTGAAAGGCGCCGGTCGAGCTCGCCCCCTCTCCCAAATAAACGACACCTACGCGATCTTCTTTTTTCATTCGTGAGGCCAGCAAAACACCGGCGATTACCGAAACGAGGTCGCCAAGATGCGATATCGGTCCAATCATTCCTTTTTCAAAATCGGCAAAATGAAACTGTACATCGGTGGCTCTCGACGGAGCGTTTCGACGCCCGAAATACTGAAGGAAAATTTCACGAGGCTCAATGCCCTTCACAAAACACGCACCAATGTCGCGAATCAAAGGTGCGATGAAATCCTGAGGTTCGAGTGCGTAAGCCGTTCCAACCGCGGTCGCTTCCTGTCCGAGCGACGTGAAAACACCGCCGGTAAGTTTCGATTGTCTCTTTAATCGAACCGTTTTTTCGTCAAACAAACGAGTGAGCAGAAGATAGCGATATAGCTCAATAAGTTGGTTCTTATCGAGCGAGGTTTCAGATGTGCAGGAAAGAGGTTGTTCGGGTGGTTTTAAGCTCATAGTTTTGAAAAATTCTACAACATCGGTACGGGAAGCGGTAGCGACTCGATGACGGAAATTCCTACAACATCGGTACGGGAAGCGGTAGCGACCCGATGACGGAAATTCCTACAACATCGGTACGGGGAGCAGTAGCGACCCGATGACGGAAATTCCTACAACATCGGTACGGGGAGCAGTAGCGACCCGTATTGCGCATATCTACTTATTACCGTTACGTTTTCAATAAAGCGTGACGAGTCGCTACGGCTCCTCGTACTGAGACATTGATCACTGTCGAGCGAATAGTTTTTAAACGTGGCTGGTATCTTTACTGACCGTACAGCACGTAATCTACGGCTTCTCCAATCGAGCTGATATCCCATAGATATCTTACACTCCCCTTTCTTGACCACGGCGAATGCTCGAAGTTCCAAAGTTCGGCTTCTCTGAGCGCACGAGTGGCATTCGCTTTTAAAGTAGCCATTCCACGCTTCCCGGGAACCCTGCCCGTTCCAATTACGACATGCACGTGGTTGGTTCTTACGTTTACTGCGTGAAGAGACCAGTTTCTAAACCGTGCCGTCTCTTCAATAGAACGTCGTACAATTTCTCGTTGAATTCTATGTAGTTTTTGCGGTTCAGATCGTAGTAGATTGGCATTTTGTTTTTTCCAACCGTCATTCGGTTCTAGGTGAGGAGTGCCATACTGATTTTGAAACCTGTTTGTTGAACCGCGTTTGTCGCCATGCAGCCAAGTGCCGTAGCAACGAAAGGTAATGAAAAATGCCATAGGTGAGGTTTTTGAGTTCATAATATCTGGGGCTTCGGGTCGCTACCGCTCCCCGCACCGAAGGTGCTTACTTCTTGCCAAAATCATTTTTACCGCAAAGGGCACGAAGTACGCAAAGCTATTTAGAATTCTTTGCGTATTTTGCGGTTATTTTTCTACCAGATATTTAGCCACCATCCCCTTAGGTCCAACCACCCAAGTCGCTTTTTCTCCGAGAGACTGAACCGCGTTGTAGTTTTTATTGTCGACCGGTTTCCACGTTTTTCCACCATCGTATGAAATGTCGCTTCCGCTTGAGCCAACCGCAATAATCGTTTTTTTATCGATATACGATACCCCGGATCTGTATCCTCTCAGTCCGCTGGCAGCTTTCCATGTCCTTCCCTTATTTTTTGTGTATGCGAAATTGTTTTTGACTTCCTTCGGTTTTTCGTAGTTTCCGCCGACGATAACGCCGCGTTTCTTGGTGCGCATCGAGATGCCAAAAATACCGCTTCCCTGAGTGCCATTTACTATTGGCGTATCATAAACCTTCCAGCTTTTTCCGCGGTTTTTTGAATAAAAAACTCTCGCGTCCATTCCGCCTGTGATTAGCCAGATGCGCTTCTTGCCCTTTGTGACGATACAAGTTCCGCTTGCCGCAAATGCAGCTTCCCCTTTTTTCGCAAACGGCATCTTTGAGGTGTCGATTTTAGTCCAGGTCTCGCCATCGGTCGTTCGATAAAAAACATACTTTCCGTCAACCGGATCGCTCTGCGCCATTCCGTTTTTCTCATCCCAAAAGGCGATCGAGTCAAAAAAGGCCTTTTCAATTGTGTTCTTAAACTGAAGCTTCCAGCTCTTACCGCCGTCAGTCGTTTTGTAAATCCGCGAAGAATCGCCATTGCCGATGCTAAGGATATAAGCAACCTTTTCGCCAAAGGCTTCTATGTCTCGGAAATCAAGCTTTTCGGCACCCGGAACTTTGATCACATCCCAATTCTTGCCGCCATCAACGGTGCGAATAACTGTTCCGCCGGTGCCTGATGCCCAGACGACCTTCTCGCTGACAACATCGAGTCCGCGAAAACTCGCGTCGGTTTTGACGTCAATCTTTTGCCATTGGGCGAAAGAGGTTGAAACAAAGAGGAAAAACGCGAGAATAAAAACGATAGGTTTCATATAATTATTTCTTCCTAGGAGTGTAAGCATCTTGCTTGCACGTTTTTTGAAAAAAAAACGAAATATTTTTTTCGAGAACCGAGAGCATCAACCATTTCGATTGCTTTGCAATCGCGCAAGCATGATGTTCGCGCTCCAATCGTTGCGCAATAGTGCAAACACCGATATTTACTCTCCAAGCTGTTACCTGACCGGTTTCGCCTTCACATAATAATTGCGGTTGATCTCAAATGATACGATCTCATCGGGGACGGAGAAAGTCTGTTCATTTTCATTAGGCTTTATCGTATGTTCTTTCTCATTAATCATAATCCGCAAGGGCATCGCAAAGCCTTTTACAACGTTCTCATAATGAAACTTTATTTCTTTCCCAAGAACTATGTAATTAAGTTCCGGGATTTTCGTCGTTCTCAAATACTGATCAAACACCTTGCTAAAATCAATGCCCGATTTTTCCGAAATGTAGTTCTCAACCTGCTGAGTCGTAACCGTTTTATGCCAAAAATCCCTATTCAGCCCGCGCAAAATCGAACGCCATTTTTCATCGTCGTTGATAACCTGGCGAATCGTATGCAGCATATTTCCGCCTTTGTAATACATGTCGCCCGACCCCGATTTGTTTACGCCATAGGTGCCGATAATCGGCGACTTGTTTTGTATTCTCTTACGCGTGCCGATCACATAATCCTGCGCGTCTTTTTTTCCGAAATGGTATTCAACAAAGAGATTCTCCGAGTAATTTGTGAAGCCTTCGTGAATCCACATATCAGCGGCATCAATCATCGAAATGTTGTTTCCAAACCATTCGTGGCCGGTTTCATGCACAACGATGAAATCGAATTTTAAGCCAACGCCGGTTGCGCTGAGATCCGTGCCGCGATAGCCATTTTGGTAGCCGTTTCCGTAGGTGACCGAACTCTGATGTTCCATTCCCAAATAGGGAACTTCCACGAGCTTGAAGCTGTCCTCGTAAAACGGATACTTCCCAAACCAATATTCAAATGCCTTGATCGTTCGCGGCGCTTCTTTAAATTGTTTTTTAGCCTTTTCCAAATTTTGCTTGAGCACCCAGTAATCCATATCAAGCACGCCGCCTTCGCCGTTAAATTTCTCGGAGAAGTTTACGTAGTTGCCGATATTGACGTTGACCCCGTAGTTATTGATCGGGTTTTTGACCTGCCATGAAAATGTGCGGGTCTTTTCGTTTTCATTTTTCTTTACACTT
Organism: Aridibacter sp.; assembly: GCA_965216195.1. GTDB lineage: Bacteria > Acidobacteriota > Blastocatellia > Pyrinomonadales > Pyrinomonadaceae > Aridibacter. Next base: position 2,347,515 of record OZ244151.1, on the reverse strand, counting down.
TTCAAACGTCCATTTGAAACAGCGGTAAGCTTTTCCGGCACCGTGATGCTGATGTTCATGCCCTTGTTTGGCTCATCATAACCGTGGTCTTTGTTTGGCCACCAGATACTTGCGCCGATCCCCTGGCATGTCGTAGCGATGAAGTCGTTACCTTTGTCGTCCTTTGCCCAGGTTATTCCGCCGCTCCATGGGGGATTTTTACTTTCAACGGGCCTCCCTTCGTAGAAAACTTCGATCTTGCGTCTTTTCCCTTTGCTAATTGACCTGCGGAAATGTACCCAATAGACATTTCCCTCGCGCTCAAATTTAAGATCCTTATTCCGATGTATAACTTTTGTGATCTTTAGCGGGGGTTGCAGGTCGATCTGCATTTTCTTCCCGCGTTTCCGAGTTTTAAACGAGATTATATTCGAACCTTTTATTGTCTTCGATTGTGGAAAAAATTGAAGGGAAAGATCGTAGTGCTGTAGGTCCCACCACGCTCGCTCCGGCGTTATTGCACCTCGAAGTCGCTCCTGCCGGGAGAATTTTGTTTTTGTTCCCGCAGAGTATTGAGCAAAAACAAAAGTTGATGAAAACGTAAGTAAAATAAACGAAAATAAAATAAATTTGCGCATAGTAAATTTGACCACCTTTTTTATATATAAAGAGTATATTCGACATGTGTGATGGTTGTCGAAAGTTTGGTAAAGGTCTGGTAAATCAATGTTGAACCGGTTCCGTTTTGCCTGGCTTTTTTCAGTAGCTATAGTGCTCTCTCGGTCAATGAACTTAGCAAATTTTTTCTTAAATCGCGTCAGTCAATTGCTTGATTTAAACGGTGATTGGTTTTCGGTTAGAAATACTGCCTTGCCAATAATACTATCTGAGTCGCTGCACAGCTTTCGTTCAGTTCTAAGCGTGCTTTATCTCACCACAAATCTTATCCGGAGAATCAATTGTGAGAGGGTGGCCGTTTTCCCGCCGAGTTTCCGTCTTACTAAATAGAAGCAAATTCATACTATTCGCGCTACTTACGCTCCGCCAACCGCAGCTGGAAAAACGAAAGAGATCGCAGCAGGGAAGTGGGTTTTCGCGTCCTCGCAACGGTAAAGTAGTTTGGCAGGGGCTGACGAACCTCCTCGTTATCGGGAGGAAGGAATGAAGTAGAAATTCAGCCGACACATTGTTTATCCTGAGATAAGATGTCACTTTGTATTATAAAGTACTTGACAGGAAACGGTTCTTCGTTTAGCTTTTTTAATGGAGGCCGCCTATGGGTACAAAAGCAAACAGACTGGTTGGCATTCTTTTCGTCGTTGGGGTTCTGCTTCTGATTCCACTGATCGCGATGCGGTTTACGGATGAAGTGAATTGGACTTTCTTTGATTTCGCGGTCGCCGCTGTGCTGCTATTCGTTTTTGGGCTGCTATGCGAGTTGGCGCTGAGAACGGTAACAAAAACCGCGCACCGGATAATGATTGTAGCGGTTCTTTTAGGAGCTTTTCTTGTAATTTGGGCAGAACTAGCTGTTGGTATCTTTGGGACTCCGTTTGCCGGGAGTTAGACAGCAAAAATCTCGTATCCGGATTCACCTCAACTCGCAGGAAATTACTTCTTTAAGAATGCCCGCCGGGCGTAAATTAAAGCCGCACTGGCAGTTACAGCCATCACAGCCGCCATGAAGTTAAAAAGAATATCGACCGGATCAAACACACGGCTGGGAAGGAGCGCCTGGATAAACTCGTCAATTGTGCCGATCAGCGTAGCGGCCAGAATGGCCAGTAGCGCTGGCAGAGCAACGCGGCGACCTTGGTTTCGCCGTTCGCGGAGAGCGGCATAAATAAACGCTGCTACGATGCTGTATTCGATTAGATGAGATCGCTCAGGGATAGCCATCCGAAAAAACACAAATAGGTAAACTGTCACAATTCCCAATGCGACGCCGATCTCCACGCCGCCGGGTTTGACCTTTAGCGCCAGCAACACGACGGTCACTCCGACCAAAAACATAAAGGTGAGGAAGACGATCGCGGCTACGCCCTGATTATTCAGATACTGAGCTAGTGTAGAAGCCAGGCCGAGAGTTGCGTAGATTCCGATTACAATGACTGACGTTAACAACCAAAGACGCCGTTCGCGGGTTGAAGAGAAAAATGACTTGGTGGCATCTAAACCTTTAGATGTATAGCCTGCATGGCGATCTTCGTTTTCTAACATAGTCCGCCTATTTGGAAATCAAAATAACTACACGATTCTCTCCGCCGGAGGGCGTATGATGCATGAGTATATCTTTTTTGCCGTCGCGGTTTAGATCCACCAATCTTGTGTATTGTTCGTCAATAGGGATATCAATGCGTATTTTTTGGGGTTTCTGGGAGAAGAGTGTCGGTCCGGCAACACCTCTAAACACCAGCATTTCCTTACGTCCTTTTGCCGTTACCAATTCAGAAATCTTGTCCCCGTCTAGGTCTCCGGTTAATACAAACGGAAAAAACGACACTTTTTGGTCGTTGAAAGGATCCATCGCTGCAGTTAGTTTGTGCTTCGCGTTTGGCTTTTTCGGAAACACGTTCTTTTCCAAACGGTAAAACTTAAGGTTCAAAGGGGTTTTCCGGGCGGAAACGATTCGGAATACGCTCGATAGCCCGAGTTTAAACGTTGTAAACATCAGGTCTTTCGAGTCGCGGTTGCCCAGATCGCGGAGACGCATTCCCGCGACAAGCCCGCCCGAATTAATTACCGTGTCCGGCTCAGCAGGGAATTTGACGCCGCTTGCGGATGATCGCCCAAAGTGGATCAAATAGCGTGCGCCGCTAAAAAGATGTCTTCTGTTTTGACTACCGCGGGAAACTATACCTTTTAACGAGATAACCAGGAGATCGGGAATGCGGTCGCCATTTAGATCGCTCGTCGAGAGCAATATCTTGCGAAGTTTTTCTTTTTCAGTTTTGAAGAAAACGGAGTAGGTGCCGTCGTAGTCGATTTCAGCTTTGGGCTTTTGGGTTCTGGGTGTTGTATCGAAAAGCCCATCTTTGTTCTGTAGATAAATATCGAAACGGTCGCCGTTCCAAAACACAAGGTCAGCGCGACCGTCCAAATCGAAATCCATTTTATGAACCCTTTTCTGATATGTTGAATTAGTCTGTGCACTCCAGCCTATTTCGCCATATGAACGTTTCAAGCGATACGGGGCTTTTTCAAGAAACGGCTCACGCGGGCCTATCTTAATTGGGTCCGTAAAAGTGCCGCTGTCGCGCTGAATGTAAACCAAAAAACCATCCGGTAGGGGGATCACCAGATCATCCAGCTTGTCGTTGTTAAGATCGCGAGTAACGGTAACGCGGGGAACTATCGACTGATCAGATGCACTGAACTCAGCCGCGACATTTACCAACGTACGTTCTTTAGCGGTTTCAGGGAACAAACACTTAAGTTTGCCGCGTTGGAAAGTGATTAAACGGTCGCGCCCGTTTATGTTCGCAACATCCACAAAAAGCACTTCCCGACGCATTTCTTTGTCCAGTTTTTTTGTCCAGGTAGAATCGACGAGTGAGTAAATTATCAGACGGTCTTTTTGAACTATTGCCAGGTCAGCGGCCTTATTTCCCATAAAAGAGCCCGTCAAAATGGTTTGGTGTTTCGAGGGAGCGACGGCGATCTCGTGCCTTTCAAAAACGAACTGAGAAAAAGCCGGAGAGATAAATCCGGACAAAATTATGCAGCAGATTATTTTGAGAATTGGTTTCATTGTTTACCTTCTCCGAGTTGGGTTCGACATCTCCAGACGCAAAGGTTCGATTTTCTACCTATCCTATTTGGAAAGGAAAGATAAGCGGCGGCAGTTGTTACACTTTCTCGGTTTGTCACAACGCAACAATAGCTGCCGAGCGGAGCCCGGAATTGTGACTTTGGAATACTGGTTACCGAGAAATCGGGCGGGTTAAATACTAATTGATCACGAGTTCGAGTTTTCTTACATCGTTTTTCAGGGTCTTTACAAGTTTCTTTCTTGCGATGTCCAGATCATAATCGGTTTGCAAGCCAAGCCAAAACTGCGGCGAATTTCCGAAAAACTTGGCCAGACGCAGAGCCGTATCGGCCGTAACGCTTCTTTTCCTTAAAACAATTTCGTTGATTCGTCTTGCATGCACTCCTATATTTACCGCAAGCTTGTTTTGACTCAATCCTAACGGTTTTAGAAACTCTTCGAGCAAAACTTCTCCGGGGTGCACAGGTTTTAATTTTTTTACGGCCATTGTTTCATTCCCTTTATACATGAATTAGCCACTATTTGAATCAAATCAAAGTTATAAGTAAACTTCCCACGACAAGCATAAAATTTAGAAAGGACACTTCGACTATGCCATTTCTTCCGATTCCGAGCATGCTTTTGCGGCAGCTCTACACTTACAACAGTCTGAAAAACACCGATAGCGGCATCAAGTTTTCCGTAAAAAACCGTCTTACCGACGTGAAATTCTCCGAACTAAAATCAGTCAAGATCAATGGAAACGAGATCCCTAAGGATAAAATCTCGCTTGAATTTGACGATGGCACGAAAATGGCTGCAGCGGATGTCTCGGAGAGCAATCCTATCGATTTCCCGCTTCGGAAAATTATGGATGTTCACTGCAAAACGGAGAACCTTGATTTTGGAAAGTACAAGATCCAGATTGCGGTAAAAGCAAAAGGCTATGGCTCCCTGAAGTTTGACGTAGAAGATTCAATCGCCGAAACCGAAAACTATGAGGTGAGAATTCCTAGAGACAATGCCGATGACTATTCGGAAGACGTTATCAAAAAACGCCAGAAGTTTGTCGAGGAATACACCGGGGCGAAGTTAGAACATGTAAAGAATTATTCGTTTGACCCACATATTTTGGAGGGGAATTGCGAGAATTTTTCAGGGGTTGCTCAGATTCCGGTTGGGTTTGCGGGGCCGATAAAAGTTAATGGCGAGTTTGCTCAGGGCGAGTTTTTGATTCCGCTTGCGACTACTGAAGGTACACTCATTGCTTCCTATAATCGCGGTATTAAAGTTTTAAATTTAGCCGGCGGCGTGAAATGTACGGTGGTGGCGGACGCGATGCAGCGCGCTCCGGTTTTTGTTTTTGAAGACGCGCGCGAGGGGCGGAAGTTTGTAACGTGGATCCTCGATAATTTTGAAAAGATTAAAGAAGAAGCCGAAGCGACTTCGAGCGTCGCCAAACTCAAAGATATAGATCATTACACGTCTAACAAGTTTGTTTACCTGCGGTTTAACTACACGACCGGCGATGCGGCAGGTCAGAACATGGTCGGGCGTGCGACGTTTGCGGCGTGCAGCTGGATAATCGATGTTTATGAAGAAGGGAAGATCAAACATTTTTATCTGGAATCGAATTTTGCGACCGACAAAAAAGCCTCGCAGGTAAATATAATGCGAACCCGAGGGAAGCGTGTTACGGCAGAATGCACAATTCCGCGAAATGTTTTGATCGAGCACATGCGGGTTGAGCCGGAATCACTGACCTATCATTCTGGCGTGGCAAATATCGGTTCAATACTTTCGGGTGCAAACAACAACGGAGCTCATTCGGCAAACGGTATCACGGCGATGTTTATTGCTACGGGACAGGACGTTGCGAATGTTTCAGAGAGTTCAGCAGGGCTCTTGTATTCGGAGATTACGCCGGAAAAAGACCTATATATTTCAATCACGATTCCTTCGCTGATCGTTGCAACTTACGGTGGCGGAACAGGGCTCGCAACGCAGAAAGAATGTCTCGAAGTTTTGGGTTGTTACGGAAAAGGCGGGGTGAATAAGTTAGCGGAGATTGTTGCGGGAGTTGTTCTTGCCGGCGAGATATCACTTGGTTCTGCTATTTCGTCAAGTGACTGGGTTTCGAGTCATGAGAAATATGGACGGAATCGGTAAAGATCTAAGGGCATCGCGAGCCGTGTCAAGATAGTGTAACTCTACGGAGGGTCAAAAAAACTACGGCGCTATTCCTATCGATAAACCTATAATTGATCAACCTTCTCACTAGAGTTTGCTCAACTGACACTTAGGCTGAGACGGACCCATTTAGCCGTTTCATTTGAAGCTTTTCCAACCCTCCGCCTGTAATAAGCAGTCCGAGTACTCCTCAAAACATTTTCATACAATTTGTCCGGCTCCAAGGTTTTAAAAGTATGGAGCGAATTCAACTAGAGACCTTACGGTAGAGCGTTCGGAGAGCGAACGCACCCTCACGAACTCCCTCACCGTTCGGAATTTGGGGAAGTTGGAATCGCTCCCTGCTTTTGGTTACCTGATTTGAATTTAGGTATCTGTTTACAAGAGGAAATCGAAGACTTAAGTACCCCACCGTGCTTGGGAGGAAGACATTTGCTAAAAAGTTAAACGGCGAGCAGCGGAGGGCAACTAATCGCGCTGATTATTATTGTAAGGGGCGTTCAATCTTCACCCAATCAATATTTTTTCGGCATAAATGGAGGATTTATGAAAAGATCAATAAGAATCATTGCCCAGTTTAGTTTGTTGCTTCTATTAGCGACCGCAGCATTTGCGGAGAGTGCTCCGAGCAGGAAGGCAAATTCGATTAAGAATCAAATCGCACAGATCAATTGTACCGCAATTGATTCGAATTTATTTGACGCCTGTAGTGACGCCAAGCAGGTAGCGTACGATGCATCAATTGCTGCGGTGATAGAGTGTAAGGACTCGGGAAAGCAATGCGTCGACAAAACAAAGCATGCCGATCGACTGCTTAGGATTGCACGGTTTATCTGCGCTGAGGAAGGATATGGCGATATACTTGATCCGCATAACGATGAACGGGAAGATCCGGAGCCCGCAGAATTTTTGATCAAACCAAGTACATCGCTTGAAGGATTTATTCCACCGGATGGTTGTATTGGAAAGTCAGATCAGCAACTTGAAAATAAGGATGCCGATGGGCGCTCCTAAATAGTCAATTACAGAAGGGGACTCGATCCCCTTCTTCTGGCGGATGAGGAAGTGAAATGAAAACTAAACTCGTGTTGTTTTTTACCGGAATTCTAATTTGTTCGATACTTTCGATCGATGCTCAATCGGAGATCGATAAAGAGGTGCGGGGTTTGGAGATTGTAGAGAGTGCCCGGCGTGTGGTGGATTCGAAAGACGTCCTTTCGACATATAAGTCGATTTATCTGGTTATGGACGACGGAGAGGATACTGAAAGAATCCTCATTTCGCGCAACGGCAAAAAGCTACATATTTTCGAAGGCCGAAATTATAAATCCAGAGAAGCGGTTGAAGCCGGAAAGTATTCTGAAGATATGGAAATGTTTGCGGGCGGCAAATGGATCAGCGCGAATGCGATTGGGGTGCCGAAGGGGAAAGTAAGGATCGCTCCAGTGTTTAAAGAAGTTTTCCCCAAGGAAAAAATCGATTATTTTACAGCAAACCCAGATGAATATAACAAATTACTGATGGAGGGCAATTTTTGGTACAAGGTCTTTCCAATCTTCTACGACAGCTTTTGGAATAAGGAGACTAAATTCGAATATGTAGGTAAGGCGAAGTCTCCAAAACAGACGGCGGACATCATCGACGTTAAGTCTGACTATTATCGAAGTATCCGACTGTTTATCGACGAAAAAACACGCTTACTTCTGATGATGGAAATTAAACTCGAGACCCCTAGCCGCCTACGAATACACCGGCGCTTTTATTCAGACTACAAAGAAATAGACAAGGTTTTAGTCGCCAGGCGAATAAAAATTCAAACGGAAACGATTCTCAAGGATGGGAGGCGCTCAAAATCGAAGCCGTCACAAATAACGCTGAGAGAATTTAAGATTACTTGAGCAACCTAACATGGGCGGGAGTTTTAAGACAATTGCAGCAGGAATCTTAAACGGACGATTCATGTGTGACAGACGCCTTGTCGCGGCATTTGCGTGGCTACTTCTGATAACCCCCGTTTGTTTTGTCCCGGCCTATTCTCAGACCGAATCGGTTTTGACGGCGGAGGTCACCGATCAAAATGGGGCGCAAATTTCAAAGGTATCGGCCAGATTGAGAAATGCAGATGGTGTGGTGCTAAAACAGATTAACGATTTCGCTCCCCCACTGTTTTTCCGAGATTTAGCTCCGGGCGAATACTCTCTCGAGATTTCATCGGAAGGCTTCAAAACCCAAGTTCAAAAGATAAAGGTTAATAGGAAAAACATTCGAATTACGTTTCGCCTCGGAATCAAAGAAATCGTTGAGGAGGTGAAAATTAAGGAAGAGAGAGCAACAATCGGAGGAGCATTAATTGATGATTTTACACAAGAAGAGATCGATAACCTTCCGGATGATCCGCGAGAAATTGAAAAGGAACTGAGGAGAAGATACGGAGACGATATAGTTATTCGCGTGGATGGTTTTGAAGGTGCTTCTGTTCCCCAGAAAGATCGAATTGCGTCTATACGCGTAATAAAAAGTAGTTTTGATGCAGAATTCCACGCTATTGGCAAAACAATCGTAGATATCCGAACAAAGGCTGGCGCTAAAAGTTTTTTTGCATCCGTGAGTCTCAACTACAATAATTCGAGGTTTAATGCTCGCAACTCATTTTCAGATCGAAAACTTCCGACACAGGACTTTTCGAGTTTTGGACTCTTCATCTTTCCGGCAATCAAAGAGAAGTTGAATTTTGGGTTTGACTATTTCGTTTTGGATTCAAAAAGAACCAGAACGATAAACACCAGTCAGTCGGTGTCAGATTCCTCCGATAATGAAGCCATATCGAGTACTAAGAGCTTCTCTCCAACCGTCCGGGCGACTTACAATGTGAATGAAACGCACACTTTGAATCTTCATTATGAGCATCGTAGAAACAAACACTCCAATATTGGAATTGGCGGGTTAAATCTAAAAGAAAGGGCTTATTCGCGAAGCGGTACGAGTCATCGGCTTCGAATTTCCGAATACGGTTTGATAGGGGAAAAAAATGCAAACCAATTTAGGATGCAGGTCTTTAAAGATGCCAATTCTAGCCGATCCGAATTGGACGCTCCCGCTATAAATGTTAACGGAGCTTTTCGCGGTGGAGGGGCAGGCATCGATAACGATTTTAAAAGTAGCGGCTTAGAAATTGCAGACAACTTTCTGTTTGATTATGGCAAGCACCATTTGAAAATTGGTGGTCTTTTTGAATTTAGTAGTTTACGAATTCGGTCAAGAAATAATCTAAACGGGCGTTTCGTCTTTGCAAATTTGGAAGACTATAAAAATGGCGAGCCATATAGTTTTTCGCTTAGGCGACGGCCGATCTCGGTTAGATCTGACCAGCTTCAATTTGGTCTTTTTCTACAGGACGATCTGCGCTTAAACCGGCAGTTTCAAATTAGTGCCGGTGTAAGATATGAGTGGCAAAATAATCTCGCCGATCACAATAATTTTTCTCCTCGCTTTGCTGTAAGTTGGGCACCTCGCGAGGATGGAAAGATCGTCCTAAAAAGTGGAGTAGGGGTTTTCTACCATTGGCTTGAGAATCGAGATTCGCTAACATTGCTTGGGCGAAACGAGAACGCAGAAAACTATTTCATTATTTATGAGCCGTCCTACCCGTACTCGGTTGGAGATGAATTGCCGACGAATCTGGCGCCTCCAAGCATCTACAGGAAGCATTCCGAACTTAAAACGCCATATACCTTTTTTACTCAAACGGGAATACGCCTACGTTTAAGCGAATCCGTAAAGTTCAATGCTGAGTATTCTTTTAATCGGGCTTTTAATATGTTTAGAAGTCGCGATGTTAACGCCCCATTTAATAGGGTTAGACCCGATCAGAATTTTACAAGGATTACGCAAGTAGAATCGACCGGGAATCTTGTTCGCCATGTCTTGAAGACATCGGTTCAAGGAACACTGGCGGGGGCATCCTACTCACTTAACTATGTCTTATCAAAGAGCGAGTCAGACTTTGACGGGATTTTTGCGCTTCCTACGGATAGCCATAATACCGGCAGGGATTGGGGGCCAACGTCTTTTGACAGACGCCATAAAATCGGGGGGGACTTTGGTTTTGATATTTGGAAAAAAATATCAGGCAATCTGGGGTTTGAATTGCACTCGCCGGAGCCCTATAGCTTGCTGACAGGCGTTGATGACAATGGAGATGGAGTTTTAAACGACAGACCGGAAGGGGTAGGGAAAAATAGTTTGCGCGGCAGTTGGTTTCGAAACGTTGATCTAAGATTGAGTAGATCATTTCAAATTCGGGAAAGGTCAACGGGAAAGAAATCGGTGTTTGGCTTGATGGGACAGAGAATGTTGGTAAGTGTCTCGATTCGAAATCTTCTCAATAGCACCAATCCACAGGGATATATCGGAATACAAAACTCCCCTCTGTTTGGCAAACCAATTTACGCCTATCGGGCGAGAAGCATCCGTTTTGGAATCACATACTCATTTTAATATCGAGTTAGTATGCGGTAGCTCATCGGGACTGAGTCTTCCTAGTCGTGCGAAGCTGATAGTCAACTCAATCTGCATATTTTCTGCCTTCCTTTTTCTAAAATTCATCCAAAACAATCGGGAACTCTATAAATAAATTCATACAAGTGTCCGTGTTCCGAGGTTTTTAAAACAAAAGGAAATAAGTTCCGATCAAGAACTAAGGTGGCTTCGAACAAGGGAAACTCATAAATGAATGACAGGGAAACGTAACCTCACCCCTCGTACCGTTTGAAACCACCTTAGAACATTAGTACCTCACGAGCCGGACGCAATCTCGCAACAAACCCCGACTTGTGACATAGACCACGGGGAGGAAAGGATGAATTTTACGATTACAAAAAAACTTATAACAAGTATCACACTTTTATCTTTGCATCTTGTATCGATATCAAGTTTTGCGTTGGCAGAGCCAGTTCCAGCCGAACAAACCCGGCCGTTAAAAGTTTCGCAGGATGGTTCCAGATGCAGTATCGATACCGGCAGCGGACAAAGGCTGGCGGATAAGCTCGCTACTTTAGGACAAAATACGGGAGGAAGAGCACTACTTCCAGTCCGAAAATCCACGCTCAACGGGTTGCCGGTTGAATATGTTAGCTCGAGAACCGGCGAATTGTCGTTTGCCGTCACGGATCTTTCGTTTAGCGATGCATCGCCACTGTTATTTCAAAGATACTATTCAAGCGGCAACGGTGAAGACATCGGTCTCGGAAGGGGCTGGTCGTTTTCATACAACGACAAGATCTCCGTAAGTTACGATACGGCCGTGTTAACTACGAGTGCAGGAGAGACATTTGAATTTGTGGGTAAGAACCACATGCTTGATAAAAAAACGGCAACGATGAGGTTTACGCCGAAGATAGCTCAGCCAATTCCGACGCAGAGTTTTCAGTATGACAGTCCGAATAAAATCGTAGAGGAATCAGCCTCTTACAAGAAGACCTTTACGAGGTTTGGTGAAGATTTTTACCTTACAAACGTGAAGCTTTCGACGGGCGACGAAATAAATATTTACCGTTCGGCGAATGGAAGAATTGCAAAAATCACCGACGAGGGAAACTATATACAGTTTAATTGGGCAGATAAATCGGAACCGCGTTTGCTTTCGATTTTTGACAAAGCAAATAGACAAGTGTGGTTCAACAGCAACAGAGGGCAATTGAAGAAAGTAAAATCTGTCTCCGGCGGAATTTGGAAATACAGCTATGAAGGCGAAAAGTTGGCAGAAGTTGAAAATCCGATGAATAATCTCGAGTTAAAAGTTCAATATGACGCTAAAAATCGCGTTGTAAAAACTTCAAACGAGATTAGCTTTAAGCGTTATATGTACAAAGAGTATGGCGACTCGCAAGCTACAACGGTGACAAATTCGGAAAACTACTTACAAACTTTCGAACACAACTCAAAAGGTTTGGTAAATTTGATTTACGACCAAAAGGGTACGATCGGCGAACTCAGATATGATGAATCAAATCGCTTAATTTCAATAAAAGACGCATCGAATGTAATAGCATCATTCAAATATGATTCAGAAGGCAGATTAGTGAGGCAACAAATGCCTGATCAAACCGCCCGTAGTTTTACATACGATTCGAAAGCGAGAGTTAAATCCATAAACGAAAACGGTGTAAAAACTAGAATTTCCTACGATTCAAACGGAGTAGTAAGAGAGAGAAAATCAACGGTAAATGGAAACACGGTAAGTGCTAAATTCAATAAATCTGGAAAGGTCGATTTTGTAAGAACGTCGGGTACTAACATTAGGTTCGAATATGATTCTCGGGGTAACGAAAAAGCAAAAACGGTTTCTGATGAAGGACGCTATGAAACGATCTATGACGTAGTTGGTCGGAAGACTGCTGAGAAGTTTCCGAACGGAAATGTGATCAAATATCGTTACAATGCGGCGAGCAAAGTTGTTAAAATCTCCGATAAACGGCAGAAGGAACTTCGGGCTGAATACGACGCTTCAGATCTTTTGACGCGCGTATATAGTCGAGATGGTTGGATAAGGGTCCTAAGAGATAAAGCAGGACGAGTGATTCGAATCGAAAATTCTACCGGGCAAACCAGAGAGTTTAGCTATAACTCAAGCGGATCTCTGGTACGGTTTAAGAATGCCAGAGGAGAAACGGTCCAATTTTATTACACACCTCGCGGGAAGATGAAGCGAGTTGTTAAATCAAACGGACGGGTTATTGATTACCGCCTGGACCAAAATGAAAATGCAGTGGGTTCAAAAAGGTATTGGCTTAATAAACGCGGCGGTGAAGTATTTAGAAATATTGCCTTTCGAGAGAATCGCGGGCAGGACGATACGATCTTCAGCTGTGTTGATTTAGGGTTGGCCGATGACTTTGGTAGCTTAAGTTCGCTATCGACGAGTGTGGAGACCACGAGCTATCCCCTAGATTCTTGCGGCGATCCGTTTGATCCATTTGGGGGTGGGGCTCTTACGTCGAGTTTCGGTTCCTTTTTTGGTGAGGATTGTGATACTTGTATCCAAAGACAAAGGGCCAATTGTGAAAGCTCGCGCCGTGCATGTTTGCTCGCGGCTACGGCTGTAGCGGCTGGCTTGTATTCGGCATGTACCGGTACCGGCCCCGGCTTTCTGGCTGGTGTAGCGCTTGTCGCGGCGGCTCACGCAGCTATGAACGCTGCATGTATGGAAAGAAATACGATATGTTTGAGAAACGTACGTTCATCATGTCCGAAGTGCTAATAAACTAAAAATAATATCGGGGTATTTGTAAAAATACCCCCGATGTTTTTAAGCATGAAAAGTGGAGAGATATATGAAAACAAAAGAAAAGACCCTACTATTTTTTTTCGCGGTGATTGGCACGCTATTTGGATATTTGTGCGTTGCGCAGGATCCGGTTTTTTGGGTAAAAGCACTTTTCATTTTAACTCTTTGCGGGGCCTTCTTTTTAGTTTCGAGCCTTATTTTGCAAGAACTAAAGGGAATAGATAAACGCGCCTTAAAGCCGTTTGTACTGTTTGGGTTGGTTTTGGTGGTGCTGGCTAACTACCTCTTTGGCTATAGGGTATTCGTTGAAGGCGATGGAATCAGAAGTGTTCTTAGCGCTCCGATTTTGTGGTTATTGGGTATCGCAGGGATTGGATATCTCGTTTTACGATTCTTCAATAGCAGAAGATGACATATTTTCTGCTATTCAATAATCAAATTCGGTAATTTGGTGAAAATTATGGTTCGAAGTATTTCATTTCTAATTGTTCTAAATTTCTTATTGATTCAACTTTCTTGGGCACAGGAGAAAAATGAAGAGGAGAAAGCCGTAAGACTTCGCAAAGCACAAGAAATCTTACAATCAGCTCGCATCACGGCCCATGAAGGAAAAAACGAAACACGGGAGGAATCGATTTTAATAAAGAAAGTCGTTAGAAATCTGGTTCACTCCGGAACCAAATTGAAAGGGAAGACCAAAATTCAAAAAGCGATAGCGAGAACAAAAGTGGAAAAGGAGTTATTCTTTGCTTTTCCTAACAGGATAAGGAGTATAACCACGGCCCACCTGAGCCAGAACAACTTAAGCGAGAATTTCTTGAAGACAGATTTTGTGGTTAAGGGCGATTTAGTTGAAATGAATCGGGAAGTGGTTCTGGGCGGCAGAAAAATGGATGTCGGAAAAATGGCAATGGAGATAGGCGTACCGGAAGCCACCATGAAGCAGATTGATTTTGCAAAGTCCGCAAAAGAAAATATGGAAACCAGCGAGTACGTTCGTCAGAGCGTATGGATGGATATATTTCCCGTCCTGCTCGATCTGCCCTGGGAGCCGAAACCGAAATTTATTTATTTCGGAAAAGCACAATCGGGTGACACTACGGCAAATATTTTAGAATATCTTCCTACTCCAAAAGAAGAACAGAGATTTCAAAAAGAGAAGACTAAGTCTCAAATTCGACTGTTTTTCGATGAGGAAACGAATCGTCTCCTGATGATCACTTCGGAGGTTTCGAATCCAAGAAGCGAAGTTAAATCGAAGTATTTTTTCTCAGACTACCAAAAAAAAGCCGGGCTTTTGTTTGCAAAAAAAATTAATTCTGAAACTGTATTTAAAATTAAACACGAGACCGTCCTTTTGGGGCAACAAGTAGTAGCGACGGAGTCGAAGACAATCTCAGAGTCAATCATAACGAAATTAAAAATCGGCGCAAAATTTAATAAAGATACTTTCAAATTCAGGCAAAAGTGAAGACGCTTTAATTTAACCACCAATTTCAGACATGAAAAACCTCAAACCTCTCTTTAGCTTTTTCATCATATCCGTTCTCCTTTTAAATGTTGCCTATTCACAACGTCCAAATTTATTGGTTGTCAGAGTCGTAGATCAAAATAGCGGCGTAATTGCAGGCGGGACCGCCCGTATCAAGAGCTTAAAGGACTCCTCCGAGATGGATGCCAAAATCTCTCAAGGGGGAGAAGCGAAATTTAGTTTGTGGCAATGCGGCGACTATATTTTGAGAGTTGAGGTGGCTGGATTTGCGCCGTTTGAGAAAAAGATTAGCCTGAAGGCCGGACGAAATAATATTGTAATCGAATTAGACCTTAAGAAAATCCAAGCCGAAGTAAAAATTGAACTGGATCAACAAGACCGGAGAGTCTACGAGAGTTTTAACGAACACCTATCTAGCAAAGAGATAAATGAACTGAGCGGAGACGTAGAAGCCGATTTGAAACAAAAATACGGCGAAGACATTCTTATTCAGGTAGATGGCTTTACCGACGGAGGCTTACCGCCTAAAGAATTGATTGCATCCGTTAAGGTTATTAAGAACAGCTTCGATGCGGAATTTCATGAGGTTGGACGTGTAGTCGTAAAGATTTCAACAAAAGCGGGTCAGGGACGCTGGGTAGGAACCGGCTCGTTTAGTCTAAGCGACTTTCGTTTAAATGCTCGCAATCCAATAGCGAAAAAACAGCTACCGAAACAGAATAGATCGTTCTTTGGTTTTCTAGGCGGCCCCCTGGTCAAAAACAAAACATCGCTCGATTTATTTGTATTTGGGAACTCGAGCTTTCAACAAAAAAATCTATTAGCAGTTGTTCCCGGACGGACGTTCGAAAACGACGCAAAAACGAGCTTTTCGATAACAAACAGTAGATTTGGTGTCAGGCACAATGTAAATAAAAATCAAAATTTGATACTTCAGTACGAATTTGAAGGATCCGGATCGAAGAATCTTGGAGTTGGAGAGCTCAGTCTTCCCGAGCACGGCTATTCGAGCAATAGCGAAAGTCACAAGGTTCGAGCGGGCCTTGATGGGATAATTGCAGGTAAATTTGTCAATGAGTTTCGGACGCAGATGCGCTTTTCAAACGATGTGACTAAGCCAAATTCCAGGGATAGAGCGGTTATCGTGTCAGACGCATTTCATTCCGGCGGTGCGGGAATTGATAATCGCGCTTCTGATAACAAGCTAGCGGTTAATAACAACTTGATGTTTGATTTCGCTAACCAATCGATAAAGCTCGGAGGCAATTTTGACTTTGAGCAATATAGAAGCTTTTCCAACGATAGCGCGAACGGAACGTTTATATTTACCAATCTTTCTGCATTCGCAATAGGACGACCAATACTCTTTCGGCGGCGCCTGGGAACGAGCGAAACGGAAGTTACGCAGATCAAAGCGGCCGTCTTTTTTCAAGATGACGTCAAATTTTATAAGAACCTACAGGTAGGCTTTGGGTTAAGGTACGAACGCCAAAGTATCTTGAAAGATACAAATAATTTTTCACCGAGATTGAGTTTTACATTTTCTCCATTTAGGGATGGGAAAATTGTTTTTCGCAGCGGCGTTGGGATTTTCTATGAATGGTTTGAAATTAGAGATGCAGGTAGGATTCTATCAACCGATGGACGCCAGGCTAGCGAGCTGATTATTCGTTTTCCTGGATATCCGGAGCCGTTTGGCTCAGGGCATAGAAGTGACCCATTGGCTCCCAGTATCCTCAGGAAGGCTGAGAATCTTAAAAATCCTTATGTTTTTATATTTCAGAGCGCCTTCAACTACCGCGTATCAAAGGATTTTATTTTTGAGGGGGCGTACACATTTCAAAAAAGTGCCAATCAATTTCGGAGCCGTGATTTAAATGCTCCTGTAGACGGTGTGAGGCCAAACCAACATCTGGGACGAGTCGCGCAAGTAGAATCGCAGGGCAGCCTGGCAAGGCATTCCCTCAAATTCAGGGCTCGCGGGAGATTTCCTAAAGGAATAACCTTTAATTCGCGATACGAGTTGGCAGACTCCAAAGATGATTTTGACGGAGTCTTCGAACTCCCTGCCGATAGCCATAATCCAAAAGGCGATTTTGGACCCGCGAGCTTAGACAGGCGACATTTTCTCAACGGCAGTTTTAATATCCCGATTTTTCGATCGTTACGTTTTTTGACACTATTTCAACTTGGCTCTCCGTACCCATATACCATAACGACCGGCTTTGATAATAATCGAGATTCGGTATTCAAAGATCGACCTATCGGCGAATCAAGAAATACCAGAAGAGGGGCTTGGTTTAGCCAGTTTGATGTGCAAATGGCATGGGATATTCCAATCTTAAACAAAAAGCCAGTTAACGGTGTCGGCCGGAGCAATACGGAAACTTCGAGGTTGAGGCGTAGAGCTCTCGGAATCGACGTGACAATTCAAAATATTTTTAATAGAGCTAACTACGAAGGTTATGTTGGTAACAGACAATCACCATTATTTGGTCAACCAACCTTTGCCGGCCTGCCAAGGAGCTTTCAGTTTGGAGTCAGATTCTTGGTTTTTTAGCGACTTATGTTCACCGGAGTTTACAAATTTTTAATTTTTTGAAGTTGAAATTGAATTTCAATTCTATATTACTGGAAACAAACAGTTTATTTTGACTTAGGTGCCCGCCGCTGATACTCTTTTTCTATTCAGAACGCGTTTAAGAAGGGATATATGGCAAGAGCAGAATTGGTAGAAAATTTAAACAAAGCTTTGAGTTTAGAATTAACCGGTATAATTCAGTATTCGCAACATAGCTATCTTGTAACTGGGGTTGAGAACGAAGAATTTCGCCCATTTTTTAGGGCGCAGGCAAAAGAAGCTCAGGCACACGCGGAGTTTCTAGGGGATAAGATCGTGTCTTTAGGAGGCATTCCGACGGTGGAGCCCGCCCCGATTCAACAATCGACCGATTTATTAGAGATGTTGAAGCAGGATTTACAACTTGAGCGCGATGCGATGGCGGCATATATGGACGCTTGGAGATCATGCGGGGATGAACACCTCGCAACAAGATTTTGGCTTGAAGCGCAGGTGGTTGAAGAGCAAACCCACATCGACGAACTCGAAAGAATGACGGCGGAATCGGGTTCAAAAGCCAGCGCTGTAAAAGAAGCTGGTTAATTAAAACCGAACGAGCTAGTACACTTTCTGGAAAAAAGGCTGGAGCGCATTGCGCCTCAGCCTTTTCGCTTCTTTTTGGAAGTCCTCCTATTCACCTTTCCAGCCTTTTACCAGATTCGCGAGAAAGTTCATTCCGTTCGGGTTGAAAAGCGGTCGTTTTCCAGAGTCTGCAGCTTTTTTATTTTCCGCTGTACCAAACGATATCGTTTGTTCCGCAAGCGCGATCGCTTCTTGTGTCTTACCCATCGCAGCGAGAAGACGTGATTTTACGAAGCCAACGTTGTATTTGATTCGTCGGTAGCCCGGCTGCCCCGCCTTTGTGGAAGCCATTACACTGTCAGCCCATCCGACTGCCTCGGCATAGTTTGCTTCTCTTTTAGAACTCAATACAAAGTTTGCGGCCTGAAGAGGCATTGACGCCTGCTGCGAAC
Source organism: Aridibacter sp. (assembly GCA_965216195.1). Lineage (GTDB taxonomy): Bacteria > Acidobacteriota > Blastocatellia > Pyrinomonadales > Pyrinomonadaceae > Aridibacter. The sequence continues at coordinate 2,329,224 of OZ244151.1, read as the reverse complement.
GAAACGAATTTAAGATTCGGGCGCCCACGTCTCCGATATCAACCTTAAAGGGAATGCGAACGTTGCCCCAAGCCAGCGTTACAACAGCGCTATTTCCGGTGACATTTTCGATCAAATAAGTAAGGCTTTCCTGAAACCTACCGTTTTGGGGTTTTACTTTAACGCGAAGCGCATCATTTTCTTGTTTATAAGAAAAGCTTCCCCAGGCGTTGTTTACCTTATTAAAGATCACGGTCCATTCATTCGCATCGGGAATTGCGTGGAACCCGTATTTTCCTTTAGGCAGCTTTTGTCCATTTACCGTTGCGTTTTGAGTAATCTCAAACGTCGTATTTTCGTTTGCCCCGGCGCGCCAGACTTTTCCGTATTGCTCTAGCGGCTTTTCCGACGCTGCTCCGAAAAGCTTCCTGCCCTTTGCATTCGGTCTACTGTAAACGATCGTCAATTCCGCGTCTCCGACCGATTGCTTGACAGTCTGTTTTGGACTTGCCCTCGGTGGGGTAATTTGTCCAAACGCCTGACCTGCCGTACTAATCAAAAATAAAGACAAAACTAGACACAATGAAAATCTCGATAAAGCTCTCATTTATCACACTCCTTTCCTAGATTTATTAATTGGGATTATTGTATACCCGAGATAAAACTCATTCAATTTAAATTAAGAATCCGGTATGGCGCGGTTTTATTCCAAGGAAGTGGCGGAGATTCGTTTCCGGAGTTCGTTCGCGAACCGCAGCAGCGTCAAAATGGCGAGACAGCGTATAAATTATAGCAACTTCATTACGCGTGGGTTCTGACATTTGCTAGAATACAATCTCTTTATAATAGAATTTTCTTAGGGGTACAAAATGATGAAATTTATTTGGAAAGCAGGAGTCGCAGTAGCTCTGTTAGCCGGAGTATTCACCGTCGGATTTACTTATCTAGGCGTATCATCGAAGGCAAATTTGATGGATATGGAGGAGCGTTTTAACTCGATTGCGGTAGGTGGGAAACTGCCGACTTCGGAAACAAAAGGCACCTATTCTGTAGATAGAGCTCATAGCTACGTTGGGTTTCGGGTTAAACATATGGGGCTTGTTGAAGTGCCCGGAAGTTTTAAGAGTTTTCAGGGCAAGATAAATTTTGATTCAAAAAAGGTCAAGAATTCCTCGGTTGAATTCTCTATAGATGTAAAGAGTATTGATACGCGGATCAATGGGAGAGACAATCATTTGAGAAGTAAAGACTTTTTTATGGTTGAAAAGTACCCGAAGGTGACCTTTAAGAGCACCAGATTGAAAAAGAAAGGGAAGACTTATCGAGTTTATGGAAGCCTAACAATGAAGGACGTAACGAAAGAGGTGATGATTCCTTTTCGTATATACGGTCCGATCAAGGATCGCCGCGGAAACATCAAAATGGGTGTCCGAGGCGGTACCGTAATAAACCGCAGGGATTTCAACGTTAATTATGGTAATAATCTTCCTTCGGGCGTCCCGGTAATCTCCGATGATGTAAATATCGATATTCAGCTTGAGACTGCCTTGAGAAAACCGAAGAAATCTGCAAAAGATTAGTCGGGCCTGCGGAGTCGCCCCCCGCTTTGGTCGACGTGCAGCTCACTTTTCTGAAGGCTACTTCTTCTCGAATAGTTCGGAAAGAGCGGGGTATATCTTTCGGTAGCTTTGGTATCTCGAACTATAGAGATCGACCGACGCGAGATTTGGCTTAGTCGCGGGTTTGAGTCTTATGGTTTGGGTACACGCTTCGTCGATGGATTCCCAGTGTTTTATGCCTACACCGGCAAGGAGCGCGACTCCGAATGCAGCGCCTTCCTCTACATCTATCGTTTTCACTGGACGGCCGTAAACGTCAGCTTGAATTTGGCGCCATAGTGCCGAACTCGCCCCACCACCTCCCAGAAGTATGTCGCCAACCTCGATCTCCAATTCCTTGAAAATCTCGAGGCAGTCCTTAAGACTAAAAGCCACTCCCTCCATGATTGCTCTTACCACATGGGCTTTTGTGTGACTTGTTGTAAGCCCAACAAGCGAAGCCCGCACATTTGAATCGAGATGAGGAGCTCGTTCACCCATTAGGTAGGGAGTCCACAGGAGGTCGTCCGAGTCAGTTTTTACATCTGTAGCCATTGCATCGAGGTCTTCGTAACTTTCCATATTTCCAAAATTGTCACGGAACCATTTCAGCGAAAGCCCTGCGGCTTGGGTTACAGCCGTTAGATGCCAGCGATCCGGTATGGCGTGACAAAATGAATGAATTCGGCCTTTCAAATCAATCTTCGGCTTATTCATAACCGTAAACGCAACCCCTGAGGTTCCAATCGTGACACTTGTATCACCCGGATAAACTATGCCCATTCCGATAGCCCCCGCGGCATTGTCCCCGGCGCCGGCAACAACCGGAATACCGATCTTAAGCCCGGTCTCCGAGGCACACTCTTTGGAAATCGTTCCGCTTATTTCATGGGATTCGTATAGAGCCGGGAGTATTTCGTCGTCGATCGAGACCTTCTCAAGCAACCGCTTTGACCATTTTCGGTTTTCGACGTCAAGCAGGAGAGTGCCGGATGCATCAGAGACGTCCGTCGCTTTTTCTCCTGTCATTTTAAAACGAACGTAATCCTTTGGCAGCATCACACTCGAAACCTGCTCCCAGTATTCCGGTTCGTTTTCGCGAACCCAAAGAAATTTGGGCAAGGTCATATTTGGTAGTGCTGGATTGCCAACAAAATGTCTCAGCGTTTCGTGTCCTACTTTCTTATTTAGGCCGACGCATTGTTTTTCGGTTCTTTGGTCACACCAGATTATTGCCGGACGCACTACTCTATCCTCGCCATTGAGAAGAACCGCTCCATGCATTTGTCCGGATAGCCCAATAGCCACAAGATCTTCAACCTCGGAAGGATTTTCCGAACAGATCTTTTGAATTGCGGTTGAAGCCGCTCTCCACCAATCTTCAGGATCTTGCTCCGCCCAACCGATAACGGGAGAAGAAAACGCTTCGTGCTCGGCCGTCGCGGATGCGACAACTCTGCCCACGTCGTCAATCAAAACAGCGCGTGATCCTCCCGTGCCGATATCAATTCCCAATAATTTCATAGAGCATCTATCTACGATTTTCTCGTCCGTGCATCTTTTCTAATAAGAAGCCTTAACTTAGTTGTATAACCCAACAAAAGTATTATATTATATGCCGAGTTTATCCTAAATATCTTCAATTAGCCTGAGATGGGGACATTGTATGCCAAATGACCTGTATCTGCCGAAAGCAGAGCATAAGTTTAGTTTTGGTTTATGGACCGTCGGCAACCGCGGCCGGGATCCTTTTGGAGATTCGGTTCGCCCTGCTCTCTCACCAGTTCAGATCGTTGAGATGTTGGCCGAGATCGGGGCATGGGGTGTCAATTTTCACGATAACGATTTAGTTCCTATTGACGCTACGCCTAAGCAGCGTGATGAGATCGTAGCTGAATTCGCAAAAGCCTGCCAGACCAACGGGATAGTAGTTCCGATGGCGACTGTCAATTTATTTTATAATCCCGTTTTTCGAGACGGTGCGTTTACCTCAAACGATCCGGACGTCAGAGCCTATTCGCTCCAAAAGACGATGCGGGCGATGGACCTGGGGGCCGAATTTAATGCAGGGACTTTTGTTTTATGGGGCGGCCGCGAAGGAACAGAGACCGATGCGTGTCGTCGTCCGGATGAAGCTATAAAGCGTTTTCGTGAAGCGATGAATTATCTTTGCGAATATAATGAGTCGCAAAATTACGGCTATAAATTTGCGCTCGAAGCTAAACCAAACGAACCGAGAGCTGACATCTATTTTCCAACGACCGGTTCCTATTTGGCGTTCATTGAAACTTTGGACAAGCCGGAAATGGTGGGCGTGAACCCGGAAGTTGCACACGAGCATATGGCCGGATTGAATATGACTCACGCAGTAGCGCAGGCTTGGGAAATGGGCAAGCTCTTCCATATTGATCTCAATGATCAGGTTCCGGGTCGATATGACCAGGATCTCAGGTTTGGCTCGGCAAACATAAAGGCAGCGTTTTGGCTGGTCAAATTTTTAGAGGATGTCGGTTACAAAAACCCGCGACACTTTGATGCCCATGCCTATCGGTCTGAAGATTATGAGGGGGTAAAGGATTTTGCACGTGGGTGTATGCGTACTTATTTAGTCCTGAAAGAGAAGGCGCGTCGCTGGAACGAAAACAGGGAAATAAAGGAGATCCTTGCTGAGGGTTCTGATAAAAAGATCAAAGCCGAAATCGGTAACTCCAAAGAATTGATTGCCAGGGAGTTTGATCGAAGTGGACTTGCTTCCGGTAGTTTTCGGTACGAAAGACTTGATCAGCTAACGACGGATATCATATTGGGAGTCGATTAAGCGGAAGGACAACGCAAAGGATGAAATATACCAAAACAACTACCAAATGCATTGGGTTTTTTACCGGAGTATTTGTCTGGGCTCTCGTTTTGCATTTGGGTGTGCCAAAGAGTTTATCCCGTGAGACTCGACAAAGTGACCTGCCGTATTTAAATAAAAAACTTTCGATAGATGACCGCGTGAAAGATCTTTTGGGGAGAATGACCCTCGAGGAGAAAGTGGCGCAAATGACGAGCGTTTGGATGAATAAGCCAAACGACAATTCAGGGGTGCCAAAGACCCAGCTGCCGTTTGGTGGTGAGTTTTCTCCCGAGCTTGCAAAGAAGCGCATTCCTCATGCCATTGGACATTTTGCCCGTCAGCGCGAGATGCGAGATCCGCGCCGTTCTGCCGAATATGCCAATGCGGTTCAGAAGTGGCTAAAAGAAAACACGCGGCTCGGCATTCCTGCGATTTTTCATGATGAAATTCTGCACGGAAATATGGGAGAGGGGAGCACGGTCTTTCCGGTGCCGATCGCCCTGGCTTCGACCTGGGATACTGAATTGATTTCAAGGGTTTTTAAAGTCGGCGCGCGGCACACACGTTTTCGCGGAACCCATCATGTGCTGGGGCCGAACCTCGATATCGCCCGCGAAGCTCGCTGGGGAAGAACGGAAGAGACCTATGGTGAAGATCCCTATTTGGCGGCACGAATGGCCGTTACGATTGTTCGAACGCTTCAGGGCGGCGCAACATATGAAAATCCCAGAATTGATGGTTCGCATGTGATCGCAACCGGAAAGCATTACGCCGGCCATGGACAGCCCGAGGGGGGCACCAACATCGGGCCGGTTAATCTATCTGAGCGGATATTGCGCGAAACGCATCTTGTCCCCTTTGAGGCGGCGGTAAAAGAAGCGAGTCTTTTTAGCATTATGCCCGCGTATCATGAGGTCGATGGAATCCCGGTTCACGCGAGCAAGTGGATGCTTGATGACATCTTGCGGAAAGAGTGGGGATTTCAGGGTGTGGTCGTTTCCGATTACTATGCCATGAAAGAGCTCAACAGCCGGCACAAGGTTGCGATCGATAAGGCTGATGCGGCGAGACAGTCTTTGATAGCGGGGCTCGATATTGAGCTTCCGGATCCGGAGGTAAACACTACCTTGGTCGCACAGGTGAAGTCGGGCAAAATTCCAATCGCGTTAATTGACAGGGCAGTTTCGAGAGTACTGCGTTCGAAGTTTCAGGTTGGGCTGTTTGAAAACCCATATGTTGATCCGGAAAAAGCGTCCCGGACGACCGATACGAAAGAAGATCGCGCACTCGCGGCCGAGGCCGCCCGCAAGGCGATTGTGTTGTTAAAAAACAAAGGCAATCTCTTACCTTTAAATAGGGCGAGGCTTAAATCAATTGCAGTAATCGGGCCAAACGCCGCTCGAGCTCATCTTGGAGGCTATACCGATCCCAATCCTCCGCGCTCGGTTAGTATTTTGGAGGGTGTAAAGAAAAAACTTGGGAAAACGGTCAAAGTAAACTACGCTAAGGGCGTAAAGATCACAAAAGAAGACGGGAATTGGTTTGCCGATAAGGCAACTCTAAATGATGAAGCGAGCGATCGCAAGATGATTGCAACGGCCGTTAAAACGGCTCAGAAATCCGACGCTGTCATCCTTTCAATCGGGGGCAATGAAGACACAAATAAGGAAGGCTGGGCGGAAAATCACTTGGGTGACAGGGATTCTTTAGAATTGGTCGGACGTCAAAATGATTTGGTCAAAGCGATTTTAGCCACCGGAAAACCAACGGTGGTCTTTCTGACAAACAGCGGTCCACTCGCTATCAACTACGTTAAGGAAAATGTCCCCGCGATTCTCGAAGGCTTCTATCTCGGTGAGGAAACCGGGACCGCCGTTGCGGATGTCATTTTCGGAGATTACAATCCCGGTGGGAAATTGCCGGTGAGTTTCCCGAGAAGTGTCGGGCAATTGCCGATCTTTTATAACCGCAAACCGACCGCAAAACGAGGTTACCTGTTTTCGACAACCGAGCCGCTTTTTCCATTTGGGTTTGGTTTAAGTTACACGACTTTTAAGTATTCCAATCTCGCGGTCAGCAGGTCGAAAATAAGCACAGATGAATCCCTGAACGTAACCGTAGATGTAACAAATACGGGCAAACGGAAAGGTGATGAGGTCGCCCAGATGTACATACGCGATGAGTTTAGTTCTGTGACCCGACCAATCAAGGAGCTAAAAGGGTTCAAACGGGTGACACTAAAACCGGGGGAAACAAAAAAGATCACCTTCAAAGTTACTCCTGAAAAACTTCAGTTTTACAATCGCAATATGAAGCGCGTTGTAGAGCCAGGGAGTTTTGAGGTAATGGTCGGCGGGAATTCAGTAGATTTGACGAAAACTAAATTTGAGGTAATAGGAAAATAATTACTAACTATCAGGAGTTATATTGATGCAAAACACTAGACATTTCGTTTTCTTGGTTCTTACGGGGATCTTGTTTATTTCTGCAGCTTGCGTGAAAGCGCCGAGTGATCAGACGGATGGTAAAAGCTCGGGTAAACCAGACGGAAAGATCAAGATTGGTTTTTCGATGGCAACTCTTAAAGAAGAGCGATGGACGAAGGATAAGACAGCTTTTGAAGAACACTGCAAAAAAATGGGGGTAGATGTGGTTGTGACGACAGCAAATGCGAGCGCCCAAAAGCAGGCAAACGATGTCGATAATCTGCTAACGCAGGGAATTGATGTCCTTGTGATCGCACCCCACGATTCAACCCAGGCAGCGTCAATGGTCGAGAAAGCAAAGGCTCAGGGTGTTCCGGTAATCAGCTACGATCGTCTAATCAATTCAAACAAGATTGATCTATATGTTTCGCATCAGGTTCCCGTGATCGGCCAGAAGATGGCTGAATATGCTCTCAAAAAAGTTCCCAAGGGAAATTATGTTTTGGTTTACGGTGCATCGACGGATAACAACGGCATGATTCTAAAGAAGGAACAAAACGCGGTCCTAAAAGATGCCGTTGAAAAAGGTGACGTCAAAATTGTTGCGGATCAGCACGCGAAGGACTGGAAACCGGATGAGGCGCTAAAAATTGTCGAGAATGCGTTAACCCAAAACTCCGATAAGATTGATGTTGTAATTGCTTCAAATGACGGTACTGCGGGCGGCGCGATCTCGGCGCTGGAAACAAAGGGACTCGCCGGGAAAGTTCTTGTAACCGGGCAGGATGCGGAAAAGGCTGCACTCCAACGTATCGCGGAAGGCAAGCAAACGATGACAATTTATAAACCCATCACTCCTCTTGCGAATGGAGCTGTTGAGGCGGCGATCAAACTTGCTAAAAAGGAAAAGATCGATTCAGAAGCTTTTACAAGTGAGGGCGTCGATGGAGAACTCCAGGCCGTACTTTTTGAAGTAGTAGTAGTCGATCAGGACAATCTTCAGTCCACGGTAATTAAGGATGGCTGGGCGACATTTGAAGAAGTTTATAAGAACGTCGCGGAGGAAAAGCGTCCAAAGAAAGAAGAAAAAGCTGACGCGGCATCAAACTAGTTTACGCCGGAACGGCAAAGGTCAACGGAGGATTGTAGGAGATCAGTATCGGAGCACGATGGCAGCATTACTCGAAATGAGCAACATCACAAAGGAATTTCCGGGCGTAAAAGCTTTGGATAGTGTAAATCTCGATTTATTTGGAGGTGAGTTTCACGCGCTAGTGGGAGAAAATGGCGCGGGAAAATCCACTTTGATGAAGGTTCTAAGCGGTGTATATCCTTTTGGGAATTATCAAGGCGACATCTTGATTGAGGGAGACGTAAAGAAATTTCAAACAATTAGAGAGGCCGAGGAAGCCGGAATCGCGATAATTTTTCAGGAGCTCTCATTGGTTAAAGAGCTTACCGTTGCTGAAAATATTTTTCTTGGACGAGAACCTGCGAAATGGGGCGTGATCAACTGGAATAAAGTATACCAAGACGCCGGAAAACTTCTGAAGGAATTGAATCTGAATATTGATCCGGATATCGAGGTGGGGGATCTGGGGATCGGTCAGCAGCAGCTCGTTGAGATTGCAAAAGCCTTGTCTCAGGATGCAAAGATTCTTGTGCTGGATGAGCCGACCGCTGCGCTTACTGAGTCTGAGGTCGAGACACTTTTTGATATTTTGAGGAGTCTCAAGGATCGCGGCGTCGGGATGATCTATATATCCCACAAACTCGACGAAGTGTTTGATATGAGTGATCGAATTACGGTGTTGCGTGATGGCCAGACGGTTGCGACACATGAAACTTCGGATCTTGATAAAGATAAGGTTATTGCGCTTATGGTTGGCAGGGATGTCGGAGATATCTTCCCCGAGGTCACGCATGATTTTGGAGACACGGCTCTTGAGGTCAGAAATTTGACCGTCTACGACTCCGAGCATCCAGGCAAAAAGGTGGTTGACGATCTGACATTTTCGGTAAAGAAGGGAGAGGTGCTGGGTATCGCCGGACTTATGGGGGCTGGCAGGAGCGAATTGCTTACGGCTATCTTCGGCGCCTGGAAAGGAGACATCGAAACAAAAATATTTGTTGATGGGAAAGAGGTCGAGATCAATTCCCCAAGGGACGCGATAAGCAACGGCATCGGTTTTGTGACCGAAGACCGAAAGCGGTTTGGTTTGATCCTTGACCAAACCATTGTAGACAACTCTACTCTGGCTGGGTTGAAACAAATTTCGGGTAGTTTCCTCACAAACCGCGCGAAAGAGATTACAGCGACAAATAAAGCGATGGAGAAGCTGAATGTCAAAGCAAATTCTCCACTGACCGTGACCGGGACGCTTTCGGGAGGAAATCAGCAAAAAGTTGTGTTGGGAAAATGGCTCCTTACGAGTCCTAAGGTCTTGTTTCTTGACGAGCCTACTCGGGGAATTGACGTCGGTGCGAAACAGGAAATCTACGCGGAGATCAACAGGCTCGCCGAAGAAGAACTTGCAATAGTGATGGTATCTTCGGAGTTGCCCGAAGTTCTGGGGCTTTCGGATCGTGTGTTGGTTATTTATGAAGGAAAACTCTTTGGAGAATTTACAAAAGCGAAGGCGACCCCGGAAAACGTAATGTCGGCAGCTACTGGGCATCTGCCGGGGGAAAACTTTAACGGGAACTAAAAATATGGCGGAAAAATCAGAATCTACGGGTTTCAAATTACAAACATCGTCGCTTCGTGCATACACAATGCTAGGTGCCCTCGTTTTGATCTGGCTGTTTTTCCATTGGCTGACGGGCTCGATATTTTTGACTCCGAGAAATTTATCAAATCTGATGCTTCAAACCTCGGTGACCGGGATCATAGCCGTCGGCATGCTAATGGTTATCGTTTCGGGAAACATTGATTTGTCGGTTGGATCACTTCTGGCCTTTGCTGGAGGAGTAGCCGCCATCTGTTTGACGAGCCTCGGATATGGGATTGTTCCATCGATTCTTGCTGCGATCGCGGTTAGTGTCGCCGTTGGTTTCTTCCAGGGTTTTCTGACCGCCTATGGGAGTATTCCGGCTTTTATTGTTACGCTGGGAGGGTTGCTGGCCTGGCGGGGGGCGATTAAGGGAATCTCCCAAAGTGAAACCGTTCCGATCAATGACCCTGCGTTTAAAGACATCGGACAAAGCTATATAGATCCAAATGTTGGTTGGGTTTTAGCCATCGTTGCGGTAGCGCTTGTTTTGTTCCTGGCGTTTCGAAGAGTGCGAACCCAAAAAGAACACGGGACAGAAAATGTAAGTCTTGGAACTGAACTCGCAAAAGCAATTCTCCCCATCGCAGGCATCATCGGCTTTATCTATATTATGAACAAGTATGCCGGAGTACCGATCCCGGTGATGATATTCCTGGCAGTAGCTCTTATCGGATTTTTCATTACAAATAACACAACCTTTGGCCGATATGTATACGCGATCGGCGGAAATGCTGAAGCTGCGCGGCTTTCCGGAATAAATAATAAACTGGTAGTACTCAAGGTATTTGGTCTGCTTGGTGCTTTTGTAGGCATCGCCTCGGTCATATATACGGCACGGGTCGCGAGTGCATCGCCTGACGCCGGAACGCTACTTGAGCTCGATGCGATTGCCGCTTGTGTGATTGGCGGGACGAGTTTGATGGGCGGTCGCGGTACGGTTTTCGGAGCCTGTCTTGGCGCACTAATCATGGCCAGTTTAGATAATGGAATGTCGCTCCTGAATCTGCAGGATTTCATACAGGAACTGATTAAGGGTTCGATTTTGGTCGCAGCTGTAGGCCTCGACATGATTGGACGCAAATAGCGTTTTTTTTTGCGCGTCCCTTGGTCTCGAGTCAAGCTAATTTTATAAATCTCGTTTTCTTATGTCTTTTTCTTGACAATTTAACATTTGTGTAATAACTTTTGTTAGGTTATACAACAAAGTGACAATATAAAATTGTTAGTTTTCTGACCTTACTGAGCATTTAGGCCATTTTCCTTGGGCTGGTCGGATTTTTTGACAAGAGTATTTGATTCAATAAGTTGCCGAAGTTGCGGCCGCGGTTTGATTCGGATGGTTACGCGGTTTGGTAACCGCACTAAAAAACAATTTAGAAGGTTGACGACCCAGCATGCCGAACACGCTGAGGTCTATGATTGGCAAAGAATAAATTACTTTTACGGAGATTCTATGAATAAGCTACATTCATCTCGAAGTCGTACTTTTGACACGTCTGTGTCGTGGCTAATGTCGTTGACGAAAATAGGAATGGTGTTGACAACCTTGTTGATTCTCGTCCTTCTGTCGATCAATCTTTCCGCTCAAACGGACACAACCGGAAGGATTACGGGAAACGTAGTTGACCAAAGCGGCGGTGCAGTGCCGAGTGCAAAAGTTACGGTTACCAATACCGCTACCGGTGCATCGAGGACCGTCAATACAAACGACGATGGGAATTATTCTTTTAATAATGTACCCGTTGGAACGTATAGATTGACCGTAAGTAAAGATGGGTTTAAAGAATCTGCCGTTGCGAGTGTGGTGGTAAATGTTGCCAGTGTTACCAGCCAGAACGTTGTGCTCCAGGTAGGTCAGGTTTCGGAGGTTGTCGAGATCACGGCGGAAGCTGTACAGGTTGAGACTCAGACTGGAACCGTCGGCGAAATCGTGACGGGCGAACAAGTACGAGAGCTTCCGTTAAACGGTCGAAGCTTTGTTCAGCTGACTCAATTGCAGCCTGGTGTTGCTGCAGCAAACAATTTTGACAGCAAGAGTAAGGGATTATTTGGCGGAGTTGATTTCTCGGTAAATGGAAATTCCGGACAAAGTAATTTGTTTTTGACAGATGGTGCTAACAATAATGATACGGGGTCAAACCGCACGATCTTGTTATTTCCCTCGATTGAAGCGATTCAGGAGTTTAAGTCTCTACGTAATAGTTATGGTCCTGAATACGGACAGGCTGCAGGCGCTGTTATTTCGATTGTTACGAAAGGTGGAACAAACGAATTCCATGGCAGCTTGTTTTATTTTGGACGGAATGACGCACTAAACGCAACCGAGTTTTTTGCGAATCAAAACGGCACTGGAAGAAACAGACTTAGGCGTAGCGACTTTGGCGGTTCGATAGGCGGGCCGATAGTAAAGGACAAGGCGTTTTTCTTTTATTCACAAGAATGGAACAAGGAAATTCGCGGCCAGTCCAGATTTGGTAGTGTTCCAACGGCTGCCGAGCGGCAGGGAGATTTTAGTAATCCGAGGTTTGCTTCAAATGGACAGCGTTGTTCTCCTGATCCGATTCAAAATTCAAATCATCCAGGTTTCGCGACGCAGATAATTCCGCAGGCAAGTTTGAGTCAGGCAGGTTTAGCCATCGTAAAACTTCTTCCGGAAGCGAATGTTGCGAATCCGAATGGTTGTATTAACTGGGCTCAATCTGCAAATTCTCCGATTGATTTCCGCGAGGAAAATATTCGACTCGATTTTAACTTGACGAACAAGCACACGTTGTTTGGACGCTATACCCAGGATTCCTGGTCAAATTCGACCCCGATTTTGACGGGCAATCTTTGGGGTGACGATGCGTTTCCGACAGTTGAGAGCACATGGGCTCAGCCGTCGAGGCAAGCTGCCATCAAGTTGACTTCTCAGTTGGGTTCAAACGCTATAAACGAGGTTCAATTTTCTTACTCAGGTAACCGGATCAATGTTGACCCTGGAGCCGGTAGCTCGCTTAATGCGGAAATCAACGCGGCAGTGCCGGGTTTCTTCTCCGATTCGGAAAAAGTCAACGGTGTGAATCGGCCACATCCGGTTTTCTGGGGTGGAATAGCACCATTCTTTTCGAGTTCGGGTTCTGATCTTTGGACACAAACTCCGTTTAGAAATTCACTGGATATTTATTCGATTAGGGACGATTTTTCGATGGTATCTGGAAATCACACAATAAAGTTTGGTGGATTGTTTGATAGCGCTGCGAAAGATGAGGATTCCGGGCCGAATAATGAATCGGTACACTTTTTCGGACCGGCTTCATGCTGTAACGATCAGATTGGGAACCACTCGGGTAACTGGGGCAATGGAATGCTTCAGGATCTACTTACTGACGATACATTGTTTGGCTTTGATGAAACCAATACGATGGCTGTTGGTCAAAACAGATATAAGAACCTTGAGTTTTATATTGGCGATACTTGGAAGGTTAGACCAAATATCACACTCGAATTGGGTGCTAGATATTCGCTGCTTTTCGAACCAACGGATGCACGAGACATGATCAGCGGTTTCCTGCCATCGGCATATGATCCATCTCGCCCGGCTTCAGACCCGTGTAATGGATTAGTAGTTCCAAATGGAACGAATCCATGTTCGGGTATTCCGGGTGCCAGCACACCGGTTGAATTTTCAAACCGTTCGCTAAGAGAAAACAGCTTTGGAAACCTAGCGCCGCGCCTTGGTATTGCGTGGGATGTTTTCTCGGATGGCAAGACTGCTGTGAGAGCTGGATTCGGACAATTTTACCTCCGCGAGCGAACCAGTCCGTATTTTGCTTCGTTGACCCAGAACGCGCCGTTCGCGACGTTTATCGCTGGACAACGATTTCTTGATGGTTCGCGGTTCGAAGGTCTGACAGCTGCCTCAAATGGCTCGCCCCGATTTGGGCTGAGCCCAGAAGCGGCTACGCCGTATTCGCTACAATTTAATGTTTCCGTTGGGAGAGAGCTATGGAGAGACTCTGCAATTGAGGTCGGATACGTTGGCAACCGAGCGCGAAGGCAATTAACGCACAACGATGTAAACCAAGTGCTTGAGCAAAATAGAGTTGCCGCAGCCTTTGCCGGTGATGGAAATGCGGTGAATGCTTTAAGGCCGTATCCTAATTATGGAGCGATTTATCAGTTCGAACGAAACGGAAGAGGAGACTACGATTCTCTACAAGTTCTGTTTAGAACAAGATTTCTTGAGAATTCGTCGTTCCAGTTTGCCTATACTTTTTCGCGGTCACTCGCAGACTATGGCTTGAATGATTCCAGCGGTGGCACGAGTAACTTTGCCGTTCTCGACAGAAACAATCGAGATCTCGATTTTGCGGAATCCGATATTAATCGTCCGCATATGTTCGTTGCGAACTTAATCTACAATTTCCCTTCATTTAAAGGGCGCCATCCGGCCATTAGGACCCTTCTCGGCGGTTGGGAATTTGCTTCGATTGTTCAAATAACGAGCGGTACATCCCTAACGCCAAATTTGAATGCAACAGCAATCCAGGGGGTTGGCAATCCAGTATCTTTCCAGGGTGGAATCACGGGACTTGGTACCGGAGTGGCAAATCAACGACCGCTTAGGGTTGAAGGGGTACCGTGTACTGTTTCGAACCGAAAAGGGATATTCCTTAATCCCGATGCCTGGACTCTGGTTGGATATCGAATCGGTGAAACGATACCGGGTAAAACTACCTGTACCGGTCCGGCGACGAAGAACGTAGACATGTCGATCTATAAGAACTTTGCTCCGACATGGCTTACAAATAGCTTCTTCGGTGAAACCGCGAGGCTTCAGTTCCGTTTGGAGTTCTTTAACGCCTTTAATACCCCGCAGTTTGGAGGTGGATTGCCTATTACCTTCTTTAACGGCCAGGTTACGTGCGGTGCTGCTGCTTGCAGCCCGACTAATAATCTAGTAACCGCTTTCTCCGGTCCTGAAGGGAATTTTGGCGTTGCGAACTCAACGAGAGGTGCACGCGAAATTCAGTATGCTTTGAAGTTTTACTTCTAGACAAGTTTTTGTTGATTGATGGCAAGAGAATATGCGCTTTCGAGCTATTATTTTCTTGCCATTTTTTTGTTGTGATATAATTTGCAGACACCTCAAATATATGTTTCCAGACGACTTCTAGCGTTATGATGAGACGAATATTGATATTAGTGGTCTGCGTTTTCGCCATAAATATTCACGCTCAAAAAGCGAATATTGAGAAAACTTTAAATAGTCCCACAGAGAAAGCCGGCCAGCAGTCAGACAAATTGCTCTTTCATTTAAAAGCTGCTGAGGCTAGCCAGAAATCCGGGGATCTTGCAAATGCGGAAGTTGAAAATCGGGCGGTCCTTGGTATTGCCTTACAGCGTTTAGGAAATACGGCGATTGAAGAAGGGAAGTATGTTGATGCGGTTCGAATATTGACCGACTCGCTGGCATTTGATGACAGCCCGAGCAATCGAACTAACCTGGCCATTGCCTATCTGCGACAGAAGCTTTTTGAAAAGGCGATAGTTGAGGCACAAAAGGCTGTCGCGATGGACAAGGACCACATCGGGGCACGATATATCCTGGGAAACATTTATTATACAAAAGAGGATTACGATTCTGCGCTTCCCGAGCTAGAGCAGGTCTTTTCAAAAGCACCAGATTTTGAGATTGCCAGAGCACTAGGACTCACCTACTTGAAGTTAAAAAAAATCGAAAAGGCTCGGGAACATTTTGAGAAAGTTCGCATCGCTGCCGGAAAGCCAACGGCTGACTTTCATTTTTTGCTCGCTAAATTCTACGAGCGAACAAATTATCCGGCAGATGCTGAAAGGGAGTTAAAGCGAGCGTTGGAAAAAAGTCCCCAAAAGAGAAAGTTAAATTTCTATTTGGGTTTTCTTCTGCTTCAGAATGGCGGAAGCCAGAGGCTTTCCGAAGCAGGCGAAGCGTTTGAACGCGAATTGAAAATCGCCCCGAATGATTTCTTTTCGCTGTTTTTCGGGGGTGTTGTTAAGTCCTCCGAAAATAAGCATGAGCAGGCGATTGCCCTTTTGAAAAGGGCGGTTGAAATGAATCCTAAAAGTGGAGAAGCGCACCTATTCCTAGGACAGTCACAAATCGAGATAAATGATCTCCTAAATGCGGAGAAAAATTTGCGTCGAGCTGTAGCGCTTGAAGCAAACGGTGGGAAAAATACGCAGGCTCGTCGTACACATTTTATGCTTGGCCGACTTCTACTAAAAACGGGAAGGAAGGACGAAGCGAAAAAGGAGCTGAAGATAGCCGGCCGGTTGCAGCAGAAGTCTCTTAATTCATCAAGAAATGAAATTAATCGGATTCTGGGGCAGGTAGCTGAAAAGAGTGAATTGGAATTAAAAGACGACGATGGACCTGGATCAAATGTTAAAATCAAGCTACCTGCGAAACGAATCGAGCAGCTCAATAGAGTAAAGGCATTTCTAGTAAATATAACTGCCCAAAGCTACAACAATCTAGGAGTTATCGCCACACAGAATACTCAAATGGCGGTCGCCATTCAGCATTTTTCGTCCGCCTATGGGTGGAAACCGGATTTGCCAAATTTGAGTCGAAACCTTGGAATTGTAAGTTTCCGGGCGAATGAATTTAAAAAGGCGATCGGTCCACTTAGAAGACACCTCAAAGTGGATCCTCAAGATGCGCTGGTCAGAAAGATGCTCGGTTCGAGTCATTACTTCAACAAGGACTATAGACAATCCGTAGAGGTTCTTAAGACTTTTGGAAAAAGCATAATTGCAGATGCCGAGCTTGCCTATTTTTATGGGATTTCGTTGATCAAGCTTAAGAAGAATCGGGAAGCCTCGATTTTGTTTAGCGGACTTTCAAAAAGTGCGCAACAAAACCCAGAGGCTCTGACCTACGCGGCGCAAGGCTTTATGATTTTGGGTAACTTCGAAAGAGCGATTACAGAGTTTAACAAGGCTTTGGCTCTAGCTCCTGGGACTCCAAAGGTGAACTATTTCATAGGTCAAAGTTTGCTTCGGCTCAATCGTCTTGCGGAAGCGGAGAAGTATTTTAGCCGCGAACTGGAGATAAATCCCGGTGATCCCATCTCGAAGTATCATTTGGCGTTAACATTAATCGAGCGCAAAATTGAAACGGAGAGGGCTGTTAAGATCCTGGAAGAGGCGCTTAGTCTCAAGTATGACTACGCTGACGCACTCTATCAGCTAGGCAAGATAAACCTCGAAAAAGGTGAGCACAATAAGGCGATTGAAAAACTTGAGAGGGCGATCGCGGCGGACTCCAGCAAAGATTACATTCATTATAAACTGAGCATTGCTTATCGAAAGGCATCACGCAAAGCGGATGCAGATCGCGCATTAAAGACCTATCAAAAGTTAAAGAATGAGAAACGAAAGGCAGAAGGTCCTCTGCCGATGGGAGGTGGCGAAAATTAGAAGGATTTCCGCAATAGTTGTGATCATCTCATTTTTGTCGATTCATTCAATTTGGTCGCAGGAGAATGTTTGCAAGGACCGTGAAATTCCCAGGCTCATCGATATTTATGAGAAAACCGGAATCAAGTTTGCGCATACCTCGGCCCCGGAGAAAAAGTATATCGTCGAATCGATGAGCGGGGGTGTTTTGCTGATTGATTTCGACCGTGACGGCTGGCTCGACATCTATTTTACAAATGCTCCGACGGTTGAAATGGAGTTAAAGGGTGAAAAGTCAAAAAGTCTGCTTTATCGTAATAAGCGTGACGGTACCTTTGAGGATGTAACCGATAAGGCCGGCGTTGGATTTCCCGGTTACGCCATGGGTGGCGCTGTAGGGGATTTTAACAACGATGGTTTTCCGGATATGTATATTACGTGTCTTGGTGAGAACGTCTTGTATAAAAATAATGGCGACGGTACCTTTACCGATGTGACTGAAAACGCCGCGGTAACAGATAAACGCTGGTCGGCGGGGGCTGCTTTTGGAGATTTTGACCGGGACGGTTATCTCGATCTTGTTGTGGCGAACTACGTTGATTTTGATCTGAAGGATCTTCCGGGGTTTGGATCGCTGCCAACCTGTAAATTCAGAGGGATCGATGTTCAGTGCGGTCCGCGGGGGTTAAAAGGGGCAGGCGACAGCTATTTTAAGAACAATGGGGACGGGACATTTACGGATTTGACGGAAAAAGCAGAGATGGTCGATCCCGATGGGTTTTATGGCATGCAGCCGATCGTTTCCGATTATGCGGGAAATGGCACCCAAGACGTCTATATCGCAAACGACTCGACACCGAATTTCTTTTATCAATACAAGGGAGGAAATGTCTTTGAGGAGATCGGGCTCTTGTCAGGTACCGGCGTTAGCGGAGACGGTTCTGAGCAGGGCTCGATGGGAGCTGCGATCGGTGATTATCTACATACCGGAAAACCTGCTCTTTACGTCACTAACTTTGCGGATGAGTACAATACCCTCTACCGAAACAATGGCGATTACGATTTTTCAGATGTTTCGTTCGCGGCGAAGGTCGCGTTGGTTTCTCGTCCTTACGTTGGTTGGGGAACGGGTTTTTTTGATCTCGACAATGATACGTGGCTCGATCTGTTTGTTGTTAACGGCCACGTGTATCCGCAGATAGACCAAATAGAATCGGGCAGCGCGAAGTTTAAGCAGCGCAAATTGATGTTTATCAATAAGGGTGATGGCACCTTTTGCGATGCAAGTGATTTGGCGGGCTCGGTGCTCGCGGAGCCTCGGGTCTCGCGGGGGGCTGCGTTTGGCGATATTGATAATGATGGGAATGTGGACGTTGTTGTGGAGGACCTTGATGATTCGGCCCCGATGATTTTGAAGAATTCTGGCAGCCGTTCGAATCATTGGATAACGCTGGAGCTCGGAGCAAAGAAAGGAAATCCTCTTGCGATTGGTGCACGAGTCAAGATTACGGCCGGCGGTGTCACCCAGACCGAGGAAATCCGGAGCGGTTCGAGCTATCTGTCGCAGAATGACCTGCGCGTACATTTTGGTTTGGGGGCGGCGACCAAAGTGGACGAGATCGAGATACGTTGGAATTCGGGAGAGGTCGAAAAAATCAAATCTGTGGATGCGGATAAGTTTTATGCGGTTTTGGAAGGGGAGGGAATTGTACCGTTTGAGAAGATAAGACCGAGGGCGGTTAGATAGTTGAGTCGGTTTTTAAAGTTGGAGATAGACATCATGAGAAAGTTAATGTTTAGCGCGATTTTGATTCTGGGAGTGGCCAGTTTTGCTTACGTTTTCGGCCAGCCGCCTGATCCAAATAGTATTCCTAAAGGAACTGGGGATAAAGATCTATCTTCTAACAATATCAAAACTCGGTCGATTGCACTCGAACGAGTAAAGCGGGAGGCTGATCGTGCCGCACTCCTCAGGCGGGAAGACGGTATAGAGCTAAATTTCGGAATGATTAAAAGGGATTTTGAAGGTATCCAGAAAAAGCAGACATCGATCGTTAATGCGTACACGAAGGGTAAAAAGATCAATTATAAAAGGATATTCAAGTCTGCCGGAAAAATCACTGAGATGGGAATTCGTCTAAATTCAAACTTATTTCCGGATGTGGGGAAAAAAGGAGAACCCTCAAAACAGACCGAGAAACCTAAGGCAAACCGAAAACCCAAATCGGTTCGGGCTTTGATAATTGAGCTCGATGATGCGGTTGGCAGTTTTGTGACCAGCGAGATGTTTAAAGATCTCAGGGTTGTCGACCCAGCGATTTCAAAAATAACGCGAAAGAACCTTCAGAAAATTATAGAGTTGAGTAATGCCTTGTGGCTGGAGGCCAAGAGAAAGAATTCGGAGGGTTAAGATAGAGGCTGGAAACTGGGCTAGTTTTTGATGGTATGCGATGGATTAAGGTAGCGGTTATTATTATTACGGTTGTTTTCGGCTCTATTTTCTTCGCAGGAAGCATAGTCAACGGTCGAGATCGCTCGGAAGAAAATTACCACGACTGGATATCCGAAACTTACGATTTTCGATTTGGGAAAGACAAACCATTCGCGCCCGGAAATGCAAACACCACCGACGGTAAGTTTATTCCGGGTAAGGATTTTATTTCCTCCGCTAGATGTGCTTCCTGCCACACGGATATACACCCGCAATGGAGCGAATCTGCACACGCTAAGGCTTTTGTAGAACCCTTTTATCAAAAGAACGTTACTGATCTTCAGAATCAGAAAAACATTGCTTTCACGAGGCACTGCGAATCCTGTCATAATCCGGCCGCGCTCTTTAGCGGGGCGCTAACGAATAATCCCAAGTTTACTGAGCGACCTTTTGATGAAGAAGGCGTGTCCTGCATTGTTTGCCATTCGATTGAGTCAGTTTCAGGAAGGGGAATTGGCGGCTATACGATGGGCCAGCCGGCGCTTCTTGTCGATGAGGACGGCACCAGAATTACCGAAGCGAGCGATGAAGATATAACAAACGATATTGAATCGCATAAGCGGGCGTTGATGAGAGATCTTTTGAAAAAGTCGGAATTTTGTGCGGCGTGTCACAAATCCCAGGTTCCCCGCGAGCTCAACGACTATAAGTTTATGAGGGCTTTTATGGTAGGTGACGAACTTCAAAAATCCTCATTCTCAAAAGAAACTCCGCACCCCTTTTACACGCGCGAAAAACAAACCTGTAATAGCTGTCATTTAACGAGAACCCCGGCAGACAAATTCGACGTCTCTGCAAAGGAGGGGACTGTTTCCTCACATAGGTTTGCCGCAGCAAACACTGCAATCCCTTTGGTTTACGGCTTTAAGCAGCAATTTGAAGAAGTTGTAAAATTTATGCAGGACGACCGGCTTGCGATAGATATTTTTGCACTGCACCGCTTCGAAAAAGGATCAAGAAAGCGGAAGGTGATCGCGCCGATCGATCGAAAGAATTTTAAGGTAAATCCCGGAGATCGGCTGATCGCCGAGGTTGTCATAACGAATAAGAATATTGGGCACTCTTTTCCGCCCGAGCTTAGAGATTTTTACGAGGCGTTCATTGAGTTTGAGGTTGCGGACGCCTCCGGAAAAACCCTCTTTAAATCGGGGTACTTCGAGCCGGACGGTTCTCTTGAATCAAAAGCTCATAACTACAAGACATATCTGGTAAGAAAAGACAGCTCGCTTATAGATAAGCACCACATATGGGAAACGAGGGTGGTAGCCCACAACAACTCGATTCAATCCGGCAGATCAGATTTATCAAGGTATCGATTCGTAGTTCCCGAGGGATTTGAAGGCAAACTCACGTTGACTGCAAAGATGAATTACAGGCGATTTACAAGAGTTTTTAGCGATTTTGTCTTTGGTCGATCGGTTGATCTGCCGGTTGTAACGCTCGCGGAAACTTCGGAGACGATTTCGGTTGGAAAAAGGGGGCGGTCGGGATCTAAGAAGAAAGATCAAATGCCTGACTGGTGGCGTTGGAACAATTACGGTGTGGCGTTGCTTGATCAACAGCAGTTTCCGCAGGCCGCCGATGCCTTTGACGAAGTTATTGATTTCAAAAATGAGTATCGGGCTTTTGCTTACACTAATAAGGCGCTCGCACTAATAAGAATGGGTGGTTGGAAAAACTCTAATAAGTTGATCAGGAAGGCGTTGAAAGCTGATTCAGAAAACTATCGAGCAATTTTTCAGAGAGGGCGCGTGCGACGAGTTCTCGGAAGCCTTGAGCAGGCGGAGGCTGACTTTAAGAAAGTTCTTCAGACTTATCCAAATGATCGTTTAACCCTACAACAACTCGGCGAACTCGCGAAAATAAAAAGTGAATCGGTTTCCGCCTCTGAAAAAACTGCGCAGCTTAAGGTCGCATTGGGCTATTATGAAAGAGTGCTTGAAATAGACCCTGAAGATCTTTCGGCAAATTATAATCTCATGCTTATTTACCAGAAGTTAAAGATGAGAAGCGAAGCCCGAGAGAAGGCAAAGCTGTTTCGACAGTTGAAAGACGACCCATCGACGGCTCCAATCGCGAACGCCTTTCTAAGAAAGAATCGAGATGTTGGAAACGAAAGTGCCCCATACCATTTACATGATCTCGACGCGTATGACAGTAATCTTGAAAAGCAAAACTACCTATCGATTGCAGGAATCGACTGGAGCAAGAAACTTGAGATAGCTAAATAGAAACAGGAACTTATGAAAAACGCTGCGTTTCTAATTATTTTGATCAATCTATTCTGCCATCTCTCGTTTGCCCAAACAGGAGTTTCCACAGGTGAAGCAAAAACGTACGCATCTCGCCGAACTGTCGGAATAGTCGACCCAAATGCTCCGAGAATTTTCAAGGATATAGCTCAACAGACTCCTTTAAAAGATTTTACGTGTACCTCCGGAGGCGAAAACAAAGACTACGTTTTGGAAACAACCGCCTGCACAGTCGCGATCATAGATTTTGATAACGACGGAAAACCCGACATCTATTTATTAAATGGTTCGACGATAGACGCCGAACGCGGAAAGGAGAAGGCGCCGAAATCAGCACTGTTTCGAAACCTCGGTGACTGGAGATTTGAAGATGTAACCGCAAAAGCCGGGGTCGAAAACGAACGCTGGGGAATGGGCGTAAGCGTAGCTGATTTCAACAACGACGGTTTCGCGGATATTTTTGTTGGAAACTATGGGGTCTCGCGCCTGTATAAGAATAACGGAGACGGAACATTTACGGATGTTGCAAAAGAGCTGGGAGTAGCAGTTAAAGGTTGGCATACAGGTGCGACTTTTGGCGACTTTGATAAGGATGGACGACTTGATTTATTCATTCCGGCATATCTCGAGTTTGATCTGGATGATCTTCCTCCCAACCCCTCGGAAACTGACAACGATTCTACCTCGAGCTTTTGCCAGTTTCGCGGAAAGTCGGTAATGTGTGGCCCGCGAGGCCTAACCGGTGCGAAGGACCGACTCTTTCGTCAGTCGGCAGATGGCACTTTTGAAGAGGTCGGGGACAAGATCGGAGTTTCGGATGAAGAAAAATATTACGGGTTTTCATCTGTTTTTGTTGACGTAGATGATGACGACGATCTTGATCTCCTAGTCGTAAACGATTCAACTCCAAAACAGCTTTATGAGAACCAGGGAGACGGAACTTTTGAAGATATTGGTTATCCTTCTGGAATTGCCCTTAATGAAAACGGTCGCGAACAAGCCGGTATGGGCGTTGCGGTTGGCGATATTGACAACGATGGCCTTGTAGATTTTCATATTACGAATTTTTCCGACGATTCAAATACCCTTTATCGGAATGACGCCGAAGGGAATTTTACGGATATTACGTTTCAGGCTGGTCTGGGAGAGCCCACCGTACCGTTTCTGGGTTGGGGGACCTCTTTTTTTGATTTTAACAATGACGGCTGGAAAGATTTGATCGTTGCAAACGGGCATGTTTACCCGGTTGTAGATAAGTTTGAATGGGGAACGAGCTATGCTCAGCAGCTTCTACTTTTTCGAAACCAGCTTTCTGTCCAAGCCAGGACAAAACTTAGGTTTAAGCGGGTTGGCGCGAAACCGGAATCAGTTTTAGCTGCAGCATTTAACGCCCGTGGGTTAGGGGTCGCGGACTTTGACGGGGACGGAAAACTTGATGTTGTCACAAGTAATATGGACGCGGCGCCATCGCTTTTGAGAAACGTTTCAGATTCGGAAAATAATTGGCTTTCAATCAAGCTTGAAGGAGTAGAAGATGGGACGTCGCCAAGAGACGCTTCGGGGGCAAAGCTCTTCGTTACGACTGGTAAACTTCGGCAGCGTTTTGACGTTGTAGCCGGCGGAAGCTACGCCTCGCAGAATGACCGAACAATACATGTCGGTTTAGGCAGCGCTGAAAAGGTGGATAAATTGGAAGTCGTATGGCCAAACGGAAAGCGTAATACTTACACGGGACCAAAGGTCAACACGCAGCTGACGATCAGGCAGAAAAACTAGACGGCCTAAAGCTTTCTCGCCTTTGCTACCGTTTAAACTTCCTGGGGGATATAACGACGTAATCTCTGCCTTTGTAAAGCCTGATTCCTTTTTCATCGGGCGTCATTATCAAGGGCCGTGGCCGTTTAAGCCTGTTGTCGGCTATCGTTTTTGTTTGAAAAAGCTGCTTTCCGCTCAGATCAAACACCCTTGCCACTCCGCTTTTGGAGAAACCGATGCCGTAAGCACCAATCTTTAGCTTCTTCCGTCCGAATTTCACAGGAGAGTCGGTGATAAAGAATCCCTCGTATACTCCGCTGATATCGGTCGAATACCCGGAAACGTCAACGAGTCCGGCCACGATGAATCTCTTTTCGCCAAGTTTTGCGACTGCGGAATTGCGTCTCTGGGTCGGTCCACTCAGACCGGCAAAATAGAAGCTTGCAGGAACGATAGCCTTCAGCCTTTTCTTATCTTTTATAACTTCATATTTCGATTTGTTTTGGGCTGGGCTTTCCGAGCTTATCAGGATCACAAATGTAACTAGAAGCAACAAAGTTTTTAGTATTTTCTTCATATAATCGAACCTCTCCACACTGTATAGCTTTTAAATAATACAGCAGACTTATGAGAAACGAAAAATCCTGTATTGTCGTTTCCTCGCGCCTTTCAAACATTGGAATTAGAAGCACCTAACAGATTTTCCTTGAAGAACGGCCGCATATTAAATAGAATGTAACCTAACATTTCGACATTTTAATCAAGGAACAATTTACTCGATGAGACTACTAGCAACTCTTTTAACGGGAACTCTTCTTTTTGCCATCTTTTGCCTACCTCTGCAACAAAGTAGGGCTGAGGGTCTTGGCCATGCCCCTCCGTCGATGGACGTTATGGACAGTGATGTTTATCTCCAAAAAGCATCTAAGAGACCGTCACTTCCGGATTATTCAAACCAAATTAAAGCGTTGCTGGCAAAAATGACCGTTGAAGAAAAGGTTGGTCAGATGACGCAGCTCGAGATTGGTCAGATAACAAAGGGCGGGGATTCGAATATTGAGATTGATCCCGTCAAATTAAAAAACGTCGTCGAAACTTACGGCGTCGGGTCAATCCTAAACGTTAACGGACATGCATTGCCGGTGGATAAGTGGCATAAGATCATCGCCGCGATTCAAAATTCCGCAAAAAACACGCGTCTTAGGATTCCGGTTATTTACGGTATCGATTCAATACATGGCGCCAATTACATTCGCGAAGGAACGCTCTTTCCGCAGGAAATCGGAATGGGGGCAACATGGAATCCGGCGCTAATGGAGAAAGCCGCAGAGATTACGGCGATGGAGACGCGGGCCGTTGGAATTCCATGGAGCTTTTCGCCGGTTCTGGATGTTGGAAGACAGCCCCTGTGGCCGCGGTTTTGGGAGACGTTTGGCGAGGATCCGTATTTGGCATCTGTGATGGGTGTTGCCTTTGTTCGCGGACTCGAGGGGCAGAATGTTGCTTCTGATACGCGTGTGGCATCAAGTTTAAAGCACTATGTCGGATACGGTTTTCCGCTTAACGGGCGCGACCGGACTCCGGCGTGGATTCCCGAAAACCATATGCGCGAGTATTTTCTTCCGCCATTTGAAGCCGCAGTAAGAGCCGGTGCGCGGACAATAATGGTTAACTCCGCTGAGGTTAACGGTGTCCCCGGACATATAAACAAGCATCTGCTGACAGATGTCTTGCGCGGTGAGATGGGATTTGACGGTTTCGTCGTAACGGATTGGGATGACATCAATAAACTTGTCTCGATGTGGAAGGTAGCTCCAAATACAAAGGAAGCGACGCGCATGGCGATAATGGCCGGAAATGATATGAGCATGGTTCCGTATAACCTTACGTTTACAAAAGAATTGACCGAGCTTGTAAAAGAAAAGCGTGTTCCGATGTCACGTATAGACGAGGCTGTCGGACGAATCTTGCGGGTGAAGTTTGAGCTGGGACTTTTTAAGGATCCGATGCCAAAAGCTTCACTTAAGTCAAACGTTGCAAAGCCTGAGTTTCAGAAAGCAGCGCTTGAGGCGGCGCGTGAATCATTGGTTCTTTTAAAAAATGAAAAAAATGCTCTCCCGCTGAGTAAAGACAAAAAGGTTTTGGTAACCGGACCGACAGCCAATTCGCTGGTTTCGTTAAATAATGGCTGGACCTATGTTTGGCAGGGGTCGGAAACGTCGTTATATCCGAAGGATAAGCTGACGATTCAGCAGGCAATCAGGAAGAAAGTCGCCAGCAAGAACTTCAAATATATTCAAGGGACAAAGATCGTGCCGGGTAAGGGGCCGACAAACACGACTCCGACAAATATTGACATCAACGTAAACATGAAATTGGCATTAGACCAAGCCAAGAAGGCCGATGTTGTTGTGCTTTGTTTGGGTGAGGGCTCCTATACGGAAACGCCCGGCAATATCACCGATCTGACGTTACCCGAACTCCAGCTCAAGTTTGCGGAAGCGATCATTGCGACCGGAAAACCGGTAATTGCGGTGATGTCGCAGGGGCGGCCGCGTTTAATAAACCGAATCGCAGAAAAGCTTGACGCAATTCTTCTAG
Organism: Aridibacter sp.; assembly: GCA_965216195.1. Taxonomy (GTDB): domain Bacteria; phylum Acidobacteriota; class Blastocatellia; order Pyrinomonadales; family Pyrinomonadaceae; genus Aridibacter. The sequence continues at coordinate 2,303,084 of OZ244151.1, read as the reverse complement.
CACCAAACCCGGGCAACGAAGGTGGTCTGGCGGTTGCTGATGTGCTCTACGGTGACTATAACCCAAACGGCAAGCTGCCATTTACATATCCCAAAACACCAAACAGCCACCTGAACTACGATCATAAGTTGTTTGAGGTCGAGGAGACGGAGTTTGGCAATAGCCCATTTGAGCCGCAGTTCAAATTTGGACATGGTTTGAGCTACACAAAGTTTGAGTACAGCGATTTGAAACTAGATCGCAAGAGCATGGCCAAGAGTGACACCCTCAAGGTTTCTGTACGGGTTAAGAACGCTGGGAGCCGTGCGGGTAAAGAAACCGTGATTGTTTATCTACGCGATGAGGTCGCATCGCTTAGTCCCGCCGGAAAGCGTGTGAAGCGTTTTGCAAAAATTTCGCTGAAGCCGGGAGAGACAAAGACGCTTTCTTTCTCGCTTGCGGCAAAAGATCTTTCATTTATCGGGTTAAACAACAAACCAACCGTTGAAGCCGGGGATTTTACTGTGATGATCGGTGGGTTGAGCCAGAAATTTGCGTTGTCCTCACGCTAAAAGTAATTAGTAAGCTTGTGAGGTTTGCGGCTCTGATCGGAGAATCGCGTGGCAAAAAAAATATGCCTTATCCTTTTCCTCTTAATGACCTGCCATTCATTTGGCGTGGCAAAAAGTGTAGCTGATTATCGTGCTCGAAAACTTGGTAAAGGGATGAATCTGAGTTTTCTCGAAAACTACTGGAAAGGCACCAAGGCGAAGAAGTTTTCAGATTTCTACAAGGGGCCAGATCTTGAAAAGCGGCTGACAATGTTGGATGACATTGCGCTTAACGGGTTTGAAACGGTGCGCATTCCCGTTACTTTTAGCGCCTGGACAAGCTTTGAAAAACCTTATAGATGGACGGAAAATAGCGGGTTGGCGGCGGTCGATGCTCTGATCGAACGGGCGCTAAATAATCACCTAAAAGTAATCCTGGATCTCCACCATTTAGAATTAGACGGTTCTATTCCAAACGCCGCTACTACCGAACGGCTCAAGTGGATATGGGCCGAGGTCGCGGCAAGGTACCGTGAAACGGATCCGAATAAGGTTTTTTTTGAGATCCGAAACGAACCGCACGATATTAAAGCCGGTGTTTGGCGACGGCAAGCAGAGGAATTGATCAGAACGGTCAGAAGCATCGCTCCGAAACACACTCTGATTGTCGGGTTTCACGATTGGAATTCCCGAAAGGCGCTTATCGAATCAAAACCTTTTTCTGACGATAACATCATCTACACATTCCATTACTACGATCCGTTTCTGTTTACCCATCAGGGTACAACCTGGGCTGCTGTAGGTCTGGCTGAAAGCCAAAATATTCCGTTTCCTTTGGAGAAGGAGAAGCTAAAGAAGCCGCCGGATGTAAAGGGGGTTTGGGTGACCGGTCTCTATAAGACCTACGAAGAAGACTCAAACCCGGCGAAAATGTACAGTGATCTGAAAGCAGCAAAGGATTGGTCGATAAAAAACGATGTTCCGATCTTTTTAGGGGAGTTTGGTTCCTACGGTAAGAGTGTCGGGATCAAAGACCGTTGTCGACACGCTAAAGTCGTTTACTCGGCGCTTGGCCGACTCGATATTCCAAATGCCTGGTGGGAATGGGACGCTGGATTCAATATGTTTGAAACTGGTACAACCCGGCTAGCGGATTGTATGAGGAAAGCGGTCGACTCCTTTGAAACGGAGCGCCGACGCGGCTGGAATCTCACTTGGAACGATGAGTTTAACGGCAAGAAGAATTCGGGTGTTGATCGATCAAAATGGACACCCAGGATCGGAGGCAAGGGATGGGGAAACGAAGAACTGCAGTACTATACCGCCTCCCGACGCAATGCCCATCAAAACGGCAAAGGCTCGCTCGTGATAACGGCGATCAGAGAGAATCTGCCGAAAAAATACCGGTGTTGGTACGGTCGTTGTAAATACACATCGGCAAGACTTGTCACGATGGATAAGTTTGAGCAGAAGCACGGACGGTTTGAGGCTCGAATCAAAGTTCCCGCCGGCCAGGGAATGTGGGCGGCATTCTGGCTGCTTGGCGATGACTTCAAGGAGGTCGGATGGCCGCACTGCGGTGAAATAGACATCATGGAGAATATCGGCCGCGAACCCGGCAAAACTCATGGGACGATTCACGGCCCAAAATATGAAGGCGCAAAAGGAATCGGTAAGTCGTTTGATCACCGGACGGGGCGTAGTTTCCCGGATGATTTTCATGTTTACGCGGTTGAGTGGGAGCCAAACGAGATTCGCTGGTATGTTGACGGCGAGCACTTCCAAACGAGGAAGCCGGCTGATTTACCGAAAGGCGCTGAGTGGGTTTACGAACACCCGTTTTTTATTTTATTGAATCTTGCGGTCGGCGGGAGATGGCCAGGAAATCCGGATGAAACGACAAAGTTTCCCGGGGAGATGCTTGTTGATTATGTTCGTGTTTATAAGAGAGCGGAAAGCAAATAGGAGCACGTTTATGAAAATAAAATCTTACGCTTTTGCGTTGTTGGCTTCGTTGGTTTTAACATCCTTTGCATTTGCCCGGCAATCGGTCTCAGGGCGAACAGATCTGATGCCCGTTCCGGCAGGGATCGACTATAGAAACGGCAGACTTCCGGTCACAAAAGATTTTTCGGTTGCACTAAAGGGAAAGTCCGATCAGAGATTAAAAGAATATCTTTCCCGGGTTCTACGGCGGATTGAAGGACGAACCGTTTTAGAACTGTCGCGAACGTTTACCGCAGCATCGGCAAACCTGCTCGTCGAAACTGAAAGGGTCGCTAATAATGTTCCAACACTTGGGGAAGATGAGTCGTATGACCTTGAAGTTACACCGAAAGGCGCGCACTTAAAAGCAAAAACAACCTTCGGAGCGATGCGTGGACTTGAAACTCTTATTCAGCTTCTCGAAAGTGATAAAGATGGATTCTACTTTCCGGCAGTATCTATTTCGGACAAACCGAGATTTCCCTGGCGGGGGCTTTTGATCGACGTCGCGCGACATTACCAACCTCTTCATGTACTAAAACGAAACATTGACGCAATGGCAGCATTAAAGCTGAATGTCTTGCACTGGCATCTGACGGAGGACCAGGGTTTTCGCGTTGAAAGCAGAAAACATCCGAAGCTGCATGAGCTAGGCTCCGACGGTCTTTATTACACACAAAGAGAGATTCGAGAGATTGTAAGTTACGCCGCAGATCGGGGAATACGGGTAGTTCCCGAGTTTGATTTGCCCGGGCACGCGACGAGTTGGCTGGTGGCGTATCCGGAGCTCGGAAGTTTGCCGGGACCTTATAAGATTGAGCGCCGGGCAGGGATTTTTGATCCGACGCTTGATCCGACCCGCAAGGAAGTTTACGAGTTTCTGGATGACTTTTTCGGAGAAATGGCCGGACTGTTTCCCGATAAATATGTCCATATCGGTGGAGACGAAAATGAAGGCAAGCAATGGGATGCAAGTCCCAGGATTCAAGCCTTTATGAAAAAAAAGGGGATTAAAGACAACCACGAACTCCAGACTTACTTTAATAAGCAAGTCCTGAAAATCTTTAAGAAAAACGGAAAAACCATGATGGGCTGGGACGAGATCTTCCAACCCGATTTGCCAAATGACGTTGTCATTCATTCCTGGCGCGGACAACAGTCACTCGCTGAGGCTGCAAAAAAGGGCTACTTTGGAGTTCTGTCGAATGGTTATTACATCGATCTCATTCACCCGGCCTCGAAACACTACGTGGTTGATCCGATTCCGGCTGATACAACTCTTACCGCAGATCAGCAAAAGAAGATCCTTGGAGGCGAGGCGACAATGTGGGGCGAATGGGTTTCACCAGAAACAATCGATTCGAGGATATGGCCCAGAACAGCTGCAGTCGCCGAGCGCTTTTGGTCGCCGCGCGAGGTAAAGGATGTAGACGATATGTACCGCCGCCTTAAGATAATTTCAATTCAACTTGAGGAATTAGGGCTTACTCATAGAAAAAATCGAGCGATGATGCTTCGGCGTTTGGTGCGGAGTAATGATATTTGGGCACTCGAGATTTTGACTTCTTTAATCGAGCCAGTAAAGCGATATCAAAGATACCAACTCCGAAAACAAACTATGCTGAGCCCCCTGACGGGGTTGATCGATGCGGCAGGGCCGGATGCAGCGGGCGCAAGGGAATTTAATAAGCTGGTCGAAAAAGCTTTGTCGACGAGATCTAAAAGCCGGTTAGGAGACCTGCAAACAGTCTTCATCACATGGAGTCACGCGAGTTCACCTCTCGTAGGTCAGATGGAGGTATCGGCCGGACTTCATGAAGCAAAGGAACTTGCGAGCGATCTGGAAAAATTATCCGCAATTGGCTTAGAAGCTCTAAAAGCTCTGGAAAGTGAGGCGGATTACGGCAAAAAGTGGCGCGCCGAGAGATTAGCTGAGCTCAAAAAAATAGCTAAACCCAAGGCCGCTTTGGAATTCGCGGTTATCGATGGTATGGAAAAGCTGGTAAATGCAAGCGTTGGAAAAAAGTAGTTTATTCGCATTGGATATGTAGGAAAGATTATGAAAAAGTTTCTTATTTCTTTGATAACAATATTTATATTTCTGCCGATCACTTTGATCGCTCAAAAGTTCCCCGATCCGCCATACAAGAATCCGAGATTGACGATCGAACAGAGAGTCAATGACCTTTTGAATCGAATGACCTTAGACGAAAAGGTTGGGCAGTTGAATCAGCTTAGCGGCGGTGTTTTAACGGGTCCAAAGGCCTTAAAAGATCCCGGACAAAAAGCAAAACTCGATCTGGTTCGAAAAGGGAAAATCGGCTCCTTCTTAAATGTTGTAGGAGCAAAAGAAACGGGAAATGTCCAAAAGATCGCGGTTGAGGAATCACGGCTCGGTATCCCGCTTTTGTTTGCGTATGACGTTATTCACGGTTACAAAACAATTTTTCCGATTCCGCTTGCCGAATCCGCAAGCTGGAATCCTGAAGGAGCCGAACTAACTGCCTCGATCGCTGCCAAGGAGGCTGCTTCAGCGGGACTTCATTGGACATTTGCTCCGATGATGGACGTAACGCGGGAACCGCGTTGGGGAAGAGTGATGGAGGGATCGGGAGAGGATCCTTATATTGGAGCTGTTTTTGCAGCAGCCAGGGTTCGCGGTTTTCAGGGTAAGGAATTTGATGATCAACACATCATGGCCTGCGTAAAACACTTTGCCGCTTACGGCGCACCGGAAGGCGGACGCGAGTACAACACGGTCGATATTTCACGTTATGCGCTGTGGAATTATTACCTTCCCCCATATAAAGCTGCGATCGAAGCGGGCTCGGCAACTGTGATGAACGCCTTCAATATTGTTGACGCGATTCCCGCAAGCGGAAACAGCTATCTAAATAAGACGATACTCAGAGATAAATGGGGATTTAAGGGTTTCATAGTTTCAGACTGGGGTTCATTTAAGGAAATGATCGCCCATGGACACGCGGCAAACGAGGCCGATGCGGCTGAAAAGGCTTTGATGACCGGTTCGGACATGGATATGGAATCGCGTGTGATGGTCAATGAAATGGCTGGGCTCGTGAAAAAAGGAAAAGTTCCGATAAAGAGGCTTAATGAAGCTGTCGGACGTATCCTTTGGTGGAAGTTCAAGCTTGGCTTGTTTGAAGATCCTTACAAGTACTCGAATGAGGGACGCGAGAAAGCGACATTGCTTAGTAAAGAGCATCGAAAGATTGCAAGGGATGCAGCAGCTGAGTCAATGGTTCTGCTCAAAAACGAAGGCAAAATTCTTCCTCTCTCAAAGTCAGTGAAAGACGTTCTCGTCACCGGGTTTCTTGCCGAGTCACAGGAAGACGTCCTCGATTTTTGGAAAGGAGCGGGCGAGCACAAACATACCGTCACGATTCTTCAAGGGATCAAAAACAAACTTCCTGACGCAAACGTCATATTCGCAAAAGGGTATGACGAGAAGAATAAATCTTCGGCTGAGCTTTTAGCTGATTTGACGCGTAAGGCTGAAGGCGCAGACGTTATTGTTGCGACCATTGGGTTAACCGGAAAGGTTGCGGGCGAAGCAAGAAGTCTTGCGGATGTGAATCCAAGTCCGGCGCAAATGGCTATGCTTAAAAAGTTGAAAGATACGGGAAAGCCTCTAGTTGTGGTTGTGCAGGCCGGACGTCCGATGATTCTGACCGATGTCGACAGAAACTTTCCCGCGATTCTTAACGCCTGGATTGGCGGTACCGAACACGGAAATGGGGTTGCCGACATATTGTTTGGAGATGTAAATCCTTCGGCAAAAACAACGATCACATTTCCTTACGCGATGGGGCAAATACCGGTTTATTACAATCATTACAATACCGGGCGCCCTCACGTGGACGGACGAAACGGCCCGGATGATTTCTGGGTTTCCCGTTACAGGGATATTCCGAATTCTCCTTTATATCCGTTTGGTTACGGACTGAGTTATACGACATTTAAATACGGTAAGGTGTCGACTTCGAAATCCGAGATCACCAAGCGAGATGATTTTACGGTTTCGGTGGACGTTACAAATACGGGAGACAGAGCGGGTCAGGAAATTGTGCAACTTTATATTCGCGATATAGCTGCATCACGCGTTCGCCCGGTTAAGGAACTCAAGGATTTTGCGAAGATATCGTTGAAAGCAGGTGAATCGAAGGCGGTCAAATTCAAACTGCCGGCAGGAAAACTCGGCTTTTACGATGAAGGAGGCGATTGGCTGGTTGAGTCAGGGGATTTCAAAATTTTTGTTGGTCCGAACTCTCGAGACGTTGAGGAAGTTGCAATAAGACTAAGGTAATCCGTTGCTAAATTGGAGAACATTGTTTTATAACGTCTCGATTGTTAGTGTACATAAATAAGCGAGGGAATTAGACTTAACGAATTTTACCCTTAAACTCAGAAGACAAGGCAAATTGATTGCTATTATGGCTAAGCGAATAAATCTAAGGAAAATCAGCGTTGCGCGCTCGAGCACCATACGGGACATCAATCGCCAGATAATTCTGAATTATATAAGGGAGAAGGGACCGATCTCACGGGCTGAAATAGCCAGATTTACCGACCTTCAGCGTTCTACTGTGTCTTTGATAGTTGATGAATTGTCAGCTGCCAGTCTGGTTCAGGAATTTTACGGGGAATCCTCGGGCGGCCGACCGCCGAGGTTGTTGTCGCTGAAATCGACCGGTGCGATTGCACTCGGAGTTAATATTGGTGTGAAACGAACGATTGTTGGTACAAGTGATTTAAGCGGGCGTTTGATCGATTACAAAGAATTTCCCACGAATCGAAGTTATGAGAAAAGCGTCGAAAAGATCATTGCTACCTGCAAGGATTTTATTGGTAAATCTGAGGGTACGATTGAAGGAATTGGTGTAAGCCTGCCGGGTCTCGTCGAATCTTGGCAAGGACTGGCACTAAAAATTCCCAGACTTAACTGGGATCAACCGAGTATGGCAGTGGACATGAGGGCTGCCACGGGGCTCCCTGTCAAGATGGAAAACGACACTAATGCAGCTGCCTTGGCGGAACTATGGTTAGGTCGTCCGGAAATTAGCAACGTGCGAGATTTTATCGTTGTGCTGGTTGATAACGGTGTTGGAACGGGCGTGGTATTTGACGGACAGGTTTATCGAGGAAAGCTTGGTGTTGCCGGGGAGTTTGGACACATGAGGATCGGATCCGATGCGCCAAGCGTCTGCTCCGCGGGTAATGACGATTGCTGGGAAGCTTTTGCCTCGGAACGAGCCGCCCTCGCCAGGTATCGTAATTCTATTAATGCACAAAATGGAAACCCAGAAATCGATTTTGCCGATCTGGTTAATCTGGCTCTTCAGGGAGATGAAAGCGCCGTGAGATCGTTAAAGGAAACAGCTCACTATATAGGGATCGGTATCTCCAATCTTATTCAGGGACTATCGCCTGAGATTACAATCGTGACAGGAACCATCGTCGGCGCCTGGTCGCTTGTATCCGACGAAATCTCCAAGGCGGCTGAAGGAGCAATTTGTAATAGGTATCCGCCAGTAACGATCATGCCTTCTACGCTCGGAAATCATCCTTCCCTAATGGGCGCCTTGAGTCTCGTTTTGGTGGATAAGTTTGCTTCTGCTTCAATTTCCTAAACCTTTATAAAAATACGTTTTCGGTAGAGAACCCACATAAGGAAGTACCAAAGCACGAGGAAGGAAATCGCGTAGGCTAGGGAAGTATTCGCAGTCGAGCCAAACGGCGCAAATATTGATCTATAGATCCAGCTTTTTACCGATACTAACTCTTCGCTTCCACCCGCAACTTTAACTACATCCAAAATCCGGGAGGTCAGCTCAGCTCCGATGTAGAGCGCGAGAGCGTTTGTTCCAAAAACAACAAAAGGTTTTGACCATCGTTTGTATTCCTGAAGGTCAATTAACCATAGGCAGCTACCCAGAAAACATAAGGCCGCCCCAGCCGTAACAAGAACGTAGGAGCTTGTCCAAAGTGCCTTATTTAGCGGAAACCAAAAGGACCAGGCCCATCCGCCTGCCAGCAAAACCAAACCGAAGAAAAATATGCCATTTACTTTCTCCGATATGTTCCTGTCCGATTTCAGCCAAATTCCGCAGATAAGCCCGCAGATTGTCGTAACAATCGCAGGGATAGTGCTTAGTATTCCTTCAGGGTCGTACACCTTTCCCAAACTCCAAATGTGGTTTTCTCCTAATATCAGACGGTCTAGGTACGCACTTAAATTGCAGGCCTTGTCGTTTATTGAGGTTGTTACGCAACCCGGAACATTGACTGAAGTTAATAGAATCCAGTAGGACAAAAGAAGAAGGACGCATAAGACCGTCTGCTGTTTCCAGTTTAAGTGCAAAAACAAAAGCGAGACGATCAGATAACAGATGGCGATTCGTTGGAGTACCCCAGGTATTCTCAGCGTATTAAAATCAAACAACGGAAAGGCGTTTAGGAAAAGCCCCAGAATGAAGATAAGTAAAGACCGGCGGAATATTTTCAAATACAAATTCGACTTATCTTTACTCTTGATTCGTTTGCCAAGGGCGAAATAGATCGAAACTCCGACGATAAAAAGAAAAAACGGAAAGATCAGGTCAGTTGGGGTTAATCCGTGCCAACTGGCGTGTGAAAACGGCGTGTAAATCGCAGACCAATCCCCGGGGTTGTTTACCAGTATCATACCGGCAATTGTTAACCCTCGAAAAACATCAAGGGAGATCAAACGATTCTGAGCGTCCATACCCGACATACTTTATCGCGGTTACTGATTTTTACCGATAATTTTATCACGTAAAAAAACAGGAGCGCTGCCAAGCGGCATCACCTTCTAAAAAGGCTGATTGTTCGATTCGAATTCCGGACTCTGCGGAAGACGTCGCTCATAGTTATCCTGCTACGGAAAATCGGGAGTCTGGGAAGTTGATTTACTGGAGCCGGTGATCCGAGTTGAATGGACGACCTACTGATTACAAATCAGTTAACAGGCAAATCGTAAAATCAGCGAATCGTTAGCTTATATTAATAAACACAATAGTTTACGCCGCGTGCCTCGTGATTTATTTATCCAACTTTATTCATATATGGTCGTCTTTATGCAACGTATTTGCAACGGGAAAAAAAGCAAAAGTAGAAACTCAATTAGTAAAAGCCATGTTCCGCTTATTTTGGCCCTGCGTCGGAATTCTTATTAATAATTTATTTTCCGGGCGGCAAAAATGTGAGTATCGAAACGACTAACAGGACTGTAACGCCGAGAATAATTTCAAAACCAACTGAACGATAAAACTTTTCTTTTGTCGCCCGATATCTGGTTTCGGATTTATCAGTTTTGGCCAGGAGTTTTTGCATCCGGGGATGTAGGATAAACCCATTTAATCCGCCAAGACCGATCATCGGCAAGACCACCAGGATTTTAACGAGCAAGACAATTCCGTATGTAGTATTAAACCGATCAAAGCCACTTCCAAGATGTATCCAGGAACTATAAAAACCGGTCAGGAAAATCAAAATAGTTGCAGCGATAGCCAGCCGGCTAAAACGCGGTATCATTTGAACAACGCTTTTTAGATTGAGAAACTCTTCAACATTTTCAAAGGCTTTTGGAGAGGTGAAAAATAAATGGACCAACCCACCTATCCAAATTCCGCCGGCGATCAGGTGAACCCAATCGGAAATTATTGCAAATGAGTACTCTTCGCTTGCTGCCCTTGCATGTCCCGATAGGCTAGGAGTTAGAAGCAGAAAAGAACCAAGAAGCAATCCAGCCCATAAAATAGGATTTCGTGAATCCTTACTTCGTGAAATCATAAAAATAACAACAAAAAGCAAAATCGTCATGGTAAACTGTAGACCCCATGGAAGACCAAAGCCCGTTTCTGTTATTACTTGCAGGAACTTGGGAGGCGAAAACGCTCCAACAATGCCTTCTCCAAAAACACTCGAAGTCTGAAGCAAAAGACGAATGGGAATAATAACTAAAAGGGTTGCTAAGCTAAGCCAAGAGAGCAAAAGAAACCTTCTTTCGCTCTTCATTAAGCCCAACGCTCTATCTTCACCACTAATTTCAGAGAGTTGGGTAACCGTAGGGTCTAAGACAAACAATCGAAACACGAATCCGCCAAAAAGAACAAACATTGCCAAATACAAAAACCAGCTGACAAGGCTTTGCCACCAGGTAGTCCCTGAACTCGCGTTTGTATGATGTGAATGATCATCACTTTCAGAATTGGAAAATCTTTCTTCTACGGTGGTTACCGCTTTTTCATCTGCTGCATTGCCGGCTTGATCGTTCTGAACGGAAAACGAATACTCACCTTTGATAGTATGATCATCCTTGGAAATTACCCGCCAATTTACCTTATAAATTCCATTTTCCAAGTCATTTAGAATAGCGACCAATTTCTTGCCATCCTCCGAGAAAGTCAGGCTACTTTTGTTAACTCGTTTACCGTTTTCGTCCTTTACAATTATTGAGTTTATTTTTGAGGCTTGAATTGGGGCGCTAAAAAAGAGTTCTACCGCTTTGGGCGTTTGATTTAGAATCTCGTTCTTTCTGGGCGAAGATTTTTCCAACTTGGCGTGAGCAAATATGGAAATTGAGATAAGGAGAAAAGCGGAAGTTATACAACTTCCTTTCTTAACGAACTTTTTGACAGCTAACCTTGTCGACATATTCCTCAAATCTACATCGTGTTGAATTGCCTATTCGAGTTTAGAATCGCATTTAAAGACAACTACGAAAAAAAGATAAGACACGACCAAACAAACACTTTTACTTTACGGTTTCCGTCGGAATAGCATATTAGCCGAGGGTTTTCTCACCGTTATAAAAAAGTACAAAAAGCCCGAAACGATTATAAGAAAAGCAAATGCAGCTACAACTCTAATTAGCCAATTATTAAAATTATCGCGGGTCAAGAAGTCCATTGTATGCAGCATCCATAGGAAATCGAATACCCTCCAACTTCGCGTTCTGAATGATTGAACCTGCCCGTTTTCCGCCGAAACGTAGACAGTTAATGCTTCCGGGTGGTCAAAGGTGACCGCCCACGCGGGAAGCGTTTTTTCCCTATATTCGTGATGCGAGCCAAGATCTTCCTCCTTTGATAAATATGTCGTTTTTTTTATATCGGCTTTTTTTGTAAGAGCATTTGCAGCAATTGTTTCAGCTTCTTTTTGCTCAAAGGGAGGCTTATATTCACCACTTTTTGTATCAAAAAGTGCGATGGATTCTTTTTTATCTGTTGTTTTATAAACAACTTCAAAGTAGTTCTTGCCCAAAACCTTTACGATCCGAAAAGAAGAGATTTTGGCGGTCGGCTCGTTAGTTAACAATCTACTGTTAATATCAGCCGGAGTTATCGTTCCACTTATTGATTCGATCTCGCTACTGTCATCTCTTAGATGATCGCCTCTGATTTCTTCTATATTTGTCCAGGTGAAATACAAACCGCTTGCGGTCCAAAATAAAAGCTGGATTCCGATAAAGATTCCAAGATACCTGTGACTCTTGCGAATGAACTTTTTGTAACTTCGATTTTTCATAAAATAGAGTCATTATATGCCGAAAGGTAGAAATGTGAAGTTTTTTCTGCTTCTATTCCCAATTGGATTTACATTCAATTTTGTTTGGGAACTGATTCAAATAAGACATTTCGATGGAAAACCACGCGAAACCATACATTGAAAGATGTCTCTTTTTTTGCTTACGTCTTCATAACTCCTCGGATTACGCGCATATGAATTCCAATTAACCGGCAGCCAAAATTGACCTGACACTTACTGCTAAGTTGTATAGTGTAAGAACTGTTGCTTTCTTACTTTTGTAATTAACGTTTTAGAAAGCGGATCACGACAATGAGGACTTCTTGTTTCGAGCTAGTGAAGCTTATTGACTGGCTCGTCGATGGATTAAGGGGAAATAATGCTTACTGCAAGTGTTTTAGCAAAAAAGGCTGACGTTCCGGTATTTACGGTACGTCATTACACGAAAATCGGCTTGCTCCATCCGGAGCGTATGCAAAGGAATGGTTACAAGATCTATCGGCAGTCGGATGTAACCCTTTTGCGGTTTATTTCAAACGCTAAGGACTTAGGCTTTACATTAAAAGAAATTGCCGAGATTTTAGACAAAGCGGATCACGGTGAATCGCCATGTCCGATTGTGAGGGAAATAATTGACCGCAGAATCCAAGAGACCACTCAAAACATAAAGAAATTGCAACGGCTTAAAAGGAAAATGGTTCGAGCGAAATCCGAGTGGGAGAAAATGGGGGACGCTGAGCCAAATGGGCATTCCGTTTGCCATTTGATCGAATCTTTTGCGGACGAGAAAAAATATGCTTGACTTGATAGTTGCTATTAGGTTTTATAATTATGAGTACCAAAAATGCAGGAGGTGATTATGAAAATCAATTCGGTATCCTTTGGCGCAGCAAGTGCCATTACTATGGCGATTTTGTGGGTGTTATGCAGTTTTATGGTTTTTGTGATGCCAGGTTCTATGATGAATATAACGGGAACCATGGTTCACGCCAATTTAAGTGAAACCACATGGACATTAACATTTGGTGGCTTTCTAACCGGTTTAATATGCTGGGTTTTAATCGCTGGAATATTTGGTTGGGCTTTAAGTTTTATTTACAATCTGTTGACCAAAAAGTAACAGTATGCGTTGCGGAGTCAACCTATGAACGAGCACATTGATCCAATTTGTGGAATGACGGTTACGCCTGAAACCGCCGCGGCAAAATACGAGCCGGTTGATGGTGGCGAAGCCGTTTATTTTTGCGCGGTCGGGTGTTTCGAAAAATTCAAACGACAAATCAATACCTCTCAGCCACAGGTTGTTCAAATCGGCAGAAAGCCCATAGATGAAAAGGATTTGGAAACACACAGGGATCCTGTCTGCAAAATGATTGTTAAGCCTGACTCAGCCGCAGCCAGCTACGACTATTCGGGAAAAACTTTTTACTTTTGTGCTGTTAATTGTCAGAAAAAGTTCCGTCAAAACCCCGCTCACTTTCTTGATCCCAAGACAAAACCACAGTCAATGACTGGCGATTCCAACGAAGGTAAATATACCTGTCCGATGGATCCGGAAATTGTTCAAACCGGTCCGGGCAGTTGTCCGATTTGCGGAATGGCTTTAGAGCCGATGGTCATATCGCTCGATGATGAGCCTGACCCGGAACTTATCGATATGACCAGACGGTTTTGGATTTCCGCGGCTCTGACAATTCCTGTATTTATAATGGCGATGGCTGAGATGATACCCGGCCTAAACAGGATAGTTCCGCCAAACATCCCGCTTTGGATTCAGTTTATTCTTGCGGCTCCAGTCGTTTTTTGGGGCGGTTTGCCGTTTTTTCAAAGAGGCTGGGCATCGGTTAGGAATGCTTCCCCCAATATGTTCACGCTTATTGCGATGGGGACGGGAGCGGCATTTGTTTATAGTGTCGTCGCACTTTTGTTTCCGCAAATTTTCCCAGATTCCATGCGAAATGCCGAAAATTTAGTTCCGGTCTATTTTGAGGCGGCAGCAGTAATTATCACGCTCGTTTTGCTCGGACAGGTCTTGGAGTTAAGGGCGAGAAGTCAGACTTCATCGGCGATTAAGGAACTTTTGGGACTTGCCCCGGAAACAGCGGTCGTCGTTTTTGAAGATGGAGCGGAAGAAGAAATTCCGCTAAAAGATGTGCAAATTGGTGCGACACTTCGGGTAAAAGCAAATGAAAAAATTCCGGCTGACGGCGTAATTATCGAGGGTGAAACTTCCGTAGATGAATCAATGGTAACGGGTGAGCCGATTCCGGTTGAGAAAATTGCGGGAGACAAAATAATCGGCGGCACAATCAACGGGAAACGCGGTTTTTTGATGAGGGCTGAAAAGGTTGGAAGCGATACGCTGCTTGCAAATATTGTCCGTATGGTCGGAGAAGCCCAGCGTTCGCAAGCTCCGATTCAAAGGCTTGCGGATATTGTTTCCGCTTACTTTGTCCCAGCTGTAATTTTAGTTGCAATTATCGCTTTTATAGCCTGGCTGACATTTGGGTCGTTTTCCTATGCACTGGTTGCGGCAGTTTCGGTTTTAATTATCGCTTGTCCGTGTGCGTTGGGGTTGGCGACACCGATGTCAATTATGGTCGGTACCGGACACGGTGCGAAAAATGGTGTCCTGGTTAAAAAAGCTGAAGCTTTGGAAACTCTCGAAAAAGTTAACGCTATCGTCGTGGATAAAACCGGAACTTTAACCGAGGGTAAACCCCGTTTGCAAAGAGTAATTTCAGATTCCAAATCACAAATTTCAGATGATGAATTGTTAAAGTTAGTCGCATCATTGGAAAGATCGAGCGAGCACCCGCTGGCGGAAGCAATTGTAGAAGGGGCAGAGGGAAAAGGAATCGACTTCGTAAGGGTCGAAGATTTTGAATCCGTAACGGGAAGGGGAATCTTCGGACGAATTGACGGAAAGGAAATCGTTCTCGGCAACCGTAAGATGCTTGAAGAAAAAGGTGTAACTCTGAACTCTGAACTTGAAGCTCTGAACACTTTGCGAAGCGAGGGACAGACGGTAATGCTTGCAGCGGTTGATGGCAAGTTTGCCGGACTTATCAGTGTTGCCGACTCAATCAAAGAATCTGCTCAGAACGCTATTGATGAACTACATCGACAAAACATCGAGATAATAATGATGACCGGTGACAATGCAAAAACTGCCGAATCAGTGGCGAAAAAACTAAAAATAGACCAGGTTTTTGCTGATGTTCTGCCCGACCAAAAAGCTGAAAAGGTTAAAGAATTGCAATCAAACGGAAAAATCGTCGCAATGGCGGGCGACGGGGTGAACGACGCTCCAGCACTCGCACAGGCACAGGTCGGAATAGCAATGGGAACGGGAACGGACATCGCTATGGAATCAGCCGATATAACCCTTCTGAAAGGAGATTTACGCGGCATATTAAAAGCCAAAAGGCTAAGCGAAGCGACAATGAGAAATATACGCCAAAACCTATTTTTTGCCTTTATATATAATCTGGTAGGAGTTCCCATCGCTGCCGGGGTTTTATTTCCGTTTGTCGGACTTCTGCTCTCACCAATGATCGCAAGCGCAGCAATGACGTTTAGTTCTGTTTCAGTAATTGTGAATGCTCTGAGGTTGAGGAATCTGGGACTTTAATTAATTAAAACGTGAGATTTTATTTGCGATCCGGATCGAGAAAAGATTGACATTGAGTTTTCTTATACATATATTGGAAATGATGGCTAATCGGCTAAAAACTCTAATTTTTATATTGGTGCTTAGCACGAGCGTGTTTTCGGGAACACCTTTGCAGGGCGGCGATATGAAAACGCGTGAGAATGTTTGTCCGATGAAATGTTGTAAGAAAAAGGCAAAATCTCACAGGCCGAAAAAAGCAAAAGATGCAGCCTATTTATGTCGTGTGCTTGTTTGTTCGCAAAATATGCCGACAAATGGCGCTTCGACGGTTCAAACAAATTTTGCGCCTGCAATCATTGCTTCAGAGAGAGTTTCACTTTTTGAAATTCTTTTTTCAACCTCGCCGAAAGAAAGCCCGGACATAAACGATGCCAGCGGCGATCCCCCACCAAAATTCCTACCTAAATATATCCAACATCAAAGAATCTTAGTCTAGTTTTAAACCCGAAGTGTGTCTTTTTTCAGCACAAATGTGTCTGAAATTGGGCATTTTTGTGTTTAAGCGGACGAGATTTGCCCGCGAAATACACGAAAAGAGCGCGAAAGAGAATCGGTGTAGCGAGCAATCGCGAATGCCGTTCCCGACATTTAATTTCGAAGAAGCTAAGAACGAATCACACGACAGAACAATTTATTAATCACAGGAGAAATAGGAAATGAGAAAAACATTAAAAATTATCGCTTTTACGGGAATTGTTTCACTGATCGCTATTGCGGCGGCTTGCAGCGGTGCAGGAACGGCGACCGGCGGCGACATGAAAAAAATCGCCGACAAAAAGGTAAATGACAACCTGACCGTCTCGCTTTCTAATGCCGAGGGGAAATTAAAAAACGGGAAGCAGGAAATGATGATCGCTTTTACGGATGGCGCAGGAAAGCCGGTTGAAATTAAGGCAGCGTCGTTAAATTTTAATATGCCGGCGATGGGAACCATGGCTGAAATGAATAATGCAGCTAAATTGTCGACGACTTCAACGCCGGGACAATTTAAGGGGGCTGTAGACATTGAGATGGCTGGCGAATGGATTGCTCAGATCAGCTATGAAGGAAAGGAAACGGGCAAGACAACGATCAAGATGACGGCTTACTAGGCTAAAGGTGAGCGGTAAGTACTGGGGAGTGCGTGCCTGCCGCTCATAGTTTTGACCACGGAGAATTATGATCCACAAGATTATCGAATGGTCGCTCAATAACCGCGCTATCGTGCTCGCATTGTTTTTAGGTGTTGCCGGCGCGGGCTATTGGGCGCTGGTAAATACACCGATTGACGCGATTCCGGATGTTTCGGAAAACCAGGTGATTGTTTTTACCGATTGGGCGGGACGCTCGCCGCAAGAGGTTGAAGACCAGATCACTTATCCGCTGGTGACAAATTTGCAGGGGCTTCCCGGTGTAAAAGTTGTACGGGCGAATTCGGCGTTTAGCTTCTCGATGATCAACGTAATTTTTGAGGACGATATAGAACTCTATTGGGCGAGAACCCGGATCCTCGAACGCCTAAATGTCGTTCAAAGCCAGCTGCCGGAAGGTGTAACACCGACGCTCGGACCCGATGCCACGGGCGTCGGGCAGGTATTTTGGTACACGATCGAATCGGAGAAATATTCTTTGCGGGAATTGCGGACGATGCAGGATTGGTTTGTCCGTTATCAGCTAAATTCCGTAAAGGGAGTGGCGGAGGTCGCATCGGTCGGGGGGTACGTTCAGCAATATCAGATTGATGTCGATCCGCATCAGCTTAGGAGCTATGGAATTCCCATCTCAAAAATTATTACAGCAGTCAAAAAATCTAATAACAATGTCGGCGGAAATGTTGTCGAGCAGTCAGGGGAATGGGCGGTGGTTCGAGGGATCGGCTTAGTCGAATCTGTCCGGGATGTGGAAAACATCGTTATTGATTCTTCTAACGGAACTCCTATTTATGTGAAAAATGTCGCCAAAGTAAAACTGGGCGACGCCTTTCGAGTGGGCGCGTTAGACAAGAGTGGTAAGGAAGCCGTTGGTGGGGTGGTCATCGCTCGTTATGGCGTTAACACCCTGGATGTAATCGAAGCGACCAAACGAAAAATAAAGGAGCTTGAAGTTGGTTTGCCTGAAGGCGTAAAGATCGTTCCTTTCTATGACCGGACACAGCTTATAAATCGTGCTACCGACACACTCAAATGGACTCTGATCGAAGAACTTGTTTTAGTGACGATAGTGATGATCGCTTTTCTGGCTCATTTTCGCTCGGTTTTGATCGTCACAATTCCGCTGCCGCTGGCGGTTTTGATGTCGTTTTTGTTTATGAATTTTATGGGCATCTCCTCCAACATCATGTCGCTGGCGGGGATCGCGATCGCCATCGGCGTTTTGGTCGATGCAGGAATCGTCGTTACCGAAAATGCATTCAGATACATCGAGAAAAACGATATTGATACAAAAGACAGACAGGCGGTTTGGCAATCGGTTTTGGAATCTACAAAACTCGTCGGACGACCCGTTTTCTTTTCGATGGCAATAATTATTCTGGCGTTCATCCCGGTTTTCGCACTTGAGGGTCGGGAAGGAAAACTCTTTCATCCGCTCGCATTTACAAAAACTTTTGCGATGATTGGTTCGACAATCATAGCCGTTTCTCTTGTTCCAGTACTTTGCACTTTTCTTCTTGGAGGGAAGATGCATTCCGAAGGATCAAATCCCATCATGCGGTTTTTGCGAAAACTCTATAAACCTACACTACTTGCAGCGCTGCAAAACAGGATCGTAGCGATATTGATTGCATTTATTCTTTTCCTTGGAGCGGTTTACGTTGGAGTCGGAATCGGATCGGAGTTTATGCCGAATTTGAATGAGGGCGATTTGATGTATATGCCCGTTACAGATCCGGCGGTTTCGATGGAGGAAGCCCTAAAGATTCTGCAGCATCAGGATCGAATAATCGCATCGTTTCCCGAAGTAGAAACAGTCGTTGGGAAAGTTGGGCGCGCTGACACGTCAACCGACCCTGCCCCGGTCAGCATGAATGAGACGATAATTCATCTAAAACCAAGGAGCGAATGGAGACCGGGTGTTACGCGAGACAGCTTAATTCAGGAAATGGATTCAAAACTGAAAATGCCGGGTGTTACGAATATTTGGACGCAGCCCATTATTGGACGAATTGAGATGTTAGCCACCGGAATTCGTACGGAAATTGGAGTCAAGATCTTCGGCAATGATCTGGAAACTTTGGAAAAACTGTCAGATAAAGTTGCCGAGGCGGTAAAAGAAGTTGAAGGAGCTGCCGACGTTTATCCCGAGCGGGTTATCGGAACGCCCTATATCGACATCGAGATAAATCGACAGGCGGCAGCGCGTTTTGGTATCGATGTCGGGATGATAAATGATGCTATTGAAAAAGGCATCGGTGAGACGAATCTCTCAATCACGATTGAAGGACGGGAACGCTTTCCAATTCGTGTTCGTTATGCTCCCGAGTTTCGCGACAAGGTTGAAAACATCGGGCAAATTCCGCTCGTTACTGCTGACGGAATGAATATCCCGCTTTCACAAGTTGCGGACATTCGCACTGTAACCGGAGCTTCGATGATACAAAGTGAAAACGGGCTTTTGAAGGGAACAGTCTTGCTGAATGTTCGCGGACGCGATCTTGGTTCGTTCGTTGCCGAAGCCGATAAAGTAGTCAAAGAACGGGTTCAAATGCCACCCGGATATTACATTTCCTGGAGCGGGCAATATGAAAACCAGCAACGCGCAAGGGAGCGCCTGCTTTTGGTTGTGCCGATCGTTTTGGTGGTGATTTTTGGTCTTCTTTATATGACTTATGGCTCCGCAGTTGAAGCGGCTCACGTATTGCTTGCTGTTCCGTTTGCCTTGACCGGCGGTGTTTATTTGCAGTGGCTGCTGGGATATAACTTCTCGGTCGCGGTGTGGGTCGGTTTTATCGCGCTCTTCGGAACTGCCGTGCAGACCGGTGTTGTGATGGTCATATATCTTGAAGAAGCGGTCGAGAAAAAGCGGAAGGAGCTTGGAATACTAACACGGAAAGATTTGCTGGACGCGGTCATCGAAGGTTCGCTGCTCCGACTTCGTCCAAAGGTAATGACGGTGACAACAGTCGTCGCCGGACTCCTGCCAATCATGTGGAGCAGCTCGACGGGAGCGGAGGTTATGAAACCGCTCGCCACTCCCGTTCTCGGCGGAATGGTCTCGAGCCTATTGCACGTTTTGATTATCACGCCCGTGATCTTTTACTGGATCCATGAGCAAAGGTTGGGTAAAGAAAATAAGGAAGTTTGAGTCAAGTTATAACTTGCCACTAGCTTCAGCTAGTGGAAGAGGTTTGTGACAGATTATGGGCTTCAGCCAAATGAATAAAAAAATATCAATCATCCGAATAGCTTTAGCTAAAGCAATAGGGAATTCTTCATTGTTAATTAATTTGGCTAAAGCCTTTCCCTTGTGTTTCATTACTCCACTAGCTGAAGCTAGTGGCACGTTAAGGATTAAGAGAATTGAGAAGTGCATTATTTTAACGGTTTATGTTCTTTTACATTTAGCTTTTATTGCTCCGCAATCGAACTCTCAAATCGCTATTGACCCTGGCATTAAAAAGGTCGAGCCTGAGCAGATAATGCCCGAAGTAAATTTAACTGTCGGACGGTATCTTGATCAGGTGGGCGGGTTGACGGTTGATGACGCAGTTCGCATCGCGCTCGAAAATAATGGAGGAATTCAGGCACAAAGGGATGAACTTAAGGCTGCACAAGCCCTCATTAAGCAAGCCGAGCTCAGACCGAATCCGCGTTTAAAACTTTCGGGAAGTCACGAGGGAATAATCGGAGACCGCTACAGCGCCGGCGCGTCGGTAAGTTTGCCGCTCGAATTAGGCGGAAGGCGCAGGGCTAGAATCAACGTTGCAGAAGCCAAATTCAAGGCCCGCGAAGCATTGCTTGTAAATGCCGAACGCAAACTTGCGGCGGAGGTCCGTAAGGAATTTGGCGAATCGCTGGCTCAAATTGAAAAACTCAAACTGCTCGAAAAACTCCTCGGAAGCGTTGAGCAGGGCTATAAACTAATCTCCGCAAAAGTTACCGAAGGCAGTAACGCTCCTTTAGAACGAAATATGAGTTTGGTGGAGCTAAACCGGATTCGCTCGATGCGCGAAATCGCCGTTGCCGATACCGAAGTAAAATTACTTAAATTGCGGAATTCAATCGGCTTTGAGCCCGAAAGGACTTTGCGTTTGAAGGGCGATTTCGTGGGTTTGCTTAATGATGTGTCGCCGCAGAATGATGCGATTGCTCAGGCGGTCGCGAACCGTCCCGATTTAAGGGCGTTGCGCCTAACGCTTGGTCTGGGAGATGCAAAACTTGAAAAAGCGCGGTCAGAGGGACGGCTTGATGCGAGTGCCTCGGTTGGTTTTCAGCGCATGACACGGATTCAACCCTTTGTCGTTGAGCAAAACCCGGTTCGACTTTCTCCTCAAAGGATTGGCGAAAATTTTATAACTTTTGGTGTTGACCTGATGTTGCCGGTTCGCAACAAAAATCAGGGAAATATCGAAGCTGCATCGCTCGAAATAGAAGCCGCGAAAAAGCGGTTGGAATTTGGAGAGCTGACGGTAAAAAGAGAAGTCGTCGTTGCTTACACAAAATACCGGGCCGCGATTCGCGCATTAACGATTTACGAAAATGGAGTTCGCGATCAAGCGAAAGCAAATTTGGAGGTCGTTTGGCAGACATACGAATTTGGCGACCGAGACTTGATTGATTATATCGCTGAAGAAAGACGTTATCTGGATTTGGAAAACAGTTTGATTAGCGCACAACTCGCCGCTTATCTGGCAAAAATAGAAATTTACAAGGCGACAAATTCGCCAAAATTGATGGGAAAATGAAAAAAGAAGAACTAGAAAATCAAGAAGAAACTTCGCGGGAAGACGAAACGGAAGTTCAAGAACCTTCTGAAGAACTTGAAACGGCTAACAATACCGAAAAACCGGAGCAATCGAAACCAAAAATTCTCCTTGCGAGCATCGCCGGAATGGCATTGATCGGGATTGTTGGTTTTGCCGCCTGGTATTTTCTGCTACAAGGTGAGGAAGGCAAGCCCGTTCCCGCGCCCCGAAACACTTCTTTTTCGGGCGAAACTGATTCGGGCGAGAAGATTCCCGAAGGTCAGCGAAAAATCACACTGACAGATGAACAGCTGGCCGCCGCTAAATTAAAAATAGTTTCAGTAGGCGAAACACTTGATGCTGCGGTCATGAGTGAAACAACCACGGGCGTGGTCAAAGCAAACGAATATGAGGAAACACCCGTAATTTCTCAGGTTTCGGGCGTTGTAAAAACTGTCAATGCGGATTTAGGACAATTTGTTCGACGCGGACAAACCGTTGCGATTATTCAAAGCGAAGAACTTGCAAACACACAAGCAAAATATCTTTCGATGAAAGCAAAGCTAAACGAAGCTGAAAAGCGTTATCGACGAGCTTTGAATTTGTCGGAAATCAGTGAAGAATCCCGCAACGAATTGGATAAACAAACCGCTAATGTGAAGGCGATGGAAGCAAAGTTATCCGAAGCCAAAAGCGATTACGAACGTTCGCAAAAGCTCGTCAAAATCGGAGCGATAAGCAGACGTGAGTTTGAAAAAAGAATTACCGAATTAAAGGTTGCCGAAGCAAATCTTGCGGAAGCCAAAAAACGATTTGGTCGTGCGAGGGAACTTCTGAAAATCAATCCTGCCCGCAGAAACGAAATCGACCAGTTTTTGACCAGGGTGCGAAACATGCAGTCTGATATTGCATCCGTTAGAGAAAAATTATTGGTTTTGGGTTTATCACGAGGGCGAGTTAATTCGCTCAATTCGCCAAGACAAATTAGTGCGAATTTATCTATAACTTCGCCGATCACAGGCACAATTACAGAGCGCATCGCAAATGTTAACGAAGTCGTTTCGATGAACGGGAAAATCGCCGAAGTAACCGATCTTTCGACAGTTTGGGTAATCGGTCAGGTTTACGAAAAAGATTTGGGCAAGATGCGAGTTGGCAGCGGTGCGAGCATTATGGCCGACGCGTATCCGGGCGAACTCTTTCGCGGACAGATTTCATATATTGATCCGACTTTGGATGAAAAAACTCGAACAGCCCAGGTTCGGATTGAACTTCCAAACCCGAATCAAAAATTAAAGATTGGACAATATGTAAACGTTGCATATTCGAGGATCGGTAACGCCGCAGAAAAAACCGCGCCGATTGTTTCAAAAAATGCCGTACAGACTATCGGAAATCAGAAAATCGTTTTCCAGGCTACGGATGACCCGAAAACTTTTATACTGCGACCTATAAAAGTCGCACAAGAAAAAGAGGAGTCTTATCCAGTAATCGAAGGCATATTTGTTGGCGATCGAGTGGTGACAGATGGAAGTTTTTTACTTAAAGCTGAATGGTTGAAGACCAATTAGAATCTATTTGAGACCGTAAAACTTCACTAGATAGTTTGACGGCACGCTCTACTCACGCGCTACTAACAAAGCTCTTCGCAACGCCGTTGCAGAGTTAGATTTTTGCAACGGAATGGCAACGAAATGAAACGGCAACCACTTGGGTCGCCGTAAGTTGTTGATTCTATTGGAGCCGGTGATCCGAGTTGAACGGACGACCTACTGATTACAAATCGGTAGAAGCCTGTATCAAGAGATTTCATAAGATATCAAAGCTGTCTGATTTAATCCCGCTAAACGCCATATTTACAACAATTCTGCTAATTCCCCATAACTATTTGATTTCATGCGACAACATAGATTATCATCGAAGTCTTAGGAAACTTTCTAGGAAACTCTGAGGTGATGTGGGATGAACAAAGCAAAAAAGCAGAAAAAGAGGCGTTCTCCGACAAGGTATTGGCGCATAATTAAAGGCAATCTTTACGCCCGTTTGCAATACAAAGACGAAACGGGAAAGTGGCGCGAGAAACTAAAACCTATCTCCGATAAACGCACCGCTCGATCCGTTGTCGAGCAGATGCGAAGGGAGTTGGAGATCCACGGCGAGGAGATATTCGACTCTAGCAAAATGACCTTCGCGGAGTTTGCTCCGAAGTATAAGGAGGCAAAGCTCAACCCAGCTGTTTATGAAAACGGCGTCAAAATTAGCGGCAGAAAATCAAGTGTTAATTGGGCATATAACGCACTTGTTGAATTCTTCGGCTTAAAACGCCTCAGATTGATAAAGCCAGCTGACTTGGAGAAATACAAGCGTAAAAGACTCAATGAAGTCACGCGGCGAGGGACTAAGCGTACCATCGCAACAGTAAACAGGGAACTCGCTCTTCTTAGAACCATGCTAAATTTTGCAGTGCAGAACGACTGGATTATTCAGAACCCTTTTACAAAGACCAAGGGAATAATCTCTCTTTCGGCAGAAAAAGAACGTGACCGCGTCTTGAGTTTCGAAGAGGAAGAACGGCTTCTTGCCGTCTGCATCAATGAGCGCGACCATCTAAAACCAATTCTCATTTGTGCACTCGACACAGCGATGCGCAGAGGCGAGATATTCAAGTTGAAATGGGAAGATGTCGATTTTGGCAGAAATGAAATTAAGATTTCTCAGACAAACACGAAAACTGAGGAATCGCGAACGGTGGGCATGACGCCGCGCTTACGAGATGAACTAGTCGGTTTGTGGGACGAATCGCCGAAGAGAAAAGACGGGTTGGTTTTTGGAATTACCAATACGATAAAGACTTCTTTTAAGTCGGCTTGTAAAAAGGCAGAAATCCAAGATTTTAGGTTCCACGATTGCCGACATACGGCAACAACCAGAATGATAGCTTCCGGCTCGCCTCATACTGAAGTAATGAAGATTACGGGTCATAAGCAGTTGAAGACCTTTTTAAGATATCTGAATATAACTTCAGAAACTGCTACCGGGGTTGCAGTAAGACTTAGCCATTATGTTGCTGAAAGGGCGGCTTCAACTGGCGTTATTTCTGAGGCGTCGAATTAACTCCTTAAGTATATGTACGCCAAGGCATTTCTTACCGGGTCATTTTTTAGAACTACCAAATCGTGAGATACTTTTATTTTTGGATTTTTAGTTGCTACCCATAAGTCGGCTTTAATGTTTTAGCCATCAACGAAAGATAGTCTTACTCAAATTTAATGCGAAGAACAATTTTTCTTTCTTGTTCCCAGAAGAAACATAAAACGCCGAAATTGCTTCCGGCAATACAGCGATATGACGGAGGTGCGTTCAGGGTCGTCCGACGCTACCTTAAAGAAATGGAAGAGCCTCTTGACATATTCGTCGTTTCCGCGCGATTTGGTCTAATAAATGGTTCGACCTTAATTCCCAATTATGATCATAAGTTAATTTCTTCCGAAATAGAAAACTTGCAAACGTTAATTTTCTCACAAGCTACTCAAGAATTTGCTGGTTATGAAAAAGCAAGAAACAAGGCTTTCATCAATCTTGGGAAAAAATATCGCAAGGCTTTTGAGCCAACTCTTAGTCTTTTTCCAACTTCTGAAGTGACCTTTGCCTCCGGTCCATCTGGCAGGCGTCTTGCTTCCATACACGATTGGTTATATGGAAGCCAGTCCCCGTTGCTTTTTGAGCGTACGGAAGAAAATCTTGTCGAAGAAAAGATAACCTTTTGCGGTGCTGATCTAGTAGCGTCAAAGGAACGAATTTCCAAACTTGTTCGTGACGAAATTGCGGTTAATGGCGAGAGAAACATCGGAAACTATCAGGCATGGTTTGTCACCGTCGATGGATTCAAGGTTTCTCCCAAATGGATAGTTAGCCAGTTGACAGGATTGCCGGTCAGCAAGTTCCATTCCGATCAAGCCCGTAAGGCTCTAAACAAGTTGGGAATAGATGTAAAACGTAAAAAAATGAATGAGTCATTCAGAGCAAAATCAGACGCTTGAAGCTCCCATATTAGCTGAGCTACAGAAACAGCCCCATATTTTTCTAAAGTTGGCTGAAAATTCGCTCACCGTAGCGGAAAGTTTTCGCGATAATTACTTGAAAAACACTGCCAGATTCGTCGCGGGACTGCGGCGTGCAATGAAGGAGGATCGCCGGGAGCCAATTTTGCAAACGCACTCGACCGGTGAAGTTACTTGGTCTGACTTTTCACAAGAGGTTGTGACTTTTATTGACGGAGGACTAGGTCAGGTTCAACTCTCTGGTAGGGTGCCGATACTGTTGCGGGTAGGCTCCTATTGCGTTAGAACGGGAGAATCGAGACTTTCAGAGCGCGAACAGTTTGGCTACTATCCGGTGATTCTGGGTGATCTGGAAGGTGGAAGTAAAGAGCGAAAGGATTTTCCAGATATTGTTCGGATTATTGCGGAGTTGCTAGGAGGGTTGTCGGCGTTGGAGCGAACTCCAGATTTAAGGATATTAATGTTTCATGGTCCGCTTGTCTATTTGATGAATGCTTACGCTGGACACACGCCTTTTACCGAACGAGATATTGACACCTTTTTACATCATTACGCCCAAAACGAAGAATCGGCTAGTGACTTAAAGGAAAGCTTTTTACGTGAAGCGAAGCTCGAGATCTATCCGCGAATGACAGATCGTTCGAAGGAATGGGTAGAAAACAGAGTTTTTGAACCGCTTTCTTGGATTTCATTTCTTTACCGTCGGATTATTGCGATTGCAAAGCAGCGTGATCCCGTTCCCATTATTTGCGGGGCGGTTGAGCGTGGGACGTCCCGACAATTCAGTGAGGCTGTTTTACTCGAACGAGTTTTTCGGGGATTGAGAGTAAAAGGCAATGACGACTACTTTAACCAGATTTTTGGTAGGAACGACTTAAACGCTCCAAAAGCGTTTCTAGACCGCCTAGGATACAACGACGCGATTTTGTTGTCGCTTTTGCTCGAATGTGGTGAATCCTCAGAAAGCTGGGAAATTGACAAATATGGTGAATTACGAACTGTGAACATCACTTTGCCAAATGAGTCGGGCTCTACGCCATCGGATTTTACTTGTTTGAAACCGTCCAACGACTTTGGGTTTCCAAGGGTACATGGGGCTTATGTTCGGGTATCGGAAACCGCCGACCCTATAAGAGTAGAAACTTTCGCAGAGCTTGGAGAAGATCAGACTTTTGAAGCAGCAAAGCGCACTTATTTATGCTCGCGTCTTCTGCCTGGATACGGATTTCCAATTGGTTTGGACATAGTCGACAAATACGCGAAGGTTCCAGTATGGATGACTAGCGCTTACGCAAAGCTCATCAAATTGCACTTGGGAATAAGTTTGCAGAAAGGAGAGATTAGCGATAAACAAATGCGAGAAGTCCTTATTCAGTCAATCTACATGACACAGCGAGATTGGCTATTTCGACCGAATACCTAGCGGGTGATCAAGCAAGTTGTGTCTGAAAATAAACCGTTCACTATCAAAGGAGTGGCAATGGAAGAAACAAGTTATGTAGGAACAATTGTAGGGGAAAGTACGACTGGCGAGTTTCACCTGGCGGTTGCGGCTTCTGCAATTAGGGAACAAGATATCGTGGCGGTTGATTCTGAGGTGTTAGAAGCTGAAAGACCGTCTGAGCCAGCAAGGCAAATTAGAGTGTGGGCGAAGGTGCAAAAGATTGAAAGACTTAATCCTCTTTTCCCACAAGAAGCAGGACATGAACTCGCGGCTACTGCTACGAATCCTTTTGATACGGTTCTGAGCCTTAGCCGTGAAATGGTTACAGCAGTGTGTCAGGTTTTGGGAGTAGAACCTTTAGTCGGTGGTGATGGAAAGCTCGACCAACTCAGATATCCGCCGAAACCCGCAAGCATGGCATATCGTCCTGACTCCGATGATATTGCAAGAATTGTGATTGGGGATCTGAATGATGAGGAAAAGCAAAATCGTGCCTTGGATATTGCAACGCTAGCTAATCGTTCCGAAGTCGACGTTAAAGTGGACGGACACTCAGTCGTCTCACGTCATTTAGCTATCTTGGCAATGACGGGAGCAGGGAAGAGTGTTACCGCTCGGAAGATCGTTGAAGAGCTTGCGGAAAAAAATTACCCGATTGTAATTTTCGATCCTCATGGCGATTACACTGGTCTTTCGGAAGTTCCTGAACTAGCTGAAAAAGTAAGATCTTTCTACGCTCAATTTCCATTATTCGAAGAGGATGACGATACTGTTGTACGCATTGTAAATGGGCTCGCCTATCCCCTGACCGACACCATGTCGATACGCTTCAGTGATATTTTCCGCGCTGCTAAAAGTTTCATAACTGAGGATAGCTCAGAAATGACGGAGAGAATTACTCTCCTGTCCGAGACCTTATCAAAGGATGAAATAAAGAGGTATGGAGTCAAATCCAATCTGTGGCTTGTAGCTAATCTCGCAGAAGCAGCCGAGTTTGCTTTGCGGGATGAGGATAATTCAGTTCTGCAAAAACTAGAAGAGTGGGGCTGGAAAGGCGTTGAGAAGTATAGTAAAAGTGATGTCCGAACACTTGAAGGGATTAAGAAACGTACATATAAAGCCGCTTCGGTGATGAGACGAATGGAGGTTACAAATCAAAAAATTGCAGCGACGAAGACTCCGATGCCAACCGACAGACGTGAACTCGTTGAATTTGGTCAGATTAGTATTATTTCACTTGCAGGTTACACAAGCGAGTTTCAGGCAACAATCTATAGTCTAGTTGCTGATGCAATTTTCGATGCCCGTATCAAAGATGAGCTAAAGTTGCCCGTCATGCTAGTACTTGAAGAAGCTCACAATTTCGTTCCTGCCAGGGCGAATACAACAGCCGAAACTCGTTCAATAGAAACGACGAAACAGATTGCGCAAGAGGGAAGAAAGTTTGGCGTGGGATTAACTTTAATAAGTCAGAGACCATCTCGTCTAGACGAAACTACTTTATCTCAATGTAATTCATTTATAATCATGCGAATGGTAAATCCGGCAGATCAAAATTTCGTTAGAAAAGTGGTCGAAACTTTGGGTGAAGACGACGCGAAAAATCTGCCGAACTTAGATGTTGGAGAGGCGTTGCTCTCCGGACAAATGATTAATTTCCCCGTGCTTGTGAAAATTAAAATGTCGAGTTCTCAGGGTGAACGTGAAGAAGCTGATGCATTTACGGTGTTGGAGAAAGCGAATCGAGAATTGAGAGAAAAAGGATAAGCAATTGTTAATAGTCGCTGGTCTATCATTACGATCGATTGAACCAAGAGTTTGGGATAAAAATTCCGAGTATTTCCTAGAACCCCTGCGGGGCGTAATGGTTTCTTACGCCGAGGTTCATCAAATGCAAAGTATTCGCAGGGAAATGATGCACCAAGGTATTAGAAACTATCTGAACGTCCCTTCAAATGTAAAAGTTTTTCTTGACAACGGAGCATTTGGTTTATCTCGAAAAGGTATAGAAATTCCAAATGACGAGTATGAAGAGTTTGTTGAGGAATCGAAACCTGATTGGCGCCCTATTCCCCGAGACTATATTCCTGCTCCGTCAATGTCACTTTATCTTCAAAGGAAATGCATGGAGTTGACCATGGATTCCAACACGGCTTTCGAACACGATGGCTACGTTCCTGTCGTTCATATTAGTAGGGTTATTAACACATATATTGCACGAATTAAGGCAAACGATAAACTAGTCAAAAAGCCAAACCTTGCTATTGGTGGGATCGTTCCTAATTTACTTCGTGCTCCCAAGGCTATTCCACATCTTAAAATTCTGAAAAGCCTAATTAAAATTAGGGATGAGTTCAGTGATAAGAAACTTCACATTTTTGGAGTTGGGGGAATTTCAACATTGCATCTGACTGCTTCGCTTGGAATCGATTCGATAGATTCAAGCGGTTGGCGAAATCGCGCAGCAAGGGGAATTATTCTCTTGCCTGGAAAAAGTGAACGTACTATTGCTCAGTTGGGTTCTTGGAATGGTCGACAAATGAGCGCGGATGATTTAAGTGAGCTAGAGAAATGCCAATGTCCGCCCTGTTTGAGGTCGGGAAAAAAGGCGCTGACTGCTAAAGCGTCCGAAGGGTTTAGAAATCGTGCAACCCACAATTTGTGGGTTCTATTGGAAGAGGAGAGATGGATTGGGGAAAAGATGGACAAAGGTAGTTATTTCAAGCTATATAGTAGCAGAGTCGAAAATTCAACTTACCGTCCATTGATTGAGTACGTCATTAATACACGGCATTTGGGTTAAATGAACCACAGCTATTGTGAATAGCATAGTGATGTACCGTAACCGTTTCGGGCGGAGTTTTTTTATATCAGGGGAACTTCTCAAACAACTTCTTCGGTTTCCGATGTAACCGTTAAGCAAAAAGCAAGTGCGACAAAGAAACTGATCCGTATATCTTCACTCTTCCAAGGTTTTCTTTTTGGAGGGAAGTTGGAGAGCGTCTCTGGAAACAGATGGGCAATAAATGTCGCAATCTCGTGCTTCGTTTTTACTTCACAATCTTTGAAGGCAGATATCATTTTCTTTTTCGAGTAAGTTTTTGCGGTAATTTTTTCCTTGGCGCAAAGTAACGCGCATTTGTGAAGAAACTTTTTGATTTTTATTGAACGTCTGGAATCTAAAGCTGTCCAGTCTTCAAAAACCACGAGGTCTGGCTTATAAAACTCAAGTAGGTCTTTAACGACGGAGAGCCGTTCTTCATTCCACTTTAAGGCCCCAGACAACCGTGCGTCTTACTTGGCTAGAAGTCTTTTTACCTCCCGAAACGCCAACGAAACTTGCTTCTTTTTATGCTCGTTTTCAACGGTCATAACCACACCGGAAACCACTCTTTTTCTCATAAATGGTTTTGGATGATACGCTTCTGGATCAACAGGAAATTTCTCATTCATTCTAATCACGGCAGAAGTAAATGCACTCGGATCGTAACCCAAATGTCCCATGGTGATGGCGGCAAATGCGTCGCACTGAAGTTCAAGGATTGCAAGCACTTGAGCGAAATGTCGAAGGAGCACAGTTTCTTTTCCTTTCAGTTTGGTATATAGAAAGAGGTGTTCTGAGTATTTGGAATACTCAGAAAAATAATCGTGTCCGACTTCATGGGCGACAAGACCTAGTAGCTCATCGTCACTGACTAGTTCATTTAACAGCCCCGTAGTCATTACAAGTATCGCGCCCGATTGATTGATAATGTAGGGCGATCTATTCCTAAAAACATATAGATCGTAGGCGTTTTCTCGATCATAAAGTTTCAATACTGGGCTTATAACCGCCCGAAGGCGTTTCTCAAGCCGAGGGTTTCGAACCCGGAATTTGCCGAACTCTCCGTCAACTTTTTCAAACGCTAGTTTCTTCACCTTAGGGTCCGTAATTGGAGCCGGAATATTTTTCTTAAATTCCCTGACTCCTTTCCCTGGGTCAGACGTCTTAAACGAAGCGATTGTTTCCGCGATATCCCGTTCAGACAAGCCAGTTTTCAATAACGGGATACCTCTAGGTTGTTTTACCCTCCGTTGAGCTATTAACGGGGATGTAGTGAGTAAGAATAGAAAGGTAACGAGCAGCCGCACACCTAAATGACGAGCTGTCCAGAATTCTGCTATCCTAATACCACTATTGGAATTGGTATTCTTTGATAACACTGTTATGGAACTGCTCATATCAGTAAGGGGCAACTGCTCGTGATGAGAGCCGATAAGAGGCCAAGCAAATCGGCTCAAATTTCATATTCGCACAAGAGGTTGGTATTTACCGACCTTATAAGAAAAATAAACCGTGAGTTGTCGCTAGTCAAGTCGGCACAATGGTTCTATTGGGAGGATTTTGCCTAATGGGACGAAAGAGCCGACATCGACCTGCGAAACTTGCGGAAAAACTATTTGCGATCAGAACGAAACTTGGATTGAGTCAAAAACAGCTAATCGAAAAACTTGAATGCAAAGAGGTTTCACTTTACAAGGGAGATATTTCTAACTATGAACTCGGAAAAAGTGAACCCCCGTTAGTTGTACTGCTTCACTATGCAAGAATTGGACGTGTGACCATCGACTATTTAGCAAATGACGAGGTTGAAACGATTAGCTGAAGAATAAATGAAGCAGAAAGTGATTTCCTTAAACCGAGATCATACAAAGCTAATCTTTCGGTTCATGATTCATTTTTCTTTATTCCTCTATTTTGATTTTGTTGCGGTGCAATATCCCTTGCAGATCCCCGCAGACAACTCTGTAAGCTCCCGAAAATAAGGCAGATTTAGATGAGCTGGTTATCCACGGGGAACCACAAATGATTGGAAACCATGTAGGTTTTAGGAGTGTGTTGATTAAACACTGAATGTTAAGAAGCAACCAAATTGTTTAGCCATTTTCTAATGGCGGCAGTGTTCTTGCGTTGAAAGGCTTTGTAGGTTTTCCGTCGATCATCATCCTCAGGTAGACGCGAAAGTTCGGAAGATTTGTAAATTCTTTTGGTGGGATATCTGAGGCAAACTCTCTTGAAACATACTCAGCGTCTTTTGCCCCTACTCGAAAGCAAACTATTGTCCCGACGTTTCCGAATGCCGCATCTTTGATCTCAGGCAATAGTTGAGACGTGTATTGATTTGAAAGGACAAGTGAGAGGTGATACTTGCGCAGTTCGGAAAGCATAAAAACCAAACTGTGGGTCGCAAAATTGTGAAATTCATCAAGGTACAAGGTGTAATCATTTCTTTCGCTTTCTTCAACATTTGAACGGGTAAGTCCTGCAAGATCAAAACGGGATATTATCAGTGATCCAAGAAGATTTGCCATATCTTCGCCCAATTTACCTTTGGAAAGGTTTACTAGCAGTATCTTTCCCTCGTCGAGGATTTTGCGAAAATTCAACGGTTCTTCCGGCTCGGTCAGAATTTTTCTAAGTATGGGATGTGATAGGAATGCACCAACCTTGTTTTGAATAGGAGCCGCAGCAAACGATTTGAATCTATATGAGTACTTTTCGAATTCATCCTCCCAGAAAAGCCTGACTTGTTCATTGGTAATATGCGGCAGAACTTCTTTTCTAAAATCCTTATCTGCAAGGAGTTTTAAGACATCCGGCAGTGCTGCATTGGGATATTCGAGCAAACTGAGAATTGAGTTTCGTAAGATATGTTCGACCCTGGCTCCCCACGAATCTTTCCACAGGTGTTTAAAGACCTGAATCATTCCTGAAGCTGCAAGGGATCTGTGTTTCGGAGCGACTCCAGCCAACGGATTGAATCCATATTTCTGGTTGCTGTTGGTGGCATCAAAATCGATTATGTCGCCCTGCCGTGACCAAGACGCCAGTTCTCGAACGCTTTCGACTAAATCCCCGTGAGGATCAAGTAACGCAAAGCCAAAGCCCTTTTTAGCATCGTCAAGCATTAAATTTTCGAGCATTGTACTCTTTCCCGTTCCCGTTTTTCCCAACAGCCAAACGTGACTTCGACGGTCAGCTCGTCTAATCCCAAAAGGGACGTGTAAACCGCGATAGTCTGTTTCAGCAAACAGAGTTGGAGATGTGGATTGAGAAAAAATGGTTTTCATGGGTTGGTGAACTTGAGCACCTATTCACCTTAGCGAATCTGTGGAAATAAAAAAGGCTGGTAAATCCAGCACTCATCCATTTTCTCTCGATCCGTTACTAACTCATCTTACCGTTGTTAAACTTAATTGGGTCAAAAAATCAATCCACGTTTCTTTTATGAAAAGTCTTCCATTTGTGGATTCGGATGGTAAGAATTGGGTTAGATTCTAAAATCGTAATGTAATTCTTATCAACCAGTCTTTTAAGCTGTCTGTGAACCGAGCGTTTCGAATAACCCGTTTGCTCGGCGATATTTTTTATCGTTTTTCGAACTATTCCGGAGTCATGCTTTGCGTTAAAAAGTAAGTACAAAAAGACCCAAACACTTGAAGCGATAGCTCTTCGGTGTTTGCTATCTTTATCGATTACTAAACCCCTCCAAACAGGAGTCCAGCCACTCCCTCTTGCCTTTAAGGACAACAACCGGTTCTTGAAGAGCGGTTTGGCGTGTAGATTGTCGTTAGACGAAAGCTGAATCATTTTAAAACTAAAAGTAAGGATATATATTAATCTAGCAGAGTTTTTTCGTTTCCGGCAGCGTGGTGATTATGGTGGCTTTCATTATTATCGCTTGCTAATAATTCTCTCTGGTTATTATTATCTAATTTTTATTCTACTTTAGTGGATAAAAAGAAAGTTGAGATTGTCCGGTAATAATGGGGAGAATTTGGAAACGATGTGCAAAATTCCTGACAGAAATGACATTTAACCTGCCAATGTTGTCAGAACAAATGCCAGAAACTGCGATCTTTATCTACGAACAGCAATTACCTAAGCTGTTAGGTCGATTAGAAGTGTTTGAATCAAAACCAAACTTAATGGAATGGAAGTGAAATTTAAGCGTTTTCAATAACCTATTTTTCAGGAATGTATGAAATATATTTACCTGTGATTCTTACTCTCGGTACTGGTCTTACCGGGTGGATCCGAAGGCATCATTCTTTTTATTTGTATCTGGAACAAGAAGATTACTATAAGAATTACAATAGGTATTATAATTCTGTTGAAAAGTTCGTTCCATGGTATAAAGTTAACACGACGTTTTTTAACAGCTTCATTTACTTTCTCTAATTTTTCAATTTCATCCAAAACCTCTTTTTGGTCGATACCTTCCTGATCCAATGTGTCCCATAATTTTTTTTGATTTTCGCTAGACACGTGAATAATCTTGCATCTAGCCTTATAAATAAGTAACCAAACACGATATTCCATAAGAATAAACCCCAAAACGGAAAGAGGAAAGCCAACGAAGAAGAGGGCTAAGAGCAAATTATTCTCTAACTGAATCCACGCGCTAAACACAATCCCTGACGTTATTAGACCTATGGAACCAAGTCCGCAAATATATGTGGAGAGGGGTTTTGTATAAAAATCATAAAAAAGGTCAATGTCTTCGCAACTTATTCGGTAGACTAAAATGCAAATGAAAACAAATCCAAGCAAGCCAAAACTCAGCAAAGTACTCGCGAAAACAAGAAGGAAAACCAAAAACGCCAATGTCATGCCAGCAGGGCTTGCCGGAATCAAGAGACATCCGCCGATCACCAATACAACACCAATTAATAAAGTAAAAAACGTGCTTGGATAAAAAACAAAGGCTCTATCGACGCTTTTATCAAACTGTTCCAAGTCAATAAAGGCAGGTCGGATATTTTCTATTGTATTTGCTAGTCTATTTCTGGACCATCTAAGTAATAACAATCCAGCCGTAATCGAAGTAAACAGAATTATCGGCAAGAAACCGAGTAAAACATCGAACGAACCTTCTATTAAACCCAATACA
Source organism: Aridibacter sp. (assembly GCA_965216195.1). GTDB lineage: Bacteria > Acidobacteriota > Blastocatellia > Pyrinomonadales > Pyrinomonadaceae > Aridibacter. The sequence goes on along the minus strand of OZ244151.1, from coordinate 2,268,002 downwards.
CCCCCGACCAGCAGAATTCCGAGGCTAGTGATGATTATTTTCTTATACGACAGAAAATCGATAAGACGGAAGAAAATACTTTTCCGCTCTCTATCCAGAAAGTCTCGTTCTTTCATAAATTTTTGTTGTTAATTATTATATCCCCACACGGAGGATGCAGCTTCGATTTATCAACCGTCAGCCCAAACAATGTCTATTTTTCTTCTAAGATCTTGTAAGGCACTTTGGACCAAATCGCTTTCTACATATTCGCGGAACCAGAAAGACTTATTAATATCAACCGTTTCCGGTAGGGAAGGGAAATTACTTAGACATTGTCGGATTTGCTGAGTCTCGGCTAGGCAACGTTCGAGATAACTAGTGCTGATATTTCGGTTCGCGCTCGCCACCTTAACCAAAGATGAGCGAAGATGTTGCTCAGCTAAATCTATAACGTCTGCAAAGGCAGAGGTAATAATCATGCCTACAAGAAGTTCATCAACGGTAAATTTTCTCCGTTCTTTTTTCACACCAAGACCGGCGAGTCGCGAGAAAGTCTGGTGCAATACGAAGCTATTTCTACCCTGTTTCCAATCATCCTCCCAATCCATTAAATCGTCTCTCAATTGAAAACCATTCGTAAGTTCTTCAATTGCCTCGATATAGTATGTATGTTCAGACAGCCTATCTGAGTCATGCAGCAATAATAAAACCCAGAGCTTTGCCGTAGCCATCTTCTTATGTAAATCTAGAGGATTGGGAGCACTGTAGCTCCTTGAGCCTACAAGTTCTTCATTCACAGCCCGAGCAATTTCGTCAAAATACGAGGTTATTTCGTTGTCCGATTCAGTAAGCGACGGCACCAAAACAAAAAATTTCGTTAGAGATCGTTGCAAACAAAGCCCCGCTGCTATTTGCAGAATTTCCCTATCATCTAAATTTTTTTCATCAATGCAATCATCAGTAAAAATAATATAAAAATGGAGAAGTAACCACGCTACTGCTAGTTCTTCGATTCTTGGAACAGGTTCAAAACCTAGCATGTCTGCGACAAGCCACGGTGCATTTTCTGCCGAAGACTTGTTGCTTGACCTCCGCTGGTAGTGCTTTCCCAATACGTCTTTAAAAGGCGATGGAATGGTATTAAATTCCTTGAAAAGAGAATCTCTACAACTTTCGATTTGCGTTGAAAAATAACAAGCTTTTAATTCAGAAGCAGACTGACGAACTGGCGAGGTTTCTGGTCGCATATTCTTATTTAACTCCTAATCTACGTTTTATAACCACTGCTAAAAATCTACCCACGGATAAAATAGTTAATCCTATCAACAATGTCCACATGCTCAAATACTCGATGAGACTATTTCCCAAAAAATAAAAGAGAGTTACCCATAGACTGTTCCACAATATGATCGCAACTATTGAATACAGCGCAAACCGTTGAAACGATAACTGGAGAATTCCACAACTTGTAGCCGTAATGGCCGAAAGATTCGGATGCAAGTATGTATAGAATATTATCGACAGCCCTCGCTTCTCAATGCGCTTTTGCATCCTATTTAAGGCTGGCTTAAGACCAAAGCGAATAAATAACCGATGCCACCCGAAGCGTCCAAGCGAATAATTTATCACGATAGCTATGAAAAAGGCTGGGATGACCACCAACCAAATACCAACCGGATCTAAAAATCCCTGCCGACTGACAATACAAGCCAGCACCAAAACAATGGAACCTGGAAAATGCAAACCAACCAATAAAAGCCCTTCCAAAAGCGCAGCGACAAACACAATCCAATAGCCATGAGTTCTGAAAAGCACCTCTATCATACGGATCAATTCATCTGAAGTTGGCAAGCCAAGCGCGTTCCATATCAGGATAAATCCTAAAAGAAGCATAAGTAAGAGTCCCGGGAAAAACAGAAGCCGTTTAAGTTCGCCCGGAGTAATTTGAAGATATTTACAGAATGGTCTAATCAGATTATGTAAGACGTATTCTTCAATTTGACGGAAAATCGTTAGTGGTGAGTTACTACTCATAACAATTTCATTAAGGTTCGATGGTAGTCACGTGTATTAAAACTAGCATAAACCTGAGAATTCTTCGAGGGTATTCGAATTGTCCTCAACCGAAGCTAAACGAATCACGAAGAAATTTCAAAAGTTGCTTTAATAAAGCCGAAAAGAGTTCGAGTTGCTGCTCGACCCGGGGCCCGATACAGGTTTTCAATGGTTATTTTATTCCGTTTCTTTGCCATAGGTAACCATAGCAGAATGACGAGAATTTAAACAGAACAACCGTTGCTATAATTAATCCATGAGAGAAAGAACTAAAAAACCACATTTTGTCCCTGCGGCATATACTAAGTTTTGGGATTTTGAAGGAAAACCGGAAAAGAGTCGGAAATCAAGAATCTATTGGACTGATGGTAAGAAAACAGGCCTGAGTAGAGTCGATAAAATAGCCGTGCAATCTGGATTATACTCATTACGAGACCCCAACGCAGCTGAGGATTTTTTCAGTGAATTCGAACGAAACTGGTCGAAACTCATTTGGCAAATCAAGAAAGGGAATGCGCCTCGAAAAGATATTCTTGCCTCCATGTTGCTCCTACAGTCGAGCTTTTTTCTCCTCAGAAATCCAAAGTTTGAGAATGAAAGTGAAGAAGAAAGAATAGAAATTTATGAAAAAGTAAGCGAGGGTTTTTTTCAAGCTGTTTTAATGGACGGAAAAATGCCCGCAAAATCCACTGATGAAGAAGTTACCGACGAAGAAAAACGGGAGGTGATTTCTCACCTTCAAAATATCTGGAGCTGTCATCTCTTGCCAAGTCAAGACGAGCCTTGGATAACGTCAGATAATCCAGTACTAACCCTAACGATAAATGATATCACTCCTGCCTTGATATTCCTTCCAATTACTCCAGACTGGGCGCTTTTAGCTCTTAAAAGTGGAGTTGTGGGAATAGACGAGAATAAAATTACCGCTCAGGATACAGAGTACTTGAATTCATACACGGTAATAAATTCTATTAGGCATGTGTACAGTAACACGCCTTTCGAAGAAGCCGATATCAAAAGTATTGCAAAATGGTTCGATAGACGACCTGAAAGCAAAAGTTGGATATCGGAAACTGAAATCCATATGGAGCCTTTTAAGTATCCTGTAATGGGGATGGAGCTAAGCTTTCTAAAGATCGACGATTCCGAAGAATAAAAAGCTATTTCTGGTCCCCTGTTTTCTTTTTCCCAATCTCTCTTGAGCTTTTCTCTTTTGAGTCTCTTCTGAGCTGATCTAGCTCCGTCTTTCCTGATCCTTTGGTAGATTCGCCAAACGAGATAAACGTAACTTTTCAAGTCTACTTCCGCTTCTACTTTTTCTTCTGAAGAGAGACCAGAGTAAGGGTCTTCAATGCTTAATTTGTCTTGTTTCTTCGCAGTGAATCACTATTGCAGAAACGGAGGTATTTAAACAGGAGTTGCTGGAATTACCGTGTGGGGTACCACAAAAAAAGTCACAGACAACTAATTTAATCGTACCTCTACTCCTATTTTCTTATGGTGGTGGCTTTACCGATTATTTTGACATTTATATATGCCGATAGTTGATCGGGGTCGGGAGTGAATACGGCACCCCATCTGATCCTTTTAGAGTCTGTGATCGGTTAGGTTACAATAATCTCGTGTCTGAAAACTCAACCATAAGTGAAGACCCTGCATGTTTTAGAAGGGATGTGATCAATGATTGTCTGGGACTGACATACGAACACACGGACGGGCGTTATTACTGTATCCTTCATCTCCCAACATCAGAAAAGGAAAGTCGCGAGTTTAGTGCCGTTCTTAATGAGTTACTCGACGTATTTGACGAGCGAAATTCCCACACTCGTGGGGAAACCTACATGTTGGATTATATTTGGTTTCCTCCAAACACGAGACTTCAACGACGATTCCTCAGCTCAGTCTGTTGCCGCCACGCCCATTTTGGAGAGATGGTTAGTTTCTCAGAAGCATGTTTCGACGGGCAAACTGCTTTCGATTACTCTCATTTTGATGGACCAGCTAATTTTGACAATGCTCACTTTGGAGATACCTCTTTTGCACACGTCAATTTCAAAGGGAACGTTTCTTTTTTATCGACCGAGTTCAGGGAAAATGCCGATTTTTTTAACTGCCGTTTCGAATCGGAAATGGATTTCGCGCAGGCATGTTTCGAATCGGATGCTAATTTCGCTAAAGCATTCTTTGCTTCAAACAACACTTTTTACGCTGCTCAATTTGCGGGACAACTAGAATTTTGGATGGCCGAATTTGGCGTGGATTCAGTCACAGGATTCATTAACACTCGCTTCTCAAATGAGATTAGTTTCGATTTGGCAACCGTTTATGGCTTTATCCGGTTCGAGAACAACGCGCTTAATGATCCTGAAAATTTTAAAGGGCCAGTTTCTATGTTTAGCGCGAAGAGTACACTTAGCCTACGACATACAAGAATTCGAGACGGCAGTCGGATATCGTTTCATGGGATCAAATTGCGCCCTAGCTGGTTTGTAGAAACAGATTCGACGAAGATGAAGTTCTACAACGTTACCTGGTTAAAGACGAAAGCAAAACGAGACAACTCAAACATCAAGAGCGAACTTCTTGCCTTAAATGAACGCGGTATAGGTTCCCAAAAACGACTACTATTAACCTGCTGCCGCTACCTGGCAATAAATGCTGAAGAAAATAAGCGAATGGAGACAGCTTCGAGGTTTCGTTATATGGCCTCGGAAATTAAGCGGCTTAGCCTTCCGAGAGCTGGGTGGTTCACTAGCCTCAACTGGTACTATTGGATCTCTAGCGGCTATGGAGAACGTCCTATGCGCGCGTTTCTTGTTTTAATTTTATTATTGGCTGGTTTCGGACTCCTTTATTCCACCCCAATCTCGAGGTTTGAATACGGAGTCGAAGTCACGAAACCAACCAATGAGAACCAAATTGACGAGCAAATTTATGAGATTGCACAAGTCGCAGGGCAACCCCACGAGATGTACGTTCCAGAAGGCGTCGTTCATAGCCTTTACATTGCAACACTTCAGAGACCGAACCCGAAACCAGCTGATACTCAAACCAAACTCTTCGTTATATTAGAAACGATCTTCGGACCATTACAAGGTGCGCTATTTGCGTTAGCAGTACGAAGAAAATTTATGAGATAGTTTCAAACAAACCCCACTTTTCCCGGATTTGATAAAACGTACTCGGTTCTTATGCATGGTTTCGGTTATTCCTATGTAAAACGCAGTTCACGGAAGAAAACCGCTTTTGGGATGATCTATAACTATATTGAAATCAATAAGTTACATTAATAGCTAGGTTCTAAAATAATCTAAAAGTTGACTTAACAATACGGAAAAAGTTCGAGTTGCTGCTCGACGCGGGACCCCATAGTGACAAAACTATTGCAAATCACACCCAGATGGGTGTTTTTTTGCGCTTAAATAAGGGAAGTTTTTAAGCCGTGTCGCACAATATTGCTAGTTCGAGGTTTTCGTTATTATGCTGAATTCTTAGGATTCAAAAAATAAACCTCTTAAACTAAAGAGGTTTTTGTTCGAGTCCCCGGTGGGGTTTGGAGGAATTTAAAGTTATTATTGATCCCCTGTTCTCTTTTCCCATACCCGCTTGAGTCTTTCTCTCTTGAGGTCTAATCAACAATTCATTGAGTAACTTGACTTTCGCTAGTCCCGCCCCTTCTCTTAGCTTCACGTTCTCCCTCAATCAAGCCAAAGAAAAAAAAGATACCCGCCACAACAACTATTAGAAGAATATAAAAGAACCAATTGATAATCCGCTCTTCCCAATTTTTCGGAAACCTCCGCAGTAGAATTTTATTTGCTTGTTTTCGAAATTTTCGGAACTCCTTAGACCGATAATCCTCTTTTCCAATAATTGAGCGAATCTCACTGGCGGGTCCGCTATCCTTTGCAACAATTGACCGAAGATCATTTTCGGCAATTTGCATCGATGCCTGATACCGGTTGAAACGAAAATCAGCATGGGTGTCGTCAAGAGCCAATGCGCGAGTTAAATCATCAAAGGCGTTTTTGGCATCCTTATTTTTTAGGTGTAAGACTCCACGTTGATTAAAGGCATCTGCATTCGCGGGAGCAAGTTCAATGACTTCATCAAAGAGATCCATTGCCTTCTGTTCCTCTCCTTTCTTTGCGTAGCAAATCCCTAAGTGAAATTTGGCTTTAGGTGAAGTTGGTTCAATTCGTAGAACCTGATTGAATTCAGTAACCGCAGCGTCCCAATCCTCTTCTTCTGCGTATCGAACCCCCTGCTTTAGTAACACTTCAACGTCGCTTACTTTTCTGTTAGCCTCACAAAGTTCTTCCAGCATTTCTTTAGCAGAACCAAACCTGCTGTCTGGATTCAGTTCCATGGCCTTATCAATAATCTTTTCAATTACCTCTGGAACTTGTTGATTTTTTTCAGTTACTTTGGCCAAAGGGTCGTTATCAGAATCTTGAAAATCATTAAAACGAGTTAACGAATCGACGGGCTTTTCGCCACAAAGCATGTAATAAAATGTAGCTCCAATTGAGTAAACATCACCGGCTTCTTTGGTTGATAGCCCCCTTTGTTGTTCGGGAGGAGAGAAGTAACGGGAAGCACCCGTGAGGACTGTTCCCAAATCAGAATTTCTAGCCAAACCGAAATCGACGAGCCATATCCTTTTGTCTTTCAAAATCACATTAGCAGGCTTGATATCTCTATGAATTATACGCGGGCTATTGGTGTGCAGAGCAATCACTGTTTCGAGCAACTTTTCAATGATATGAGTTGATTCTGAAATCGAAAGCGCATCTTTTTTCATAATCGTATCCAGATTATCCCCTTCGATGTAATCCATGACTATGAAAAAGCTGCCAGCTTCTTCAAAAATCTCGTGCACAATAGGCGTATTCTGAACCCTCAAATCTGACAAGGTCTTTGCTTCCGCTCGGAAAGAATCTCTGACACGCTTATTGGTAGAATCATCATTAATTTCATACAGCTGCTGTTTGAGTGCTAGCACGCGTCGACCTAAATGCGGATGGTTTTCTTCAATCTTGTAAACACAGCCAAACCCGCCCTGCCCTGAATCAAGGGGTCCCACCACACGATACCTACCGTCATACAACACCCTACCTTTAGATAATTTAGTATTATGTTCCTCTACCACTACCAAAGATTCTAGGATACTTTCTCAAATACGCCAATATGAGCATTCTTTTAACTTTTACTAGGGGCTGCCGAGCTTTGCTGATCCAAAAAGAAGATCATATAAAACTCTCGTAATTACTATTGACTAATATATAAGATTTTCTTATAATAATGATTCGTATATATAAGCTCAAGTGGTTGTTCTTGTGTATCAAAAACAGCTGATTACCAAGGTGGTCAACTGTTCTGTTTCACAAAACATAAATAAGGAGGGCTTATCATGTCGAATTCAAAAGATAAGTTTACTATTGATCTTTCTTCGCGAGGAATATTCACTTTTGAACCAAAAACTGATCTGGAAAAAACCGCAATTGAGTATGTTCAATTGATTCTTCATCTCGAAGAAGTCACGTATGAGAATAAGTTTGGAAGCAAGATGATCCAGCAAATCCGGAATTCCAAACTTGAGACGTTAATCAACGGAGTGATTAGCTCCGCAACCCAAAGTGACGGCTCGGGACCCAAAGATGGACTTATTCGATATACACCACCTGAGATAGCGGAAGCTAGCAAATCACTCAGTGATCACATTCGGACTACTTAGAATGCAAAGCGTGTCATTTAATGAGTAGCAAAGAATCGTCGAAAAATGGCGATTCTTTTTTATTTCTTAAAACATTTCAAAAGCTGACTTAATAAAGCCAAAAGAGTTCGAGTTGCTGCTCGACGCGGGACCCCACAAGAAAAAACACCCTTTCGGGGTGTCTTTTTTTGCGCTTAAATAAGATAAGTTTTGGCTTCGCGTCGCAATATTGCCTGTTCGAGCTTTTCTGTATTATGCCGATTTTTTTGAAACTATAAAAATAACTCGCTTAAATAAGTAAGGTGTTTATTCAACTCCCCTATGGGGTTTGCAGTAATAAAAAGTATTAGCGATCCTCTTTGATATACTAAATACATACGTTCATTTAACATAATTTATGCCCTTGAAAAAATCATGGTTCGTACTCTCAACAAAAAAACCAAAGTTGGAGGAGTTTAGTGACTCCCAAGTTCGATTCACAGCCTCACTGGCCAAAAAATTTATCACTACCTATACCAAAAAAAGTGATATAGTTTTCGATCCTTTCGCTGGTTTCGGAACTACTATACTAGCTGCAAAAAGTCTTGGTCGGGTAGGCTACGGAATTGAGTTTGAAAAAGACAAAGTTGACTGGCTAGAACGTAAGTTAAAACCTCCTCACAAAATCATCCACGGCAGCTCCTTAGATATAAAGAAGCTAAATTTACCCAAAATGGATTTAGTGCTGGGCTCTCCCCCATACATGAGGTATTTCGATAAGGAAAACCCACTATCTGCATACACTAAGCGAGGAAGTTATAAAAACTATTTAAAAGGGATTGGTAAAATATACTCCGACATTAAAAAAATTACTAAAAAAAATGCTCCTATTGTTATTGAAATAGAAAACACTTTCGATCAAAGGCACCCGGCTACACCACTAGCCTGGGACGTTGGCAAGGAAGTCTCAAAACACCTACAGTTCGAAAGGGATTTTATTCAGTGTTTCAAAGAAGGTCGCTTAGACAAATCGTGGTCAAATAATAACCACAGCTATTGTTTGTTATTTAGAAACAGCTAATTACATTCTCATAAAAAATGACTAAAGAAAAGGCGCACTCACCTGAACAGACCAAGGGGAAGGAAGAAGGCAAGGAAATACACTCTTATGGAGTAGAAACACCTCCTCCAACCCTTGATACCGCTAAGGCATTTAATTCGAAAGAAACACCGGTTCTTCTTCAAGGTGGTCAAAAAACAACCTACAGATCAGGAGATATTATCCTTAAACCATCTGAGGGTGCCGAATTTTCAATTTGGATGGCAGAAGTATTCAAGGATCTTCCAGAATATCCTTCGGTTAGATTTGCCAAACCAATAAGCTCAACTGAAGGAAATTGGATAGAAGATGAGTACGTTGCGTGGTCCTTTCTTGAAGGCGAACACGTAAAAAACCAATACGACAAAAAACTCATCGCAAGTCGGGAGTTCCATAAATTATTAGCTAATATCCCTAAACCCGATTTCATTGGAACAGCCAAGAGTTCATGGTCGACAGCAGATTTAGTAGCGTGGCAGAAACTAGAATTTCAATATGATCAAGAATTCATGGATCTATACAAGCAGATTGAACCACACCTAAATTCACTTGATCTACCAAGTCAGTTAATCCATGGAGACTTATCTGGTAATTTTCTACTAGATGAAGAACAACCTCCGGCGGTTATTGACTTTTCGCCAGCGTGGGCTCCAAATGGTTTTGCAGAAGGAATAATGTTCGTAGATGCTCTGGTGTGGGAGAGTGCGACCCCTGAAGACCTAAAAGCTTTCACTAAAATTCCCGAATTTGATCAGTTTGCATGGCGAGGAGTATTACGAAGAATTACCGAGCAAGCTGAGCACATTAAATGGTTTGATAAAAACAAAAATCAAGCTCTTGAGGAAGCTAATAATTTTCAGAAAGCGATTGATTACCTAAAAGAAAATTTGTAACACTGCTAGTCAATCCATATCTTCTTCATTTCCTCTAAAAAATTCCAAAAGCTGGCTTAACAATACGGAAAGAGTTCGAGTTGCTGCTCGACGCGGCACCCCACTCGGTACAAGTAGTCGATCCGCTACTATCTGAAACGGTTTTTCCAGCTTAATCTTAAGGGATTTCCCCTCGGCAAACAGGTTCGAGGTTGTAATTTTTATCATTTCCCGTTTTTGACCATCAGTTGCCTTTTTATAGCTTGAATAAGCGGATTTTAGAAGTTCGAGGAATTTTTCAAAGGCGTCCATGTCAATCGCTTTATTGTACTCCAGTTCCTTCAATTTCTCGTTGAGATCTTTTCTCTTGAATATAAGCTCATTCTTTTTGGCAAGATAAGTGTCTTTATCAAATACTTCGTCAACGTACGCGTCTGCCAGCCGTGCTAGCCTTGGCTCAATTTTCGCTTCCTCCAGCTGAAGCTGTTTTCGCTCCCTTTCAGCTAGCTTCGGAGCATTTTCTTGATATTTAACAGCCTCCGATCTCAGCAGTTCGAATTCCGCTTTAGAAATCCGAACTTTCCTGTACAAATCAATTAATCTCTCTTCAATGATGTCCTCACGGATCGATTTCTGCGGGCATTCTCGAACATGACAGCGATAGTAAACTCGTCCTTTCTGCTTTTCCGCGATCAGGCTCCGGCCACATAGCTTGCATTTTATCAGCCGACTAAATAGATAGGAGTGTTTGTGCATCCTTCGTTTTCTTTTTCCGGCGAACGTAGCTTGAACATCGTCAAACAGTTGTTTCGATATGATTGGTTTATGAACTCCAACAAAGACCTCTCCAACCTTCTTAATCCTAATCAAACCCATATAAAATGGATTCTTTAAAAGACAAGCAAGTCCATTGCGACTGATTTTCCGTCTGCTCTGGTTCGTCAAACCTATCTCGTGTGTACGTTCAACCAGCGAGTTGAGTCCGAAATTTCCGCTCGCGTACAGCTTGAAAATTGATTTTACAAGAGGGGCTTTAACCGGATCCGGCTTCTTGGGTTTGCCCGGACCAACGTCTAAGTAGCCAATTGGTGCAGGGAACGGATACAATCCCTGTTTGAGACGTCCGTAAATCCCTTTTTTGGTTTCCTCACGGAGATTGCGAATATAGTCTGACGCAACAACGGCTTGAATATCAGCTGACAACCTTCCGCCCCGGGAAGTTAGATCAATGCTCTCATTGACAAAATGGACCTCTGCTCCATGATCGATTAGCGAACCGAGGTCTGCCCAGTCGCGCAAGTTTCTTGCGCTTCGGTCTATTTTATGGATTATTATTCCTCGGGCTTTGCCGCCTTTCAGTTCTCGAAGCATCTCTAAAAACACGGGACGCCCGTGTTTTGCTGCGGTCTCACGTTCCTCAAACTCTTTTGTGATTTGAAGGTTAAATCTTTGAGCGTATCGCTCAATTGCTGACCTTTGTTCGCCTAAAGATGTTCCGGATGCCCCCTGTCTTTGGGTGGAGACGCGGACATATGAAAAGTAGCCTTTTGGAGACATTATTGATGAGGATTATTGGTTATCTGAAAGCGGTTTAAACCTAGCGTTTAAAGGATTTTCCGTCAATATTTTTGGTTTCAGCGCGCTTGCTGTGTCGATAGATTCGCCAGACAAGATTCACGTATCTTTGGATCGTGTACTCAACCCTTGCTCGCTCCTCGTCCGTCAGGTGTGGATAAAGCGCTCCCAGCTTTGGCTTTTCTCTATTATTTGGTTTTTTAGTCATAGTAATCTTTATCCGGTGGCTCAGAGTTTCCGGTTCATGTCCCAAACGCAAACTAGTCCGACAGCAACTGCGTCGAAAAGCATAGCGTAGTAGCGCTTTTGTGTGATACGAGGAAGATTGAAGTGGGGAGCCAATTCGGGGTAAATTTCTACTAAACGTCTGGCCGTCAATAGTTTTGTGGATTTTGGCTTCTCACAAATTGCGTCCCGCACCTCTGTAGGAGAATAAATGGCGACATTGAGTCCTTGGTTTTTGGCGATTATTCCGATGGTTTCGACGACCTTTTTAACAAACGAACTTCGCTGCTGAACATAGTAAGGTTCCTCAACCGCCAAGCAATCGATTTCATATTCTACGAATAGACGATCAAGCACTGCCGCTAATTTGAAGAGTCTTTGCTCTCGCGTGTTTCGCCTTATTGATTTTATGGCGTAGTAAAGAAGTTCGTTCCCTGAAAATACAGCGACGCCGATTTCTCTTGATCCCGGGTCAATACCCAAAATCAATGGTTTTCTAACTGACATAACCTCGGTCAAAACAGCTTTGGATTCAGATTTTCGCCGGCGGCATGAGCTCTCGCTTCCGTATGTCTTGTCAATGTGTTGACCATTGCGACGTTGTGCTTGCGAACGTCTTCAAGCTCCTGATCAGAGGCAGCTTCACCTTTAAGAATTTCAGCGTAAAAGCAAAACTCTTCCATTCGCAGTTGTTCTCTATTTCGAGGAAACCACGCTTGCATCGGAAGGGAGCGAGAATACTTCTGCCATTGGGCCAGGACTTCATGTTTGCATTCCTTGAAAAGCGATTCGAAGAGGATTCTTAAAGGTGTCCTATAGATTACTTCAAGTTTTAGGGCAGTCTTGAGGATTGGCTTGTACTCGCCGCGTTCGTACGTAGAAATTAATCCCGGTGAATTTTGCCCCAGTAGATTCGCAACTTGTTTCCGTTCGAGTCCGGCTCTTATTCGCGCTTTGCGCAAGTTTTTTTCTTTTTGCATCTTTGTTTCTTGTTAATTATGCTTATTAAACAAATCGTAGCAACCAGAAAAAATTTGTGGCAGGTTGGCAATTGAGGAACTGTTTGCGGAATTGAACGAAAAAATTAATTAGTTATCCACAGGAATAACTAAAACGTGTTACTTTTCGTAATATTTTGTCTTAAGCAAATAGAAAATCAGGATAGTAAATCTGAGTCGAAAAAAGCCCGCCTCGTTAGCTCGATATTTCCTTTAAGTCTTTATAAGAATACTGAACGAACAGGTAGTAGCTTCCGTACCGGTTTTGCGCCAAACAGAATGTAAGAATTTCTTCTTTTGTTTTTATGCTCACCTCACAATTTGTCTCACGAATTCGATGGCATTTGAGCAGATTTGGCGTTTTGAGTGCAAGCAAAGCCCCTGAGCATCAGTTGTAATAAGGCAAGAGGCTTTGATGGTAGTGTTTGCAGCACTTAGTTATTGGCGGAGCCGAAGGAGATCTGACGTCTGACCTCATGTCTGTCAGATATCTAAACTGCATGTTCACCGAAGGTCACGAATGCACATAAACGTACAAAATAAAGGGTTTATCGCAAGGGTGTGTTCCTCCCTGCACTTCCTTGAGCGCAGCTAGTTACTACATTTTTTACTACAGTAAATTCCTTAGACGACCAATCAATTTAGTCGGAACTTCTAAGTTTCTAGACAGAATCCAAGAGCTGCCTGACTCCCGAAATCGAGCAGCTCCAGTTTCACCTAGCGTTTTCAAAACACGAGGCACGACCGCTCAGGGGTTGAGTGATCTATCTTGATTTTAAAGGTCATCTTCAATCGGAAGTCCTTCCGTATTAGAGAAGTCCCTTAGTTTTATTAGTAAAAGTTTCTTATCTTTTACTCCATCACTCAACATAGAGGACTTTCAGTTTTGAGTCGGTTGGGCTTTTTGAGAGGGAGCGGCCAAATATTGCCTCCATCAGTAGAAACCTGCCCAATATAATTGAGCCCGGTGGTGGATTTGAACCCTAGATATTGGATTGATTAATCAGGATGCACTCTACATTCAATTGCAATTGGAGCCGTGTAAACACACCTCAATATCCCAAGTAGCGACCCCCCACTGCACCAATCGTCATGCGCAGCACAGCCGTCATGGTAGCAACAATCTCCACACACCTCTCGCCAGCAATTACATCCATTTCCGCACATGCCCGCGCAGCCATTTTTACAATCGGGATATCGATCACAACTCTCCGTCCCTCTAGTTGGGCAATCGCTTCCACCTCCGCACCCGCCGCTCCAAAGCTCTTCATGCCCCGGCAATAACACGAGATCGGAACCAGGAAGTTGAGGATTGCAGTCTACCGTATCAGGTCGTCCAAAAAACAGTTCCCAATAGTTTATGGGTGGAAAGGGATGTCTGATCCGGTACACAACCTCTGGTTCTCCATCTCCATCGGGCTTTCCGTCCGGTTGACTATCACCATTTTGATCCGTGCGAAACTTCGCGGCACCCAGCGCCAAAAAATGGAGGGGTAAAATTGCGGAGTGGGATTGCCCGGAAAATCCAAGCCGTCCGAAACTTTTTGAGAATATGCCCAAGAGTGCAAACGATGGATTAGTCTGCAATTGTTCCAAAGATTCCCTATCTCCATTGACTGTTGAATATTTGCGAAAGTGTTTGGACTGCGTGTCGGTATCGGCAGAAAACATCTCTTTGGAATAAGAGCTTTCCGGTTCACTTATCGTTAAACGCCCGCCTAGGATCGTCGTTTCAATCTTGTCGTCGATTTTTCGGACTGATAACAGTTCCCTGCTGTCGTTGGTTTTGAGAGTATAGAATCGTTTTCCCGAAGCGACGGCACCTTCATAGGTCAGCCCAATGCCGTCCTGGTCAATTGCAATCCTTACCTCATTTGAATCTAATGAATCGACACTTAGGGTCACATCAATAACGTTCATCGTCTCTAGCGCTCGTCGAATTGGCAGTACAACTTTCACAAGACGTGCGATCAGATGGGCGAGCAATAGAATCGTGACTCCCAAGGCAACCAAGAATCCTACCCAATTTAAAATCGGATTATGTAGCCAAAGAGCGACGATAGCCAGTATCACCCAAGCGGCTACTGTTAGCAGAAAAGCAATAGCCATACATCGCCAGCATAAGCCTAACTTGCTCCTAAAAAGCTGCTTGATATCGTTTAGAAATATCATCACGAAGTTCCTCCATCTATTAACGCGATAGTTCAGTCAAGAAAGTCCGATAAAAATGAGCGCACGCCGCGGAAGCATCTATCAAAGCGATAAAGGTACAGATGACACCTGATCTTGATTTTATGGGAGTAAATTGGTTTTCACTCAAAGGCATACGGGAAAGATATTCCGAAAAAAAATCGTAAAAAGTAAATATGCGTTAATAGTGATTTTCTCAGATTTGAGGTTTGCGGTGTAAGAGCTTAAATCCGGCTATTCCAAAAGACATAGAAAGTGGCACCTGCAGTTCCAACCACAACGTTTGCAGCTTCATCGTTGTAAACTTGGCGAAACTTAATAGGAAGCGCATATTCCGAAAAAAGATCGTTTATAGTTTTCGTTCCAGCGTCAACCACAGGACGCCAAGAATGGTTAATATTATTGTAGATGTCTAGACCACCTGATTTGATAACCTCTGAACTCCAACGCTTCATTTGTTCCCCTTTGGGATTAGGTAGAAATACAGGGGGCTGTCTGTTACTGAGACAAACCCTTAACGAGTACAGTGCTGCTCGTTGAGCTCCTTCCTTATAATGTTTCTCTAACCATCGTTCTTCGAAAAATATGTACCCAAATAGAAAATCTGCTTCAATATCAGCTAGAGTGTGCTCGCTACCAAAAGCTCGAGTATACCCACGATGCATATGATGTTGTGTGATAAACCATTTTATTTTGGATCTCCGACAAACAATCACGCAGAGCTAGCGTGAAAATTCTTTCCAGAGCAATTTTTCTGTTGTAGGAACGTGCCGTCGATATAGACCGAAAGTAAACCTAATATACCCGTAAGATCTCCTTTGATCTTCTGCTAAAGTGCCATTTGTGTTCGGCAAATGGCTTTGTCTAAATTTCACCTTTGTGATTCACAGGAAAAGGCAGCCTGCGGAACATAATTAACGCTGCAACCAAATAAGTGTTCCGTTAAGCGGTGAATCATCGCGGAAAAGTTCAATTACGTCATCGTTCATCATTCGAATGCAACCACCACTATTGTGGCCAAATCCGAGAAAATGCTCGCGATTTGTACCGTGCAGATAAACCCACCTGCTATGATTCCCCCTGTTTTTTCGCTCTAATCCCGTAATCCAAATTACTCGAGACAAAACCAACGCCTTCTTTCTTTCGGCCTCGGACTCATTCGGCCTTGCTGTAATCGTTTTCGGATCTGGTTTGCGACCGGTAAAAACCCTAAATTTTTCGGCACTAGCGCCCGATTTCTCATGGATCTTGTGTGCTCCTAGCGGCGTCCCATCGGATCCGTCCTTGTTGTTCATCGGCTTTGCTGAAAGCCCCACGACGAAACATCTTTTGAAGCTCTGCCCCTCAAACACATAAAGGCTCATCTCCGTCTTATCAATGAATAGAATCCGGTTTCTTGAGGCTGCGGGATGATCACTCAGTAATGTCGAAACTTTGGGCGAATGTCGACCTGCCCGTTCGGCGCAATCTGACGATGACCAACGCTTTCTTAAAAAGATGTCGGATACAAATCCGGAAATGCCCCAATTTCGAATCTCAACCCAGTTTCCTTTCCTGCCATCGGGTAGCGTATGAGATTCCGCAATCCTGACGACATGAACTGGGTTCCCTTTCTTTAACGAGCCTTTAATTTCGGAAGAGGTAGAAGGGCTACTCCTGACTCTCAATCCATCAACGGTAGCTTCGTAGATCTCCGTCGCTTGGACAAATTCCACAACGAGTAGAATTACACTTATCGCGATAATTGACTTTACTATTCGCATATCAATTTCATCTCCTCTTTTCTGCTTGAATTGGTGAGAACGCTTTCTTAATAACGCGTCATAAATGAATGATTAGTTCAGCGAAATGTGACACTTGCAATGACGGAAGGATCGCAAATGGCACCGATCCAACCAAATTGCCTCCAATTCGATGCACACACATAATTCGTCATTATTGTTTACCCGAGAAGTCGGTTTGAAATGAAAAACTTTCTTTCCATTTTGGCATACCCAATGTTCGTGAATCCGCCGAGATTAGCTCTGTCAGCTCCGATCAAAAAGATGACAGCCGGAATCTATGCTCTTCTTGCTCAATACAAACGCTAGCTTTAAGTGATCGAGTTTAAGAAGGAATGACCCATGCAAAATCTAAAGGCTAACACGTCGTCGTCGACCGACCAAAAAAAATGGCGAAGTAAAGCGTTCTTATAAAGAAGAAAAACTGAGCCAATATGCCATTTCCAAGAAATGAAAATGGAATGGGAAACGATTGATAATAAGACCCTTAAGTCCTCGTCTAAATCAATTTATGTGTAAAAGAAGTACTGACGTGTGGTCAAGTTAAAAAAAAGTCACATTTATGTCGCCCCGTAACGTTTACATAGGAAACATTACGGGGGCTTTCTGATACTAGAAAGTGAAAAACCTAGAGATTTTCTTTATTAGATTCCCACCATTCCAAACTTTCCTTAATAACTTGGTCTATAAATTCGGGATCGTCCCGCTTGTGCAAATCCAACGACTCCGTTATTCCGAAACCTAGTCCAGTAAAGTGTTGTAAAGTCTTAATTATTTCGACACTTAGTTTTCTTTGCTCAATTGCAATCTCTGTCCCCCCTCCAACTAATGATTGATTGCTCCGTAGAGCATCGGTCAAAAGCAAAAAGGAGTCTATATCATCAAGGGTTTTTATTCCGTTCACAGAAAGTCTTTTTATACCGAAAAATCGGGATTTTAGTCCTCGCCTGATGTTGCTTACGTCCCGATCCTTTCGGGCTTTTTTAATTGCTTTTAATGCCAATTTATGATCTCTACTTAGGACTGATTTATCTTGGGTTTCTGGTTTATCGCTCTGTGCAAACACCAAAGTTGCGGATAATGAAAGTAAACCTATCGAAAGCAAAGTTTTGTACAATTTTTTCATTCTGATCTCCTCAGTAGGCAATTGGAAAGATTTAATATTCGTCCAGCTGCCTATCTTGTAATTTATAAAGGTTAAAAGCCTGAATTATCTTCAGATGTAAAAGAGCCGTCATCAATCCACTGTCCGTTTACCTTTCTCCATATGTAATGAACTTTCCACGGTAACGGATCTGAAATGCGTTGCCAGATGCCCTCTATTTCGAGCCGCGTGAACTCGTTGAAATGAAACCTAATTTCGTATGTATCTCCATTGTTACCGGCAATGTGTTTTATTCCAGCACCGACGGTATCGGTGTTGTTCAACGCGTGAGAATTTCCAAAATAGGGGTCGTTCCCAAATTCATCTCCAACTGCGAAATCGTCGTTCCCTTCAGTCAAGTTGGAAGGATAACTTAGTAAATCATTAACAGGGCTAAAGGGGTAAAAACCGGTCTCCATAATGGAAATATTATTGGGGTTTAGCAACTTGAATCTAATCTGCCGCGATGCGTCCCATTTCTTGTGCGCCCCACCCGTTAAGGTCACCTTGTAAAGTGGATGCAAATTGCCGGGAGGGGGGGTTACGTTTGCATTGCCCAAATAGACTCTGTCTCCCTCATTCACATCGGTAAAAGAGGCAGGCAAAATGGTATGAATGAAATCATAGGTAGTTTCCAAAAACAATGCAGGTCCAGTAGGATTCCCGGTTCCAACATTTGGCACCGAATTTATTTGTGGGGCATTCGACACTGCAATCGTCGACCAAATGACCCATACTCTTAATTCTTTAAGAACCGAATTGTTGTATTTGATTTTTACAACATTCTTACTCGTACTAGCCTTAGATACGGTTGCTTTTAGAGGATTAGATGGATCTTCAGTCGCCCCCTCCCAATCTATATTATCACGATTTGCCTGTGTATCTGGGGAAATTGTAGCGGTTAAGGTGACTTTATCATTCGCAGCCCCTTTCGGTGTTACAAAATGGTTGATCCCTGGATTTCCTAAAATTTGTGGTTTGTTGTTGGAGTCTGTTGGACTAATTTTAGTAGCACCAGTGCTCGTAACGTTAGTAACTATTGGCTCTTGACTGCCTTCTACCTGAACGCAAACATTAGTGTTCAATCCGAGTTCTATCGAATCGTATTGGACATAATGGTTCCCAGCAACACAGTAATTACCGGCAGCGTTTACTGAACCTTCAACCCATGCTTCTGCTATGTCCCAACTTTCAAGCAATTCCGATTCATCGGTATCTAAAACGATATTGTTGGGATCGCGTAATGCTGCGTATACAGATGTCACGTCACATGGTACGTCATATCCACCCAGGATCAATCCGAAATTAGCGTCTAAGAAGAGCGGTTCGCCGGGACCACCGCCGCCGCCAGATCCCTCTGAATAGCTACAGGCTCCTAATGTTTCCGCTATACCAACTACCTTTTGGTTAGGAGCGTCATGGAAAACAAGTAATAGTCCCCAAATCTCAGCATACTTTCCGCCGCCTGGCGATGTAACGGAAGGTTTATGGGATGCCGGCTGGAATTTGACAGAAGTGAAATCACCCTTACTGGATTCGTCTTTTAACTCCTCCCGTCGGATAGTTACTTTAGATTTCACAAACTCTTGAAGTCTTACAAGTGCATCCGGTGAAACAGTCTCGTAGACCATATCTAGATACCTCTTGCGGAACCCCTCACGCTCTTCGTTTAGCACCTTTAACTCTTTACGATGCTCTCGTAGTTTTCGGGTTTTTTCCGCCCTCAGAGCTTTTAGCTCTTCGGGTGTCAATTGACTGCGTTCTTCTTTAGTAAGTTTTTTTGGTTTCAGCAACTTGTTCTGTTCAAGCACTATGGCAGTTTCTTCCTTGGTGACATCATTCGCGATTTGGTTAAGATCCGCCATCTCAAACTCATCGATCGAAGCGCCCTTCTGGAAATATTCGCCGAAAAATTTCGCCTTTTTCATTTCGCCCTTAGTTTTGAAACGCTCGGCTCTTTTTGCCATGGAATCAATTAATCTAAGTGTTTTAAGTAGGAACCTTTCCTCTTCATTAGGATCCTGGTTTCCTTGGGCATTGAGCCCGATCGTCGTTGTTAAACTCACTGAACCAAGAATCAGGAAAACTAGTAAACTAGCTCTGACTCTATTTTGGCGGGTAAATATATTTTGTTTTGGTTTGTATTTCACTTTCAAGTTTCTCCTTTGTAAACATCGAAAGAAAGAACTTAAAAAGAAAAACACATCTTCTTTTGCCTTCTATCAACATTTGGTTTGAACCAATGTCTTCGACAAAATTGATGTGTTGATTTGCTAAATTGGATGATGTAGCAATCAAGACACTCCTCGTGCCGAAGACATTGTCTTTGGGAACCGCCCTAGTTTCCGGTTAAAAACTTTCAACGGTTCAATTTGTTAAAGATCAATAACTTGCTTCAAAAATCCTCTATATTGAAAAAGTGAAAACGATAACAGCATATACAAATTTATGTTTCAACTTTGCGAAGGGCCGCTAACTTGCTGCATATGCTCGCTCAAGACAAAAAAATACACCAACAAGTTTTCAACGTAAGCCGTCAAAATCTGTTTGGTGATGTTGTCGCGAGAAATCTAGAGTTTTCATTTTCCCCTAAGTTCAACCAGTTTTTCAAGTTCTTGAGTCAACAATCTTCACAAAAATGAAGAAATTCAAAAACTGGTCGAGTGCTTTTTACCGTAAATGTTTTTCCTCAAGGTGTCAAGATTTTTTCCGGTTTTCCTTTTTTTAGTCATTACGATCATGTTTTGCGAAGTAGGTAATATGGGGTTCACCGTACCTAGAAATGGTTGCCTTTTGAGAATTAGGCGCTCGCCCATTTTTGGCTAAGGCTTGTTTCAAAGGCTCTTTGCATCACAACTTTTTTTGAGATCTTTTGGTATTGTTGATATTCGCCTGCTATATTGGAAATGAAAATAAGAAAAGAGTCTTGAAAAGCCGAAGCTACTCAAGACTCTAATTGAAATAGAAATCTTCGGCACAAAAGGTACCTTGATTGCTACATCATCCGCTAGTATATTAACGCATCTAAAACGCCGAAGGCAAATGTTTATTGGATTGTTACCATAGGAACATGGGCCTTTTAGAATTTCTTTTGTAGGAAAGTTTGGCGCTTTGGGTGCGTTTTTCTTGCAAGAATACTTCGTTAAGTCTTCTGTTCCTGATGAAAAGGAGGAAGAAGCATGTTAATTACGCGATTCACAAAGTTATTAAGCAGTATTTATCTAGGAATTAACCGTATGCGGGAGAGTATATCCACCGTTTCTCGTGTTGAAATGTCACTTCTTCTTATCTTGGTCTGTAGCGGTACTTCGGTTTTGGCCCAGAACTACCGGCCGGGTTATTCAAACAACTTCACGAGGAAGAAGGCCTTTAGACAGGAAATTGCCCGAATGGACATAACGGTCGAGCGCGAGGGTGAGATTCCGTTGCCTATGTCACTGGTCCCTCGCGTTCAAAAAGGTGATTTCCTAAGAGTCCGCATGCTTGCTGAGCCAATCAACGGTATTCGTCCATCCGAAAGCCAGTGGAACTGGACGTTAGTGATCGCTTACGTCAATCCTTCACGAAATGAGTTTGACGAAGAAACGGTTTCTCGCGAGATTCGATTTAAGCGAGACGGTTGGTATAGGGAACATACTTTTAAAGTTCCCTATGATAGTCAGCCCATCTTCTTTCTTTATCCGAAACCAAAATACCGAAAAAAGATAAAGAAGTTAATAGGTAAACACTTCAACGAAATTACGAAAATAGGAGAAAAAACGCTTGAAATAGCTGGTGCTTATGCGCAGATAGGTATTTTTCTAAATCAGCTTCAAGGAGTGATAAATCAACAGTCCTATCGAGGTTACCCGTCCTTAAGCTATGGCGGAGGCACCCAATTTGGTAACGATTTCATGCAGCAGCAGTTGATTGAAAGATTGGCGCAGAGCTTCAATATCGCATTACCAACCTGTTGGAATAATAGACGAAGCGGATTTTACGCCTCTAACGATTTTATTACCCGCGCTCGCTGTGTTGCGCAAAACGTCCGTCTTGAGGATTTTGATTTAAGTGTTAATCGTATCTTGCAACAGGGGGGGCTCATTGCAGCGACGAAATTAGTAGAAAGATATCCTCAGCTTGCTTACTGGATAAATATAGCCGCGGCTGCAGCAGATATTATCCTAAAGATCCTCAAAAAAACGCCGCTTAAAATCGTTCCGACGATGATTCAATCGAGGGGTAATAATCAATACAATCGAGGCTCATCATATCGAGCAAGACGAACTCAAACGCAATTTGCTATTCCGCCCCAACAAAAGATAAGTGTGTATGCAGAGCAATCTCCAACCGAGGGCGGTTTTGTAACAGCATTTCCAATTGTTCTGCATAAATGGCAAGAATCGCCGGATCCGGATGTTATTTCGATAAGAACACCGCGTTTGCTGGAGCCTTGCCTCCATGTTGGACCGAACATACTAAGAAATACTGACATTGCCTATGACTGGCTCAGAGATCCTTTCGCAAGAGAATTTCGCGTGATTATGAGCGCAGAAAATGGGTTTGAAAGGGAATTTCTACTCACCAAGAATATTGGAATATCAGGATGGATGCTTAACCTGACGCAACAGGACATGGCGGCTTTTCCGAACACCAGAATGAATCTTGAGGCGAGACTGGTTGCCACTAGAGGCTTTAATCGAATAGAAAGTAAGAGGTTTCCAGTTCCGATATCTGGAGGCGGAAAGTGGGAAATAGCCAAAGAGTCGCAAAACGAGTTTTCCGTAGGAGGTAAAAGAAGAGTAGTAATTCGAAACACTATGGGAAGTTGCAGATGTCTTCAGTCCGTAAAATATGTGCCCTCAACCGGAGGAGTGTTCAGCTTTACGACGAAGTCGAGCAACAACCCGCTAAGATTTAATACAGATGACACTGAAGCGTCATTTGAAATCGATACCGAATATTTCACACCCGGAAAGGGTAAGATTTTGCTTCAAGCTTACGGTAGCCAACGACAACAGACTATACCTATTACCCTATTCCCGGAGGCTCCAAAAATTACTAAGTTAACCGCCCACAAAGGCGATAAAATGGTAATTATCGAGGGAGAACGGATCGAGCAGATAAAGAGCTTAATAATTAACGGAAAAACGGCGCGTTTAAATAAGCCAAAATATAGGTCGCGACAACCCCAAAACCAATCAATATTTGTATTTCTGAGTCCCCGCAGAAAAATACTTGCGAATAAGATTTCGCTCGAAATGAAACTTGATGGAAATCGTCATTTTAAGTATCCGGACGCCTTTTCAGTTCTGCGGGCCAGACCTACCATTAGTGCTAATAGGCAAAATGAAATAGATGGTATTGCCGTTAATAGCGCTATTGATGGCAAAGTAGGTCGGTTCGACTTGAGTGAGTATCCTGTCATACCTGTTGAAACTAATGAACTGTCCGTAACGGCAAAAACGACACTAACTGACTATTCATTCAAAACCGAAAACCTTCAAATTGAGACGCGACTTGAAAACGGGAGAGGTCAACATAGCTCAATACCGGAACCGACATTTGAAGTTTTAGACTCGCTCACTTTACAAATCAATTTTGTTTTTGACAAACGATCTCAACGGTATCTTGCCGGAAGACGCTTGCAGTTTCGAATAAAGGATAGCGAAAGAGGCAGTTCTCACTGGTACACAATCAAGCAAACTTTTATACGTGTGCCTCAGATCGAAAGAGTTTTATGCCAAAAAGCGGAGTGTAAACTTAGCGGAACCGGACTTAAGTATATTGGTCAAATCTCGTTTGATGAAGGAAAGACTTGGCAATCCCTGCCTGCCATATTGCGAACTCCGACGGGTAAGTCGATTGCGAAACTTCCTGTGGTGAAAAACGTTAAATTAATTTATATAAAACTTAGGGATTTCCCGGATACTAGAGGGTTTCCCCTGCCTTGATCGACGAACACTCTATTTTTGAAAGGATAAGTGTCTTTTCAATGATTTTTTTGTCGTATTACCAAGATTGTCTTATGATATACGGAAAAGTTCTATATAACACTCAAAAAAGGAGAATTTACTAATGGATTCCTCAACCGAAGTACTCTCGAATTGGTCTACTCTAATCGAGAATTTTCAAGCGTCTCCGCAGAAGTTTTATGAAGCGGTAACAAAAGCACTGGACAAACGTCAAATGCCAGGCGCTACAGTTAGCCGGATGAACCTGAAAGAAGGAAGTGTTTTTTCGGCAAGTCGTGAGTACCTAAGAATTTCGTGTAAGAAAGACTTTTACTTTGCAATATGCGGTGCCCCGTTTGGAACGGGGTTTTTTGTGTCGTGGTGGCTCCTGCAGCCTCCAAGCGGTTGTCTGGCACAGATGTTCCCGCTTCTCGCGGCGGCGGCGAAACCCTGGACATACTATCGCATAGATACGGCTACGATGTTTCGGACAGCAACCCATCAGGCGGTGCTCGAAGTTGTCGATGAAATGATGTCGGCAAACGACATAAAGGCGCTTCCTGAAGCTGAGAGAAAACCTGTACTAAAGGAATTTTTCCAGTAACCGGCTATGACTGAAGAATCTCTCGGTCTGTATAATCCCGACCTACCGGAAGCTCGCCAGGAACTACTTTCAAATGAATTTGAGATTTGGGAAAAGCGCGGGCGTGGTTGGGATGTGTATTCCGTCCCGGTTGAACTTGAACCGCCGTTTTGTCCTTTTTACTATCTACTCAATATTCCAGAAGCTCCGGTAATCGACGACGGCAGAAAAGAGACATTTCTAAGCCGTTTGGCTAGCAGCTCCCCCGCTCAACCTTCAGTCACGCAAGATGCGTATAACGAAAAATTGACTGAATATTTAGAGGCTTTGGCAAATGAGCGCGAACCCTCGGTCTGTAGATACTACAATGAGCAGTTTTACGAACTCCGTATGATCTTGCCGGAAGATTTTACGTTATCTCATTCGAAAGCCGAAAATCTGCTGACAAGTTTTAGTTACTTAAGCGCACCTGTTGCTCTTGAGATAATCGGCTCAAAGAAAGAGATAGTTATACAGTTTTCTTGCACAGAAAGAGACATTGCTCAGGTAAAGCAACAAATCGCTTCACACATCCCAAACTGCCGTCAGGAGGAAACCGTAGACTATCTAAACGACCTTTGGGTAAATGGTGATTCAAGTGCGCTGATTGTTGAATTCGGGCTTTCAAATGAATTTCCGCTTCCCCTAAAAACTCCTCCGACAACGGATTTTCTTGTAACTGTTATCGGCGCTTTGTCGGACCTTGAAGAAAATGAAATCGGAGTAGTTCAGATCCTATTTCAAAAAACCAAAGAAAGTTGGGCTGAGGAAGTATTGGAGGCGATCAGATGTTTTGAAAGCACTTCTCCATTTTCAGACTCTATGCACAAATTGCCGTTGGCAAAGGAAAAGATTTCTTCGCCTCTGTTTGCAGCTTCCATAAGGGTTGGAGCAAAAGGCTTTCATAGTGAGCGGACCTTACAGATCGCGCGTAATTTAGGTTCCGGGTTAGCTCATTTTGCAAACCCATCAGGAAATGAACTGATCCCGCTTTCAAATGACGATTACCCTGAAGAATATAGAGAACAAGGACTTCTAAATAGACAGACGTTTAGACCGGGGATGCTTCTGAATTCAAAAGAACTGGTATCACTCGCCCACCTCCCCTTTGAGCCTTTACATTCTGAAAAACTTCTGACGGATTCGGAAAATAGCAAACCCGCGCCTGGGATTGCCGCTAACATACAAAGTGGTTTGAGACTCGGAGAAAACATACATCACGGGCAAACAACTGACGTATTTTTATCTGAAAGCCAAAGAACCCGGCATATGCACCTGATCGGCGCATCAGGTTCCGGTAAATCGACGCTCATGCTCAATTTCATCAAACAAGACCTCGAAAGCGGAAAAGGTCTTTGTGTGATCGATCCCCATGGTGATCTGATCGATGATATTTTGAGTCACATTCCTGAAAATCGCACTAAAGATATGGTTTTGTTTGATCCTGCAGACGAGGAATATCCAATCGGGTTTAATATCCTAAAAGCAAACTCGGAACTTGAGAAAACTCTTCTCTCTTCGGATTTGGTTGCTACCTTTAGAAGGCTTTCAACGTCCTGGGGTGACGTGATGGACTCCGTGTTGTCAAACGCACTTTTGGCATTTGTTGAAAGTACAAGAGGCGGCACCTTGTTTGAACTAAAACGCTTTCTGGTAGAAAAAGACTTTAGAGAAGAATTTCTCGAATCCGTTACAGATGAAGCAATAAGATATTTCTGGCTTAAAGAATTTCCGCAGCTTGGCGGAAAACCGCAGTCCTCGATCCTCATACGTCTGGATGCATTCTTAAGACAAAAACTGGTGCGGAACATTGTCTGCCAAAAAGAAACCAGTCTTAACTTCCGTGAGATTATGGATAGGCGTAAAATCCTGCTCCTAAAATTGTCCCAAGGAGCTATCGGTGAGGAGAATTCCTACCTGCTTGGAACACTTATGGTCTCAAAGCTTCATCAAGTCGCCCTAAGTCGTCAGGACACCTCTAAAAGACCTTTCTTTGCTCTATATATGGACGAGTTTCAAAACTTTATTACCCCATCTATGGAAAGCATCCTATCAGGGGTGAGAAAGTACAATTTGGGGCTTGTGCTGGCGCATCAGGAGTTTCGGCAGATGTTATCCAAGAGTCCTGAGGTAGCATCCTCGGTGCTTTCAAACTGTTACACGCGGATTTGCTTTCGCCTCGGCGATACCGATGCGGAAAAGTTTGCCGGTGGCTTTTCCTTTTTTGATGCAAAAGATCTACAGAATTTAGGCGTCGGAGAGGCTATCACGCGAGTTGAAAGAGCCGAATATGATTTTAATCTCAAAACCGAGCTTGTTCCCAAACCTAAAGAACAGGAGATAAAAGAAAGGGCAAAAAGCGTTATCAAAGCTTCGAGAGAAAAATACGCTAGAGCCAAAAGCGAAGTCGAAAAGGAAATTCTTAAAACCACACAGTTTGATTCCCAAACGCCGGAACCAAAAGAAGGTAAGTCTAAAACTGCCCCCAGAGACAAAAAAGAAACCAAGACTAAAGTCTCGGCAGTACCTGATAACGAGCATCACCGATACCTACAGTCGGTAATCAAAAGAATCGGAGAAAAGAACGGTTTCATTTCAACGTTAGAAAAACCCGTACTCGGCGGTGTGGGCAAAATCGATATTGCTTTAGAAAAAGACGACCTTAAAATCGCTTGCGAAATTGCCCATACAAACTCTGTCAGTTACGAAGTACAAAACATTCAAAAATGCATCGCTTCGGGTTTCAAGAAAGTTGTGGTGATTTCGGAGAACTCCCGGCATTTGAGCAAAATAAAGAAAGAAGTGTCAAAGGTGATTTCCAAAGATCAGCTTGAGCAAACGCATTTTCTTGAACCGGATAACTTTCACTTGTTTCTTGAAAACATGGAGCCAAAAAAAGAAATCGAAGAAAAACGGATTCGTGGCTTTAAGGTGAAAACAAGTGTTTCTGAATCAAGTGATCAAGACGCAAAGCAAAAAACTATTGCGAAGATTATTTCCGATGCGTTAAAACGAAACTCTGATAAATGAAGAAAGAAGTAGACAAACCTGACAGCTACAAACCAACCGGCGGAATTGCCCCCTTTGGCTATCGTTGGGAAAACGCTCAGCTTATTGTTGACTCAGAAGAAGCATCGATTAGAAAACTGATCTATGAGCTGTTTCTAAAACATCGTAGAAAGAAAACCGTTGCTGAAATTCTAAATGAATCCGGTTATCGCACGAGAAAAGGAGCAAAGTTTTCCGATACAACCATTGATCGACTTTTGCGAGACACAACCGCAAAAGGAATTCGAATAAACGACGAGCAGGAAATAAAAGTTGAAGCGATTGTCGATTTAGACACTTGGGAAAGAGCAAACAATCTTTTAGGCAAAAAAGTTACTAAACGATCCTCTGATTTATTTTCAGGACTTATCTTCTGTTTTTGCGGAACTAAGATGTCCAGACCGAGTAGTTCAAGAAAATATGTCTGTACTTCCTGTAAACATAAAATTGAAGTAAAAATCGTTAAAGAAGCATATCTCTATAATCTTGAGAAATTTTTCGCGAAAAATCTGGAAAAAACCAGTAATAATAACGAAGCTTCCAATAATCAAACAATGGATTATCGGAAGCTTCTAACCAAATCAGAAAAACGTATCCTTACCCAGAACCTAATAAACAAAATAACTATCGATGCGGACACCATCCTTATTACATTCGGAATTGATCCCAATTCCTTTAAAGCAGCAGTTTTTGGGCAACAAAACCCCCAAAACACAAAACCTGCGGATTCAGACCAAAAACATGACATTCAGCCAGATCAAAATGAACCTTTGATGAGTGAAGCCGAAGCTGCAAAGTTTCTTGGAATATCTAAAATGACTTTGCAGAGACATCGCAAAGCTAAGAAACTAGGGCATTACCGAGTGGGGCACCGCGTTTTGTATTCAAAGGAAAATCACCTATTGTCGTTTCTGAAAGCGCGGGAAAAGTAGCTGTTTGCCAAGTTTCCTAAACAAATTAGGAAAAAAATTACTTGATAAATGTTAGGAAACTTTCCAGGAAACTAACAAAAGCCCGACCTTGCTGGTCGGGCTAAGTTGTTGATTCTATTGGAGCCGGTGATCCGAGTTGAACGGACGACCTACTGATTACAAATCAGTTGCTCTACCACTGAGCTACACCGGCTTTCTCTTTGGGATGCGCGAATTTCTTCGCAAGCACGAATACTACAAAAACATACCAGTTTCCGCAAGGGAAGAGGTTGTTTAACAATACAAAAAAGTATTGACGTGCGTTTAGCAAACGCGCTAGTATAAATAAAGCCAAGTAAGGCAAAAAACCTACCTGTCAGATATCTCAGGTCGCGTTGCAGACAGCAGCGATATTCCACAATCATTTAAGAGAGTAAGGAGAAAATCGTGAATTTTCATATGAAAAGATTTAGCAAGATTAGTTTGGCTATTATGGCAACTTTACTGTTTGCGTTTGGCGCGTTTGCGCAGGACGTGAAAAAAATGCCGTTAGCGACCGGAAACAACCTTTATTGTGCCGGTTATATCCAAAAATCGTCCATAAACACAAGCCTTGAAGTGGTTGGTGCAGACGACGAAAAAGATCAGTATGTTTACGCCGAAGGCGATGAGCTATACATTAGCGGCGGATCGAGCGCCGGCGTGAAAGTAGGTGATAAGTTTTCGGTAATAAGGCCGCGCGGGAAGTTCAAATCGAGATTCTCACGCAAAAAAAATCTCGGGACTTATGTAGAAGAGGTGGGCATCGTTGAAGTTATCAGAGTAAGAGGAAATGTTTCCGTTGCTCGAGTTAAGAAATCCTGCGCCGTAATTCTTTTTGGTGATTTATTGAAGCGAGCCCAAAAACGCGTCAGCCCTATGTTTGAGCAGCGTCCGAAACTTGATCGATACAGAACGCCTTCGGGCAAACCCAGCGGGAGAATTGTATTGGCCAGAGACGGTGTTGAAATGGTTGGCCGAGACCAGATCGTCTACATTGACCTCGGACGCGAAGACAATGCCAAGGCTGGTGACTATCTTACGGTTTACAGACCGCTAGGGACGGGCAACATTTATTCCTATGTTCATCCGGAAGAATTTATAAACACCGATGATGGAAATGAAAGCGACCGCTATAGAGGCGGAGAGTTTTCAAATAAAACTGCACGTCCGAAAGGAAAGAATGCAGGCGGCAAGTCCGTTACGACGGAAGATGCTAAATCACGACGGCCACAAGGTTTACGCAAGGTCGTAGGCGAATTGGTAATTCTAAACGTAATGGAAAGAACTGCGACCGCATTGGTTGTAAGAAACGCTTCGGAAATTCACACGGGTGATCGTGTGGAAATTCAATAAAACTCACTTTAAAGTGGCTTGGGTTCCGTCACCGCAACCCAAGTATCCTTTTCAATTAACTAACGAAACTAAAATGGAAAGTATTACTTGTCCAAAATGTCGTCTTACTGATTGGGCTGATTCAGATAATTGTAAGCGTTGTGGCTCAAATTTCAATGACCTAGATCACTCGGCTTTAGAAGAAACACTTCCGCAAAAAAAAGTAAAAACGGATTACGCAGTTCCGTACAATTCAGCAAAAAAACCGAGCATCAGATTGGCGGTAACATCTTTGGTTTTCGGGATCGCCGGGTTCCCCTTTATTTCGATGATCTGGGGAGCGCTTTTAGCAACTCTTTTGGCTATTGCGTTGGGCACAGTTGGCGCAACAGTCGGTGGTGTAATCGCAATCTTAATACTGCCGATAGGATTGATTCTCGGGATCGTGGCGCTGGTGAAAAGCAAACGACACCCCGAGGAATATGGGGGAAAAGGTTTAGCGATTGCTGGAATAGCTTGCAGTTCGATCGGGGTTTTGATGATGCCTGTGATTCTGGGGACCCTAATTCCAAACCTTATTGTAGGCAGCAAATCATCAAACCCGAAATTTGTCGCTTCGTCGATCCGGGATCCCTTTTCTGCTCGCAGATCGCTAAATGAGGGAAGGGTGGTTGCGAACGTACGAATGATAGCTAGCGCACAGTTGGTCTTTCGTGCTAGTGAGAGGGGCTTACGCGATCCAAGTAAGGGATGCTCGAGCCTCGAGGAGTTGGGACGGAGACGGCTAATTAATTCGGTTCTTGCAAAAGGGCAGGAGTCGGGTTACAGATATGTGGTTTCAAGTTCCACTGGAGAATGTGAAATTATGGCAGCCCCTATTTCAGAGTCGGAAGGAACACGCTCTTTCTACCTTTCTATGGAAGACAATTGGATTTTGCGGGCGGCGGCCAAAAATGGAGAGTTTGCAAATAAAACGGATCCACCGTTAGAACCCAGATTAAATAAAAAGAAACCGCAGGTATCTTCAAGAAAAAATTAAAGTTAAATTACAAAGAGCTGCGTTGTCTTGACTCAGATTTATGGATGGCATTTTTCGCCGTCTTTCTTTTTTTGTTTTCAACGTAGAAAAACTTGAAGTATCCATACATAGACCAGCAGGCGGTGATCACTGCAAACCACAAAGCGCCGCGGCCTACCAAATAGCCAAACACTTTCCAATCGTTGTTGCTTAAAGAAAAACTCAGCAAATTAGAAAACGCAGTCTGCACTTCTTCAACCTGCCAGAAAAATGCCGGTACCTTCCAACCGAAGTTTGATACGGGCGGAGGTGAATTTGCGCCCGCGACCAAGAGCGCAACGATTGCAACGCACTGCGCCCACATTTTTATTTTTCCGACTTTCTGAGCTGAAATAATAATTCCTTCAGAAGCCGCGACCGAGCGAAGACCGGTTACTACAAACTCACGTCCGAGAATAACGACGACCGCCCACGCAGGTGCCAGATTTTTTTCAACCAAAACGATAAGTGCTGCGGAAACAAGGAGTTTATCTGCGATCGGGTCAAGTAAAGCGCCAAATTTTGAAACCTGTTTTCGTCTGCGGGCGAGATGTCCATCGAGGATGTCAGTAAGAGAGGCGGCAAGGAAAATTACGATTGCGAGCCCATAGCTTTGAATACCAAACCATCTTTCGGAATAGGGAGTAAGAAGTACCACAACTAAGAGGGGCACTAAAAATATTCGTATCAATGTAAGATAATTCGGTAAGTTCACGTCGAAAATCAGCTATCAAGAAGAGTTTATTTCCGCGCGCTGAGGGTGTCAAGAATCTTCCTGAGTTTGTAAGATGGACGCAAATCCAAGGGAAGGATTCTGCCATTTCTAGCTTTGCTAATTTACGTCAACCCGTTGAATTTTCAACACAACTCGGATCGCCTTCGAGTTTTTCTCAAGTTTTGGCGGAAGGAAAGGAGCCTTCTCCGGATCGGTTTGAAACGCCTTTTCGATCTCGCGTTTGGCGCCGCGATTGTAAGGCGGTTTTATAAATTGATTGATCTTTGCCAAACCATTTCCAAAAACATCTGCTACGAGAACGACTTCGTCGTCTTCCATCTCGCCGCGAACGACCGATTTTGTAACTGCAAAAAGCGCTCCGGCAGGATTTACCCGGGGAGTGTTGCCGCCTAGCGCTAGGGAAGTGTATTTGCCCGGAATTCCAAGATCTTCCTGGATTGTAGGGTTGTCAGATTTGGCTAGTAGAATTGCCGTGTCGTCTTTTGAGCGCTCGTTTTGAACGAGTTCATCTGCGGCATTTTTTGTTGAAACCAAATTTGTAAGAAGTACAAAGGCGATTAAAAGAGCTGCCGCCGTCCCGACGCTGTAAGGCATCATCCAGTGATTGATCTTTTCCCAAAAAGTTAAACCCGGCTCCGGTCCGATTTTGATTGTCGGGGCTTCAAGCTGCGACTTTACTGATTTCCTGACACTCTCAAGCAAGTTGCCGGGAATGTTGATTTTTTCCGCCATCCGGAAATCACCTTTAATCGTTCGATATTCCTCCAGTTTGAGACGGCAGAGCGGGCAGCTTGGAAGGTGGCGGTCGATTTCCGTGCGTTCATCGTCAGACAAAACATCGTCGTGGTAAAGGGGAAGATTAAATTGTAAACTTTCGCATTTCATTGTTGTTGTGATCGATCGAATGGCTCACCAACCCCGGCTGTTTTCAATTTGCGAAAACAACGCGTGCATTCTTTCGCGAAAATGCTGCTGAAGGCGCTTGCTGTGCTGGTCTATTTCAAATAACCGCCGTCAATCAACGTTTGCTCAAGAATAATTGCTAACCCTTTTGACCCTTTTATCGTTGGCACCGATTTTGGTTATATTCAAAAGTGTAACCGGGGCGAGTCAGCCATTCGATCAATTGGTTGTCCGTTTTGACAGAAGCATTATGCAATCTGTTTCTAACTACAACCTTTTCAAATATCTTTGAGCTGTTTTCGCAGCTCGCTTCGTCCGCGGGCAATCCTGGATTTCACCGTGCCCATACTAATCTCCAAAACATCGGAAATTTCTTCATAAGTAAGCCCTTCGATGTCGCATAAAATTACTGCTTCCTGAAAAATATCCGGCAGCCCGCCGAGCTTTTCAAACAAAAGCTTTTCCCTCTCTTTACGAAGCGTGAAAGCTTCGGGATCATCCGAACTTACTGAAATCGTGTCGCTCAGAGGCGTTTCACTTTCTCCAACCGGCGCATCAATCGAAACGGTTTTTTCGCGTTTTCTCGATTTCCACCATCGAAAACGATTCTTCGATTGGTTTATCGCGATTCGAAACAGCCACGTTTTAATGTTTGCCTCGCCGCGAAATTTCGAAATAGATTTGAGCGCCCGCATAAAAGTTTCCTGCGTAAGATCGCTCGCTTCTTCCGGATCGTTTGTAATCCTTACAAGTAAGCCGTAAATATCTGAGGCGTAACGTGTTACGAGTCGGTCAAATGCTTGAGCATCACCCAATTTCAGTTTTTCAATGAACTCAGCTTCTGCAGATGAACCGGCATAATTCTCGCTCGTCGCCATGGCAACATCGCTATTGTTGTCATCAAATGTGATTGACTTACTCAAAGGCTCTCCCGCCTGTCTATTTTCGGCATTCGCGAGTTGTCAATTGCTCATCCGCAAACCAGCGAACTATACCCTTAGACACCGCTCCTAACTATTTGTTCCCGAAAAAACGAAAAAAGTTGCTAGACATTGAAAATCTTTTTCGGGTGTCAAACCTTGCTCTGACCTATGTTTTGCGTTAAATTGACATATTTACCGCAAAAGCAGGTACCAAATTATAGAACGAAAAGGGAAGTTTTAGTTGCAAAGTTTTTATAATGGCTATTAAGAAGAAGAAACGTAGGAAAAAACGAATACCGGAGCCTGTAGAGATTCCGCAGGCTGACGAGCAGGAAAAACCTCAGTATCAAGACAATTTTCAGGCGAGTGTGGGAAGTAAGATTGAGGACCTTGGTTCGAAACTAGAGGGTAAAGGCAAGAACATAATGTATGGGATTGCCGCGCTAGCTGTGCTTGCGATCCTTGCGGGTCTTTTTTATACCTGGAACCGCAGAACTAGCAATGCTGCTCAAACGGCTCTTGGCCGCGCAATCGAAACATCGCAGGCTGCCGTCAGCGAAGCTCCGGTGCCGGCTGCATCAACCGTAAAAACTTATAAGACGGAAAAAGAAAGAGCGGAAGCGGCAATCAAGGAATTTCAAGCGGTTGCTGAAAAGTACGGAAGCCCGCATAAGGAGAAAGCCCAGTATTTTATTGCTGTAAATCGTATGTTCGTTGACCGCGCAGCTGCCGTCAAGGAGCTCGAAGCGGTCGCCGCCGGCAGCGGTGAAACAGCGGTTTTGGCTAAATTTGCGCTTGCACAAGCGAAGAAAAGCGACGGTAAATTGGATGAAGCCGGGAAACTCTACGCAGAGCTCGCCGAGCTTGAAAACCCAGTTTTGGCGAAGAACACCGTAAGAATCGAACTCGCTAAGATCTACGAAAAGCAAGAAAAAACCAAAGAGGCGGCAGATATCTATTTTGATATTGCGAAAACGGCAAGTGAAATAAAAGATGCCGATGATAAGCCCGTCCCACTTTCGCAGACAGCTCGTGAGGCGAAAGAAAAGCTAGAGCAACTCGCACCTGAGCGTGCAAAGGAAATTAAAGAGCCGGAAGTGACTCCGCCTTCGTTGCCGCTCGGAGGTTAACGTTAACTTGCGGAATGTGAAGTTTCTTAGAGAAACTTGAAAAATAAGGGTCGATTAGGTATTTCTTATTAGTAATCGATCAAGGAATCGGCAAACGATTTGAGCGAATTTGTATCAACAAAATCTTCCGATATTTCGGCAAACGAGAAATCTATAATTGCTGAATTGACGGATAAGTCTGTAAAAATTAGGGTTTCGCCTAATAGCTATTTTATTGCCTTGTTTTTGGCGACCTTTTTCACAGGCTTTTTAATTTACTTACTATACGATCTTGCCGCAGGGATTTTGTTTGTTTCGAGTTGGGTTTTGATCCCATTTTTGTTCTGGACTGACCGCATCGCCTTTGATGGCATTAAGCTCGTGCGTACAGGGTTGCTTCCGAGACTGTGGGCTAAGGTTAATAACACAGAATATTGTCTAAGACTTGATGAAATCGAGCAGGTCGAAACACAGGCGCTTCGTGCGATTAAGCGAGGCGGTAATGTGTTTTATCGTTACCGAACATCGGTTCGAGGAAAAGAGCTACAGTTTGTTTTGGCATCGGGTGGTGAAGATTATCGGCATATGGTTCGGAAGTTTTTCCCTTTTCTTGCGGCGAATGTACTGGACAATCGCTCGATCGAACTAAGAGATTATTTGAATGAACCCGATGAAACGCTAAATAAGGTGAAAACGGCAAAGATTCCTGCGACTGATGTCCTGGAGACTTCGATCAACGAATTTCAGACAATTGACCGTAGCCTGCGCAGCAAGCCGATAGAGAGAATCGGTGAAAAGGACATTGAAAAGGCAAACAGACTGCGCGAGTTAGCAAATGAGCTACGGCTTTCCGGCAACCTGTTGCAGGCGCTGGAAGCATTTCGCAGGGCGCTTTTGATAAATCCTAAAAGCGGTTGGCTTTTGTTTGAATTTGCCCGTTGTTTGCATTCTTTTGCGGGTGCGGAGAAAAATCCGAAGCTTGAAAGAAAGGCTTTAGCGGCGCTCAGGCTTGCAGAAAAGCGCGCCGGGCATGATCAAGAGCTTTTGTCTCGTTTAGGTGAAAGCTATTTCCAATATGGCGACTGGAAAAGAGCACGACGATCTTTTCTAAAAGCGATCGATATAGCTGGCGAGAGTTTTCGTTCGATTCGAGGGCTCGCGGAGATTTCCCTTCGGGAAGGAAAGATAGCTCACGTAATTCATCATTTTATGACGGCGAATCGTTTGGCGGAAACTCCTGCTCTAAGGCGCTGGACACAAAGCGAAGCAGATTATTTTTCGCGTTTAAACAATGACGAAGATTATATGGAAATGGAAGTAAGCCGTGTAAATCTTCTTGAAAGCCTTGAACGCGGAAAGCGCATGTCGCTTAAAATCGCCCTTTTTGGGTTGCCCTGGATCGTGATCGGATTGGCGATGAACGAATACCTTACCGTGAATATCGGATGGGCGGTTTCGAGCGTTGCTCTATTGATTTGGGTGGGGATGATTATGAGCAAGAATATGCTCTCTCCGAGGATTCCGATCGATATGGAGTAGAACACGTAAATTTATGGCGACAGCATCTTGCGGTCGCCAATTTCATTAATCCAGTGTTATTTTAGGAAAACGGAGAGCAAGATATCTCGGAAGAGTCTGTCTGAAAATTTTAAATTGTCCGTAGTGCGGAATGTCTCTGACCTTCCCGCTTGAGCTTTCTAAAACTAATGAGGCTCAGCCTCATATTTATTATTTTCCAGCCAATGGAAAGTAAGACTTTCCACAATTTATTAAGCGATTACCGAAAGCGAGAAGAAACTCACTATCCATTTTTCCATTTAACTATTTTACCGAGCTGGCTTTTTTGATCTTAGACTTCGCCTTTGAAGCCTTTTTTATCTTAGGCTTTTTTACAGTTGCGGCCTCCGGACTTAGCATCGCATCCCAACGATATACAGGGTTATCAAAGCCCTTCTCCAACCGCTCAAGAATAAATTCGGACATCGAATCTACGATCCAGCGATGATTGAATTCGCCAACCGACGCAAGCTCGGCATCAGGAGCCGGATTCATAAAGTCGATTGCGTAAGGGATATTATCCCTGATCGCAAACTCAACTGTGTTTAGATCATAGCCAAGAGCTGTACAGATCGTTCGAACATCTTTCTCTACTCGCTTCTTCAGTTTCGGAGCAAGGTAATCAGACTGGTGAACGTACTGTTCGCCCGAAAGATATGGCTTCGAGGGGTCATAAGGCATAATCAAAACCTCTTCTTTCCCGACGCAGTAGCAACGTACAAACTGTTCGTATTCGATGCCTTCCTGAAGCGTCATACAAAGCGTGCCGGTCCGATTGTATTCAAACCAAAGCTGCTCAAGTGATTCGATTTTCGATACGTTTTTCCAACCGCCGCCATCAAACGGTTTCAGGAAAGCGGGAAAACCCGTGTATTCAACTATTCCTTCCCAATCAACCGGAAATTCCAGGTTTCTTAGGGATTCGCTGCTGATATCGTCAATATATCCATGCTGCGGAAGGAGTACGGTCTTCGGAATTGCAACTCCCAATTTTGCTGCAAGAGAGAAGTTGAAAAACTTGTCATCGGCTGACCACCAAAAGGGGTTGTTGATTATGTAAGTGCCCTCGAGCGCCATGCGCTTCAGAGCGCCGCGATAATATGGAATTTCATGCGAGATGCGGTCGATGATTACATCGTATTTCTTTTCCTCATCAAGACGAATGCCGCCGAATGTTACCATTTCAGCGCTAACTTTTCCTTTGCCCTTTTCATTTATGCTGTTAATTATCGCTTCCGGAAACGTAATTTCGCGCCCGACCAATATGCCTACTTTTTTCATTTTCTTAAATCCTTAAATAAACGTTTTTCAATAATATTTGTTTAAAATCTTCTTTTGTTTAGAAACTTATAATTTTATTTGAAACGCAGGCGGGTGGCAAGCTAAACGAGGAGTGCAAGCATCTTGTCTGGGAGTTGTAAAAGGATCCAAAAGGATCCAAATTTTGAGCGGGTTTTTAGGTGCGGCTGATAACGTTGGAATGCATTTTCACCATCTCGTTCATCCACGAAAACTCTCCATCCTAAGCTTTTTATTTGCACCAAATACAT
Organism: Aridibacter sp.; assembly: GCA_965216195.1. GTDB lineage: Bacteria > Acidobacteriota > Blastocatellia > Pyrinomonadales > Pyrinomonadaceae > Aridibacter. Next base: position 2,230,663 of record OZ244151.1, on the reverse strand, counting down.
TGGAAGCTTCGAAGGGGCGGAGAAAACCTTGACAAGCCGCTTTGCGAGGTATATTGTCTTGAACATCTCAATTGAAAATTCGGATAAAACCGAGATGCTGTATAACTTCCATATTTCGCTCAACCCCTCTTTTCTCTCATTAAACTGCGAGACAAGTAGATTTTCGTGTGCAGTTGGAAGAGCATATTTTCGACTGGGAAAATATCGTTATAAATAAGAGAGCTTCGAGTCAGTATAAGTGACTCAAAGCTCTTTTGTTTTTAAGTGCTTCTGCTGTGTATAGGACAACAGATGCGACCTTCAAACACTCGTATCTTAGCGTAAAACACATCAGAAGTTCAATAATTAACGCAGGAATTGATTGATGATCACGTTTAGCAAATTGTCTAATCGTCTTCGATTCTTACAACCAATAAATATGAGGAAAAAATGAAGAAAAACTTATTGACTTTTTTGTTCGTGGTCGCTTTTTTGTGTTGCGGCACTTTAGTCGCAAGCGCAAAAACCTCTTTGTCATCCATGAATTCAGCTGAGTTGTCTAAGGCTGCCAGAACTATTTCGAATAACATCGAGGCTCTTGCGGCAAAATGTCAGGTTGGGATGGACTGTGAAGGGGAACTTCATGCTTTAAGAGAGGCTAACAAACGTTATTTGTTAGAGTGTTCTCCGCCTTATGATGCAAGCTGTGCACCGCGTTGGGCGCGTCAGCTTATTGTCGCAGGAGAACAATATGATGAGTGCGTAGGAGGGGCAACGTCGAAAAATTTATTCATTACTAAGGATCGGATTAGAAGGGGGCAAGGAGCGGTTGGATAAGTAAAACAAGGTTTAGAAGGCTCCTATCAAGGAGTCTTCTAAACTCTAAAATAGGACAATACGAATATCTGAGGAAGTCGTTTCTACTATTCAAAGCCCAATTAAGGAAAGAAGTATATGTTTAGATTAATAACGGTCATATGTATTTTTGTCTCTCTTGGTTTTTCGCAGCAAAGTGATGGAATAATGCCGCCTGGTAAAACTGAAGGTGCCGAAATTATCCGTGAAGCTCGCCACGCTATTGGAGTGGATAAGAAAGGTAAAATCTCGTCATATTTCAGTAGAGTTAAAAAAACACTTTTGATTCAAAACCTCAACTTAGAAAGCTTTGAAGAAGTAAGCTTTATATTGCCCAGAAAGATTCAAGCAATTTACGGCGGTGATTCACCATTTTTTTCCCGACTAACCAGAACATGGAATGATGGAAAATATAAATCCATATTTGAGTCGGAGTCTCCTTCCGGACAGCGTACTATTCGGGACGTAACAGCCAGAGAAAAAAAACCGATATCGTTAGCTGTGGGCAATGTTGTAAGCAAGGAAACGGCGAAGGCGTTGGAACGTTCCTTAAGACGCGACCCATTAAATTTTTTGAAGAAATCGCTGTGGACTTCCTTTTTCCCTTTATTATTGTCGCATCCCTTTGAGAAAGATATCGAGTTTAAATACGTTGGAAAGGCGGAATCAGATGGTAAAACCGCAAATGTTGTCGAAGTAAAGCCCTTAGGCGAAAAGACTTACCGTCTTTTTTTTGATGCCGAGGCGAATTATTTGCTGCTGATGATTGTGAGCGAAAACGTAAAGACCGAGAGTTGGGTCGGCGATCTTGAAATAAAATACTATTTTTCGGAGCGGGAAATGATCGATGGAGTTCTGATTCCGAGAAACATAAAGGTCGAGCAAAAAGCAACGCCCAAAGGGAAAGCGCCTGATGTTAGGTTCTCAGTTATTGAAATTCTGGACTTTAAGCTAAATCCAACACTTGATGAGAAAAAGTTTAATATAAAGTAAGCGAAGTGGTCCTGGCTAAAAATATCGGAGAAAATCGCCTTACCATTTAAAGACCTGAGAAGGAAGGAAGTATGTTTAGACTAATAACGGTTATCTGTATTTTTGTCTCTCTTGGTTCTTCGCAGCAAATTGATGCGGTCAAGCAGTCTGATCAAACTGAAGGTGCGGAAACTATTCGTAAAGCTCGCCAGGCGATTGGATTGGATAAATTCAATGAAATCTCCTCATATTTCAACAAAATTAAACAAACACATTTGCTCCAAAGTTTTAACTTGGAAAGGTTTGAGGAAGTAAGTCTTATATTGCCCGATAAAATTCAAGCAATATATGGCAGTAATTCACCATTTTTTTCCCGGTTAACCCGAACCTGGAATGGCGAAAAATATAAGTCCATTTTTGAGTCCAAGTCTTCTTCGGGACAGCGAACTATTCGGGACCATACAGCATTGGAGTCCAAACCGTTATCGACAGCTGTCGGCAATGTCATCAGTAAAGAAACGGCGGAGGCTTTGGAGCGTTCCCGGAGAAGCGATCCAAAAAATATTTTAAAGAAGTCGCTGTGGACTTCTTTGTTCCCTTTAATATTGTCGCATCCATTTGAGAAAAACATCGAATTTAACTACGTTGGAAAGGCGGAATCAGAGGGTAAAACAGCGAATGTTGTTGAAGTAAAACCAATAGGCGGAACGACATATCGCCTTTTTTTTGATACGGAGACCAATTATTTGTTGATGATGATTACTAGTGAAAAGGTAAATAATGGGCGTTTTGTCGGAGATGTTGAAACGAAATACTATTTTTCGGAGCGGGAATTAATCGACGGAATTTTAATTCCAAAGAAAATAAAGGTTGAGAAAAAAGCAACTCCTGAAGGGAAGGCGCCAATAGCTAGGTACTCAGTTTTTGAAATACTTGACTTTAAGCTAAACCCAACACTTGATGAAAAAAAGTTCAGAATAAAGTAGATGAAGTTTATTTTAGGTAATATTGCGATTGTATTATTTGTTTCGTCAATTTGCTTTTCGCAGCAAAGCGATTTGATCACACAATCTAATCAAACTAAAGGTTCGGAAATTATCCGTAAAGCTCGCCACGCTATTGGAGTGGATAAAAAAGGTGAAATCTCTTCATATTTCAACAAGATTGGAGAAACGCTTTTAATCCAAAACCTGAGTTTGGAGAGTTTTGAAGAAGTAAGCTTTATATTGCCGGATAAAATTCAAGCTGTATACGGTAGCGATTCACCTCGATATTTGCGTTTAACCAGAACTTGGAATGGTGAAAAATATAATTCAGTATTTGAGAGCGAGTCTCCTTCCGGGCAGAGAACTGTTAAGGATGTTACAGCGAGAGAGAAAAGACCGTTATCGATAGCTGCAGGCAACGTAATAAGTAAAGAAACGGCGGCGGCTCTGGAACGCTCTCGTAGAGCCGATCCTTTGAATATTTTAAAGACCAAGCTTTGGACTTCTTTATTCCCTTTATTATTGTCGCATCCGTTTGAGAAAAACATAGAGTTTAATTACATTGGAAAGGCAGAATCAGAAGGCAAAACGGCGAATGTTGTTGATGTAAAACCGATAGGTGAAAAGACTTATCGTCTTTTTTTTGATACCGAGACCAATTATTTGTTGCTGATGATTGTTAGTCAAAAGGTAAATAATGGACGTTTTGTCGGAGATGTTGAAACAAAATACTATTTTTCTGAGCGGAAAGTCGTCAACGGAGTTTTAATTCCAAAGAAAATAAAGGTTGAGAAAAAAGCAACTCCCAAAGGGAAGGCACCAGTTGTGAAGTTGTCAATTGTTGAAATTCTTGACTTTAAGCTAAATCCAACACTTGATGAAAAAAAGTTCAATATAAAGTAGATGAGGTTTATTTTAGGTAATATTGCGATTGTATTATTTGTTTCGTCAATTTGCTTTTCGCAGCAAAGCGATTTGATCACACAATCTAATCAAACTAAAGGTTCGGAAATTATCCGTAAAGCTCGCCACGCTATTGGATTGGATGAAAAACTTGAAATCTCGTCATATTTCAACAAATTTAAAAAAACACTTTTGCTTCAAAATCGCAATTTGAAAAGTTTTAGACAAGTGAGTTTTATACTGCCGAACAAAATTCAGGCCGTATATGGCAGTAATTCACCTATATTTCTGCAGTTAACCAGAACTTGGGAAGGCGAAAAATATAAATCAATTTTGGAGTCAGAAACTGCCTCCGGACGGCGAACTATTAGGGATATTACAGCCAGGGAAAAAAAACCGATATCGTTAGCTGTGGACAATGTTGTAAGCAAGGAGACGGCGAAGGCTTTGGAACGTTCCCGGAGAAGCGATCCAAAAAATGTCTTAAAAAAGTCGCTGTGGACTTCTTTATTTCCTTTAATATTTTCACATCCATTTGAAAAAAACATCGAGTTTGAATATGTCGGAAAAGCAAAGTCGGATGGCAAAACGGCAAATGTTGTTGATGTAAAACCTGCAGGTAAAAAGACTTATCGTCTTGTTTTTGATACGGAGACCAATCTTTTATTGCTGATGATTGTTAGCGAAAACGTTAAGACTGAGAGTTGGGTTGGTGATTTAGAAATAAAATACTATTTTTCGGGGCGGGAGCGAGTCGATGGAGTTTTAATTCCAAAGAAAATAAAAGTTGAAAGAAAAGCAACTCCGAAAGGGAAGGCACCAGATGTTAGGTTCACAATTATCGAAATTCTCGACTTTAAACTAAATCCAGCACTTGATGAAAAAATTTTAAGGTAGATTAATGTAAAGAATGTAGATAGGTAGTTATGTTTTATAGAGTTTTTATTCTCAGTTTTGTAGCAATAACTATGTTGCAGGTTTCTGTCCTTTCTCAAGTACAGGAATCTGTTTTTATTGTATTGCGAGACCAAAATAATGACTTAGTTACTAAGGGGTTTGTTTATGTTAAAGATGAGAAAGGTAATCAAATTCTCGAATTAGAGGTTTCAAAATTATCGACGACCCCTCTCAAGTTAAACACGGGAAATTATACGCTTAAGATCGTTTCCCCGGGATTTAAAACTTTTGAAAAGAAAATAGAAATTTATCCCGGCATCAAAGACTTTTTGGTGAAACTAAAGGTTGAAGGTATTAAAGTTGATGTTCTAGTCGCGCAAAGCGTGAAGGAAAAAGGTCTTGATGATGCTTTTAATATTACTTTAAGTGATGAAGAGATTGCGGTACTGCCGGAGCTTGGCGAGGATATTGAGCGGGAATTAAAACGAAGATTTGGCGAAGATGCTGTTTTCCAAATTGATGGGGGATTTACAGGCGATCAATTTCCGCCTAGGAGTCAGATATCTTCTATCAAGGTCGTTAGAAATGCGTTTGATGCGGAATTTCATCGGCTTACCGCCGTAATAATTAGGATTCGAACCATAGGGGTTACTAAGAATTTCTTCGGAGTGGTATCTTTCTTTTTTAATGATTCAAGACTAAATGCGCGAAATCCTTTTGATCTAATGCGCCAGCCGGAGCAAAATAGGAGAGGGTCTCTTTTTTTGAGCGGTCCTCTTGTTAAAGGCAAAACATCATTTAATGCGTCAGTATTTATAAACGATAGTTTTGATACACAAAATTTTATTGGTACAAATCCGAGTGCTCAGTCAATCTCCGGGCAGAGATTAAATCGTCAAAATATTTCCTCTTCATTTGGAATCAAACATAATTTGCCGGCTAAGCATTTACTTACCTTTAGTTACCGCCCGACAAGATTTAGCAGCTTTAATCTTGGTCCATTTGACCTGCCCGAAAGAGGAGCCAGATCAGAAAATACCGAACACTCATTTACTCTACAGGAATCGGGGATTTTAAAAGGTAAGTTTGTAAATGATGCAACCTTTGAATTTCGAGCGGGAAATCGCAGCACCTTACCCGAAAGCGATGAACTTACGATTAGCGTTCTTAATAATTTTAATAGTGGGAGTTCTGGGATAAACAGCAGGAGCGAGACTGCAAGATTTAGATTTGCTGACAATTTGCTGTTTGGTTTAGGGGGGCATTCATTAAAGATTGGAGCTGAAGTAGAGTATGTGAGTTTACGAAGCGTTTCAGCAAACAATCTGAATGGGAGATTTACGTTCTCAAACTTTGAAGATTTTGAAAATCAGAATCCTGCCAGATTTTCACAAACTACAGGAGCGACGGAAGTTGAGTTAAGTCAATTAAGGACATCTTTTTACATTCAGGACTACTTTAAATTTAAGAAAGCTCTTCAGCTTAGCTTGGGGCTTAGATACGAAAGACAAAATGATTTTGGGGATTCAAATAATTTTTCACCAAGAATTGGTTTTGCGTGGGCGCCTATAAAAGACAGTAAATTTGTACTCAGAGGAGGCGCGGGCATATTTTATGATTGGCTGGATACAAATACGCTTGCATCAGTATTAGGTAACGACGGAAGACAGGGACAAAATCTAATTGTACTAAACCCGGGTTTCCCTGACCCATTTGTTGGCGGAATTGTTGCCCAAACGACTCCAATCAGCATTTCAAGGCTTGCTGATAATCTTGTTAATCCACTCATTTTTACCGGGCAAGGTGCTTTTGAATATCGTTTAGATAGAATTACAAAGATTGAAGGTATTTACACTTTTAGGCGCGGACAAAATCATTTTCGAAGCCGTAATATAAACGCTCCGATAAAAGGGGTTACTCCAAATCCCGCTCTTGGACGAATTGATCTTTTGGAATCAAGCGGTGTTTCAAATGAAAATTCATTCGAACTAAAGGTATCCAGTCTTTACAAAAAGGTTAGTGTTAACGGCAGTTATAGATTAGGTAGAATTACTTCTAATTTTGAAGGTCCATTTGGACTTCCCTCTGATAATAGCAACATAGAACTAGATCGCGGACCGTCAAATGTTGACCAAAGACATAAATTAAATTTGAGTTTTAATTATTCATTTGGAGAAAATTTAAGTATAACTCCCTCCTACAGGTTAGAATCAGGATTTCCGTTTAATATCACTACAGGACGGGATGATAATGGCGACACAGTATTTAACGACCGTCCGTTCGGTCTTGGGAGAAATACCGAAAGAGGGGAATGGCTTAAGCAGGCGGATCTCAGTCTTAGGTGGCGAGTTTCGCCAAAGTACTTTGGTTTAAATGAGAAATTTGTAAATAGCGTAAATCTTAACGCAAGAGTTAACAATCTTTTTAATACAGCTAATTTAACAAATTTTGTGGGCGTTCAGACTTCTCCGTTTTTCGGTCAACCAACATCAGCCAGACAATCACGGCGAATTCAGTTGGGTTTGAGTTTCTTTTTTAGAAAGTAATGTTGCCGAAGGTTTTTTTAGTTTTGTTATGCTCGAAGCTGTCGAAATATCCCGTGTTAAAGAGTTTAGATTTTAGGTCTTGTAAAGAACTTTCCTTTTTGAGCGCTGTCAGAGAATTTACCGCTGCGACTCGTTGGCTTTCGGTAAAGGGAACGTCAATCTCGCAAGACCTTACTATCTCAAGCCAAAATGATTGAAACGATAAAATATGGTTGGTAAAAAAGTTTCGGGTAAGTTTTCATCGGTAACGATTATAGTTTTTGTGATAGCTTTCACCGCATCAACAAGCGTATCACAAACTCAATGTTTTTCTGAAGATGATAAAACACGAATAATTAAATCAATCCCTGACGCAATGGAAGCTGAACTAAACACTGCCCTCGGAGCACAGATTCTAAAAATGGGTGCTGCAAGAAGACTCATAGAAAGCCGACTAACCTCGTCTACAACCGGCAGATCAAAAATCGTAAAAGAGCGCAGAGATTTAAGTGCATTGCATATAAAAACACTTTGCTCTCTTTATAATAAACATGGTTGGCTAAGTAGAGAATTAGTTGGCGCAGATGGTTTTGAAGTAGTTCTATTTTTGATAAGAAGTTCTTTAGCAATACAAAATCAACAGGCATTTCTCCCGATATTAATCGAGGCTTCGGATAAGGGACAGGTACCAAAAGAAATAATTGCAGGTTTAGCCGATTCAATTCGAATTAAAAGCGGACAGCCCCAACTTTTTGGAACGCAAGTTGTAGTTAAAGATGGTATAGCCTATCTCCAGCCATTATTAAATCCTTCTAAAGTAGACGTATGGCGAAAAAAATATGATCTTCCGACGCTTAATGATTTCATGCGTGAAATTGAAAGTAAATACATTACTTTTGTTATTAAAAGAGAGCTTAATGAAGCCGCTCCGAAGTTAGTACCTAATAAAAATATTTCAACTAATAATGACGAAGGTTTGCTTAACTTGAGTAATTCCGATGAAGATGAAGTTCTTGAGATTGACACCCGACTCGTAAACTTAAATGTGCGTCTTCTAGATAAGAATCTGTTTCCTTTAAGAGTTGTTAATTTATCCAAAAATGATTTCGAAGTGTTTGAAGATGGCAACAAACAAGAAATTTCTTTTCTATCAAGTATAGAGACTCCTTTTGATTTAGTTTTGCTTCTTGATTTATCTGGCTCAACCATTGAGAAGCGAGAAGTAATATGGAAATCAGTACGTCGATTTGTTAAAGCAACAAGAATCAGCGATCGTGTAGCAATAGTAACTCATAATCCCCAACTAGAATTTATCGCAGATTTTACTGATGCTAAAAAAAATATTTATAAAAAAGTAAAAAACTATAACCGTATATCTGATTCGAATATCTGGGATGCCTTGGATCAAACTTACGAAAAAATAGTTAGAAAAAACAGTAGAAGCGGCAGACGAACAGCCATTGTGCATATGACAGATGGTGAGGAACTCGAATCAAAACTCGCGTTTGGCACGTTGTATGAAAGATTGAGAGATTGGGACACGACCGTCTTTTCAATTCATCTCGAAACAAATCACCGTGAAAACAACCGCCTTTCAATAAAGGCTGCCAGAACTCTTAAAATTATTGCTGAGGAAACAGGTGGAGACTACCTCCGCGTAAATAAACTTAGAGACCTGCAGGGCGCGTATGAAAGAATAGCTAACGAGCTAAGTCAAGTGTACAGTTTGGGTTATGAACCCAAAAACAGTAGCAACGATAGGGCTTTCCGCAGAATAACTGTAAAAGTAAAAAATCGGGCGAATATCGTGGTCCGCACCAGAAGCGGATATTATGCTAAGTAATTGTAAACGACAAAGTTTTTCTTCCAGTCGAATTCAGAGAAACGCGAGTAAAAATTCCAATGGGAATCAATTGGGTGAAATTGCCATGCCTTACCGATCCTTAATCTTAATTATTTTCGGGTAGAAGTTCGTAATTGCCCATTTCGCGGTTGTACGCATCGAGTGCGCCGACGGAATCCGAGGTGGCGTCAAGCATTTGTTTGGTCATTGCGATTGAATCGGAGAGCTGTTCGAAATCGAGCAGCGAGAATTTCTCCGGTGTGGACATCGTTACGATTTCGTCGTTGAGATAACCAAAGAAGTTTTCAATCGATTGAAGCTGTCCTTCAACGAGTTTTACGCTGCGTTCGAGTTCGTCAAACGAAGCAAGTCGGCGTTTCAAAATCTCAACATTCGTTTGCTGAATGCGTTTCGTTTTTTCATCCGGCGCATTTTCGGCAGCGCGAAACGCCTGGCTCAACTGATTGTGAACCGCTTGTCGGTTGATGGATTTGAGATGCTGTTTGCGGAGTCTATAAATATCAAGAAGATCGACGAAATCTTCCCAACGTCGATCGAGCGATTGTAAGTTTGTCGGAAGCTGTTTCGAGCCCGCTAGTTTCTTGTAATTCCCTTGAATCTTATTTTTTTGCCAGCGCAGATATTCAACCGCTTCCTTTTCGCGGGGTTTAAAACTCTTAATCAATTTCTCGCGGTTGGATTTATTGAGCGCTTTAAGCCTCGATCTTTCCCTGGTTTGAACGAGTTGGCGATAGGCTGGGATATTCGGAACAACCAACATATAAACAAATTCAAAAGCTAAGGCGACGAGAAGCGGGATAACGCTTTGCGTGTAAGCAGCAGCAACAGCAAAACCAGCCAAGCCCCAGAAATTAACCGGTTCTTTCATGGCTTCCTTTGCATAGGAAGAATTGAACTTTTCAATCGACTGTTGGTATTTAGCTATATCCGCCATAAATGCTAAATGTTTTGATGCTCAACCCGGGCAAGAAGTTTTTCCAAAACTTATCTACGATGATTCACCGGCCTCTTTTAACAATTCTTCGCCCTCCGCGATTAAGTCGTCGGCTAAGCTATCCTCTGAAGCCGGCTCATCCGCGCCCTCATCGCCAGACGAAATCTGCTTTGTGTCCGTGCTCGAACCTTCTCCGAGAAGTCCCATTTCCTTTTTATAAGAAAGAAGCTGATCCTGGAGCTGAATGTCCATCGCCTCGCGTTCGATGTCGTGCATTTGGTTATCAACCGAAGAGGTGCCGAGTTGGAGCTTGGCTTCGGCAGCCGCAACACGCCGATCGATTTTCTCACGCATTTCGTTAAAGGTTGAGGCGTCGTCTCCAATATCAAACGACTCCATTGTTTGAGCGAGCTGCTCCTGGAGTTTAGCTTGTTTCGAAGCGCTGACAAGCTGCATCGCTTCATCGGTTCGTTTTTTAAGGTTTAATACATAATTGTCACGCGCCTTTAGGGCTTGTTTCGAAGCATTTTCAGCGTATTCGAGCTGAGCTGAGGTTTTTTCAAGATCAACCTGGGCTTGCTGAAGCTGACCAATGTAAGCCGTCGCAATATCGTCGCGTCCCATTTTCACGGAAGCCTTAATTTTTGAATCGAGATCAACGACCTTTTCCGAAAGATTCTCACGGTTTTTCGCGAGCAAACGCTCGGTCGCCATTACCTGAGCTACTGAATTATTAAGCTCCGGAACACGATCACGCATATCGCGAATAGTTTGTTGAAGAACCATTTCAGGGTTTTCGACCTTATCAAGCGCCGCTCCCGTTCCGGCTCTAAACAATCTTTTTATTCTCTGCCACAATCCCATTTTTCTGATCCGCTCCTAAAAATTTCGTCTAAAGAACTTTACTCACAACACTTTACGACAAGCTAATCGCTAAAGTTGCACAGATACTCAATAAGTATATCAAGAAACTTTCTTAGTTAGTAGTATATGCGGAATCGAGCCGAGATTTGAATTGAGTTGGCGGATTCCGAAGGCGGCGCTGGTGTCGCGGCGAAGGACGGTCAAAGACCGTCAGCTAAACGAATGGCGTTTCTATTTTACGTAAGAGCAACGTTAAGCGAGTGGTCTTAGGCCGCGGTTCTGAATGGTGTCGCAAATGACGGTCGAAGACCGTCTGCTAAACGATTGTTATTTTTGTTTGATTGGCAAGTAACGTTAAGCGAGCGGTCTCTGACCGCGCCTCCGTGCGACGTTGCGAACGACAGTCAAAAAACAATTCGCTAAACGATTGAATATCCTTTTCGGTCCCGGCCACCTTTTTTATTTTGCAAGAATCAAAAAGAAGTACGTTCTCAAAAACGAAAGCTGGTCGAGCTAAAACTAGTTAATAAAAATACTTTGGAGTAAGATGAAGGCGTTCCGTGAAAGTTCGTATTTTCAAAGCTCCTCAACAAGGAAACAAAAAATGAAACAATCGATTTCTTTTATTCTCGTAACGGCAATCTATTTAAGCATGATCGCACCTCTAGGCGTTCAGATGCGTGCACAGGAGATGGGCAAAACGCGCGAAAGCGTTCAAAAAGATCTGCCAAACGGCTTGAAATTCAGTTTGAGCGAGGGAACCGAAGGTGCGGACAAACGTGTCGTGCCAGAACCCGCAAACGCCGATTCACTTTCTGAAAGTGAAACCTCAAATCTCCTCAAACGGATTCCAAAGATTATTGCGGAAGATGGCGACAAAACGGATTTTGCGAAACGCGTCGGGAGCCTTCCAGCACCAAAAACCGGCAAACGAATACCGGTAAAGTTTCCCGCCGATGAAGGTCGAAACGCTCCAAATATTAGCGATAACCGTGCGCTTGAAGTTGTACGTTTTTCTCCTGAAGGCGATGTTTCGCTTGCGCCGGATCTGAGCGTTACGTTTTCGCATCCGATGGTTGCGGTTACTTCGCAAGAGGGTGCTGCGCAAACGGTTCCGGTTCAGTTGACGCCGCGTGCGGAAGGGAAGTGGCGTTGGTTGGGAACGAAAACCTTAATGTTTGATACGAAGAAGCGTTTTCGTATGGCGACAAAATATCGTGCATTTGTTCCAGCCGGAACCAAAGCTGCGAAAGGACAAACGCTCGCAAAGGATGTCGTTTGGAATTTCACCACGCCTCCGCCAAAGATGGAGACCTTTTATCCTTCACAAAATGCGACCACGCGCAGAAATGCCGTGATGTTTATCAGGTTCGACCAGGAGATCAATCAAAAAGCAGTTCTTGAAACAATTTCTGTGACTTCAAAAGCAGGACGCCGACTTCCGATCAGGCTTTTAAACGAAGAGGAACTTAAAAAATCTCCGATCGCGTATCAGATAAAGAATTCTCAACCAAATCGCTGGATTGCGTTTCGAGCCATAGCCTCCGATGGCGGAACGGAAAACGCACTTCCGGCCGACTCGCCAATCCGCGTTACCGTAAATAAAGGAACACCCTCGGCCGAAGGTCCTTTAACGACGACCACAGCACAGAGCTATAGTTTTAAGACCTATGGGGCGATGAAATTTACGGGCGGGTATTGCGGCTATCGCACAAAGAAAACCTGCTCACCTTTCGACGCCTGGTATCTGGAGTTTACAAACGTTATCGACGCGTCGAAATTTGACAAATCGATGGTGAAAATCACGCCTGCAGTCGAAAATGTAAGCATTTACCCGAGTGGAAAATATGTTTACATTCAAGGAGCGAAAAAGGGTCGCACGACCTATACGGTGACCGTAAACGACTCAATAAAAGATATTTACGGGCAAAATGCGCTTGAGCCGGGAAGAGCGATTATCAAAACGGACTCAGCTCCGCCGACGATGTACGCACAGGGCGGAAATATGGTTGTGCTTGATCCGACGACTAAAAAACCGGCGTATTCCGTATATTCGGTTAATCACCAAACGGCCCGTTTGAAGATTTATCGTGTTGAGCCTAAGGATTGGTCTCAGTTTCAGAAATTTGTACGTTACAGAAATTACGATGACGGTACGAAGGTTTCGATGCCGGGGCGTTTAATCAGTGACAAGCTGACGACGATTGAAAACAAACCTGACGAGCTGACCGAAACACGAATCGATGTTTCTAAATACTTACGAGGCGGATTCGGAAATATCGCCGTCGATATAATTCCGACAAAAAAACGAGGAAAATACGACCGAACCCGGATCACGACCTGGATTCAGTCGACCAATATTGGCCTCGATGCTTTCGTCGACCACGAAGAATTGGTTGGTTTTGCGACCGAGTTAAAAACCGGGAAACCTATGTCTGGTGTTGATCTATCTATTTATCCAAATGGTGAGTCGGTCAGCAGTAAGCGGCAAACAGTCAACAGTCAAACGGAAGAAACTTATGCTTCGAGGGTTTGGAGTTGGGTGTCGAGCATTTGGGGCAGCACATCGCCGAATGACATCCAGTCGTTTGATGAAGGCGGTTCGGCGATTTCGACTGAGACAATCGAAAAGGCAACGTCGAATAGCACACCCGCGAATGGGGTATTGCGGTTGCCTTTGCCGGCGGGTGCAGCATCTCAACCAAATCTATTGATTGCTAAAAAAGGGAAGGATACGGCCTTTTTGCCCGAAAATTCCGATTACTACTGGCGCGAAAACGGATCCTGGCATAAAAGAGCCCACGGTGATTATTTACGTTGGTTCGTTTTTGACGACCGCAAAATGTATCGTCCAAAAGAAGAAGTTTCGGTAAAAGGATATGTTCGAACGATCAAAGGCGGAGAGCTCGGAGACGTTGAGCGAGTAAAGAACCTGGGAGCGAAAGTGGCATATTCGGTAAGAGATCCGCGCAATAATGAAATCGCGAAAGGAACGCTGAAGCTAAATCCATTTGGCGCTTTTAATTTCAAATTTAAGCTCGCGGACAATGCAAATCTGGGGTATTCCAGAGTGCACTTTTACTTTGATAAAGAACCAAAAGGAAGCGTCAGCCATACACATACTTTTCAAATTCAAGAATTTCGCCGTCCCGAATTTGAGGTGACTTCGCGTGTTGCGAGCGAAGCCCCACACTTCGTTGGAGGCAAAGCGAATGTGGAAGTAAACGCGAAATATTACGCTGGTGGAGGGCTTGCGAATGCGCAGGTTAACTGGACTGTACGCGCAAACGCAACTAACTACACTCCGCCAAATCGTGGCGACTACATCTTTGGAAGCTGGGTTCCCTGGTGGTATCGATCTTCGCGAGGGCGAGGCTATTACGCGGGCAATACGCAGTATTTCAAAGGCACAACTGACGCGAGCGGCAAACACAATTTGCGGATCGATTTCGAGTCTGTAAAACCTCCCCGACCATATCGCCTTACAGCCTCTTCGGCCGTGCAGGATGTAAACCGGCAGACGTGGTCTTCATCTACTTCGCTTCTCGTTCATCCGGCAGACCTTTACGTCGGCATCAAGTCGAAACGAACCTTTGTACAGAAAGGCGAAGACATCAAAATCGAATCGATCGTTTCCGATCTGGACGGCAAATTAGTCGCCGGAAAAACGGTTGAGATCAAAGCGATTTTGAAGGATTGGGTTTTCGAAAAAGGCAAATGGGGCCAAAAGGATCTAGATAAGCAATTCTGCACAGTGACATCCGGCGAAGATGCCAAAGAATGTAAGTTCACTGCAAAACAAGGCGGGCGCTACATAATTACTGCGCTTGTAATGGATGACAAAGAGCGTTTTAACGAATCGGAAATGACGGTTTGGGTTGCGGGCGGAAAAACTCTGCCGCAGAGAAACGTTGCCAAAGAAAAGGTCGAGCTCATTCCGAGTCAGAAAAACTACAAGCCCGGAGACGTAGCCGAGATTTTAGTGATGGCTCCTTTCACGCCTGCCGAAGGTGTCCTGACACTTAGGCGCGAGGGGATCGTGGAAACCAAACGGTTTACGATGAAAGATTCTTCGATGACTTTGAAGATCCCGATCAAGGGCGAGTATCTGCCAAATATCTATGCGAATGTCGATTTGGTTGGCGCAACGATGCGGACAGACGACAAGGGTGAAGTGGCGGACAAACTTGCAAAACGTCCTGCGTTTGCAGGCGGAAGTTTAAATCTTCCGATATCTACAGAGTCTCGCGAGCTTAAGGTAACCGCAGAGCCGATCGATAAAACAGTCGAACCTGCCGGAAAAACAAACGTCAATGTGCAGGTTAAGGACTATCGCGGCGAACCCGTAGCAAATACTGAGGTCGCAATAGTGGTTGTCGATGAAAGCGTACTTGCGCTTTCCGGATACAAACTTGCGAACCCTCTGAGCACTTTTTATTCGAATCGAGGTCCGGGCGTTAGGGATTTTCATCTGCGTAAGGATGTGCTTTTGGGAAATCCGGCGGATGTGAAGGCTCCAGCGCCTACACCTGATCCCAGAAATTCGAGTCCAACGATATCCACTCAGAGAACGATGTCCAATCTGCCGGCTAACGCGCGATCCGTTGGGGCGCTAAGGCTTTCGGCAAAAGCCAGAAAAATGAAAAGTGAGGCTGGATTTGCTATGGACGCTGCCGAGGAAAGAAAGGATAGTGACCGCGAACCAAATCGTCAGGAGGCCATAAATCTTCGCAAAAACTTTGATGCCCTCGCTGTTTTTGCACCAAATGTGAAAACAAACTCGAGCGGACGCGCAACTGTTCCCGTAAAACTGCCCGATAACTTAACGCGCTATCGCGTAATGGCGGTTTCGGTTGATACCGCGAAACGCTTTGGCAAGGGCGAATCTTCCATTACGGCCAAACAGCCTCTGATGGTTCGTCCATCTGCGCCGCGCTTTATGAATTTTGGCGACAAGATCGAGCTCCCGGTCGTCGTTCAAAATCAAACGGACAAAGATATGACTGTTAATATCGGCGTTCGCGCGACAAACGCTAACCTTACGGCCGGTGGAGGTCGAAGAGTCGTGATCAAAGCGAACGACCGCGCCGAAGTTCGTTTTCCGGTTAACGCGGATAAAGCGGGTACGGCACGTTTCCAGTTTGCGGTAAATTCCGGGAAATACTCGGATGCTGCCGAGATCAAACTTCCGGTTTGGACTCCGGCCACAACCGAGGCGTTTGCGACCTACGGGACGACAGATAAAAACGGCGCAATCGTGCAGCCAGTTCAGGCGCCGGGCGATGTGTATCCGCAGTTTGGCGGTTTGGAAGTTACGACTTCCTCTACGCAACTTCAGGAGCTGACCGATGCGTTTATATACCTGTATAAATATCGGTTTGCATGCAGCGAGCAAATCTCGTCACGCATGATTTCGATTGCCGCGCTCAAGGACGTGCTGACTGCGTTCAAGGCTGAGGAGATGCCTAAGGAAGCCGACATCAAAGCGCAGTTTGCACGGGACATAAAAGTCCTGCAATCGCGCCAGAATTCAAACGGCTACTTCGGATTGTGGCGTCGAAGCGGCGAGCGTTATAAATATCCGTTTGTGACGGTTCACGTTGCGCACGCGCTCGTTTTGGCAAAAGCTAAGGGCTACAAAGTTCCGCAGTCGATGCTGAATCGAGTTAAACCTTATTTGAAAAATATCGAGAAACATTATCCCTCCTATTATGGTCCGTACGTGCGTCGCACAATTTCGGCATACGCATTGTATGTGCGCAACTTGATGGGCGATAATGATGCCGCGAAGTCTAAGCGTTTGTTGGCTCAGGCGGGTGTGAAGGAAATGCCTTTTGAAGCGCTCGGCTGGCATTTGTCGGTTCTTGCTGACAGTAAAAACTCGGCGACTGAGATTGAATCGATCAAACGATACTTGCTCAACCGCACCAGCGAAACGGCGGCAACGGCACAGTTTAATACAAACTATGGCGACAATGCCTGGCTGATCATGCACTCAAACCGACGCGCTGATGGTGTGCTTCTTGAGGCGCTGCTTAAGGTCGAAGGCAGAAACCCGACCGTTAAGGAGGGTGCAGATTCTTCAAGTCTCATTCCAAAACTAACTCGCGGACTCCTTGATCATCGAAAGAAAGGGCGCTGGTCAAACACGCAGGAAAACGTTTTTATACTTCTTGCTTTGGATAAATACTTTCAGGCTTATGAAAAAGTTACGCCGAATTTTGTGAGCCGGATTTGGCTCGGAAAGGCGTACGCCGGAGAGCAGAAATTCATCGGGCGTTCAATCGATTTCAATCAACTCGAAATACCTATGGATTACCTGATGAAACAAGGCGGCGCGGTTGATCTGATTCTTAACAAGAACGGCGCAGGACGGCTTTATTATCGAATCGGTATGAAGTACGCGCCAAAGAACTTGAACTTAAAACCTGCGGATTACGGGTTTACAGTTCTGCGAACCTACGAGGCGGTTGACGATGCTGACGACGTAAAACAAGGTGCTGATGGTAAATGGACAATAAAAGCCGGGGCGCGTGTTCGGGTGAAACTGACGATGGTTGCGCAAGCCAGACGTTATCACGTTGCACTTGTCGATCCGCTACCTGCCGGACTCGAGATTCTAAATCCAGGTTTAGCCGTAACGGAGTCGATCCCGGCTGCTCCTCGCGGAAGCAGAAACACTTCAGTAACGACGTATAATAGCCGTTCATTCGGAAGAGGTTATTATTACTGGCGCTCGCGCTGGTTCGAGCACCAGAATTTCCGTGACGAAAGAGCCGAGGCGTTTAGTTCACTCGTCTGGGGTGGCGTTTACAACTACACCTACGTCGCCAGAGCAACAACACCGGGCGAATTCGTTGTGCCGCCAGCCAAGGCTGAGGAGATGTATCATCCTGAGACTTTTGGTCGAACCGGAACGGATTTTGTGAAGGTTGAATAATGCTAATTATAGGAGGCAGGGCGGATTTTAGAATTAAGCTATGCATTCAGCAAACAGCACCAATGAAGCCCTTACTCCAGTTATTTCAAACACGTTTTCCAAGTTTCTTTCGTAGAAGGAAGAACTAAGACCGATTTCCATTTTCCCGTCGCCATTGAGGTCGGCAATGGTGCTGACACCGTGCTTACTAGGCTGGTGTTGACGATCCTTTCCGGTGTAAAAATCGCCGTCGAGCAAAATGCTGCGGAACTCACCGTCAACCCGCTTCAAAAGAAGTACAAACGAATAATCCCCAATACTTGATTTTTTCTCTAAGCCATTTTTGAAATAACTCGCTTCCAGTAATAGCTCGGGTTCTGCATCACCTTCCAGGTCAACCTTTATGGCTCGGTTTAAAGAAATTTTGGTTTCATTGATTCCTTTGGTTTTCAGGAAATCCGCTACAATTTTTCGATATTTAGTCGTTGCGCGATTGAGTTTAGTCGCCCTCCTCGGCATCGGATTCCATGTAGCATTAGAACCGATCATAGTTCTGTAGTCCCGATTCTTGCCAAATTCAATTATCTGCACTCCGAAACATTCTTCGCGCAAGTTCGTGTTCACGATCTTTTTATTGTCTGGGCTCTTATTTAAATCTAACGGAACAAATTCATTCTGACCTTCTAGTTTAGGCCCTCCCTTTCTCGCCATAATCCATTTACCGCTATAAGACCAACCTAAAAGCATTTGCAACCGAACAATCGGAACAGCTTTCTCCCGATATTTAATAACCTCATCCTCGCCGCATTTTGGAAATGGTTCTGTCAATTCCGAATCAATAAATGTCCTTCCAATAGCACATATTTCTACGAGTTTCACCTTGGAAAATTGCTTCGCGGTTTTCTCCACTGCTTTGTAGAAAAGGAAAGGTCCGGATGTGCCGTAATTGGTTTCGTGGGGTGGCTGAGAGAAGCGAATCGTGGCGACGCCCTTTTCCAAAGCAACTCCCTCAAGTTTCAGTCCAAAGGTAGGAGACGAATATCCCAGTTCTTCTTCATAGCTGGATGGCTTCGAAAAGAGCGCTTCCAGTGTCAGCTGAAGAGGGGCATTTTGCTCAACGTACCTCGGGAGGGGGACTAGGGCGTCTTGATAGCCGTGCCACATATATACAACGGTCTTCTTGAGATTTTTTCTTTCCTCCTCAAAAAGTCGCCTATCTTTTTCGTTATAAATTACCTCTTTTTTTAGAATATCTTTTAGGTCATAAGTCTCTTTCTTAAAGGGGTTTACGCTTGTCTGTAAAATAAGCCTGTTCGGGCTTGATTCCTCCTCATTTCTGCGGTCACATTTAGCCTTATTTTCGTTTGTACATTCAAACTCCGATCCGTAAAAGAATCCAAGCGTTATTCTGTCGCCGGAGATCGCCGTAACCTCGGCATGCTTTCGATAAAAAATCTCACCGCGTTTCGGGTCAACCACCGCGAATTGCGAATCACCGTTTCCACCGTGGTGCCCCCTCACCAAAAGCAGACGTTTTCCGGAGCTTAACTTTACCTCCTTAACGGCGTAAATCGGGAAATACTCCGCCATGATCTTTTGGGTGAAATTGATCGCAGCTTCATATATTCGCAATCCCTGCCCCTCATTTTCGAAACCTCCCGCTCCTTCCGAATCGGAATAGACAATTTCTTTACCATCGTTGATTATCCAAGCGTTATATGCGGAATCGGCGATCTTCCTCTTTTTCCCTCCATAGGTTATAAAAAGCGAACCGAAATGGTTTTTGCTCTTATCGATTTCAAAATTCGTTATAATGTTTTCCGCACCGCGTGCGTTTTTGGGGCTTTCCTGCCCCATGCGAGGCATCGCCACCACAAATAGCAGAACGACTAATAATGCACTTCGACAGAAACCAACTTTGGATACCCACCTCATAAAGTTTGAACGCTTACCTTCGTTTCTTTTTGCTAAAATCATGTAATTGTCACGTAATCTTGTACGTCTTTCGCTGCTCTTTCAAAAATTTAATGTTCTGAGCGGCTACCGGGTAACTGCCGTGAAAGTTAAAAAGGAACTCTCAAAAAGAAAATAAAATTTTTTATCTATATTTAAAATGCAGAATCCCATCAATAATTGTGATAAGCAACCAACCTGTCCAGTTTAGAATTTGTAGAATCCTGTTTCTTCTTCCGTAGAATATTCTGAAATATGATTCCACGATTTGTGAAAGGAAAAAGACTGAAAAACCCAACGCCGCAATGGAAACAAGATACCCGTAAGTATTTGAAAAAAGATTGTAATCCTTAAAGTGGAAAAGCAACCCATATACGATCGCGAATGCTGCGAGCCCCCAAAATCCTTCCTTAAGTCTTCTTTTACCTTCTGAGCGATTTTCGCGAATGGATATGAGATCGGCGAACGACGTTTCTCCACAAGACCAACATTTATCATTATTCAGACTATTTTCTTCGCGGCAATATAAACAAGTTTTTGCTTCCCTACTGACCCAGAAACCCTCAAAGGCGCTCAAAATGCCAGACAACAGTTCTTTTTTGTCGCTCGTTCGTATGAACTCTCGAAAGGTTGGCTCGGAATTATTTAAAGAGTCAAGTATTTCGTCTGATTTGTTTTCAAACCGGCCTTTTACTTCTCTTTCGGGCGAATATATCCTGACTTTTTTCTCTTGAGTAGAATAGTTTTTTTCATAGCACTCCGGGCAAAACGCAAAGAGCTCCTCTGCAGCATATTTACATTCCGGACAAATAAACTCATTCCCGACTTGATTTGCAAATCTATTCCTCCCGCATTCGGGACAATGGATCAATTTATTCTTACTTTGATAGCTGCAAAATAAACAGATGTATTGCTTTTCCCGTTGCGTTTTGGAGTATTCAAGCTTATCTCCGGATATAGCCTGTTCGCCGTCAGAACTCTTTATCATTTATCCTGTTCCCATTTAGTCTCTTTTTCCAGACGTCTAAAGGCATCTAATATTGCTTGAAGCCCCGGTTTTTCTTCGCCGTCGTGTCCCAGCTCGATCCGTTTTTCTGAATTCACAATGCTTACCATTGACGCGGAGTAAAAGATTACCAATTCTTTTTTCCACGGCAATGAGGTGACATTTTTTGAATCTTCTGTGTTGAGAAAGTCGTTCTCAACCAATGCACTGGCGAGTTTTTGAAAATCCTTCTGTGGAAACGAGCCTTCAGAGCGTTTAACAGTCGCACGCATTTTTTTTCCGTTGATAGTTTTCTGTTCGCGGGATACCCTTTGCGCAGTTCCATCAGAAAAAAGAGTAACAACTAGAGACTTATCTACATTGTTTTCCGAATCCACATTCCCTAAGAATCTCATTGAATCTGGCGGACGATTTGTTTGAAGATCGGATTCGCGGTATTCAACCTTTGAAATCGCGGAAGGTTTTATTGGACTCGGTTTCTTTGTCTGTTTAAACGGCGTAGGTTTACTTTCCGGATCGACCCTGCTTCCCTCTGATCCTTGCTCAGGAGCATTTTTCGGGAAAAACAAATACAAGCCGATACCGAAAATCACAAGCAAGATAATTGCTGTAAACAAACTCGTGAGCAAAATAATCGGTAATAATTTCCTAATTCCGCTGTTGGGGTCATTTAACATATTCCGCTCCAAGTAAAGGTGCTTAATCTACCTCGATTTCTTCTTTTCCCTATTTCGAAAATCAATTATGAGACGCCTTGGGCGCTTTAGCGTCTTCACTCGAAAAGGCGTTTTCTCATTCACCCCGATTAAAAAGTCCCTCTGTCCTTCCCACCATATTCCCTTTGTAATTTGCCAAACCACGGGCATCCTTAATTTTCCTTTTGGAAATGTTTTCAAGGTACATGGCGGATTATCCCAGCTGCCCATAAAAAAGGTTATGACGAAAAATGAGTTCCCGGCTATTTTAATTGGGAAATCACCTCCATCGTGCGAATAAATGTTTGAATCGAGATAACCGAGGGAAAAATAGGGTTTAGCTCCCTTGAACTCAAACACAATGCGGTCAAACTTCTTTCTCTTTTCGACCCTAATGCTGCACAGGATTTCGTCCGTAAGCTTGTAGCCATCGCGACGCTGGATGACGTCGGTCGTCCATCTATTTAACTTCCCGTAGTCGTCATATTGTGCCGGGACGCAAATTACACAAACCAAAAACGCAGATAAAATTAACGAATTGGTTTTGATTTTTTTCATCTCATATTTCCCGATAGGATTTTTACAACGGAAATGAGTTTGGCCTTCCAATGAATCCCAATATCCAAAACAACAAGATCCTATATTTAGAACAGTTCTTCGCGCAAAAGTTCACGGAGAATTCGACCCTTTCAAGTTTATCTAACCTATTTTCTCCGATAGGTTTTCGGGAATTCAGTTTCTCGTTTACAATAAAAGTCACCCTATCGGCTCTCAGAGACAGTTCGAGGGCGGTAATTTCATAAGTTAAAAAAGTCTTTTGTTGTGATTCGATCTGCTCCTCAGTCTGGTGTTTGCCAGGTATCCCGGAGACCCAAAATTCTATAGTCTCTTCTTGATTTGCTTTCCTAACTCGGGTGACGACCTTTGCTTGTCCAGCGGAGGCACAGTGATGTTGGGATATATACCAATCATATAGACTCTTATAACACCTCGAATCGTCTTTTACTTCGATGAACTTAATAAAAAGCCGTTCACCTCTTATTTCAATTTCTGCTCCTTTTCGAAGAGAAAACCGCTCATCAATTTCAGTAGTGGAACTTAGGAGTGTGCAGCCGGAGAGAAGCACAAGGAATCCGATTGGGAAGGCAAATAAAACGGCGAATTTCATTGTTTGCGAACCTAGTGTCTCTGTCTCGATTCCTAACATCGTGGATATATCCTACAAATCTTTCGACGGTCTCTGATCAGCTTGTCAGTGTTATTATTGACATCAAATTTACCAACTGATTCGTAGACGTTATAAAATGGTAGATATCTTTTTGGCGTTTAATACCTTTTCCTTAAATAGTATGTGTCAGTCTAGCATTGCCGATCAATTTGCAGGCGATTTCCTCATCATATCGTAAGTGCGTTTGCCAATTCTGGCGGACATAGAACATCTTTTCTAATATCATTTAGCATCCCCGGGCGCCGGTGCCTATAGTTCGCGTTTAACGCCAAAATCGTATAGAAGGTCCCTGAAATGGAGCCAATTAGTTTAGCGCCGACTACCGGATCAATTACGCCGTCCACGGTGGTCTGCCCGTCAGGATTTCTACGGTTTCCTTCTTGCTGGAAATAGAGGATATAGCGAATTGTCTGCGGTCCGCAGTTGCCGTCTATCGTAATAGGCGTTTCGTTTGGGGGTCGATACCCTTCGCTTTTCGGGCTATCTTCCATCACCACTCTGAGAAAAAACTGCACAAGAAGAACATCCTCTCTTGCGTTAACTCCGCCTCTACCGACTGACTTGTCACCAGAATATAAATGCACGAAGTCCGGCTTATCACAGAAATATAACCTCGCCATTCAAACCTCCTTTTTATTTGCTATTTTCGTGCGCCATTTCTCGAGTGCCTCTACCTGTCTTACTTAGAGTTTCCTATCAATCTGAAAAGTGTGATTTCAGGAGCCCTTCGCAGTTTGGTGCACCAGCAGATCATTCTATGCTTTCCATTCGACCGTTTGTTTTCAACACCGTGAACTCCGCGAGCGTTAAATGGCTACTCAATTGAGAATCCGATAATAATAATTGACATCACCTTGATTGTTTTCGGCACGTTTGCCCTGATGAAGAAGAGGGTTTCCAAGACCTCCATAATTTCCCTCAATGCAATATTCGAAGGTGCCGTGTATATCAGGCTCACCGATGATGATAAAGTGATGTTGTCCATTACCTCGAACACAGATGTCGCCGGGCATAATCCCGTTGTTTCCGAGAACATACTGAAGGTCGACGCCTCCTCCTGGATTTTCACTTTCGGACTGATTGCGGATGCCGTGACCCATTTTCCATTTGACGTTCGCTCCCGCATTTCGCAAAAGGTACGTAACGAAAATACCGCACCAATGAGTTACGTGGTCATTCCTTTTCCACGTACCCCCACATTGAGCAAAATAATTATCTAGCTCCTGATTAGACGGGCGACGTTGTTTGAGCATTTTCATCTCTTGATGCGCTAAAATTATAAAGCTGTGTTTTTTTGAAAGGTTCATTTTCGTGGCTCCTTTGGTAAACTCGTTTCAGAACGAATCCTGTGTTTGGCTCCCAATTTAATGCCAAATTTCTATACGAATTGATGCAACGGCAGATCGAGGAAGTTTCATTTCGTAGCGACCCAAAACTCTAGCGAGCATATGTAAAACGCCAAAGTTATTAAGGTCGGTTTTTTCCAGCCCGGGTCCAATTTCTTCTCTTCCGGGGTTAACTCCCCACAAGTAACAATAGGTGTAACTGTTTGAATCTGCCCAGAACCTATTTTTTTCATGACAATAAAGACTTATATTCCCGTGTTGTCCGTGCATCGCGAGCAGATTCACCTGATTTACCACTTGATGCGCGAAAATCATTTTTGCCTGCGCATAGATTCCCGCCTGCATTGCCTCCGCAGCATTTGACTCGGCAGTTCCAACTTGGTTTTCTAAAACTCCCGCTAAACTCGGTGAACCGGGGATCATTGCCAATAGTTTTGGCGGATCAAAATCTGACCGATCGAGACAGTTGTTTCTGGAATATATGAAACTTCTGCGCACCCTACCGCTTCTTCTCCTGTAACCTCTATGTCCGTTAGCAAAAATTCTAAAACCCATATTTATTACTCCTCTACAAAAAAGACAATGAAAATCTCCCAGCGGTCAGACAACGGGAAGGAAACAGCCTCCAATCAGCCTTTAAAAGATTAATCTGGAGACTGCTTCCCTTCAGGGGGAGTCGAATTACCGACCCCTAGGAAGAAAAACTTTTCCTGTCCTCAAAGAACTTTAATTAGCAAAAACGAACCTTTTTCCGTCTCGAAAAAATATGTCGATCCGGTTTCAATCTGATCCGCCGAAAATACTTTTTTGCCTTTGCGGAGGTCCGTTGTTTTCGGTTGACAGTCCCTGCAAACAAACTCGGAATTCAATTTGCCGAGTTGAACGACTATTTTTTCGATCGTTTCAATTGTCACTGCGGTTCGTTTCATTATTTGTCTAAGCGATCAATTCTCGTCGCGACATTTCACGCGCGGCAGCCGGATGCTAGTTAAGCAAAGGCAAACCTCCGGTCGCCGGAAAATCCCTAAGTTTGATTTGCAGCAATTTTTTGTTTCTGACTCCGGATATGACCACAGAGAAGCTTCCGTTTGATGTAGCCCTAACGTCGCCCTGCTTCTGCCAAGTTGCGCCGCCGTCAACCGAATACTGGCCTATATAGTCAAGACCTTTACCGACAATTCGGCACTGCCCCTTCGAGCAACGAATGGAAGTTATCTGGGGAATCCGAATAAATGTTTGTTTGATGGTGTACCAATCCGAAACACCTCTTACACGGTCTCGAATCCGAAACTGAAGCCGCCGCCCGGCCAGAAACTGGTTGTATTGACTATTAAAGGTGAAGTCGATTCGCATATTAAAAGTATCAATCACCTCAAAGGCCGTTTCAGGTAACTGGGCTTGATCTACTGCACCATTTTCAATCCGCGTTTCTATCGATATGTTTTCGGCGCGAAACTCATAATCCGTAAGGCTGGTTTTTACAGCCAACGTCATTTTCTTTGTGTTGACGAATGCGACCGGGTATGAGCTAAGATGAAAACCCAAACGCTGGCCTCTTTTTGCTGAGGGGACATCAAGAACATCAGCCTCAATCTCACGGTCATCAGCTGCTGCCAGCGTTGGGCGAGCCGGAAGTACAGGAAAAAGTTTCTGCGGGATATGCCTACGATTCCCTTCAAGTTTCAACTCTACCTTTACCTTCTTCGATAGGATCTGGTGTTGGGGATCCCGAAAGGTGAAAATGGCGGCCGTTTGTTTCCCACTCCCGGGTTCCTGGCTTCGAAAGGCGGGCTTTCCGTTTATTTTCAGCGCCCGAATCTGTTTGACACGTTTCCCTTCAACCGTAACGTGCCTGTCGCCTCTATGAACATTGAGTTTTGTGATCTTCGGCGGAGGACCGTAGAGGGTGATCGGAATGACTTCGGGACCGGCTGAGCCAAAGGTATAGACTTCCAAATTGCCATTCCCCGGTTCAAAATGAGAGGTGTCTATATCAAACCAGGCATAGCTTCCGTCCTCGCTGATCCTAATTGGGTTTGCATTGGCACGTGTCGCGAATACGAACTCTCCGCCAAACGTCGGCTTGTATTTCACCGAGCTTATGCATCCGCAATCTCCATTCGTGTTAGTGATCACAACCCGACGTTTTCCGCCAACCGAAAAGCCGCTCTTTGATTTTTCCGTTATCTTCCAATTTCCTCCACCCGGTATCGGCACCTCAAATTTAGGGCTTTTTATTTTGTTAAAACCACGGGTCGCAACAATCTGAGCTTTGAGGGTCATCTTTATTTTTGGAAATGCGCGGGCGTCCCCGGGGTTTACCATCAGATCCCAGCCTGAAATTCCCATATTCTTGGTTAGACCAAACTCTTTTGTAAATCCGTTTTCCGAACTTAATACCAGACGAAAATCTCTGGCAAAGGGATCTCTAAGCCAATCGTATGTAAGATCAGTATTCTTCAGAATGTTTCGTCCAATGTGGAGACATGGTTCCAACAATTTCGGTGTTGCCAGAGTAATAACTTCCGGATCGGGCTCGGCTTGCCATTTATGGACGACAATCGGGAAGGCTGATACGAAACCCGAGGCGGATGGTGAGCGCTCGGAGTAGATACTAAGCTGCTGTGGTGGAACTATACTCAACCGGTTTCCCTGGTTTTGCCCCCTTGGATTATTTAGGAGGTAACTGTTCGGCGGGTTGTACGGATGAGAATTTCTGACGGTTGCTATCGTCGGATAAATCCGAAGCGGCGTTTTTCGTGTGATCTTGAGTATAAGGTCAACGGCAATTGCCGCGATGTTTATCCAGTGGGCAAGCGACGGGTATTTTTTTGCTAGATGGGTCGCAGCAAGGAGCCCGCCCTGCTGAAGAATCTTTGAGACACTCAGATCGAAATCTTCTATTCTGACATTTTGCGCAACGCATTGGGCACGCGAAACAAAATCATTTGAGTAGCTGTTGTTGTAGCTACTGTAACCGCCTCCGTATCCGCGCCTCCAACAATTTGGTAAAGCGATGTTAAAACTCTGTGCAAGACGCTCGACTAGCTGCTCTCGCATAAAATCATTGCCGTATGAGTTTCCGTAATTATAAAAGCCGCCATAAACGTTGCGATTATTATTGTTAAAAACGTCCGGATTCTGTCTTAACACACCTTGCAGCTGACTCAGAAAGGAACCTATCTGGGCATAAGCGTCTGCAATCTCGATTGTCTTTTCACCGATCTTTCGAACTTCGTTAAAATTCTTGGTTATCAGTTTTTTAATCTTTTTTCGATAGCCCTGTCTCGTATAGAGAAAGAAAATCGGTTGGCTGTCGTACGGCGCCTTGACCGAATGCTCTCGGTACCAACCGTCGCGACGGAAGTTGATCTCTCGAGATACGGAGCGGTCATCCGCCTCGTTTTTGCTCGGATTTATAAAGGCAACTACTAACGACCAGTCCCACTGGCTCTCGTCAGGGCGAATACCGTTAATTTGTTGGTCAATCAATCTGACCCGTATAACGTCTCCGCGTCGAACCCTGGGTACCATTTTTATAGGCAACGGTATGCCTCCACCACGCTCGACCGTTATATTTAGTCTCGCAATTTCCTGACGGAAAGCGGTTTGGCGTACGCCATTGTTTTGATTGGGACTATAATGCTGCCCAACCACCGGCATCGCTGTAAGAAAAACTCCTAAGACAACTGCCAATACCAAATAACTCTTCTGACAAATTTGTCTCACTTTCATTTCATCTCCTGATTTCGAATTGCGAAAAGTAACAGCCCTGGACGAATCCTGGTCTAAGTTACCGATAAAAAGGGCGTGGGAGATGCCCGAAGTTCCGAGCGATGCCCAAAAATGAACCACAACAACGACTTGCTGCCTACCCGCAGATCGCCGGATCCTGCTTAGTCGAACAGATCAATTT
Organism: Aridibacter sp.; assembly: GCA_965216195.1. Lineage (GTDB taxonomy): Bacteria > Acidobacteriota > Blastocatellia > Pyrinomonadales > Pyrinomonadaceae > Aridibacter. Next base: position 2,202,821 of record OZ244151.1, on the reverse strand, counting down.
TTTTAGTGACTTTATTTCAATTGCTTGCTTCTCAATTAGCGCTTGCTGCTCCTTAACCGCATTAACGAGGATCAGTCCGATTTTTTCGTATTTAACACCTTCGATTTTTCCGGAGGGATTTAGTGAAACTAATCCCGGGGCTACTTGCGCAACGTCTTCGGCTACGAGTCCGAGATCAATCGATTTACTGGATTTCCAGCGAAAAGAAACTGGGTGCAGTTGCTCAATAACTCCGAGACCGGAACTAAGATCTGAGATATCGGTCTTATATCGCTTGCTGGAAGAACAAAACGCAAGTTCATTGTTTCCATTGATACAAACCGGTGCCTTGCCGGCATTGGTGAGTGTGCCTACGCGAATCTTATCTAAATTGTGTCTGCCTAGCTGTACGGTATTATTTGTTAAAACCGTCGCTTCAGCACCTACGGCGGTCGCATATTCCAAATCGACCGAACCCGTATCCGTTTTCGATCCGAAAAGTGAAACTGAAATTCCTACATGGTTGTTTGAACCAGCCCATCTGCCAACTAGAGTGTTCCAACGCCCTATCTTGTGGTTTTCACCAGCCCCGGTTCCAATAAAGACATTGTCCGAACCGGTTGTATTTCTTAATCCGGCTGCGTATCCAAGGAAAACGTTTCTTTGACCAAGAGTATTACTCTGCCCCGCAAATGCTCCAAAAAAAGAGTTAATGGTTCCGCTGGTCGTATCTCTTCCTGCCCAGGCGCCAAAGAACGAGTTGTATTCGGCAGTCGTATTCTGCGTTCCGGCTCCAACGCCATAGAATGAATTATTGCTTCCGGTTGCGTTGTACCGTCCAGTGCCCGATCCAACAAAAGTGTTTGATCGACCAGTTATATTATTTTCGCCTGCACTCCAACCAAGAAACGCGTTCGCGTTACCGGTTTTATTTGACTTTCCCGCATTGAAGCCTATGAACGAGTTATTGAAACCCGTTGCGTTGCTTGCCCCCGCATCTATCCCTACAAATACATTGGCTTCAGGGAAAGGATTAGCGAGTAGCACCCTCCGCCCTCCGATTTCATAATATTTTCCGGCATTAAAAACTGCGGAGCTGCCGACGCCATCGATATTAAAATTGGCGTTCTGCTGTAGATTTGTTTGATTCTGAATATACTGCTGACCATATGTGGCGTCAGCAAAAAATAGTCCGGCGATTGTTATGACCGCGAGCCTTGCTAATTTGTGTTTCATTTTGTTCTCCTCTTGTTTCTCTAAAGCTAGTAAAAACTCCTTCTTCCCAAAACGGCGACCTCATTAGCAAGACTTTGCAAACTCACCTCTTGAGCAGATCATGGTCTTCAACTTGTCGAGTTCTTTCCTTAAGTCGGCGTTTCTCTCTCTCTGCAATCTGATCTGCCTTTGCTGCTCTTTGACCGCATTAACGAGGATCAGTCCGATTTTTTCGTATTTAATGCCTTCGACTACACCATCTTTGTTTTTTGTTACCAGAAGCGGCTCGATTTCACCGACTTCTTCAGCGATCAACCCCAGGTCGAGCATTTCGCTATCTTTCCATTGAAACGAAACCGGTCGGAGCTTCTTAATCAGGCTCAAACCCGGTTGGAAGTTTTCAACATCGGTCTTGTAACGAATGCTGGACGAACAGTTCGAAATCAACCCGCCCAATGTCCGGCAAACGGCAATCGAACCCGCCCCAAACGAACCAACGGCGAGTTGACCTGAAATATTGACCATGTCGGCGCCGGAAATTCTGCCGAGCTGGATTGTGTTGCTGTTATGTACGACTGACTCTGCACCAACGGCAGTCGCATATTGCAGCGGCGGACCATCCGTACCTAAATCGGCATTTGCTCCGATAAGTGTGTTATATGAACCCGAGACGTTTGACACTCCGGCTCGAGTGCCAACGAACGTGTTAAAAGTGCCATTTGTATTCGCCCCACCAGCGAGAAATCCAAAAAAGGAGTTTTGAATGCCGAGATTTTCTTGTCCGGCAGATGACCCGAAAAATGAGTTGCCACCTCCAACAGTTGTACGTCGTCCTGCAAAGTGACCAAAGAATGAGTTACTTGAACCGATCGTAAGTTGCTCCCCTGCCGAGGAGCCAAAGATGGAGTTCCGGAACCCCGTTGTGTTATTCCTGCCAGCGTTTAATCCAAAAAAAGAGTTCTCAAATCCAGTGGTATTTTGGAGTCCTGCAGCTTGACCAACGGATGTGTTGTTAAAGCCGGTTGTGTTAAACCTCCCCGCATTAATGCCAATAAACGTGTTTCGAGTTCCCAAGTTGGTCCCCGGTGTATTATTTATTCCAGCATCCGTCCCGATAAATAGATTTCTTTGAGGAAAGGGAGATGCGACTAGTACTCGCTGCCCTCCTATTTCGTAATGCGTTTGAGCGTTAAAAACATTGGCATTACCGTTGCCTCCAATATTGAAGTTCGCGCCGTTTTGAAGGTTGAGACTATTGCGGATGTATTGGTTGCTTTGACTAAAACCGGCAGCAGTAAACAATAATCCAGTGATTAAAACAATTGCAATTTTCGACATATTTTTCTTCATAGTGTTTTCTCCTAAATGTTTTTTCTCGCTTTGCTAATTTGCAGCAGTAGTCAACCGCAAGATTTTGCAAAGTCACGATTTGTGCAGATAAGGGACCTCAAAGTGGAGAGTTTTTTTTCAAGATTTTCAATCTTTTCTCCCTGCAGGTTATTTTGCTTTTGCTGTAACCTGATTTGCTCCTGTTGCTCTTTAACCGCATTAACGAGGATCAGTCCGATTTTTTCGTATTTAACACCTTCGATTTCTCCTGATGGATTTAGCGAGACTAATTCTGGAGCAAATACCGCAACGTCTTCGGCTACGAGTCCAAGATCAATTGATTTGCTGGTCTTCCAACGAAAGGAAACCGGGCGGAGTTGCTCTATTATTCCGATCCCTGAGTTAAAATCTGAGATGTTGGTTTTATAACGCTTGCTGGAGGAACAAAACGCTAGTTCATTGTTGCCGTTGATGCAAATCGGCAGCTCACCTTCGGGCACAAGTGTGCCGATACGAACCTTATCCAAAGTGTGTCTGCCTAGCTGCACTGTATTATTTGTTAAAACCGCTGCGCTGGCACCAATTGCGGTTGCATAAGACAGACCGGCTGATCCCGTATTTGCTCCCCACCCAAATAGCGAGATGAATTCTCCGGTGGTACTTTTAAAGCCGGTAGATCCACCGATCATCGTGTTGTACGAACCTTCCTTTTGGAACGCACCGGATCGTTCGCCAAAAAAAGCGTTGTCCCTTCCCCATTCGTGTGACGTGCCAGAATTTGAGCCAAAAAAAGCATTGTAGAATCCGTCTTGGTTACGTTGTCCGGCTGAGTGCCCAAAAAAAGAATTCCCGTAGCCTTTGTTGTTCGCGCGTCCTGACCCTGAGCCAAAAAAGGCATTTTCGGTGCCCGTGGTATTCCGATAACCGGAAGATGAACCAACGAATGTATTGAAGATGCCGGTGTTTTGGTCGCCGGCGCTAAAGCCCACGAGTATTGTGGTGTGCCCCGCCGGACCGTTTCTAAGCATTCGAAAACCGTTGATAGCAAAGTATTCCCCAGCTTCAAACACTCTACTTTTGCCGACGCCGTCAATATTGAAATTCGCGTTTGATTGGAGCGTGGTTTGGTTGCGAATAAAATTATTCGACCGACCGTGTGTGGCAGCAGCAAAAAATAGTCCGGTGACTATTACGACAGCGAGTTTTGCTAAATTGTTTTTCATATGGTTTCTCCTCACATTCCTTTGTCTTTTGGGGCTAAAAAAATCGAGCCGGTTTAAATTACGAACCGCAGAAAATCTGTTTTCCGCAGCATTTCGTTCTTTTTCCCTCACATAATGCGGTTTATAAGATTTCGAAGTTCCCCCGGACACCCCGGTATTTGATCCAATCGCGGAAAAGCCTGCCTAAAGTCTGCTCTTACTTTTACGTTTAGTTCGGCGATTGTGAACCACCTTATCCCGTAGGAATATCCACGCGCGGAGCTAATTCGTCCATCAACCGGATGTCCGATTGCTCTTTGAAACAATTCAATGCTCAGTATTGTTGCGCGATCAACGATTCCTGTCTGCGGCGTCTCCAAAAGAATTGGCTTAATTATTTTTCCTTTTGGTGTGGTCATGTTGTTAGTTAACGCCTTTAACATAAACTGAACGAGCAAAATATCTTCTCGGTTTGAGTTATCGCCATTCCGCCCAACCGAGGTGTCCACATTGATGAATACCGGCATCTTCGAGTCAGATGGTTTTGGTGTTAGGACATGCGCCATTTTTTACTAGTCCTCTCGTCAATCAATTCTTTGCATGCGGCAAAATTTTGTTTCTTTAACGTCTTAGATTTGCTACGATTAAGCTAAACGTAAGCTTTAGACGTTTTCTGAATGTTCAATGAGCAAAGTATCGCTGAGCAGTTTCTAAAATGTCTTAAAAACTGGGACAAAAACTTCCAAAAAAGTGCAAAATCCCCTATGTACGAGGAAACGCAACAAAGTATCTCCTTTAACGAGTTTGAATTAGATAGAGAGCGTCAAAGATTAACCAGAGACGGCGAACCGATAGAAATCTACGCTAAAACGTTTGAATTGCTGGCTTTTTTGGTGGAAAACCATGGGCGTCTTCTCACAAAAGACGAAATTTTAGATAAAGTCTGGAAGGATCAGTTTGTGGAGGAAGCAAACTTATCCGTTCAGATTTCTGCGCTCAGAAGGGCGCTTGGCGAAACGGCTGACGACCCGCGTTTTCTCGTTACGGTGCCTGGCAAGGGATATAAATTTATTGGTGATGTCTCAAATGGCAACTCCGAGATCGTTATCGAGCGCCACAAATTGTCCCATGCTGTCGTCGAAGAGGAAGGGTTTATCGACCACCCTGCGTCCTCAAATGAGTCTGGAGAGAGACCTAGCCGATTGCGGGACATTCTTTTTGCCGCCGGATTGATTGGCGTGATGTTGGTCACGGCGTTAACGGGTTATTGGATTTATAAGAGCCGAGATAAAAAAACGCTGGCGATGGTGAAACCCGACGAAATGAAAATGACCCAGCTTACCGACGGGAGACAGGTAGGTGCGGCCAGTTTATCCCCGAATGGAAAATTTGTTGCCTACGCTGAAAACTCTGGATCAGGAAAAGGCACCCTTTTTATTCGTCAGATTGACACTAATTCAGAGCGTTCGATAATCGAACCGGCGACCCGAACGTTTGGGTGTACAAATTTTTCGCCCGATAACTCTCTCATTTATTACATTGTTTTTGATAAAAATGATCCGGACGCTGTTATTTACAGTGTTCCCGTTCTCGGCGGCACGCCGAAACGCATCGTAAGCAATCTTTCTCCTTGTTTTACGATTTCGCCGGATGGAAAAGAGGTGGCGTTTTTCAGGCTCGGTTCGCAGAAAGGTACGACAAACCTCGTCGCAACCAACGTCAACGATGGGTCTGAAAGGGTTCTACTAACGCGTAGCTATCAAAAAATGAGTTTTGGACTTGGCTTGGCGTGGTCACCAGACGGCGAATCGATCGCTTTTGCAGCAAGCTCCGAACCGACGAAAAAGGACGCCACCCGAACTATTTATAACCTGGACATTAAGAGTGGCGAAGTAGAGCCTCTTACATCAGACACATTTTCGGGAATTGGGAAGATGGCGTGGACGGGTGACGGCGAGGATTTAATTTTTATCGGTCATCGCCCCAAAAGGGGAAGCGGCATCTATGTTCTAAATCGAGGAGGCGCTGTAAACAGAATCACGTCCGACTTATATTCTTGGGGAAATTATGGAATGGGCGTTTCGGCTGATGCACGGCGAATTGTAGCTTCACCCTGGAATGTGCAGACGAAGATTTGGAAGGTTAGTATTGATGAAAATTCGGATAGCGCGGTGCGTCTAACCGATTCAACTAATTCGGGACAACTCGGGTTGTCATCCTCGCCGGACGGACGGATTGTTTTTACTGAAAGAGTAAGTCGGGGGCGGAATATTTGGTCGATAAGCGATGATGGAACTCACCGCAAGGCTCTCACAAACGATAAGTATTCAAAAGCCAATGTAACAGTTTCTCCCGACGGACGGTTCATTTTCTTTTCATCTAACCAAACCGGAACATCCAAAATATTCCGCATGAATTCTAAGGATGGTTCCGATGTTAGGCAAATTTCGGGAGGACAAAGTTCCGATTCTCACCCCAACGTTTCACCGGATGGAAAATGGGTAATTTATACATCAAGGACGAAAGGAAAGAGTACGATCAAAAAAGTTTCGATCAATGGCGGTGAATCGATCCAATTGACGGATTATGAATCAGGAGGCGCGGTTTATTCGCCTGACGGTAAAACTTTCGCGTGTCTTTTGCGGAGTCCTAGCAGGGCGATTAAAGCGAGCATTGCAATAGTCTCGAGCCAGGGAGGTAAACCTCTTGATACATTCAAATCGGTTCAGTTTTTTTACGGTTACAAACCGCTTTGGTGGACCCCGGATGGCACCGGCGTAGCCTTTATTCGAACAGATAAGGGCGTTTCGAACATCTGGAGCCAACCGGTTGCCGGCGGCGAGCCGATTCAAATTACAGATTTTACATCCGAGCTTATCTACAATTTTGCTTTCTCAAAGGACGGGAGACACATATTACTTTCGCGTGGTTCGACGGCGGTTGATCCGGTGTTGATAGAATTTACGTCCTCGGTTTCTCATTGATATAAACGAAAAAGTTTAGGTCGTCGAGCAATTTGAATTTTCACATCTCGGCTTTCGTGCATATTTTTTGCAACGTCTATGTGCAAACTTTCGTTGCAAAATTTACGTAGCAAGAATCATCAAACTAATCGTCCAAATCTGACAGTCGCCACGGACTTGGATACTCAATTTGATTCTTTAAAAAATATGAAACTGAAAATAATCCCTTATTTATCGACTTTTCTGTTGTTTTCGGCGCTAGCCATCTCAATTAAAGCTCAGACGAGTGCGGATTGGATTCGAGTTCGAGGAAACACAATTCCTTCGGATGCGGTGGTAGCCGGAAACGAGGATGACGGTCGGAAAACTTATGTTTGCCGAGTTCGTTATGGAGATCGTACGATCGCCGGAAAAGCGCTTGATGACCGTTGCTACTACAATCCCGGAAGCGGTGAGCGTTCTGCGTCGAGGTTTTCAGTTTTGACCGGCTCAGGCTATTCGTGGAGTCGAACGCGAAATTATAGTCGCGCGGTGATCGTTGGTGGCGACGAAAATGATAATCATTATGTTTGCCGAGTTTCGAGGTCGGGCGGTCTTTACGCCGGAAGTTTACGTAGCGGACGCTGCTACTACACGCGAAACAACCGCGGATATTCGAGTCGTAGTTTTGAAGTTCTAGTTGGAATGGAACGCACAACGTCCCTAGCAGAAGCGGCGTCGAGAGGCGACTACGAGGCGGTTCGCGAGGCGCTTAGCGATGGACAGGCGATTGATCAACGAGACTCGGACGAAAAAACTCCATTAATTCTCGCGGCGGAAAACGGCAGAGATGATGTCGTAGGTTTGCTTTTGCGTCGTCGGGCGCTTGTTGATGCAAGAGATGATGAAGGCAATACGGCGTTTATTTACGCCGCGTCAAAAGGGCATCGAAATATTGCTCGAAAACTCTACCAGGAAGGTGCAGACCGATCCGTTCGTAACAATGACGGCGAAACCGCGTTTACTTTAGCGGCTGCAAACGGGCGAAAACGAGTTGTTCGAGATTTCATTGGCGGAGATATTTATGGTGCGCTGGAACACCCCGAAATCGAACAGGCTTTTCGCAACACAGCGCAAAAAGGCTATCGCGACACGCTCGATATTTTGTTGGAAACCGGCATTAGTCCAGACAGCCCCGACGTAAATGGACGAACTGCGCTGATGTATTCGGTGCTTGGAAAAGAGTTGGACACGGTCAAGTATCTGATTGCACGCAAGGCAAACGCTAATGCAAAGGACGAGCGCGGCTATACTCCTTTTAATTACGCTTCGATGGCGAATTCCACCAAAATTCTCAACTATTTTTTCGATGAGATTGAACTCGAAGACAAAATAACTCAGAGCGAAGTGGGGTTGCGGCTGGCGGCACGATACAACAATCGCGACTCACTTAAGTTTTTTGTTGCTCGAAGTATTGATGTCAATGCTGGCGATGCGGAATCCGGGTACACCGCGTTGATGTGGGCAAGTTCGGAAGGGCACATTCGGGCTGCGCGTTTACTAATCGCCGCTTCTGCCGATCCAAACATCCGAAACAATCTGGGAGAGACGGCGTTGATGCTGGCTTCCGCAAAGGGATACATCGACGTTGTGAAAGAACTTCTCAAAGCAACTCCAAATTTGGACCTGCAAAACGACCAGGGCAAAACCGCCGCCATTCTTGCGGCTGCGAATAGCCGAAGAAGGGTTTTGAGGGCGCTGGTTAAAGCCGGAGCCAACGTAAACTTACGCGATAACCAGGGAATAACGGCGCTTGGATGGGCGATTCGAAATAAACACGGTGATACCCGAAAAATACTTCGAAAGGCAAAAGCTATTCAGTAGCGAGAGCGAATCAACCACAAACGGCTTCGTGTGATTTCGATTATGACTCCTGTTGTCGTTTGATCGATCCGAGAATAGCGGACTATCAATTTTTCTCTAGATTACGGATTCGTTACTCTTCGGAAAAACTTGCCGGTAGGCGTGTGCGACCGTTGCATAGCTAATCGATACTGCCGTGGACATTAAGATCCAGAGTGGAATCAATGTTAAAAAGAAAACACTGCCATCGCCTCCAATTGCCACCGACCCTATTATTAGCGTAGATACGAAAAATACCCCTACGAGAACTGCACTGACGAAGATCAGAAAATTCAATATAGTAAGGGCGACAATCCCCCGAACATTTTGCCTAGCAGCCGACGAGCTAAGTTTTATGGTCTCTATCGCTCTGAGCCGGTATTCCGCGAGTAATGGATAGGCAAAATATAGGAAAAAGCTTACAAGTAGTCCGATTAGCGAAAACACGAATACAGCCGGACCGATTGCTGTAATTTCTTTCGTTGCAACAAGAATAGCGTTGGCGTCTGAGTTCCCGGAAACGATCGCGCTAAAAATCATGCCGGGCGCGGCTCCGATGAGCGAGACTACACTAATCGACGAGATTGCCGGGAGTACGTTTGCGATCATTGTGAAATCGGATCGCTTTCCGTCAATTTCCGTAAGAACGATATAAAAAATCCCAGCGGTAATGCTGCCGCTAACGACGGTCGAGATTAACCGCGTGATGAATGGCGGGAATGGGCTTATAAAGCCAACAAGAAACCCAATCGGGAATCCGAGAAAAAGGCATAATCCCAAAAAGAGCCACATTCTGCTTTGAAAGGTTTTCCATCCTAGCTTTAAGCACAACGTTGGATCTATTGCATTTGAGCGAAAATCGATTTCACGCATGTTAATCTCCGATCGGAGGTAAATAAGTAGATATAGATTCGCATATCTGCGTTGCGTTCGCAATATATTTCCAAAATTAAACACCGCGCTTGCCAAAAACCCAAACAATTCGCACACTTCATAGTGTGAAAGATAGTTTCGAAAAGGTTGTCGAGATTTTGAGTGTGGAGGCAGACGCGATTGAGCATGCCGCTGAGCGTTTGAAACAAGAAGCTGTCGAACGCGCGTTGGATTATTTGTCAACGTGCGGTGGGAAAATCGTCGTTCTCGGCGTAGGGAAGTCAGGCGTGATCGCGCAGAAAATCTCTCAAACGTTGACCTCGACCGGAACGGTTGCAGTTTTTGTTCACCCTTCCGACGCCCTTCACGGAAGCTTGGGTGTTATAACTCAAGGCGACGTTGTAATTGCTTTGAGTAACTCCGGCGAAACCGATGAGATTCTCACTTTGCTGCCCACTCTAAAAAATCGCTCAATCAAAATAATTTCGATTGTTGGAAACATTGATTCGACGCTGGCGCGCAAAAGCGATGTGGTTTTAGACGCGTCGGTTGATAAAGAAGCATGCCCTTTGAATCTTGCTCCGACGACATCGACAACGGTCGCGCTCTCAATCGGTGACGCGATCGCGATGACATTGATGCAGGCTAAAGGTTTGACTGAGAAAGACTTCGCTGAAAATCATCCCGCGGGACGTCTCGGAAAACGTCTCACAATTCGAGTAGAAAATCTAATGCACGAGAGTCCGAATATTTCCGCAAATGCCGGTTGGGTTGATGTGGTCAAAGCGATCTCGAAATACACACTAGGAGCGGTGAATGTTGTCGACGAAAACGAAAAATTGATTGGTATTATCACGGATGGAGACTTGCGTCGGACAATTGAAACTACATCGCCTGGCGATCTTGAGAGTCTGAGCGCGAAAGAAATGATGACGTACGAGCCGACGGTTGCGACACCTGAAATTTTGGCGTTCGATGCTCTGAAACTGATGGAAGATCGTCCGAGGCAGATATCGGTTTTACCGGTTGTTGGGGAAGGAGGGAAATGCGTTGGGCTCCTCCGGCTCCATGACATCGTGAGGAGCGGATTGTGATGGGTAACACGAAATGCTGAGTAATGTCTGAAAATGCTAGATTGAAACAATGCTGAAAGATACGACTCCTGAGATCGAAGAGATACAAAATCGCCTGTGGGTGGAAAAGACGCCACAGCAGTGAGCAAAAGCCGTTTTTCAAAATTCATATGTCTCATGAGATTTATACGGCGTTTTTCCCAGGCAACGAAGACTTATTTAATAGAAGGATGGTCTCCAGGTTGCTGCACTTGCCTTTTTAATACCAACTCGAAAATCCTCAAAAGCATCTTTAAACCGGAAGAAAAAACCTCCAAATTTAATAAAATAATCGATATGACGAAAAAAATATTTAGAACGCTACTTCTGCTGTGCGTTTTTTCAGGATTGGCTTCGGCGCAAACCACCGAAGTTAAGTTGACCTTAGACGAACAGTTTTTTGACGCTCTTTTGGAAGCTGTTTTTACTCATCTTGATGAGCCAAGCGTGGCGATAAAAGAAGGAACAAACTCAGCTGATTGTGCAGAAACCATTAGGCTCAAGCAGGAAGCGGAAGGTGTGAAAACAGCGGTAAGATTCAGACAGGGAAAGATTTACGCGCCTCTTGCGTTTGAAGGGAGCTACAAGCTTCCGTTTATTGGCTGCGTTGATTTTGAAGGCTGGGCGGAAACGAATATCAACCTTTTGTTCGATCGAAACAAACGTGCAATCGCTGGAAAGGCTGACGTTTTAAAAGTAAATCTTAAAGGAGCAAATGGAATGGGGGGCGAGCTTCTCGCGAGGTTTGTGCAGAATTCAATCGATGAGAAGATCAATCCGATCAAGATTATAGATCTGGAAAAACTCTCATTTATTGCCCCGGTTCAAAACTCAGGGAAACTACGAATGAAAGCGATTGGGTTTAGCCATAAAGTAAATGACGCAAATCTTGATCTTGTAATCAGATACCGCTTTGAAAAAGCCACGTGATAGAGTTCGGGCTTAGTCTAATTTCACAAGAGAGGCTGTCTTCTCTAAAGACGGATTCGGTGTCAAGGCAGACGGGTACTTTCCAGCCGTTATCGACTTTCTTTTTTTTCAATACACTTTGAAGAGCTGAATTCGTTCATTTTTGTCATTTTCGTATACTTTTTGTCTGAGAAAATTTAACGTGGCTCAGACTGATCTAGTAAAACTGATTAGTTTCTGCTAACGAGTTCACTAACTCATCTCTTGAGGCATGTTCAAGAAGAAGTTGTTTCTCAACATCTATTTGCCTATGTTGTTTGGATTCGCACTGCTTCAGCGAGATTGCGGAAGCAGGTCAACTAACTCAATCAGAAAGCGGATATTTCAATCCGAGACAGCCCCGAGTATCGTTGACTGTGCGTCCACGCTGGTCAAACTCTTCAGCCGTGATATTATCTCTCAGCATTATTGAGAGTTTGACCAGAAGCTTTCTGGCAGTTGCTGTTTTTGCCACTCCTTTGGGTTTTTTCTTACTCAAGCGTTTGTAAAACGCTTTCAGATTCGCATCATATCTGGTGCATATATGGGCAGATTGTCCGATCAGAAATCTAGTTATCGAACACCCAGCCCTGGAAATTTTACCCGGCTTGCGTTTTCCCGCGCTTTCATCTTCCAAGGGGTCTAAACCAATATATGCAGGCACCTGCTTTGTCGGACGATCAAACCGGGAAATGTCTCCAATCGCGTTTATCAAAGCCAGCGCACTCAGATATCCAACTCCTTTTTGGGTCTGTAAAAGCTGTACCTGATCATTTTGGTTCGCCCGTTTGCGAAGCCATGTTTCGAGCTCAAGAATTTGACTATCCAGACTTTCTACAAGTTTGAATAATTGAGAGCGCTGCAGGTCTTCAGCTTCTCCAACTTTGATATTTTTTAGCAACACCTTATGACACTCCGATTTTATCTTACCTTTCGGAAGCCCAAAGCTCCTCGCCAACGCTTGCAGACGGTTGTAAGTCTGCGTTCGCTGCCCGACCAAACTATGCCGCAGTCTAAGAATATCAAGCACTTCGTTGTTTGCTTTCGACCGCCTCCACACTTCCGGAAACTCCCCGTTTATTAACAAACGCAGTATCAATTCCGCATCCCGTTTGTCCGATTTGTGCCGCGATGTCGCTCGCTTTCTGATCAGTACCGGATTCCCAACCTTCAGTTCGTGATCGGTTTCTGCCAGCACGTTTTCAAACCAGCGAGCCTTACAACATGCTTCGATCCCGACAATTCCCGAAGGCTTTTCCTGATAAAACTTGCGAACCTCCCCCAGATCGTGACCCAATGTACTGGTTTCAGTTTCGCCCGTTTTGCTATCACACCATGCTACCGTTTGCTGGTATGGATGAAAATCTACTCCAATATATAATGTCATTGCGGTTTCTCCTTTCAAAGAACGAATTTCAGGTCAACTACGATTGTAGTTCATTGCCTTGGAGAAACCGTCTTTATAACATCAGAAAAGGCGGTCTATTTTTCTTGGCAGTTATGATCGTCGAATAACTCGTTAAGCGAGCGGTCTTCGACCGCGTCTTAAGTAATCAGCAGGTAATAAATAATAAGGACGGTCAGAGACCGTCTGCTTAACGATGTAAAAATTTAGGTGTAAATTTTTCTAACGGCGGAGGTCGTCAAGGAACCAATCCAGGAACTCGTTAAGAGAGCGGTCTTTGACCGCGTCTCAAGTAATCAGCAGGTAATAAATAATAAGGACGGTCAGAGATCGTCTGCTTAAAGATGCAAATTTTTGAGGCAGTCAATGTAAATAACTAAGGTAGTTAATCTTCCCCATCGCTGCGATCGTCGAATAACACGTAAACGGTCTTAGACCGCGTCTCAATACAAATTTCGCGCTTTTTTGCCACGAAAAAGGGTATTGACGTATACCAAACGGTGCTCTGAAGATCCATGTCTTTAGTTAAGCCCAGCTATTCCAGCAGTTGAAAGCCTGGAACGCGATTTGCTTGTAACCACGTTGGAGAACCCGATTTAGGGTCTTTGAAATACAAACTTTAAGGGGAAAACTATGCGTATAAGAACAAAAAGAAACCTTTCCGTTTCTTTTGTCTTAACTCTCCTGATTTTCCTAGGCGCGAGTGATTTGGCCTTTGGTCAGAGAAATCGCGGCGGGGAAGGTCGTAAACGCCAGCGCTCCAGCGCTGCAAATACCCAAAAAAAGACAGAGAAAAAGAAGAATCGCGGACGTCAGAATAGACGTTCTGCGCGCCAGAACAACAACCGAAGCACACGCCGTTCTCAGGCGTCAACCCAAAACCGACGAGCTACTCAAACAAGAAGCAACCGTCGTTCAACCCAAAACAACAGCAGATTCAACGGACGTAGAAGCCGACCGAGTGCGACGCAAAATCGCGGCAATCGGAACACGCGTGCTGTTTCAAATCAAAATCGTCGAACGAACCGTTCGCAAACCAGACGGACTCAAAACCGGACGCAGCCTGGTCGCCCCGGCAATCTTACGCCGGAGCAGTGGGCGTATCGAAGGCAGATTCAACGCGCCGAAAGGCAGCGTCAGGAACGAGCGCGCCGTATGCGGGTCCAGGCTCAGACGAATGAAAAGGCCCGTCGAAAGCTGATCAAGCGTCAGGAAAAACTTCGCGCGGAAGAGCGCAGGAAGCGCTACGAACGAGCGGAGCAGCGTCGGCGAAGTCAGGTTTACTCAACCCGCAGACGCGCCGAAAATCGCCGTGAGGAACTCAGGCAGCAAAACCGTCGTGCCCGAATTCGAAACGAGCAGCTGCGAAATCGCAACGACAATTTGCGGTCTCGAAATGAGCGTGTTCGAAGAAACCAGAGCGGATACTACGGCCGTGAAGAGAACGCGCGTCGAAGGTTTAATCGCCAAAGACACTTGAGCAGAATTCAGGCTCAAAGGCTGCGAAATCAACGTTTGGCGGCTCATCGTGACCAACTGCGTCGACAGCAACGCTACTATGAAGCCCAGCAAAGGCGGCTCAGACAGCAGCGTCGTTATCGCTATCTGCGCTATCAGCAGGCTTACTATGATCGTTTGAGACGTGACCGATGGCGTTTGCAAAACACTCGCTACAACAGGAGTTTGCGCTACGATTATTGCTACACGCGTAATGGAAATTACTATTACACGAGTAGCTACGGCCGTGATTTATTAAACCGAGCGATAAACGAAGGTTATCGCCAAGGCTTCCGCGCAGGTCGCGCAGATCGATACGATCGATGGGGTTATAACTACCGGGATTCGTTTGCCTATCAAAACGGCTATTACGGATACGACAGTTATTATGTGAGCCTCAGCGAATATCGATATTACTTTAGAGAAGGTTTCCGCCGAGGATACGACGACGGTTATTACGGGCGTTCGAGATACGGTTACTATTCGAACGGACGTTACAACGTGCTCGGAAGTATTCTGCGGGGAATAATCAATATCTTTCGATTTTAGTTGAAAGAAATTGTGAGCGCGTAAGAGACGGATGTTTTGTCCGTCTCTTTTTTTGTGGTGCGCCCGGCAGGGCGCTCTTACTCGGAGGTGAAAGTCCTCTACAGGCCCGACAGGGGGAACTGTTAGCCGAACGGCAAGGTTAACATCGCGAGGTGTTGGCTGAAGGAAGCCGAAGGCAAAAGGCTGGCCTGACGAACAGAAATCGCATATGAGGCTGTCGTGTCGGATGAGGAGGCCATTATCTTCAAAGTCCGGTACCTGTACGGAAGGCACGGTAGTATATGCGGCAGGCATAAGCCGGAAGGTGGGAGCGCATTACCCGGGGAGGTCTGCTTCGAAAGAAGCAGAAGTCAGCCGAGGTCATAGTAGTTCGGAAAACCGGACGAAGGGCCGAACCTGAAGTTAAATTGATGATCTGTGATGAAATGAATGGAGCAGCAGAAGCCTGTGCTGGGATGCATAAGGGCTTATCGGGGAAGTACTGTTCGGAAAACGGAAGTCAACCGATGAGTGCGGCAAAATCGTTCGTGGCAAATAAACATCAAAGAATTTAACATCAGGAACCGCCGTATACGGAACCGTACGTACGGTGGTGTGAGAGGGCCGAAGTAGAGGTTCCTAGGAATTCTACTTCGCCCTACTCGATATCGAACTTTTTACAGTTCCTTCGTTCAATAACTGCAACAATATTCAGCTTCTCGTACGATTAAACTCAATAATCACAACATTTTACAGATTTTTCTGATTACTTGTCATAAACCCAAATTTCGCGGTGTTCCCGCATTAGAAGGCATATATTTTCATATTCAGAAAAGCCGCTTCATAAGCCTTCTCTACGTTTGAAACGGCTGGGAGAGTAATCATGAGAAATTTATTTGTGACTTTTGCAATCATAATTTGCAGTTTTGCGACATACGCTCAAACGTCAAAATCTGAAAGCCTTGCGAGACCAAAAACGTTTAGCGATTTCAATAATTTGGGTGTTAAAACCGTTTTAGAATCGGGCGACAACAAGCGAGCGCTGAAATATTTTGAAAAAGCACTCGAGATGAAGCCCGGATGTTTTGTTTGTCTGGTAAATAAAGGACGCGCTTTTGTGCGGCTCGAAAGGTACGAAGAAGCAATCGCTATCTTCGAAGAAGCCTTGAAAACCGTTCCCGGTTCGGCGGAAGTCTACTCGAGTTTGGGTGAGGCGAAGCTAAATCAAGGGAAAACCGAGGAGAGCATCTCGTATTTTAAGAAAGCGGTAAACCTCGGCTTAGAAGACTCGATGACGCTAACTAATCTGGGTATTGCCCTGACCGAGTCCGGAAAACCGAGGGAAGCGCTGCGATATCTGGATCGCTCGATCAAGGTTGATTCAAACATCGCCGAAACCCACAGCAACCGTGGGATCGCTCTGTTTCGTTTGGGTAAAAAACGTAAAGCGCTCGAAGCATTTCAAACCGCAGACCGCTTGCGCCCAAATAATAAACAGATCGCCAACAATTTGGGTGTTGTTTACGATGTGCTCGGAAAGCGACAACTCGCGCGAAAGTATTACCAAAAGGCGCTTGAGATCGACTCGGGTTTTGCGTTGGCACAGTATAATTTGGCGTCAAATTTTCTGGAAGGCGGAAACCGAACCGAAGCGTATAAACGTCTGAATTTATTAAAGAATATGAACAGCAACCTGGCAAACGATCTTCAGGGGATGCTGTGGGGAAGATTTGTTGTTGACGCTTCGAGGAGGCGAATTCGCTGATGGAAACCTCCTTGTTCCGGCGCAGGGGGTCGCTGCCCTGACGCCGGATTTCACTTCAAAATCGACAAGTATTCCTTCCACACCCCAACGTTGTTTTCATATTTTTTAGCGAGTTCCCGAACGATCTGGCGAATATGAGTCAAATCGTGAACCACCCAGGTTGAAAGCAGTTGCTCCAAATTTACTTCGCCCAACTCAGGGTGAATTCCTTTAAGCTTTAATTGTTCGCCAGTCAAATTCATTTCCCGCAAAATTTCTATATTCTCGCTGCGCAATTTTTCAAATTCGTCGAGCAATTCTGCGAGAGTTTTCCCCTTTGAATTCTCAAATTGTGCAAAACGATCAAACGGTTCAAATGTGACATTTTCGCTTTGCGCGAGAATGATTTTCGCACGTGGAATCCAGTCAGTTTTCTCGCCATGAATGTAGTGCCCAAGAGCATCAAACGCGCTCCACCTTTCGGAGTCGTTCGCTACGAGCGTCCATTCGTCGGATAAGTTTTCGAGCAGCGAGCGAAGGGTCTTCGGCGTTGCAGAAAGAATTTCGATTGCTTGTTCGATGTTGTATTTCATAATTGTTAACCAGACTCAATACGAATCACGGCGGAATTGGTTTCCTTATAAGTATGTCGGGTTGAATATTTTTATACCTTTACTAAACTCGTAACGTGTCTAACCCGCTTGTTGCAATCATCGGTCGCCCGAACGTCGGGAAATCTACGCTTTTTAACCGTTTGACGGAAAGTCGTAAATCCATCGTCGGTGACGAACCCGGTATTACGCGCGACCGAATTTATGGTGAGGTCGAATGGCGGGCAACGGAGTTTGAACTCGTCGATACCGGCGGGATCGTTCCCGACGACGACGCAGTTATTCCGGCAAACATTTTCAAACAAGCAGATTTTGCGATCTCACAATCACAGGCGATCATTTGGGTCGTAGATGCCAGGGCTGGTGCAACGCCTTTAGATGAGGAGATCGCCGTACTTCTGCGCAATCTCAAAATTCCCGTTTTTATCGCAGCGAATAAATCCGAGTCGAAAAGGGTGGCGGACGAGGCTGCCGAGTTTTATAAGTTTGGCTTCGAACTTTTTCCGGTATCCGCTGAGCACGGAACAAACGTTGGCGATCTGCTGGACGGGGTTTTTGAAACTCTTGAATTTTCTGACGAGATCGAAAAAGAAGACTCCGACGTAATAAAGCTTGCGATCATCGGACGTCCCAACGTCGGCAAATCCTCAATTCTAAACAAAATGCTTGGCGAAGAACGCGCAATCGTTTCACCAATCGCGGGTACTACCCGTGACGCTACCGATACCGAACTCGAGGTTGACGGACAAAGGTACCTTTTGATCGATACCGCCGGAATCCGAAGAAAAGGGAAGACAACGGAAATGGCTGAAAAGCTTTCGGTGATTATGGCTCGGAAATCACTCGAACGGGCAGACGTTGCTATTCTCGTAATTGATGCGACAGAAGGTGTTACAAATCTTGATGTAAGCATCGCCGGGTACGCGCTGGAATCGGGTTGTAGTATAATCGCGGCGATCAATAAGTGGGATATGGTTGAGGATAAGGAAACCGGAACGGTAAGCAAGTTTGAGCAGAAATTTCGGGATAAGCTGAAGTTTTTGGATTGGGCTCCGATCGTTACTACATCGGCATTGACCGGTCAGCGCGTGACGAGAATTTTTCCATTAGTTAAGTCTGCCAACGAAGCCCGAAACACTAGGATTCCAACTTCGAAATTAAACGAATTCTTCGAGGATACGATCATGCAGCCAAAAGGCGGAGGTGGTTTTGCACCGGGAAGGGGAAGCGGATCGAGGGTTCGGATAAAATATCTAACACAGGCTGGTATCAGACCTCCCTTATTCATTTTATTCACGGCGGGTGTAAAAAAAGGTGGACTTCATTTTTCTTATCTGCGATATTTGGAAAATCGTCTGCGAAAGGAATTTGAATTTTTTGCCACTCCGGTTAAATTAGTAGAACGAAATAGGGGAAAACGGTAGGTGGTAAATGGTAAATGGTAAGTGGTAAGTGGTAAATGGTAAGTGGTAAGTCCTCACATATGAAAGATAGTATATTAAGAACGAAGTCGTTTGATTTTGCGTTGCGAACAGTAAATTTGTATAAATTTGTTTCGTTTGAGAAGAAAGAGTTTGTAATGTCCAAGCAAGTGTTGAGATCCGGGACGTCAATCGGGGCAAACGTTGAAGAGGCTAATCAAGCTGAATCGAAAGCTGATTTTGTTCATAAACTATCGATTGCTCAGAAGGAAGCGTTTGAAACAGACTACTGGTTAAGGTTGTTGCGTGAAAGCAATTTTGTGACTGCGGATCAGGCTGATTCGTTGATTGAGGATTGTCGGGAGTTGCAGAAATTACTCACATCTTCGATCAAAACAGCTAAAAGAAATACGAAGAAATAGATAAACGGATTTAACATTTACCACTTACCGTTTACAACTTACAGTTGAATTAGGTTATGGAAGTTTTATTACTCACAATCAGACTGTTTTTAGCCGGCATTTTCGTGCTGGCGGGGGTTGGGAAGCTTCTTGACCTTGAGGGTTCTAAGAAGGCAGTTGAGGGCTTTGGTGTGCCGGAAGGGTTGTCAAAACCTGCAGCCGTTTTGCTCCCGATAGCCGAGCTCGTAATTGCTGTTTTATTGTTATTCGTTCAAACATCTTGGCTTGGGGCGATTGCTGGCGGCGCATTGTTGCTAGTATTTGTCGGCGGGATGCTTTGGCAGATGTGGCAGGGAAATGCGCCGGATTGCCATTGTTTTGGACAGATACATTCCGAACCGGTAAGCAAAAAGAGTCTGGCAAGAAACGTAGCTTTCGTTTTGCTTGCAGGGTTTTTGGTTGTGCAGGGGCAGGCAAACCAGGGCTTGGATATTTTAGATTCATCGAATGATTTTGGAGAGACGAGTGGTATGCAGATAATTTTGGGTCTGGCGGTTTTAGGGTTTTTGGCAGCGATCGTTTACTTCTTGAAGACGATCTCGGAACAGCAAACGCAGATTATGCGCAGGATAGAGGTTCTCGAACTCCTCTCGCACGAAAGCGGGAAAGAGATCGAACGCGATGATGTGAGCGATCCGGCGACCGGTTTCCCGATCGGCTCGTTGGTGCCTGAATTTGAACTGCCGAATTTGGCAGGCGAAAAAGTATCTTTTGAAACGATTTTGCCGAGTGATAATCCGACGTTGTTGTTTTTTGTGAGCCCTAGTTGCAATCCATGCGAGGCGTTGATTCCTGATTTTAAGCAATGGCAAATGGATCTCGGCAAGGGACTCAATTTTGCGTTTATCAGTGCGGGCAAAGCAAAGGACAATTTGAAGAAGTTTGGTGAAGAAGGATTTGAAAATATGTACCTTCAGGACGATAACGAAATCTCCGAGCTGTTCGGTGCTGAGTGGACACCAACCGCGATCCTGATCAACGCTGATCGAACACTTGCAAGTCGACCAGCAGCCGGCGATACCGCGATCAAGGAAATCGTCGAAAATATCAAGGAAGATGGGCTTGCGGGCAAACAGATTTATCTAACCAATGGACACGGAAGCAAAGTTGGCGCTGAAGTGCCGGAGTTTTCGCTTGAGGATCTGGAGGGTAATGAGATTTCCGAAGAAATCTTTAATAAAGGCAAAACGCTAGTTACCTATTGGAGCACCGGTTGTCCGCATTGCGTAAATATGCTTGAGGACCTTCGTGAATGGGACAATGAAAAAGACGGAATTGAACCAAATCTTCTTGTAATCTCTAGCGGGGAAGCCGATGACCATAAGGATATGGGGCTCAAATCTCCGATCGTTATCGACAATGAACATGAGGTGGGACCAGAGTTTGGGATGTCTGGAACGCCATCGGCGGTTTTGGTAAGCGATGACGGAAAGATAGTTTCGGAAACGGCGGTTGGTTCACACCAGATTTGGGCTCTACTCGGAAAACGCAAGTAATGAAACCAATTTCTTGGGAAATCAGCGCGCAGGATGGGAATGCGCGGACAGGAATAATAAAGACCAGGCGTTCTGAAATTGAGACGCCTGTTTTTATGCCTGTTGGAACCCAGGGAACGATGAAGGGGGTGCGTTTTGAATGGCTCGAAGACGAGATGGACGCCCGGATTATCCTTGGAAATACTTATCATTTGTGGCTGCGACCGGGAGTAGAAACGATCCGTGAGTTGGGCGGACTACATAAGTTTTCGTCGTGGGATCGAGCTCTTTTAACGGATTCCGGAGGGTTTCAGGTTTTTTCGTTGAGCGATCTGCGGAAGATTGATGAAGAAGGCGTAGAGTTTCGTTCGCACCTCGACGGTACAAAAATGTTCATGTCGCCGGAGGTTTCGATGGAGGTGCAGGCGGCGCTAGGCGCAGAGATCGTAATGGCGTTTGACGAGTGCCCGCCGGGAGACGCTGGACATGAAGCTACTCGGAAAAGTTTGGAGCTGACCGCTCGCTGGGCTAAGAGGTCGAAGGACAGGTTCAATGAACTTCAGGAAGTTCAGGGTTCAGGGTTTAGAGTTCAGGGTGCTGAGTTTGGGATTGGTGAGACTGGACACGAAACGCTGAACTCCGAACACGGAACCGAGCTAAGCGGAGCGCAAGCCCTCTTCGGAATAATCCAGGGAGCAGGGCATCTTGATCTGAGGGAAGAGAGTCTAAACAGAACAGTTGAAATAGGTTTTGACGGGTATGCGATTGGCGGCCTAAGCGTTGGCGAAGAGAAATCGGTGATGTATGACGTGATTGAACACATCGCACCAAAGATGCCAGAGGATGAGCCGAGATATTTAATGGGTGTTGGAACACCGGAGGATTTGGTTGAGGCGGTTTATCGCGGAGTAGATATGTTTGACTGCGTAATGCCGACCAGGAATGGTCGTACGGGAGGGGTGTTTACATCACGCGGGAAATTGAATATTCGTAATGCAAAATACGTTCGCGATGATAGGCCGCTCGGAGACGTGTGCGGGTGCTCTGTCTGTAAGCGGTATTCACGGGCCTACATAAGACATTTGTATCAAGCAAAGGAGATGCTCGCGGCGACCCTGATCTCGCATCACAACCTGTATTTCTTTTTGGATTTGATGAAGAAATTACGGATAGCGATAAGTCGGTCAGAGTTAGAGCAGTTTCGAAAAGCATTTCTGGACCAAATGGGCGAAACAAGCTGACCAGAGTTTCCGTATTTATCAGAGCCATATTTTATCGGTGAAACCCGCATTTTCCGTTTCGTAAATAAGCGGTATTCATTTATAATTGCTGTTTTGCGCATTCGGAACTAAAACGATGAATCTAATTTTACTATTTCAGGCGGGTGGCGGAAGTCTTGTTAATCTGCTGTTGCCCTTCCTATTGATTGGCGGGATTTTTTATTTTCTCGTGATTATGCCTCAGCGGCGCCAGCAGAAGGAGCTACAGACGATGGTGGATAACCTAAAAAACGGTGATGAGGTTGTCACAAGTGGCGGCGTGATCGGAAAGATCATTGAAGTAAAAGACTCGAGTTTTATAATTCGCAGCGCCGGGAAGTCGAATATGGAAATTGGGAAATCGGCTGTGATCGGAATGCGTAAAGACGATAAAACGAAATAGTAGGCAGCGATAACGAAATGAAAAACAGCAATCTGTGGATTCGGACAGCGATAATAATAGCAGTAACGATTTTTGGGATTTACCTTGTTATTGGTCCACGCGGTGGCATTACGTCGAAGGATTTTACCTGGCAGGGGATAAAGGACAACCTTGCTGAAAACATAAACCTTGGTCTAGATCTAAAAGGTGGTTCGCATCTGGTGATGCGCGTGAAGACCGAGGAGTATTTAAAGAAGCTCACGCAGGGTAATCAGGAAGCTGCTTTTAATGCGGCATCAACCGCGAAACTGCCGGTCTCAGATAGCTCATTTGTTGCCGAAGACGGAACATATGAAATTACACTAAATCTGTCGGATGTCTCAAAAGCCAAGGAAGTACTCGAAGCCGTTAGGCAGAAGGTGGATTTTACGAATTGGAATGAATCCAATAACGGAGATTCGATCACATGGTCTCTTCCAGGTCAGGCACAAACTCTTTTAAAAGAGCAATCGACCGAACAGGCGCTTAAGATCATCGAAAGTCGAATCGATAGTTTTGGTGTTGCGGAACCGACTCTACAAAGACGTGGTACGAGCGACTCAGGCGAGATACTTCTTCAGATGCCGGGTGTAGATGACCCCGAGCGAGTAAAACAACTTCTTAAGGCAGACACTCAATTGGCTTTGATGAAAGTTGTCAGCCCGCCGAATCCTAACCTTGCGACCTATCCAACAAAAGAAGCGGCGCTAGCCACGATTGGAGGAAAAGAAACGACTCAACGAAAGGTTTACGAATATACGGAGCGCGACGAAGACGATGATGCTGCGAAAGATCCAAACGCTCCAAAGCAGTGGATTGTCGCAGAAAATCCACCGATTATTGAAGGTGATGAGTTGCGCGGTGCGAATCCTTTTTCGACGACCGGAAATGAAAGCGATTACCAAATTTCGTTTTCGCTTAAGCCAAATGGTGCCAAGAAGTTTGGCGATTGGACCGGAAAGAACATTAACAACTATATGGCGGTCGTTTTAACTGAAACGATTGATGGTAAAAAGACTGGTAAGGCTAAATCGGTAGCCTATATTCAATCTCAGATTTTTGACCAGGGACAAATCAACGGCAGTTTCTCGAAAACTTCAGCTGAGGATCTTGCATTGACGCTGCGTTCCGGAGCGCTTCCGACTTCAATGGAGTATCTCGAAGAACGGACGGTTGGGCCGAGTTTGGGGGCAGATTCAATCAGGGCAGGGCTAACTGCGGCGATTGGCGGCTTGGTTTTCATTATTCTGTTTATGCTCTTTTATTACAGGGGAGCGGGGATAAATGCTGTGATCGCGCTGACGCTGAATATGGTTCTGACGATGGCTGCTCTGATCGTATTGAATGCGACCCTTACTTTGCCGGGAATGGCTGGTCTGATCTTAGGAATCGGTATGGCGGTTGATTCTAACGTGCTGATATTTGAACGTATGCGCGAGGAAATCCGGGCTGGGAAGAAAATATCTGAAGCCATAAGGCTTGGTTTTGACCGCGCTTGGCTTACAATTATCGATTCTCACGTAACGACTATTATTGCCGGAATAATACTTTATTTGTTTGGTTCCGGGCCGATTCGAGGGTTTGCTGTAACGCTTATTCTAGGACTGATAATTAACCTGTTTTCAGCCGTTTTTGCTTCGCGTACAATTTTTATGTGGCTTTTGGAACGCAATCCAAATATGAAGAAGCTCAGCGTTTAGAAATTTTTGAGCGCTGTTGGTGCGCTGGTTTAATAAAAAATGTTTGATTTATTTAGCAATATTAATGTCGATTGGATGGGCATACGCCGCCCACTGATTGCGGTTTCGATTTTTGTTTTGCTCGCCGGGCTTGCGTCTGCCGTTGGACGACAATTGATGGATGACGGCACTGATGCTTTTAACCTCGGAGTGGATTTTCAAGGTGGAACGGTGATTACTGCAAAATTTAAGGACGGGAAGCCAAGCGAAGACGAGATCCGCGCTGCCTTGAAAACGGTTGGATTTGATGATGCCGTCATACAAGCTTCATTGGATAAGGATGATGAAGTATTGATCAAGGTTCCTCTTGTTGAGGGCGAAGAAGCGGTGACCACGATTGAGAGCGAAAAAACTTCGGAAAAGAAAGACGAAGCTAAAGAGAAATCCGAAGACGATCCTGCAGTTGTTGTGAATAATAGCGACACAAAAGAAAACGAAAAAGCGAAATCCGAAGACAAAAACCAGGTGACTGAAGGACGCAAGTTAGTTCAGCAGGCACTCAACACGTTTGGGAAAGAGGCGCCACCGGGAACACCGCTTGATGAAGCCGAGGGAGCAAAATATAAGATCGTCGGAACGGATTCGGTTGGACCGGTAGCCGGCGAACAATTGAGAAACCAGGCAGTTATCGCGACGCTTCTAGGTATGGTCGGTATCCTGCTTTTTATCGCATTTCGCTACGACTGGACCTATGCTGCGGGTGCGGTTATTGCGGTTTTTCACGATGTTTTGATTACTCTTGCATTCTTTACGATTTTCCAGTGGGAGATTAGTCTGACGGTATTGGCCGCGCTTCTGACGCTCGTTGGATTTTCGGTAAACGACTCGATCGTTATCTTTGATCGTATTAGGGAAAACCTGACCTTAAACCGAAAGAAACCGCTCTACGATTTAACTAACGATTCCATAAACCAAACGATGTCACGAACGATCGTAACGAACGGACTCGTCTTCTTGGCCGTGCTCGCGCTTGTGCTTTTTGGCGGTGAAGTGCTCAGAGGTTTTTCTCTGGCGCTCTTTGTAGGTGCAATTACAGGGACGTACTCGACGATTGCGATTGCCAGCCCTGTTGCGATTTGGTGGCAAACCAAACTCGGCGAAGCGAAAATGAGACAGGCGGAAGTGAAAAAAGAGCAGAAACTTGCCTCAGCATCCAGGCGCTCTGTTACCCGTCGTCCGGTTTCGGATTAGGTGGCTTAAAAAATTACGAAACTTAAAAGTTTTTCTTGACTTTCAAGCACTTAAACTTTAGACTTCAAAAACGTTGCTGGTCAATTAAATATTTTGTTAGAAGTTTTTTGTTTGTAAGAATTAGTACGAACAAGCAGATACTTTTGTAAATTGAGGACCTGCAGATTCCGACAGTCCCGCGCTTTAGTGAAAGGTTTAAAAGGTAGGTAAACGCGATAGCAATAAACAAGCGTAGAATCGTTGATATTGTTTTCATACTTGGCTTTTTAATTTGATTTCATTGCGTTTGAAGTTGGAGTTTGCGTTTGTGGTTCGAAAACCCTTGACCCAATTGGCACCGGAAATAGGGAGGGAAGTAAAATATGTTAGATCAAATGGTAGAATCGCGGAGTCATTCCGGCGAGGGGGCAAAGCGAAACGGCTTATTACTTGTCGTTGGAGCTGCGTTTATCTCGCTTTTTTTGGGCGGAATTCTTTATAGTCTCTTCGCTCAGAACATAGGAGTCGGCGGGGAAGGGCTTGAGCTTTCGACCTTAGTTGCTCCTGTTCCTCTTCCAGAGGAAGCACCGCCACCGGACGAGCCGGAGCCGGAGCCGGAAAAGAAGATTAACAAGGATCCAAACATTGATATTCGTAAAGAAATTATCGCGAATATTAATGAATCGCCGAAGGAAGCACCGAAAAAGGTTCAAACGACGAAATCGACGATTCCTGAGCGGCGTCTGGGAGTATTGACTCGCAGAGGCGACACTAACCAGAACACTACGGCAGCACCAGTTGGTAACGTTGCCCGTTCGGACAATGTTAGAGGAACGGGTATCGGAACAGGCGATCCGAGTAGAGCTGCTGCTAAACCGCCAGCACCCGAAAAGCCGAAAGCGGCACCACCACCACCACCACCACCACCAAAACCAAAACCTACCCCAAAACCAGTACCGAAAAGAATTTCGGGTGGTGTGGTAAACGGTAAAGCGATTAGTTTGCCGAAGCCGCCGTATCCGCCAGCTGCAAGGGCGGTTAGAGCGAGTGGAGCGGTTCGTGTAAACGTGGTAATTGGAAAAAATGGTCGAGTTATTTCTGCCAGCGCCGGTAGCGGCCATCCGCTATTAAGAGCTGCTGCTGTGTCTGCTGCTCGCAGGGCAAGATTTCAACCGACAAGACTTTCGGGGCAAGCGGTAGAAGTTTCGGGGGTTATCGTTTACAACTTTAGACCTTAAAACAAATTACATAGACATTCTGACCGCGATCTTGTCACGGATTACGGTCAGAGTGTCTCTAAAGAAGATACTGCAATGATAATTTTTTGATCTTTTGGAGGAAAAACAATGACATTTTTAGTTAGCCTTTTGGGCTTGTTCTTGATGTTTGCTGAAGAAGGGGAGAAGTTTGAGTTTGGGCTATATAAGATTGCCAAAGAGCTCACTTATCCTGGTTGGGTGGTAATCATCATTCTTATTATTCAGTCGATTTATTTGATCGCGATTGGTATTGAAAGATGGCTTACCTACAACAAGGCTAAGCAGCAATCGCGCCAATACGCTCCTAAAGTTGCTCAAGCTTTGAAAAACAGCAACATTGATGAAGCGATCACGATTAGCGACAAACATAAAGATTCGCACCTTGCGATGGTTGTTTCGTCAGGACTTAAGGAATTTAATGCCCATCAAGGTGGCGGAGATATTTCTTCTGATGAGATGGAGGCTTCCAAGCGCGCGCTTGATAGAGCCATTGCAGTGAAAACGGCTGAATTGAAAAGAGGTTTGGCTGGTCTTGCTACGATTGGTTCAACCGCGCCGTTTGTGGGCTTGTTTGGTACGGTTATCGGTATTCTTAATGCGTTCGTTAAACTCGCGCAAAGTGAAACGGCAGGTATCGGTGCAGTAGGTGGTGCGATCGCCGAGGCTTTGGTTGCTACCGCGTTTGGTATTGCAGTAGCGGTTCCCGCAGTTTGGTTGTTTAACTACTTCACGAATAAGGTAACGAGTTTCGGAGTAGAAATGGAAAACTCGGCATCCGAATTAGTTGATTATTTCATCAAACAAAGTACTAAGCGTTTGGACAGCTAATTAATTCGTGAGTTAACAGGAGATGTCTTATGGGAATGTCTGTAGGCGGAACTGATGAATATAATTCGGAAATTAACGTAACTCCGATGGTGGACGTAATGTTGGTTTTATTGATCATCTTTATGATCGTAACACCACTGCTTCAACAAGGAGTTACGGTGGATATTCCGAAAAACACACTCGCCGCGGTAGAAGATGAAGAAATAGTAAAAGATACTTCGGTGGTTGTATCTATTCCTGATAACAATCAATTTTTTATCGGCAAAGATGCATACCCTCTCGAAGCCTTAGGGGACAAGATTAAGGCTAAAATGGAGGGCAAGGCTGCCAAGAAAAGAATTGTTTATATCAAGAGCGGTATAAATGTTGAATACGGAACGGTCGTTCAGGCGATCGATACGATTCGCCAGCAAGATATAGACAAAGTCGGTCTAGTCGCCGATAAGAAGAAGGAATTAGAAGAATAGTTGGTTTTGCGGAGAATTCCGTTAACTAGCTGGGAGTAAGAAACATGGGAATGTCTACCGGGGGCTCCTCTGATGGAGCCACCCCAAATATTAACGTAACACCGCTAATTGACGTTTTATTGGTACTGCTGATTATCTTTATGATTATCTCGCCGCTTAAGCCGAGCAAGTTTGAGGCTAAGGTTCCGGCGGAGCCTAAAGACGAGCAAAACGTCGACGTAAAGCCAAATCCATTGAGCTTGGTGATATCGATTGATAAAACCAATATGGGGGTTAAGCTAAACGACGAAAGCCTGGGCGATTCATCTGATACGAAGGCTTTGACAGATCGTTTGACTAGTATCTTTAAAGATCGAACCAATGGAGGCGTTTTCAAAACCGGCACAAACGAAATTGAAAAGACCGTTTTTGTTAAAGCACCCAAAAGCATACCTTATGGAGATGTGGTGAAGGTGATCGACGGCGCCAAATTGGCGGGCGCTCAGCCGATAGGGCTGCAGATCGATGACCTGTCTGACTAAATATCCGGTCTGTTAAACAGAAGTTGAATGATTATCAGCTTCTGTTTTTCGTTGGATTGAGATGGAGTTTAAATAAAATGAGAAGTTCTCGTTTAACAAAAGTTGGAATTTTTTCCTTGTTGACTATGTTGGCTGTGCTAACAAGCAGTTGTTCGTACTACAACAAGGTCATGGCTCGAATGAATTTGGTTGATGGCGCACAGGCTTACAACGAAAGAAAGTTTGACGAAGCCATGGAGAAGTTTAGCAGGGCTGTTGAATATGATCCGGATGGAAATACGATCGAGAGTAAAACTGCTCAGTTGTTTTTAGCTCGAACGCTTCACTCGTTGTTTGCCGGAAATCGGCGCAACCAAGAAAATGCAGTGCGAGCAATTGAGGAATACAATAAAGCGCTACCGGGTTTTAAGAGAGAAGTGGCGGACAACAAAGCAGCGCTTGATGGAGATCCGGAAAATGAAAAGCTCCGGGCGACGTATGAAAAAAATAGAACGATTGTTGGGAGCATCGTTAGCGCGATTGGCAGCTTGTATGAGAATCTTCAGAAAGAAGACGAATGGAATAAATGGCAGCTACAAGCCGCAGACGACGCAGAGCTTCCGGACGCGGTACGAGCAAATTCGCTGGTTGCGTTAGCTGCAAAAAAATACACTTGTGCCAATGATATTTCTGACACTGATGAGGTTAAGAAAACGGTTACAAAGGATGGCGAGCAAGCGTTTAAGTTTGTTAAGCCTTCCGATAGTGATGATTTTGACAAACTTAAGACCTGTGTAAAGGAAGGCACCGAATATATTGATCGCGCCGTTGAATTGAATCCTGAAAGTGATTCGGCATGGTCGTATAAGGCTAGTTTGCTCGTTCAAAATATGAGAATTGCCGAAATGGATGGAAATTCCTCAGAGCAAGAGGAGTATAAGAAGAAATCCGAACAGGCAAAAGAGAAGTTTGAAGAGCTTGCAAAGAAACGCAGGGATAAAGAAGAAGAGGAAGCACGCAAGAAGGCTGAGGAAATCGGCGGTGAGTCGAAAGAAGGCGAAGAAAATGGTGATGCTTCGGAAGAAAAGTCCGATGAAGGATCGGGAGACGGTGAGAAAGATTCGGGTGAAAAGTCGGAAGACACGAGCGACGAATCAGATTCGGGAGATAAGTAACCGTCGGAAGCCTTTTTAAGGGAGACGACACTCAATAAAAGATTCTTTGAGTGTCGTCTTTTTTTGACTTTAAACTGAGTTTTTGTGGCGCTGAAATATAGGAGAATAGATAGAGAGATTGCTATATTATTAAAACGAGATGATACGGGTTGAAGATATTATCGAAAAGTTAGAAAAAGCGCGTCCTGGGGCGGATGTTGAGCTTATTCGTCGCGCATACCTTTTCTCCGCTCTTCATCATCGAGGACAAAAGCGAGCATCCGGAGAGCCATATCTCGTTCATCCGCTTGCAGTTGCGGATATTCTGGCGGACATGAGACTTGATCCCGAAAGTGTTTCCACCGGGCTGCTTCATGACGTTGTCGAAGATACCCTGGTCGATTTGGATACGATTCGCGATTACTTTGGAGATGAGATAACCCATCTCGTAGATGGTCTCACGAAAATCGCCCACATCAGCAATCTTACAAAAGAAAAACAGCAGGCTGAAAACGTCCGAAAGATGGTTTTGGCGATGACTACTGACGTGCGCGTAGTTTTAATTAAGCTCGCCGATCGGCTCCACAATATGCGCACTATGGAATTCCTGAAGCCGGAAAAGCGCGCACGAATCTCGCAAGAGACACTTGATATATATGCACCGATTGCCCACCGCCTAGGAATGGGTAAGGTGCGAAGCGAACTCGAGGACCTTGCGTTTCAGAACCTGCATCCTCAAGAGTATAAGCGACTCGCGAAAGAAGTTGATGCACGGCGTCCTGAACTTGAAGCAATTCTGGAAAAGATTTCCGACACTATCAGAACGAAGCTGAAGGAAAACGAAGTAGACTTTGTTGAGGTTCAAAGCCGCGTAAAACGCCTCTATTCGCTTTGGAAAAAGCTTAAGAAGCGGAAGCTCAAGATTGAAGAAGTCTATGATTTGATTGCCGCCAGGATTATCACAACCAATCAGAAGAAAAACTGCTATCTCGCCCTGAGCGTCATCCACGATATTTGGACGCCGGTTCCGGAAAGATTTAAGGATTGGATTGGAAATCCGCGAGATAATCTCTATCAGGCGCTTCATACCTCGGTTATAGGAGAAGGAGGGCAAGCTTTTGAGGTCCAGATTCGCACTGAAGAAATGCACTTCGTGGCTGAGGAAGGCGTCGCAGCTCACTGGCGTTATAAGGAAAACAGGCTTGGAGAGAACGAGGATCAGAGCATTGATAAACTCAGAAAAACTATCGAACGACTACTGCTTCCACTTGTCGAAACAACGGAGGTAAATGAAGACTCAGAAGACTTTATTGAGTCGTTAAAACTCGATCTTTATCCAAAGGAAGTCTATACCTTCACACCGATGGGCAAGGTTGTCGAACTCCCTCGGGGTGCCTCGCCAATAGATTTTGCGTATGCGATCCACTCGGAGGTTGGTGATTCCTGTACGGGGGCGAAAATAAACGGAAGAATTGTTCCGCTAAAGACAAAACTTCAAAACGGAAACGTTGTAGAAATCCTCACGACACCAAATTCCAAACCTTCGAGAGACTGGCTTAATCATGTCGCTACGTCCAGGGCTCGGAGTCGTATCCGGCAGTGGATTGCTAAGCAGCAGAGGGAAGACTCGATCGAGATGGGACGCAAGCTTCTTGAAAAAGAGGCCAAGAAATTTAACATCTCTGCGAAGAAGATTGTCTCCGATGAAAAGGAAATTACACGCGTCGCCAATGAATACGGGCTGGCACGCGGCGAGGATCTGCTGGCGTCGATCGGCTACGGTAAAACCTTGCCGCGCAATGCTTTAGCCAAATATCTTGGCCCCGAAGAGTTTTCACGGCTCGATCCTGAAAAGAAGGAAGATACGCGTCTCGGAAGTGGGATGAAGGCTGTTAAGAAATTTATCGGCATGGGTGAGGACGCCATAGTCGTAAAGGGTGTTGATAATTTACTTACGACCTTAGCTCGGTGCTGTAATCCACTTAGAGGAGAAGAGATCATCGGTTATATCTCGCTTGGGAAAGGGATTGTCGTTCACAATCAAAAGTGTAAAAACGTAAAACACCTGATGGTGAATAAGGATAGAATCGTCGATGTTGAATGGGCGCGCGACAACAGCGAACATGTAAGATCGGTAAGCCTTTTTGTTACGACGGAAGACAGGACCGGAATGCTTGCGGGAATAACAAACGCAATTTCGGATATAAAGACAAATATACGGGATGCCCGCGCGCGGGTGTCGAATCGCGACGAGGGATTAATAGAGGTTACGGTCGAGGTTTTTGATAAAAAGCATTTAGATAAAGTTATAAGTTCTGTTAAGAAAGTGCGTGGAGTTTTAGAAGTCGAACGAGTAAGGAACTCTGGAGGCAGAAAATAGGTCGAATTGACGTTTTCGGGCCGGGGAAACGGGCTTTCTTTTTAGTGTTTTATCTGTTAGAATTCGCCTTTTGTTTGAGTAGTTGGGGAAGGAATATTTTGAAAAAGGTTATTTCTACAGATAAGGCACCGGGTGCCATTGGCCCCTACTCGCAGGCAATAAGAGCTGGTAATCAGGTTTTTCTTTCTGGTCAGATCCCTATTGATCCAAGTACTGGGGAGTTTGTCTCAGACGACGTCTCGGAACAAACACACCAAGTTTTACGTAACCTAGGTGCTGTTTTGAAAGCGGCTGGTTGCAGCTTTGAAAATGTTGTAAAAACAACCGTGTTTCTGGCGGATATGGATGATTTTATGGCGATGAATGAGGTTTACGCGGGGTATTTTACGGAAAATCCCCCGGCAAGGGCGACTGTTCAAGCAGCCAGACTACCAAAAGGCGCGCGGGTAGAAATTGACTGCATCGCGGCAATATAAAAGCCAAGCATCGCGATCGACACTTGGCAACCAAATCGAAATATCGATTATCTAAATTATGCCGCTGACACAGCTTTAACGATCTTGCCCGACTTTATGCAGCGGGTACAAACTTTTTTCCGGTCGGTTCCGCCATTGGGAAGTTGGACCCTGATACGCTGTAGATTCGGGTTAAACCGACGACGGGTTTTGTTATTTGCGTGAGAAACGTTATTTCCGAACATCGGACCTTTTCCGCAAATGTCACATCTTTTTGCCATTTTTATGCCTCCAAAATAAACACGAGGTATGAAACCAAAAGGGTTGGCTACAAACTCAAAAACAAAATTTATAACAAATATATTGTACTTAATCAAGCAATAATACAATTTTAAGGAGCGAAGGCTACAGTGCTAAAAACCAATTTTAAATTTATGTTAGTTGCCTTGTTGGCAGCAATTACGTTAGTCATTGGCGGTTGTGAAAACGGAGGTCCGGGAGGTGGTACGACAAACTCCCCGGGAAGTCCCGTGGATCCTAATGAGACCGCGGCTACGGTTAACGGAAAGGCGATCAAGATGGAAGACATCGAGCGAGCTATCAAGCAGCAAGCGCAGGGACAGGAAGACAAATTGTCGCAGCTTGAGCTTACGCAGGCCCGCCTTCAGGTTTTGGATCAATTGATTCAGCAGGAAGTTTTATACCAGAAAGCTGAGAGCGAAGGTACGATTCCGAATGATGAGGAAGTTACGGCTGAACTCAACAAGATGAAAACCGGATCGGGCGCTTCAAAGGAAGAGTTTGAGAAAAAGATGAAGGAGGCTGGGGAAACCGACGCGACACTTACAGACAAGGTCAAAAGACAGCTCGCGATCAAGAAACTCGTAGATAAGATTGCCGGTAAGGTTGAGCCGCCAAAAGATAGTGAAATCGAGGCATTTTACACCGGAAATAAAGAAGCTTTTGTTAAAAAGCGCGGTGTGAAACTTGCTGCTATTGTTGTTGATCCAAGAAAGATAAATGAAAACGATGCGACGGTTGATGAGGCTTCGACTTCGTTGCGCCTAAAGGAAATCGGGCAGCAGCTCAGTCAGGGCGCTGATTTTGCGACGATTGCGCGCGAGAAAAGTGAAGATCCGAGTAGTGTTCGTGGTGGCGACTTGGGGTATCTTAGTGAAGATCAATTGAAGCAGAATTTTCCGCAGCTTGCCGCTGGGCTTATGAACGAAAAAACTCGGATCGGTCAGATTATTGGTCCGGTTAACATTGGCGGTAGGCTTTTCGTTCTCAAACTCCAGGAGCGCATTGATAAAGAGGAAAATCTTACGTTGGAAAGTCCTGGTGTAAGAAAGCAGATCACCGATACGCTCGTAAACGCGAGGAAACAGATACTAAGCGCTTCTTACGCCGCGATTGCTATGGACGAGGCGAAGATTGAGAATTATCTGGCGCGCAAGGTTGTGGAAAATCCAAATGAACTTTCCGGAGCGAGACCTGCGACCGCGGCGAAGTCTGCAAATGCTAATTCGAATTCCGAGTCAAACGCCAATTCAAACTCCGAATCCGATACGAATTCTAATTCCAATGCTAAAGAGGAAAAAAAGGAAGCAGATAAGAAGCCGGAGGAAGATAAGGAAAAGAAGAAGGACACCGACAAAGATGACGCGAAGTCGGACGAAAAAGCAGGCGATAAAAAAGAAGAAAAGAAGGATGAGAAGAAGTAAGCTTATCTGATTTTTGTAAGAAGAGGCGGCTTGTCCGCCTCTTTTTTGTGCGCTAAATTATTTTGAAATAGATGCTTTTCCGCTTAACCGACATCAACAAATCCTATAGTGGAAACGAGATTCTTAAAGGCGTTTCGTTTCAGGTGAATCCTTTTGAGAAGGTAGGGCTTGTGGGGCGAAACGGAGCCGGAAAAACGACAGCGTTTCGCATTATTAACGGCGAAGAATCTCCGGATTCGGGAAATGTTTCAAGGTCGAAAGGCTTGAAAATGGGTTTGCTCGAGCAGCACGTTGATTTCTCGGAGAATGAAACCGTTCACACTGCAGCTTTAGCTGCTTTTAAGAAACTCCATGACATTGAAGCTAGAATGCGCAGCATTGAGCTGAAAATGTCTGCGGACTCATCTCAGGAAGTTTTAGATGAATACGCCGAACTTCAAACTGAGTTTGAGCGCCAAGGAGGTTTCGAATATACGGCGAAAGCTGAATCAATCTTGCTCGGATTAAAATTTGCGAAAGAAGATTGGAAGTTGGAGACTGATAAACTTTCCGGCGGACAGAAAAACCGACTTGGGATGGTTCGCTTGCTGCTTTCTGACGCGGATATCTTATTGCTTGATGAGCCGACAAACCACCTCGATGTTGAGACGGTGGAATGGCTGGAAGATTACCTAATAAACTATGAAAAGGCTTACGTGGTAATCAGCCACGATCGGTATTTTCTTGATAAAACCTGCACGAAAATCGTTGAGATCGAAAACGGTAGGGCATTCACCTACACTGGAAATTATTCGAAATATGCTTTGGAATCAGCCTTGCAGAAAGAGCAGCGCCAGAGAGAATACGAAAACCAGCAGGCCTTTATAAAGAAGACCGAAGCTTTCGTTCGAAAAAATTTAGCCGGACAAAAAACAAAACAAGCTAAATCGCGCCGAAATATGCTTCAACGTCTAGACAGGCTCGAATCGGTTAAAACCGACACGCGTGGGGGAAATTTTGACCTGAAAGGCGTTGAGCGAACAGGTGCAAATGTTCTTTCGGTCGAGGATTTGTCAATCGGCTATCCGGCGAAAGCCCTTGCCAGAGAAATCAATTTTTTGTTGCATCGCGGCGAGTGTCTCGGGGTTATCGGTGGAAATGGAACGGGAAAGACCACGTTCTTAAAAACGGTACTCGGCGAAATTCCTGAGCTATCGGGAACAATCCAATGGGGAACGAAGGTAAATATGGGATATTACTCTCAACAGCTTGAGGAACTCGATCCGAAGAACGATCTTATTGCGGAAATGAGGAAAATCAAACCATCTGCCGAAAACGGAGAGTTGCGTTCGTTTTTAGCGGGGTTTTTGTTTTATGGCGAAGATGTTTTCAAACGCGTTAAAGATCTTTCGGGGGGAGAAAAGGGAAGACTTTCGCTCGCAAAGTTAATCTATTCAAAAGCAAACGTATTGATCCTGGATGAACCGACGAATCATCTCGATATTCTTTCTCGAGAGGCTTTGGAGAAGGCTCTGCGGGAGTATGATGGAACGATTATTACTGTAAGCCACGACCGTTACTTTCTTGACCAGATTGCGACGCAAATATTTGCATTTGAGGAGAAAAACGAGGTTGAACTCTACAACGGGAACTATTCTCAATATCATGAGTGGAAAGAGGCAGTCGCAGTTGGCAAAGAGCCCGAGGGAGAAAGTAATTTTGAGTCGTACCTTGGTTTGACGGAGACGGAAGAACATAAACCTGCACAAAAGCTAAGTAAAAATGAGCTGAAAAGAATAGAGGCACGGATTTCGGAAATCGAAGGAGAGATTGCAGATTTAGAAGACAAATTAAAACAACTGACCCTTGAAATGAGCGATCCGGGGGTAGTTGCGGATCAAGCAAAACTAAATAAAGTAAGTCAAAGTTATAAAGAGACGGATGAGTCAATACGGAGTCTTTATTCGGAGTGGGAACAACTTTCCGATAAAATTGGATAGTAAGTAAAAGAGAAGGAGAGAAAATGGCAGAAACACAAACATATGCAAATCACACGCGGTGGTTACCACCGTTTCATTTCTTTTTAGCGCCGCTCATGCTTATCAATTTAATTTTTTGGATTGTGCGAACTTACCAGGCGCCCACCTGGGATCACAGCTGGATGATCGTACTTTCGATCGGATTGATCGTTTTGATGTTGCTCGCCAGGACCCATTCCTTAAAGGTTCAGGACAGGGTTATTCGGCTTGAGGAACGCTTGCGATATAAAGAAGTTTTGCCTGCGGATTTAGCGGAAAAGGCATCGAATCTGCGAACCAGCGATATGATCGGCCTTCGTTTTGCGAGCGACGAGGAATTGCCAGACTTGGTTGAGCGAACTTTGAACGGAGAGTTTGAAAAGCAGAAAGATATCAAACTGGCCGTGAAAAACTGGCGCGGAGATTATCTGAGAACGTAGGTGACCTAGTTTCTTAACTTTCTATTCTGTAGTTTGGCGCTTCTTTCGTAATTATCACATCGTGGACATGGGATTCGCGTAGGCCTGCAGATGTAATTCGAACGAATTTCGCATTTGTTTGGAGTTCGTTGATATTTTTGCAGCCCGTGTAACCCATTCCGGAGCGCAGGCCGCCAACGAGTTGAGTTACGGTTTCCGCGAGCGTTCCTTTATAGGCGACGCGTCCTTCGATTCCTTCGGGAACGTACTTTGAATCGGAGAGGGTTCCTTCCTGGGCGTAGCGGTCGCTTGAGCCCTGTTTCATAGCTCCAATCGAGCCCATTCCTCGATATGTTTTAAACGACCTTCCCTGAAATAGAATTACTTCACCCGGAGCTTCTTCGGTTCCGGCAAAAAGCGAACCAATCATTACGCAATCTGCTCCGGTTGCGATAGCTTTTGCTAGGTCGCCCGAGAACTTCACACCGCCGTCGGCAATAACCGGAACTCCGGAACCCTTTGCGGCTTTCACGCATTCATCGATTGCTGTAATTTGCGGAACTCCAGCGCCGGTTACAACCCGCGTTGTGCAAATAGAACCGGGTCCGATTCCCGTTTTCACAGCATCAACTCCCGCATCAATCAAAGCCTTGGTGGCTTCTGCGGTTGCAATATTTCCCGCCACTACCTCTACATCAGAAAACTTTGCTTTTACGGCTCTTATGGCTTCAATAACTCGGGATGTGTGTCCATGTGCAGTATCGATCACGATCGCATCGGCACGGGAATCTACCAGTGCTTCGGCTCGCTCAAGAAAATCACCGGTGGCTCCAATCGCTGCCGCGACGCGTAAGCGTCCCAGATCATCTTTCGCGGCGTTTGGATACCTTATCGCCTTTTGGATGTCCTTAACGGTGATGAGTCCCTTTAGCGTTCCGAGATCGTCGACCACGAGGAGCTTCTCAATCTTGTGTTCCTGCAAAGTTTCTTGAGCTTCATCAAGCGTTGTTCCGATCGGAACTGTAACGAGCGGTTGCGGAGTCATAACATCCGAAACCGGAATATCCGTTCTTTTTTCGAACCTGAGATCGCGGTTTGTGATTATACCGACAAGCACATTTTCCTCGTTTATGACCGGCACGCCGCTGATTTTAAACCGCTTCATAATCGCAAGGGCATCCGAAACCAAGGCGTCATCTTCAATAGTGACCGGATCGACAATCATTCCTGATTCACTTCTCTTAACTTTGTCGACTTCCTCTGCCTGTTGTTCGATTGAAAGGTTCTTATGTACAATCCCGATTCCCCCCTGCTGAGCCAGTGCGATCGCCAAAGATGCTTCGGTAACGGTGTCCATTGCCGAAGAGCAAACAGGGATTTTAAGATCGATATTTTTTGAAAATTTGGTGGACGTATCGGTTTCGCCGGGCAAAACGTCGGAATACGCTGGGATAAGGAGTACGTCGTCAAATGTAAGCCCCTCTTTTACTTCGTTTAAATTCATATCGGTACAAGAAAGCCCGCACTTAACTGCGGGCGTAATTTCGCACAAAATCTTTTATTGGTATTTTTATAAACTTTAACCTAAAATGCTCCATCTACTCTATCTTGGTGCTGCATTAGCATTTACAGCTGGCGGTCCTGGCGGAACCGAAGTGTTCGCCGTATTTGCATTTGAATTCGCAGCTCGCGGTGCAACTGCGTTGGCGTTTGGCTGCGCTTGAGCTGGCGGATTTGCATTCGTCGCTGGCTTTGCGTTTGTATTGGAATTAGCCGGAGCCTGCGTCGCGCCTAGGACAATTTTCCCGGTCTGCAAAATCTGTTTGAGATTATTCATATTAATTTCATACTCAAACCCATTTCGGCGATAATTCGGTGGTGGCAAAGGCGTTTCGATGTCTTTTCCGTTTACGTTTAACCTCGCCGTTTCTGCCAAGCCTCGAAAATAGCTTAATTTCAAATTCTCATCGGCTTCAAAAACTTGTTCCGGCACCTCGGAATTTAGCATCCGGATTTCACGCTTTCCGTCAACTGTAGCGGTAATCGCGAGCTCGGAGGCGGTTGTTGTAACTTTTACCTTTATCGAGTCCATTTGCACTGCATTCTGATTTGCAGCTGTATTTACATTCGCGTTTGCGTCTTCGTCCGTAACTTTAACATTATTATTCGCAATGTTGTTTTCAACGGTTTGGCTCTGGCTGTCTTTTAAATAATTGACAAGCGCCAAAATTCCCCAAGTCATCAATCCGAGAATAATTACCGCCAATATTACGGTTGGTAGCATTGAGGGGCCGCTTGAATCATCCGTCAAGACTTCCGGACGATATGACCTCGAAGATTTATCTTCACTCGAGGTTTCCTGAGTAGAAGCGATGCGCGCATAATCCTGCAATGCTTCATCTTCATCGACTCCAACGTACGCCGCAAAAGACTTCACGAAGCCCTTGTTGAAAATACCGCCTGGAAGAGTGCGGTAATCGTCGTTTTCTATCGATTCAAGATAAAGCGGTGATATACGTGTTTGCTCAGCGACTTCGCTTATCGAAATCCCTCGCTCTTCGCGCGCCTGCCGGAGTTTTTCCCCTAAAGATTCTGGCATTTTACGTTGCTTGATCGCCCCTTTTTTTTAGTAAACCCTAGTTGGTCTTAGCATTGAAATATATCTTTGAAATAGTAATGATGTCAATCTTTTAGGTCATTTTCAAGTCGAAATGAGGCTTGATTATTTCACAAATCGCGTGATAGTTTTAGATTTTATCTTACGCATGTATTAGAATCTAGAAATCAAATAAAAAGTGAGGAATAGAGGATGACTCTCGAAGC
Organism: Aridibacter sp.; assembly: GCA_965216195.1. Lineage (GTDB taxonomy): Bacteria > Acidobacteriota > Blastocatellia > Pyrinomonadales > Pyrinomonadaceae > Aridibacter. The sequence goes on along the minus strand of OZ244151.1, from coordinate 2,163,582 downwards.
ACTCGGAATGGTTGAGACGAAGGGGTTTGTAGGAGCGGTTGAAGCTGCAGATGCCATGGTCAAGGCCGCAAACGTAGAACTAATTGGTAAAGAATATATCGGCGCCGGATATGTGACAATTTTTGTTCGAGGGGATGTCGGGGCTGTAAAAGCGGCGACGGATGCCGGAGCTGCGGCTGCTAGGCGTGTTGGTGAGTTGATTAGTGTTCACGTGATCCCGCGTCCACATGCGGAGGTCGAAGATGTGCTTCCCGGAAAGGGGGTTGCTCAAGGGAAATCGATCAGGGGAGCATCGCGTGGACAGCTGAGTTCGGGAGCGGCCGCAGGGTCAGCCAAAGCGAAGACAACTCGCAGAAAAACGAAAACGAAGTAGACGAAGATTTAACAGAAACGAGCGGTTTGTGGATTTGAATAGTTCAAATCTGCATACCGCGTTTTTCACTAAACTATGGCGGATAAAGACCTGGTTTCCCAGCAAGAGGCACGCGATGCCGTTGACGCAGCTCATGTCGCGTTTCAAGCCCTGGCGAAGCTTGACCAAGCTCAAATCGATCGAATTTGTGAAGCAATGGCTGCTGCGGCCTTGCGGGAATCGGGTCGTCTTGGACAAATGGCAACTGAGGAAACGGGTTATGGAACGGCGGATGACAAGCGCGAGAAGAACCGGTTTGCTGCCGAAGACGTTTGGAACTATTTCAGAGAGTTACGCACTGTCGGTGTTGTAAAAGATGAAGGAAACGTCGTTGAAATTGCGAGTCCAAGAGGTGTAGTCGCTGCAATTATTCCTTCAACCAACCCCACTTCCACGACAATATTCAAGGTAATTATTGCGATAAAATCGCGCAATTCGATTGTTCTATCGCCCCATCCTTCAGCGGTAAAGTGTATAGCCGAAACTGCGCGAATAATGCGCGAAGTGGCGATTGCTGAAGGGCTTCCTGCCGAGGCTATTTGCTGTTTGACGACCTCCACGATTGAGGGAACTGAAGCTCTCATGAAACACAAGAAAACGGCGGTGATACTTGCTACGGGCGGAATCGGACTTGTAAGAGCCGCATACTCGTCCGGAAAACCCGCGTTTGGGGTAGGTCCGGGAAATGTACCTGTGTTTATCGAGAAAACAGCAAACGTAACCAAGGCCGTTTCAGATATTCTTACCGGAACCTGCTTTGACAATGGAACAATATGCGCGTCAGAACAATCCGTCGTTGTAGAAGCGCAGGTGGAAACCCAGGTCCGTGAGCAATTTCGTGCGCAGGGAGGACATTTTTTATCGGCTGAGGAGGCGCAGAAAGTAAGCCAGGTTTTATTGACACCTCAAAGGACACTTAACGCCAATATCGTAGGGAAGTCCGCTAAATTTATTGCGGAGCTTGCGGGAATAGCGATTCCGAGCGGCACGAGATGTTTGCTTGCGGATTGCGCTGGTGTCGGACGCGATTTCCCTTGGTCTATTGAAAAACTTTCTCCGACGCTCGCTTTTTTTGTCGTTGACAGTATCGAGGAAGGGGCTCGAAGGTGCGAGGAGATTTTGCAGTTTGGGGGAATGGGCCATACGGCCGGGATGCACAGTCAGAACAGGGAGGCCGCAGTAAAATATGGTCAGCAGATGCCGGCCGCGCGGATAGTGATAAATTCACCGACGACTCATGGGGCAATTGGGTTTTCAACTGATTTATCGCCTTCGATGACGCTTGGTTGCGGTTCCTGGGGTGGTAACGTCACTTCAGATAACGTGTCGCCGCATCATTTAATGGATATTAAACGCGTTGCATTTGAGACAAAACCTATAAACGCGAGAGACAACCGTGCTAATCCTGTAGCATCTCATACAGGGCAGGGTCGTTCAGTAAATCGTCAGGACATTGCCGACATCGTGGATAAGTTTTTGAGTGAGAAGATAGATAGAATTCCTCCCGATCCCCCAGTGAAGAAAGCCCCGGTTGATTCCGGCGCAGTTTTGCGCGAGTTTGGCGAAGGCAGCAGCGCTGCAACGACGGCGGTGGATTTTGTAAGCGAAGACGACGTAAAGGACGCGATTTCAAAGGGCAGAAAGATATACATTAATAGCAAAACTATCGTTACTCCTTCTGCGCGAGACCTTGGAGACGAAAAAGAAGTCTTTGCCAAAGCGAATTGATAGCCTGTATTATTTAACTTCTGCGGTTCCCGGAAAAAGATGACTCAAACAGCGGTTGAAAAAGATACTTGTTCTAAATGCGGAAAAGATGTTCGCGCCGAGGCGCTCTTTTGCTATCACTGCGGTGGAAACTTGCAAAACGATGCGAAAACTCCATCGTCTAAGGCGATTACCGAGCCGCCGAAAACTGACAGCGACTCCGTTCGATCTGCGGCGCCTGAGGTAACTCACCCGGGTGACGAGGAAAGAATAGCGAAGCCCGCGGTGGGGTTGGGCTTTGAGGAGAAGTCATCAACACCTGGGAAACAAAAAGAGGAAGCTAAACTAAAAAAAGACCTCTCAAAAATGAAATCCGCCTCCAAGTTGAGAAAGAGGCCAAAGCCAGTTCGGCGGCAAAAAGTAGAAACTGTCTGGGAAGATTCGGCAGGTTCCCCTAATATTTGGTTTATTCTGATGTCAATTGTTTTTACTGCAATTGCGGTAGGTTTGTTTTTCCTGGCGATGCAGTTGAGATAGATTATGGAAATTGCAATAGCCGTCTTTTTTATCTCGATTGTTGGAGGGTTTTTGCTATTGGGTTTGGCTTTGGTGGCGTTTAATAGGCGCCGAAAAAGAAGGAAAAAGTAGCGGGATAATAAAAGGGTTGAGTTTTGAGGACTCAACCCTTTTTCCGTTTAAATATAATCGAGATCAATTACCCCGCAATTTCGGTGCACCCGTTTTACTCTCAGCGGCAATTCTTCCCGTTCGGGAGATCGCAATTCGCTTTTCCTTATTAGGGCCATCCTTCACAACCACTTTTATATTTCGAAAAGAGCCATCTTTGTCGAGATTTGTAGGTTCGTAACTAATCAAATATTGTGTTCGGAGTTCGCTGGCGATATTCCTCGCAATGGCCGGCAATTCAGCAACACTTTTTGGGAAATAAGCTTTTCCTCCGGTTTCGGTCGCGAGTTTCGTAAGGAAATTCTTTGCTTTCTTTTGCGGGCTTTTTCGAATAAAGTTTCCGTCGTTGTCCAAATCGTCAATAAACCCAATTGTATATATTTGCACATCGGCTTCGCGTAGAAGTTTAAAGAGTTGTTCTTCTTTATAATAGCTGCTTCTATCCTCTCCGTCTGAAACAAGAATCAACGCTCGACGCTTTCTATCGACAGCAGAACGGGAGCGTTCGTATTCATCAACTCTTTCAGCTGCTAGATAAACGGCGTCAATTATGGCCGTTCGCCCGCCCTCTATATACATATTATCGAGGGCATCATTCAGATCTATGCGGTTTGAAGTGAAGTCCTGTAAAATTTCAATTTTTTCAGAGCTTACAAACCGTATCACTCCGGTCTCATCTTCCGGTTTGTTTGTACCGATGATCGTCTTGCTCGCCTCGATTACCTTTTCCAATTGAAACCTAAGCGAACCCGAATTATCGATTACCAGAGCGTAATTGGTCGGAACTTCAGCTTGTGAAAAATAAGTGATCGTCTGCGGAACACGATCTTCGAGGATCTGAAAGTCCTGTTGCCTCAAATTTGAAATTGGTCGGTTAAATCGATCAACAACTCTGACATTTAAATTTACGAGCTCAGTATCGATCTTGATGATTTCATTTGGATCGTCAACTGCGAGTGGTGGCGGGGTGCTAATCGGGGGCGGTGTTGGGATTGGTTTCGTCTCAGACGTCTGGGCGTTTCCAATCGAAAAATTATAAAAGGCAGATACAACGACGAGCGTCAATCCAACGAAAAGTACCAGAATATATGACGATTTTCTGTTCATTTATTAACAAGGCGAGTATTTTAAACTCAAAGTTTTAGCGATAATCTGTGTTTGGAGAGGCATAATAGCCCTCACGACTTCTGACACTTAGACGCGGAAGACCTCTCGGGGGTTTGACCTTAACTTTCACTTTTCGCCATTTTCCGTTTGGTTCAAAATCGTCCGGAGTGTATCCGACCGAGTATTGGTGACGGAGCTCGAGCGCGATTCGTTCGAAAATCTCGTCCATCTCTACGGTTGAGTTCGGGTAAAAAGACTTTCCGCCCGTTACACTTGAAAGTTCGTCCAGAAAAGCTTGTCCGCGGAGTCCGTCCATGCTTGACGAATCACGACCATCCATAATTCCAACAGAATAAATTACTACGTCTGATTCTTTCATCAAACGCCTTACTTCCTTAAAGCTATAGCGGGAGGCATTGTCCTGACCGTCGCTGATTACAAGGAGTGCTTTCTTTTGGTGTGTTCCACGCGTAACGCGGTCAACGCCCAGATAAACAGCATCGTAGAGCGCCGTATTATGTTTTGGTTTTACGAGGGTTAGCTTATTGAGCACCGCCTCGCCATCCCGCGTGCGGTCCATCAAAAGTTGCGCGCGTTTATTAAAAGCAATCAGGTTGTACTCATCTTTCGGATGGCTTGTGTTGATGAATCTCGAAAGTGCATTTTTTGCTTTCAGGATCTTATCGCCGCTCATCGATCCCGAAACGTCAAACAAGATCCCGATCGAAACGGGAGCGTCGGTATCACTAAAAAACGTAATTTTCTGCTTTTGTTTGTTGTCGAAAATCGTGAAGTTTTCTTTGGTTAAACCCGTAACGTAGCGTCCGTAATAATCGGTCACAGTAAGAGTTAAGGTAACGAGATCGGTCTCAATTTTTATCTCGCCGTCATCATCTTTACCCTGAACAGGCGGAGTTGGTTGGGGCTGCTGAGCAAAACCAGTGAGCGCGAACGAAAGAACCGTAAATGCGACAAGACCACAATGAGTCAAAGTACTCATCCGGTAAAACCTTTCCAAAACAGCCATAATTTCTCCGATAAACTTCCCCTTATTTTAGATAACCTTCGGTTTCAATGCAAGATTTTAAAACAATCCCGCCCGTTAAAAATGAATCCTAATAGATAATAGATGTCTAATACCTATAATACGTTGTTTTTCGCAACATATTCCACCGATAAATAGGCCGTACGAGTGAGCGAGAAAATGTTTGATCCGAAAGGTAAATATTTGCTTCCCGGCGCACTAAAAGATATTCTATCTGTTTCATAAGTCGGGGGGTAATTTGTCGGGAACTTTCGCCATTGTTATAGCGTAATAAAATCAATCATGACAACAAAAGCACTTTTGAAAGAGCAGATCAACGAACTGGAGGATCAGGAGTTAATCGCGAGAGCCCTGGCTGGACGCGAAGAGACGTTTGAGGAGCTGGTCCGGCGTTACCAGCGCCCGATCGCGGCTTACGTATACCGTATGCTTAACGACTACGATTTTTCGCTGGACGTAACGCAAGAGGTTTTTATAAAAGTTTATAACTCTCTTGATCGCTATAGTTCGGATTATAAGTTTTCAACCTGGATTTATCGGATCGCCCACAACGCGGCTATTGACCATATTCGAAGGCGGTCAAAAAAGGAGCAGAGCCTTGAAACCGAAAGTCAGGATGGCACGTATCAACTCCAGCTTGAAAGTCCGCGGCCGACGCCGGAGCAGGACCGCGAAAGAAGCGAATGGCGAACGGAGATTGAAGCGGTTGTGAAATGTTTGCCATCGGTATATCGAGAGCTGATTGTTTTAAGACATTCGAAGGATCTCAGTTACGCAGAGATTGCTGAAGTTACCGATTTACCGCTTGGAACGGTAAAAAACCGTCTTTTTCGCGCACGCGAAATGATGCGCGATATGTTTATCGAAAGGGGATTGCGAGGACTTTAGGTCAAGAGAGAATTTATGACTGCTTCTGTAAGCAAAGCCAAAGCATTTTGCCCGCGCGAAGAGATTTTTGCGTATGTTGATGGCGAACTGTCTGTGGCTGATGAAAATGTTTTAGAGGAGCACCTTTCCGGCTGCAAAGTTTGCACCTCGGAGGTTAACGCGCAGAAGAAAGTTTCAAACAGTCTCGAGATTATTCTCGAAGATGAGATGAAAAATATCGAGCTTCCGGAGAATTTCACGGAGGTAGTTAAAACAAAGGCGGAAAGTAACGTAAGCGGACTTCGCAAGAAAAAAGAGATCTCGCGTGCTCTGATCATTTGCGCATCGCTTTTTTTGCTTATTACGGTTGGATTGGGAGCGGGAACAAACTCGGTTTCAGCGACGCTTAAGAAATTTGCCGATCAGTTTTCCGCTATATTCGGTTTTATTTTTCATCTCGTTTATGACGTTGTGATTGCGGCCTCGATAATTCTTCGTTCGGTTGCTCACAAATTGGTTTCGGGTTCGGTCATTTCACTTGTGCTGTTGTTGGCGTTTTTTCTGATTACATTTTATTCTCTTTCGCGATTGATATATCGCTACAATCGTTCTTAAAAAGTGGTTTGTTCAAATGTTAGCTTCACATATATCCCCGACCAAATAGTCGCCTCGACGCGATTTATTTTCGCATTTCTCGTTCTCGCGCTTCTCGCCATTTCAATTGTTGCCCAGACGAATATTTCGCAGCCTGATTCCAATACAGTTATCATTGACGACGCTCCTGAGTCGGAGGTTTTTTCTTTTGGCAAAACTGTAATTGTCAAAAAAAGCGCCAAGGGTATTTTGTCTTTTGGCGGCGATGTAATTATTGAAGGAAAGGTCACGGGAGACGTAGCCACGATTGGCGGCTCGATAATTCAAAAAGAAGGAGCCTTTATCGGCGGTGATGTGATTATTTTTGGCGGCAGATACGAGCCGGAAGGTGAGAAGCCCGGCAGAAACGACGGAACGGAAACCGTTATGTACGCGGGATACGAAGAGGAGCTCAGGAGCTTAATGCAAAACCCATCCCAGATTCTCTCGCCAGATTTCTCGCTCGCCTTTTTAGCACAGCGTCTGTTTTCCGTGCTGTTCTGGTTTATCGTTTCATTGGCGCTTACGACAATCACACCCGGAGCCGTAAGTCGCGCGATCGCGAGAATTCAACTTTCGACGCTAAAGGTTGTTGGAATTGGGGCGTTGGGCTTTATCGCTACGACTCTGACGGTGATGTTGAGTCTCGAGTTTTTGCCGGGATTTGTAAGTATAATCGTGAGTCTGATGGCGTTTGTTTTGGTGATGCTTGCCTACGTTTTTGGAAGAGTTGCATTGCAGGCATATGTCGGGAAGTGGGTCGGTAAGCGCTTTTCGCCAAACAAAAAGCCTTCGGAAGCGATTTCGTTATTGATCGGAGCGGTTGTCTGGACGGCTCTGCTTTCGATCCCATATCTGTGGACTTTGGCCCTCTTTATTTTATTCACCGCAAGTTTAGGTTTGATCCTTACTGCCCGGACGCGCGAAAGCTGGAAAGCTGCCTAAATGTTTTCCGGGAAAACAACCAGGTTTTCGACTAGCTGTAAACTTTTACAAATCTTTACATTATCTTTACAAAAATGCCCCAACTTTTGCCGTAAACTCAACGTCTAAGGTGATTAAGGGTATAAACCTTTTCCGTAACTTTTCGTACTAACACACGGCTTTGAATTTTGTTCATTTTTGAGGAGAAATTTTTCGATGTTCTTTAAGTCCGTTTTATCTGCAATCTTAACCATATTTTCGCTGAGCGTAATGAGTTTAGCGCAGGGTAGTTTACCTGATCTTGGAATTCAAAAGGAAAAGAATCTAGCTGTTGGTATTGTGAAAACTGCCAGTCAGGAAAAACTCGTAATTGAGACTAAGGACGGAAGCATCGATGCGATCATTCTTAAAGTTACCGCGTACAAGCGACTTCCGCCTGACAAGCTTAGTCTAAAGGCGGCAACGGAGGCGAAGCTTGAGGATGTTTCCACCGGAGACCGCGTATTGCTGGTGGGGAAAATTGCCGACGACAAGAAAAGCATGCAGACGAAGACGGTTTATCTCGTCAAGAGTTCTGATGTTCAAGCGAAACTCGAAAAAGAAAAGCAGGAATGGATAACGCGCGGAATCTCGGGGCGCGTTAAAGAAGTCGATGCGGAAGGAAAGGTTATTACGCTCGAAATGCCGAGCATTGCCGGAACATCCAGCTCGGTCGAAATTTCTCCGAAGGAAGGGATTAAGTATCTAAGGTACGCACCAAACTCAATAAAATATAAAGATGCGGTTGCGAGTAGCATTGCTGAAATAAAGAAAGGTGACATGTTGCGGGCTCTTGGCGATCGCAGCGAAGACAAAAAGAGTTTTAAGGCGGAACAGATCCTGTACGGTTCGTTTTTAACGGTTGCCGGGAAGGTTAAGTCAGTAAATGCTGAGAAAAATGAAGTTACAATAACGGATCTCAAAACGAAGAAAGATGTAACGATTGCGGTCAACGCGGAGTCGGTGGTTAAGAAATTCCCGGAAGAGGTTGCGCAGCGATTGGCCAGGATGCAGATGATGATGCGTATGCGTGCCGCAATGAACGCTAAAGATGGAAAGTCTGGAGCGACTAAAGGTCAAGGTGAAACGAAGGAACGTGGCGATCGTGCTGGTCAGCGTCCCGGAGGCGGAGAAAACCGTGGCCAGCGAGCAGGCCGTGGCGGAGAGGGAAGACGTCCCGGAATGGGTCGCGGAGGTGGGCGGCGAGGTCAGATGGACATCAACGAAATGTTAAAGCGATTTCCGACAATAAAGGTTTCTGATCTAAAGCCGGGAGATATGATTGCTGCTTCGAGCCCGAAAGGAGATGATCCTAACCGTTTAACCGCTATTAAGCTTTTAGCGGGAGTTGAGCCATTCCTAACGACTCAAACCTTTTCCGGTGGCCGTCGAGGAAGTCGTGGTGGACGAGGCGGTAGAGGCCGTGGCGGCGGCGATGGCGATGGCGATGGCTTTTCGATTCCGGGGCTTAATGGAGTCAATTTCTAAGATAACAAATTTATAGGTACATACTGAAGGAATGATCATGAAATTTGCTAAATTTTTTGCGCTCATTGCATTAGTGGCGGTATCGGGAATCGCTGTTTTAGCACAAGCGAACGGAACGATTAGTGGTGAAGTAAACGATCCGCTTGGAGCAGCCATCATCGGGGCGACGGTGAAGGTGAGCGACGGCAACGGCGTCGGAAAAACGTCTAAAACTAATAATAACGGACGTTTTCGCGTGAATGGACTCGCTCCGGGCAAGTATACTATAACGGTTGAGGCGCCGAGTTTTGCACCGTTTGAAAGACCTGAGTTTGAGGTTAAGGCAGGAAATCAAAATCTGCGCGTTGTCTTAAGAGTTGCGGATATTGCTGAAGAGGTTGATGTCTCAAATGAAGGGCAGGTAAGTACTGATTCCGACAATAATGCCAGCGCGGTGGTCTTAAAGGAAGATGAGTTGGAGTCGCTTCCGGATGATCCGGACGACCTCGAAGCCGCGCTTCAAGCCTTGGCGGGTGGTGGAGCCGGTCCAAGCGGTGGTCAAATATTTATAGATGGTTTTGAAGGTGGACAACTTCCTCCGAAGGAAGCGATTCGGGAAATTCGTATCAATCGCGATCCCTTTTCAGCCGAGTTTGACCGAATGGGTTTTGGCAGAATTGAAATTCTTACGAAGCCTGGTTCTTTGAAGTTTTCGGGGCAAGCCTACTTCAATTTTAAGGATGATGCCTTTAACGCTCGGAACCCTTTTTCAATTAACAAGGCTGACAGTCAAGAAAAGTCTTACGGCGGGTATGTTTCCTCGCCGATTGTTAAGAATAAGGCATCATTTTCGGTTGGGGTTAGGATGCGAGATGATAAAGAGGGAGAAAGTGTTAACGCAACGATCCTGGATTCGAATTTTGGAATCGTTCCTTTTCAGCAGGAACTATCGCAACCGCAAAAGCGCTACAGGATCAATCCGCGTTTTGATTATCAGATTAATGACAAGAATACCCTTGTAGCCCGCTACGACTACGGGCTGCGGACATCCGATAATTTTGGCAGCGGGTTTACTCTGCCTAGTCGCGGGACGAGTAGGGAAAGCAATTCCCATACGATCCAACTTACCGAAACAGCGATTCTCAACGCCAAAACTGTTAACGAAACGCGTTTTCAGTATCGTTTTAGCGACAGTGAGGTGACCGGAGACAACAGCCAGCCCGCCGTAAATGTACTCGGTGCGTTTAATGGGGGTGGCGCAACGACCGGATTAAGTTTTGACAAGAATAAGTTTTGGGAACTTCAAAATTACACCACTACTGCGCTTGGTAAAGATTCAAACCACGGTATTAAGTTCGGCGTAAAAATTAGAGGCAGAACACTTGAAGACCGAACTGACTCAAACTACAACGGCTCGTTTACCTTTACGGGTTTTGTCCCCGCGGCTCCCAGCGTTTATGACCTGGACGGTAACGGGATTATCTCTTCGATTGAGCAGTATCGCGCAAAAGTTTTGGGAGAAACTGATCCAGCGTTTAACCCATCGCAGTTTAGTATTACGACCGGAGAGCCGTTTTCCAGTATTTCGCAGTATGACGTCGGGCTTTTCGTAAAGGACGACTGGAAGGTAAACAAAAAGCTTACGTTGAACATCGGTTTGCGCTATGAAAATCAAACGAATATTGATGACGCTCTAAACTTTGCGCCGCGATTTGGCTTCGCTTTTTCGCCCGGTGCAGATGGAGCAAGAGCGCCGAAAACGGTCTTTCGGGGCGGTTTTGGCATTTTCTTTACTAGGTTTAGCGAGAACTTGACACTTCAAGCCAGACGTCTTGCCGATGGCGGGCAGCAGCAATTTGTACTCGGCGGAGACGATCCACTTCTTTCGCAAGCGGTTTTTGGATTAAACGGCGTGACGAATGCACCGACGGCTGATCAATTGATTAACGTCGCGCCGCTTTCGAGTACGCCGCGAATAATAGCTTCGGATGTGCATGCGCCTTACACGATGCAATCGATTTTTAGTGTGGAGAGGCAGCTTCCGAGACGGACGACGGTTGCTGTTTATTACTCGTTTGCAAGAAGCTTGCATATGGTTCGGTCACGAAACATTAATGCTCCGGTTTGTCCGACGGGTAGTCTCTGTCCGGTAAACGACCCGCTCGCGATTCAGGCGCTTCGTCCCGATCCGCTTCAAGGAAATATCTATCAATACGAAACCAGCGGCGTTACGGAAGATCAGCGACTGTTCGTAAGGCTTCAAAGCTTTTTCAGTCGAAATATTATGGCATTTGCTGGCTATTTTCTTGGATCGTCCAAGAGTAATGCGGATAGCGGTTTTCTCGCATACAGCTATGACGATACGGGTGAATTCACGCGGTCTCGAAGAGACGCAAGGCATTTTATGTTTATGATGGGGTCATTTAGGGTGCCGTACGGATTTAGCTTGAGACCTTTTGTGATAGCGCGTTCGGGAACGCCTTTTAACATTACGGCGGGACAGGATTTAAATGGCGATTCGATCTTCAATGATCGTCCGACCTTCGCCCAGCTCGAAGACGCTTGTAATCGAAACGGGATCACCGAAAGCTGGTGCGATGTTTCGGGCAACGATCCAAACGCTATTGTGCCGAGGAATTTCGGTCGCGGACCGGGTTCTTTGAACGTTAATCTGAGCATTGATAAAACATTTGGTTGGGGAAATTCAGCAAGCTCGGACAGATCGGATCCAAATATAGGTCGCGGTGGTCGAAGAGGCGGAAGGCGAGGCGGAATGTTTGGTGGACGTGGAGGTCGAGGCGGCTTCGGCGGTCGCGACAGGAAGCCCTATGAGTTTACGCTTGGCGTGCGTTTCCGTAATCTCCTGAATACAAACAACCTAAATAATCCGGTTGGAAACATCAATTCACCGCTTTTTGGACAATCTACGAACATTCAGGGTGGTTTCAGAGGCGGCGGACCGCGAACGGTTGAGTTTCGCACACGTTTTAGATGGTAGTATTTCTCCATAGTTAGTAATTTAAGGTGAGGGCATTTTGTTCTCACCCTTTTTTTCGCGTAGGCTTAACAAACGAATCTGGGGAAATGCGCATCAAAACCGGGAAACATTACACTAAGGACATTATGAAAATAGTTATCTTTACCGTTTTAGTTTTGGCACTAAGTCTTGGCACGGCAGCGCAAGATAAGCCCTCAAGCGAGATGCTCGCCGAGAAAACCTTCGTAGCGCATGGTGGGAACAAATTTAAGGAAATGAAGACGCTTGTTGTAAGCGGAAACGTTGATGTAACCGCATCTATGTTTAATCAAGCGATACCTGCGACTTTTTTGACCGTTTTTGCTGGAGAGAAATATCGGATCGAAATCAACAATCCGTTTCAGCCATTTAAACAGGTTTTTGACGGTGTTGAAACGCGTAGTTCGGTGCAGAGAGGGTTTACGCTGCCGCCGATAAATCGCTTGGGTTTGCCTATGCTTCAGCGCCTCGGAGATGAGGGATTTGAAGTGGAGAATCTCGAAAAGAAAAAGAAGTTTGGTTTTCGGATTGTCTCATCCGACGGCTATTTTACAGACTTTTATGTAAGCAAGAAGACAAGCCGCATAAAAGCTTACGACTCACGTTATATTGTTGATGGAAGGGAAGTTATGACGTCTGTAGAAATTGATAAATATGAAGAAAAAGACGGCATTGTGATTCCAAAAAAATACGCGCAGCGCTTCGATCTTGGTCAGCTTACAGTTTACGCGGAGTTTAAGGCTAAGGAAATTTCCGTAAATACGGAGGTTGAAGACGACGTGTTTACACTGGAGTAAAAACGGTACAAAAAGAGCGGGCACCAAGCCCGCCTTTTAATCCAACAATTCCGAAAGTCTTATACCGTCAAAATCTCTTCTTCTTTCGTTTTTGAAAGTTCATCGATTTTACCGATAAATTCGTTTGTAAGCTTCTGAACCTCATCTAAACCAATGTGCTCATTGTCTTCCGAGATCTCTTTATCGTGAAGCATTTTTTTCAAATCATTGTTTGAATGCTGCCTGATATTTCTTACCGCGATCCGATGCTCTTCAGCGATTTCGTGAACTTGCTTCGCGAGTTGCTGACGTCTTTCCTCGTTCAAAGGCGGGATCGGAAGTCGGATCAATTTCCCATCGTTTGAAGGGTTAATACCTAAATTCGCTGTGTTAATCGCTTTTTCTATCGCGTCAAGCTGCGTCGCATCCCAGGGCTGAACGGTCAGCAGCTGCGGCTCCGGCACACTCACTGAAGCCATCTGGTTTAACGGTGTCATTGTTCCGTAGTAATCAACCACAATAGAATCGAGAAGACTCGTGCTAGCGCGACCCGTTCGCACACTAGCCAATTTCTTCTGTAAATCCTCAACGACAGACTCCATTTTTGGTTTCGTTTCGTTAATTATTGCGTTAATTCCCATAATTTCCTCGCTAAGTTTACTCTCATCCCACTGATTGCGATTTTCCGTTTGCTGATACAAGGGTTCCAATCGAAAGGTCGCCAGTAACCGCTTTCATTATATTGCCCGGCGTATTCATATTAAAAACGAGAATCGGCAGATTGTTGTCCATGCAAAGCGAAATCGCTGAAGTATCCATTACCCGCAGACGCTTTTCCAGAACCTCTTGATAGGAAATCTTATCAAATCTGGTCGCATCCGGGTTTGTTACAGGATCATCGGAATAAACTCCGTCTACCTTAGTCGCCTTCATAATTACTTCGGCCTTTATTTCCAAGGCGCGTAATGAAGCAGCTGAATCCGTTGTGAAATAAGGATTTCCCGTTCCTGCACCGAAAATCACTACTCGACCTTTCTCCAGATGCCTGACCGCTCTACGACGTATAAATGGCTCGGCAAGCTGCGGTATGTCGATCGCCGACAGAACTCTTGTAAATACATCACATTTTTCAAGAGCATCCTGCAAAACAACAGCGTTCATGACCGTTGCAAGCATTCCGATATAGTCGGCGCTGCCGCGATCCATGTTTCCAGCTGACTGCGAAACCCCGCGAAAGATATTGCCTCCGCCAACGACGATCGCAACCTCTACTCCCATTTCATGGACGGCTTTGATCTCTTCGGCTACTGATTTTGCTACCTTTGTGTCGATTCCGTAATTTTCGTCGCCCATTAACGCTTCGCCCGAAATCTTGAGCAAAATTCTTTTATATTCAGGTTTCATAAATATTTAGTGTTCGGAGTTTAGGCTTCAGAGTTGGTGTATCTCAATTCTGAGGTCGAAAAAAACCCGAGCCAAATTAATTTCCAACCATTGAAGCTACTTCTTCGGCGAAGTCGTCCTTGCGCTTTTCAATACCTTCACCCATTTTGTAGCGCGTGAATCTGCGAATCGAAATGTTTTCTTTAATCGAGGCTATTTTTTCCGTAACAAGATCGCCGACTGTTTTTGCCGGATCTTTTACAAATGGTTGCTCTAGCAGAACGATTTCTTCATAAAACTTGTTCAAACGTCCTTCAATGATCTTACCTAAAACTTCTTCAGGCTTATTTGCATTCTTCTCGTCATTTTTAAGCTGGTCCATCAAAATACCGCGCTCCTTTTCAACTTCAGCTTCAGGAACCTCTTCGCGGTTTATATACTTCGGATCGACTGCTGCGACGTGCATCGCCACATCTTTCACCAATTGCTGAAACTCATCGCCTCTCGCAACGAAGTCACTCTCACAATTGATTTCCACCATCACACCAACCTTTCCGCCCATATGTATGTAAGAACCTACTGCACCCTCAGCGGTTACACGACCCGCTTTTTTCCCAGCCGTCGCCATACCTTTTTTTCGAAGAAGCTCTATCGCTTTTTCGACGTCACCATCGGATTCCACCAGGGCGGTTTTGCAATCCACCATTCCCGCGCCGGTTTTTTCGCGCAGGTCTTTTATCATACTTGCTGTAATATCTGCCATAATTTCAACTCCAATAAATATTTATAAAAAAGCGTAGCCCGTGAATAAGTTAAGAGCTACGCTTTATCAAATAACAATTTTGTAGATTAACTTGCTGACGCTTCAGTTTTTTCTGCTGCGTCTTTTTTATCTTCCGGCTTTGCGTCGTCTGACGCGGGCTCAGCTTTAGGCTTTTCCTCTTTTTTTGGAGCCTCTTTCACCGCTGCTTTATCATCCTTTTTAGCTTCTTCTTTGGCCTCAGGCTTTTTATCTTCTGCCGGAGCAGATGCTGCTTTTTCCTCGCTCGGTTTTTCCTC
Source organism: Aridibacter sp. (assembly GCA_965216195.1). Taxonomy (GTDB): domain Bacteria; phylum Acidobacteriota; class Blastocatellia; order Pyrinomonadales; family Pyrinomonadaceae; genus Aridibacter. The sequence continues at coordinate 2,148,460 of OZ244151.1, read as the reverse complement.
CTTTTTGTCCGAAGCCTTTTCCGCCGGGGCTTTTTCCTCAGTTTTTGTCTCCGGGGCTTTTACGTCCTCACCTTTCGTGGCATCTGGAGCAGGCTCAGCAGGTTTGTCAGTTTTTGATTCTTCAGATTTAGCCTCAGTTTTGTCTTCAGTAGCTTGAGTTTTTTCATCGGCGCCTTCAGCCGGAGCTTCGGGTTTCTGTTCCTCAGCCATTTCTGCGACTCCTTCCGTCGCCAAATTTTTGCCTTCGAGAATTGAGTCTGCAACACGCGAAGTGAAAAGCCTAATCGCACGCAGCGCATCATCGTTACCGGGAACAACATAGTCAATCCCATCAGGCGAACAATTCGTGTCAACAACCGCTACAACGGGAATGTTTAGCTTGTTGGCTTCCTTTACCGCAATATCTTCTTTTCTTACGTCAATCACAAAAAGCATATCCGGCAAACCACCCATATCCTTAATACCGGCAAGGTTTTTCATTAGCTTTCCGTGTTCGCGGTCAAGCTGCAGGCGTTCCTTCTTGGTAAGCATATCCGCACGGCCATCTTCCTGCATTACCTCAATTTCTTTGAGGCGTTGAATCGATTTCTGCACGGTTTTGTAGTTTGTCATCAAACCGCCGAGCCAACGATTGTTTACGAAATACTGCTCGCAGCGCTGCGCTTCCTCGATGATCGCGTCTTGCGCCTGGCGCTTTGTGCCTACAAACAAAATTTTTGCGTTTGGTTTTTCCGTCACATAATCTTGAATGAATCCAAGAGCATCGCGGAAGAGCTTTTGAGTTTTTTGAAGGTCAATGATGTAGATGCCGTTTCGCTCGCCGAAAATATACTCCTTCATCTTCGGGTTCCAACGGCGAACCTGGTGACCAAAATGAACTCCCGCTTCGAGGAGTTCTTTCATTGTTACTGTTGCCAAAACTTAAATCTCCTTAACTTATTGGTTTTTGTACTCACCGAAGTTTCTATCAAACCAATCAACTTCGGCAATGGATTTTTTTAACGGATAATGAAAAGCGGATAGCGGATAATTTTCCATTGTCCATTTTTCACTTTCCATTAATTTTAGCGTTTCGAGAACTGGAATCTCGCGCGAGCTCCTTTCTGCCCGTATTTCTTACGCTCTTTCTTGCGCGGATCGCGTGTTACGAGTCCGGCTTTTTTGAGCGTCGGACGTAAGTCAGAATTGTACTCAAGCAAAGCCCTCGTAATTCCGTGTCTGACCGCACCAGCCTGCCCCGAGATTCCGCCGCCTCCGACGTTTACTAAAATATCGAAATTTCCCGTGGTTTCCGTTAAACGGAGCGGCTGATTGATAATCATCCTAAGCGCTTCATTTGGGAAATAGTTTTCAAAATCACGGCGGTTTATCGTGATTTTTCCTTTGCCCGGACGTAGATAAACTCGAGCAATTGATGTTTTTCTACGGCCCGTTCCGTAATACTGTGTTTCTGCCATAATTCTGTGTTTTTCGCTGCTAGACGTAATACGTGATTCGTAATTGGTAATACGTAATAAGTAATACGTTATTTGTCCTCACTTAAACAAAACTACATATTGATTGTTAACGATAACTTGTTACCCTCACTTACCACTTACCACTTACCACTTACCACTTACCACTTACCTATATCGTTTCAATCTCAACCGGTTCGGGATTCTGAGCACCATGTGGGTGTTCGGCGTCCGCGTAAACCTTCAATTTCTTAAACATCGCCCGTCCGAGTTTTGTTTTCGGGACCATTCCTTTTACTGCGCGCTCGACAACCTCTTCTGGTTTTTCCTCAAGCATTTTCTTTACTGGAATAGTTTTCAATCCGCCGGGATAGCCCGAGTGACGATAATAATTTTTTTGATTGACTTTCGAACCTTTCAAAACGACGTGTCGTGCGTTTATAACCACAACGTGATCGCCCATATCCAAAAAAGGCGTCCACTCGGGCTTATTTTTTCCGGTAAGAATCTTCGCAACCTCAGTCGCAAGCCTTCCAACGGTTTTGTCCTTTGCATCGACGACGAACCATTTGCGTTTTTCGGCCAAGTTTTTTCCACTTGGAAAATACGTACTCATAATATTGCTGCTCTTTTATAAAGAATTTTCGCCAAAATGCGAACCGTTAGAATATCTAAAACACGTGGTGTCGTCAAGCAGAAAAGAGCCTAAAAATCGAAGCCAAAACGCTTTCCGGCCAGCATCAAACCAACCATCGTTTTTGCGTCTTCGATAGCGCCATTTTTGATTTTTTCAAACGCTTCATCAAAGGTGAGATTCATAACTGAAAGCATTTCGTCATCGTCTAAATTTTGGCGGGTTTTGGTGAGTTTGGTTGCGAGGAAGACGTGCATTTTTTCCGATAAAAAGCCAGGCGAAACGAAAAATTCCGTGAGCTGCTCAATTTCCGTCGCACGATAACCTATTTCCTCCTCCACTTCGCGAAGCGCGGCTTCCTCAAACGATTCACCCTTTTCCACGCCTCCCGCCGGCAGCTCGAGAATAAATTTATCTGCAGCAAATCGATACTGCTTTACTAGCGCTACCCTCATATCCTCAAAAACGGGAACGATAACGGCGCTTCCTTTGTGGGTAACAATTTCGCGTTTATATTCTTTCCCGTTTTCCCGTATGTCGGCTGAAACGACTTCGAAAACTTTTCCCTCGAGGAGAGTTTTTTTACTAAGTATTTCGGGTTTCATTGATCGAGATAAGCCTTCACGGTTTTCATGTCTTCCCAAACTTCGCGCTTTTTTCTTGGGTCGCGTAGAAGATAAGCCGGGTGAAAGGTGGGCATCACTTTTACACCAAAGTAATCTTTGAAAGTGCCGCGTAGCTTTGTGATGCCAACCTTTGTTTCGAGCAAATTCTGACACGCCGTATTTCCCATCACAACGATCACTTTTGGTCTTACGACACCGATCTCGCGTAGCAGAAAAGGTTTGCAAACTTCGGCCTCGTCAGCCTGCGGTTGGCGGTTTCCCGGCGGGCGGCAGCGGTTGATATTCCCGATGAAAACTTCCTCGCGCGTAAAACCAATCGCTTCGATTATTTTGGTTAAGAGCTGCCCGGCGCGACCGACAAACGGTTCTCCTTGCGCGTCCTCGTCTGCTCCCGGTGCTTCGCCGATAAAAATCAAGTCAGCCTCCGGATCGCCCACGCTATTTACAACTTGCGTGCGTTTTTCGCACAACACACAGCGCGTACAATCTGCGCCGATTTCTGCTCGGATCGATTCGAGGGTGTCGTCGGATTCAGGCAGAGATTCCGTAATATCTCCGTATAACGACTCTTTTAATTTGGATTCTTTTGGCATTTTATCTATCGACTTCGCCGTTTTCTGTTCGTTTCGATTTTTTGCTCGCGATAATTTTGTTGAATCAAAAATTCGGCTTCTCCTTTGCGGAGTCTTGACGGCTGGTTTCTCTTCCCGAAGGACTTCTTCCTTAACGAAATCAAAGTCCGGAACGAACCTCTCAATAGTTGCTGCTGGTTCGTCTGAGACCGCCACAATCTTTGCGGCTTTTTGCACAGCACCTTCGAATTCATGGATTTCGACGTCGATATGTTCAACACCGAGCTCCTTCAAATACGCAACCATTTCCTTAACGTCGGTAACGAGGTCGGCAAGTTCGTTTTTTACATCTATCCGGTCCATCTATAACTCTGGGATTATTCGCCTCTCAGTTTAACGAGCTCATCAAGGATTTTATGAGCGAGTTCGCTCTTTTTCATTAGCGGAAGATCAATTTGATTTTCTCCACGTAAAATTGTTGCTACGTTAGTATCCGTGCCAAACCCTGCGCCTTTTTTGGTGATGTCGTTGGCCACTATCAAATCCAAGCCTTTGCGCTCCATTTTCGACTTCGCGTATTGGACAACGTCGTTTGTTTCAGCGGCAAACCCGACAACTATCAAGCCATTCTGCCTGAGTTTTGAGACGTTTGATAAAATGTCCGGTGTTTTTTCGAGCTCTAAAGTGAGTGAATCTTTGCCGTCTTTTTTGATTTTCTTATTCGCTGAGTTTTTCGGACGATAGTCGGCAACTGCCGCAGTGCCGATGAAAACGGTAGCGTCAGGCAGCGCTTTGATCGTAGAGTCATACATTTCCTGCGCCGATGTGCCGTCGAGAAGTTTTACATTTGTTGGTGGGTCAACTGTCGTAACTCCAGCAACCACAGTCACTTCAGCTCCTCTATCAGCCGCTGCCTGCGCCAGTGCAAAACCCATTTTCCCTGACGAACGATTTGAAATGAATCTTACCGGATCAATCGCCTCGCGTGTGCCACCGACTGTAAGCAAGATTCTTTCTCCGGCTAAATCCTGCTTATTTACTTTTTTTTTTGAGAGGAGCGAGAGCGCCTGTTCTGTGATGTTTTCGACGTCTTCGAGTTTCCCTGTTCCGACCGTTTTGCACGCTAATTCACCTGAAATCGGCTCGACTAGCTTAACTCCGTCAGCTTCGAGCATTCCTAAATTTCTTTGCGTCGCCGGATGATCCCACATTTTTACGTTCATCGCCGGAGCAATTAAGACGGGAGCGCTTGAGGCTAAATAGGTCGAACTCAAGAAGTCATCTGCGATTCCATTTGCAAACTTTCCGATAATATTTGCGGTTGCGGGAACGACAAGGAGTAGATCAATTTCCTGCGAAAAGTTTATGTGGGCGATCGGATCAGGATTGTCCGGTTCGTAGTCGTCAACTAAAACATAATGTCCGGAAAGCGCTCGAAAAGTAAGGGGCTGGATAAACTCTGTGGCGTGTTTTGTCATCGCGACACGTACGTTGCAACCAGCTTTCTGAAGCAAACGCAAAACCTCGATAGCTTTATACGCAGCAATTCCTCCGCTCACACCTAACCCGACTCGGTATTTTTCATTTAAGTTAGACATAAAGGCTGATTACGAAGAGTTTAGCACTTTCCTACAAACTACCAAAATCGAAGCCATAGGCGATCAAAGGCCGCACAACTATCCTTTATTCCCCCTATTTGCCGGCTTTACCTGGATCCTTTGATGCGAAGATTACGACGCAAACATATCGGGAATCCTTTGCGGCTGCGCAGTCAGCACCCAAATACCTGTAATCCGGATTCAATACATTTTTCCTGTGTTGGCGGCTGGCGACCCCATCGTCAACGAGCATGGAAATGGTGACCTGTGTCGGCGTTAAATCTCGATATGTAATGTTCTCCCCAGCTTTCCCTTCAATACCGAATTTCTTAAAACGCATGCTGAGACTGCTACCGTCTTTTCCGGTGTGTCCCAAGTCAGGATTTTCCTTTAGATCCGCTAGTTGGGCGCTTGCCGCTTTTGCAAGGTCATCTGAATAGGCCAAAACCTCAACAGCCTTCATCATCTCAAGAACCTCTATCGCTTCGTTTATTGCAGAGATTCCTTCACTTGTTTGAAAAGGAAGACGATTCGCCAGATACGCGACCTTTCCTTTCATGTGGGTTTTTCGATGTCGGAGTTTTTCCGCGTACCAAGTTGAATGTTTTCGTGCGGAATTAACCTCGTCCAAGATCTCATACTCCAGACTCTTTGGCTTATACTGGCCGAAGACCGTAGAAGTAATACCTAAAAACATGAATATCAAAAGAAAACAGACCCCGAACTTCATTTTTCCTCCTATAATGCAACTGTATTAACCAATAATAATTTACCAGACGAATAAGTAAAGTCTTTTTTGTGTTGCCTGGATTGAGGATGTCAAGGCCAAACCTGGATTCGAGCCTCCTGTTCTAAAACGCCTACGCCTTTCCCAAACCGAATTATAAGAAGCGCCCAAAGCTAAGAGATATGATCAAAGTTCTAAAAGAGATTAACGGCAAAGAATAGTTTTCATTTACATTCTTCTATTGATTTTAAGCGATGGTTTTGATTTTCAAGACTGCCGCTTTTTTTTGTCCGTGTGTTAATCTATCTCTACAAATTCACGGAGCAAATTTATGAGAAGGGTTCTATCGTTTTTTCTAATCGGTGTTTTTTTGTCGTTCCCGATTTTTACATTGGCGCAGAAGAGCGCCCAACCGGATCTGTTGAGACTCCAGTCACCGCAGAATCCGCGACTTGGTTTTGTAATTCACGGCGGTGCAGGCGTAATACGTAGAGGGAATTTATCGCCCGAACGCGAGAGACAATATCGCGCCAAATTGAAAGAAGCAGTCACGGCCGGGTACAAAGCTCTTAAGAAAGGCAAAACGAGCCTTGATGCTATTGAAGCGGCGATAAAAATTATGGAGGATTCTCCACTTTTTAACGCGGGTAAAGGCGCAGTTTTTACAGCAGATGGCAAAAACGAACTCGACGCAGCGATCATGGACGGCAAAACGCAAAACGCCGGTGCGGTCGCCGGACTTCATCGAATCAAGAATCCGATTATCCTGGCGCGCGCGGTCATGGAAAAATCTCCACACGTAATGATGATTGGAGAGGGGGCGGAAAAATTTGCGAAAGAGAAGCAGATCGATTTTGTTTCCGAAAAGTATTTCTGGACACAAAGACGTTGGGACTCGCTTCAAAAACGGATCGACCGCGAAAAGGAAAGATCGAGAGGGAAAAGTATCTCGAAAGCGGATTTACGCAGCGAAGCGTTCAGCAAATTTGGAACGGTGGGCGCAGTTGCGCTCGATAAAGATGGCAATGTTGCTGCCGGAACTTCAACGGGCGGAATGACTTACAAGAAATATGGACGGGTCGGCGATGTGCCCGTAATCGGTGCCGGAACATATGCAAATAACGCAACCTGCGCCGTCTCAGCAACCGGTTGGGGAGAGTTTTTTATCCGTTTAAGTGTAGCCCGCGATATCGCTTCATTGATGGAATACAAGGGTTGGGAAGTGCAAAAAGCGGCAGATTATGTGATTCACAACAAACTTCAGAATCTTGGCGGCGACGGCGGCGTGATCGCAATTGATAAGGCAGGCAATATCGGAATTTCGTTTAACTCGGAAGGAATGTATCGGGCTTATATCGACGAGAAGGGGAAGCCGGTGGTTGAGATTTACGGAAAATAACTACCTTGGAGTGCACGGGGCTTTTGAGCTTATCTTAACTCAGCTACGGAGACGATTGTAGGAAAGGAATTTTCTAAGGCTTATTTACTTTTTCCTCACTAGCAATATTCTGAAAGTATTGGATCCCGAGCGAAAACGGAAAAACATCTATCTTCTGAATTTGATTCGAGACAGCAGGGTCCTTTGATACTAATTCTTTCGCCTTTTCAGAAGATGGGGCTTTAAAGACCATTATTCCAAAGAGATTCTCGTCCTCTGGATCTAACTTCGTTCTACCTGCAAAAAGCAGGATGCCATCTTCTCCGAGCTTGTTTAGATAGGCAGAATGTTCCTTAATCAATTTATAGGTTTCTTTCGACCACGCTTTCAAATTCACATATTTAGGTTTCAACTTGATGTACCCGATAAATAGGTTTTCGTTTACTTCGGAGTTCATTCGAATTACTCGCTTCGTAAAATATTCTCCATCTTTTTGCCCCGTGCCAATTCGTCGATAAGCTTGTCTAGGTATCGACACTGTTGCGTCAGAGGGTTTTCGATTTCCTCAACGCGGTAGCCACAGATCAAACCTTTGATCAAATGGGCATTTGGGTTTAACGTCGCCTCCTGAAAAAACTTTTCAAACGTGGCTTTTTCGTCAATAAGCTCTTCCAGCTTCGCTTTGTCAAAACCCGTAAGCCATTCTATAACTTGAAGCAATTCTTCTTTTGTTTTCCCTTTTTTCTCAACTTTTGCAACGTAGTGCGGATAAACCGAAGCAAATGTCATTTTTGCTATCCGTTCGTTATGTTCTTTTGTTGTTTTCATTTCAACAATTTCAATTCAATTGGTTTATTCTTGGAAGACATTTTTTAACGTTCCGGCTATAGAGCGTAGTAACGATTTGGTTGGTTAGGCCTATGCTTTATAGCCATTGTTGTATGCAGTTTTATTTTTCCCTATATCTGTCCACCTGATCAAAAAGTGTCAAATCTTTATATCCAGCTTTGATTTTGGCTGAATGAATTTCATCCTTTTTTATAAAATAGGAATCCCCTTTTTTTAAGTTATGAACTTTACCACTTATGGTAATTTCCATTTCTCCATCCAAGACTACACCCCATTGTGCATTATGTGAATGTGGTGGGATTTCTGCGTCATTTTCAAACTCCATAAAAATAAACTGTTGGTCTCCAGCTTGAACGAGTCTTGAGCTAACTCCTTCAACTGGAATTTCAGCTTCTGGAAATTTTGAAATCAATTCGTTCGTATTAATCATATTGCCAATTTATCAGGATTCGATTTGAAAATTGCATACAACGGCTTGTATATGCGGCGTTGCGAGCTTCTGCTCGCAATGACCGTCTATACATTGTTGGTAACTGACTTCTATTCATTCAGTCCCATATTTTAGGTCTTTCAACCCCAGCAGTTCTTAAATAATTCAACATTTGTCCAGTATGAACAGATTCGTGATATGCTATTCGATTCAGGTAATCTCCAAGTTTTTTACTTTGTCCGACTTCTTTTCTCTCAATCCTTACGTTTTCCAAATCCGCTTCTTTCAGTCCACTTATCATATTCAAAAACTCCGTTCGATATTTTTCAGAAAATTCCAGTTCGTTTTTAAAACCCGAATATTTTAAATCTTTCCAAGGGGATTGATAATTGCCCAAATTTCCACGATTTTGAATTATTTTGTGGAAAAGATGTTCGCCTTCTAAAACGTGCCTTATCATTTCGATAATCGTAAACGCATTTTCGTCAGGTTTCCAATTCAAATATTCATTGGGAATTCCGCTCCATAATTTTATACTTCGCCTTCTTATTTCGGAAAAGTTTAATAAGGTAATTTCGATTGAATTCATTAAATCTATTTTGTTTTAAGCACTACTTTTAGCTTGTTGCCAACGTCTCGCTAAACGAACATTCGTTTAGCAGGACTATATGTTATACGTTTTATTTGTTTATCAAGGAAATTTTTGGCTAATTGGTGATAATGGCTCAGCTAAAGCCATACTCTAAATCGAGTTTCCCTTCGCCTTCGAAGTTTCGTTCAACTCGAAGTGATTATCATCCCGACTCGCCAATTTCTTTTCGAAGTCGATTGTTTCATCTTCTCCTTTGTTAGCGGTCTTTTTCCTCCTTCATTTTTAAGTAATTTAGCGGTGTCATCACTGCTATTTTTGAGTTTCGATAGTCTTTGACATTTCTTGTAATGATTGCTTCGATCCCTTTTATCGTAAGGGCGGAGGAATATTGGACAGAATCTTCAAAATCTTTAAAATCATTCCTCAGGGCTTGAACTATTTCTTTTTTGGTAATTCCAACAATTTCGGTCATATCAACTAATTCTTCAATAACTTCAAAAGTCTTTTTGTGCCCTAGATACCTTCTGACAATGTGGTAGATATTGTTTATGGTAACTGCTGATAGATGTAGTTTAATTCCACCTTTTTCATTTAGGTCGAAAAGTTCACTTGCCGGATTGGCGTGAGGCTCTCTATCTGTAAAGAAATCAATTACTACGTCAGAATCAACGAATAGTTTAGACGCCATATTTTTTTGATAACTCTTCTTCAAGAATTTCCTTGTGGTTCAATTTTTCGTTGGGTTTAATTATCCCACGCAATCTCCGTATTCTTGGAGATAATTGTTCGGGCTCAATTTGTCTTCTATCCACGGTAATTAATTTAAAGTAATTCTCCACCATTTCAGAAAGACTTTGTCCCTTCTCCTTTGAATATTCCTTCACAATATCGATGGTTTCTTTTTCAATCGTCAATGTTAATTTCGTGCTCATAATCTACAGATATACGTGTTTATAGGTGCATTTGCAGTACGTGTAATTCCCTGACGATTAACATCAGCTTATCGGTTCACAAGTGTGTTTTTACGATCTGTAGATCTATGTTTCACGAACTTCAATACGTATCTACAGTTAAAATTCAACGCCAAAACTAAATCGAGTTTCCCTTCGCTTTCGAGGTTTCATTTAGCTCGTAACGATTGCCGTCTCGATCCTCAATTTTCTTTTCGAAATCAAGCGTTTCGTCGTCTTCGAAGTTGATTCCCATTGCGTGAGCGTTATCTTCAACGTCGGACTGATCAGGCGTTGGATTATGCCCGAAAACGGTTTCTGCGCCGCTCGTATTTACCTCTTCCCAGTCGGCGTCAATGTCGCCGCCGGAATCTTTTGGTGATGATGAATGATGTTCGGCGAGGCGTTCTTCGAGCTCATGCGGGGCTTGAGGAGCGTGGGAAATTTCCTCTTCCATCAATTCTTCAATGTCTTTATCGGGGACGGGTTGTTTCTCATAAAATTCGAGTTCTTTACCTTTCATAGTGCTCCCACCTCCGATTTGTTTATTTAAAAACAATCTATCATAAAGGCGAGATGAAAGGGAAGAAATTTTGGCGATTTGCCCACGAAAAACACGAAAAGGCGACTGCGAATACACGGGGAGCCGAAGTTTGCCCGCTAATTAACGCGAATCGGCGCGAATGAAACAGGCAGAAACGCGCGCGCTAGCAAGCGTGCAGGTTATCTAGTAAGCCCGTTGGAAGGAAGCGAACTAGCCCACAAAAATGCAAAAAGACGAATGTGGCGGCACAGTAAGCGGAAGTTAGATGTTAGATGCTAGTTGGCCGATGATGTTAGGACCGGGAGAAGCGCGGAATTTGGCCTGACGTAAATGCAAAAGAACCAGCAGGGATTGAGAAAACTATATAAACACCACAGACTGCGAGGTCGGAATTTCAAAACGCTTTCGGCAGCGATTGTTTTTACACATCAATTGGTCGTCGACCCGCACCATATAATCACGCGATTTTTCAAACTGCGCCCGCTGATGTTCGTTTAAACCACCACGCGGCTTTTTCTTTTTTGTGCGTTTTATCCAGCGAACATCATAATCATTTCGCTCGCCACAGAAGGTGCAGGCGTAGCTGGCAGTTTTCGTTTCGCGTTTTTCATCAAAAATATCCCGCTCGTTCATTGGATCATTCTCTCATATTTCGCAAAAACTTGAAGCTGAAAATTCCAGTATCGTGACCATCCGAGAAATGGAAGTTTAAGGCATATCTGCCGACAATAGATACTTGTGAGAAGCTGATGTCTTCTGGTATAGAACTATCTTCGAGCAGTTTTTCGCCCGTCCATTCATTTACGCAATTTGCACACGGACAGGAGCGTCTGAGCTCCGGGGCGCGGTATGTCGTTTCCCTGTCATCCGACCACTTTATCGAAATTTCGGAATCACTTTCTTCGACAATTTGGTTGGGCTCGATCATACGGTCGAAGTATCACCCGCAAGGACGCTTTCTATTATTTCCGTAGAAGTGTCGTAATGCGAGGAGTGATAAACCACCTCGCCGTCTCGGACAATAATCGCTTGAGGTGTTTCGTGTTTGATACTTGTTTTCACGGCAATGGCATCACAGAGTTTTCTCGTATCTTGCACAACCATTAGCCAAATTTCTGTGTCAATCTCCGAAACTTCCCGAAAAACGTTTTTGCTAATCGGGCAGGTGATACTGTGTTTGAAAAAGAAAATTGGTTTTTCGTGAGAGGCTGAGAATAATTTCTCGAGTTCCGTAACATCGTATATTTCTCGAACTTTTGCTTTCATAATTAGTTGCGTGCCAGATCCCTGTATTGATCCGGCGGAGGGGGCGTGTTAAAAGGACTTCCAGTGCCCGGAAAAACTCTCCGGTAAGCTACAAGGGCTCCTGCAAACATAATTGGAAGAGTGAAGTATAAACCGACAAAGCAGGCTAGGTATGAAACAAAACCGAGGGCAAACTCAGCTAGAATAAACCCGACGACCCCACTAAGGTTTTGCCAAACCGCCTTCGAACTGAGCTTGAATGCTTCAACACCCGTTAGATTGTATTCAACGATTAGCGGATACGTGAACATCACGAATGCATGAACGCAACTCAGAACCAGACCAAAAATCACTCCTTCCCCGATGATTACCGCATAGAGTCCGATAATTGCTGACGGCTCTATTTGACCTCCCCCGCTTGTGCCTAGCGCGAGAATGCTCGCAGCCGAAATCCACGAAATAATCGTGAATACGACGACGGGAATTATGAAAGCCAGCGTTGCAATCAGGCTCGGGAGAAAGTAGCTAAATCCTTTAAAAAGATCAGGGAATTCGGCAGTTTCACCTTTCATCACGCGGAAAATTGCATAATAGATTCCGCAGTACATGGCGCCTAAGCCAAGTGCAAAAGGAATCATACTTGCAATAATCATCCCAACGAAGGTAATTAAAAATATGATCCAGTACTGGGGCTTAATTAGTTCCCAACCCTCTTTTAAACACTCTACGGGCTTTATTACATCGGTTTTGAATTCGATTTCGGTCATAGCTGGAAATTCGGGAGATCTTTACTTCCGGGAGTAAATTTTTTCGAAGTAGTCATTTACCATTCTATCACTACTGAACCTTGGAGTGAGAGTCGCGAGTGCATTTTTCATCTTAGCGATCCATTCTATCGGCAGTCCATTTTCGTCAACGTTATAGTAAGCTGGCACAACTTCGTTTTCCAGCACCCTGTATAAGTATTCGGCATCGCTTGCGTCATTGGTAGATTGATCGTCGCTTTCATCTTCTAAACCGCCGATCGCGAACCCATTTATTTCGTTATAGCCTTCAATCCACCACCCGTCGAGTACAGAAAAATTTAGTCCGCCATTCATCGCTACTTTTTGGCCGCTTGTTCCGGAGGCTTCCAGAGGACGCCTCGGAACGTTCATCCAAACGTCGACACCCTGAACAAGGTATCTGGCGATCTCTTGATCGTAGTCCTCGACAAACACAGCGCGATTTTGCCAGTTGGAATCGTGATTTATACTGACAAGGTTCTGCAAGATCTTCTTAGCATTTCGATCCTGTGGGTGCGCTTTTCCGGCAAAAATAAACTGGACCGGACGATCATGATCGTCGACGAGCCTTAGAAGGCGCTCAAGATCAGTCATCAAGAGGTTCCAACGCTTGTAGCCTGCTACACGCCGGGCAAAACCAATTGTCAGGAAGTTTTCATCAAACAACTTATTTGTGTCTGAGTGCTCGTGAATTGTGTCGTGTGAACCTGTATTTTTTTTATACGTGCGCTCGCGTATGAAGGCGATCAAAAGTTTTTTTAAGCGCATGTGAGTCTTCCAGATTTCGGTGTCAGGGATATTACCAATCGCGCTTTCCCAGGCACTTTGATCGCGGGAAATTTCGATCCAGTTCTCACCCAAGTGGGTTTTGTAAAGATGCTTAAATGGGGAAGCAATCCACGTGAGCGGATGAACACCGTTTGTCACATGAGAGATCGGAACTTCGTTAACGTCGCGTCCGTCGTCAAACATTTTGAGCCACAAATTTCGAGACACCTCGCCATGTTTTTCGCTGACGCTATTTGCAGAACGAGCCATCCTAATAGCAAGCGGCGTCATTCCAAACCATTCTTCGTCGTTGGTTTGATCTGTTCGGCCAAGCGCCAGAAATTCCTTAAGATCCAATTTCAGCGACTCAAAAAAGCTGACTTCAAAAAATTCAGCGATCAGCTCTGGAGAAAACTCGTCGTTTCCGGCGGCGACGGGAGTATGGGTAGTGAAGACACATTTCTTTCGAACAACTGAAGCCGCTTCTTCAAATTTCATCTCGGGGTTTTCAGATAAGGTCTCACGCACGAGTTCGAGCGTAAGAAACGCTGAATGGCCCTCATTTAGATGGTAAACGTAAGGATTAATCTTTAATTTGCGCAAAAGGCGAACTCCGCCAACGCCTAGAATTTTTTCTTGTACGAGGCGAGTTTCCTTATCTCCACCGTAGAGGTGCCCTGTAATAAGACGATCGATCTGATTATTTTCGCTAAGACTCGTATCAAGAAGATAGAGTGAAATTCGACCAACTTTGGCAAGCCACGCTTGCGCAAAGACCTCTCGTCCGGCAATGTTTACCGGTATGACAACCCGCTCGCCATTTTCGTCATATACGGCTTCAAGCGCACGTTCGCAATCAAATACGTCTTGATAAACTTCTTCCTGCCAGCCGTGGTGAGCGATCTTCTGGCGGAAGTATCCGTAGCGATAGAGTAAGCCAACAGCAATTAACGGCATATTTGTATCGCTGGCCGATTTGAGATGATCGCCTGCAAGGATTCCCAATCCACCCGAATAGATCGGAAGGGAATTGTGGACGCCAAATTCAGCACAAAAATATGCAACCGGGTTTTCAGCGGAAATCTCACCAAAGGTTATTGGCGGTTCATTGACGTAGCCGTCGAATCGAGTTTCCAGCGAATCAAGCTTATCAATAAATCCGTTTTCGTTAGCCTTCTGTGATAAACGAAGCGCATTTACTTTCTTTAGCAGTTCCCGTGGATTTTGCTCGCATTCTTCCCATAGCGCGGAGTCCAGGTCTCTGAAAAGTTCGACCGCATCTGCATCCCACGACCAAAAATAATTCGAGGAGAGTGTATCCAAAAAACGGAGTCTTTCCGGAATTTTTACGGTTGTTTCTGTGGATGCCTCGCTGGGCTCCAATTTAGTTCCTTGATCCATAACGAAAATATTTAGTGAGGTCTAAGCGCGAAGTAATAAGCGCACCTGATATTCTTAATTGAGGAAATATAAAACATTGCTTGCTAACTATCAACTCGGACCTTCACCGCAAGTTTCCGGGATGCGGAAACCGTATTTAATAAGAAACGGTTAAAAGTTTTGATGTTTCAAAAATGTGTCCAGGTCAAGTCCAGTGTGGAATACGAGATAAACCTTCTCAATTGTTGTCGGGTGTTCAAAAAAAATTTGGAGCGCTTCTGAGGTAATTCTTGCAGCAGTATCTTTTGGAAAGGCAAATGCTCCGGTTGAAATCGAGGGAAACGATAACGAAGCAAGTTTGTGATCGGCTGCGACCGACAGAGAATTAAGATAAGAATCCCGCAGGAGTTCTGATTCATTTCCATTTTCTCTTCCGTAGATCGGCCCCACGGTATGAATTACGTATTTCGCCAAAAGGTCACCAGCGCCGGTAATTACTGCCAGTCCGGTTGGTAATCCATTGGGATATAAGGATTTACGAATCTCCCTGCACTCACGGAGAATCGCTTCGCCCCCAGCGCGGTGTATCGCACCGTCGACACCTCCTCCGCCGAGCAAAGTCTTATTGGCGGCATTAACAATTGCGTCCGTTTCTTCCATTGTCAGGTCGCCAACTCTCGCGACCACTCGTCCATCAAGAAATTCGTGTGTCATTTATCTGAATTGCTAAGTCGCATATATTTGTGGTGTAGTGCCACGGCGAAGCCAAACACCAAACCCAATATCGTCAACATTGATAGAAGCCGAAAATGTTCGAAGTAAATGTTCCCGACATTGAACCAGGCTAGGATTGCGAAAAACGATGCGCCTCCTATTGCAAACAGTACGGGAATTAATACCAACTCGTTTTTAAGAGTTGCAGGCGCAAACCGCTCCCCGCCAAACAGAATAGGTTTCCAGCGATCATAGTCCCAGCATACAAGGTAAATGCAGGCCAAAAGCATTAAGATCGTTACCAGCCATGTACCCTTAAAACCAACCGAATTTGTTAAAACGGCGATGTTCAAGATTATCGGAAAAAACATCAACGCTCCGATGTGAGATGTTCGCGGGATCAAAAGCAGAATCGCTCCGGACAACTGGCTCCAACCGATAAACTGATAATAAAAGCCAGTTTGATAAAGCGCATCGAAGTAGTGGCCTACGGGATCTGAGGTTGGCAGCATCGTGAAAGGACGGTTCATGATTTTTGGAAGGCTTGGGTATATAAATCCGATACCAAGTAAAATACGAGTAAACGCAGTAAACAATTGAAGATAAACGTTTGAAATAACCGATCGGTGGACTTTGTCGAGTTTGGTTTCGAGTTTCATAGGTTTAATGACGTAATCCGGCGTTGAAGAGTTTAAACTTCGCACAATAACGCCCCTTTAGACAGGTGTCGTTTGCCCCAGGCTTACCATAACGGTATCATTTACCACATCAAATCTTTATATTAAGGAACTTCAGAGAAAATGGGAATAATACCGGTACGTTGGACGGATGAGTGTGTTGAGATGTTGGATCAGCGCCTACTGCCTGCCGAGGAAAAGTGGTTAAAGTTAAAAACATATAACGACGTTGCGGCTGGTATTCGCGACATGGTTGTGCGCGGGGCGCCGGCAATCGGCGTATCATGTGCTTACGGGATAGCTATCGGTCTTAAAAATTTCGTTGGAATGAACGTTGATGATATGGAAGAAGAACTCGACTATATTTGCGAGGTTCTTGGAAAAACACGCCCGACTGCCATCAATCTTTTTTGGGCGATTGACCGTATGAAACGGGTTTTTAGTGCCGCTAAGGAAAACGGGAAGGACGTCGGCGAAATTAAGCAGATTTTGATTGACGAATCGAAAGCGATTCACGACGAAGATATTGAATCACAAAGACTTATCGCGAAATTTGGCGGAGAGTTACTTGAGGATAATAGCAACGTTTTAACCCATTGTAACGCAGGTGCTCTTGCAACGGGCGGGGTTTGGGGAACGGCTTTGGGCGTGATTCGCGGTGCTGTTGATCAAGGGAAAAATGTACGGGTTTTTGCGGACGAGACGCGTCCGTATATGCAGGGAACACGTTTAACCGCCTGGGAACTCATGAAAGATGACATTCCTGTGACCTTGATTACCGACAATCAAAGCGGACACGTAATGAAAAAAGGGATGATTCAGGCTGTGGTTGTCGGTTCGGATAGGATTGCCGCGAATGGCGATGTTGCCAATAAGATCGGAACTTATATGGTGGCGGTACTTGCTAAGCAACACGGAATTCCGTTTTATGTTGCGGCGCCGATGTCTACCGTGGATTTTGATTGTCCGACTGGCGAGGACATACCCATTGAGGAACGAGATCCGAAGGAAGTTACGCATCTAAAGGATATTCAACTTGCGCCCGACGGAATTGATGTCGGAAATTTTGCTTTTGATGTAACGCCAAACGAAATCGTGGACGCCATTATTACTGAAAAAGGAGTTGCGCGTAAACCTTATGTGGAGAGTTTGCGTAAAATGAGAGAAGAAATCTAATAGAAACAGGAAGGGAAATCATGACTAAATTTAAGAGTACTTTAGCAGTGCTTTTTGTGCTTGCACTTTTATTGCAGGCGACGCCAAACGCTTTGGCTAAATCGCCTGCGTTAACCGAGGAGATTGTTGCAAAGATTCGCAAAGAGGCGATGGAAAACTCGCAAATTGCGAAAACCCTACATATGTACACCGACGTTTATGGTCCGCGTCTTACTGGTTCGCCGAATCTCGAAAAAGCCGGGCGCTGGTCGATGAAGCAAATGAAAGAATGGGGCTTTGATAGAGTGGATATGGAGCCCTGGGATTTTGGAAGCCCGGGGTGGACAAACGACCGAGCCGCAGGCTTTATTACATCACCCGTTAGGGACAATTTAACGTTTGAGGTGCCCGCCTGGACACCGGGAACCAATGGGATAGTTAGTGGTAATGCCGTAGCTTTGAAATATCCGATGAAGCAATACGGGGACAATCCAAGATGCGTTCGTCCTCCAACCCGAGAGGAATTAACCGATTACTTAAACGAAGTTAAGGACAAAGTTACGGGATCGATGCTGCTCATCGGCGGTCCGCGGAAACCGGGCGTTGACTTTTCGCCTCCGGATTTGCGGATCTCAGACAAGGCTCTCAGCGCTCCTCGTCGTTTTGGAAGACCCGGAACCGGAGATAGACCTAAGTGTCCGAAAATCACGGTCAAACCGCTCTCTTTTCGCGCTGCAAGTCGTCAGATGAATCAGGTTTTGAGTGAGTACAAACCAGCGGTAAGATTGAATGATGCGGGTATGCGACACGGGACGATTCGTGCCTTCGGAAATCGAAATGCGGATCCGGAAAAAGGCGTTCCAACGGTAATATTGAGAAATGAAGATTATGGACGTATTTGGCGTTTGGCTGAGTCCGGACAAAAGGTGAGACTTGAGTTTTATATTAAGAACACCTTTTATCCGCGTGGAAAAACTGCGTACAACACGATTGGGGAGATTGCCGGACGTGGAAAAACCAAGGACGAAGTCATCATGATGGGCGGTCACCTGGATTCCTGGCATTCCGCAACTGGATCGACCGACAATGGTATCGGGTGTGCGGTAATGATGGAAGCCGGACGTATCCTAAAGGCGATCGGTGTTAAGCCGAAACGCACGATTCGAATTGCACTTTGGTCTGGTGAGGAACAAGGTCTTCTTGGTTCGAGAGCGTACGTCGCAAAACATTTCGGAACGGCGGAGAATCCAAAGCCTGCCCACAAGAAATTTGGTGGGTATTTTAATGTCGATTCCGGTACAGGGATGGTTAGAAGATGGACCGTTTTTGGACCGGATGCCGCCGGAAAGATTCTAGATGATGCGCTTGCAGCTCGATTTAAGGATTTGAATTTTAGGGGAGCTGGAACTACAAAAAGTCGTCGGCTAGGTGGGTCTGATCATACATCGTTTAATCAAGCCGGTTTGCCCGGTATTGGTGCACGTCAGGACCCGATCGAGTATTTTACTTACACGTGGCATACGAATCTGGATACGTATGAAAGAATCGTTTGGAAAGATGTGAAAGCGACTGCAGCCTTGGTTGCTGCGGGAGTTTATGAACTCGCGATGCGGGATGACCTCCTACCGCGTTTTTCAAAAGCGGATATGCCAAAAGCTCCAGCCCCAAGAGGTAGGTAAAAACTCCGGACGAATTAAAAAAGGGACAGATCTTTAATTGACCTGTCCCTTTCTTTAACTTAGCGGTTCTTTATTCCGCAAAGCGACTCTGCTTCCACCAGTCAATCGTTTTTTCCAATCCTTCCTCAAGATCAACCAGCTTTTCGTAGCCAAGATATTCGCGCGCGAGTGTATTATCAGCTTGCGAGTGTTTAACGTCACCTTTGCGCGGCGGTTCGTAGCTTGGCTCAACGTCCGTTTTCCCGGTAATATTTTTTAGTACCTCAAGCAGATCATTCAGGGTAATGCGTTCACCGTTCGCAGTATTTATTACCTCGCCGATTCCCTTATCGGTTTGGGCAGCGTTGATATTCGCGTTTACTACATTGGCGATGTACGTAAAATCGCGCGATTGCTCACCGTCTCCGTAAATAACCGGCGTTTTACCACCCAACAGTGAATCGATAAAACGCGAAATAACTCCCGAATAGAAAGACGACGGGTTTTGACGCGGGCCAAAGACATTGAAATACCTGAGACAAATCGTCTCGATATCATAGACTCGATTGAAAACCTGACAATAGTGTTCGCCAACGAGTTTCGCTGCCGCATAGGGCGAGAGCGGTTCTGCGCGCATCGTTTCCACCTTCGGAAGCGTTTTTTGATCTCCGTAGGCCGAACTCGATGCAGCATACACTAGGCGTTTAACATTTGCTTTATTGGATTCAAGCAGCAGTTTAAAGGTCGCGGTAACACAGGCCTCATGGGTTTCCGCCGGGTTTTCGACGGATCTCGGCACGCTCGGGAGCGCAGCCTGATGAAAAACTATTTCAACGCCATCCAAAGCTTTGGACAGTGCAGAATCATCATTTATGTCTCCCTCGACAAAATCAAAATTACCCGAAATTTCCTCAAGGTTTTCGCGAAAGCCAGTAACGAAATTGTCGATGATGGAGACTTTCGCGCCCTGCGAAATCAGCTCGTCAGCCAGATTAGATCCGATAAAGCCGGCACCGCCGGTTACAAGACATTTTGTTGTTAGGGACATAGCTGCAAAAAAAAAGAAAGAAGAAGTAGTGCTGGGAGCTACACCTGAGATGATAAGCAATTAGCTTTTTACTTACAAACGGCGAATTTACTTACCGGCCCACTCCGACATACTCAAAGCCAAGCTCTTTCATATCTGCAGGTTCGTAAATATTTCTCAAATCGACAATTTTGGGTTCATTTAACAGATCCTTTACCCGCTCCATATCTAAAGCTCTAAACTGATTCCATTCGGTTACGATCACAAGCGCATCCGCGTTTTCAATTGCTTCGTATTCGTTTTCCGCAAAATCGATATCGGGAAGCTCCTTCTTTGCCTCGTCCATTGCAACCGGATCGTAGGCTTTGACCTTCGCTCCTTGCTCCTGAACTTCCTTAATGATATCCAGGGCCGGAGATTCACGCATGTCATCAGTTTCCGGTTTAAAGGAAAGTCCCAAAAATCCGATTTGTTTGCCGTTTAGATTACCAACTAGCTTTTCTATCTTAGGAATCATTGCCGTTCGTTGGTGATCATTTGCTTCAATTACAGCATCAACGATTCGAGTTTCCACATCGAAGCGATCACCGACCTTGGTAAACGCACGGGTATCCTTGGGAAAACACGAGCCGCCGTATCCCGGTCCGGGATGAAGGAATTTACGTCCGATTCGTTTGTCCATGCCCATACCGCGAGCGACATCGTGAACGTCGCATCCAATCGCATCGCATAGGTTAGCAATTTCATTGATAAACGTAATTTTGGTAGCGAGAAAAGCATTAGCCGCATATTTAATAAGTTCTGCAGCTTCGAGCGATGTGATGACAATCGGCGTCTCAATTAAATAGAGCGGTCGGTAAAGATCTTTCATCACAGCGATTGCATCTTCTTCGTTGCTCCCAATTACTACGCGGTCAGGACGCATAAAATCTTCAATAGCTGCGCCCTCGCGCAAGAATTCTGGGTTTGAAGCAACGCCAAAATTCGTTTTCGTCGTGAGATTTTCATCTACAAAGTTTCGCAGCCATTCCCCTGTGCCTACAGGCACTGTGGATTTGGTAACCAATACCTTGTAGCCATTCATTGCCTCAGCTATTTCCTTCGCTGCCGATTCGTAAAAACTCATGTCCGGGGATCCGTCTGCCTTTGGCGGAGTTCCTACCGCGAGGAATACGACAAGAGCTTCCTGGACAGCGGATTTCAGATCGGTTGTAAAATGAAGGCGTTCTGCGTCTACATTCTTTTCGACGATTTTGTCCAAACCGGGTTCATAAATCGGAATCACTCCTTTGTTGAGCGCTTCGATCTTCTCCTCATCAACATCAACACAGGTTACTTCTACGCCGAATTCAGCGAAGCACGCTCCTGTAACCAATCCTACGTATCCGGTTCCGATAACAGCTATATGCATAACTTATTTGTGAGGCTTGTGCGTATATTCACAAGCGTATTCAAAAGATATGCGGGCTATGCTACAAAAACATAACCCGCAAACTAAAACTTACTCCAAAGCCGATATGATTAACCAATCGGGCTTACGATTGTAACACCGCCATCAGTATTGATATCGTTTTCACGACTCAGCCAAATAGCAGCAAAAGCAGCAGCGCCCGCAGCGGCCAAAATAGCAGCTATTGCGCCACCACCAAGCCCTGCAACCGGAAGACAACTGTCACAAACAGGACGCATACAAGGCTTACAACCAGTCTGCGAAATGTTACCAGAAGCAGCATTTGCTCCGGCAGCAACCTGTTTAACGGAGCTCGAACTCCTCAGTGTAACCAGCCCAGAGGTAGTCTCAACAAAAGTTTGCGAACACTTAATATCATCAGAACAACCGACATCTACGGTAAAGCTATTAGCCTGTCCCGTGTCAGCGACTACTGTTCCACTTCTTGTCGATACCGTCGCTCCAACGCCTGCAGAATTCAATACTCTGATTTTTCCAAGCGAAAGCATCGCAACAATAGTGTTGTCCGTAAACTTAAGTCTGATTGAGCTATCTGAAAGGAGCTCAACTTTTCCGCGGCTACCCAAACTTATGATTGCGCTTGAGTTTGCACCCGTTGTAATTGTACTCCCCGAAACTATAGTTGAATTCGAAACCGCAGGTTCACCGTTAACTGTGACTTGTCCTGTAATCGTAATTCCGCCGTCTGTCGGTTTCGGTGCTGCAACCGCTGCCATTGCAGTATAGGTGCAAACGATCGCCATTGTTAATAGTGACGTAATAAATTTATGTATGTTTTTGCCGAACATTTTATTCAATATCCTCCTGATGACTCCACTCATCACTTTAGAAATAGAGCCTTTTCAAGTATACCCATCTATAAGTGCAAAGAAAAGGCTCTGAGATTTATAATCTTGAGTTTAGGAACTTGGGCTAATAACGGTTCCACCGCCACCCAGATCGAGCTCGTCTTTTTGACTTGCTGCGTAAAGAATACCAGCGAGTGCACCACCAAAGAGCAATGCCCACCACATCCAAGCCGCACCTGCTTTGCCGCAGTTTCCGTTTGAACCGGAACATCCTGACTGCGCCGCATTAACGGTCGCACCTGTCGTCAAATTAACGTTTTTCCCGTCGGGCAATGTAACCATTATGTCACGAACCGTGCCGGTTGAAGTTAATTCACCAGCTTGCAATTCTACATTGAGCCCATTCTTAGTAACTGCGAAAGAGGCACTCGTATTTGGCGCCAATCTCAAGCTTCCAACTCCCGGGATATTGAAAGTTGTTTCTACTTTTTCAGCTTCCGAAGCACTTAACACCATAACCTTACCCTGGGTAAGATCACCTGAAAAATTACTTTTATCGAAAGTGAGTTTTAGGTCGGTCGAAGGTGATAATTGCACCCTGCCAATTTTGCCAACATTAACTACAGCTTCAGAGTCAGTCGTTTTGATTGAGCTGGTCGAAAAAATTGAACTGCCATTTTCAACCGAATTACCGTTGACCTTGACTGAGGTAGTCTCGCCTAAAGCCTTACCAGAAACGATGATTTCTCCGGCGGTTTTCGGCGGGGTTGCAAAAGCGTTCAATGAGTATGTCGCAAATACAGCAACCATCAAGCACATCGATAGTGCTTTCCTATTCAACGTATAGATATTCATATTTCTCCTCTTTCGTATCGCGTTTATTTCAAATAATTTCCAAATAAAACTATAACAGACGTTTTACACGAAATGTTACGTGATGTCAACAAAAAGCGCAACTATTTCCAATAATCTACACTTTACTTCTGCGGACCGGAAAATATTGTAAATTTTGCCTCTATGCACAACGTTTATATCATACGAATAAATAAAAGAAAAGCGTTATTTTATCGAAGCGAAAACTTGGTAAAAATTGCTCGAAAATTGAGGCAACGCAACGTTCCGGAGAAATCCGCTTTTTTTATTTGTTATTGCTAAACGTATTTACAATAATTCAATTACAAGTTTCATCATTAAAATCAATTTTCTGCCAAATTATGTTCCATTATTACCAAGCATTTTGCACCTTTATTTTCATTTTGGTGGGAATTATTAACGTATCCAACCAAAGCAATCCAGTTGCCGTAATTGAAAGATGGCAAACCTATGCGGAAAAAACAGGTTACAGGAAAACGCCTAGATATCCTGAGACAATCTCCTTTAGTAAAAGGTTAGACGCTGCATCGCGCCTTATAGTTTATAAATCCTTTGGAAAGAGCAGCGAAGGACGCGATCTTCCGCTTATCATTGCGTCGAAGGGCGGTTCGTTTACTCCCGAATCAGCGCGAAAGAAAGGCAAGGCGGTCATCTTGGTTCAGGCTGCGATTCACTCAGGTGAATCAGATGGTAAAGATGCGGGTTTTGCACTTTTACGCGATATTGCGATTACAAAAACGCGGCTCAATTTGCTGGATAACACGGTCATTCTTTTTGTACCGATTTATAATGTTGACGGACACGAACTCTTCTCCAAATACAACCGCGTTAATCAGAACGGTCCTGAGGAAATGGGATTTCGCGCAAATTCAGCTAACCAGAATCTCAACCGTGATTATTTGAAGGCCGACACTCCGGAGACCCAGGCATGGCTTAAACTTTGGAATAAATGGAAGCCAGATTTTTTCATAGATTGTCACGTCACGGACGGAGCAGATTTTCGCTACAACATTACTTACGAGTTTGCTCACCACGCTGAGATTTCATCCAGTCTAGTCGATTGGATGAACGAGCACTTCGAGAAACGAGTCGTTCCAAAAGTTGAATCAGAGGGGAATCTGCTTTCACACTATCTGCAATTTGCCGACAGGGGGGATCCAACTAAAGGGGTATTTACGTTTATTGCAACTCCGAGATTCGCAACCGGATACACGCCCCTTCGCAATCGCAGCGGACTTTTAATCGAGGCTCATTCCTTAAAAGACTACAAATCGCGAGTTCGTGGAACCTACGATGTGCTTCGATATACGATCGAGGAAGTGGGCGAAAATAAAGAGAGCCTTTTTGCCGCAAATAAAAAAGCCGATCAGGAAACCATTACACGCGGGAGGGAGTTTGTTTCAAACCGAAAATTTCCGCTGAGACAAAGAATCGTACGTGAATCAGCACCCTTTAATTTTAAAGGAGTGGAAATTAAGTTTGAGGAATCTAAAATTTCGGGAGGAAAGCGAATTGTTTATGGGAAGAAACTTTTTGACGTGACGATTCCACGGTTTGATAAAGCAAATGTAGCTGTGTCGGTTGCGCCGCCACTTTCCTATATTGTTCCTCCGCAGTGGCAGGAAGTTATTAAAAGGCTCGATTATCACGGCGTGAAGTATTTTCGGCTCAAGAACGCATCAGAGTTTGAAGTTGAAAGTTATCGATTTGACGAACCCAAGTGGGCGCGATTTCCATTCGAAGGACATCTAACGCTTTCCTTTAAAAAAGCAACACTAAAAGAAAAACGCTTTTTCCCGAAAAACTCGGTGGTTGTACCTTTGGATCAGGAAGCGGCGAATGTGGCGATCCACTGGCTCGAACCAGATTCGCCCGATTCTGCAGTTTACTGGGGTTTCTTCAACACGATTTTTGAGCAGAAGGAATATGCGGAGAGTTACGTGATGGAGGATATCGCACGGGAAATGCTCGCAAAGGACGAAAAACTCCGCAACGAATTTGAGGAAAAACTTAAGGATGAAAAGTTTGCGAAAGATCGGCGGGCTCGTATGAACTTCTTTTATCGGCGTTCGCCTTATTTTGACAAGCGAATCGGCGTCTATCCGGTAGGCAGGATTATTGATAGTAACGAAGTTCCGGCAGAGTGGCATACTTTTGATGCCGGAAATTGATCGAATATGAAACTTCCAAGAGCTAGCGGTATTCTCCTTCATCCCACCTCTTTGCCAAATGAATTCGGCGTTGGGGATCTGGGGGATTCTGCGTATAAATTTGTAGATTTTCTAAAACGTGCGAAACAGACTTACTGGCAGATTCTTCCTTTGGGCCCGACCGGGTATGGCGACTCGCCTTACCAAAGCTTTTCGTCATTTGCGGGAAATACAAATCTAATATCTCCGGAGGTCTTGCTTAGCGAAAAACTTATAACGAGGCGCGATATAGACGAACGACCACGATTTCCGGAGAGTAAAGTAGATTTTGGGGTGGTTATCGAGTGGAAAGATGAGCTGTTAAAAAAGGCTTACGAAAGATTTCGGTTGGTTGATGATATTAGCATTAAACGATCTTTCGAGACTTTTACCGGCCAGATGGGCTGGTGGCTTGAAGACTATGCTCTATTTAGGGCGATAAAAAAATCGCAGGATCAGAAGTTGTGGCTCAAATGGGCAAAGCCGTTGAGAATGAGAGATGAGGATGCGCTTGTCGATGCACGCGTCGAGCTGTTTGAGGAAATGCAAGCGCAGAAGTTTTTTCAATTTCTATTTTTCAGGCAATGGTCGAGGCTAAAAAATTACGCGAATGGGCAGGGAATCAAGATCATAGGCGATATGCCGATTTTTGTTTCGTTTGACTCAGCGGATGTTTGGAGCGACCCGTCAAATTTCAAACTAAATGAAGATTTAAAGCCGCGTGTAGTTGCAGGTGTCCCGCCCGATTACTTTTCTAAAACCGGACAGCTTTGGGGGAATCCGATTTATGACTGGGACGTAATGAAAGAAGATGGGTTCAAATGGTGGATTTCGCGGGTTGAGTTTGCATTAAATATAGTGGACGTCTTGCGCATCGATCATTTCCGTGGATTTGTTGCAGCCTGGGAGGTGCCCGGAAAGGACAAAACTGCCGAAAACGGAAGTTGGGTTGGTGTACCTGGCGGGGATTTATTTGGAGCGATCAGACGCGGAATCGGCGATGTGCCTTTGATTGCCGAAGATCTTGGAGCAATGGATGATGACGTCAAAAACTTACGTGACTTTTTCGGTCTTCCCGGGATGAAGATTTTGCAATATGGGTTTGGCGGGGATGCAAAGAATGTTGACCTCCCGCATAACTACGTGACAAACTGCGTCGCTTACACGGGAACCCATGATAATGAAACAACGGTCGGCTGGTATCGCGCCCAACACAAGAAAAGCAAAAAATCCGGAAGGCTAAAATTGAGCAAAGCCGGAAGGCACAGCCTTAAATATCTTGCATCCGGCGGAAAGCAAGTTCACTGGGATTTCATACGTGGGGTTTTTGCCTCTGTCGCCGATACTGCAATTGTTCCGTTGCAGGACGTTTTGGGGTTGGGAAATAAATCGCGTATGAACACACCGGCGACGAAAAATGGAAACTGGCAGTGGCGGTTTTCTTGGGAAGATATTTCCCCTTCCATTGTTAAGCGCTTGAGCGACCTGACAGAGATATACGGACGAGCTGATGCGTGAAACTGCTAAGCGATTTTCAGGTATAAATTTTCTTATGAAACATACAAAAACATTGAAGTTAGTGGCGGCTCTGGTTCTTACGTTTTCGCTCTACGGGTGTTGGACTGGAGCGGAAAAAGTTTCTGATAAGCCTGGAGGAGAATCAGGTAGACAAACAAGCAAACCGGACCGCTCAACTGAAGCTGCGGCAAGCGATGCCGAGAATCGCGACTCAAAGAAAACTGGAGAAGGTTTGCCAAATGTTAGGGCGCCGGGGGCAAAAACGGCACGTGATTTCTTTATGCTCTTGCCGTATGAGTTTTTTGAGGTGCCGGGTTGTGATGAGACCGCGGATAAGAACTGTGCGATGAGAAAGGAGGGTTACCTGGAAGATTGTCTCGGGAAAGCGAGCGGGCCAAACTTCTTAGATGTAGGCTGCGGCGAAGGCGAAGACCCGAAGCTTAAAATGGTGGTTTTTGGACACTCCGAAAGCGGAAAGATCGTCGGGCTTAATGTATTGGACAAACGCGGGAGCAACTCGCGATTTCTGGGCTATGAAAACGGCAATTGGGAAGATGTATCGCTTGAAATTGTTCCTGAGTATAGCTCCAGCAACATTTACGAGTTTGATAAGGACGGTAGAAAAATCCCGGTTTTTGCAAAACGCATTATTCAGCAAAAGGAAAACTACGAAGTCAGCGGCCGGGGAGAAAAGCTCTATGACCTTGAATGGGCTGATGGCGAATTTTCGATAAAAAAATAAATGGGCGAATACCTCTTCGAACTCAGCAAACATTCGCCCGTAATGGCGATACTTTTGACATTGGTCTGTGTTTTGCTCATAGGCACGATCGCGCAAATTTTTGCCGAAAGATTTCGAATGCCTGCGACCGGACCGCTTTTGATTGTTGGCGTGCTTTTTGGTCCAGATATTATTGGTTTGGTTCAGCCCGAGATTCTTCGTGAGAAAGATATTTTAGGCTTGATCGTCCGAATGGCGGTTGCAATCATCGTTTTCGAAGGCGGACTCCTTTTAAATGTAAACGACATTCGCCATACGTCGCGCGCGGTAGGCGGTTTGGTAACAGTCGGGCTCGTAATCACAACCCTGCTCGCGGGTGTCCTGGCTCATTACCTTGTTGGTCTATCTTGGTCGGTTTCGATACTTTTTGGCGCAATCGTTTCCGTAACGGGGCCGACAGTTATAACTCCGATTCTCGAAAAGGTGAATGTAAATCGGCGGGTGCGTTCGACGCTTGAAAGCGAATCGATTATTGCCGATCCGCTCGGTGTCATCCTCGCGGCGATTATTTTTACGGCAATTTTGGATCAAGGCGATTGGGGGCATATTGCTGCACATGGTGCGACGACCGTTTTTGCGGGAACGGCTGCCGGTATTTTTGTTGCGTTATTGATTTGGCTAATTGGAAACCGTTTCAGGCTTTTGCCTTCGAAATATACGCGTCTTGCGATTCTTGGGGGTGCCTTGGTCGCCTATACGATCGCTGAGCTTGTCGCACACGAGTCCGGCGTTTTGGCTGCGGCGATTGCGGGAATTGCGGTTGGTTCGCTCGATATTCCTCACAAACATCAGGTCGAAGAATTCAAAGGAGACTTGGCCTCGATCGCTATTTCAGCAGTGTTTATATTGCTTGCGGCGAGTCTGCGCCTTGAAGACCTGGCAGCGATTGGCTGGATGGGTTTGGCACTCGTAATTTTGATAATGGTCTTGGTGAGACCGGTTCGCGTTTTTCTTTCGACGCTTGGGTCCGAGCTCAAAACAAACGAAAAGTGGTTTATCTCGTTTCTCGGTCCCCGCGGAATCGTAGCTGCTTCTGTAGCAACTTTTTTCGCCCTTGAATTGATCGAACACGGGCGCGAAAGCTCCAATCAAACTCTGGTTGGGGATGCGCAATTGTTGGTTTCACTCGTGTTTGCGGTTATCCTAGGTACGGTTTTGATCGAAGGGTCAGCGGCAGATTGGCTTTCAAAATTCTTTAATGTTATGCCACGTTTAACTGTAATTGTAGGTGCAGACGAAACTGCACGATTACTTGCGCAGCGTCTCTCGGCGGAGGGCGAGTCCGTTTCAATAATTGATACCGATAAGGATCATTGTGTAGAGGCAAGAAGAATTAAAGGTGCAAATGTTTACTGTGAGGACGCAACCGATGTAGATGTTCTACGCAGGGCAGGAGTAGCAAATGCCAAAGCAATTATTGTTGCGACGCCAAGCGACAAAGTTAATATTTTGATAAGTCAGGTGATTCGTTCGAATTTTGGAGACAGGCGAATTGTTGCTCGAGCAAATACTACTTCAAATGTCGCCGCATTCGAGGACGCCGGGATCGAAACGATGAGTCCGGTTGAGGCGTCGGTAGCGATCTTGGAAAACATGGTTATGCGACCGAGCTTGTTTCAACTGCTCGCCACAACAAAGCCTGAAGATGAAAGGATTGACGAAGTAAGGGTTCAATCCAAACGCAGCACAAACCGAAGTCTCGCGGAGCTGGATTTGAAAGGTTGTCTGGTAGTTGTGCTGAGGCGGGATGGCAAGTTGATCCAACCGAATGGTGCGACGGTCTTACGATATGATGATATTTTGACGCTGCTTGGAAATGAAAATTCGCTTGAGAGTGCGAAAAGGATGTTTCATTCGATTGATTGAAACTAAGGTTGACTGTTTGCGATGGGAAGAATTGTATTTGCTTCAGATTTAGGAGGAACAAACTTACGGATGGCGGCGGTAAACGAAGCCGGGGAGATTCTCTATCGCACCAAACGAAAAACGCCGCGTTCGGATGATGGCGACGCAATTGTGGAAGCATTTGTTGACGCCGGAAAGGAATGCAGTGCGAACTCTCCTGGCGAGTTAGATGCGATGTCGCTAGCAGTTCCGGCAACTGTTGATTACAAAAAGGGCATTGTGAAGAAGGCACCGAATCTTCCTGAATTGGATGGCGTTAAGCTGACCGGCGTTATCGGGAAGAGAATTGGAGCGCGGGTCATTATTGAAAACGATGCAAACGCTGCTGCAGTTGGTGAAAATTGGCTCGGGGGCTCAAAGGGCTTCGGCAATTCAATTATGGTCACGCTCGGAACAGGCGTTGGCGGTGGGCTCATCATTGGGGGGAAGCTTCTTCGAGGCATTGACGGTACGGCGGGGGAAATCGGGCACATATGTATTGAGCCGGATGGAAGCGAATGCGGATGCGGAAGTGTTGGGTGTGTTGAGCAATATGCTTCTGCAACTGCAATTGTTAGAATGGCTTACGAGCTATCAAAAGGAGGGGCTCCCTTTACTGATGTCGAAACGCTTTCTTCGAAGGATGTTTACGATCTCGCTTGTAATGGTAATGAGATCGCGCAGGAAGTTTTTCGTAGGCAAGGGTTTTATTTAGGGATTCTTTTGGCTGGATTAGTCAATGCCCTGAATCCAGAAGCTATCGTAATTGGAGGTGGAGCGGCGGCCGGATGGGAACTTTTCATCGCACCTTTAAGAGATGAGATAAATAAAAGAGCTTATCGAGAGCCTGCCGAACGTGTTAAACTTGTGCGGGCTAAGCTCGGCGACGATGCTGGAATACTTGGTGCCGCTTTTTTAGCCCTAGATTAATAAAAATAATATTTGTCACGGGTTTTTGTTTTATTAGATGTTTTACAAAATCTAAAGGTTAGGTTTGTAAATTCTATGGACGTATATCACAAAATGTTACTCAAACTCTTCGAGGTAACGAAGGGCAGAGATACCAATAAGGTCGATTTCGCCGATTTGGTAAAAAAGGAGGGGTTCCACCCTAGCTACTCCGATATTTTCAAGCAAATGAGCCAGTCAGGCTGGATAAACGAAGCAGGACGTGCAGACGTGGTTGTAATTACTCATTGGGGGGTAATGGAAGCGAAAAAACTTCTTGCCGGCAGGACGGATAATTCTAAGGAGCTTGAGAAACAATCGAGACGGCTTCGTGCAAACGTTAAAGAATTTCTAGTGATAACAGATGACTTTTTGTCTGACTTTTCTGAAGAGAAATTTGCGCTCGTCGAACAAAAATTCGACGAAATAAAAAACGGGATTGGAAAAGTGAAAAACAACCTGTAAACATCGTTTGCTAAGCGCGAATGTTTTCGTGTATTATAATCGTTTCCTACAGGGCGTGGGAACGCAAAACGTGGGTTTCGCACCCACTTTTTATTTTGGAAAAAATTGGGTTGTGGACAACTTTCAGATTGCGAAAAAAGTCCGTGGTTTTGCCGATTCAATTGTTGCCGAAAACGGGCTGGAGCTCGTTCATGTAGAGATAGTCGGCGCAAAAACGAAACCTACGGTAAGAGTTTTAATTGACAAGCCGGAAGGCATTACACACGACGATTGCTCTAGCGTCAGCACGGCGTTGAGCAAAATTCTTGATCGAGAGGATTTTATTTTGTCGGCGTATGTCTTGGAAGTTTCGTCACCGGGAATTGAAAGAGGACTTTATTCGATTGAAGATTTTGAACGTTTTGCTGACCATATCGCGAAAGTCAAAATGGGTTTGGCGATTAACGGACAGCGGAACTTCAGCGGCAAAATAGTTAGCGCCAGTGACGGTCAGATCGAGTTTGATGACAAAACAAACGGGCTTGTGAAATTGCCATTTGATGGGATAAAAAAGGCTAAATTGAAGGTTGATGTCAGCGGTGATTTAAAACGTTCGGCGAAAAAGTAGAAGATAGCTGAGAATAAAGGTTACTAAAGCAAATGATTACAACGATTGGGCAAAGCATTGACGTATTGAAAAACGAATACGGTCTTGACCGCGAACTCGTTATCGAGGCAATGAAGGATGCAGTTCGTGCGGCTGCGCGCAAGCAGTTCAAATCGGAATATAAAGCCGGAGAAGGGATACAGGTTGACTGGGATGACGACGAGGGAATGATCGAAATCTCGGCGCAGAAAACGGTTGTCGAAGAGGTTGAAAGTCCGACCACGGAACTTTCTCTTGAAGAAGCTATCGAACTTACCGGCGATGACGAGATCGAGCTTGGCGATATGCTCTTGCTTCCTTTGCCGACTGAAGAATTAGGTAGAATCGCTGCTCAAACCGCAAAACAGATTTTGGTTCAAAAGGTTCGTGAAGCGATTCGCGAGAAGGTTTATGAAGAATTTGTCGATCGAAAAGGCGAGCTCGTAAACGGTTTAGTGAAGCGTTTTGAAAGAGGCGATATGATCGTCGATTTGGGAACAAATCTGGAAGCAATCTTGCCCCGGAAGGAGCAGGCCCGAGGCGAAATTTGGAACATCAATGATCGTTTAAGGGTTGTTATTGTTGACGTAAACAAAGAATCGCGAGGGCAGCAAGTAGTTGTTTCCAGAGGGTCGGCTGAGCTTTTAAAGCGCTTGTTTGAGATGGAAGTACCGGAAATTTATGACGATACGGTCACTGTAAAATCTGCGGTTCGCGAACCGGGAGACCGTGCAAAAATTGCGGTTTCTTCTAACGAGAAAGACGTCGACCCGGTTGGGGCGTGCGTGGGTATGAAGGGCGCCCGCGTGCAGTCAGTTATCAAGGAACTCCGGGGCGAGAAGATCGACATCATCGAATGGTCTGATGAGCCTTCAGTTTTCGCAGCAAACGCTCTATCACCGGCGAAGGTTTCGCAGGTGAGGATTACCGATATCAACGAGCGGAAAATGGAAGTGATCGTTACGGAAGACCAGCTTTCGTTGGCGATTGGAAAACACGGACAAAATGTGAGGCTCGCTACAAGACTCGTTGGCTGGAACATAGATATCGTTAGCGAAGACATACTCAAGAAAGAAATCGCTAAGCAGATGGGCGATATGATCAAATCGGGCGAAGCGGTTCCGATTTCCGTGCTCGATGCCGTTTCCGCGACGAATGCAGAGACACTTGCCGCAAATGACATTGGGGATATCGAAACGCTTGCGGCCGCATCTGTTGATGAAATTGTTGAAGTTCTCGATGTGAGTATGGACGAAGCGGAAGCGATTTTGGTTTCGGCTAAAGAAATACTCGAACTCAAAAATGCCGAACCGGAAGAAGATGAATCGGGGGCTGTAGATGGCGAGGAAACTGAATCAACTGAAGGAGCTGTCGATAAAGAAGCCAAAGAAGACTCGGAGGGAGAGGATAAACCGGAAGAATCTGTTGAAACGGACTCTACTGGACCTGAAGAAAAGGTTGAGTCTGGGGAAGAGACTGAAGCGGATTCAAAATCAGCTGCGGATGTAGAAGATGCTGAAGTGACCGATGAAGCTTCAACTGAAGACGATAAGGAACAGTCTGAAGGAGAATCTGAAGATGCACTGTCTGAAGAAGAGCCGGATGCTGAAGTAGTTGTTGAGGATGAGGCCGAAGCTGAAACTGAGGAGGAAGCTATGACTGATTCGGTTGGCGAAGAATCCTCGGAAGAGGACGACAAAAAAGAAGCGGATAAAGCTGATGAAGAGAGCGCTGAAGCCGATTCCGAACAGGTTGAGGAGCCTGCTAGCGATATCGCTGAAGCCGAAAGTGATAAACCGGACGCCGAATAGAAAGTTAGTGAAGTAAATATATTCGGGATGTTGTTTTTTCCCGTTTAAGAAATATATGCCAGCAAGCAAGAAAGTTCGTGTATACGACTTAGCGAAAGACTTAAAGCAAGATAGCAAGCGCGTGATTGAGGAATTGCGGCGCGAAGGTGCCGATGTGAGTGTACCTTCGAATTCGGTGTCGAAAGAGCTGGCAGATAAACTTCGCAACAAGTATATGCCAAAGGCAGACAAGAAGCCGAAGCGCGGAATTAAGGTAATTAAGAAGAAGAAAATTAAAAAGGTTGAGGAACCTGCTGAAGACGCTCTGGACGAAACTCCGGACGAGGCAGCTGAAGAGAAGATAGCGGACTCGGAAGAGAAAGTTGACGAGCAAAAGACCGCGGCAGAGGAACCAGCTCCCGAAGAAGAACCAAAAAAAGAAGCAAGAAAGGTTCTAAAGCTAAAGAAAAAGAAAAAAGTCGAGCCCGCTGAACCGGAAGCTGAAGATGATGCCGAAGAGGTTGCCGAAGGCGAGGACGAAAAAGTTGCGACGGAAGCTGAGCCGGAAGAAGATGGAGAACCGAAAGAGGAAGGGGAAGAACCGGCGGACGAGCAAAAAGCCAGCACAAAGGTTAAACGTCTAAAACTTACGAAAGACGCGCTTGATGCGGGCGTAAAACCCGGTGAGCGAATATCCACCCCGAAACCAAAATCTGAAGATCTAAAAACTGAGCGTACGAAGGCCAAAAAACGCGACAAAAAGGGTCGTCGAGGGGCGCTTAAAGCGACACCCGGCGAAACCGCGACACCAAAGACTGTTTATAGACCGCCGGTAGGACAGGGACGGAAATTTGGTCGGGGCGGTCGTAAGGGCGGTCGATATTCCAAAAATAAATATCAGGAAGGCGATATTGATGCGCCGAAAAAACGTTCGATCGAGGAAAGGATCTTTGACCAGGTCGGTGATGTTGACGCCGAGAATTTGAGAGAAGTTCGCCTAACGGAAGGTGCAACGATACGAGAGTTTGCGGAAGGTATCGGCGTTACGCCAAGAGATATCGTTCAACTGCTTGTTAAGAAAGGAGTTTTTGCAACACTTAATCAACCCGTAAGCGAGGAAGTAGCTACGGAGTTGGGCGAAAAATTTGGTTGCGAGGTCACGTTTGTTCCGTTTGAGGAAATGGTGATCGAACAGGAATTCGAAGATATTATCGCTTCCGATTCAGATGACGAAGAATTGCCAAGACCGCCAGTCGTGACCGTAATGGGGCACGTTGACCACGGTAAAACATCGCTCTTAGACGCGATCCGCTCAGACAATGTCGCTGAGGGAGAGGCAGGAGGAATCACTCAGCACATCGGTGCATATAGCGTTTACGTGAAAAATCCGGATAAACCCAAAGAAAAACGGAGGGTAGTTTTTCTGGACACACCGGGTCACGAAGCGTTTACGATGATGCGTGCGCGAGGTGCAAAAGCTACCGATGTTGTGATTTTGGTTGTAGCAGCGGATGACGGGGTGATGCCGCAAACGATTGAAGCAATCGAACACTCGAAGGCTGCAGCTGTTCCGATAATCGTCGCTATTAATAAGATTGATAAACCTGGAGCTTCGCCGGATAAAGTGAAAAGCGAACTGGCGGCCCAGGGTCTAAACCCGGTTGATTGGGGTGGTGATATCGAGATGGTTGAGGTCTCCGCGATTAAGCGCGAGAATCTTGACACTCTACTTGAAACGGTTCTGCTCCAGTCCGATATTATGAATCTCACTGCTAGCCCGACGCGAAGAGCATCGGGAGTTGTACTTGAAGCCCAGCTTGATAAGGGACGGGGCGCGGTTGGAACGATTCTGATTCAGCAGGGAACGCTCGATATCGGTGATCCGTTTATTGTTGGTCAGTATCACGGAAAAGTTCGTGCAATGTTCTCTGATCGCGGCGAAAAGATCGAAACTGTTCCACCGGCAACTCCGGTTGAGGTTTTAGGTTTGCAGGGGGTTCCGCAAGCGGGTGACGTTTTCCAGGCAGTTTCAGACATTGACCGCGCGCAGGATATTGCGCAGCAGAGGCAGCAGCAAGCTCGACAGATCGCAATGATGAAAACCACCAAGCGTGGAATCGAGTCTCTTGGTTTGGCAGACATCAAAGAGCTTCTCGTTGTTATCAAAGCCGACGTGCAGGGCTCGGTCGAGGTATTGCGCGCGACGCTCGAAAAACTTTCAACGGAAAACGTTAAGGTTCGCGTTATACGTTCGGGCGTTGGTGCGATCACGGAATCGGATGTGCTTCTGGCTTCGGCTACTCAAGCTGAACAGGTTTCTACCGCAGTCGTAATTATCGGTTTCAACGTTAGACCGGGAGTTAGAGCTGTGGAAACGGCAAAACAGGAAGAAGTTGACATTCGGTTGCACTCGATTATTTACAAAGTCGAAGAAGAGATCAAAGCTGCGATGATCGGAATGCTCGACGCGATCGAGAGAGAGGTTATTCTCGGAAAGGCTTTGGTTCAAGAAACTTACAAGGTTTCGAAGATCGGTATGATTGCTGGTTGTCGTGTTACAGAAGGGCTGATTAAGCGAAACGCAAAAGCCCGCTTGATACGGGATGGAGTTGTTATTTGGGACGGAGATATTGCTTCCTTGAAGCGGTTCAAAGATGACGCAAACGAAGTCAAACAAGGGTTTGAATGTGGTTTAAGTCTTGTGAATTTCAACGATATCAAAGTTGACGACGAGATCGAGGCGTATGTGATTGAGCAGATTGCCGCGACCGAAAAAGAATTGTAAAAACGGCACGA
Source organism: Aridibacter sp. (assembly GCA_965216195.1). Lineage (GTDB taxonomy): Bacteria > Acidobacteriota > Blastocatellia > Pyrinomonadales > Pyrinomonadaceae > Aridibacter. The sequence continues at coordinate 2,112,569 of OZ244151.1, read as the reverse complement.
TTTGTCGTTTCATGTGTTATGCGGCGCCCGGAAAGATTGGCAGTAACCCTTCGTGAGGAGATCGGCGAAATTGTTGGTTTCGAACTTGAAGACCCGAGGGTTGAGAGAGCAACCGTTACGGACGTGTCGGTTTCAGATGATCTGAGAGATGCCAGTGTTTATGTTTTGGTCGACGGTGAAGAGGCTGAAATTGAAACGGCTATGTTGGCGTTAAAAAACGCGGTTGGGTTTGTACGCAGGCAGGTTGCGTTAAACCTCAATCTTCACCACGCTCCTCAGCTTCATTTTATTCGTGACGTGACGGAAGAAAGGGCGACGAGAATTGAAAAACTTTTAGAAGAATTACCCGAAACTAAAGATAATTAAGAAGGAATAGTGATAAAAAGTAGTGCGATCGTTCGACACTTGCTCCCAACTTTTTGTTTTCATTTGGAATGTTAAGTCAAGTAGTAGAGTTAATTGAAAACAAGGAAAAATTTGCGATAACTACGCATGTAAGACCAGATGGAGACGGAATCGGATCTTCATTGGGGCTTTTTTGGCTGTTGCGTTCGCTCGAGAAGGATGCGGAGATTATCGTTAGAGATCAGATTCCGAATTCGTATCGAGAGCTTCCGGGCGCCGACGATGTTAGGGTGGTTGACGAGATCGACCAGGATTACGATGCCATTTTTGTAATCGAATGTTCTGACATACACAGGCCCGGAATTTCAAGGATTGAAGATCAATATGTGGTGAACATAGATCACCACGCCACTAGCGAACATTTTGGAGCGATAAACTGGATCGACCCGACAGCATCGGCGGTTGGTGAAATGATCTACAATCTATGCAAGGCGATTGGCGGGCGTATTTCTGAAGAAATTGCCGAATGTGTTTATCTCGCGCTCGTAACCGATACAGGTTCCTTCCATTTTCCAAACACAACCGAACGAACACTTAAGGTCGCCTCAGAGCTCGTGAAGATTGGCGTTAAGCCTTCGCAGGTTTCGGAAGCGGTTTACAATAGTTATTCGTGGAGCCGGATCGCCCTGATGCAAAAAGTTATCGCGACGATCAAACGCGCTCCCTCCGGGAGAATCGCCTCGATGCGGCAAACGCTTGATATGGTTGGGGATACGGGTGCTGAGGACGGAGACAACCACGGATTCGTTAATATTCCTCTAGTAGCAAAAGAAATCGATGCCGCGATCTATATGCGCGAGGTTGAACCGGAAATTTATCGCGTAAGTTTACGCTCAAAGGGTGAAATAAACGTAGCGCGGGTTGCGGAAAGTTTTGGCGGCGGCGGGCATAAAAATGCTGCTGGTTGCCGCGTTCAAGGAAACTGGGACGCCGTGGAACAAGAACTCATCTCCAAACTTGAAGCGGTCGTTGAAAATAACGGAAATGGTTCTGGCAAGCTTCCAGATGGACTTGAAGACGTGATTGCGTAGACGAAAAAGAGAAGTGAAAGTGTTAAAGTGGAAAGCTACGAAAAGCTTATCCACTTTTTTGTTTATGGGTGAAAATAAGGAAAAACGTTACAAATGGCGCCGCGAAAATTATCAGGAAAAGACGCGCGGACTCCTGATGGTAAATACTGGTGACGGCAAAGGAAAGACTACTTGTGCACTCGGTTTGATTGTCCGTGCTGCCGGGCAGGGTTTGAACTGCTGTTTGATACAGTTTATGAAATCGAAAACTGATCGCTACGGTGAACACGAATCGCTGGAAAAATTAGGTGTTGAAGTTCACACAATGGGCGACGGTTTTACATGGGACACGAAAAATCCTGAGCAGGATATCGAAACATCCGAGGAAACCTGGAAGCTTTGCGTCGAGAAAATGCGCAGCGAGGAATATGATTTGATCGTGCTCGACGAGATCGTTTATGTTCTCGATTACACGTTTTTGAAGCTCGAAAAGGTTTTAGCTGAAATAGAATCTGTGCGCGAAAAACAACCCGCGCTTCATATAGTTTTGACCGGGAGAAACGCGCCTGACAAACTCGTTGAAAAGGCGGATTTGGTAACGGAAATGAAGGAAGTAAAGCATCCGTTTAACGCGGGTATTTATGCACAGCAAGGAATTGAGTTTTAATTTGTTTTTGGAGCGAAAAATATGAATTTGGCAAAGAATTGTTTTTTGTTGGGTCTGATTTTGTTGGTGGTATTTGCTTGCAAATTTGGCGGCGGAGATCAGAAAGGTTCGGAGGCCGGCGGAGAAAACGATAAAACTGTGTCTGAGACACCTGTAGAAACCGAGGCAACTCCCGAGGATGATGTTGCGACAATTCCTGATATTGATTTTCCTGAAGATGCAGAATCTGCGGACGTTTTAGAGGACGATGAAGATAAGGAAGAGGAGTCGGGTCCGAAAAATAAAACCCGCGTTGTAAAATTTGCAAAAGGGAAATCAGCTCGAACTCTTAGCGACGCAGTGATTCGCGGCGAATCTCACACTTACCGCCTTGGTGCCTCAGCCGGACAAATGATGGCTGTGCGAATTTCGTCTCTTGAAAGCAACGCCGGGTTTTATGTAAAAGCGCCAAACGGTAAATATCTTGGGAAAGGAACTGCGGAAAATTCGACGACCACCTTCATCGGGAAGCTTCCTGCTTCCGGTAGGTACTCAATCGTCGTTGCGCCAACGCGCGGAAACGCCACATATAAGATCAGCTTTGCGATTACGGGCGGAAAGAAGGCTGATAAGCCCGAGAATTCTACGACCGTAGAGAGCGTCGGTGGTTTGACTACCGTTGTAAGGTTTAAGAAGGGGGCTACTTCGGCATCGTACAAGAATGCCGTGATCAGAGGCGAATCGAATAAGTACATTCTGGGCGCGAGTGGTGGGCAGCTTATGAGTGTCAGCGTAAGTTCGATCGAGGACAATGCAGTATTGCGCGTTCAAGCTCCCAACGGAAGAATCTTAACATCGGGCAGAAAGTCCTGGAGCGGGCAGCTTCCAGCCGACGGAAAGTATCGAATATTGGTCAGCCCAACACGCGGAAACGCTACCTACACGGTTAGATTTGCGGTGAGGTGAAGGTATCCATTAAGCTGGCTTAAAAAGCGTATCGGTAGCCCAAGCTAAGCGCGGGCTCTTTTTGTTCGGATGAACAACATCCGAAGGGAGCCCTCCTTCACAGTCGGGCTACGGACACGTTACTAATATGTCTAAACGAAATATGAGGGCCGCCTAAAGGCGGGACTCCGAACACAATCAAGTGTCCATCAGTACGGCGAGCGGTAGCGACCCGTCAGACGTATACGTTTAGGAGCCGCCTAAAGGTGGGACTCCGAACGAGGCGGACTCCGGACGAAAGCAGACTTCGAACGAAAGTGGGACTAGACGCCCATCTTTGGACAAATATCCGCCACGGTACATACTTCACAGTTTGGCTTCCGGGCTTTGCAGACCTGTCTTCCGTGCCAAATCAGCCAATGGGAAAACATAACCCAATTCTTTTTCGGGACGAGTTCGACAAGATCGTTTTCCACCTTTACGGGATTTGACTCCTTTGTCAGCCCCAGCCGATTCGACAGTCGTTTTACATGAGTATCAACGACAATTCCCGAAGCAATTCCAAAGGCGTTTCCCAATACGACGTTGGCCGTTTTTCGCGCGACGCCATTGAGCGAGAGCAGCTCGTCCATTGTTTTGGGAACCTCGCCGCCGAAATCCTCCACAATTTTTTTTGCCGTTGCTTTGATGTTTTTTGCTTTGTTTCGAAAAAATCCTGTGGTTCGGATGTCCTGTTCGAGTTCTTCTTGCGAGACATCGATAAATTCTTTTGGCGAACGGTACTTCCTGAAAAGTTCTGCGGTGACGATATTGACGCGCACGTCCGTGCATTGTGCCGAAAGAATCGTCGCGATTAGCAACTCAAAGGGATTTGTGTGGTTTAGAGCGCAATGCGCGTCAGGATATTCTTTTTTTAGCAACTTAATTATTTCAAGCGTCTGGGCGATTTTCTTTTTGGACATAAGTGTGAGATTTTAACGCGAAATGTGCACTGTTCCAATTTGGCGAATGTTTATCCAAGTGGCGAACCATCCAAAACGGTGTAGAAATCCTCTAAATTTAGTAAGATAAAAAAGGGAAGGCTTCCAAACATATTTAGAAAATTATGAGAGATTGGATTTCCAGCGAAAAAGAAAAGACAGGAGTTGCGGAAACTGTTAACGACACCCAAGGCAAAATCGAGCAGCTACAGGAACTGATCGGCCAGGTGATCAAAGGGAAAAGCGATACGATTAAACTTGCTGTCGTGGCCCTCATTGCGAAAGGACATCTGCTTATCGAAGACGTTCCCGGAATAGGAAAGACCACTCTCGCAAACGCTTTGGCAAACTCACTTGATTTGTCTTTTCAGCGAATTCAGTTTACATCGGATCTATTGCCTTCGGACGTAATCGGTATTTCGGTTTATAACCAGAGTGAGGGAGCTTTTGAGTGGCAGGCTGGTCCAATCTTCGCAAATATTGTGCTCGCCGATGAAATCAATCGTGCGACTCCTAAAACGCAGTCAGCGCTATTAGAAGCCATGGCCGAGGAGCAGGTGACAACGGAGGGTATTTCCCGTCCGCTTCCTCTTCCATTTATGGTTGTGGCGACCCAAAACCCGACTGAGCACCATGGCACTTACCCGCTTCCCGAATCCCAGCTCGATCGGTTTATGCTTCGGCTCGACATCGGCTATCCAAGCCGAGCGGATGAACGTCAAATTCTTGCTAAGAGTATCGATCGAGAATCGGTAAATTCCATACCGGCCCTGATGTCGGAGGCGGACGTTTTGGAGATGCAGCGTCTTGCGAAGGATGTGAGGGTTGATCAGGCACTGGTTGATTATCTGCTGGATATTGTTGAGAAAACGAGAAGCCATGAATCGGTCGAGCTTGGGATTAGTCCACGGGGAACTCTTTCTCTTTTTCATTCCGCGCAGGCACTTGCGCTCGTCGAGGGACGTGATTTTTGCACTCCGGATGACATAAAACGACTCGTCTTGCCGTGTTTTGCTCATCGACTCATCGTGAGATCTCAAAACAAACATTTAGCTCGACAGGCAGCCGAATCAGGGAAAATTCTCAAAGATATTCTTAGCAAAACAGAAGTTCCGGTTTAACTTGGATGATTGAGAAAATTCGCAAGCTGGCTCAGTTTGTAACCTACCGAGAACTTCGAAACGCGATTTTGGGGACTTCGGTAGTTTTGGGTGGTCTAAGTCTTGCGCTGCTTACCCTTTACGCCCACCGTACCGGCAATTTGCAACTCGCCGGAATTGCCGCCGCCGCGTCCCTCGCGTTTGTCTTCTTAATAATTATTTTCGTTATTCCCCCACTCGCACGCTCTGCAAGTGCCGAAGCATCTCAACTGAATTTACCGTTTGAATTTACTACCGGCGGAGCAATCTTTATCGGGATTTTGATAATTGTCGCGTTTGCCGCCTGGAACACCGGTAACAATCTACTATTTCTCGTTCTTTCGTTTATCACGTCTGCGCTCGTCGTAAGCTTCATTATTGGAAATATCTGTCTTCGAAAGCTCGATGTAAGAATGAGATTTCCTGAAACGGTTTTTGCGGAGGTCGAAACGCCCATTGTGGTTGGACTTAACAATCGGAAGAGACTTTTTCCGACCTATTCGGTCACCGCTGAAGTAAGAGGTAAGGAGCGAGAATTTTCCAAATACCTGGATGAGTTTCGCGAGGTTTTGTCCGACAAGTTGGCGAAAAGGATTGCTCGTCCTCCGACGCTGAAACACACGCTCGATTACTTCGTTTACATATCGCGGAAGAAATCTGTAGAAAATGAAGTCACTCATGTTTTTAATAAGCGCGGGCGCTTTATGATTCGCGATTTTGAGCTTTCGACGCGGTTTCCATTTGGGTTTTTTCGCCATAGACGCAGACTTTCGGCCCAGCGTGCCGAAATAATCATCTTTCCTAAGCTCATTTCAGTCGAGGATTTTGTCGCGGATTTTCCGATCGATGTGGGGCGTTTGGCGACAACGAGACGCGGGATGGGAAACGATTTGTTCGCATTGCGCGATTATCAACCGACGGATGGTTTGCGTTACGTCGACTGGAAAGCGACCGCACGCTCCTCGAGACTTACCGTGAGGGAATTCGCGGCTGAAAACGAAAAACGCATAAGAGTTGTTTTCGACCCCCATATCGATGAAGCAAAAGCCGACCGTGAAAAATCCTTACGCGAACGAATCACTGAAGAACAAGCTTCGAATACGCTTTCAATGACAGAAAAACGATTTGAAAAGGGCGTTAGCAAAGCCGCTTCAATCTTGTCGTACTTTGAAGAAGAAGATGCCGAAACATCCCTTACGATCAAGTCTGAAACCAGTGAATTTCGCTCCGGTGCCGAACACTTAAATGATTTGTTGAAGCGGCTTGCACTAGTAGAATCGGTTTATTCGAAACCCGACATCAGTAGTTTCGCGAAGGATTTGGATAGCGTTTCGGGAGATTTTCCTGAATGCCAAAATTACCTCGTTACGACGCTCGATGAAAATCAAATTCCTACCGAAATATCTCGCAGATTTACAATAATATCTTTTTAGCTCGAATCAATTTCAGAAACAATAATCGGTCGCAAATCGTTTCTTGTTTAGGGCAAAATATTGCTACTTCAAGGAAACCCAAAAACATGTCACAAAGCTCGTAATTGCGGTGTTCTATTATTGAAAGCCATCGGCGAATGCTAAAATGAGCGAAGGCGTGAAAACAATAGTGGACGTAATGTCCGGACAAACAGCGACTGCAAAAGAAGAAATCGTGTTTGATGAAGCTTTTACGCTTCATAACAGGACTGTTTTCAGGGCGGCGTGTGCGATTGTTCGGGATGCCGGTTTGGCAGAGGATATAACGCAGGAAACGTTTATACGTCTCTACAATAATTTGGAGACGATTAAAGACGAGGAAATGCTAAAGCCCTGGCTGATTCGCGTTGCGCTAAACCTTGCGAAAAATACGATACGTGGTAATACACGGGCAAACGTTCGGGAAGAGAATTACGTCAAAGAGCAAGGAAAGCAAGACAATTTCACCGCCGAAAAGGAATATGAATCCCGCGAAACGGCTGAGGAAGTCCGCAACGCTTTACAAAAAGTAAAAGAACCCTTAAGAAGCTGTCTGATTTTGAAACAACAGGGTTTGTCGTATCGAGAAATTGCCGACGCATTGTCTCTAAATGAGACGAGTATTGGCACTTACGTTGCGCGCGGTAAGAAGGAATTTATGAGAGTGTACGGTAAAATTGGAGGCGAAGTATGAAGGATAAATGCTTTGAAATTGGCACTATTCAGGCCTATTTAGATGGCGAGATAGCCCCCGATTTATCTAAAAAAGTTATTAAGCACGTGGCGCTTTGCGATAAGTGTGCCTCGATGGTAAGCGAACTCGAAGAGGAAAGCGCGACTGTTTTTGCTGCGCTCGAAAGTGAATTAAACCCTTTGGTCCCAACCGAAAGACTTCGCACAAAAGTTTTTGCTTCGATTAAGGAGATTGAGGCAGAGTCGAAGGTCGGCTGGCGAGAAAGATTGGGTGCGCAGCTTGCGTTTATCAAGGAAATTGATTTGCGCAGTCCTGCTTTTGCTGCGGTCGCCGTAACGGTGTTATTTGTTGGCACATTCGCGGTGGCGCTAAAAGTGTTACCCCCGATGAGTGGATTGGAACAGGTTGTCGTTGTTAACCCATCCGAGATTGTTCAAAAAGCTCCGCAGGTTGAAAAAATTGGGGGTCGTGATCAGGAAGTTTCGGGAGCCGATGAAGTTGAAACTAGCGATGATCTAAAAAGCGATAAACGGGCTGCTCCTAAGAAGATTCCAACGGTTTATGTGCCGAAAAACCGAAACGCCAGACCAAGAGTTATAAAGGCGGGATACAGACCAACTGGGGCGTCTCGTAAACGAAAGGCATCTCGTAGAAAAGCCAGCGTTACGCCTAAGGCGAATGCGCCGGCAATTCTTGGTGAAGACGTTTATATCAGTACGATCGCAACTTTGAATCGAAATGTAGACGCGAATAAAGACGAGGTCTTTCGTCCGAAGGAGAGAATTGCTTTTGAGAAAAACTTGGCGATGCTCAATCATACAATCAAGAAAATGAAAGCTGTGGTTCGCAAGAACCCCAAAAATGCCGCAGCGAAGGAGCTTTTGAAGACGTCGTATCAGAATAAGATCGACTTGCTTAATTCTGTTTCGGAAAGGTCGGAATTGGTAGCGAGTTTAGATTAGGCGGCATTGTTTTTAATGAAACGTTTTTTAGGACAAATCAATACTAACGAAAGGTTTCTTACGGCGTTTTTAGCCTTCGTGGCTGTTTCTTTACTTGCTGGGTTTTCGTTTGGACAAACCAAAGAAAGCAAAGAATGCAAGGATAAGAAAACGACGAAAGCCGTAATCACACCGCGACCGGAAAAGCCCGTTAGTTTTTTACCGGCTCCAACAGCGCCGCCGGTTCCTATAGCTGTTACGTCACGCGTCCGGACACGAGTTGGGGGAGATTCTCATGAGAAGTCGATTACGGTTCATCCAAAGGTTTATGTTTCGTTTTGTGTCTCGAGCGGAAAGGTTAACGTAAATGGCTGGAATCGCAACGAAGTAAGAGCTTTTGTAGATAATGGCCGTACTGTAGATTTTAAGGTAATCGAGAAGAAAAGTGATAAGACACCGGTTTGGATTGAGGTTGTCGGCTACGAGAAACGGCGAAGCTTTCCAAGAACCCGAAGGAGTACTTCAAGATCATCCGTAGGATCAGGGAGAGGAGTTGGAGCGAGCGCTCAGCCGTTTATCGTTCGGGATAGCGGTACTAACACCTGTCTGATGGGCAAGGAAATTGAACTTGATGTTCCCAAAAATGCGAGCGTCAAGATAAAAAGCGATGTGAGTGAAACAAGTGTCGATACGGTCAAATGGGTCGAGGTATTAAACAATGACGGCGATATATACCTCAACCGAATTAACAACGGCATTAAAGCCAAGACTTACGGCGGTAACCTTGTCGTGAAGGAATCGGGCGGGAAAATGAATGTTTCCACAACCGATGGCAGCATTATTGCTTACAAGACCGAAACAAACGAAATTGGCGACTATCTGAAAGCGAAAACTCAGGGGGGTTCGGTAACTCTTCAGTCTGTCGGACAAAGAGAGGTCGAAGTTAATTCTGTCTCCGGTGCGGTCAATTATATTGGCAATCTCGCAAATTACGGCAGATATAGTTTTAGTTCGCATTACGGAGTTATCAGGCTGGCGGTTCCTGAAGAAAGCTCATGCAGTTTTAAGGCTGTGTATGGCGGGGTTTTTCGCACGAATTTTTCAATCAAGGATCTCGAAAAGAAAAGAGATGGTGATTTTAGTCGCGTGAACGGCCGGATTGGAGAAGGCTCTTGCGAACTCAGTTTTAGCACCGTTAATGGCTCGATCAGCTTTATGAAACTTCCCAAGAAAAGGACGAAAATCGCTAGCGCCCCTTTGCGCTACCGAAATTTTAATCTCAACTTCAAATTCCTTCCCTAAGTAGTTTTCTAATCCCATAATAACGTGTTTAGTATTAACTTGCATAACTTACCAAACAACGGGTAGAGTTGGCATAAGCTATGGAATTCAGCGGTATTGTTGGGGAGGTCCTCGACGGAAAATACAAGATTGAACGACAACTTGGTAAAGGCGGTATGGGAAGCGTGTATCTCGCTACTCATATCGGAACCGGACGTCCTGTCGCTGTAAAGGTTATCGCGCCCGAATTTATGGAGCGCGCTGAGTTTGTCGAGCGTTTTCGCCGGGAGGCAAAGGCCGCCGGTCGCCTGCGCCATCCAAATGTGGTTGACGTGACGGACTTTGGTTTTTCGAGCCTTGAGAATGGAGATGAAGCAGCGTACCTCGTTATGGAGTATCTTGATGGCTGCACACTTGGAGAGGTGCTCGATGAGGAAGGGTGCCTCCCGGTGGAGTTTTCCATAGAGATAATAGAGCAAGTCTGCTCGGCCGTTGAAGAAGCTCACAAACAGGGAGTAATTCACCGCGACCTGAAACCGGACAATATCTGGCTCGAGCCAAATCAGCGCGGCGGATATACCGTTAAAGTTCTCGATTTCGGTATCGCAAAGCTCGAAGAAGTTCGTGCGGCCGATACTCAAAGCGACATTCCAACTCAAATTTCACAAGCGCGTCAGACGGTCTTAAACGAAGATGGGAAAACGGTCGCCGATTCTGAAGGCTCCGACACGAGAGCTAAAGCAGGTGGCGACACCCTTATCTCAGAAAGCGCTACGGCCGCGCTGCCCGATGAATCAGAAACATTGGCTTCCGAAGCCGGTACGATGGTTCAGGAAACCCCGGTTAGCGACGAATCAAAAGAAGTAGACTCCGAGAGCGGTACGGTGCTTCTTCCATCCGGCGAAACAAAACTGATTGAGCCCGAAAACAATAAGAGAACCAAGATTATTTCGAAGGCGGATAATACGGATAAATCTACGTTTGAAGCGCCAACTACTAGCGATCTGACTAAGGTTGGTGCAGTTTTGGGTACCCCACTTTACATGTCGCCGGAGCAATGCCGTGGAGAAAAGCTTTCGGCGCGTTCTGATATATATTCCCTTGCCGTGATTGTTTACCAGATGCTTTCCGGGAACTTGCCGTTTGAGGGTGACTACAAAACGGTGATGGATGGTCATAAGAATATCGATCCGCCACCTCTCGCCGGGAAAAAAACTCCAAAAAAACTAAAGGGAATTGTGATGCAGTCCCTTTCAAAAGATGCTGAAGCGAGGGCGGAAACCGCCGAAGCGTTTGCAAGTAAACTTCGTTCGAATTCAGAAGGTCTTGGCGTATTGCTGAGGCGCGCGATCGTAATTTACAGCGAGCGGATGCCGAAATTCCTGCTTTTAACGGTAATTACCTTTCTTCCCTTAATTGTTTTGACCTTTGCGCGAGTGGGTTTTGCCTTTTTGCGAGGCTTCAATGTGGTTGAAGACTCCCCCCTTGCAGCAGCTCTGAGCATTGGATTTGTCTTGGGTACGTTCTTTTTGCAGATTGTTGCAGCGGCCTTTTTAGTTGGAATGACTACCTGGATCGTAGCGCAGGTGCTTGCTTATCCGCTGCGTCCAGTCAGCCTGCGGGCGGCTTTCAATGAGGTGAAAAAGCGCTGGAAACCACTTACTGGAACGGTTACTGTAAGTACGATCATTTCTATTATTGGGCTTGCTTTTTGTCTGCTGCCCGGCGTGTGGCTTTCTGCTAAATTTATGTTGATTGCGCCTTCTATCATGATGGAAGGGGTGAGAGGGAAAGCAGCTTTTAAGCGTTCGATGGAGCTGACGAAGCGCTCGTTTCGAACAGTGTTTGCTACAGCGCTTCTTGTCTATATGATTCCCGGTATATTGGCTGGTACTCTTGGATTCTCGGTTGGTTCGATTATTCGGAATTTCGAAATGCGAAGCGAGATCAACCAGATGAAAAAAGACGGCGTCAAACCGATGACGGAAGAGGAGCGGAAGAGTGAAAGAAAAACGATCTCGGTAAACCGGAAGGGAATCCTCATAGAAAAGAATAAAAGTGATAGTGAGGAAAAAAGTATGTCGAGGCGGATAGCGCAATCCTTAAACGAGGGGATATTCGAGCTGATCTGGACTCCGATTGCGCTCCTGATTTCGTCCTTTACCTCGGTGATTACAGCCTTGATTTACTTTAAGACTCGTCAGGCAGGCGGCGAATCAATGCAGGAATTATTAAGCAAACTAGATGATGCCGATCAACCTCAAACTAAATGGCAAAAACGAGTTAAGGAGCGTTTGATTCAATCTGGTAAGATATCGTCAAGCGCCTCAGGATCCTCAAATTCTTAGATGAAAAGCGGACTAACTACAATACTAGCGCTTTCTACGATTGTCGCGGCCTTCTCTTTGACCGCGCCGGCGCAATCGTTTGTCAAAGACTTTCCAATTGCTTCCGGAGCGCTCCTGGAAATCAAGAACCATTACGGGCGAATCGAGGTTGAAACCGACGAAGAGAGAGAGAATCAAGCCGCCATCACTGTTGAATCTTCGGCATTGGTTTCAGAAGGAGATTTGAAGATCCAGGCCTCGGGTTCGCGGGTTAAGATCAGCTTTTCTTTGGACGACCCAAAAACGCGTGTCGATTTTAAGGTAAAACTACCGATTCGCAGGCGCGTTAAGCTGGAAACTAAAGATGGCTCAATTCACGTAGTCGGTGATTTCGTTTCCGCGCAAGCGAAAAGCGAAACCGGAACGATATATGCGGATGTTTCGCTTGAAAATCTGACCTATAAGTTTCAGTGGGTTGCGTCAAAACCGCGGTATCTGAGCGATGTTGATCTGGAAAAGGTTAAGGAAAAATCGGCCGGCCGCTTTCAAATCAAGGGCCGGATTCGTAAAGAGGATTCTGAGGATGACTCCAACGAAAATGACGATGAGGTTTCCGATTCTGAAAGTCGAAAGAAGAAGAAAAAGAAACGCCGAAAAAGTGAAGGCTTGATCAACCTCAATTTCACAACGGCGCGCGGGATTGTTTTATTAAACGTTAGTCCAAATGAGGTTCCGTCAAATCTGCTTGAGAGGCCTTTAACAGTAGCGGCCAAGGCGATTATTCGAAGTGGCGATTCACTCCTAACAAATACGATCCGGCGCTCGAGTCCGAAGTTTTTTGGTGAATACGCCGCAACCCTGCCGCCCCGAAAACGTACCCCGAATCTCTCCATAAATACTAATCGAGAAAATCCTTTAAGTGCTGGCATTAAAAAAGTTACGGTTCAGGTCACGGACATAAACAACCGAGCGATCTTGGGTCTGAAAAAACCAGACTTTACGTTAACAGAACGCGGAGAAGTGCGAGAAGTGATCTCGGTCGAGCCGACCACCGCGCCATTTAATTTGGTTTTACTTTTGGACGTTTCAGGAAGTATTGAGCATTACGTAGATTTCATACGTAAAGCCGCTCGAAACTTTATTAATACGACGAGCCCGCAGGATCGAATCGCAATTGTTACATTCAATGAAGACGTTAAACCGCTAACCGGTTTGTCGAAGGATCGAAACTATTTATCGGAGAGTCTTGATACTTTTGACGCCGGCGGCGGAACAGCATACTACGACTCGCTTGCATACAGCTTGACCGAAACTCTGCGTTCGATGAAAGGCGAAAGGTCGGCGATTGTCGTGCTCTCAGACGGCGATGATAATCGCTCGTTTTTGCCTTTTAATTCGCTTTTGGGTTCGATTCAGGAAAGTGGCGCGTTGATCTATCCTCTCTACGTTCCCTCTGGGCTGATCGCCGCATCATCGACCAACGATCCTAATCGCACGGTCGATCCGCTGAGGGCGAGATATATGTCTTTGACTTCGAAGGCGCAAAAAGAAGGCGAGGTTCTCGCACGAGTTTCTGGCGGAGTCTATTACCCGATTTCGCGCTTGAGCGAGTTACAGAAAGCCTATAACGACATCGTTTTGCAGCTTCGAACAGCGTATACAATTACATATCGTTCTGATTCCACCAACCCAGCTCGCGATCGCACATCGCCGCGTTTGAAAGTGAAGGTCAAACGCGACACAGCGTTTGTGAAGCTGGGTCCGATTGTTTCGGTTTCGGGTGGTTAGGTTGCTAAACTAAAAAAACGAGATTTTACGCCGGAGCAATCAAGTATCGAACAGTTTTGGAGATGGATTCAAAAATTCATGCAAATTATCCATCGCTATTTTGGTTACGATTACCATTTTCTGCTTTTACTTCGTAGGTAAACGAAAGATTGTTTAGAATATTAAACCAATGGATTCTCCACTCTTACAATCTCTATTTGATGACGAAGAACGCAGGCCGCTCACGATCTCTGAGTTAAATGAACAGGTAAAAGCCGATCTCGAACGCCGTTTTTCTTCCGTGTGGATAGAAGGCGAGATCATTGATTTTTACGATGCGAGTTCCGGGCATTGGTATTTCACACTTCACGATTCCGAATCCCAACTAAAGGCGGCGTGTTATAAGGGCGCAAACTGGCGTATACGTTTTAAGCCCTTTGACGGGTTGCAGGTGCGAGTTCGCGGAAAACTTACCGTTTACGAGCCGCGAGGTGAATACCAGATTTTGGTTGAATCGCTGGAGCCTGTTGGCGAAGGTGCTCTGAAAATTGCTTTTGAGCAAATTAAGGCGAAGCTCGAAAAAGACAAACTTTTCGATGATGAATTTAAGCGTCCGCTTCCAAAGTTTCCGAGGAAAGTTGGTGTGGTTACTTCGCCAAACGGCGCGGCCTTCCACGACATTCTCAATGTGCTTTCACGGAGAACTAAATCCGTCGATATAGTTCTTATTCCGGCACGCGTTCAGGGGGAAACTGCTCCGAAGGAAGTACGTGAAGGAGTATTGCTCGCAAATGAGTTTAACAAAACCGCTTCGTCCGGGACCAAAATCGAGGTTTTGATAGTTGGAAGGGGTGGTGGATCGGCGGAAGATTTGTCGGCGTTTAATGAAGAAATGCTTGCGCGAGCGATTTTTGCCTCGGAGATTCCGGTGATCTCGGCGGTTGGACACGAAATTGATTTTTCGATTGCGGATTTGGTTGCGGATTTGCGAGCACCTACTCCGTCTGCGGCGGCAGAAATCGTAGCCGAACGCGAAGACGACCTCGAAAGAAGGATCAAGCAGAGCGTTCAAACATTGACCCAATTAATCGAGTTTCGCTTTTTTAAGGCGCGCAGCGAACTTAGAGAACTGACTCTTTCCTCCGTTTTTGTCGAGTTTCCACAGAAGGTAAAAGATTGGAGTTATGAAATCGAGGATTTCGAACGGCGCATGAGAGATGTACTAGTTGAATCAAAGGCGGCAAAGAAAAAGCATTACGAAGAGATCGCCAGGCGGCTTTCTCCCCTTAGGTTGGCATCAAATCTTGGCAACCGTAAAGCCAGACTCGCGAAATTTGATCAACGAGTAAGGGCGATAATGGATAGACTTCTTGCAGCAAAAGAGGAGCAAATGAAGGTTCGGATGGCGTCGCTAAACGCGCTTTCGCCGCTTGCTGTGCTTGACCGGGGATTTTCATTAACGCAGCTTGAAAACGGCGAGATATTGCGTGATGCAAGCGCAACAAAAATAGATGACGCAGTAAAAATCAAACTCGCAAAAGGTACTATCGGCGCTAGGATTACGAAAACAGAATAATTTGATGTCGAAAATTGTAATTGACTTAGATGAAAAACAAACTTCCGCTGCACGGGCCGCCGCGCCGGAATTTGGCGATTATCAGGAGCCAAGAGAAAGGAGTTTCTTTTTCAAGGTTCTCAAAGTTTTCGCAATTGTGGCGGGTTTTGCTATTTTAGTCAGCGCGATCACGGGGTTATTCTATTGGCGGCATCTGAAGACTACTCCGAAATATTCGCTTGCCCTCCTTGTAGAAGCTGCCCGGCGCGAGGATCAAAAGCTTATCGATGAGCTGATCGACACGGATGCCGTTGTTGACGATTTTGTGCCGCAAATCATTGACAAAGCAGTCGAACTTTATGGCCGCGGAGTTGCTCCGACAATAGTTAAACGAGCGAGCCGGATTGCCGCGCCATTTATTCCTATGGTAAAAAAACGCGCTCGAGCAGAGCTTCCGAATCTCTTACGGGCGAAGACTGAGGCGTTTGAGAAAATTCCGTTTTGGGCAATGGTTCTAGGGGCAGATCGTTATCTCGAATTTGAATATGAAGGGGAGCAGGTTCGCGTGACTAGCAAAATCGAGGATCGTCCGCTTGATTTGACCATGAAGCGCAATGGAGACAAGTGGCAGATCGTAAGGTTTAGTGATGAAAAGCTGGCCCGTCAAATCGCTGGAAAAATAGGACAGGAGGTAATCGCTCTAACAAAACAGCGAAGCAAGACAAGCATTGATAATATAGGGCGACAAATAGGGATACCAAATTTGGGCGATATAGTGGACAAGGCTGAGGATATCTGGCGATAAATATGAGCAAGAAAAGAAAGGATTTTGAAGGTTCGTTAAAGAAACTAGAGGAAATAGTTTCTAAGTTGGAAGATGGAGAGCTCTCGCTTGAGGAGAGTTTGAAGTTGTTTGAAGAAGGGATCGGTTTATCTCGTGATTGTCAGAAGCATCTCGAGGAAGCAGAACGAAGGATTGAGGTCTTGATAAAGGATGCTTCGGGTGATCCTCTTGTCGAGGCTTTTGAGGAAAGCACAGCGGATTCGGGGGAGATATAAATCTGGCGCTTGCTTAGTATTGTATAATCGGTAGAAATATATGGCTTGCGCCCACCCTAGGATTGGAATAGGAGTGTTGCTCAGTTCGAATTTAATTCTCAAGAAATAATATGAAAAAAAGAATGCTTTATAAAATCGGGTTGACTGCGATCTTGGTTTGCATCTTTCAAACCAATTTTTTTGCGCAGAAGAATGTTGTTATGCGGGCGATAACGGACGAAATGGATCGCACGTTTACAGTTCTCAAATCAAAGGCAGATCCGCCGCCGTACTTTTTGAGCTACCGAGTCACGGATTCGGAATTGACTAATATCAGTGCTTCAAATGGTGCTTTGCAGGGAAACAACACGCGCCGTAGTCGAACACTCGACTCCAGCATTCGCGTCGGAAATTACGACTTCGATAACACCAGGCTTACGCGCGGAATTGGAAGCGGAACGATTCAACTGCCGATCGAAGACGATGCCGCAGCGATCAGGAGTGCGATTTGGTTACGGATGGATGGGTTTTATCGATCAGCAGTCGAACAATTGCGCCAGGCTAAGCAGGAGAAAGCCACGACGGTAGCGGAGGAATTTAATGCCGCAGATTTTTCGCGGGAAGAGCCGACGGTTGGTAACGAAAAGTTTGCCAGCATAAAGCTAAATAAGGAAATATGGGAGAACAAAATCCGGAAATTTTCGAAGGTGTTTAAGAAATACCCTTTGATCTACATATCTTCAGTAGGACTTTCGGCGGAGACCGTCAACAAATATTTTGTAAGTACTGAAGGGGCCTCGCTTAGACACGGTACTTCCCAGCTTCGAATAACAATTTACGCAGTAACTAAAGCATCAGATGGAATGGACTTGTTTCGTTTTGAATCGTTTGAATCTCCGACGGTAAATGGTTTACCGGATGATGCGAAGGTTTTGGAGACGGTTGAGAAGGTTGCGAAAGATTTGATGGCGCTGCGCGAAGCGCCAACGATGGAACCGTTTACCGGTCCCGCTATTCTTTCAGGCAGGGCAAGCGGCGTATTTTTCCATGAAATTTTTGGCCACAGAATCGAAGGTCATCGACAAAAGTCGGAATATGAAGGAAACACCTTCACAGCTAAAGTCAATCAAAAAGTGCTTCCGCCGTTTTTCTCCGTGTTAGACGATCCTACCGTTAAAAGGTTTGGAAAGATCGATTTGAGTGGACACTACGTTTACGACGATGAAGGCGTTAAAGCGCAGCGAGTACCTTTAGTTCAAAAGGGAGTTTTGAAAACATTTTTGATGAGTCGCTCACCAGTAGAGGGGGTAGATAAATCCAATGGTCATGGTCGCGCGCAGCCTGGAAGAGGTGCTGTAAGCAGACAAGGAAACTTAATTATTCAATCTACCAAGACATTTAAGAAAGCAAAACTTAGAGCGATGTTGATTGAGGAGATCAAAAAGCAGGGTAAGCCGTTTGGCCTCTTTTTTGACGACATATCCGGTGGGTTTACAAATACTTCCAGGTTCTCGACGCAGGCGTTTCAGGTAACTCCGATTATGGTTTATAAAGTTTATCCTGATGGCCGACCTGATGAGTTAGTTCGTGGTCTGGATTTGATCGGTACGCCGCTGACGGTTTTCAGCAAGATTATAGCTGCAGACGATTCACCTCAGGTTTTCAACGGAATGTGTGGTGCGGAAAGCGGCTGGGTTCCAGTTTCGGCGATTTCGCCAGGTATTCTCGTGAGTCAGATCGAGGTTCAGAAAAAAGTTAAATCGAGGGAGTCGCCGCCGATTTTGCCTCCGCCGGGAGTTGACGCGGAAGACTGGAAGGGGGTAACGCAATAATGAAATCCACAAGATACTTCATTTTTTCTGTTGTTTTGGTTTTGAGTTTGCAGACTTTAGCATTTAGTCAGGTGCCGAAGGATGTGATCATGCGCGCCGTCGAAGACGAAATGACTCGCGCGATGAAAGACCTCAAGTTTAAGACTTTTGATAAACCGTACTTTCTCGAGTATGTCGTAGAAGATGTAGATTCGCTAGCAATACAGGGATCATTTGGTGCTCTTAGAAACTCGGTTAGAAGCCGAAACCGTATTCTATTGACACAGGTTCGTGTGGGTGATTACGACCTCGATAACGCCCGGGGATTCGCGTTTAGAGTGCCTTTTTCAATGCCGATAGATGGTGACTATAACGCTTTACGCCGCTCGGTTTGGTTTATAACGGATCGTTCGTATAAGCAGGCGATTAATATGTTTGAGGCGGTGAAAGCACAGAAAAAAGACAATCCATCCGATGATGAGGAAGATCGGGTTCCGTCATTTTCAAAGGAAAAACCGGTTGTTTCGATTGGAAAAATCTTAAAGCTTGATGTGGATAAAAAGGCTTGGGAGAAACGTGTCAGAGATTGGTCAGCCATGTTTCGTCAGTATCCTGAATTTCGGGATTCCTCTGTGAATTTTTATGTGAGACAAGCAAACCGCTATTTGGTTAACACGGAAGGCACGAGAGTACTCGAGCCGAGTTTGTTGATTACCTACGATATCCACGCCCGTGGCGTAAGTTCGGAGGGTTATCCGACTGATAATTACCGACACATATTTGCGACGAGTTTTGACCAAGTTCCTTCTACGGAAGAAATTAGTCGCGAGATTGAAGGACTCGTGAAAGATTTAAAGAAGTATGAGGCGGCGAAGCCGTTTAAGGAAACCTATATCGGTCCCGCGCTGTTTGCCGAAGGATCTGCTGTCCAGCTCTTCCACCAACTCCTTACACCGAATCTTACAGGCGGTGAGTTTGCGGATCGGATCGGGCGTAAGGTTTTACCGACGTTTCTATCAGTTGCTGACGACCCAACGAAAACGAAGTTTGGCGAATTCGAACTTGCGGGGAATTATAAGATTGATGATGAAGGCGTACCTGCAAAGCCTGTGAAGCTAATCGAAAACGGAATTCTTAAAACGCTTTTGACAACGCGTAGACCACTTAAGGAAGTCAAACGGTCTAACGGGCGCGCGCGGGGAAGTGGATTCCGAGGCTCGGGGGCTTCAATCAGTAACCTTTTGATTACGGCGCGAGAAGGAAAAACCCTTGCCGAATTAAAGCAAAGACTTATCGATGAATGTAAAGATTTAGGGCTGGAATATGGCGTAATGTTCCGCGAAAACAACGCTACATATAGTTCTTTTACAGGTGGCACGTCCGTCTTGGTTTACAAGGTTTACGTAAAGGACGGGCGAGAGGAGTTATACAGGGATGCAAGCGTATCGCAGCTCAGTATTCGCGAACTCAGAAACATCATCGCTGCGGGTGAAAAAACGTACCCTTTTAACTTTTTGATCAATTCGAGCTATAACGGAAACGGGACGCCCGCGAGCATAGTAGCGCCGTCGGTTATTCTTGACGAGATTCAGCTTAAGAAAAGCAGACAGAGAAAGGAAAAGCCGAAGTATTTGAAGCATCCTTATTTTGATAAGTAGCCTGGGTTTTTGATTGCAAGTTAAAAAGAGCAAAATGGGTTTTTCTTCTCTATAATCCAAGAGCTCAAAAGCACGTGGCTAAACAAGAAGTAGTCCGTTATATCTCTGACCCAATTCATCGAAAACGCGAAGAGGCCGCCTTTGAGACGGCCTCTTTCTCTTTCGATTACTAACTAATTTAATCGCGCCCCATAAAGATGCGCAAGATATACCAGAACAGCAATGCGACGCTGGCAAACAAACCAAGCGACGCCGCTACGTACTGATCAGTTCGATAACGGTGCAGCAGATTTGACGTTTCGTAAAGAATAGCTCCGCCGGCAAAGGCAACCATCGCGAACGCGAAGATATTTCCAAGCGTAAATCCAAAGACGATTCCCGAAACGATAAACCCGAGCGCGACAAAACCCGCTATTCCGAGGATTGGACCAAGGAACGAAAAATCTTTCCCTGTCAGAAATACGACGGATGTTAAGCCGAGAAACAATCCAAGCGTAACGACTCCCGCTTTTGCAAAGATCGAAAAATCGCCGCCAGACATAACAGCTGCCGTAAACAATAGCGGAAGCGAAAGTATTGAAAACGCAACCACATAAAGCGACAAGCCTGCATACTGGACGGCTCGTGATGCGCCCGACTCAGCCAAATAGTGTGCCAACCAGGAAACACCCATAAACGCGGCCAGAACAACCAGCCAACGGTAGCCGCCCGTCATATTTATTGCGAGCGTTTGGGCTGTAGGTGTCTGCAGTAGCATTCCCGCGAGTACCGCAAAAGCAGCCACGGCAATCGCCAAATGGGCGTATGTCTTACGAATAAACGAAGCGCGCTCAGCCGGAAGTGCGTTTGATGCCATTCCTTGCGGCGCTTGTTGATAAGTTGTGTCGTTCATCTCTCTCCTTTTCTAAAACAAAACCAAAAACCGTTATTAAGATGTGATTTGGTGCAAAAAATCTGTCCGAAATCGGTTGAACTTATTTTACTACAAATGAGTTTAACTCGGAAGATTGTTCCCACGAAATACACGAAAATGCAGAAACACGCACGAAGTAAGTGTGTGAGTTGACGGGATTCACTCCGCGAATCAACGCGAAGGAGTTTGTTGGGGCGATGGCTTGTCCTCGCCCGTGAGCGAAGCGAAGGCTTGTCAGTAGCACCTGCATGTGCGGGTGCGTTATGCGGACAAGAGTGTCCGCGTTCCACCACACTGTCTCGAAATCGACACACACGATATAACTTCATATTTCACAATGATTTACGTTCAAACCAAGCAAATAGTGTCGCGTTTGCTTTACACCACAAAAAATACACCAAAAAGCATAAGCTCAATAAATACAATGACTTACATGACGGCACGCCATTTGCTCTCTCCTTAAGAAAGTATTTTCACAAAAAAACCAGAAAGGAGAACTTCTTCTATGAAGGGAACAGCCCCTATTGCAAGGAAAAACAACATTGTAGTTCAGGAAGTAAACGACGAGACGTTGATTTACGACCTGAAAACTAATAAGGCATATTGCTTAAACGAGACATCAGCGCTTGTTTATGAGTTGTGCGACGGAACGCGTGACGCCGCCGAGATAAGCAATGAGATGAGCGTCCGTCTGAAAACGCTAATCAGCGAGGAGTTTGTATGGCTCGCACTCGATCAATTTGTTAGAGAAGAGCTTTTGGAAAACGTTGCTGCTTCTAATGACAGTTTTGGCAGTATGTCGAGAAGGGAAGTGATAAGAAAAGTAGGATTTGCTTCGGTCGTAGCGCTGCCGATGGTCTCATCACTAGTGGCTCCTTCTGCCAACATGGCGCAGTCTGCGCCCCTCCTGCCGTTGCATTCAGTATGTACGATGGATCCAGAGTGCGCCTCGGGAAATTGTGTAAATGGTTTCTTCGGAATGACTTGTTGTTCCCCAACGTCAACGCAGAATTTCCCCCCAGGTGCAAATGCAGGAGTAGTCGGAGTTCCTTTCAATTGCATAGCTGAGGGTCAGGCTGACTGTTGTAGCGGCTCAGCGACCGCTGTTGCGAATCCTCCAGGAACTCCGGGCGTTAATTGTATATGTGATTGAGGCGGAAACAGAACGCTATTCAATAAAACAATGGTGACAAAAGTACAAATTACGGCGATTATCTTGTCTGCGTTTTTACTGACAGACTGCACACCAGTATACTGTTTGGAAGTGACAAATCTGAGTCCGGAACCTATAACCGTAATCTACAAAATAAAGCCGGATAGAAAATTTCGAAATATCACGGAGTTACCTCAAGAAGCATACTCAACAAAACCTCGAAAGGCGCGAGCGGACAGTGAGGCTTAAGCCAAGCCAAGCAGTTTTATTGGAAACTGACGCTATGCACGAAAAGCCGGAAGATTTGGAAATCGACATTACGGAGATTGTATTGCGTGGCGGATCTGGTGAGATTCGTTCTTCGGGTGAAAGGTTCTTTGTGGAATTTGAGACAGGGACGACCAGAAATTTTTGCTTACGTACAAATAATCTTAGAGGAAGGAGGAATGAATGAGGCAATCATTGTTTTTGAAAAAAATCCTTGGTGCATTTTGTATTGCGATTTTGATATCGCCCACTCTTGTAAACGGACAACGAAAGATCACAAAGGTTCAGACGGTTTCAACCGTGCGAACTAGACTATTGCTTTGCAACCAAAAAAATACCGTTCAGGATACCGTACGCCTGCCGGCGGGCGGCATTATTGCCAAGGGAGAAAAAATTGCGGCATGGCGTTATCTTGTGTCTAAACAGAAAGGCGTTTATCGATTTTCGTTGAGCAGTGATTTTCCGTTTTTGATCGTAGTTAGGCGACGGACTGGAACAGATGGAAGATGGACAGTCATAAATTCCAGCAAACGCTCGCGTACGGCACCCAGCAAAAGCGGTGGCGCCACCTATTATTTTTGGAACTCTCTGCGTTTTACGCAACGCTATGAACCGAAGAGAAATTTGGAGTTTACTATTTCGGCGCGCCCTTCA
Source organism: Aridibacter sp. (assembly GCA_965216195.1). Classification (GTDB taxonomy): domain Bacteria; phylum Acidobacteriota; class Blastocatellia; order Pyrinomonadales; family Pyrinomonadaceae; genus Aridibacter. Next base: position 2,089,934 of record OZ244151.1, on the reverse strand, counting down.
AAACTGAATCAGAAATTTACTGCTCGATGGTACACTTCAGGGTGTAAAAAATCTGAACAGGATCCGAAGACTAAAGATAGATGTGTTTGGGCAAGGTCTTCAACGCTTTTCGGAGTATCACATTACGAGTGTCGTTGTGGTGGAAAAGTGGTGAATAAACGGCGGTGCGGACGATAGTGTTCGATAGAGATTGAGTCTGTTGACAAACGGTGAACAACCAGATTCGTCGTAATTGTTAGGACGATGATGCAAGCCGTCGCGGGCTGAGAGTTGTTTTTGCGAAGCATGGCCTGAAACAACATATCGGTCAGAACCGGGAGTGTTAGCGACTGGGTTAAGACAATGAATTCATAGCATTAAGTAGAACCCGACTGCTTACGCAGTGCGGTTCTGACCTGTTGAAAAAATGTCTGAAAACCTAAAGAGCATAGCGATTATTGAAGACGACGACGTTTTGCGTCGCGGGCTGAGGGTTGTGTTTGCGAAGCATGAATTTGAGGTCGCAACGTTTGCGGATGGAGAAACTGTTTTTGAGAATTTTGCGGCGAAGATGCCCGATGTGGTTTTGTGTGACTACAAACTTCCAACCACAAACGGGATCACAATTCTCAAAGAAATCCGAAAAACGGATAGGGCTACTCCCTTCTTTTTGATGACCGGATATTACAAGCCTGAATTAGCGGAAAGCGCGTTTGAGGCGGGGGCAAATGAGGTGTTTGAAAAGCCTCTGAATATGGACGCATTGGTGGAGATATGTAAGGAATTGCACGCGAATCTTGATTCCGCCGCAGATTAACACGGATGTCGCGGATGAAAAATTCCGCCGCGGATTAACGCAGATGAACTCAGATAGAAATGCGGAAACACGCACGAAGTAAGTGTGTTAGTTGATGGGACTAGCCCGCGAATTTACGCGGATCGACGGGAATATGATATGTAGGGGTGATGGCTTGTCCTCGCCCGTGAGCGGAGGGACTTAAAAGTGCGGATAGGAGCGTCCGCGTTCCAAGAGCTTGGTATTCAGCAAGCAACTGCAGCGGCGATCAAAAAAGTAGCTTCAAGTAGTGTCGCTGCAATTCTTTGCTGATTGCGGATAACCAAAAATTAAATCGTTTCGCGCTAGAATTGGTTTGTCCGCGTTTTTAATTTTCATGCTATCATTTGGACACTAGCAATTGAAGAATCTATAAACCGGATGGTTGTTTTCCCTCTTAAATTCTGGCGGTTTCCCACGCTTTTTCTCGCGGTATTCGTTTGTGCAATTCTAAGTATTTCCTGCGGTTCGTACGCGACGACGACATCCGAACCAGACGGCTTCGAACGTTTTTCCGTATCTGAAGCAGAGTTTGATCTTGGCGATGAGGAGAAGTTTGAGTTTGAGATAATTGGAATTCCTTATCCGATTGATGAGAGGTTTCTTGTTCATTATATAAAGAAAGATAAGGCGACCGGAAAGGAGCTTGGAAATTTTTTCAGGATATCGGTCGATGGCGCGAGAAGCTTTAGCGAGGAGTATAACGCAGGCGAGATGGTTCCTGGGGTGAAGAGTAAATCGCGTCGTATCGTTTTTCACTTTTTTGAGGGTGGGCTGGCTGCCGTTATTAACGAGGAACTTTCCGAACGGGAAAAAAATCGACAAAATAAGTTCTATACACGAACTGACAGAACCTACAAGAATTGGAACAAACCGGTTCGTGTAAACGAAGGCAAAAGCAACGTGTATGGCGCTTTTACTCTAGTACATCACGGTGATGACGAGGTTTATTGCTCTTGGATGCAAGGAAAAGCCGGAGCGACTCAGCTATTTTTTTCGCGTTCTGACGATGGAGGCAAATCGTGGAGCCGCAACATTCAGATAGAAAAAGACTTTAGAAAAGGTAGCCAAGGACAAGCAATTTTGCTTATTTCCGATACCGGACGTTTGCATGCTATTTGGCAGGATTTCCGGGATCAAAAAACCCTTTATGATATTCGCCACTCTTATTCGGATGACAAGGGCGAAACGTGGGCGCTGAGCAAAAAGATAAATGACGATGACGATCATGTGTGGCAGCATTGGATGAGTGCTGCGATTAGCGGCGAAGAATTATTTGTTGTTTTCGCAGATTTCCGCGAAAAAGGAGTGGAAAACGATAATGACTGGAATATCTATTCGGCTCGCTCGGTCGACAATGGCGAAACGTGGGGGGAGAATCAACGCGTAAATAAGATAAAAGCTGGACGGCAGGACGCGCCGCGTTTGATTCAGGATCCGGATGGAACGCTTTATTGTTTGTGGATGACAACAGAAAATACTTTGTTCAATCAGTTTGTCTTTAGCTACTCGAGGGATTTCGGGAGAACGTGGGCACCAAAAATTGAAATTTCCGGTAGGGAAGAGATGGTTTATGCGACACACGGTATATCGCGAGTAGGTGAAGGAAGTTTGGTGACGTGGTGGACAGATATGACGTACGGCAGGCCGAAGACCAAGAAAATTTTGATACTTGAGAAAACTGATGAAATGCTGTTCGCTGAATCGAGGAAGCGGGAATCTATGGGCAGTCCAAAACTTATTGAGTATTCATTGGGCAACAAGCTTTTTGAAGACGATTTCTCGTCCGAAACATCGGAAAAAAACTGGATTGCAAAGAAAGGAGCGTGGTCAGTTGTTGGTGGAGCTTTCAGAGGAAGCCGACCGTATGGAAAAGCGCTCCCTGTAGAAGATAGAGCGTTTGTTGCCTATGCTGGATTTGATGAGCCGGAAAGTTATGTTTTGAAGGGTAAATTTAAGCTCGACGAAACCCGTCACGGGAATGCAGACATTTATTTCCGTTCAAACGATTTACGGCATTACGTTATTAAGAATCTGTTCCGTCATGGTACATGGTTGAGTTTAAAAGATGACGCTCTTGAAAAGGGCTTGCATCAATCGGGGGGCAGAGTTCTCGCGCAAGTGCCGTTTCCATATCGCCAGGGGCGTTGGTATGAGTTTGTCTTGGTCGTAACCCCGGACCAGGTAGATTACTACGTGGATAGTCGTTTGAGATTGAGTTTTAAGAGTGATCTCGTGCTTAAGAATGGTAAATTCGGAATCGGAGGTTGGATACATCCGCCAACCTATTTTGATGACATTGCGATTTATGAGTTGAGGGATGAAGCTTCGAAGTAAAATCCTTTTTTATACACTCCCTCTGATCTTGCTACCGCTAATCGGTCTGGCTACCGCAAACTACTACTTTGTAATTCGGGCAAATCAGATCGAGAGAAGAGAGGAAAAAGCACGAGCCTTTAGCCAGATCATATCCGGAGTACGTCACGAGGTTGATCAAACTGGTAAGGACGTCCAACTGCTCGCAAATCTGTCCTCGGTAGCGTCATATCTGAAGGCGGAGATTGAGAATTCGAACCAAACGGACAATTTTAAACTTCAGGCAAAAGAGGCGATAAAATTTTTCTTTGATCAAAATCCGTTTTATTTGAAACTTTCGCTCGTTGATAAATCCGGCACAGAACGTATCGGATTTAGCCGACTTCAAGATGAGGAGAATAGTAGATCGGTAAAGTCCGAAGATTTTTTTCGTCGCGGTTTAAGCCTACATAATCGCGGATACTATTATCAGGCGCCTATCCGAATCGCAGACGGTGACAGGTACGTTTCAATTTTCGTTGCGCAGGTTGCCGACAGTAAGGATTTTCTGGGGTTTATGATATTAACTCTCGACACGGCTGTATTTGAATCCGGACTGAAGTCGCTCGCTCGCAAAAAACTAACGGTTTTTTTGTTTGACGATCAGGGGCAACTGTTTGCAGGACTTTCGGATGAATTGAAAATTCCCGGGCTTACGGAGTCGGAGCTCGCAGAAGCCGCTTCCGATATTCTCGCTGAAGAAACGCTGGGTGAGGATGAAAGGATGTTCCCATTAGACACCAATTCTTTAAATTTCTCAGTGAAACCTGCTTACTTTTTTCCACCTCATCCCATGCTCGAAGCAGAGAAAGGAAGTCGTTGGTTTTTTGGAATATTGGAAGAAGATCCTACGGGTTGGAAGGGGAATTCTTTTCTTTTTGTTTTTCTTGGCGTTACCGCACTTGCCGTCGGTGTTATGTATCTTGCGGCAGACGCTTTTGCTAAACGACTCACAAACCCAATTGAAAAGGTGAGTTTTGCTACCACCAGGATTGCGCGAGGGGATCCGATCGCTGATTTGGACATAAGAAGCGGTGACGAAATCGAGGACCTCGCTTTGGCAGTAAAACGCATGAACGCTGATTTGAAAAGCTATCAGGGTCAGCTCGTGCAATCTGCAAAGCTTGCCACGATGGGCGAAATGACGGCGCGTATATCTCACGAAATTCAGAACCGTGTAAGCGGGATAAGCCTTTGGGTGCAGTATCTTGATTCGGAGCTCAAAGAGAGCGATCCGATGCATGATTATCTTGACGAAATGAAGCAAGGGCTGAAAGGTTTCACGGATCTTCTTGCGAATTTGAAGAGTTATTACCGTACACCGGTTCTGGAAAAAAGTAAGGTTGATATAAATCGGGTTGTCGAGAAATCGTTGCCTTTTGTTAAAGAGAATCTTGAGAGCAAAAACGCCGAGATCGACATCTCACTTTCCGCTTCTATTCCGAAGATTGAAGCGGACGAGGAAAAGCTCGTAAGCGTCGTTTCAAATCTTTTGATAAACGCAATCGACGCGGTTGACGAGAACGGCAGGATTTCAGTAACGACTGACTACACCTACCCCGAACGTCCGTCCGAAGCTGTTATCAAAGTTTCGGATAATGGTGCCGGAATTGAAGAAGAAGATTTACCGCAGATTTTCTACCCATTCTTTTCTACCAAAACGAGCGGGAGCGGCCTAGGGCTCGCTATCGCATCAAACATTGTCGGCGCGCACGAGGGGAAAATTGACGTGGAAAGCGAAGTTGGATCGGGCACGACGTTTACAGTTTCTTTACCGGCGGTTTAATCTTCTATGCCGAAAATTCTAATCATTGATGACGAACAGCAGCTCCGGCGAGTTATTGAATTGCATCTTGCAAAAGAGGGAAATAAAGTCGTTACATGCGCTAATGGACAAGAAGGTTTACGTCGAATCGAGGATGAAAACTTCGATTTGATTGTCACCGATCTTCAAATGCCAAAAATGGGCGGCATCGAATTGCTCGAAGCACTAAGAGAAAGCGGCAACGAAACGCCGATAATGATTATGACGGCATTTGGGAGCGTTGAAACCGCGGTTGAGGCAATGAAACTGGGCGCTGCCGACTATCTCACAAAACCTTTGCAGCTTGCGGAGATATCGATAAAAGTCGATAAGATACTCTCCCGCCGAGAACTCGTAGAAGAAAATAAAAGGCTTCGAAGAGAGCTCGCCGGAAAATTTCAGTTGGGCAAAATCGTTGGAAAGAGCGATGTGATGGTGCGCTTGATCGAAAAGATAAAACCTCTTGCGTTTGACGGCAATATCTCTGTTCTTCTAATCGGTGAAAGCGGAACGGGAAAAGAATTGATAGCAAACGCTATTCACTACAATAGCCCTCGAGTAGTGCACCCCTTCGTCGCTGTAAACTGCGGGGCGTTTCCAGAGCAGCTTCTCGAGAGCGAACTTTTCGGACATGAAAAAGGTGCGTTTACCGACGCGAAGACGACGAAACCAGGATTGTTTGAGGTAGCTAATAATGGCACCCTGTTTTTAGATGAAATAAGTTCGATGCCTCTAAGCATGCAAGCTAAATTGCTTCGCGCTATTGAAGACCGCAAAATTAGAAGGGTTGGCGGGACCGATGAAATCGAGATTGATGTAAGATTCATAGCGGCTTCGAATCAAGATTTGGAAACGCTCGCAAAAGACGGAAAGTTTCGGCAGGACCTATACTACAGGCTGGCAGTTGCAACGATAAAACTTCCGCCCCTTCGGGATCGAGAGGGTGATATAAGACTGCTAACACAACATTTTCTTGAGAAATTTTGCCGCGAAAAGGGAAGATCGATCACGATCGATCAAGAAGTTTTTAAACGCTTTGAAGGTTGTTCTTGGGAAGGTAATGTTCGCGAATTGGAGAACTTAATAGAATTGCTTGTGGTCACAAATCCTGGTAATCACGTCCGGGTTTCCGGTTTGCCGGAAAGTTTCGGTGGCGGAAGTAAAATGATTGACGGTAGTTTTTCTGAAAGTGACCTCAACGGAAATCTCAAAAGCGCATCGCGGAACTTCGAAAAGGTATTTATCGAGAAACGGCTAGAGAAAAACGAAGGAAACGTATCAAAGACCGCTCGAGAAATCGGGATTTCGCGAAGTGCTCTCCACGCAAAAATAAGGGACATGAAAATCGGCTAACTCGCCTTTTAAAAAGTACAAAAAAAGGCGGCCGAGATAACCGCCTTTACAAAAATCTTTCTTCCACCGACCAGGTTACTCACCTTTCCCGGCTGCCTTTGGAGTTTGGGCATTGTCCGAAGGTCTAGGTGCTGCGAGCCCGAGTTCGGGTTGACGCCATAGGTTCGAAACTAGAAGTTCGCGAACAAATGTGAGTTCTTTTGGCAGGCGGTCGTAGAGTTTGAAAAACAGATCGTCATGCGAGGCAATTTCCTGGAGCCACAGATCCCGGTCTAGATCCATAACCTTATCGAAATCTTCCTCGGTGAAATCTTCCATTCCCCGCCAGTCCATATGTTCGTATTTAGGCTGCCAACCGAGAGGTGTCTCGACCCCAAGCGACCTTCCTCTAGCGCGCTCAACGACCCATTTTAACACGCGCATATTTTCGCCAAAGCCGTCCCACAAGAATTCTCCGTTCTCGCCCTTTCTGAACCAGTTGACCGAAAAGATTCGCGGAGGTTCCGGTATGCTGCGACCGAAATCGAGCCAATGAGAGAAGTAATCTCCCATGTGATATCCGGCAAACGGAAGCATTGCGAAAGGATCGCGTCGAACTTCACCGATATTGCCAAAGGCAGCTGCCGTCATTTCAGAGCCCATAGTTGCGGCCATGTAAACGCCAAAAGCCCAGTTAAACGACTGCATCACCAAAGGAACCACCGAATTTCTGCGTCCACCAAAGATAAAGGCTGAAATTGGGACGCCGTCCGGATTATCGAAATGTTCGTCGACCACCGGGCACTGCTCGATCGGAGCCGTAAATCGTGCGTTCGGATGAGCAGCGGGATTTTCGCTCGCCGGAGTCCAGTCATTGCCATGCCAGTCTATTGCGTGATCTGGTGGATCGCCGTCCATACCTTCCCACCAAACATCGCCATCGTCGGTCAAAGCAACGTTTGTAAAGATCGCGTTTTCCTTGATTGAATCCATCGCATTTGGATTCGTTTTGTAGTTTGTACCCGGGGCGACGCCAAAAAATCCATTTTCGGGGTTAATCGCCAGGAGTGTTCCTTCTTCGTTGGGTTTGATCCATGCAATGTCGTCTCCCACTGTCGTCACTTTCCAGCCTTCCTCTTGAAAAGGCTTTGGTGGAACAAGCATCGCGAAATTGGTTTTACCGCAAGCGCTAGGGAAAGCGCCGCAAACGTAATCCTTCTTGCCATCCGGGGATTCAACTCCGACGATCAGCATGTGCTCGGCGAGCCATCCTTCATCGCGGCCGCTGTTTGAAGCAATTCTCAGAGCGTGACACTTCTTGCCCAAAAGGGCGTTTCCGCCGTAACCCGAACCATATGAAACTATCGAACGGTCTTCCGGAAAGTGAACAATATACTTATCTTTTGGGTCAGGCGAGCATGGCCAGACTACATCTTCTTGTCCGTCCTCAAGGGGCATCCCGACTGAATGCAGGCAATCTACAAAATCACCATCGCCAAGAGCTTCGAGGGCCTGGGTACCCATACGGGTCATGATCTTCATATTTACAGCAACATATGCCGAATCTGAGATTTCAACGCCAAATTGAGAGATCGGTGAGCCGATTGGTCCCATACAGAAAGGTATGACATACATCGTCCGGCCTTTCATACAACCCGCAAACTTGTCATTTAGGATCGACTTCATTTCCTTAGGATTCATCCAATTGTTCGTCGGACCGGCATCGCCCTTAGCTACCGAACAAATGTAGGTTCGATCTTCCACCCTGGCTACATCGCTTGGGTGTGAGCGTGCAAGGAAGGAATTAGGACGCTTTTCATGGTTCAGGCGGGTGAAGGTACCGGCGTCAACCATTTCTTCACAGAGTCGGTCATATTCTTCCTCCGAACCATCGCACCAATAGATATCTTTCGGTTTACAGTGTTCTGCAGTTTTTGTTACCCAGGCGATCAGTTGCTTGTTGGTAACGGTAGATGGAATATTTAGGTTTGTCATAAAAATTTCTCCCAAAGCATTTCAGAAATAATAAAGTCATTAAAAAACTCTAAAATCTATAAAGGAAAGGTTGTTTTTTAAATTCTGTTAACAATATTCTCTCAGTATAACAACACATCTGAAAAGATTAAAGCAGTTGGAAGTCCATTCCAGACGACGACAACTAAGACCCGAACTATCCGGTTTCGCCTACTATTTCTTAGCGTTTTCGCGCGAAAAGAGTTTGCAAAAAAATCGCCGAAATAATTATTAGTCCGCCTAGAATTGCCCAAATACCTGGGCGCTCATGAGCAAACAAGAATACCCAAACCGGGTTTAACAGCGGCTCAATAAAACCTATGATGCTTGCGTCAAGGGAACGAACTCCACGCGCAACTCCGTAAGTGAAAAAGATGTACGCAACGCCGATCTGGAAAATCCCTAAGTACGAAATTGCGAGAATGTCTTTAGTTGTCGGAATCTGTGGATTGCTAACGAGAAACGGCAGCATAAAAATTACGATAATTAGATTTCCATATAAAACCGAAAGCGCTGGATTAAATCTTAGCGAACGCGGATGTCGCAGGAAAATGAAATAAAGCCCGAGGCAGACTCCTGAAATCAATCCTGCGATGTTTCCTCCAAAAATATTTGTCGCAAGGGTGTTTTGTTCGTTTGGGGCTTCGAGGAAAAACAAACTCATTCCAACCAAACAAACGATCACCGTTATCAAATCTGTCGCCCGGAATTTCTCCTTTAAAATGAAAGGTGCGAGAATCAGTATGTAAATCGGAGCGGTGTATTGAAGGAAAATTGCGTTTGCGGCGGTTGTATTTTTGTTGGCGTAGACGAATGCCGTGAGGGTTCCGGCGTAGAAAAGCGATGTGAAAACAATAAACCAATCGAATTTGAGTTGCCGTCTTACGGCGATAAAAATCCCTACTGTAATAGCGGCAAAAAGCGCCCGTCCAAAATTTACGTGAAAGGCATCGAGGGAGGTGAGTTTTATAAATAACCCGCCGGTGGACCAAAGCAGCACGGCGAGTAGAACGAGGAGAATAGGTGGGAAATGTTGTGACTGGCTTAGCTTATTCACTGGAAGAAAATTCAAACAGGATGAACAAGATATACAGGATTACTAACCGTGTAAACGATGATACTCTATTTTTGGTGTGCCGAAATTTACAAGTAGACCAACCTCAATCCCAGTTGCCTTCAAATAGTTAATGGTTTGCGCCTTGTGTTCGTTAAGCACGCGACTGACCGCTTTAAGCTCAACAAGAACCTTGTCTTCGACCAGAAGGTCGACGTAAAAGTTGCCCACTATCACTCCCCGAAACTTCACTTTTAGGGGAACTTGAGCCACCACATCAATCCCTTTTTGCTTCAGGGCAACTAAAAGGGCGTTTTCGTAAACTGACTCTAGAAAGCCCGCGCCTAGTTCTTTGCTAACCTCAAAACAGGCTTCAAGGACTTTACCCGTCAAGTTTTCGTATTTCATATCTTGTACATCCTGTCTATCTTGTTAGTTCTCTTCGGATCCGCTCAAAACTTCATCAATCGTCTCGCGGAGTTTTTTTGCAGAGGTTGTGACGGGCTCCAATTCAACCTCTTCCACACCGTAAACCTTCTTGCCGAAAACGCCGTTCCAAGGCGGAATCACAATCGAAACTGAGCCCTCAGCCTGTGCTTGACAGGCTAGCCTCAAAATTGGTTTTGCCTCGTCTCCCTGCCTATAGCCAAAGACTTTCATTTGCTTTCGTTCCATTCGTTGAACGTCTGAAAGTTTGTCCGCTCCATCTATCACTCCAACCCAACAAGTTCCGCAGGCAGCTGCGCGACACTCGACCGGAATGACGCCTTCCAAACACCGCTCATCTTTAAGGAGCCAGTTTTGCGACTGATCGCGCGCCGCTCCCGATGCTATTTCTTCATCGTAGATAATCGGAAAGGATGCTTTGGGATCGGTTTCGTCCCACGTCACATGAAATTCTTTATCGACAGTTTTCAGGAAACCCAAGATGCCTTGATTTGGCGTCTTCTTACGATGTTCCAAAACCCTAGCCGGAGATTTTTCCAGGAGACCGGCTGCCCTTGCCGAGTCGCCTGCGGTGCTTTCAAATTTATCGAGCCCGGTTTGAACTAAGGTCATTAGCCCAACGGCGGTTATTCCAAGCAGTAAGGATTCGTCTTCTTTTACTCCGTTGGCAAGCGATCTTGCCATCAGGCGAATTTCCTCGGCGAGGTCCATTTCATCCGCCTCGAAGGATTTAGCTCTTTCGATTACGGCATGTTTTACATCCGCCCAATAGCGATGTCCCCAAATAAACCTGTGAGAGGAATCTATCTGAGTATCCAGTGAATACTCCCCTTGCATTGCAAGGCCATGGAGAGTTGCTTCCAAGTCGTCACCGTTAGCTAAATATCTTTGTTCCAACGCCTCAGGATCCGTTAAATATCTATGTAAAGCTAAAGGAAAAAACCGAAACCAAATTTGGGTTGCGGTTCGGTCAACCTCGGGTATCTCGGGAAGAAGCTTGCTCAGTGTTTCAAGCCATTGGTTTTCGTCAAACCCGTTTAAGTGTTCTTCAAATCTTGTCGAAAAAGTTTTGCTCATGTAACCTCGATGAATACTAGTCAATATTAATTTCTTGGAATGTTGTTTTTGAAAAAAAGAAATTCTACAAATATTCTCCAAATAGTGCAAAGTTTGACTTGACAACTTTTCGCGAAATCCGTATATTCTGAAATTTCGGACTTTGAGTCTGGATGAGCCTGAAGGCTTTTGTTTTCGGGTTTGTTTGAAACGCAGGGCGTTTGAATTTTTCAAGCGTGCCAACAAATATTGTGGCGTAAAACTAAACGGATGCGGTTCTGTTAAATTTACTGTTCCAACGTTTAGGGAAACATGAGGTTTGCTTGCCTTTTTTACGAGCCACGCCACAGAAAAGTTGAGAAGAGGGAATGAAAAGCCTGCGTGATTAAATTCCTGATTATAGGTTAACACCCAAAATTTAACGAACGTAGCCGCTTGTGCTAACTGCCGAATTTGATTCGGTAAGAGGCAGGTTACGGGGTGATTTACGTTTTAAAACAGGTTGTAAGGATAATATGCCAACAATTAATCAACTCGTTCGGAAAGGACGAAAGAAATTAACCGATAAGACAGCGAGCCCGGCACTGCAGGGCAGTCCGCAGAAACGCGGAGTTTGTACGAGGGTTTATACGCAGACGCCTAAGAAGCCTAATTCGGCTCTTAGAAAAGTGGCTCGTGTTCGTTTAACAAACGGGATCGAGGTTACTACCTATATACCCGGTATCGGACACAACCTGCAGGAACACTCGATTGTGTTGATTCGCGGCGGTCGTGTAAAGGATTTACCGGGTGTTCGTTACCACGTTATCCGAGGGACTTTGGATTCGTCAGGTGTTGAGGGAAGAAACCAAGCACGCTCGAAATACGGTGCGAAAAGACCGAAGGGAGCCAAATAACATTGAGCATTGAACATTGATCATTGCTCAAGCGCGGAAAGATTTGAGAGAGATGAATGTTAAATGTTAAATGATCGATGAAAAGTTATGCCAAGAAGAAGAGCACAAGTAAAAAGAGAGATTTTGCCGGATCCGATTTACAACAGTGTGATCGTTTCGAAATTTATTAACGGCATTATGCTGACGGGCAAAAAGTCTATTGCGGAGAAGATTTTTTACGGGGCGATGGAAGAAATCGCTAAGAAGACCGACGACGACCCGCTGAAAGTTTTCAAGGCTGCTTTGGATAATGTAGCTCCCGGAGTAGAAGTAAAATCACGCCGAATTGGCGGTGCGACTTATCAGGTGCCGATTGAGGTAACCAGGGAACGCAGACACACTTTGGCAATTCGTTGGGTTGTAGCCTATGCAAGAGACCGCGGCGAAAAAACGATGAAAGACAGGCTCGTAGGCGAGTTGCTTGACGCAAGTAACAACCGAGGTGGATCGGTTAGAAATAAGGAAAACGTTCACCGTATGGCAGATGCGAACAAGGCGTTTGCGCATTACAGATTTTAGGTAATAAGTGACAGGTGAAAAGTGATATCGGAGGCTGCTAGCGATATTTAACGCAGCCGTAATCGATGCGCAGAATTTACTGAACTAGAAAGATGGCAGAGATATCTTTAGACAAATTTAGAAACATCGGGATCATGGCCCACATCGACGCCGGTAAAACGACAACGACTGAGCGCGTGCTTTTTTACACCGGTGTTTCGCACAAGATCGGTGAGGTCCATGACGGCGCCGCGACGATGGACTGGATGGAGCAGGAGCAGGAACGCGGAATTACGATTACATCCGCCGCGACGACCTGTTTTTGGAATCGAAACGATACCGAGTACCGAATCAATATTATTGATACGCCCGGGCACGTTGATTTCACAATGGAAGTAGAACGCTCCTTGCGTGTGCTCGACGGGGCAGTAGCGGTGTTTGATGGTGTTGCCGGAGTTGAGCCGCAATCTGAAACGGTTTGGCGTCAGGCGGATAAATATAGAGTTCCGAGACTTTGCTTTATTAATAAGCTCGATCGTGCAGGTGCATCGTTTGAGCGTTCGTTTAAGTCTCTTGAAGAAAGACTTGGAGCAAATGCAGTGGCTCTTCAACTTCCGATTGGGGCCGAAGATCATTTCCAGGGCGTGGTTGATCTGATTACGATGAAGGCGATCCTTTGGAAGGATGAAACGAAGGGCGCTGAGTATGAGATAACGGATATTCCGGATGATTTAAAAGATCGGGCCGAAGCCGAACGCGAAAAGATGGTCGAGGCCGTCGCAAGTGTCGATGACGACCTGATGGTCAAGTATCTCGAAGGCGAAGATATTAGCGAAGATGAAATCCGCGCTGCGTTGCGAACTGGGACACTCGAGCTAAAGATTGTTCCGGTTGTAATGGGAACGGCGTTTAAGAATAAAGGTGTTCAAACACTGCTGGATGCCGTAGTAGATTATTTGCCGAGTCCTCTTGATGTGGAAGCGATTGAAGGGATGAACCCCGATACCGATGAAATGGAAGCGCGCGAAGCGGATCCAAAGGCGCCGTTTTCAGGGCTCGTATTTAAGTTGATGGCTGACAAGCATTTAGGTCAGCTTGCTTTCGTTAGGATTTATAGCGGAACAGTTACTGCAGGATCGTATGTAATTGATACGGCTAAGAAAAACGTAAAAGAACGCGTCGGGCGGATTATGCGTATGCACGCCAACAAGCGGGAAGACATTGAATCGGCTTCGGCTGGTGAGATCGTGGCGATCGGCGGTATGAAAAAGGTTACGACCGGTAACACGATTTGTAATGCTGAAAATCCGATTATTTTGGAGTCGATTGAATTTCCTGACCCGGTTGTGCAGGTTGCGGTCGAGCCAAAAACACGTGCTGATCAAGACAAGATGGGCGTTGCCCTAAACCGTCTTGCACAGGAGGATCCGAGTTTCCAGGTTACAACGGATCACGAAACAGGTCAGACGATTATCGCCGGAATGGGCGAGCTTCACCTGGACATTTTGGTTGACCGTATGAAGCGTGAGTTTGGTGTTGAAGCCGGGGTTGGAAAACCGCAAGTGGCATATCGCGAAACCATTACGGTAGCGGCAGACGGTAAGGAAATCTTTAAGAAGCAATCTGGTGGCCGCGGACAATTTGCTCACGTTGAATTGACACTTGAACCGGCGCCGGGTGAGGAATTTGTATTTGAAGACAAGATTACCGGCGGGGCGATTCCGAAACAATTTATCAGGCCGGTTGAAAACGGTGTGAAGGACGCGATGCAGCGTGGACACGTAGCCGGATATGAAATGGTCGATATTAAAGCGACCCTCAATTTCGGATCATTTCACGAGGTCGATTCCGATGAGCGGTCATTTCAGATTTGCGGAAGCTTAGCGTTTCAGGATGCCGTAAAGAAAGCTAAACCCGTTTTACTTGAGCCGGTTATGAGGGTTGAGGTTGTGACGCCGGAAGAATATATGGGCGCTGTAAACGGAGACCTGAATCGTCGTCGCGGGCAAATCGAGAAGATGGAGCCGAGACCCGGTAACGCGCAGGTGGTAACGGCATTTGTGCCGCTTTCGGAAATGTTTGGTTATACAACGGATTTGCGTTCTTCGACGCAAGGACGTGCGACTTCGTCGATGCACTTTGAACGTTATGACAAGGCGCCGACGAATGTGGCGGAAGAAATTATTGCAAAAGTTAAAGGAGTAGCTACTTAAGCGATTTAGGAGAAGAAAAAACTATGAGCAAAGAGAAGTTTGACAGGTCGAAGCCGCACGTAAACATCGGGACGATAGGGCACGTGGATCATGGGAAGACGACATTGACGGCAGCGATCACGACGGTTTTAGCGAAGGGGAATGAGAACGTAGCGACGAAGGCGTTTGATGAGATCGATAACGCACCTGAAGAAAGAGAGCGGGGGATAACGATCGCAACGGCACACGTTGAATACGAGACAGATAACCGCCACTACGCACACGTGGATTGTCCGGGACACGCAGACTACGTAAAGAACATGATTACGGGAGCTGCACAGATGGACGGAGCAATACTCGTAGTTGCAGCAACGGATGGACCGATGCCACAGACACGAGAGCATATTTTGCTAGGACGGCAGGTAGGAGTACCTGCAATGGTCGTGTTTATGAACAAAGTGGACATGGTCGATGATGAAGAGCTGCTTGAGCTGGTCGAACTCGAAGTAAGAGAGCTTCTCTCAGCATATGAATTTCCGGGAGACGATATTCCTGTAGTTAAAGGGTCGGCGCTAAAGGCACTTGAAGGTGATGAGAAGTGGGAGAAGACGATCCATGAGCTGATGGAAGCAGTTGATTCATATATTCCGACACCTGAAAGAGAGACGGATAAGCCATTTTTGATGCCGGTCGAGGATATCTTTACGATTCAAGGACGCGGAACAGTTGCGACAGGACGTGTAGAAAGAGGGATAGTGAAGGTAAACGACCCGGTAGAGATCATCGGGATCAGAGAGACACAGGAGACAGTCTGCACAGGAGTAGAGATGTTTAAGAAGCTACTCGATCAGGGGCAGGCGGGAGACAACGTCGGACTCTTGCTCAGAGGAGTGGATAGAGAAGCGATCGAAAGAGGACAGGTGATTGCGAAGCCCGGATCGATTACACCGCACACAAAGTTTAAGGCCGAAGCGTATGTACTGACAAAAGAAGAAGGTGGACGACACACACCATTCTTTACGGGGTACCGACCGCAGTTTTACTTTAGAACAACGGATGTAACAGGAGTAGCAAATCTGCCGGACGGAACAGAGATGGTGATGCCCGGAGACAACATCGAGATGGAGATCGAGTTGATCGCACCGATTGCGATGGAGAAGGGGTTGAGATTCGCAATCAGAGAAGGGGGCCGAACGGTAGGAGCCGGAACGGTGTCGGATATTATTGAGTAAACGTGATTCGTGATACGTGATACGTGATACGTACAGCGTACGAGCGAATTACGAATTACGCAAAAGCGAACTACGAAACTATGCTTAACGAAAAAATACGCATTAAGTTAAAGGCTTACGATCACAGGGTTTTGGATCAATCCACCCAGGAAATCGTGGCTACGGCACAGCGAACCGGAGCGAGAATTGCCGGGCCGATACCGCTTCCAACTGTGAAAAACAAATGGACGGTTTTGCGGTCGCCGCACGTAGATAAAAAATCGCGCGAGCAATTTGAAATCCGCACGCACAAGCGTTTGATGGACATTCTCGACCCGACTGCTGAGACGGTTGATGCGTTAATGCGATTGGATTTACCGGCTGGTGTTGATGTCGAAATCAAAGCGTTTGGAACGTAGAAAACGCAATACGATATACGTGATGCGCCAGACAAGGGAAGTATTTACTTTTTATCAAGCGAATTGCGTTTAGCGAATCGCGAACTGCGAATGACGAGTCGCGAATTACATTTTAATAGAGGGAAATAAGGATGATTAACGGAATCATCGGTAGAAAACTTGGCATGACGCAACTCTTTGACGAGGACGGTACGGTGACACCTGTCACGGTGATCAAAGCCGGGCCGTGCGTTGTTACACAAACAAAGAGCGCGAGTGGTCGCGACGGGTATAACGCCGTGCAGCTTGGCTTGGTTGAAGATAAACCGATTCGGGTAAAGAACGTAACGAAGCCGATGCGTGGACACTTTGAAAAAACTGCCGGCGGGGTTCCGCCGACACGTGTTTTAAGAGAGATTCGCCTAAGCGATGAGCCCGAAGTAAACGTTGGCGACCTCGTAAAAGCCGAGATATTTGAAGGCGGCGAGCGGGTCGAGGTTGTTGGTAAATCGAAAGGGCGAGGTTTTGCCGGAACGATTAAACGCCATGGCTTCCAACGCGGTCCCATGACACACGGTTCGATGAACGTTCGTAGGCCAGGTTCGATTGGTCAATCGGCAACGCCTTCACGCGTTTTAAAAGGAACAAGATCTTCGGGACACATGGGCGATGACCGCGTAACGGCTTCCGGGCTTACCGTTGCGAGAGTTGATGCTGAAGATAATTTGATAATGGTTCGTGGTTCAGTTCCTGGTCCGAATGGCGGACTGGTTGTTGTTAAGAAATCGGAGCGATCCAGAAAGTCTAGATAGTTAAGTGGAGTAAATTATGCCTACCGTAAAGGTTCGCAATTTAGAGAATAAAGAAATCGGCGACGTTAAATTGTCGGAAGAGGTTTTTGGTGCTGAATTTAACGAAGGTTTAGTTCACGCCGCGGTAAGAAACTACCTCGCCAATGGTCGCCAGGGAACAGCGAAGACTAAAACCCGTGGCAACGTAAGAGGCGGCGGAAGAAAGCCCTGGAGACAAAAAGGCACCGGGCGCGCACGTGTTCATTCGATCCGTTCGCCACTTTGGCGTGGTGGCGGTAGAACGCACGGTCCGCAACCGAAGGATTGGTCTTACCGGCTGCCGAAAAAGATGAGACGTGGTGCACTGCGTTCGACTTTGTCGGAAAAACTTCGTGAAGATAATTTGATCGTAGTTGACGAGATCAGCGTAAGTAACCCAAAGACAAAAGAGGTCGTTGCTCTCTTGAAAACCTTGGAGCTTGCGGATAACAAAAAGCAAACTAAAACGCTGGTTGTGGATTCACTGGACAACAACAATTTAATTCTCGGTGCACGTAATATCAAGAATGTGAAGGTTGTAAATAGCTATGGTGTAAATGTTTACGACCTCGTTTACCACGAAAAACTTGTGTTTTCGAAAGCTGCGGTCGAAGAGCTGGATTCGCTTCTTGATCCGAAAAGAGAAAGCAGAAAATCAATGAAGGAGGCGGCTTAAGATGGAAAAGATGAACGTTTGGGAAGTTCTCAAGGCGCCGATAATTACGGAGAAATCTGTTCTTTTAAAGGAACAAAGTACAGAATCGGAAGAGGGGCAGGTTTTAACGTTTCGGGTAGATCGAAAAGCTGGAAAGGAAGATATTAAGGGCGCTATCGAAGAAATATTTGGCGTTAAGGTGGCGAAAATTCGGACCGCCCATTTTAAGGGAAAAATGAAGCGTCAGGGTCGCTATGAGGGTCGCCGACCGGCTTGGAAAAAGGCTTACGTTACCTTGAAACCCGGCGAGCCGATGGTTGATTACGCGGAAGCGATTTAACATTTAGACATTAAAACATTTACCATCCAACATTTTTGAAGCGGAGCTGATAAATGACCAATGGTAAGTGATCGATGAACAGTTATGGCAGCAATTAAGAAACTAAAACCGACATCACCGGCAAGGCGCTATCAGACTTATCTGACGCGCGACCAGCTGACGAAAGGTGCGAAACCAGAGAAATCGCTTTTGGAGCCAAAGAAGCGAATTTCAGGTCGCAATAATGATGGTCGTATCACCGTCAGAAGACGCGGCGGTGGGCACAAGCGCTTCTATCGCAAGATCGATTTTAAGCGTGACAAGATAGGAATTCCGGGACGAGTAACACAAATCGAATACGATCCAAACCGCTCGGCGCACATTGCCCTGATCACGTATCTTGATGGTGAAAAGCGCTACATTTTAGCTCCGGCTGATATCGAAGTTGGGCAAAGCATTATGAGCGGACCCGAAGCGGATATTTTGCCCGGTAATGCGCTTCCGATTTTGAATATCCCGCTCGGAACCGAGGTTCACAACATTGAAATGCGGCCTGGAAAAGGCGGTCAGCTTGTAAGATCGGCAGGGGGGTTTGCTCAGGTTGTTGCAAAAGAAGGAAAACACGCTCAGCTTCGTATGCCTTCCGGAGAAGTTCGAAAGATTCCCGTGGTTTGTATGGCGACGGTTGGAATGGTTGGAAACAGGGAGCACGAAAATGTTTCGGTCGGTAAAGCAGGAAGAAGCCGATGGAAGGGGAAACGTCCGAAGGTTCGCGGAGTTGTAATGAACCCGGTTGATCACCCGCACGGCGGTGGTGAAGGAAAAACATCTGGCGGACGTCATCCGGTTACTCCCTGGGGTAAACCGACGAAAGGATATAAGACGCGTAGAAACAAACGCACTTCAAACATGATCGTGCGTGATAGAAGAAGGAAATAAGTATGCCACGTTCAGTGAAGAAAGGTCCGTTTATTGACCTAAGTATTCAGAAAGTTCTAAACCGTATTGCAGAAGGCGGCGCTAAGCCGCAGGCGATCAAAACCTGGTCGCGGCGTTCGACGATTACGCCGGATATGGTTGGGCTAACTTTTGGCGTCCACAACGGAAGACGGCACATTCCCGTTTACATTACGGAAAATATGGTGGGTCATAAGCTCGGCGAGTTTTCACCCACTCGTACGTTCAAATTGCATCCGGGAACAAAGGCGGAAAAAGCGGCTAAACATAGATAGCTGGAGCTAGCATCGATATGGAAGCAGTAGCAAAAACAAAGTATTTAAAAGGGTCGCCACAGAAAACGCGACTTGTGATTGACCTTGTGCGTGGAAAAAACGTGGCTCAGGCGCTTGCGATCTTGAAGTTTACGAATAAGCGTGCGGCGAATCCGATTTCCAAATGCATACGTTCGGCAGTGGCTAACGCAACTTATTCGGCGGAGCAGCAAAACATCGCGATTGATCCTGATGATCTTTGGATTAAGAAGTGTTTTGTAGATATGGGACCTACAAAGAATCGCAAGAGATTGCGTCCGGCTCCGCAGGGAAGAGCTTATCAAGAGCGCCGCCACTATTGCCACATTACGATTGAGCTGACGAGCGACGCGCCACCTGAGGAAGAAGAATTTCAAGCGAAACCTCGCAAGAAGACAAAGTCGAAGCCAGCGGCGAAAAAGGCTGCCCCTAAGAAGAAGGAAGCACCTGAAACGAAAGAGAAGAAAGACGAGGCTAAGGCTGAAAATAAAAAAGCGGAAGCAAAGGCCGAGCCCAAAAAAGAAGCAGCTGATCCTAAAGAGGTAAAGGAACCGAAGAAAGAGGCTCCAAAAGAAACAAAAGCTTCTGTAGAAAAAGCTGAAGAGAAGAAAGCCGCTCCGGAGAAAAAGCCGGCTGAAAAAGCGGCTCCGGAGAAAAAAGAAGAAGAAAAAAAAGAGGCAAAAACAAAGGCACCGGCGAAAGAGAACAAGACTTCCGAGAAGGAAGAGAAAAAACCGGCGACTAAGGCGAAGGGCAAAGAAGAAAAGGCAAAGCAAGAAGACGCCAAGAGCGAAGACGATAAGTAACGGAAGATTTTATGGGACAAAAAGTACATCCATACGGATTCAGAGTCGGATACAACAAAGACTGGCACTCGCATTGGTATGCCAAACAGGAATTTGCTCAGTATCTCGCCGAAGATTTGAAGTTGAAGGGCGACCTTAAAAAGCGTTTTTCGGGCGCTGGTGTTTCGCACATCGATGTCGAGCGAGCCGCAAATCGTCTGAAAATTATCATCTACACCTCGCGACCGGGAATCATCATCGGGCGGAAGGGTTCGGAGATCGAGAAGCTGAAAGGTGACTTGTCTAAGAAAACCGGACGGGAAGTGATTGTTTCGATTCAGGAAATTCGCAAACCAGAGTTAAATGCGCAGCTGCAGGCTGAGAAAATCGCTTACCAACTTGAGAAGCGTTTCGCATTTAGACGTGCAATGAAGAAAACGATGGAAGAAACGATGCGCTTTGGTGCTCACGGAATCAAGGTACGGATGTCCGGTCGTCTAAACGGCGCTGAGATTGCCCGTTCCGAATGGGCGCTCGAAGGGCAGCTTCCGCTTCATACGCTCCGAGCCGACATCGACTACGGTCTGGCGGAAGCCTATACAACGATGGGTATTATCGGTGTGAAAGTTTGGATTTACAGAGGAGAAATCCTCGATCCCGATGCAAATATGGCACGCGGAACGACTACTGATCCGATCAACGAGCCAAAAGTAAGGGAAGGCGCTCGTCGCGGACGAAGACCTCGTCGAAGAAACGGCGGATTTAACAGGAATCGATAGCAGGTAAGTTTTATTGAGGTAGATCATTATGTTGATGCCGAAAAAGGTTAAATACCGAAAACAGCAGAAAGGTCGCATGCGCGGGAAAGCTCACAAGGGCGATAAACTGAATTTTGGGGACTACGGATTAAAAACTCTGGAGCCTGGTTGGATTACCGACAGGCAGATTGAGGCAGCTCGTGTAGCTATGACCAGGCACGTAAAGCGTGGCGGTAAGATTTGGATTCGTATGTTTCCGGATAAGCCGATTACAAAGAAACCGGCTGAAACTCGTATGGGTAAAGGTAAGGGCGCTCCAGATCACTGGGTGGCAGTTGTTAAACCTGGACGGATTCTATACGAAATTCAGGGCGTTGAAGAAGAATTGGCGAGAGAGGCGTTTTCATTGGCTGCGCAGAAATTGCCAGTTAAGACCAGATTTGTAACGCGCGCGGATCTTGAAGGAGGCGTTGTTTAGAAATGAAGCGTAAGGAACAACTCGAACAACTTAAAGATATGGATCTGGATGAGCTGAAAGAGCAGGCGGATGCACTTAAGGAATCGCTGTTTAGACTCAAGTTTAGAAAGTCGCTCGGCGCAGGAGAAGTTGTAGGCGATATCCGAAGGGAAAAGAAAACCCTCGCACGGGTTTATACAGTTATCAAGCAACGCGAACTCGAAGTCGGAAAAGCCGGAGCGGAAAAGGCGCAGGCGTAGCGAGAATTGGAAATATAAAAAATGGCAACGAAGAAAAAAGACGAAGCGGTCGAAGAAAAGAAGGCTGACGCAGCAGCAGAAGTAAAGGAAGAGAAATCCGAGAAGGTAGCCGAGGAAAAGACTCCTCAGACGAGGGATGAGAAACCTAAGAAAACTGCCGCTAAAAAGAGTAAACCAGCGGCCCCCGAATCCGGGGCTGATGTTTTGACCGAGAAAAAATCGGGCAAGAGAAATGAGAAGGTCGGGGTTGTTTGGTCTGACAAGATGACCAAAACGGTTGTTGTAAGGGTCGAACGCACTGTAAAGCATTCGCTTTATCAAAAGTATATGAAGCGACGCAAGAAATTTATGGCTCACGATGAATTGGGTGCTGCGACTGGTGATCGCGTACGCATCGTTGAGACCAGACCGCTTTCCGCGAGAAAGCGTTGGAGAGTAGTAGAGATTCTTCAGAGAGCTGAAAAATAGGTGTTAGATGTTAGAAGTAAGATGTTAGGAAGTGACTAATATCTAACAACTGATATCAAACATCTGTTTCGGAGAAACGATATGATTCAGATGCAAACCGCCCTTATGGTTGCGGATAATTCAGGCGCCAAGAAGGTGAAAATGATTATGCCGGTGGGTGGCTACACAAGTAAACACGCTGAGTTAGGCGACACGATAAAAGTGACGGTTAAGGAAGCGACGCCCGATGGGACCGTAAAGAAAGGTACGGTTCACGACGCGGTAATCGTCAGGACGCGAAAAGAGATTAGAAGAAAAGACGGAACCTATATCCGGTTTGACGAAAATGCAGCGGTTTTGATTAGAGAAGATGGTTCTCCGATTGGCACGCGTGTTTTTGGTCCAGTAGCACGAGAGCTTCGAGACAGAAACTTTATGAAAATTGTTTCGCTTGCGCCGGAGGTAATTTAAGCAGATGAAAAAGGATGTAAAAACAGGTACGGTTCGCTCTAAGATTAAGCGCGGTGATCAAGTGGTTTTTGTAGGCGGGAAAGAATACAACCGTTACGATTCGAGCGGAAAGCGAAATCCCTATTCTGGGAAAGTGATCGCTGTGGATCCGCATGCGCAAAAGGTTAAGGTCGAGGGCGCGATGATTGTAAAAAAACATCAGAAAGCAAACCCGCAGCTTAATCAGGAAGGCGGGATTTTGAATCGTGAGGCATGGGTAGACGTTTCAAATGTTGCGATCGTTGATCCGAAGACCGGAGATCCGACACGAGTTGGGTATGAAATTAAGGACGGGAAAAAAGTAAGAATCGCCAAGAAAAGCGGAAGCGTGATCCCTGAGCCGGGCATTTTCGTCGCTCCGGAAAAAGAAGAGACGGAGGAGAAGGCCGAGGAAAATGCAGCAGAAGAGACAGATCAGAAGCCGAAGGAGAAAACGGCTGAAAAAACGGAAGACGAGGCTGAGAAAAAGGAAGCGTCTGAAGGCAAGAAAGAAGATTAAGAGTTTGAGGTTTGGTAACGCGTTCCTTAATAAGGATTGAGCGAGTCCCAAACGCATATTGAGGAGAACTCAAACAATGGCTAGGTTAAGAGAAAGATACGAAAAAGAAATTGCGCCGGCGATGGCGAAAGAATTCGAGATCAAGAATCCGATGGCGGTTCCGAAACTCAAGAAGATCGTATTGAACATGGGGATTGGTGAAGCAATCGGAAACTCAAAAGTTATCGACGTTGCGGTAGGAGAGCTGCAAACGATTGCTGGACAGAAGCCGGTGGTTACAAAAGCGAAGAAATCGATCGCTGCTTTCAAATTGCGTGAAGGAATGAAAATCGGTTCGATGGTAACGCTTCGTGGAGACCGGATGTATGAATTTCTGGATCGTCTTATTTCAGTGGCGTTACCGCGCGTCAGAGACTTCCGAGGAATTTCGCCAAAGTCGTTTGACGGGCGTGGCAACTACACGATGGGCGTGAAAGAGCAATTGATTTTTCCGGAAATCGATTTTAATAAGGTCGATCAAACTCGCGGATTAAATATTTCGATTGTTACAACCGCAAGAGATGATGAGCAAGGGCGCTCATTGCTCAAGCTGCTTGGCATGCCCTTTAAAAAATAGTTAGGAAGATATGGCTAAAATTAGCAAGATTGTAAAAAACGAAAAGCGCAAGAAGACAGTCGCGAGGTTTGCGGCGAAGCGCAAGGCTTTAAAGAAGATTATCAATAATCCTGATTCGACCCCGGAAGAGGTCGATGAAGCGCAAATCAAGCTGCAAAAGCTTCCGCGAAACGCGAGCCCTGTGCGGGTAGTAAACCGCTGTTCGCAGACGGGGCGTCCGCGTGGATACGTACGAAAATTTGGTATTTCGCGTGTAGCTCTCAGACAGCTGGCTTTGGAGGGACAGATTCCAGGGGTTGTTAAATCAAGCTGGTAGGAACTTGCGGTTAGGTACAAACGCAAATCGAAAATAATTTTACGGAGTTAATAGAGAATGACAGATCCAATAGCCGATATGCTCACGCGAATTAGAAACGGGATTACTGCGAAGCATTCCCGCGTGGACGTTCCCGGTTCCAAACTGAAACTGGAAGTTGCAAGAGTATTAAAGGAAGAGGGTTACATAAATAACTTTGTTGTTAAGGGCGACAAGCCTAAATTTGTAATTCGAATTTTCCTTCGCTATGACGCAAAGGGCGTCTCTTCGATTACGCATCTTTCCAGAGTTTCCCGACCAGGAAGAAGAGTTTACGTAGGCGCGACACAGATTCCGAGAGTGCTGGGCGGCTACGGCGTAAACATTTTATCGACCTCTCAGGGATTGATGAGCGGCAAAAATGCCCGACGGGAAAATATAGGTGGGGAGATCCTGGCTAACGTTTATTAGGGCGCGGCCGAGGAGGCGAAGTTATGTCACGAATAGGTAATAAACCGATTGAGATACCGGACGGCGTTACGATTACAGTTAAGGATTCGGAGATTGAGGTAAAGGGGCCGAAAGGAACCGTCAATAGCCCGATCCCGAAAGGTATCGAGTTTACAAACGAAGACGGCGTTTTAACCGCGAAGCGCGCAAGCGATGACGATGCAGCAATGCATGGCCTGGCGAGGGCTTTGGCAAATAACGCAGTAGTTGGGGTTACCGACGGTTTTTCGCAACAGATGGATGTTGTCGGAGTTGGTTACAAGGCGGATATCAAAGGGAAGAAACTTGTGTTTGCACTTGGTTATTCCCATCCAGTTGAGTACGAACTCCCTGAAGGAATTGAAGTTACGGCGGAGAGACTTAACACCAAGGGGCATATTCAGCAGTATCAAACTACCCTGACGCTTAGCGGAGTTGATAAGCAAAAGTTAGGACAGGTTGCGGCAGAATTGGCTCGCTTGAGAAAACCTGATGCGTATAAGGGCAAGGGAATCCGCTACGCAGACCGATATTACAGATTGAAACAAGGTAAGGCAGCCATAGCAGCAGCCTAGTAAATAACGATGGCAAGAAAAAGTAGAGCAGATGTAAGACGCGCGGTTCACCAAAGAATCCGAAAGAAGGTTCGCGGTACTACAGAGCGTCCGCGCTTGGCGGTTTTCAGGAGCAGTAACCACATTTACGCGCAGGTAATCGACGACGAGAATGGTGCGACAGTGGCCTCGGCTTCGAGCGTTGAAAAAAGCCTGAAAGTGAAATCGGGCGGAAACGTTGATGGAGCGGCATCGGTTGGAAAAGCTATTGCTGAAAGGGCAATTAGTGCTGGCGTTGAGCAGGTGGTTTTTGATCGCGGCGGTTTTATTTACCACGGAAGAGTAAAAGCTCTTTTAGATGCGACGAGGGAGGCCGGCTTAAACAAAAACGAAGTTGCCAAAGAAAAATCGAAAGACGAAAAACCTGCGAAGAAAGGCTCTTCAAAAAAAGCGGAGAAAAAGTCGGAAAAGAAAGCCTCTAAATCAAAAGAGAATAAAGGCAAAAAGGCTGAAGAAAAAAAGCCAGCGCCGGAAAAGGCCGCAAAAAAAGAAGAGAAAAAGGATGACTCGGAAGCTAAGCCGGATAAAAAGCCTCGTGAGAAAAAGCCCGCAAAGAAAAAAGGTGAAAAGAAGGAAGTAGATAAGGCAGAAAAAGAAGAGAGCAAAGATGAATAAACAAAGAATTTCACCGGACAATCTGGTGCTAAACGACCAGTTGATATCCATAAACCGAGTTACGAAGGTTGTAAAGGGTGGTAAAAACCTTTCCTTTGCTGCGTTGGTCGTTGTAGGAGATGAGGCTGGTCACGTTGGGTTTGGAACCGGAAAGGCGAAAGAAGTGCCAAACGCGATTAAGAAAGCCGTTGAATCTGCGAAAAACAACCTTATCCATGTGCCTTTGATTGACGATACTCTTCCGCATGAAATAGTAGGAAGATTTGGCGCCGGTAGAGTTTTGATAAAGCCTGCATCTCAGGGAACGGGTGTTATCGCTGGTGGTGCTGTAAGAGCGATTATGCAATCGCTAGGCGTGCACAATGTTCGAACGAAAATTCTTGGTTCAACCAATCACCACAGCGTGATCAGAGCGACCTTTGATGGATTGATGAACATGAAAGATCCTTATGAAGTAGCGCGTTTGAGAGGGAAGCAGGTCGAAGAATTGCTCTAGTTTGAGGAAGGTTGATTTAGAAATGGCGAAGAAAACAGAAAAGAAGGCTGGCGGAAATATCAAGATTCAGTACTACAAAAGTATGATTGGGTACTCCGGAAAGCAAAAAGCGATGGTGAAAGCATTGGGTTTGCGGAAGTTGAACCAGATCGTTGAAAAACCCGACGACGATTCGATGCGGGGTGTGGTTGCGAAGATACCGCATTTATTGAGGATTGTTGAATAGGGTGTGGTGGGGTAATAGGTAATAGGTAATAAGTAATAGGTAATAGGTAATAGGTAATAAGTAATAGGTAATAAGTAATACGTAATACGTAATAAGTAGTAGGTAATACGAGATGTGATACGTAAAATGCAATGATTGCCGTTGAAAACGAATCATGAATTACGAATCACGAATCACGAATTACGAATCACGAACCACGAATCACGAATTACGAATCACGAATTACGAATCACGAACCACGAATCACGAACCACGAATCACGAGGACAAAATGGCATTGACACTAAACAATTTAAAACCGCCGAAAGGCTCGACCCATAAAAAGAAGCGTCGCGGTCGAGGTCCCGGTTCGGGACTTGGTAAAACTGCTGGTCGCGGACACAAGGGGCAAAAATCGCGTTCGGGATATTCCCGTCGTGCAGGCTTTGAAGGTGGGCAGATGCCTCTCCAAAGACGCTTGCCGAAGCGCGGATTTACAAACATTTTTAAGAAACGTTGGATCGAAGTTCGGCTCTCGACACTCGAGGAAAATTTTAATACCGGCGACGATGTAAACCCGGGTGTCTTGCGTGAAAGGGGTCTGATAAAAAAGGCGAAACACGATTTGGTAATTCTTGGCAACGGTGAAATTAGTAAGAAACTAAACGTTTCCGCTCACCGCTATACTAAATCCGCAAAGGCGAAGATCGAAAAAGCAGGCGGAAAGGCTGAAGTGATCATTAAAGTCGCTCCTGAGGAAAATTCAGACGAGAGTTAGTTTTTGAACCCGAACAAAAGCTATCGCAGCTGCGTAAGATTGTATTTGCTGTTTTAAGAGGGAAGTATGGACAAGTTTATTGCCGCCGTTCAAAATATTTTTAAGGTTCCGGAGCTGAGGAAACGCATTCTCTTCACACTCGGATTGATGGCGATTTACAGGCTCGGAGCTCACATTACGGCTCCTGGCGTTAATAAAGACCAGCTTGAGCAAGTTTGGTCGCGTGTAAGCGGGTCTCTGCTCGGCATATTGGATATCTTTTCCGGTGGTAATTTCCGTACAATTTCGGTTTTGGCACTTGGTGTGATGCCTTATATTACGGCATCGATCATCATGCAGCTGATGCCCGTTTTATATCCCCAACTAAAGAAAATTCAAGAAGAAGGCGAAGTTGGACGTCAGAAAATGAATCAATGGACGCGCTATCTGACCGTGGTGCTTTGTTCGGTTCAATCATTTTTCGTTGCTACCTGGCTTCAGGGAAACGGCGTAATCCCAAATACCTGGTGGATGACCGTAATGACGGTGACGACGCTTACGACCGGAACGATATTTGTAATGTGGCTTGGCGAGCAGATTACTGAAAGGGGAATCGGAAACGGTATCTCGCTTCTGATTTTTGCCGGAATTATCGTTAGTTTACCAAACGCCGTAATGCAGGTCGTTGACCGCGTAAGAGGAGGCGACGCATTTCAAACGCTCGGCGTGATATTTTTGCTAGCCGTGATGATCGTTTTAATTGCGGTGATCGTATATATGGAATCGGCTAGGCGTAATATTGCGATAAGCTACGCCAGTCGGAGAGTTGGAAACCAGATGTTTAAGGGCAAAGAGACGAGCCTGCCTCTGAAGTTTAACATCGGTGGTGTAATCCCAATTATCTTTGCTTCGTCAGTATTAACGATGCCTCAAACGATAGTGGCGGTTTTACCGACTGACCCGAATAACGCGGATTCGATCTGGAATAAAATTGCAAGTTTCTTCCAACAGTTTGGCGGCAACGATCCTTACTATAACTTCGTATTTATAGGCTTAATCGTTCTGTTTACGTTCTTTTACATTACAATCGTATTTAACACGGATGAAGTTGCCGATAATCTCAGAAAACACGGTGGTTTTGTTCCGGGGATACGCCCGGGTGCACCTACCGCAGATTATTTGAATACGGTTATGACGCGCTTGACAACAATTGGAGCGATTTATCTCGCACTCGTTGTTTTCATTCCGCAGCTCCTTTTGAGCGGGTTTAATGTCGGACGGCTCCCGTTTATAGGGGAAGCGCTCGATCGGTTTGTTAGTTCCACACCGGGACTTGGTTGGATAATCAATGGTCTGGGGTACCAGTTCTTTTTTGGAGGCGCATCGCTTTTGATTCTGGTAGCGGTAGCAATGGACACCGCCGCGCAGATTGAAGCGCAGCTGGTAATGCGTAACTACGAAGGTTTCCTTGGGTCGGGATCGAAGCTACGTGGGCGGCGCAACTAAGGGTAAACAGGAACTTTATGTTTATGTCTAAGATCATTGTTTTAATCGGAGCTCCTGGAGCAGGAAAGGGAACGCAGGCGCGCGCTTTGCAGGCTGAATTGGGTATTCCCCAAATCTCCACAGGCGATATGTTTCGAGAGATTCAGAAAGCGGACACCTCTCTAGCGATTGAGGTTAAAAAGATTCTAGCCTCTGGAAAGCTCGTTCCGGATGACGTGACTTTTGAAATGGTACGAGAACGAACTTCGAGAGAAGATTGCGCTGCGACCTATATTCTGGACGGCTTCCCGAGAACGCCAAGACAAGCGGAATTGCTTGAGTCGCTCTCCGATGAGCAGGATAAGAAGATTCAGGCGATCTTGATTGATGTTCCGTTTGATCAACTCGAAAAGCGTTTGACCGGCCGCCGAAGCTGCCCCGAGTGTGGCGAAATTTATAATATCTATTTCAAGGCTCCGAAAAGGGAGAACCGATGCGATAACCACCCGGAAGCGGAATTAACTCACAGGGCGGATGACAATACCGAAAAGGTTAAAGTTCGGCTTGAGACATACGAGGAAAACACAAAGCCTCTGCTTGATTATTACGAGAAATCCGGCAGATTGAAAACCGTGGATGGAACGGTATCACCGAAGGAAATATATAAGGTGATTGAACGAATCGTAGGAGCGAACAACGTTACGGCGTAGGTATAGGCTCACTAGTGAGGTGCGGCTTTCAAAGCGGTTTTGAGTGAATCTAAATTCGGTGAGTTTTTTAGAAAAACTTCCCAAAAGTTGTTTGGTAAGAGAATGATTATTTCGAAATCTAAGAAAGATTTGGAAAAAATGCGCGCTGCGGGAGAGCTAATCGCGAGTGTACGCGAAGAGCTCCGCGAAATGATTGAACCTGGAATCTCGACATTAGAATTAAACAACGCGGCAGAAAAAATGATACGGGACGGCGGCGCTTATCCAACCTTTTTGGGTTATCAGGGTTTTCCTTATTCGATTTGCGCCTCGGTTAACGAGGCAGTTGTACACGGGTTTCCGAGCGACTATACGCTTAAAGATGGCGACATCTTTTCGATGGATATGGGCGCAACGCTCGAAGGGTTTGTTGGTGATACAGCGACAACGGTTTTGATCGGCGATGTGGATGAAGCCGTCAAAAAACTCGTTAAAGTGACTGCTGAATCCCTTGAATTAGCGATTGATCAGTGTCGTCCCGGAAAGAGGGTTGGAGACATTGGCTGGGCTGTTCAGCAACACGCCGAAAAATATGGTTACGGAATTGTCCTGGGTTATACAGGACATGGAATCGGCCGCAATATGCACGAAGCGCCCCAGATTCCGAATCATGGCAGGCCAGGCACGAAAGAAAAGATTCGAAAGGGGTTTGTTTTTGCGATTGAACCGATGTTGAACCTCGGTACACACGAAACAAAAACTCTCGAAGATGGTTGGACTGTAGTGACGGCTGATGGAAAAGCTTCAGCTCATTCCGAGCACACCGTTGCGATAATGGAAGAAGGTCCTGAGATTCTGACTCTGACAAAAGATCAGAAAAAAGTCCTTAGAGAAAACAGGTCTGAAACGGTCGCTGCCTAACTTGAAAAAGCCGGAAAAAAGGACTAACATTTACGGTTTGTCCAGTGCGGCAAAGTTTATTTACGATTTATGTCGAAAGAAGAAGCAATTGAGGTGACGGCAACGGTTATTGACACCTTGCCAAACGCCCTTTTTAAGGTTGAACTAGACGATAACAACGACCATCAGGTCTTGGCTCATATCTCTGGAAAGATGCGCAAGAATTTTATTCGTATCTTGCCGGGAGACAAGGTTTTGGTTGAATTGTCACCCTACGATTTGAGTCGTGGGCGTATTACCTATCGCTACAAGTAGCCGGTTTCGATCGTCATTTGCGGAGAAACGTTATGAAAGTTCGTCCATCAGTAAAAAAGATTTGCGATAAATGCAAAGTAATACATCGTAAAGGCGTTGTGCGTGTGATTTGTGAAAACCCAAAGCATAAACAGCGACAGGGATAGGAGTAGAGAAATTTATATATGGCTCGTATAGCAGGTGTTGATTTACCACCAAACAAGAGAGCGCAGATTGGTTTGACTTACATCTATGGAATCGGAAAGTCTTCAGCGACTGAGATTCTTAATGAAGCTGATGTGAGTGTAGAAGCAAGGATCAAAGACCTGAGCGAAGAAGAGCTAGGTCGAATCCGCTCCGTAATTGACGAAAAATGCGAAGTGGAAGGTGATTTGCGGAAACGTTTTCAGATGGATGTAAAGCGTTTAATGGATATTGGATGCTATCGAGGTTTGCGTCATAGACGAGGTCTACCGGTAAGGGGGCAGCGTACGCATACAAATGCGCGAACGAGAAAAGGACCCAGAAAAGCAGCTGTTGCTAAAAAGAAAGCACCGGGTAAGAAATAACTCTGGGCAGCTAAAAAGGCTGACAGTGTTTATCGAAAGGATTTATGGCTTATTCAAAAAAGAAGGAAAAGAAAAACATCCCGGCTGGGATCGTGCATATTTCGGCGTCGTTTAACAATACCTTGATTTCAATTACCGATATGGAAGGAAATCTGGTAGCGCAATCTTCATCCGGAGCTAGGGGTTTTCGTGGTTCACGAAAAGGGACCCCGTTTGCAGCTCAGCAGGCAGCAAATGATGTCGCTCATAAGGCCCACGAAGTGGGCATGCGAGAAGTCGAAGTAAGAGTAAAAGGTCCGGGCGGAGGGCGTGAGTCAGCGATTCGTGCGATCAACAATTCAGGTATTCGTGTTACCTCGATTAGAGATACGACACCAATTCCACACAATGGATGCCGACCGCCAAAACGAAGAAGAGTTTGAGAAATTTTAAGTGGAACGCAAGTATGCGTACCACCATTTGAGTTATATATCGAAAGGACGAAGGGTTATTCAAAGTTACCTGTAAACTTTTCCGATCAAGTAATGATTTAATTTGAGGCTTAAAACCGCGTGGGTTATCGGCAATTTGAGCACTCAGATTTGAAATTGTTACGTTGGAGGCAGAAAGAATAAATGGCTAGATATAAAGATGCAGTATGTCGCTTGTGTCGCCGTGAAGGCGGGAAGTTGTTCTTGAAGGGCGACCGCTGCTACAAACCGTCTTGCGCAATTGAAAAACGTGGAACACAGGCTCCTGGACAGCATGGGCCTACGGCAAGACGTAGAGTTTTACAGGGCTACGGTGAACAGCTTCGTGAGAAGCAAAAAGTTAAGCGAATTTATTTCATACTAGAAAAGCAATTCCGTAACTACTTTGATAAAGCTTCGCGCCAAAAAGGTATCACCGGAGAAAACTTGTTGTTTATGCTTGAGCGGCGTCTCGACAACGTAGTTTATCGGGCTGGGTTTTCTACATCCCGAAGACAGGCGAGACAGCTTGTAAATCACGGGCACGTTGAAGTAAATGGACGCAAGGTTAATATTCCGTCTTTTCAGGTAAGGGTTGGTGATGAGATTTTTATAAAAGATAAGAGTCGCAAAAACGTACACGTAGAAGGCGCTTGGCAAACTGCGGTTGGAAGAGGACGTCCTCCGTGGATATCTGCGAATGATGCCGATTTGAGTGCAGCTATTACGGATTTGCCAAAGCGGGAAGATATCGACGCTAACATCAACGAGCAGTTAATCGTTGAGCTTTACAGCAAGTAAGAATTATTCCGCGAGCGGGGATTGCAGAATGCAGTCTTCGCCCGACGGCGTTTTATTGGTTTCATACACAAATTTTTAAGCCAAAAATATGACTACAACAAATCATTGGACGAATTTTCAAATCCCCAGCCGACTTAACGTTGAATCGGATACATTGACGGATCGATACGGTAAATTTTACGCACAGCCGTTTGAACGTGGGTTTGGTACGACGATCGGTAATTCTATTAGACGGGCGTTGCTTTCGTCGATCGAAGGTGCCGCGATTACAGCTGTAAAGATCGAAGGTGTTGAGCACGAGTTTTCCTCGATCAAAGGTGTAACTGAAGATGCTACCGATGTGATCTTGAATCTTAAGCAGATTCCTTTTGAGCTTCATAGCGATGAGCCAAAAACTCTTACGATTAGTAAATCGGGTGAGGGTGAAGTAACGAGCGCAGATCTCGAAGGAGACGCCGACGTAGAGATTTTGGATAACAAGGTTCATATTGCAACCTTGAGCAAAGGTGGAAAACTCAATATCGAGATGAGACTAAAACGTGGCCGAGGCTATGTTTCGGCTGAGTTTAATAAGGATGAGGATCTTTCGCTCGGATATATTCCGATTGATTCTATTCATACGCCGATCAAGAAAGTTAATTACAACGTGGAGAAAACCCGTCAGGGGTCTAACACCGAGTATGACAAGCTGACGATCGAGGTTTGGACAAACGGAAGCGTGAAACCGGACGATTCGATCGGACTTGCAGCGAAGTTGGTAAAAGATCACATGTCGATCTTTATTAACTTTGAAGAGGATGAGGAAGAATTTGCATACGAAGATATCGCCCGTCCGCCGCTTCTAAGAAACGATTTGCTTGATCGCTCGGTTGATGAATTGGAACTTTCGGTAAGGTCTTACAATTGTCTTAAGAATGCGGAAGTTCGAACTATTCGTGACCTGATTCGTCGAAGCGAAAAGGATATGCTTGGCACGAAAAACTTTGGTAAGAAATCGCTTAACGAAATCAAGGATATGCTCCATGGAATGGGACTTGATTTTGGCATGGATTTCGATGAGCAGGGTAATCCTGTGCCGGGATCGGGCGGAATCGATTTGTAGGTTTGAATATGTTGGTGTAATTCAATGCGACATTTAAAAGCACATAGAAAATTAAACAGAACCTCCGCGCATAGAAAATCGATGCTCCGGAATATGGCTACTTCTCTGATAAACGCAGAGAATGAATACATCGTTACAACGATTCAAAAAGCTAAGGAACTTCGTCCATTTGTAGAGCGTGCAATTACTCTTGCGAGAAAAGCACAAAAGCTTGATGGAGATGATGCTAAGCAAAAGGAACTACATCTAAGACGAAAAGCTGCGAGTTATTTTCATTCCGGAAATCGAAATTTCAAGAAAGAACAAAGTCGTTTTCGCGGTGGATCGAAAGTAGCAGTTGACCGCACGGCCGGAGTGATGGCGGTTCAACGTCTTTTTGAAGAATTGGGCGAGCGTTATAAAGACCGAAACGGTGGATATACAAGGATTGTCAGGATTGGCGGACGGAGAAAAGGTGACAATGCAGAGCTCGCAGTGATCGAGCTGGTCGATAGTCCGCGGGAAAAAGCTGCCGGTAAATCCTAGGTCGGGTCGAGATAATGGGTTCAGCTACGTCGAAAGAAGCTAGAAAAAAAAGCGGTGTCGATAAGCCGTCCTTGAACATGGATGAGTTGCGCGAGCTTGCTGACCTCATTGAAGAACGCGGTTTTACCGATTTTGAGTTTGAAAACGAGAAAATTCGCGTGAGGATGAGCAAGAAAGTTGCTCTAGCGCCTGCGCCCGCACCTGTAGCACCCGCACCTCCGGTTCAGGCACCGGTAGTTCCATCAGAGCCTCCCAAATCTCCGGTTGAATCCTCAGCATCCCAAACGCCGAGCCCGGAAGTTGAAGAGCAGCCTACTCCGGAGTCAGATGATGATTTACGCAAAATCACTTCCCCGATTGTTGGAACCTTTTATAGATCACCATCCCCTGATAAAGATCCATATGTAAAAGAAGGCGACGTCGTAAGCGAGGATACAACCGTTTGCATTGTGGAAGCGATGAAGTTGATGAATGAGATTCAGGCAGAGACCTCAGGTGAGGTTGTGAAAGTGTATGTCGAAAACGGTCAGCCGGTGGAATTCGGTCAGCCGCTTTTTGGAATAAAGCAGTGAACCGTGAGCAGTAAGCGGTGAGCCGTAAATAGAAATTTCTTTTGATTGAGATCGGATTTCTGTTTACCGCTTACTGTTTCTGCTAACTCGTTTATGAGAGAGATTAAGAAAATCCTTATTGCCAACCGCGGCGAAATTGCTTGCCGAATAATATGGACATGCCGCGAGATGGGGATTCGCACGGTTGCTGTCCACTCCGAAGCCGATCGAGACGCTCTACATGTAAGGTTTGCCGATGAAGCGGTTTGTGTAGGCGGTGCACAATCTGCAGAAAGTTACTTGAATATTCCCGCGATAATAAGCGCTGCTGAGATAACGAATGTTGACGCCATTCATCCCGGATACGGGTTCTTGGCTGAATCTGACACTTTTGCAACGATCTGTGAGGATTGCAACATAAAGTTTATCGGACCAAAGCCCGAGATAATAAGAAAAATGGGTGACAAGGTCGAGGCCCGCCGTACGATGGAAGCCGCGGGGGTTCCGATTTTGCCTGGGAGCCCTGACCCAATTGCTGATCCAAGTGAAGCAAAGAAGGTTGCTGAAGAAATTGGGTATCCATTGATTGTTAAAGCTGCAGCAGGTGGCGGTGGACGTGGAATGAGGATCGTTCGCAAACCCGAGGAGTTGGTAAGCCAACTGGAAACGGCGCAAGCTGAAGCTCGAACGGCTTTTAACGACGATTCTGTATATATCGAGCGTTATATAGAGCGCCCTAGACATATAGAAGTACAGGTTTTAGCTGACGAATACGGGGAATGTATTCACCTGGGCGAGCGCGAGTGCTCGATTCAGCGCCGTCATCAGAAACTTTTAGAAGAAGCTCCCTCACCGGTTATAACACCTGAGCAACGCGAAGAGATGGGCCGAGCTGCTGTAAAGGCTTGTAAAGATATAGGTTATTGGAGTGCGGGTACATTTGAATTCCTACTTGATGAAGACGGATCTTTCTATTTCATGGAGATGAATACACGCATCCAGGTTGAGCATCCGGTTACCGAGATGGTCACGCTTGCGGATATCGTGTTTAACCAAATTCGAATTGCGCGTGGCGAACAGCTCAGCTTTACGCAGGAAGAAGTAAGAATTACCGGACACTCGATCGAGTGTCGCATCAACGCCGAAGACCCGGAGACATTTACTCCGTCGCCCGGGAAAATCACGGCGTTTAATATACCTGGAGGGCCGGGTGTGCGAGTCGATACGGCGGTTTATCCAGATTATGTTGTGCCGCCTTATTATGATTCTATGATTGCGAAACTGATCGTCCATGCAAGGACGAGACAAGGTGCGATCCGGCGTATGAAGCGGGCACTTGAAATGATGGTAGTTGAGGGAGTAAAAACCACGATACCGCTTCATCAAAAGATTATGGAAAACGAAAATTTTCAACAAGGGAATTTTTCTACGAAATTTATGGAGGAGTTGGCGGCGAGCGAAGAGGCTAAGAAAGCTGACAATGCGGGTTGATCAACCGACCACCCGTCGTTTACCATTTTAATAATTAATTTTTTGCGGTTGTCGTTGTTTTAACAGCGGACTTACTGCGATAAAGGAGGAGATCATTTTTTAGTAGTTATGCCTACAGCAAAAGAAGTAAAAGAAAAAGTAGTTGGTGATTTTAGGACACACGATTCCGATACGGGATCGTCACAGGTGCAGATTGCGCTCCTTACACAGCGGATAAATGAACTTACGGAGCATTTTAAGGTACACAAAAAAGACAATCACTCAAGAAGGGGGCTATTAAAAATGGTCGCCCGTAGAAGGAAACTTCTTGATTATTTGAAACGTAAGAACATCAGTGAATACCACGCGATTATCAAGAAGCTCAAATTGAGAAGATAGGTAAGTGAAAGATTGAAAATGGAGAAGGGGAAATTATTGATACTGTAGGATTTACCGTATTGAGAAATTGGCTTGTTTGATTGAGTCATATCGGCGACAGACTGCAGTTTTGAAGATTGAATTTCCACTTCGCATTTTACATTTTCAAAAGAATTCGACTTCTTCGAGTCAAAAAGTTTAATGGATTCTCTCGAAGACTTTGATTGCAGCTGCTGAACGTGACAGCGAATAAGTTGTAAATCAATGAGAATCACAAGAAAAGAAATGTAAGACGACCGTAAGCATCACGAGTGAGCTTACCGTCGTTTTTTTGTTAGAGGATAAATAATGTCAAAGAAAAAATATTTGAAAGAAGCGATTAAGCTTGGCGGTAAAGAATTAACCGTTGAAACAGGCAAGGTGGCAAAACAGGCTGATGGTTCAGTCGTTATTAGTTATGGGGACACGATGCTGCTGGTTACGGCAGTAAGCGATACTTCCCCGAGGGAAGGATTAAATTTCTTTCCCCTCACAGTTGAATACAGAGAATCAAGCTATTCCGCCGGGCGTATTCCGGGAAATTACTTTAGGCGTGAAGGCAGACCGAATGAAAAAGAAGTTTTAACCTGCCGTTTAATTGACCGCCCCGTAAGGCCTTTGTTTCCAGAAGGTTATAGAAACGAAACGCAAATTGTCGGAACAGTAATTTCTGCCGACGCGGAAAACGATCCGGACGTAATTGCGATAACGGGTGCATCGTGTGCGCTATATCTTTCTGATATTCCGTTTTACAACCCAATTGCCGGTGTCAGAATCGGTTTAATTGACGGGAAATATCTCGTTAACCCGACCTATGACGAAAGGCGAGAATCCGAACTGAA
The DNA here is from genome assembly GCA_965216195.1 of Aridibacter sp. GTDB lineage: Bacteria > Acidobacteriota > Blastocatellia > Pyrinomonadales > Pyrinomonadaceae > Aridibacter. The sequence continues at coordinate 2,052,875 of OZ244151.1, read as the reverse complement.
TCTGATCGTTGCGGGTACGGAAGAGGCGATCGTGATGGTTGAAGCTGAAGCCAACGAAGTTACTGAAAACGTTATGGTAGAGGCGATGATGCTTGCCCATAAGGAGATTAAGCGCCTTTGTTTGTGGCAGAAAGAGCTTTTCAAAGCTCTCGATATAGAAAAACGAACTTATGACGTTGAAGGTATAGACGAACAGATTTTCGGTCAGGTCGAAAAAGATTTTACCGAGAAAATGCGTGCGGCCCTCGATACTACGGGTGGTAAAGATAAGCTCGAAAGCTACGCAGCAGTCGATGCGCTAAAGACTGAGGTGGTTGAGAGTTTTCCTGAAGAGGAAGACGAAAAGCGCGCGATGGCTGGTAAGGCCTTCGGAAAACTGAAAGAAAAGGTTTTCCGAGAGGACATCCTCAACAACCGTCGTCGAACAGACGGACGTAAATTTAGCGAGATCCGAGCGATTTCGTGCGAAGTTGGTTGGCTTCCAAGGGTGCATGGTTCGGCATTATTTACGCGAGGAGAAACCCAATCGATTGCGACAACAACACTTGGAACGAAACAGGACGAGCAGTTTACGGACGATCTTGAAACCGGTGAAGTGAAAAGGCGTTTTATGCTGCACTATAATTTCCCGCCGTATTCGGTTGGCGAAGCCGGTCGTTTTGGCGGTACGAGCCGAAGGGAAATCGGACACGGGAACCTTGCGCGACGAGCGCTTGAGCCGCTTCTTCCGGATGAGGAAGATTTTCCTTATACGATGCGCGTTGTTTCGGATATCACGGAATCAAACGGTTCGTCTTCAATGGCGTCGGTATGCGGCGGATGTCTTTCACTAATGGATGCTGGCGCTCCGATGAAGAGCCCGGTGGCCGGGATTGCGATGGGGTTAGTGCTTGAGGAAAACCGTTATGCGATTCTTTCCGATATAGCTGGGGCGGAAGATCACTACGGAGATATGGATTTCAAGGTAACGGGAACGGCTGAAGGAATTACCGCTCTTCAAATGGATATCAAGGTTGCCGGCATAAACGCCCAGATTTTGGTTGAAGCTCTAGAGCAGGCCAGAAAGGGCAGGATTCATATACTGGAGATCATGTCCCAGGCACTTGCTAAGCCGCGCGAAGACGTTTCTACTTTCGCTCCTCGTATTATCACAATCAAAGTACATCCCGATAAGATTCGAGATATTATCGGTCCGGGCGGAAAAATGATTCGCTCGATAACTGAGGAGACGGGTGCGAAGATTGATATCGAGGATGATGGAACCGTAAACATCGCCACGCCGGATGGTGAAGCCGCGGATGCCGCGTTAGAACGTATTAAGAACATAACTGCGGAAGCTGAAGTAGGTAAAACCTATCTTGGTACGGTTTCGAGAATTGTCGATTTTGGTGCATTCGTTGAAATCATCCCCGGTTTAGATGGTCTTCTGCATATCTCTGAGATCTCTGAAAGAAGAATTCGCGACGTTCGCGACGAACTTAAGGAAGGTCAGCAAATCATGGTGAAATGCATCGGTAAGGAAGGAAATAAGATAAAGCTCTCGCGAAAAGCCGTTTTGCAGGACGAAAAAGCGCAAGCGAGCGGAAAGTAATAGTTTTCGTATAAAGTGCAATAATTCGGGCGAATTTCGGAATTAATCGACTGATTCCAGAGATTTGCCCGATTTTTTTCATTGAGAATACCGGCGAATACGGCCGGATTTTGGCTTAAACAATCCGGATTCATCGAGCTCAATTTAAAAACCTCCTTTTTTGACAAAAACACTGGAAATCCGTGGCTTTTAACCGTGTGTTAACTACGTGAAAATGAGCAACTTAGGAGTGCCAAAGCTCTTTCATAAGATTTTTTGAAAAAAAAGTAAGTTTTTTGTGGAAATCGACGGTTATTGCGTCTATTTTAGCACTGAACCACTAGCATAATAGATTGAGTGAGATCACCTGCTGGAAAAAGTTGGTTGAAATGTGGATTTTTTCCACAGTTTTTGTTATATTCTACCAATACCAGCCCTCCAAAATCTTATTTAATCACGAGTTTTTTGCAAAACTTAGTGGTTGCGGAAGTTTAAAAACACGCAAAAAGTTAGCTAGGAATATAAAAATGATTAAGAAGAATTTAAGATTTGTCCTTTCGGCGGTCAGCGTTTTCTCGGTCTTGTTTACGATAACAAGCTCGACAGCGGCAGCACCTGTAAGATTCAATCAGGTAACGCAAATTGTTAATGCTCAACCGGGGAAAGCTGTTTCATCGAGCTATACTCGTCTGCAATTGGCCAATGACCCGGTTGTGACAACAACGGCCGATGATGGAGATGGCGAAGGCGATGATAAGGATAAAGTAGCAACGGAAGTTGTCAGGCAAGATGACCGAGTAATTCGGGAAACCGTTGTTGACATCATCGAAGAGCAGGATTGTGAATGTGATCAGCCGGTTGGCGGAGGAATTTCTCCTTACTGGGCTCTGTTAGGTTTAGGCGCGGTTCCATTCTTGTTCCTCATTCCGGACGATGATGATGACCCAACGCCGACACCGACGGTAACGATGACGCCAACGATGACCCCGACGATGACGCCTACGATGACGCCAACCATGACTCCGACGATGACGCCAACGATGACCCCGACGATGACTCCAACGATGACCCCGACGATGACTCCGACGGAAACGCCGACGATGACGCCGACGCCTCCGACAGAGCCGATACCTGAGCCGATGACGATACTGTTGTTTGGTACAGGACTCGCTGGAGTTGGTTTGGCAGCTCGAAAGAGATTCGGCCGACGTGAAGAAGAGGAAGAAGGCGAAGAATAGGACTTTAATTGAAGAGAGTCGCTCGTGCGGCTCTCGGATCAATCAATCGAGCACAGCTCGAGATTAAGAGGTTAGAAATAATGCAAAATTCAAGATTCAGAATCTTTGTCGTTCTAGGTCTGATGTTGACCTTAGGGCTTACCACAGCTTTCGCTGGCGGCGATGACAAAAAGAAAAAGAAACAAAAGCGCCCAAAAAACACCGGGATCCTTTCGATTAAATCTACTCCGAAAGCGATGACCGTAAAGGTTGACGGACAGGTTGTGGGAATGAGCGGCACGACAGAAGGCGCTGAGTATTACCTTACACCGGGTGTTCACCTGGTTGAAGTAGAAGGACCAAACGGAAAGACATTTTCAAAAGAGATTAACGTTGTGAAAAACGTTAAGAATTGTATTTGTTTGAACTTTGTCGAGAAGGTAATTACCAAGAATTGCCCATATGACATTAGTGTCACGAATCCTGATGTTGTCAGGGACGGGGACTTGATCACTTTTGCGACTATTAATGCAGTTACAGGCGGAACGGCTGCCCTCAACTACCTCTGGAGAGTTACCCCCTCGAATGCGCGAATTACGAGCGGACTCGGAACGAGTGCAATTACGGTTGATACAACCGGTCTCGGCGGACAAACAGTAACCGCGGAGCTTGAGGTTACCGACGGCGTTTATGACGCTAGCTGTCGCCAAAGAGTTGTTGGCTCGACGGTAGTTGAAAAGATCGTTACTGAAATTCCTGAGTCTGTGCTGTTTGACGAGTTTCCAACTATTTCAAACGACGACGACAAGGCTCGACTTGATGGATTGGCGGTCGAATTGCAAAACAATCCGAGCTATCAGGGATACATAATTATGTATCGCGGAACAGATCGTAGAAGCCAGAGTCGAACTCCGGAGAAGCTTTCCCGAATGGCCTTAGACTATTTGGTTAAGGAACGCGGGGTAGATCCTAGCAGACTTACAATCGTACAAGGCGGAACGCGTCCGACCACGACGTATCAAATGTGGCTTGTTCCTCCGGGTGCTAAGATTCCGGTTCCGAATGACTAGTTTGGAAATTTAATTCTAACCCCAAAGGACGGCTTCGGTCGTCCTTTTTTTGTTGGGGGGCGCGATACGTGATTCGTAGTTCGTAAAGCCGCAAAAAGGTAAATGACCCTCCGTAGTCAAGAAAGTAAAGTAAATGTTAGAATAATTGCTTTTGAAAAGTGAATTACTACCCGATATCACGAATCACGAATCACGTTGTACAGACATTATGAGCGCACCAAATATCGAAACAATTGTAAATCTATCAAAGCGTCGAGGCTTTGTTTTTCCCGCTTCCGACATTTATGGAGGCTTGGGGAGCGCCTGGGATTATGGCTCTTTGGGGGTCGAACTCGCCAACAACATCAAACAAAATTGGTGGCGCTGGATGGTTCACGAACGCGACGACATTGAGGGCATCGACTCTTCGATAATTCAGAATCGTCTTGTTTGGAAATACTGCGGCCACGAAGAGACATTCAACGACATGTTGACCGATTGCCGAAATTGCAAAAAGCGCTTTCGCGCAGACAAATTAGAAGATTCTCAATGCGAATTGAAACCTTCAAAACATCCGGGCGAAACGGACAAATGTGATTTGACTGAGCCGCGGCCTTTTTTAACGATGCTCAGCACACGTTTGGGTGCGGTCGCGGATGACGAGGATTATCAGTCGATGGCGTATTTGCGCCCAGAAACGGCACAGGGAATATTTATAAACTTCGCAAATATTCTGAATACTACTCGCCGCAAACTTCCGTTTGGAATTGCTCAGGTTGGTAAGTCGTTTCGTAATGAAATTACACCCGGTAATTTTATTCTTAGGACGCGAGAATTTGAGCAAATGGAAATGGAGTATTTTTGTCATCCTGAAAAGGCTCCCGAACTTCTCGATGAATGGGTCGAAAATTATATGAATTGGCTGACGGATTTGGGAATTTCCAGGGAAAACCTGTATTTATATGAAGTTCCTGATGAAGAACTGGCCCATTATTCGGTCAGGACCGTCGATGTAATGTATCGGTATTTTCCTGAGCGGGAAGACGAAGAAAAACAGTGGGACGAATTGATGGGAATCGCGAATCGCACCGATTTTGATACTCAGGCACATTCCAAGAAAGCGGTCGACGCCGAAGGAAATCGCATAAATCCCGATTCAACCGATGATCTTTCGTACCACGATCCCTACACGAATAAACGTTTTTATCCTTACGTAGTCGAGCCTGCGATAGGCGTTAATCGTACATTGCTCGCAGTATTAATGGATGCGTATACGGAAAGGGAAACCGAAAAGGGAACGCGTGTTGTTTTAGAGCTTTCGCACGATTTGGCGCCGATCAAGGTGGCTGTTTTGCCGCTCAAGAAAAACAAGGAAGAAATTGTAACGATAGCGCGAAAGATCAAAAAGGATTTGTCGGGTTCGATGAGAGCCGTTTACGACGACACCGGCAGCATCGGAAAACTCTATGCCCGGCAGGATGAAATCGGTACGCCGTTTTGTGTAACCGTCGATTTCGATTCGCTTGACGACGATAGTGTTACCGTGCGTGATCGCGACACCTGGGAGCAGGAACGCGTTAATGTGGATAAGCTAACGGAGTATTTGCAAGATCGTTTGGATTGATTTAAAAACCCGAAGATATTGTAGCGGCGATTTCCATGTAGTCGTCTGCAAGCGAAGCGAAAAATTGTAAATGTTTATAGATCCTTTCGCCTTCGGCTACGGACGCGGACAGGCCTATGCCTTAGTAAGACTGTTGTATTAATGGCCCTTCAAAAAAAAATCACAAAACTCGCAAAAACCATTCAGGCAAACGGCGGACGTGCCATGCTTGTTGGCGGTTGTGTGCGTGATGAATTAATGGGGATTGAGCCCAAGGATTGGGACGTTGAAGTTTATGGCGTTGAGCCTGAAAAGTTAAAAGAGATCATCGCGGATTCCGGCAGCGTCAATGCCGTTGGTGAGGCTTTTACAGTTTATAAGGTTGGTCATGATTTGGACGTTTCGCTTCCGCGCCGGGAAAAAAAAACGGCGAAGGGGCATCAGGGATTTACGGTTGAGGGTGACCCTGCTATGTCTTTTGAAGAGGCTTCAAAACGCAGGGATTTCAGCGTAAACGCTATTCTCAAAGACGTTTTAACCGGCGAGGTGGTCGATTGCTACGACGGTCGCGGAGATATTGAAAAAAAGATTCTTCGAATGGTCTCGCCGGAGACTTTTGGCGAAGACAGTTTACGCGTTTTGCGTGCGGCGCAATTTGCTGCGCGGCTTGAGTTTGATATTGACGATGAAACCGCGGAATTGTGTAGGAAAATTGATTTAAGTGATTTGCCTTCGGAAAGAATCTGGGGCGAAATCGAAAAGCTACTGTTAAACGCTGAAAAGCCCTCGAAGGGCCTCAAATGGCTTTATGATCTGGGTGCGGTCAATCAACTCTTTCCTGAGTTAAAGTCGCTCGTAGGCGTTAAGCAGGAGGAGGAGTGGCATCCTGAGGGTGATGTCGACGTTCACACGCTTTTGGTTGTAGACGAAGCCCGGAAGCTGATTAGCGATTTGGATTATCCCAAGAAGGTCGCTGTAATGCTCGGAGCTTTGTGTCACGATTTTGGTAAGCCTGCTACTACTGAGTTGGTCGATGGACGAATACGTTCGCTGGGACATGACGAAGCTGGCATCGAGCCAACAAAGTCTTTTTTGAACGCGCTGAATATTCAAACCCTTGATGGCTACGATGTTCGCAACCAGGTGATCGAGTTAGTTCGACACCACTTAAAACCCGGGATGTTTTACAAGGCGAAAAAAGTTGGCGATGGTGCCTTTCGACGTCTCGCTCGCAAGGTCGAACTCGATTTACTTTACCGCGTTGCGAAAGCTGATTCTCTTGGTAGAAATGCTCCTTGGATTCCGAAGGAGAAACACTTTGACACCGAGGCGCAGGAATGGTTTATCGAAAGGGTGCGCGAGCTAAAGGTGGAAAATGAGGCGCCCAAGCCGCTTTTGATGGGAAGACATCTAATCGAATTTGGTCTTGATCCTTCCCCCGATTTTAAGAGAATTCTGAACGAAGTTTTTGAGCGGCAGCTTGATGGTAAAATTGAAACTTTAGACGAAGCGAAAGCATACGCGAAAGAATTAATGTAGGGAGACGGCTTGTTCTCGCCTGTGAGCCGAGAGGTGAAAATCTGAGCGCATTATCGAAATTAACAGCCATTCGGCTGGCTGGCAACCACTAGGGATTGTCTCTACAAATTTTATGACCAAATTAAGATACGATTGGACGATCACGGAGATCGAAAAAATCTACAACTTGCCGTTTCCGAAGTTGATGCTGAAGGCACAGACTGTGCATCGGCGACACCACAAAACGGATGAAATTGAGGGATGCCAATTGATGAGCATTAAAACGGGCGGTTGTCCTGAAGATTGTGCGTACTGCCCGCAATCGGCTCACTACAAAACCGGCGTAGAACGCGAACGTCTTTTGAGCGTTGATAAAACTTTGGAGGCAGCGAAGAATGCAAAAAGTGCCGGTGCAACACGGTTTTGTATGGGGGCGGCTTGGCGTGAGGTGCCTGACGGCGAGCAATTTGAACAGGTTTTAAAAATGGTTAAAGGCGTGCGTGAATTGGGGTTAGAGGCTTGCTGCACGCTTGGGATGCTTAGGGAAGATCAAGCCGAAAAACTCGCCGAAGTCGGTTTAACAGCCTACAACCACAATATTGACACGTCACCGGAGTTTTATGGTTCGATTATTTCAACCCGTGTTTATGGCGAGCGCTTGAAGACGCTTGAAAACGTAAGAAAAGCTGGCATAACCGTTTGCTCGGGCGGAATTATCGGTATGGGCGAGACAAAACTAGATCGTTACAAACTGCTCCGTGAGCTATCAAATCAAAATCCGCATCCGGAGAGTGTGCCGGTAAATCAGCTTGTGAAGGTTGAGGGAACACCGCTCGAAAGGGAAAAAGATCTAGACGTTATCGATTTTGTAAGGATGATCGCCACGGCACGAGTCTTGATGCCGGCTTCAATGGTTCGTCTTAGTGCCGGACGTTTGGAATTGAGCGACGAAGCACAGGCACTCTGTTTTCTTGCAGGTGCGAATTCGATTTTTATGGGGGATAAATTACTCACCACCCCAAACCCCGATAAAGATCGCGACGCGGAATTGCTTGATAGACTTGGGATGAAACTCTATGCGGAGGCGACCGCTTAATAATGTGAAGTGAGAATCAGCACGAAAAAAAACTCCCCTCCTTTTCTCAGGAGGGAGTATTGTCGCGGTTGCCCTGAAAGTGTTTAATAGATGCTTATTGACCTAACCCCTTTAAAAATTTCGAGAGATTATCGGTTGCTCTTTTTTGGGCAACTGATTTCTTTTTTTGGCACGATGATGACCTTTATCGTCGTCCCGGTACAGATGTATCAACTCACGGAATCGAATCTCTACGTGGGTTTAATCGGCGTCGCTGAATTTGTACCTATGTTTTTCCTGGCGTTTATCGGTGGAGCGTTTGCAGATTCGCTTGACCGAAGAAAAATTCTGCGGCTCACTGAAATCGGACAGCTTCTAACGACTCTGATCTTGTTTGGAAACGCACTCTTACTTAATCCTCAGGTTTGGGTTCTGTTTGTCGCGGTCGGAATTCACGCGGGGCTGGCAGGACTTCAAAGACCCTCGTTTGAAGCTTTGATTCCGAAGATCGTACCCCTCGAACACATGTCTGCCGTTGCAGCATTAAACACGCTTCGTGCAGAATTCGGTTTCATTTTAAGTCCTATAACTGGTGGTTTTATTATTGCGAAATATGGGGCATCGCTCGCGTATCTTGTTGATGCACTGACGTTTATTGCATCGCTTATTGCTGTTTGGATGATTCGGGCTGTCCCGCCGCCAGCAAATGCAGATCGACCAAATTTTCGGTCAGTTAAACGGGGATTTACTTATGCGGTTAATAGACAGGACATGCTTGGTACATATTTGATAGACATCAACGCGATGTTTTTTGGAATGCCGAAAGCACTTTTTCCAGCATTGGCGGTTTCGTTCGGCGTTTTGACGTATGTTGGTTGGTTTTATTCGGCGATTGCGATTGGCGCTTTGGTTGCAACCTTTACATCGGGTTGGACAAAATACGTTTATCGGCATGGTTTGATGATTGCGTTGGCGGCTGGTGGTTGGGGCATAGCAATTATATTTTTCGGGCTTTCCAATAATCTCTATCTTGCATTATTCTTTTTAGGCGTCGCTGGATTTTTCGATATGTATAGCGGGGTTTTTCGCCAGACGATGTGGAATCAATCCGTACCCGAAAAATTCCGTGGTCGTCTCGCAGGACTGGAAATGATCAGTTTTTTGGCTGGTCCAATGCTCGGCGATGTCGAAAGTGGAGTGGTCGCATATTTCACAGACGTCAAAACATCGATAGTTTCCGGCGGTATTTTAGCGGTGGTTGGAACAGCGATCTTGGCGGTGCTTTTTCCGAGATTTATTAGCTACGACAGCAGGGAAGGATTGAAATTGAAGGAAACGGAGGATGCGAGAGCAAGTCAGAACCGTCTTCCGTGAGGGAGGGCTGTAATACACTTTCACCCACCCGCTTACGCAGGTGGTTCTGACCGGAGCGAATGAATTTGGAGGAACGCCTAGAAAATCAGCTCGCCCAAATTGAGGCTAGAGGCTTAAAACGAGAGCTTGCCAGCCCAAAAGGAATCGATCTGTCTTCAAACGATTATCTCGGGTTGGCTAAAGATGAACGCCTTAAAAATGCGTTTATTGAAGGCGTAAAGCGAGAAGGTGTTGGCTCGACGGCTTCGAGGCTTTTGCGTGGCGAAAGAGATTGCTTTCGTGAAGTCGAGCAACGGTTTGCAGGTTGGAAGGGCACGGAAAATTCTCTTTATTTTGCAACGGGTTATCAGGCAAATTTGGGGTTGCTGCAAACTTTTCTTGAAAAAGAAGATGTGGTTTTTTCAGACGAACTAAATCACGCGAGTTTGATCGACGGCATACGCCTATCAAATTGCCGGAAAATTATTTTTAAGCATTTGGATCTTGGACAGCTCGAAAAACTCTTGAATAAAATCGTATGCCAGGGACAGAAATTTCTCGTTACCGAATCGCTTTTTTCAATGGATGGCGACGTCGCACCGCTTGATAAATACGCCGAGCTTTGTCGGAAAACGAATACGAACTTGATCGTTGACGAAGCTCACGCCATCGGGCTTTATGGGAATAGCGGAAGCGGATTGATTGAGGAATTTGATGTTGGAAACGACATTTTTCTTTCAATAAACACTGCGGGGAAAGCGCTTGGAGTTTCGGGAGCGTTTGTGGCGGGAAGCGACCTCGCAATCGAATATTTGATCAATAAGTGCCGTTCTTTTATTTTTTCGACCGCTCCGACCCCTGCTTTGGCAAACACTTTAAAAGTTTCGTTTAAGATTGTAAAAAGAGAAAAAGAGCGTCGGGAAAAGCTACGCAATTTGTGTAGGTTTTTTTGTGATTTATTGGTTGATCGCGATCTTGTTCCATCAAAATACGAAACGCAAATTGTTCCGATAATTATCGGAGACAGTGAGAAGGCGGTTACAATCGCTGAAAAAATGCAGGGTGAAGGTTTTGACGTACGAGCAATACGCCCGCCGACTGTCGCGGAAGGAACTTCACGGTTGCGAGTTTCGCTGAATGTGAATCTGACTGAAGAAATTTTGGTTAAATTTATTGAGAAGCTGAGAAGGGAAATTTAACCGCAAAAGACGCGAAGTACACAAAGTGTTCAAAATCCTTTGTGGTTTCTGTGTCTCAGTGGCGGAAAGTTATGCGTGGAGTTTTTGTAACAGGCACAGATACCGGTATCGGCAAAACGATTCTTTCAGCCGCTTTGATGAATGCTTTTCGTAAAACAGAAAACGTCTGTTATTGGAAACCAATTCAAACAGGCATTGAGGAAGACAACGATACGGAAACCGTCAGACAATTGGCAAATTGTTCCGATGAAGAAGTACATGATCTGGGCTTTCGCCTCGAAAAGCCGCTTTCACCACATCTTTCGGCGAGACTTGCGGACGTTGAAATCACGATTGAAAAAGTGCTCGAATGGAGTCCTGACTGGAACGTAAGCGTTCCCGCTTGCGATAAGCGGGAAACGCAAAAAAAGTTCTTTATCGTTGAGGGTGCTGGCGGAGTTTTAGTTCCCTTAAACGAAAATGATTTAATGACTGACTTAATAAGATCCTTGAAGTTACAGGTGTTAATTGTTGCGAAATCAGGACTTGGCACTATCAATCACACATTACTAACAATTGAAAAATTGCGACGGGAAAAGCTCGAAATATCTGGCGTTATCCTAAATGGCGAACCGAACATCGAGAACAAAAAGGCGATTGAGCATTATGGAAACATACGAGTTTTGGCAGAAATGCCGAGATTTGAGAAACTTGATTTTCATACACTTTCCCAATGGAGTAAAAATAATCAATGGCAATTGTAAAGAAAAGAGAAGTCGAGATAATGGCGCAACTCAGCGGCGAAGAACTTGAAAGACACCTGCTGAAACTTCCTGCAAAGAAGGAGCAGTTCGACGCTTTGTTTGACTTTTTGGAGAAAAAACTCGCAAGCGAATCCTGCGATCATACGTCGCGTTTTACTATGCAATTTATGATGCAGAAGATGATGAATTTTGCAAAGGTTTCGGGCTGGCTCTCGCAAAACGGCGGCTATTGCGATTGCAAAATTCTTGAAGAAATCGCGATTCCCTGGCGGGAGATTTTTAACGATGTAGAGTAGCCCGTGAATCTACGCTAATAAACGTGAATGAAGGGTGCAGAAACACGCACAAAATAAGTGTGAAAAAATATCCTCACGAAAAATTGAGTTCATTCACGGGCAAGATTAAATGAGTATATTAAAAAAAGACAGAAAATACCTCTGGCATCCATATACGCAGGAAAAGATCGCACCGTCGCCGATACCTATTGTGAAGGCGGAGGGTGTTTGGCTTTACACGGAAGACGGTCGGAAGCTGCTAGACGGCGTTTCGAGCTGGTGGGTGAACACACACGGGCATTCGCACCCCTATATTAACGAAGCCTTGCAAAAACAGGCTGAAATGCTAGAACATGTGATTTTTGCCGGGTTTACACACGAACCCGCCGTGCGGCTAGCCGAAAAACTGGTTGAGGTTTTGCCCAAAGGTTTGACGAGAATTTTTTATTCCGACAATGGCTCGACGGCGGTCGAAGTCGGTCTAAAAATGGCGTATCAATATTGGCGAAACAAAGGCGAAGAGCGCCCCACATTCATCGCTCTCGAACATGCGTATCACGGCGACACGATTGGTGCGATGTCTGCAAGCGATGATTCACAGTTTACAAAGCCATTCAAAAATTTGCTTTTTAATGTTCTACGAGCCGATGCTCCTTATGCATTGCACTGCGATAGATGCAAGTCAGCACCGTCGGCGTTAGCCGATGATTCAAATGCTATAGATGCAGACTTGCGGACAGGAGTGGCCGCGTTCCGTAAGCAATGCAACATGTCTTGTATCGAAAGCCTCGAAAACCTCCTTGAAAAACACCACAAAGAAACCTCGGCCGTGATAATCGAACCAATGCTGCAAGGCGCTGGTGGAATGATCGTCTGGGACGCGAGTTTCTTAAAAAGAATTCGTAAACTCTGCGACCAGTATGGCGTTTTGCTTGTTGCCGATGAAGTTTTGACGGGTTTTGGCAGAACCGGAAAAATGTTTGCCTGCGAACACGCTGAAATTTCACCCGATATCTTATGCCTTTCAAAAGCCCTGACAGCCGGTTATATGCCGCTTGGAGCAACCGCCGCCACCGAAGAAATTTTCAATGCCTTCTACAACGACGACCGGTTGAAAACCTTTTTCCACGGGCATTCTTACTGTGCAAACCCTCTCGCGTGCGCCGCTGCCATCGCAAATCTCGAACTCTTCGAAAAAGAAAACACTCTCGAAAAAATCACTTTTATCAACAAGAGATTTCGCAGCTTCGAACCAAAATTAGCTTCGATTGAATGCGTTGAAGAAGTAAGAATAATCGGCGGCGTCCTTGCTTTCGAACTAAAGGTCGAAAGCAGAGGCTACCTCGCCGATATTGGACAAAAACTCTACCAAGAGTTTCTGAAAAGAAACATCGTTTTGCGTCCGCTCGGAAATGTCCTGCTTTTCATGCCGCCTTATTTGATCGAAGATAAGGAAATTGATTGGGTTTTGGATGAGATTGAACAAGTACTAACAACCACTCATCGCTGATCGCTAAATCTGAGAATTTCTTGAATATTTTAACGGAATCAAGTAAAGTAAGATTCGTTGCTGAAATTTTGTAAGACAGGGTTAAATTAATGCCACATAAGAATAGTTCAAACAGTCAATTACCAAGGCTCTCACGAAAAGAGTCTGCGATTTTGGAACTTTTAGTTTCAAAAGGCGAGATGTACGGCTTAGAGATGGTAAATGCATCCGAGGGGAAGCTCAAGCGAGGTTCAATCTACGTATTGCTTTCGCGGATGGCAGAAAAGGGCTATGTGGATTCGCGTGCCGAAAAGCGCGAATATCCTGAAATCGGAATTCCTCGCCGTAAATTTTGGGCTACGAGCCTCGGTGAAAATGCATTTAACGCGAACCAAAAAGCTCAGGAGTTCTTCGAAGCGCAACTGGGGCTTGAGGGGGCGGTATGAGTAAAAGCCGCTCAGAGTTGGACTACGAACGTGAGGCTGCAAAGGCAAGAAGAAGGGCGAATTTAAGATGTATTGTTTGTCTAGCAGGAATGTTACCAAGTATGTTTTGGAGTTTTTCGAATTTTCTCGCTCCATCTTTCCTTGGATATTATTTTAGACTTTTTTATGAGCTATTTCCGGGATTCTACTCAGCAATTTCCGCTTCGATTTCAGTGATATTAGTTTTTATGTACTTTTGGCTTCGCACAATAATTGCGTTGGGTTTTGTAGATAAAGCCAATGAAAAGAAAATTGTAATGTCCGCCGTACCTTACACGACTGTTAAAGAAACGCCGGAAAGACTTCTCAAGTATGATTCTGAGTTGCTAAGGACGACGGATTATCTTTACGGTTCTGTTAAGCAGGCAAGAATTTTTGAACCGATGTTTGCGGACTGGGAGCTCGAGCTCTCAAAAGCCAGTTCTGATCAATGGCGGCGTTTAAAAGTGAATTTCTACTACGGAAGCTGGTTTGTATGGAATATTTGGCGGCGAAGTGGATTTTTCTCTAGGTACTTCAGATGACTGCTTACAGTATCTGAAAGTGGACTAGAGGTTTGTTAGAACGAAATAACTATGTAGGGGCTGTAGATGAAGATGTTTAAGAGGTGGAATACAACGGATATGTTTGTTTACTCTTTTTTTGTATTCTTGATGTTGGCTCCGGTCTCTTTGCAACTATTCGAATTGCATATGGGACACGCGGCGTTCTATGCGTGGTTAGGTTTTAATTTTTCTCATGCGAATTCGGCTCAGTATATTCAGCTTCTTATCATTTTTCTGATTCGTCCTTACTCGGCACTTTATTATTATTACAGCAAATCCAATCATGGGTTGGTCAAGGAAAAATATGAAGCTGCTTCGTTGCGATTGACCTTTGTTTTGTCACGTCCTGAGGACCAAAAGCGAATATACGAACCGCTATACTCCGATTGGCAGATCGAGCTTGAAGACGCTGCAGCCAGCGGAAGCTTGTTCGAGATATATAAAGTGAATTTATTTTATGGGAGTATTTTTGCGTGGAGAATTTGGCGTGAGCTAGCGATAGTCAAGGGTTTGAAAATGTGGAGTTTCAGAGAAAGGCGACTCCGTTCCTTACACTAAAAGAATAGATTCGCTCCCAAAACCTTTAACTCGCCGTCATGATGTGAAAGCGTATTTCAAAAATTTTCCGGTATGCGATTTCTTTGCTTTCGCAATTTCCTCAGGCGTCCCCTTTGCCACAACTTCTCCGCCGCCGACACCACCCTCCGGTCCCAGATCAATTACATAGTCTGCAGTTTTAATGACGTCCAAATTGTGTTCGATCACAACGACTGAATTTCCTTCTGTGATTAATGTCCGGAAGGCTGAGAGCAGCTTGCTGATATCGTCAAAGTGTAGACCGGTTGTTGGTTCGTCGAAGATGAAGAGCGTTTTCGAACGCGATTTTGTAGCGAGATGAGCGGCGAGTTTTACACGTTGTGCCTCGCCACCTGAAAGCGTCGTTGCGGATTGCCCCAAACGCAGATAACCGAGCCCTACGGCCTCGAGGGTTTTTAGTTTTATGACAATTTTCTTCACGCTCTTAAAAAATCTCGTAGCTTCGCGCACGGTCATATTTAAGACGTCATGGATATTTTTTCCCTTGTACTTAACGTCAAGAATTTCTGTTTTAAATCGCGTTCCCCGACAATCTTCGCAGGTTAGTTCTACATCCGCCAAAAACTGCATCTCGATCGTTTCCGTTCCCGATCCCTGGCATCTTTCGCACCGTCCGCCGGGCACATTAAACGAGAAGTGCGATGGCTTGTAGCCCTTTTTATCGGACAAATTTGTCTTTGAAAACACTTCCCGAATTGCGTCGTAGGCTTTGATATAGGTGACCGGGTTTGAACGAGGTGTTCTGCCGATTGGGGATTGATCAACCATTACCACATCATCAACGAACTCCGTGCCCGTCACGTCTTTATAGAAACCCGTGTTTACTTTGTTGTCGCCTTTATCCTTTTTTATGGCTGAGTAGAGAATATCGTGAACGAGAGTGGATTTGCCCGAACCGGAGACACCTGTTACGCAGACGAACATATCGAGCGGAATCTCAACATCGATATCTTTTAGATTGTGTTCGCGAGCGCCGAAAATTTCGATTTTTCGTCTTCCGGGTTTTCGGCGTTTTTGTGGAAGACGGATTTCCGCATCACCACGCAGGTATTTTGCGGTCAACGAGGTCTTGTTTTTGACGAGTTTCGAAAAATTTCCTTCGCAGACGAGGCTTCCACCGAGTTCGCCGGCATATATTCCAACATCTAGAATATGATCTGCAGCGCGCATCATTTCCTCGTCGTGTTCGACAACTAAGACCGTGTTTCCAATATCGCGCAGGTTTTCAAGTATTTTGATCAAACGGGCATTATCACGCGGATGAAGACCAATAGAAGGCTCGTCCAAAACATACATCGTTCCAACCAGAAGCGAACCCAAATTTGTTGCGAGTTGAATTCTCTGCGCTTCGCCGCCCGAAAGCGTTGAAGCGAGTCGGTCGAGCGTAAGATAATCCAAACCGACATCCAACATAAATTTTATTCGCCGCCGGATTTCGAGCAGGAGCTTTTCGCCGATCTTTTCTCGCTCTTCATTTAGCTCTAATCCTTCAAAAAAGTCGTGTGCATCTTTGATCGAAAGCGAAACGACCTCGGGTAAACTTTTTCCACCAATTTTCACCGACCGGGATTCAATTCGCAAACGTCCGCCTTCGCAATCCGGACACTTCGTGTAGCCCCGGTATTTTGAAAGGAATACGCGAACGTGGAGTTTGTATTTCTTTTTTTCTTTCCATTTGAAAAAGCCGTCGACGCCGCCCCAAGCCCCTTTTCCTTTTAGAATCGAGCGTTTTTCTTCTTCGCCTAAATCTGCAAAAGGCGCGTCAATTGAGATTCCTTCCTGGGCGGCGAATTCTTTTACTTCGCGAAACGCCCAATGGTGTTGCGGAGAAACAAACGGTGCTATAGCCCCCTTTTTAATCGATAGGTTTTTGTCAGGGATGACAAGGTCGTAATCGATTCCGGTCGTGTTTCCAAAGCCTTGGCAGGTTGCGCACGCTCCAAAAGGCGAGTTGAAACTAAAGAGGCGTGGCTCTGGTTCTTCATATTCAATGCCGTCATTTCGACATACAAATGCTTCGGAATACTTCAGCGTGGTGCCGTTCGTACCATCGATTAGTGCCGACTTGCTTTCACGAAAACAGGTTTCGAGTGATTCGACAAGCCTTTTTCGAATTCTTTTTCCCGCTTTTAGACGATCTACTAAAATGAAAACTTCATCCAATTTCTTAAACTTAAAATCCTCGGGACGGTTTAGCTCGATCAATTCACCATTTCGATAAAGACGCGAAAAACCGTGACCGAGAACCGTCATCAATACTGCGGTGAGATTTTGCTTTTTCTTTGCCGGGCTAAAAAAAACGTCGATTGGAAAGAGTACGTAAAAGCGATCACCTTCATCGAGAGTTTCCAAAATTTCGTCGGCCGCGGATTCGGGAGAGTCCTTTTTTACTTCTTCGCCACATTTGTAGCAAAAGGTTTGTCCAACTCGCGCGAACAGCAGCCGTAAATAATCGTAGATTTCCGTTTGTGTGGCAACCGTAGAGCGTGGATTTCGCGTCGAATTCTTTTGTTTGATAGCGATCGCCGGAGCGATCCCCAAAATCTCATCAACGTCCGGTTTATCCATGCGCTCGAGAAACTGGCGAGCATATGCGGAAAGAGATTCGACATAACGCCGCTGCCCCTCAGCATAGATCGTATCGAAGGCGAGAGAAGATTTGCCCGATCCCGAAACGCCTGTTACGACCGTGAGCTTATTGATTGGAAGTGAAAACGAAATATTTTTAAGATTGTGAGTTCGTGCACCGCGAACGATGATTACTTCTTCCTTTTTTCGTGCAGCTCTCATAGGTGAAAAATTCTTTCGTTTGGGCAAATGGTAATTTTATCAGATATAACTAGGAATAAAAACAATAGGTTAGGTATAATACTTGCTATGAAATTTGCAACGATTTGTCTATTTTCATTTCTGCTTTTGGCCTGTTCGCAGACTGCAGAGAGTCAGAGGCTCCACGAGGGGACAAGGTCAAAGGGAAAGAAAGGGGCTACTCCGGTGCTTCTTGAGCTTTTTACGGCCGAGGGCTGTTCGAGTTGTCCCCCGGCTGAGTCACTGCTTGCGAAGCTACAAAAAGAACAGCCGTTTAGAGGGGCCGAGATCATCACGATGGCACTTCACGTGGATTACTGGGATGAATACGGTTGGAAAGACAGGTATGCTTCGCCGCTTTATACTGCGCGCCAAAGGATTTACGAACGGAAATTTCGGACCGGTAAGATTTACACTCCGCAAATGGTAGTTGACGGAAAAAGCGAATTTGTCGGAAGTGATTTGGAAGAGGCAGAGAAAGCGATCAGGAAGGCGGTGAAGAGGAAGAAGGCTAAGATTGGGTTGGCGGTAAATGAAGACCGGCTGAAAGTGTCTGTCAGGGGAATACCGGTTAAGCACACAGGCTCCACAGTTTATATGGCGATTGCGGAAGATGATTTGAGCTCTGATGTTACGCGCGGCGAAAACGCTGGGCGGAATCTAACGCACCTTTCGGTAGTAAGAAAACTGCAGGCGTTAGGAAGGGTCGAAGAGAAAAATACCGAATTTAAAGGTGATTTTTCGCTGCAAATTAGTCCTGAGTGGAAGAAGGGAAATCTAAACTTGATCGTTTTTTTACAGGAAAACCAGACTCGAGCGGTTTTGGGGGTTGAAAGATACGAATTCCCCAGCGAAAAAGCCGTTAATTGACATCCCGATATGCCGGCATATTGTATTTTGAAAACCTAGCCCTTTTCAGAAAAATATGCATTTTTACGACTTCGTTAGTTATTGCTCGATGCTCACCGACGAGCGCCGACTGAATACGTATGTTAAAGCGCTAAAAGAAACAATAACAGATGACTCGATTGTGTTGGATCTCGGTGCGGGCACCGGGATTTTTTCTGTTTTGGCTTGTAACTACGGCGCGAAAAAGGCCTATTCGGTTGAAGTTAACCCTCTCATCGAACTCCTCAAAGATGTTGTAGACGACCGAGGATATCAAGATCGTATTGAAATAATAAAAAAACTCTCGAGGAAGCGGAACTTGCTGAAAAGGCAAACCTTTTGGTTTCGGATATCCACGGCGGCTTTCCGCTTTTTGAAACAAGCGTTGAGACAAAAATCGACGCCCGCGAACGTTTATTGATCAAAGATGCGGTGATATTTCCAAGGAAAGAAACGATCTATTTTGCTGTTTCACAGTCGGAAGAGATCTATAACGCCAACGTCAAAAGGTACTTAGAGGAGTTTCACGGGTTTAGCATACCTTCGGCGGAAAGACTTGTTTTTAACCGCGGGTTTTCTGCAAAGGATGAAAACGAGAAATTGCTTACAGATTCAGGCGTCTTTGCGGAGATCGAGTATCGAACGGTTACAGAAACTTCATTTGAGAAACAGTTTGAATGGGAGATTCTGGAAGATGGGATGGCGCATGGCTTGCGCGGATGGTTTGAAAACGAACTAACAGATGGAAACGGCGTTTCAAACGGTATCGATGTTAAGGATACGACCTATTCGTCGCCATTTTTCCCGTTTGAAAGGGAAGTTGAGGTTGAAAAAGGAGACGTCGTCAGCGCTTACGTCTCAGCGAAATATGAAAAAGGCGACTATGCGTGGAGCTGGAAGACCGACATCTTCGAAGGCGATGATAAATCGAGACCAAAGGCGCAATTCAACCAATCTGTTTTGGCTTCAATGTATATCGAACCAAATGTCGTTCTTAAGCAGTCTGAATACTTCGTTCCTAATCGCAATGAGCTTGCCGAAATCGATATGTTGGTCTTGCAAATGATGGACGGGGAGGCGATGCACGGCGACATCGCGGACGCCTTACTGGAAAGGTATCCCTTAAAATTTAAAACTTTCGAAACTGCCCTCGAGTACACCGCAAGTTTCTCACAAAAATATAGTAAATAATTGTTGACATATGTTGAACAATGTTGATATACTCCTAATGTAGGTGAGATTCCAGATTCTCCCACACTACCCTTACTCTAATCTTCCCTAGCTCCCTCCAATACCGACAATTACAAAGTTTATATGCCACCTCCAACGCTTAGGAGGAATTATGCTACCGAAAGCAAGAGAAGCTGAATTAGTTATCCAGAATTCAGGAGACGATTTGCTTATTTACGATCTCCGGGACAACAAGGCGATATGCCTGAATAAAACGTCAGCGTTGGTTTGGAAGCATTGCGACGGTACCAAAAGCCCCTGGGAGATAGGGAAGATTCTTGGTAACACACTACGCGCGGAAGTTAGCGAGGACCTAGTATGGTTTGCACTGGAAGAACTTCACGAGGAAAATCTGCTTGATCATGAGGACGATTTCGTGGGCAGATATAATGGCCTTACGCGTCGTGACGTAATCAGACGAATTGGACTTGGTTCGATAGTCGCCCTTCCGATTATTTCTTCACTAGTCGCGCCAATTGCAATTCATGCCCAGTCGAACGTTTGCGTGCCAGTCCCAAATGGGTGTCAATGCAGTAATCCGACCTCCGGAAGCAGGCCTGCAGGCACGGCTTGTTCGCCTGCTTTCGGATTCACTTGTGCAAACCCAAACTGCAGATGTATTCGAACCGGCCCGAATGGAACAACGAACGGCGACTGTCTTCCGTAGGACCGTCTTTATCAGATTTTTAGGGTTTCTTTTTAGTCTCTCAAAATCTAGTCGTGCTAAGCCGCAAAGTTAAATTTCACGCCCAAATTCGATATGTGAAAACGCAACGCATATAGATAAAACAAATGGTGCTGAAGAGGAATTATGATACCGGAAGTTACTAATCGAGAAATCGAAATTCGTTATTTAGAAGACGATTTTATTGTTATTACACAAGGCAGGAAAATCCGACTTGACCAAACTACCGGACTTGTTTGGAAACTGTGTGACGGGAAGAACAGCCCTTGGGAAGTTCGCACCAAGCTTCAAGAGGAAACTTCTCAGAGTTTCTCTGAAAACGATATATGGGCTGCGCTTACGCTTTTGTACAAACTGGATTTGATAACCGATTCGGATGGTTCGATCAAGCGATACGAGCATTTGCTTGGAGACAATCTACCGGTTGCCGAACTGCTAGCTGATAACGGCGGTTCAAATTCTCTAAGTGAAGATCTGGGGGCATTTCCGGGGCATTTCGCGACCGTTCAAAGCGGCGATTACCAGCGGGTGTCGTAATCGGCAAGGCTTTCGCGCCAATTTCCGCGAGCCGCTCTTTTCAGATAAGGCATTGCTCCATCAAATAAAACTTTTGCATCCAATTCGCGACGCAAACGATATGTTCTTCCGGTTGGAGAGCATACGATAAGCGTCGCTTTTTCTTCGTCGAATTTTGAAACGACGGCAGAACGCCAGTCATCTTTTGCTCGGTAAAGAATCCGAGATCCAATAGGCAAGTCGGAAATAATTTTCGGAATGCTTTTCATTGTAGAACGGTCGTTTTATGAATGAAAAGTTTATCACAAGTCTGCGCAAAGAAAAACGCGACTCGCATTGAGCCGCGTTTTCTATTTGAATTTTTAACTTAGACTAATCCTCGAAAGGTAAATCGTGCTTGCTTCTCTGACTTACCGCGTAAAGCCTCAATCCGACTGAGATCATCACAACGGAAACGACAAACCAGATTAAGACCCAGGCAATCGCCGGAATACCGGTCGCCTCTGCCATGTTTGCGGCATCAGAGTGGCTGTTAGTCGTAGCAGAGATTATGAAAAGCGTTTTCAAACTAAACACCGAATTGAGCAGACATTGAACAGCCAGGAAAGCTAATGAGAAGTTTACCCACTTTATTTCGGCATACTTTGCTATCGCAAAGAGCCCTGCAGCTAAAAGTCCTCCGGAAAGCACTGTAAACAAAACACTTGCTATGCCTACCTTTACGTTAAAGATATTCCATATGGGCGCGAGTAAACCAAAAACGAGCGTCATTATCCCGATAAATGCCGATGCAAAATACAGAGCATTTCGGGAGGAATATTTATATCGAAACCAAATCAAGAGAAGAATTCCGAAAGCTGTCGTTCCTACATATCCCGCGCTTGAAACCAGCAGTTGAGAGAGCTTAGAGTTTGTAACCGACCAAACGACGCCGCTTGTATCCGGCGCTACCGTAAGACTTTGTACAGATCCGCCGGTCATAACGGTCGCGAGAACGTGGCTACCTTCGTGGACGAAAGTTGCGAAAAGCTGCAACGGATAAACGATGTAATTCGCAAACGGGAAATACCAGGAAACAACCCACAGCGCAACGCTTACGACGGTAGCAACAATGAGCAGCTTAACCTGCGGTCGGGCGTCGTCAGCTAACTTGTAATTAATCGGCATAATCGGATAACTCCTTCACTTTCAAACCTCATTAACCTTACGCACCATTTTACACGAAAGTTCGCACAAAGGTTAATGTTTAGTTGAAAATTGGATGCGAGCAGTTGGTCGAATGGTCATGGTTTTTGATAATCGGTTTTTCCGCCCGTTTTTGTTTCGAGTTGGATATCGGTGATTTTGATGTCTTTTTGGACGGCTTTACACATATCATAAACCGTTAATGCGGCTACGCTTACTGCAGTTAGGGCTTCCATTTCCACGCCCGTTTTAGAAGCAGTTTTCGCTCTTGCTTCAATGCGAATTCCTTCTCCGATTAAATCAGCCTTTACATCAACTCTTGAAAGGTTGAGTTGATGACAAAGTGGAATAAGCTCCGAGGTTTTTTTTGCACCCATAATTCCAGCAATTCTCGCGATTTCAAGCGGGTCTCCTTTTGGATTTGTTTGATCTCGAATTGCGGAAATGGTTTCCTTGGCAAGTAGTACTTTCGCGGAGGCAACGGCTTCCCGCGAGGTGACCTCCTTTGCGGAAACATCAACCATTTTTACTTTTCCATCTTCGTCAAAATGTGAAAGTTTATTCATTGTGTATTTTCTCCGCCTCAAAAATTAAAGTGTTGCCGCCGAGTAAAACCTCTTCAGAAGTGAGCTCGTCTGTCCAACGGTTTTCGCGCTTTTCATCTGATACAAATGTATTTATCAACTTTATCAGCAAGACAAAAGGGGCATAAGCCCATGCGTTCTTTTTTTTCTTGTTGCGGTGTGTTTTCACTAGCGCAAACCCATTTTTCTCAAGCAGATAGCGCACTTCCGAGTAACCAATTGGATTTACGTGAGCCGCAACTTCTTCCTTCTCGCCGTATTCTTTTCTAATATCATGAAGCGCTGCTTGAGAAAGCGGTTTGAAGTGAGAAGTGTAGCCGTAGAGAAGCCATTTAAGGCGCTCTTCGATATTCATAATGTTTGGAACCGAAACGACAAGCGTGCCGCCTTTCTTTGTAACGCGTGAAAATTCACGAATCGCGTTCGACGGGTTTTCTATGTGTTCGAGGCCTTCCACGCACACAATTTGATCGAAGGTTTGGTCATCAAACGGCATTTTTTCGTCGAGGTTTGCCTTGGCGATTTCTTGATCGTCGAGTTTGAAAATTTCGGGGTATAAATCTGCACACGTAACCTCAAAGCCGAGTTTAGCAAGACGCAAAGCAAGCGCACCTTCGCCGGCAGGAATATCAAGTAATTTGCCCGGCCCGATCCCTTTAAAAATACGCTCAACCGCATCGTGGGTGGCGACCTGAGCCATTGGTTTCGCATCGATTTCGAGCTTGTGTGCCATAAAAAAAAGGGATTAAAACTCCGTCATATGAATCGAATTTCTGCGACCTCACCCCTCCCCAGCTTAGTATCGCGCGGTACGAAAACGAGAGCGTTAGCATTTGCAAACGCTATGAAGTTTGAAGACCCGGAGAAACGCAGCGATTCAATTTTTAGTCTCCCCTTGCCCGTTGTTGAGAGCAAAACTGGCAGAAGCGAATCGCGACCCTTAGCTCCTTTAATCTTGTGAGAGGTTTTTGCAAAACCCCTTTTGAGCTCGACGGTTCTAGTTTTTTGCATTTTTAGCAATGCTATCCGGACAAACACGAAAAAAGTAACTGCGATCGAGACCGGATTGCCCGGAAGACCAAAGATAGTAGTCTTATCGAGTTTTGCGTAAACCGTTGGTTTCCCTGGCTTTAGAGCAACTTTTTCGAAGAATATTTCGGCTCCGAGCTCTCGCAACGCGGGTTTCGTAAAATCGTAATCCCCGACCGAAACGCCGCCGGAAATCAACAAACAGTCGCACTTTTCAACCGCAGATTTTATCGTCGCTTTAAGTCCCTCAAGGTCATCGACCGCGATTGGCAAGACCTCCACATCCGCAAATTTTTCCGCAAAGGCTTTGAGCATCCACGAATTTGAGTTTCGGATTTGATCTTCCGAAGGCTTTTGCCCGATGTCAACAATTTCGCTGCCGGTGGCTAAAATGGCTACCTTAGGTCTTGTTGAAACTGAAACCTTTGCGTAGCCAAACGCTGCAAGGGTAGCGACCATTTTGTCAGTTATGATTTCTCCCTTTTTTAGGATAACTTCGCCGCCATTAATCTCAGCCCCCTTTTTGACGATGTTTTGGAGCGGTTTTGTCGGCTTTAGGATGTTTATAACCCCATCTTGCTCTGAAGTTTCTTCGACCTTTTGAACCGAGTCAGCCCCCTCAGGAACCGGAGCACCGGTCATGATTCTAACGGCTTCACCACTGCTAAGTACGCCTTTCCACCTTTTGCCTGCGACCGATTCTCCAACAATTCTGAGCCTTGTAGGCGCGGCTTCTACGTCCTTCTGTTTTACCGCAAAACCATCCATTTGCGATCTGTCAAAAGGCGGCATATCCATATCGGCAGTAACGTCTTCCGCCAGAACTCGTCCGATGGATGCTGGGAGATCTACGGTTTCCACTGAGAGGCTGGGAGCATTTTCTAAGACGATTTTGGTAGCTTCGGAGATCGGGATCATAAATTGGCAATTTGTTTCGCAAAATTTTGCCCGCGCTTCGAAGAAATAAGGACAAAATGATAGACTTACTTTTTTGTTTTATGACAATAATTTAACACAAAATTTTAGTTGAGAGGACTTTACAAAGGTGATTAATTTCGAACTAACCGACGAACACAAACAGCTTAGAGAGACGGTCAAAGAATTTGCGGCTGGCGAGGTTGCGCCGTATATAAAAGAGTGGGATGAGAAGCAGCATTTTGAGAAGTCCATTTTTAAGAAGATGGGCGATCTGGGTTTTTTGGGCGTCTGCATTCCCGAGGAGTATGGCGGTGCTGGATTTGATTACATATCGCTGGGTTTGGTTTGCGAAGAGCTCGAAGCCTGTGACACTTTTTTGCGGGTTGTGATGAGCGTCCACGTAGGTCTAAACTCTTTATCTCTTTTGACTTGGGGGAATGAAGAGCAGAAGCAAAAATATCTTGTTCCGCAGGCGAAGGGCGAAAAATTAGCGACCTTTGGCTTGACCGAGCCGAATGCGGGAAGCGACGTTATCGGTATGAAATCGACCGCGAAACGCGATGGCGACGATTGGATTCTAAACGGCGAGAAAATGTGGATATCGCTCGGGAATACCGCCGACAATTTCCTGTTTTTCTGTTGGACAGATGAGGAAAAACGTAAGAACCGTGATCACTCGGGAATGAGCTGTTTTATTGTCGAACGCGAAATGGAAGGTTTCTCCAGCGGGACTCTGCATGGAAAGATGGGAATCCGAGCCGGCGATACAGGATATTTCACGCTTCAAGATGTCCGCGTGCCGAAGGAAAATATGCTTGGTAATGAAGGCGAAGGATTTAAGATCGCGATGTTTTCGCTTGAAAATGGTCGTTATACGGTTGCTTCGGGCGCCACGGGGGTTATCAAAGCTTCGCGCGACGCTTCGGTTGATTACGCAAACACAAGGGAAGTGCAGGGCCAAACGATTTCAAAATTCCAGCTTGTGAAACAAAAAATTGCCGAGATGCAAGCGGATTATGAGATGTGTCATTTGCTTTGGCTTAAGGCGGGTTGGCTAAAAAACGAGGGAAAGCCTTCGACAAAAGCGGCGAGCTTGGCGAAATGGCAGGCAACGGTTCGAAGCGAAAAGGCGGCTTCGATGGCGATTGAAGTTCACGGTGCAAATGGTTATATAAACGACTATCCCGTAGAGCGCTATTTACGAAATTGCAAAGCCGCTGTAATTTACGAGGGAACCCGCGATATTCACACTCTCATGCAGGCTGATTGGGCTTTGGGATTAAAGAAAGAACCGAAAGCGAGAGTGATGCTGCCCGCTTATAAGACAAAGGAGGCGCCCGGGTAGAAAATTGAGAGGCGTTGTAAATTTCCTTAGACCAATTTTATTTGGCACGATGGTAAATTTGATATTTTATCTCATCGTGGCAGCGATACATGTCGAAATGTATTCATGGATCAAGGGTAGTTACCCCTTTTCTAGTGGCGGGTTTCTGACGGCGCAGGGTTTCTGGGATAATTATAAACTCGCTCTTGTTTTAAGCATATTCGGGGTTGGTTGCGCAGGGTTTGTTGTCAGCTTGATAATAACGCTTTTTAAGCCAAGCAGCTTAAAGGCGGGGCTGTTAATAACTCTTGCATTTGCAGCAATCTGCGCGTTTTTCATCTTTAATCCTCTTTCGATTTTATCCAATTTGATTGACCCGACAAGCAGCGTGGACTTATTGGAGTTGTGGGAGGCATCACTTAACTTTTTCGCAATTTTGCTTTTATTGGTTCCGCTCGGTTTTTGCGTAACGAAAATGATTCTGTATTTGGATGACCGAGAGAATCGTTAGTTTTTCGCTCCTTTTCTCACGGCATCAAAGTCCGAACTTTGGTTGGTCATTTTCCAGCTCCCACCCTCTTTTACAAATTTTAGCGGTACACCATTTGGATAGGTGTCGGTAATTACCAGCGCCTCAGCAAGTTTTCCCTGTATTCTTTCATTTACAACCCGACACGCTTTGCCAACCGGTTCTGTACTGCCCATGTATTTCGCTACGGATTTTACCCCTTCCTTGGATGCCGCGGTTGAAAGCGCTTTCCACGAAGCTCGCGAATAAACCTTTTGAAGCGCCACATCATCCCCGTCATTTATTGCTGTGCAATAGGCTTTAACAACCGGTTCTAATGTCTCAGCTTTTGTTTCTTTCGTTCTGGGTGTCGGTGTTTCTACCTTGATTGGGTTATTGTCGTCTGCGGGGCGTTCCGACGGTCTAGCAGCGGGAGTCGGATTGCCCTCAGGTTTGGGTTCCTTTTTAGGTTCCTCTCCAAAGCAGCCTGCAAGCACAATTGAAAACGTCAGTATGAAAGCAAAATTTTTAATACGCATAATCACAAGAATTTAGATTACAAAACAAACAGGAACAATTACAAGGACAGTTTAACGACTGCAGAGCGTGAATCTCGGACAAACAAAAGGCGGGCAATTTAACCCGCCTATAATCTGATAAGTTTGCCACATTTCTTATTCCGCACGAGAGCGCATCGGCACATACCTCTCGATTGAAGCCAATATCCGTAAGTAAACTTTTGTCTCCCTCGGAATGTAGGCTTTCCAATTTGCACCGCCACGGCGAATGTATCTGGGAAGACGCGCCGGATTCGAATTGTACCCCGCTGCCATTAGTTGGGCCTGTGTTGCCCAGCCGCGCTGCATTGCCGACCTCACGGTCGAGTTTGCGATGAGATCGTTCCAGGTCATCTGCATGTAAAGGAGCATGGCCTGGGCGGCGTTTGAGTGGTTTCTCATTCCCGTTACAAAATCTGGAATCAAACCAACTCGATAATAACGTGAACGAATCATTCGATAGGTTGCCGGAATCATTTGAACCATTCCGCCGGCTCCCGCACGACTAACCGAATATCGATACGTTTGCCCTTTATTTAAGGCGTAAAGCGTATAAACGTCATTATAAATTCGCGGATGGTATTCGGTTCGAAAGCGCGTGTGATCGACGTGTTCTAGCAGCGCGAGCTTTTCCGCAACGTCAACGATTCTAGGTTGGATGAAAATGCCCTTCGAGCGCAACTTCTGTCGAGCGATGTCCAAAACGTTTCTGACGTAGGTACGCCCGACATTCACGACCTCAGGCGTGCCGTTTCCCGGGTGCGTCGAAATATAATATGACATTTCGCGAAAGCGACCATACTTTTCAATCGGATACTGAACTACCAACGGCAATTGCGCGCGACCATAACTGTCATAAACCATCACAGGGGTGTTTACACCGTTGCCACGAATTGTATATACGCGAACCGTTTTCCCGCTTTCCGAACGCACAAGCGAATTATTACCACGCGTTAAAAACAAAGGCTTTGAGATTACCGCGTAGTCAATCCTTCGCGAATTCCAGTCGTAAAAGGCGATCCTGACAATCGACGTAGTCTGCACAGGGTCGTTATAGGAAATTCGCAGTGGTTTGGATCTCATGCGCCGCTTAGCTTCATCAATCTTTCTTTGGAGCTCGATATATCGAAGCGTTCGCGCCTGGCTGCCGGGGTATGTTCTTCGAGCCGGCGTTGGACTTTTAGAAGTTCTAGCTTTAGGCGGACTGTAGCTTCCCGGTGTAGCGGAAGGTACAATAATCACTCGTTTGGGAGTAGGGGTCGGGGTTGCAGCTGCAATATTTTCGGTTACAACGACTCTTGCTCGCTTTTTTGGTTTAGAACCAGCATCCTGGGCATACGAAAACGTCGAAACGAAGACAGCAATAATGAATGAATATACAATTTGTTTTTTCATAAGATACTTCTTGAAGAGCTTTGTTGTTTTTTGGCGTGAATGTCGCGGGGAAAGAATTCCATAGTAGCGAATAACCGATTCGCATAAATTGGGATTCTCTCTAATCAGAAAAGGTTGTCAATATTGCGATAGTTTATGCTACCTACAAATATTAATTATGGCTATTTTGCGTTTGTCGTCAAGGATAATTTTGCGATATAAGTAGTTAGCGGAATCTTCCGCAGTTATTAGAAACAGCTATCTAATTGAAATATATAGGTTAAACGGAAATTTCCTGCCCCACTTTTCTAAAAAAATGAAAAAACTTTTTGGTACTGACGGGATTAGAGGAGAAGCCGGAAAATTCCCTCTCGATCGTGAAACGGTAAAAATCATTGGGCGTTCGCTTGCGGAACATTTCGGACGTGAAGATGGGCACACCGCCCGCCTTATAACAGGACGAGATACGCGCAAATCGGGAACGTGGATAGAGGATGCGTTTACTACGGGTGCCCACAGCGGTGGAGCGGTCTGTGAGTCTGCTGGGGTAATCACTACGCCCGGAGTCGCCTATCTGACGAAGGCGGAGGGCTTTGACGCTGGAATTGTAATTAGCGCATCTCATAATCCCTTTCAAGATAATGGAGTGAAGGTTTTTTTACCTTCCGGGAAAAAACTGGATTCTTCGGTGGAGCGATCAATCGAGAAACACATCGCCGAAAAAGATTTGGATTTTGATCTCGACGAAACTTCCGACCAATCGAGTGCGGAAGGCTATCAAAAGACATATATTGAACACCTTGAGGAAAATTTTACGAATCTTTCTCTTGAAGGGCTGAAGATTTCTGTCGATTGCGCAAACGGAGCTGCATCGTCGCTCGCACCAAAGCTTTTTGCAGATTTCGGCGCGGAGGTTAAACCGATTTACAATTCACCTGACGGTGAAAATATAAATCGGGATTGCGGTTCGCTGCACCTCGAAAAGCTCCAGGAAGCAGTCATTGTTGAAGGTGCCGATTTTGGAGTTGCTTTTGATGGAGATGCTGATCGGTCTCTATTTGTTGATGAAAAAGGCGACCTAGTTGATGGAGACGCAACCCTTTGGATTATGGCGCAGCATTTAAAGGCGAAGGGGGGGTTATATGGGGAAACGGTTGTCGCGACGGTAATGAGCAATATTGGCCTGGAGCTAGCACTTGATTCTATCGGCGTAAAACTTTTGCGGACCTCCGTTGGCGATAAATACGTTTTGGAGGAGCTTCTAAAAACGAGGGCGGCGGTCGGCGGAGAACAATCCGGACATATAATTTTCCCGAATCACAGTCTCGTTGGCGACGGAATGCAAACTGCTCTCTTTTTACTTGAAGCCCTAAAGGAAGGCGGAAGAACCTTGTCAGAAGCCAAGAAAGGCTTTACTCAATTCCCGCAAATCCTTGTAAATGTGAGGGTTAACGAAAAGCGGCCGTTTGATGAGGTGTCGGAAATCATGGAAGGAGCGCGAAAGATCGAAGAGGAGCTCGGAGATACAGGACGGCTTCTCCTGCGTTATTCGGGGACGGAAAATCTTGCTCGCGTGATGATTGAGGGGAAGGACCAGAGCGAAATAGAAGAGCAAGCAAATAGCCTGGCAAATGTGATTCAAGGTAGCTTAGGGTAAAAAATGCTTGCCAATGCCCAAATGAATTTGTATATTTTAAGTTAACGAAGTAGTGATTTATCACTATTTCTTGTGGTAGCTGGGGTGAGGACAGTTACCGCGCATTGGCAGGTGCGGCGCACTCCCATGCTGCTTCACCTGCTCTTAAATCTTTAAGCCGCAAGCCTTCTCAACTTGCGGCTTTTTCTTTTTTTGAAATGGATGCAGTGGCAAAAATTGAAGTCGGTTCGAGTGCGAGAAAGTTGTCATATGATGTAGAAATCGGCACAGATCTGCTGAGCAGATCGGGTGATTGGATCAAATCGCGGCTTCCGATAAACTCGAAAAAAGCCGTTATCGTATCAAATGACAAAGTTTTTGCGCTTTACGGAGATTCGGTTAGTCAAAGTTTAAGTAACGTTGGTTTTGAAGTATCTGTTTGGCTGATGAAGGATGGCGAGCGCTACAAAAATCTGGAGTCATTGAGCGAGCTGCTTTCATTTTTCTCAACACAAAACCTTACTCGAACCGATTTTGTGGTAGCGCTCGGCGGCGGGGTTGTTGGAGATCTCGCGGGATTTGCCGCTTCAATATACCTGCGCGGACTGCCATTTTTTAATTGTCCTACAACTCTACTCTCTATGATCGATGCCTCGGTCGGCGGGAAAACCGCTGTAAACACTGAGTTCGGGAAGAATCTCGTTGGATCGTTTTATAACCCTAAAGGTGTCCTTGTTGATTTTAAGACCCTCGCGACGCTTGATCCAAGGGAAATCTCGGCAGGTTCTTATGAGGCGATAAAGCATGGTGTGGTAGGGAGTAGAACGCTATTCGATAACACGGCGAGATTTCTAGGGACATATCCAGCGCCGAGTTTTGCTGACCGGTTTGATGACTGGCGGTTTGCTACCGATTTACAAAAATTTCTTTACGATCATATTGCGTTTAAGGCGCAAATCGTGATGGGAGATGAATTTGAAGCTCCCGAAGCGACCCAATCGCGTTCGCGAAAAATTTTGAATTTTGGTCATACGATAGGACACGCGCTTGAAAAGGCTACAGAATATGCGTATTTCAAGCACGGCGAAGCAGTTGCGTACGGAATGTTGGGTGCAGCGGAAGTTTCAAGAAGCCTTGAAATTTTAGATAAAGTTAGTTTAGAATCATTAAACGATGTTGTGGATTTGGTGGCCGACTTACCGAAGACAGACAATATCGAGACTGATCGGGTGATCGACGCATTCATTTTTGATAAGAAAAATGCGGGAGAGTCTCTAAGCTGGATTCTTTTGGAAAGCATAGGTAACCCAATCATTGTCGATGAAAGTGACATCCCTCAGCCCCTGATCGAAGAGGCCCTCGAAAAAATTCTTTCCAGATAACTCCGATTTCTTTAAGGAGCAAAATAAAAAATGAGTAATAAACGGAATAATGTGGGAGACCACGGTGAGCGCGGTGGAGCTGGCGTAAAATTACTGATTGTTTTGGTGATTCTAGCTTTGATCGGACACGCGGGCTACAACTACGTGCCCGTCGCGTACGAGGCGGAGGACCTCAAACAAGAAATGCAAACCGCAGTGGTTCAGGGACTTGCCACAGCGCGCGGTTCGGCGGTAGATGCTGTTAAGCAGAAGCTTAGGAAGGTGATTGCAGACGCTGATGTTCCAGCGGATACGGTGGTTGAGGTTAAAGAAGTGAATAAGATCGTACAGGCGAGCGTCAGCTATACCAAAAAGGTAAATATTCTACCCTTCGGCCTGTATCAATATGACTACGTTTTTAATCATACCGCGACACCGACCGGATTTCTGGCGGACAGTCTCTAGCCTTCAAGCGATTTGAACGCGGATCTTTTTTGGTTGGATTTGCACTAAAGATTCCGGCGCATCTGCGAGCCAGGTTGTTGGGCAGACTCCGCAAATAGTACATTTTTCGACTGCCGGGCATGGGAGGCTTGACAGACTTTCGTGGGCTTTTTCGTGTTCGGTTTTAAGAAACTCGTGTGAGAGGCCTGAATCGACGATCGACCAAGGCAAAAATTCATCATAAGAACGATTTCGGCTCGTGTGGAACCCGGCGTTAATGGCAGTTTCGCGTAGGGCCGTTTTTATATTGCTTCCGCTTTTTGCCGCAGCATCGACAACTCTCGCGATCCTTCGATCACCAGAAGAAAACAGCGCTTGTTCGTGTGCAATCCGGGCCGACATAAAACGCACATCAACATTTGGAATCTTTGCCAGGCCTTTACAGACATATTTTATTCGTCGTTTTAATTCCATCTCGTCGCAGATCGCATCCCACTGGAGCGGTGTGTTTGGTTTAGGAACGAATCCATTTAGGCTCGGAATGATTTTTCCCGCCCGCCCGAATTTTTTTCCTGCTTCGAGCATTCTATCTTTTATTCGTTCTACCAAAACGAACATCTCGTACAGATCTTCCTGCGTTTCGGTAGGAAGACCAACCATCATGTAAAGCTTTATCGTTAACATTCCGCGGTCAAAAACCGCACCACAAATGTCCACAATCTCATCGTTTGTAAGATTTTTGTTTATGACACGCCGCAATCGGTCAGAACCGGTTTCGGGGGCAACGGCGATTTGCTGATCTTTTGATTCGACAAGCGCATCGAGAAGTTCTTCAGAGATCTGATCGAGTCTTAATGACGAAACTGAGATTCGGTAGTCCATCGCTCTAAGTTCCTTCAGGATCGTCGATATTTCGGGGTGATCGCAGACAGCGGTAGAAACCAATCCTATTTTATCAGTTTTCGAACGCCATTCCTTCGCCTTTGCGAGAATATCTTTTGCCGGCACAACGCGCGGCGGATAATAGTTATATCCTGCCCAGCAAAAACGACAGCCTTGCGAACAACCGCGCGAAATTTCGACGAGTAAGCGATCGCCCATTTCCGCCTCCGGTGACCAAACTGACGTAGACGGGCAGAAGATATCCTGGCTCCTTAGAAAATCCGCAAGTTCAGGTTCGCCACGTTTTAAAGCACGCCGCAATGTTCCTTCTTTTGGATTTACGGCTGACAGAGCACGCCCAACTCTTTTGGGGACGCCTTTCTCCATGGGAAAGTAATCCGCAACGGTTTCGTCTTCGTTGTAAATAACGTCGTAGAGTGACGGGATATAGAATCCACGACCGATTTTGGCTAATTCGAGAAGAATTTCATCTTTTGTAGCGTTTTCAAGAATTGCATCGATTAGTTGATAGACGAGAATTTCGCCTTCGCCGACGGCAATAATATCGGTGAAATCAGCAATCGGTTCGGGGTTGAGGAATGACGCCGCTCCGCCCATTACTACCAAAGGATCAAAACGCGTCCGATCTTTCGACCAAACCGGAACTTTTGAAAGCTGCAGCATTTTCGCCATATTCAAATAATCCGTTTCAAACGAAATTGAAAATGCGACGACATCGAAATCTCTGACGGGAGTTTGGGATTCTAAAGATAAAAGCGGGGTGTTTGATTTCTCATATTCTTTAAGCTCTTGATGGTCAGGTAGGAAAACTCGCTCGCAGGATACTTCGGGGATTTTGTTGAAAAGCTCGTACATGGTGTGCATCCCAAGATTGGCCATCCCGATTTTGTAAGTGTTAGGATAGCAAAGTGCAACACGAATCTCGCCGCCGTGAGGGTTAACGACGAAGCCCTCTTCCGAAGCGAGTTTCTGTTTGTAGGTTTCTATTAATTTACGACTCATTAACCATTCTATGACACTAAACAAGAAGTATATCGCATCAATACTACTTATTGCGGCCTTTGGATTCAACGCGTTTGGACAGCAAGTTTCACCATTCCTCCTTGACCAGCCCGAGCGAATGGAAATTAAGGTAGGAAAGCCGATTTTGCTTTATAAAAGCATCTCGGTTGAATTATTGGAGATGACGATTGATCGCAGTCAACAGTTGCGATTGCGTTTCGTCGTTAAGAATGTCGCGGTACCTGGGAGTATTTCATTTGCCGCTACGACAAGGATTGTTCGTGACGCCGAGGGGTTTCAATATGAAGGACAAACGGTTAGTGACTGGAATTCGGGCGGTAAGCGTTTATTGAAAGGAACACAATTGGAGTCGACGGCCACACTTGTACTCAGGGATTCAGCCCGTAATCAACGATCGATTGAACCTGTTTTGATTGCTTCGGCTTTCCGTCTTAATGTTTATCGGGAGGACGGTTTGCTAAACCCATATCCTAGGCGGACTGTTTGGCAATCGAGCACGCCCATCATATTTGAAATTGATAAAGATAAGTTGAGGGAGGTTGTTGCAAAAAATAAGCCAAAGGCAGCCCCGGCCCCGGAGAGGCCGGCATTCCCAAAACTGTCATTGGACATCGACAAATTCGACAAACTCAAATATGGAATGAGTTATCAGGATGTGGCAAAAATTCTTGGTGGCCCGGGTGAGAGAAGCCGACAATCTGGTGGGGTTACTGTTCGCGTTGATGGTAAAACCAATGAACGAGTCGAAAACCCATCGTATGAATGGCGTGCTCTGGAGTTTGGAACGATAATTTGCGGGTTTTCCAGAGGGGCACTCCAAATAAAGAGACTTCAAAAAGAACTTCGACAGGACTTCAAACTCCCCAATTTAACCAACGAAAAATATTCAAAACTGGAAAAGGGAATGACCTATTCGACCGTACGAAAAATTTTGGGTGCTCATGGACAGCTTCAAACGGTCTCTTCGACTCGCTACCGAATACTTGAGAGGTTTGTTTGGTTTGGTGAAAAAAGTACGGTTCATATGTCGTTTAGAGACGGGAAAGCCTCGTCGATCCGTTGGAGTGAACGAAGGTAGTGACATTTTTCGAACTTCTTGTATATCACAACTCAAAATGTTTTTGCTAAAACCGCAAGTGGGGCGTCGAAACACCCTCTCATCAACCGATTTTCCGTTTTTGGTCTGCCGCCATATTTAAACCGCCCGCTGGGGTCTTAAACTCGACTCGCTACTCCTGCTTGCCTTCGAGAAACGCCTTCAAACGTCTTGAACGCGAAGGATGTCTGAGTTTCCTCAAAGCTTTTGCCTCAATCTGTCTGATACGTTCGCGAGTAACCGTAAAGTGTTGCCCAACTTCTTCAAGCGTGTGTTCCGACCCTGTGTTTCCGAGCCCAAAACGCATCTTAATTACCTTTTCTTCACGCGGCGTAAGTGTCGCCAAAACCTCGTCGGTGATCTCACTTAGATTTGCAAAAGTAACGGATTCAGCTGGATTAAGTATCGATTTGTCCTCGATGAAATCGCCTAGATGCGAATCCTCCTCTTCCCCAATTGGCGTTTCGAGAGAAATCGGTTCCTGAGCGATCTTCAATACTTTTCGCACTTTTGAAACCGGAATATCCATCTTCTTAGCGATTTCCTCGCTCGAAGGTTCGCGACCGTATTCTTGGACCAGTGCACGAGATGTGCGAATGAGCTTGTTGATCGTTTCGATCATGTGAACCGGAATTCTTATCGTTCTTGCCTGATCAGCAATTGCGCGCGTGATTGCCTGGCGAATCCACCACGTTGCGTAAGTTGAAAACTTATAACCCCTGCGCCATTCAAATTTGTCGACCGCTTTCATCAGGCCGATGTTTCCTTCCTGTATCAGGTCAAGGAACTGCAGTCCACGGTTGGTATATTTCTTCGCGATGGAAACTACGAGGCGTAGGTTTGCCTCTACGAGTTCGCGTTTTGCGATTCCGGCTTTTCTTTCGCCAACCAAAATTGTTTGAAGCGATCGTTTAATTTGCACCGTTGAAAGGTGGGTCGCTTCTTCGATTGCCGCAAGCTTCGCTTTTTCTTCTCGTATGGTCGCATTTAATTCACGTACGCGCTTAGGTGTAGGCTTCCTTTTCTTCCCTTTTTCATTTTCCGCGCGTTTAATTTTTCGCTCGGATTTTCGGATTTCACTATTATATTTGCTAATCGCGCCAACGAGACGCTGCTGCGTATAT
Organism: Aridibacter sp.; assembly: GCA_965216195.1. GTDB lineage: Bacteria > Acidobacteriota > Blastocatellia > Pyrinomonadales > Pyrinomonadaceae > Aridibacter. The sequence continues at coordinate 2,016,964 of OZ244151.1, read as the reverse complement.
TCCGTTAAATCGAGTCGCTTAATCTCGTGAGCGATCTCGAGTACTAAGCGCGACAATTTATATTTGAGTGTCAAAACGCGTTTGCTTGGTTTCTTCGTTTTTTTCTTTTTGGCTGCTTCAAACTGCTTGAAAGTTTTCATCGCCAGCTTGAGGGTTTTTGCGATGTCGTCGATACCTTCTAGCGTCCAACGTCTATATTCTTCCGCCTTATCTTCAGCTTCATCGATACCCTGATGCTCTGAGAAAATGACTGTCTCACGAATATTGGCATTGCCGTCAGCGAGCTCGTCGCCTATTCTTATTAACTCTTCAACAGCGATCGGGGAGCGCGATATTGCTTTGTGGGCCTTCATTTGCCCACGCTCGATTCTTTGTGCAATCGCCACTTCACCCTCTCGAGTCAGGAGCGGTACGATTCCCATTTCGCGTAAATAAAGGCGAACCGGATCGTTGGTTTTGTCCAGCTTTCCGGCCGAAAGGTCGAGGTCTTTTCCACCGTTTTCCTTATTGTTCATCGCTACGTGAGCCGCTTGTGAAAGAAGGTGAGCATCAGCGTCAGCAACCGAAATACCGGAAGCTTCTAGCCTTCCCAATACTTCCTCGATGTCGTCAGGCGACATCAAATCATCGGGAATTTCTCTATTCAATTCGTCAAAACTCAGAAACTCTTTTTTCTTTCCAAGCCTCAAAAGTCGCTTAATAAGTTTCTCTTTGTCGTTTAGTTCTTCAGCCATATTTAATAACTAATTCTGATTAAATCTCTCAAATATTCGTTGTTTGCAAAGTAAATAAAACGCGTAATCGTCAAACAATGTTCAGTGTTATTCCTCGACCATGTTTGCCTGCAGCTCGCGTTTCATCCGGGCAAGCTCAATCTGTTCGTTTACGAGACCGGCAAGCGCCTCCGAATCATTTTCTTGTTCCGCAACAGCCAGCTCCTGGCTTATTTCCAAAATCCTTCTCGAAATCGCCATCGATCGCAAACTCGCCAGACAATTCTCAGCCTCAATAATTACCTCATCTAGGGCTTCATCTGGCTCGCGGGGCAGTTCGTTAGACATCATTACCGGAACAATATCCAATGCGATCGGATCATCCTGCGTTTGTTTCAAGATGCTACCCTGATCAATTTTTTCGCCACTCTTTTCAAGCGTTATAAGCGCCTCAAAAATAGAAGCCGTCGCAAGCATTTCGTAATCAGTTTCTTCTATCTGAGGCAAAAACTCCTTCCTGAGTTCATGATCAAGGATCAGGAGTTCCAGCAGCCGCTGCTCGGCAATTGTCAGCTTCGCCTGCGTTGCTCGAGCAACGTGTCTTTTTAGCGTCTCGCGTTCAAACCGTTTTCCGATTTTTACCGTTTTCCAAAGATCGCGTTTGAGCGTTTTATCATCGAGCCGCAAAAAGTTCATCGCTTTATCAAACGACTCGCGTTTTTCAATCGGGTTTCGTATAGACGCAAGCACAGGCAACACCTCCTCAATTGCTTCAGCCTTAAGCTTTGGCAAACCAAGGTTGCGTTCCTTTACAGATTGCTCTAATACGAATTGGAGATAAGGGGTGGCTTTTCCTCTTTGGAGGTTGTAGCTTTCTGCGCCGTTTGCGTTAACGAAATCGTCCGGATCCGCTCCATCCGGAAGTACTAACACTTTAATATCAAAATCCTTTGCTAACAGCGTCTCTATTGCTCTCTGCGCCGCCTTCACACCCGCACTATCTCCATCATAATTAACAACGACCCTGCGTGCAAACCTCGCGAGCAACTTTGACTGTTCGGGTGTAAAAGCTGTCCCCAAGCTCGCTACAACGTTCGTTATTCCAAACTGATAAAGAGCAAGCAAATCCATATATCCTTCGACCAAAATCGCGAATTTTTTCTTACGGATAGCTTCTTTATTTTGAAACAACCCGTACAAATGCTGCCCTTTTATGTAGGCCGGAGTTTCCGGCGAATTCAGGTATTTGGGCTCGCCTTTGCCTAAGATTCTCGCGCCGAACGCGATGGGGTTTGAATTGAGGTCTAAAACGGGGAAAATTATTCGACCGCGAAAGCGATCATAAACTCTTTCTTTCTCTTCATTTACGGAAACCAGCCCGCTTTCTATTATCAGCTTTTCATCCGCTCCTTTGGCTTCGAGCAAATTCAAAACCGTGTCCCAGGTATCGGGCGCAAAACCGATGCGAAATTTCTTTATTGTTTCCTCGTCTAGTTCTCGCTTCTTTAGGTATTCTTTCGCGGCTTTTGAATGAGGATTGTTGTCGTTTAAGTGATCTTCCCAAAGCTCAAGCGCGTAGTTGTTTAACTCAATTACCTGATCGGCTTTTTTCTTTGCTTTTTCCCGTTTAACTTTCGCTTTCTTGAAGGATTCATCATCGACCGGCTCAGGCAAGGGAACTCCAGCTTCTTCTGCGACCTGTTTGACGGCTTCGGGAAACGACAGCCCCTCGATTTCCATTAGGAAGTTGTAGACATTACCGCCTTTTCCGCACCCAAAACACTTATAAAAACCCTTTCCCGGGTGCACAGAAAAAGAAGGGGTTTTCTCTTCATGAAACGGGCAACACGCCATCCAGTTAGCCCCCTTCTTTTTAAGTGGAACATGGCGTTCGATCACCCGGACCAAATCGGTACGGTTTTTTAGATCGTCAATGAAATATTGCGGATAAAGCATCTATTGGAACGCGAACACTCTTGTCCGCCATTCGTTATTTAATCGAATTCTCTATTTTAGATTGGAATGCGACCGTTTGCACGTCACCGAAGAATTCACCACTGAACCACAGAGAACACCGAGTAGATGGACATTGGGAACGCCAGCAGAAATCGCGACAAAATAGTGTGCACAAGGGTGCGAACTCTGAAACAAACTTGGCTGTGAACTGAACCGGTTTCCTTCCCTGACTTTCGCGATTTTCTCCAAAATCTCAGTGCCCTCTGTGGCTCTGTGGTGAACTAAATCTTATTTTCGTTGATCGCTGAGAACCCAATCTCCCCAAGCCGTTTCACAAAATAATTGAAATTCGCAAAGCGCTTATCCCGCGTGAAGCCTTTCGCGTACCGATAGTAAATCTGCTGAGCGATCACGGCTACTTTAAACGTTCCAAAAACATAATAATAAACGATATTGGAAACATCGCGACCGGACTTTTCTGTATACATTTGAACAAGCTCCTCACGCGAGATGTTTTCCATCAAAACACGCGGATTAAAAGGCATTGAGAGCATTTCTTCGCCGTAATCTTTTGACATCCAATAAGCCAGCGTTGTTCCGAGATCCATCAGAGGCGAACCGATCGTTGCCATTTCCCAATCGAGAACCGCGACGATCTCAGTAAGATCATTGGGATTGAGCATCACGTTGTCGAATTTGTAATCGTTATGAACAAGCCCCGGCGGATCATCGTCCGGAATATGTTGATTTAGCCAAACAATTACTTTTTCAAGAGAAGCATGTTCATCAGTTTTTGCTTTTTGGTAGCGTTTCGTCCAGCCTTCAACTTGTCGCTTCGTATAGCCTTCGGGTTTTCCAAGATCGCCAAGGCCGGCTGCTTTGTAATCGATGGAATGGAGATCGGCGAGGTTAGCGATGAAGGATTCGCAAACATTTATTTGGTCGGCGTGAGAGTTTTCTAGATTCTGCACCCTTACTGGCGTGAGGGTTTCTGCATTGGAACGCGGACTCTCTTGTGCGCTTTTGTATTCACCCTCCATAACTGTCGGGTTTCTGCCGGTCGCTACCGCTTCCGGTACTAACTGGCGTGATCCTGAGCTCCCCTCCTTATTGAGGAGGGGTGGCGCTGTTTCAGCGTCGGGGTGGTTGTCGCCTTTTTGCACACTCCCTCGCGGTCGTGTTTCTGCCTGGGCTATCGGACTTGGGAGTTTTCCTCGGATAATCAAGCCCCTTCGCCGTTCCATCATGTAAAATTCCGAACCGATTATGCTTTCATCGTCGCAATAGAGAATGGGTTTTGGGGCAGGCTTATAAACTCTTGAAAGCTTTGAAAGAACTTTAAATTCCCGCGACATGTCGTGTGCACTCTTCACACGATTACCAAACGGCGGACGCCGCAAGACGTATTCTTCATCTCCAAATTTTACGCAGTAGGTGAGATTCGAAGCTCCCGCGGGAAATTGTGATACCTGAAGATCGTCAGTTTTTTTTGGTAGTTTTTCGCCGAGGAAAGCGGCGAGTTTTTGAAAATCCAGCTCTTCACCTGTCCTGATAGACTTTGCGTCAGACATATGTAGATTTAACCCAAAGGAAGCAAAGAACGCAAAAACGGTTCCCGCTTAGATTGGCCACCTTGTCACAAAATCGAAAACTAATCTCTTCGAAACCGCAAACCTATGTTATAAAACTATTCACCTGAAAAAGTTTATGCCCTTTCATAACCTAAACACACAAAGGCCCGTATATCTCGCGGCGGTTTTGCTCTGTCTAAACATTTTCGCGCTAGCCCAATACAGAATTGACAATTGGACGACCGAGCACGGACTGCCCCAAAACAGCGTGCGGGGTTTGGTTCAATCGAGCGACGGTTATATTTGGGGCGTAACCTCGGGCGGTATTTTTCGTTTTGACGGCGTTCGGTTTAAGACATTTAATAAGTCAAACACAAACGGACTGCGCGAAAGCCGTTTTAGACGAATTATCGAAGACGCCGCAGGGCGCATTTGGTTTGAAACAGAATTGTCCACCTTGATTCGATACGAAAACCGCGAATTTACTACCTTTAAGAACGGCGACGGCTATTCGGGAAGCACGCGGGTCTTATTACTGGATTCGGACGGGCGCCTCGTCGTTACGACCGATAAAGGATCCTTCAGATATGAGAATGGACGGTTTTCGGATTACGAGGTCGAAAACAAAGAAAAAGGGGATTGTCTCTGCTTAATAGATAGAAGCGGCGGCAAATGGTTATGGGGCGAAACGGGGCTTCGCCGGGTCCTTAACGAGAAAATTGAGCGCTTTGATCTCCCGTTAAAACCGTCCGAGGGCGGCGTTCTTTTATTCGAAGACTCTTCGGGAAGCGTCTGGTTTAGCAGGCTTGGTAAAACGTTTCGAATTCGCGGCAGCGCGATCGAAAAGATCGACGGGCTAGAAGGCGAAACGCGTTTACGGTTTCGGGAAGATAGCGAGCAAAACCTGTGGATCACGCTCGACGATGAGTTGGTGAAGATTAACGCTTCGGATGTGAGAGCCGAAAAAACGGATTTTTCGCAGGCGCAAAAAGTGATTTCAGATAAGGACTCGTTCGACACAATAATCGGAAGCCTCGAATTCGACCGCGAAGGGGGACTTTGGGTTGGAACGGGAACCCGTGGGCTTTTTCAGCTTACTCCTCAAACCGTAAATATGAAAACCGCCTCGGATTGGGCCACAAAAGACGATAATATTTACCCGATTCTCGAAGACAGCTCTGGCGGGGTTTGGTTTGGAGTCTGGCTCGACGGGCTTTTTAAGTATGGTGAAAATAAACAATTTCAATCCTACCGACTTCCCCCGGACGATCCCTATATCGGTTCGCTCTTTGAAGACAGCAAAGGGCGCATCTTAGTTGGAACCTTGAAATCGCTAAAACAATTTGAAAATGGAGAATTTAAGGAAATTCCCGTCGAGGTTGCCGGAATTTCGGAGTTTCAGATAAGCGCGATAACCGAGGGTGGCGACAACAACTTGTGGCTGGCAACGCACCACGGGTTACTTAAATACGCAGGAGCGAAAACCGAGCTCTTTTCAATCGAAGAAGGGTTACCGTCAAAATCTGTTTCGACCCTCCTGTGGACAAAAGACGGCAAGCTTTGGATTGGTACCCGCGGAGGCCTTGCGGTCTATGAAAATGGAAAAATCCGAAGCTTTATCGATCAAGACGAATTGGACGAAGACCACATCAGAAGTCTTTACGAGGATTCGGATGGAACCCTGTGGATCGGCACTTACGATACCGGCTTGATCCAATATAAAGACGGTGTGTTTAGAAGGATCACAAAGGAAAACGGATTGTTTAACGAAAACGTCTTCTGCACGCTTGAAGACGAAGGTGGCTGGTTTTGGATAAACACAAATAACGGAATATTCCGCGTACGCAAACAGCAGCTTAATGATTTCTTCGATGGAAACGTTAGCGCCGTGGACTCCATCGGCTATACAAAAAAGGACGGTTTGCAAAACACAGAGGGAAACGGCGGAAAACAGCCTGCGGGGATAAAACGCCGAAACGGTGAATTTTGGTTTCCTACCCAAAACGGCATTGCTATCGTAAATCCAAACGATATTCCCGTAAACCCTGTTCCGCCACCGGTTTACATAGAGGAGATCGCAGTCGATAAGAAAGATATCGGTAAATTTGGAGAGTTGGTAGAAATTCAACCCGATCACGGGGATCTCGAGATAAGCTATACGGGATTGAGTTTTGTAAATTCCTCGCTCGTAAGATTTCGCTACAGGCTTGAAGGGCTCGAAGAAAACTGGAACGAAGTGGGCTCACGTCGGACCGCATTTTACAACAATTTGCCTCCCGGCGAATACACATTTCACGTCCTTGCAGCAAACCGCGACGGCGTCTGGAATAGCGTTGGGGCGTCCGTAAAAATCGTAAAATATCCGCATTTTTACCAGACCTGGTGGTTTTGGATTTTTTGCGCACTGGCGATTGGCGGGATCATCTATTGGATCGTGCAAAACCGAATCTCGAACTTGCGCAGAATCGCCGACTTGCGAGGCCGATTTTCGCGTCGGCTGATCGAATCGCAGGAAGCGGAGCGAAAACGAATCGCTGCCGATTTACATGACGGGCTCGGACAGGAACTCGTACTGATAAAAAACCGGGCCGAATTGGGGTTGCGCAAAGGCGACGAAAAAGAGACCTCCTTTAAACAGCTTGAAGACATATCGGATACGGCTTCTCAATTGCTCGATGAAGTGCGCGAGATTACAAGCGACCTGAGACCTCAGCTTCTTGATAAGCTGGGACTGACAAAAGCGATAAAGGCAATGCTCAGGAAGGTTTCAGCACTCGTAGAAGTCGAGAGTCGTCTTGATAATATCGACGATCTCTTTTCCGAAGAAGACGAGATCAATATATACAGAATCGTGCAAGAATCGATAAATAACGCGGTAAAACATTCAAATGCATCGACTCTCACCGTCGAAATCAAGCGTCGCGCGAATGAGGTCAAATTGTACATTGCGGACGACGGTCGCGGTTTTGAGACGGACGAAACCGGTGACCAGGGGTTTGGCTTAATCGGTCTTAAAGAAAGAGCGTCGCTCCTCGGAGGCAAATTTTCGATCGACTCCCGGCTCGAGGAAGGAACACGGATCGCGGTTGAGATTTTGATTGATTAGAGAGAATTTCGCCACGGAGGACACGGAGAGTACGGAGAATCTTTGAATTTTAGGATCCGAGGATGTTGGTTTTCGGATGGAAGGAAACTTGATTATTAGGGACTCGTCATCGAGTCATCGCAGATCACGGCAAGAAGTTGCCCTGTACGAAGCGAAGCGAAGTGGGTAAGCGAAATACGGGATTCAAGCCCCGGTAGGGGCGGCAGAAGAGGAATTCACCGGAGAGCACGCGGAGAATTTTTTGAGATTTCAAACGATACGAAATTTCCGCTGCCGAATAAACGGGATAAGCCTTCGCACTTACATTTCTTGTTCGCGTTGATTGGCGCAAATTCGCGGGTAAATTTCTTCGCGTAATTTTCGCTTCGGTTAGGGGCAGGGACGGGCCGCTGCCCTACAGTTCTTTATTCGCGTTGATCCGCGTTAATCTGCGGCCAAAGACTCTTCCCACCTTTAACTACTGATACATTTCTTTATTCGCCTTCCGCTTTTTCGCGTATTTCGCGGGCAAACCCCCTTTCTTCTCCTGTCGGCTATTTCGCAGGCAAATTTTTCAACAAATACGTAGAACCACGTACGAAAAATACGAGGCGATACGTATATACAGAACTTGGTTTTGGCCATATAATTCGGGGATAAATCGACTAAAGGGGAGAAAACTATGCTCGGCAAAGCACGGACTGAAGATCTCGTAATCCAGGATACGGGTGACGAACTTCTAATCTACGACCTAAAGAAGAACAAGGCGATCTGTCTTAACGAGACATCGGCAGAAGTATGGCGTTTGCTTGATGGTAAGACCAGGGTACCCGAAATCGCAAAAGAGATTTCACACGCACACGGCGAACCGGTTTCGGCAGAACTGATCCTATTCGCCATAGACCAGCTGAATGAAAACAATCTGCTTGAAAATGTTGAAACGACAGCGGAAAGCCTCACGGGACTTTCAAGACGGGAGGTGATCCGAAAGATCGGGATCGCGTCGACGGTTGCGCTTCCTCTTGTCTCGACGATGGTTGCACCGGTTGCGGCGACGGCTCAATCTGTTTGCACTTTACTTCAACCCGGACAAATCGACTGCACTGGGCCAAACGATTGCTGCTCCGGAAGCTGCCTCGCCAACATACCGCGTATATGCTGTATTGCAGGAGCACTGACAAATCGAATGCCGGGAACCCAATTTTGCAACAATGACCTGGTGTTCGATGCCAACGCAGGGTGCTGTAGCGCAAGCGCGACTCTCTCTAACAACCCTCTCAATTGCATAGATCCGAACGCAGTTACGTATGTATGTGACCCGTATCCGGTGTAGATGGGGTAGGTCGGTTGGCGACAAAAAAGAAATCCGGCGTTGAGCAGAATTGCCGCGAAACGCCAACCCTGGAAGGCTGGATGTTAAAAAACTGATACAGCGAAAGGTTTTCACGGCGTCGCCTTATGGGCAGAAGAAGAATGTAGAGCAGAGCACGTGGAGATTCTTTTGAAATTTCAAGCGATAAGAATCTCGATTGTCGAGTAGACGGGAGGTACATGCCGTCACTCAGGCAATTCTTATTCGCGTTGATCCGCGTAATTCGCGGGCGAAAAGGGAGAAATATGAAAAAGCCAAAAGCACGATACGAAGATATAGTGGTTTCGGATTATAGAGACGAGCTCCTTCTTTACGATCTCAAAACGCATAAATGTCATTCGTTAAACAAAACGGCAGCAAGCATCTGGCAAGCGTGCGACGGCAAACGGAATGTTGCAGCGATTGCCGAGACGCTTTACGCGGATACGACAAAAGAGTCGCGTGAGGAGTTGGTCGAGCTGACATTAAACGAACTGGCGCATAAGGAATTGATCGCTAAAGGCGGCGAATACGAATTCCGATCGCTTACGACGCGCAGGGAACTAATCAAGAAACTTGGCAAAGTCACGTTGATATCGCTTCCGATTGTGGCTTCGGTGACAGCTCCTACCGTGAATCAAGCTCAAAGCGGTTGTCCTGTGGTGACGACAAATCCGTGTAATCCGATCGCCTCCATTCCTTTTGGCTGTCCTTGTCCACCAGAACCAACTTGTAGCGCTAGCGTTTGTTTAAATTCTATATGTGAGCAAGGTATGTGCGTAGACTGAATTGCAAGCGCGATGGAGAACTCTGGATCGAGTTGTCGAATATGGCGACAAGATAGCCCGCCCCTGCGGCACCCGTCCTTACCAGAGGATGGGAGTCGTTGCCGAGCAAATCCAGGCAAGGACAAGCCGCTGTTTCTACGATTTTTATTCGCGTAAATCGTGGCAAAAAATAAGGAGAAATATGAAAAACAAACCAAAAGCAAGATACACGGACATAGTGGTTTCGGATTACAAAGACGAACTCCTTCTTTACGATCTCAAAACACATAAATGTCATTCGTTAAACAAAACCGCGGCAAGCGTTTGGCAGGTGTGTGACGGAAACAGAGATGTAACTGCGATTGCTGAGAAGCTCTTTGCTAAAGCACCGAAAGGAGAACGCGATAAGCTGGTGCTACTGGCACTAAACGAACTTACAAAGGCGGGTTTAATCGAGACGGATGATTTTGCATTTCGGCCACTCTCTTGCCACGCGGCGACAACTTATAATCGACGCCGGAAAGGCAACAATGATCGCATTGCCGATAGTAGCTTCGGTCACGGCGCCTGCTGCGGGCAATGCCCAGAGCTGCGCAAATACGGTTTGCAGTAGTGTGTGTTGTAACAACTCTTCGCCATGCGATAGTAACGGAAGCTGTTGTCCGGCGGCGCGAGCCTGCCCCAATGAATGCTGCTCTTCGTCAGTGATTTGCTTCAACGGAATATGTACATAATCAAACAGGTTTCGATTTAACTGCCGGTTTTAAAGAGAAACGCGTATTTGGTTGGCGATTTGGGCGTATCTGTAGTGAAAACAAATGAGAAAGGCTCAGAGAATTTTTGAATCTTTGAATACGAGGTTTTGGTTTTCGGATCCAGCGTCGCGAGCATGCCCAAACGTGTGCTACGATCCGAGAATGGTATGCGCTATGTTGCCGACTCCAAACTGCGTGAAATCGGTACCGTAACAGCCTGTCCGATTTGTTTTTGAGGTAGAATTAGCCAATGACGGATGAAATCACGATTGTAATTGCGGACGATCATCCCGTTGTAAGACAGGGACTGCGCCAAACTATCGAAGAAGATAAGAGAATCAGGGTAGTGGCCGAAGCCAACGACGGTCGGGAAGCGATCGAGGCGATCAAAGAATTTAACCCTAAAGTGACGATTCTTGATGTCGATATGCCCGAAACGAACGGCTTCGACGTTGCGCGTTGGATAAATAAAAAAGAGATTGCCACCGAAGTCATCTTTTTGACCATGCACAAAGACGAGGATCTGTTTAACGAAGCCATAGACTTGGGCGCAAAAGGTTTCGTACTAAAAGATGGCGCGCTCGGCGATATCGTGGAGTGTATAAAAGTGGTTGCCGGAAGCGAGCATTTCGCGAGCCACGCGCTAACCTCGTTTCTGATCAACCGCACAAAACGCGCGCTTCGGGGAGCCGAAAAAGCACCGACGCTTCAGGATCTTACGCCAACTGAAAAAGGCGTTTTAAGACTCATTGCCGAAAATCTTACTAGCAAAGACATAGCCAAAAAACTCCGTATCAGCTACCGTACGGTCGAAAAACACCGCTCAAACATTTGTAAGAAACTCAATATCAGCGGCAGCAACGCGCTTCTAAGATTCGCTATATCTAATAAGGGGAAGCTTTTGTAAGAAAAGAGCCCACGAATCACACGAATAGGCACAAATGAACGTAGAAGTCGGGAAGAATTTGCCCACGAAATACACGAAAAAAAAAAGAAACGTGTCAGTGCCACGAGCGGTAACGACCCGTTTGAAAACGTCCGAAGAGATTTCGCGGGGGATTGACGCAAATCGAAGCGAATAGTTTGTAGGGCGACAGCTTGTCCTCGCCCGTGAGCGAAGCAAAAAAAGAGTCGGAGCAATTGCCCACCAATTGACGCGAATCTTCACGAATAAGACAAGGCGATGGCTTTATTCTCCGAGCGCCCTTGCAATAAACTCTAAAACCACCTTCCAATGATCTTTCGTGTCTCCTTTTACACGTGACTCAACCAACATCGAGGAGCCGTGAACACCGTTTTCTGCAACGTACGTTTGAATACCGTGTTTTTTAAACTCGGCAAACTGGATAACTCCCGTTCGCATTTCACGTCGAGGGCGAATTCCAAGAGCAGGGATTTTTACACCGGAAGCAAAAAGCGAAGGCTTGCAGTCTTTCATCGGACCGCCCGATGCGGGTGAGAAACCTAAGATTCCCGCGAGATCGTTTCCGCGTTCCTTTGCGAGTCTGAAAACCAAAGCAGCTGTGAAACTCGAACCCCACGCGATTTTCTTACCTGTAAATCCCTGTGACTTCGCCTGATCGAGAGCTGCTTCTAAATCGGAATAGGCGTCACAGTAGCCGTATTCTTGTTTGATATTCGCCATCGTTCGGTTCGTTCCAAAACGCTTTCCGCCCTGGCGTACATCGGTCGCCATTACGTTGTAGCCTTGTTTTAGAAGCTTGGGAATGATAGTTGCGTATTCGCCTCGCACATCGCCGCCGCCTTGATGAAAAAGCATAATCAATGGTGCGGACTTGCCTTTTTTCGAATCATAGATATCTGCGTAAAGTTTGATACCGTCTTTCGAATTGAAGGTCACTTCACGCGATTTTGGTGGTTTTTGGCGATTTAAACGAGTAAGATGACACGAGATAACCTGCCAGTTTCCGTTTTGCTTTGCGTAGGTGTTTGTGTAGTGAACGTGATCGAGATAACGCCAACCGCGCCACATATATTTCTCGATAATATAGCCTTTTGACACCGCGACATCTCCGTGAAAGCTAACGCTCACGCTGGAATCGTCGATCGCAAAAATATCGTCGATTTTTGGATCCTTGATTTGGTTTTTGATTATATCGGCACGTTTTTCTGCTTTGTTAATCACCTTGCCGTTGCTGTGAGTGATTCGAAAATCATCGGCGACAATGCGGTCGAAGTTTGTCATGTCGCCCGTTTTGTATGACTCGATTAACCACTGTTTTTCAATTGTCTTTATTTCGTCGGCGTTATTCTGGCCGAAACAGATCGCTCCGAGGACGAAAATCAATAGGAAAGAAACAAACTCACGCATAGAAATCTCCAGTTCTTTTGATAATTTTTGTTGGATATATATTACTACGCTCTCATTTCATCTCGGTTTCATTTGTGATCGCCCGTTTCGAATCTGTTTCGGAAGGTGAAGAATGAAGGTTAGATTTTGACGCGTTTCGAAAACTGTTATACAAATCACGTTATGGACTTTAATCACTCGCCAAAAGCTCTTGAGATTCAACAGAAGCTGCGCAACTTTATGGACGAGCATATTTATCCATGGGAAGCGCGATACATTGAAGAAATAAATTCAGGAGATAAATGGGAACCTTTAACTCTTATTGAGGAGCTGAAAGTTAAGGCGAAGTCGGCAGGGTTGTGGAATCTTTTTTTGCCCGATATCTCAGGACTAACGAATCTTGAATATGCTCCGCTTGCCGAAATGATGGGGCGAGTTTTTTGGTCGGCGGAAGTTTTTAATTGCTCAGCGCCGGATTCGGGAAATATGGAAGTTCTTCAGATGTATGGTACCGATAAGCAAAAGGAGCGTTGGCTCAAGCCTCTTCTAAAAGGCGAAATCCGTTCGTGTTTTTCGATGACGGAGCCGGATGTTGCTTCGTCTGACGCGACAAATATTCGCGGTTCGATTAAGCGCGACGGCGATGATTATGTAATCAAAGGTAAGAAATGGTGGTCAACAGGTGGTGGAGATCAGCGCTGCAAACTCGCAATCTTTATGGGGAAAACCGATGAAAATGCCGCAAAACATCTGCAGCAATCGATGATTCTTGTTCCGATGGATGCGGAGGGTGTAAAGATAGAAAGGATGCTTGACGTCTTTGGCTATGACGATGCGCCAAACGGTCACGCCGAAATAACGTTTGAAAATGTGCGTGTTCCAAAAGAGAATCTGATTTTGGGTGAAGGGCGCGGATTCGAAATTGCGCAAGGGCGTTTGGGACCGGGAAGAGTTCATCATTGTATGCGTTTGATCGGTTTAGCAGAGCGCGGACTTGAATTGATGAAAGATCGCGCAAAACAACGTGTCGCATTTTCGAAACCTCTTTCAGATCAGGGCGTCATCAGAAAATGGATCGCTGAATCTAGAAGTGAGATCGACCAGGCCAGGCTGCTCGTACTCAAAACAGCATGGATGATGGATGAGAGAGGGAACAAAGAGGCGCGGAAAGAAATTGCTATGATAAAAGCCGTTGTTCCGAAAATGGCTTTGAATGTGATTGATCGGGCCATACAGGTTTATGGTGGAGCAGGAGTTTGCCAGGATACGTTTCTGCCGTTTGCCTGGACGATAGCCCGTATGCTGCGAATTGCAGATGGGCCGGATGAAGTGCATCTGGAATCAATTGCTAAAATGGAACTGAAACCGAAACCCGGCCGTTAAGGGTACTGGCCGATTTTGTAACTAAGTCGCCAATAAAATTAGTGGTATGGAAATACGCGAAATAAAACTTGAGGACGCCGATCAAATAGCCGATCTCTACAATTACTACATACGAAACACGCATCATACTTTTGAAACCGAACCAGTTCTCGGGCATGCGATGGTACCGCGCATAAAAAGCATTTCGGAAAATTATCCGTTTCTCGTTGCCGAAGATGAAAGTACTATCCTAGGCTATTGCTACGCGACACAGTTTAAGTTAAGAGATGCATATAAATATGCCGCTGAAGTTTCCATCTATGTCAGAAACGACTCAAAGCAGAGGGGTGTCGGTTCGCGGCTTTACGCTGAGCTGTTTGGAAAACTCGAAGATACAGATATTCACGCTCTCATCGCAGGCATTTCACTACCAAACGAAGCCAGCGTCAAATTTCATGAAAAACTCGGTTTTGAAAAGGTTGCTCACTTCCGCGAAGTGGGCTATAAACTTGGGCGTTGGATAGATGTCGGGTACTGGGAAATGCTTAGTTTCTAAAAGTGGTCCGTAAAGATTGTTCAATCTCTTGAACTTATCCGAATTTTCGGGTTCTATCATCCCTTTAGTTTGTCCGGCCGTCATTCTGAAAGTGCATCTCATCACAAATTCATTTTCGTTCTAAACCTGACTCTTTACAATTAAGAAAAAGTTTACCTTGCAAAAGGATTTTTGGAGCGACGTAATGGAGAATCCGATCGAAGTTAGAGAAGAGCGGGATTACGAAATCGTAAGAAATAATGCGATTGAAGAACAGAGAAGTTTGAAGAAAACCGCGGTCGGACTCCTTGATGAACTTCGATCTCTGCAAATGATCTATCCGATGAATTTTCCCGAGGGAACAAGTCTGAACGGGGAAGTAAGAAAATTTGAGAGTTATTTAATCCAGCGTGCTTTAGATAAATTTAACGGCAATCAAGTCAAAGCGGCAGAGCTTCTCAACATCAACTACACAACTCTAAACGCCAAAATCAAGCGATATCGGCTCGATGAGCAATACCTGTCTTCTAAACGAACACATAAAAACCTCAGCGAAGCCGATCTAAACGCTTTGGATGACGCGATCCGTACACGAGATCAGCAAGGGATATGGAACAAGCTTCGCAAATTTAAAGATATTCTGCTTAAGCTAGTCGAAGAAGTCGATGCCCTGAGCCTGGCGAAAAAACTTGAACGACACGAAGACATAAGCCTGCCTGACGAAATACGCAGATTTGAAGTTAATTTGATTCGCTCGGCGCTCAATCGCACCGGCGGAAACCAAACCCGGGCCGCAGGTATTTTGGGAATCGGCGTTACCACCCTTAACAATAAAATAAAACGTTATCGGATTAACCCACATCCAAGCCTGCAAAGATGATCAAGGCGGTTCAGGCGTGAGTTCGATCAATGCCGAACCTAACTCGATCCTTTTCGTTAAGAAAAGACCGGCAAAGATCAACAGAGCGTGGTCACTAATTAAGGAGAATGGAAAACACTAAGGACTTTAAGAACTTCCTTGTCTGGTCGCTGGTTATTTTCAGCGTCTGGACCGTAGTTGCATTCGCATTTACTATGAAGCATTACTTTTGGTTTTTGGAATATGGCTCTGAAAAACCGTTCTCATTAAGCAACACGTTTACAATTCAATTTATCTCTTGCCTGGGATGGGTTGCATTGACACCATTAATTTTCGCATCAGCTCGACAGTTTTTGCCTGAAGGAAAAGCATTTTATAGGCGCTTGTTTTTTCTTGCCCTAACGGGTTTTGGCATAATTCTACTTCAGACGGCCTACCAAGGTTTGGTTCTCCCCGCTCTCGGATATATGGCGAAGTTTGAATTTAACTCCTATCCAGAAGCCTTCAGGGGAATGTTTGTTTCTAATTGGCTCTTAAGTTTTTCACTCTATGCGATGACGATGGGAATCGTTTTGGTGAGCGAATACTACAAAAAGTTTCGCGAGAGAGAGCTCCGAAATTCAAGATTAGAAGCGAACCTGATCCAGGCTAAGCTCCGCTCGCTTAAAATGCAGCTGCATCCACACTTCTTGTTTAACACACACAACGCTATCTCCGAGCTGATTTACAAAGATCCGGACGCCGCCGAAAAAATGATTGCTACGCTTAGCGACCTATTGCGCATAACGCTCGAAAACTCAGAGGTGGAAGAAGTGACTCTTGAGCGGGAACTCTCTTTTGTTAAGAAATATGTCGAGATTGAGCGCATGCGTTTTCAGGAAAGACTAAAGTTTGACGTCGAAGTTTCTTCAGATGCCTACGATTCGATCGTTCCAAATATGATTCTGCAGCCGTTGGTTGAAAACGCAATAAAACACGGCATAACTCCGAAAAGGGAGGGAGGCTCGGTTCATATTGATGCATTTAGGAAAAACAATAGACTTCATATCGAGGTTTCCGACGATGGAATCGGTTTGTCGGAAGCAGCGGAAGATTCACTGGCAGATGGAATTGGGCTCCGAAACGTAAAGGAGCGTCTGTTCTATCTTTATAGAGACGAGCAGGACTTCAAGGTAAGCACGCAGGAAGGCGAAGGTTTTACGGTCGCGATCGAAATCCCGTTCAAAAACAATCCAACAGAAGAAACAGCCCTTGATCTTTTAGAAGGTGGATACGCGGGATAAAGCTGATGCAAATTCAAACCCTGATAGTAGATGATGAAAAGCTGGCACGCGAAAAAATCGTTAGAATCCTGAAGGCAGAAAACGATATCGACATAGTCGGCGAAAGCGATTGCGGGTCCGATGCGGTGGAGTTTATCAACAGCAATCGACCAGATTTAGTCTTCCTTGATATTCAGATTCCGGAATTAAATGGTTTTGAGGTGCTTGAGCAGGTTGACTCGTCAAAAATGCCAGCCGTAATTTTTGTAACGGCTTTTGACGAGTACGCGATTCGTGCATTTGAAGTAAATGCGCTGGATTATCTTCTGAAGCCATTTGATGCAGATCGTTTGAAAGAAACCTTGCGGAGGGCACGCGAACAAATCGAAAATGTTCGGAAGGATAATGTAAACGAGCAATTAATGTCTTTGCTTTCTGATTTGCGTGCAGAAAAAGAAAAAGAATACCCGGAGCGGCTTGTATTGAAAACGTCCGGTCGGGTTTATTTTGTTAAAACCACGGAAATTGATTGGATAGAAGCAGCCGGAAACTACGTAAAGCTGCATATCGGTCGGCAAACGCATATGCTGCGTGAGACCATGAACAAGATCGAGCAAAAACTCCCGCCGGAGAAATTTCTTCGTATACATAGATCGCGCGTCATTAACATCGATCGAATCAAAGAACTCAACCCGTTGTTTAGCGGCGATTATCTCGTAACTCTCGATGATGAAACTGAACTCACTCTTAGTCGGAGTTATTACGATCGCCTAAGAGAACTATTTAAAAAGTTTTCATAACAATTCGCTGCTTAAGACAACTTTCCCAACACACCCAAACAGTTCAAATTAAAAGAATATCAATCTAAGTCCAAAAAAGAATCTTTCATTCTGAATGAACATCTTTCATTTTGATTGTTTAACATTGTAAAAAAGTGTTGACATATGTTTGTGGATAAGTTAACTTAGTTAAGTGGAAGCACACTACGTGCGGAAACAAGTCGTCACCTTTGAAAAGAAAGAAACCGTCCCACAAACCTGAAACCGCTTTATTCAGGGATAAATAAACGAAACGGGAGTTTTGATTCTACAAATAGTTTTGCCTGTCAAATCACATCCTATCTTTAACGTCGATCCAACCAGGTGACGAAATCTCTACTTCAAATTAATTAAAATTTCCGACTCGTTTATGAAAGAAGTGAAAGTACATTCTCAAAAAAGAGGATTGGCTAAAAGTAGTAAGGAGAATAAAAATAATGCTGTTCGGTAAAAAGAAAGGCGTTTTTGGTCTGGATATAGGTTCGAGCTCTGTCAAAGTGGTTGAGCTTGACGGAAAGGTCGATAGTCTTAATCTAGTAAATCTAGGATTTGAAAATCTGCCAAATGACACAATCGTTGACGGACAAATAATGGAGCTCAATGCAGTTTCCGAAGTAATCCAAAACGTTTGTAAATCACACCAAGTTAAATCCGGTGAAGTTGTAACCGGCGTAAGCGGTCATTCAGTGATCATAAAGAACATTGTTCTACCGGCGATGAGCAGGGAAGAACTCGAAGAATCAATTGATTGGCATGCTGAAGAGCACATCCCTTACGACTTATCTGAAGTAAGCCTCGACTACCACGTAGCGATGGAAGACGAAGAAGCCGTTCAGGTGATGATCGCCGCGTGTAAACAGGAAAGATTAGACAACATCAAACAAGCCGTTCAGCTTTCAGGAAAGAATCCGGTTGTTATTGACGTTGACACTTTTGCTCTCCAAAACTGCTACGAAGTTAACTACAAGCCTGACGACTCTCAGGTTGTAACACTTTTGAATATCGGTGCTTCTACGATGAACGTCAATATCGTTCAGGGCGGAAACTCGTTGTTTACGAGAGACATAACCGTAGGTGGAAGCCAATTTACAGATATTTTACAGCGTAGTCTCGGCTATAGCTACGAGGAAGCCGAAGCAGTAAAACGCGGTGCAAGCGCTGAAGCCGGCGACGAAGATGAAACCGCGATAGAGCCTTTGATGGAAAACGTTACCGATACGATTGCGATGGAGATTCAAAAAACCTTCGACTTTTACCGCGCAACAACCGATGACGATGATATCGGAGTTGAAAAGATTTTGCTTTCCGGTGGCGGATCGAAGCTATCGGGACTAAAGGAAGATTTGGCTGAGAAGCTCGAACTTCCGGTTGAGGTTCTCGATCCGTTCCGCGAGGTTAAGGTCGATAACCGAAAATTTGATCCTGACTACCTGAAAGAGATTATGCCCGAAATGGCTGTAGCTGTTGGCTTGGCAATTAGAGGAGCGGAATTGAAATGATAAAGATTAACCTTTTAGATTCAGTTACAGAAAGACAAGGCGGAGCATCCGTAAAGGTCGAGAAGAAAGTCTCGAGCCCTGCATCGCGTCTGTTGTTAATGAGCATCGCCGTTCTAACATTGCTGGCAGGTGTAATCGGCTGGGACTTTATAAGTACCGCCCGAGCAAAGGCCGAAGCCGAGCGCCAACTCGCTGAGCAGAAGCAAAAAGCTGCTGAGCTAGAGGCTGTAATGAAGGAGCAGAAAGAGCTCGAAGACAAGATCCGCAACGTTGATCTACGCATCGAGGCGATCAAGAAGTTGAGATCGACTCAAGCCGGACCAAGCGCCGTTCTTTCAGCAATTCGCGAAAGAATCGGAATGAATACAGACATTTATTTGGATAGTATCGAGCAGAAGGGCGATCAGTTAACGATCAAAGGAAGCTCGCCGAGCGAATCAGCTGTTACCCAATTCGGACGCAGCCTTGAATTTTCATCCGGTCTGTTTTCAAACTTGGGTATCGAAACTCAGAGGAAAGAAATTCAAGCGCAACGCGTTGCAAACGATCAGGTTGAAGTGCCAAAACTCGAAGTTATTGAGTTTACGATTCGGTGTGCTTATACACCTGAAAAAGCTAACTCTGATAGCGATGGCGCCACCTCAGCTTCAAACGACAAACCTTCCCAGGAAGACAAGGTTCAATCAGCTGTAAATGCCGCTGAGTCGGGCGATGGAAACGCGAAAGTAGCTCGAAACAGTAACTAAAAGTTTCGACATAGAAGCAAGATTTTTACAAAAGGAAATTGGAAAAATGAACAAATTCAAAGCACTAGCTTGGCATTGGCAACTTCTGATCTTGGTCGGATTATCCTCCTTGGTTTATTTCGGAGTCTACTACTTCGTAACAAGCGGAACCCGAGCTGAAACTCAAACAATTCAAGAACAAGTTGCTCAATTGAAATCAAAAAATCAGGCTGCACAAATCGCCACTCAACGAATCAATGAGTTTCGTTCCCTCTTTGCGAGTAAGGAGCAGGAATACGATGAGTTGAAAGTGCTTCTGCCGGAACAGCGCGAGATTACAAACGTGCTTCAAGGCTTGCAGGATACTGCACGCGGTAGCGCTCTGATCGTAAACCGATTTTCACCAAGAGACGATGCACAGAAAGATTTCATCATGGCTAAGCCAGTAGAAGTCGAAGTAGATAGTAATTTCAACAACCTTCGTGACTTCTTTGAGAAGATGGCAAAACTTCAACGAATCGTTTCTATCACAGACTTTAGCCTGAAGCAGCTTGATAAGCAAAGTGCTAACAAAACACTCCACGCACAATTTTTGCTGACCGCCTACTACGCTTCGCCTGAAACTCTTAATAACCTCGAAAGCCCCCCTGCGGTTGACGCCAATGGCAAGCCGCTTCCTCCGGGCAAACAACCTGCTGGAGCCCCTGCTAAACCCGGTGCTAAGCCGGCTGGACCGGCAAAAGCTCCTCCAGCGAAAAAATAACTTTATAGATTCAATACTTTCTTGAGAGAAAAATCATGAATAAAGCAAAGATAAAAAAGATTGTAAATTTGACTCTTTCAGCGCTCGTGCTTACGTTCGTAGGCGGATTCACCGCAGAACTTTCAGCGCAGGTCGGACGCGATCCATTTCAAAAGAATCCAGTTTTGAGAAAAAGGGATGCAGTAAAGCGACCAAGACCCGTTAAAACAAGCACACAACCTACCAGCGCCAAGAAATCAATTACAAAACCGAAGAAACAAGGCCCTTACGTAGTAGATGCGCCTTCTGCGGAAGCCAGGATTAACTACTTCAGACAGGTTCGTGAGCAAGCAGCTCTTAATGGAATGCCACTTCCGAAACCAACTTCGGTAATGCTGCTCGATGAGCTTTCCGTGACCGGCATCTTTCGCACACCGCGAGGCTATGCCGCAATCGTTAAGGTTGAGCCGATTAATCTCTCTTACACGATCTATCCGGGCGAAAGATTCTTTGACGGACAACTCGTCGCAGTTGAGGAAAACAGACTCGTATTTCGCAAAGTAACCAAGTGGAGCACCGGGAAATTCGTTTCGTCGGTAGAAAACAAGGCACTGCGAAAGTATTCGGATAGTCAGGCTATTCAAGGCACGGCGCCGCCCGAGGCATATTCACGAAAGCCTCAAGTTGCAAGCGCTGAACCTGCGAAAAAAGATACCGTTGACGTTCCGGTTTCGGGTGAAATCGTTTCGCCTCTCGAAGAAATGAGAAAGGCAGATGAAAAGACGAAAGACTCGGCGAAGGACAAATCCAAGGGTAAGAAAGGCACTTCGAAAAGCAAGAAAAGCTCGAAAGTTGCACGAAAGAAGAACTAATTCCACGCGTGGGGTTATACATACTCACGCTCACTATAAAGACAATAACTCTATATAAACTCATCTCTACACAGAGATAATTTGTGAGGTAAGAAACATGACTTTTCCTGAGAACATAGGCAAATACGGCGTAAGAGCCATAATTGCTTTAGTAATCACAAGCTGCCTAGCCCTTGCGGTAATCGCCCAAGAAGTAAAGCCTGCTAACCAAGGCAAAATGTACGGTGAACCAGGGTTTATAGGCGAGCCAATCAACCTGAACGTTGTAAACGCGGACGTTCGAGACATTTTGAACTATGTTACCGAACAGTACGGAATCAATTTTGTAATCGACAAATCCGTTAAGCAGGTTCCGGTTACCATCAACGTAAATAACGTTCCCTGGAACATCGCTCTCGATTCCATACTGCAATCGCAGGAACTTGGAGTTCAGGTGAACGGTCCGATCCTTCGAATCGCTGAAGCAAAAGTTTTGGCCGAAGAAGGAGAGGCAGCAGCGAAGATCCGCGAAAATCAGCTGGATACATCGCCGCTTTACACAGAATTTATACGTCTAAACTACGCACGCGCCAACAACACGCTTGGTGGAGTTGCAGGTCGCTCAGGCGGTTTTGTAGGCGGTAGCCAACAAAGCGCTTCGGCCGGCGGCAGAGGCGGAGGCGGAGCAAACGGCATGGATCAGGGTATCCTTGGAATCGTTTCAAAGCGCCTTTCGCGACGCGGATCAGTAGAGGTTGACAATAGAAGCAACACATTGATCATTACCGACGTTAAGGAAAATATTGATGCACTTCGCAAGCTCGTTTTCATTCTTGACCAGCCAGCACCGCAGGTAGAGATTGAAGCACGAATTGTAGTAGCTACACGAACCTTTAGCCGCGACCTCGGTTTCCAGCTATCTGCTGTTTTGACCGACACTACTCGTGGAGCGGGCGGGATATTCTCGACTCTCGGCGGAGATGCTAACAATGCGGCAACAACCGGAACTGCCAATGGAAACAATCCTGGAGTTGGATTTGAATTTCCGCAGCCAAACGGCAAGCTCGGTGCTGCTGCAAGTACGATCATCGGTCTAACAACCGGTGTATTCGGAACGGCAAGAATTAACGCTTTGTTAACCGCTGGTGAGCAAAAAGGTAACGTGAAAACGATTGCCACACCGCGTGTTACAACGCTTAATAACCGTCCTGCAGAGATCGAAAGCGGACAGCAAATTCCGGTAGTTACAGTTCAGCCAAACAGCTCTCAAGGTGCTGTAGTAACGACAACTGAATACGTTCCGGTTCCTTTGCGACTCGCAGTTACACCGCAGATCACAAATGTTGGAACGGTTATTCTTCAGGTTGTTGCTGAAAACAACACAGTTCCACCAAATGCAGGCGGAACACCTCCGATCTCAACACAGCGCATGAAAACCGAAGTAATGGTTCCAGACGGCGGTACAACCGTTGTCGGTGGAGCGCTTTTTGATTCGGAAAGTGACATCGTTAACCGTACTCCGGGACTCTCGAAGATCCCTGTACTCGGCAACTTGTTTAAGCGCAAGCAGAAGACGCGCAGCACGAATGAAATCATGTTTTTCATCACGCCGCGTATCTACCGTCCGGACTACAATGGCAAACCTGGTGCACCGGCATCGGCTCAGCCGCGTTCGACAAGACTTGTTCAGCCGGTTCCGCTAGGAAATCCGCCGTCGAATTCGGCACCACCTAGCTCAACTCCGAAAACTCGAACGATTCCTGTTCTGCCACTCGCAAACCCGAGCGGACAAAACGGAAGTTCGAATAAATCGGGCGGCCAATAGCAGGTACGGGAAGAGTAATGTTTACTAGCTGTTCGAATTCGGGTCAGGCGTTTAAGGTAACCCGAGAAAGCTTGACTCGATGACGAACAGCCTACCGCTTCCAACAGATCCAAAGCCTTTTTGCTTTACGGTTAGGGAAATTCTCCAACACAAAGTGAAATAGCTGAGGCAAAAAAAAAATTGGAAAGTAATCGTAAATGATAATTACTTGAATGTGTTTCTTATCTTCCCGTCAGGTCAAGCTGGTCTGACGGGTATTTATTTCTTACAGCTTTTTTGTTGAGTCTAAGGTACATGAGGAAGAACGTAAAAAGATTTAGCTGTTTGTTTAAACATCTTTTTTCTGGAAAAACTTCGTTATTGCAACTTATGGTTAAGTAGGAAAAGTCGTGGATAGAGGATCCACAATAGCTCACACACCCCCAAACTTAAAATAATGTTTGCCAAGAGAAAGCAATATCAAATGGTTCGAACTTCCGATGGAGGTTTTAGCCTGCTTGAGCTCATTATCGTGATTCTTGTCGCGGCAATTATTCTTGTTTTTGCCATGCCGCAGATTAGCTCTTCACGTCGGCTGCTTTCATTTACATCACTTAAAAGTTCGGCCGCTTCCGCATTTAGAGATGCGCGCCAACAAGCAATGTCTCAGCGAAAACCGATCACGATGCAGTACAACGATTCCGCAAAGTCACTCGTTATGTACGGGGGTGATTTTGGAGCTGTTGGAGCCTCAACGAACGTTATAACCCAACTGTCTGGAAGTGGTTTGCCGGCTGACGATGTTACCTATGGATTTCCTCCTGGTGTAACACCAGCAAACCTTCAAGACGGAACGGCAATGACGGTTTTAACGGCGGGTGCGGCGGAAATAACCTTTCACGGGGACGGTTCGGTACGAGACGCAAGTGACAATACGGTAGACAGCGCAATATTTTTTTATGACAAAGTTCATGGAAAAGACGCCGCTTTCGCAATTTCAATCCTCGGAGCTAACGGACGCGTAAAGGTCTGGAGCTATAGCGATTCAAATGGTGCCTATGTGGAATAACACTCAACAAATTAAAGAAAATGAGAGCTGCGGCGAACAAGGATTCACCATGATTGAAGCTGTTGTGGCAATCTTTATCCTAACCATCGGTCTGATTGGCACGGCCGCAGCAGTGACATTTGCACTCGAATTCAGCTCCATAAGTCGCAACGTTACAAATGGGAAATTAATCGTTGTCTCATCAATTGAGGAGATAGAATCTCTACGAAATTCCAAACGCCTCGAGTTTAAGCAAATCGCCAATGTAGCTGATGTCGACAACACAAACGTCGCAAACGCCTTCGCCGGGTTTAGTGATGGATTTAAAGCAGTCGCCATTGATCCGGGTGCAGATGGAGTAAACGGCACAGACGATGATTTGGTAGGAAACCCACCTGTTAGAGAAGGGTATTGGCGTAGAATTACGATCTCAAACTTGCCGGGGAATGTGGCCCTTAAGAAGGTTGAAGTTAGCGTGCAATATCCGGCAGCGGGCGGGAAATTTGGCGAGATAACGGGTGTCGGATATTTGAACGATGAATTTAGAATTACCCGTTAGAGGAAATTGGAGAAACAGGATGTTCTTTAAGAAAGAAACAGAAATTTGCCTTGATAAAAGCCGCGAAAAAGGGGCGGCGCTGGCTATCGTCGTAATTATTCTCGCGATCCTCTCCGTAGTCGCACTCACAGCCCTGGCTTTTTCTTCTACGGAAGCACGAATCGCAGGAAGTGATTTGCAGCGTACCCAAACTTTCTACGCAGGAACCGCTGCGATCGAGAAGATGACGAGTGATTTTAGTGACCTGTTTCGAAAAAAGATTAATCCCTCGCAGCAAGATTTGGACGATATTGAAGTGGCGTATCCGCAAGCATTGCGAAATGAAGGGTTCAGCTTCTTTCAATCCATTGAAGAAGATGTTGACAGACTCTCGGAACTCCGAACTATTCAGGGGCTGCCGAACGATATCTACCCACGAGTAAACATTCCAAGTGGACCGTATTCTGGACTGTACGCAAGTATTATCCCTTACAAAATGTCTACGATCGCAACTCAGGATTGGAGCGGTGCGGAAGTAGAACTCGAAAGGGAATTTAACAACTATCTCGTACCGCTATTTCAATTTGGAATGTACAGCAACGAGGATCTGGAGTTTGCTCCGGGCCCGATGATGTACTTTAACGGCCGCATTCATAGCAACAAAAATATCTATGCCATTAGAAACATCAAGTTTCTCAATCGTCTGACGATGGCCGGTGAATTAATTCGCGAGGCAAAATCGAGCGGTGTTTCAAACACGTCGGGAGGAGCTAACAATGTATGGGTAGAGGTCAACGGGTTTAACGTTCGAAGCACAATCGGAAGTATGCAGTCGGGCGGAGGAACTGTCGGAGGACCCTATATTAACGGCAGCGCTCCTGGCGACCGCGGTTACTATCCGGGAAGTCCTTTAGGAATTCCAAATCCCAATTGGGAAAACGATTCTGTTTTGGCCGCCAATGGAAACGACAACCAATTTGGCGGACAGGTTTTAACGCACACTACCGGTGCAACACAGCTTTTGACACCGCTTGAGCAAACCGGAAGTTCTGCAGCCGAAATCATTAAGCGCAGTTTGCCAACAGATACGAAGGCATTGGCCGATTCACGCTACCAGAACAAAGCGCAGATCCGGATTTTGATAGACGACTGGAACGCGGGCAGCGGCGCGACAAATCAAGCGGGGATTCCTGTAGGTAAAGGCGTCGTTTTAAAAAACAATGCAACCGGGTTTAACCCAATTCCGTTGGGTGGAGGCAACGCCCTTCGTCGGGTTTCCAATCTCGGTTCATATATCGATGCCGCCACTATCAAACAGGATAATGGGGGCACCGTAGACGCAAAAGTAGTAAGAGGAATCAAGAGCACCGCTGCAACCGTTGGAAGTGACTACATTCCGCCGGGATCAGGTATCGAAGCAAGGGTTTTGATCGAGATCGTCAGACCTGACGGAACGGTTTTGGACGTTACGCAGGAAATCCTAAGCATGGGAATGACCGTTGGCGAACCAAATGGGATCGTCTACTTGCAGCGTCCACTTTGGGCTGCATATGTTCAGGGTTCACGTGATCGAAACAGCAACGGTTTTGACCTGGTTAGTCTTACACGAAACACACAAACTGTGGCTGACGGTGAGATTACAGACCCCGCGACGATCGAATCGCGCGGATTTATCGATATGACGGTAACTGCAGCCGACGATGATGATATAAGCAATGGAGGATCAGGAACAATCACAAGGGCTCAAACCCCTCCTGTTTCGGGCCTAAACTCGATCGTGCCGATTAACCTTTACAACGTTCGTGAAGGCTGGTACCGAGATAGTTTGAACGAGAACGATATCTACGTTGATCGCGGGTTGACCAGCGTTATCGATCTCAACATGCGGAATCTTGCCCGCTGGATTGACGGAATTTATGACTCGAATCTTCTTTCCGGCACGAACGCTGTCAGCTCAAACATCGATGGCGAAAACGGCTACATAGTCTATGTTTCAGATCGTAGGGGCGATCGACCAAAAATCGAATACCTTGCCGATGGATCAAACATTCGTACGACAAACGGGATCGTTGACAACGAAGATATTTACGGTCCGAACGACGTTTTGGACGCTGGCGAAGACGTGATTGATTTTGGTTGGGACTCGTCCGCAGCCCCAAAGGCCGGAACACTTCAAAAAGATGTAAATGAGCTTCCTGATGTGGGAACAGCCTATCAACTATCGACGTATTCCGGAAACGTACGGATGCGAGCTGATGAGGTTTTGAAAATCAATACTACTTATTTTCGGCGCTCTGTTCGTTTATTTGACGGAGAAACCCTCAGTTTTTCAGCAGCAGCCGATAAATTATCTCCTACAAAAGGAATTACGATTGCCGCGGAGAATATGGTTTATATCTGGGGCAACTACAATACAACGGGAATCACGGGCATACCGGCAGGTGGTTCGACGCTGAACAACGGTGGCTACACGGGACCGCAGATACCATCTTCAATTGCTGCAGATGCGTTTTTTCCTCTTTCAAAAACATGGTTTGACGGGCTGAGCGCACTCTATCCGACGGCCACCAACGATCCTTTGAATATGACTGGTACAGCCCATCGCGTCGCAGACGAAGATCTTGCTGACGTTACGGGCAGCACATCAGTAAGAGCGGGTATCATTGCAGGGACAACCATTTCAGCAATGAACGGAATTCCGGGAAGAACCGGAGCGGGTGACAGGCGTAACGGCGGCGCGGTTAACTACCCCCGCTTTCTAGAATTATGGAACTATGGCGGAAACACACGCTCGTGGAACTATTCGGGTTCGTTTATTCCGCTATTTCACTCTACTCAGGCGATAGCACAATGGGAAAACAGCACGACGGTGACCTACATGCCGCCGACTCGTAATTGGAGTTTTGATCGTACATTTCTTACTCCAAACAAATTGCCGCCCGGAACACCTTATTTCCAATATGTACAGGCAACAGGATTTAGACAGAAACTGCGATAAGCGGAGTTAGAAATATGAAACAAGTGTGCAAAACAAATAGCGAATCCGGCTTCTCTATGATGGAGCTGATGGTAGTAATCGTTCTCACTCTCGTAGTAGTTTCTGCCGCCTTCGCCCTTTTGGGTGGAACAATCCGTTCATCGAGCACAAACGTTGAAGTCACGTCCGCTCAACAGGAATTTCGTAATACGCAAGAAATGCTCACGCGCGATATTCTAAGGGCCGGAGATGGCCTCAGCGGTATCTCTAACCTCTGGCTTCCGTCGCCCTTCGTAACTAATTATTTAACAGCCCGTCCGGATTCCGTTATCGACCCATCGGCCGGCGGTTTCGTAAGCATCGGAGCAACCGTCTCTGACAATGATGTACCATCCGGGACTAATGTAATAGGTTCGAACCCAACGACGACAGTAATGGAAAACACTGATCGATTGACTATTCTGTCGACCGATCAGAGTTTCGCGACGATTGATCTGCCTGTCAACTCTACTGCCTATTGGTCGGGACGCATCAATATTCCTGCTGCCCGTATCGCCGATTTTTCCGTTGGGGAAGTCTATTATATTTCGAGCGGTGGAACCGGAGTGTTCGGTGCAGTCACAAGCGTCGATACAGGCTCAAACCAAATCTACTGGGAAGAAGGCGACACGCTCGGCTTAAACCGTATGGGATGGACTGGAAATCTTGCGGCTGCAACAGATCGCAACACCCAACCCGCAACGCTCAAACGAGTTAACATGATCCACTTCTACGTGGATGCCAATGGAAGATTTATGCGAAGGGTCTTTGGAGTAAAAGATAAGCCGTACACAGATAGTGTAGTTGCGGAACATCTTACGGACCTTCAATTTAGATTTGTTCTCAAGCCGGCTGGAAGCGGAACAATATTTGAGCAGCCAATCGAGCAACTCGATATTGATAAGGCGCCCTTAGTGAGAGTAATCGAGGCTTCAGCAACCGTTACTACGGCTCCGCTCAGTAACGGTACGGTGAAAACGATCGAAGGATCGACCAAGATTGGAGTCAGAAACGTACAGTTTTTGGAGGCGCCTGTGCCGAGAGACAGCGAAGGGAATACAGAGCTACCGGATCCTGAGCCAACGCCGGTGGTGACACCAACACCGACGCCTACACCGCCGACACCGACGCCGACCCCGCCAACACCGACGCCGAGTATAACACCGACGCCAACGCCAACACCGCCGACGCCAACACCGACGTCAACACCGCCGACGCCTACACCGACGTCGACACCGCCGACGCCGACGCCGACAGCAACACCGCCGACGCCAACGCCGACAGCGACACCGCCGACGCCAACACCGACGCCTCCACCGACGCCAACACCGGATGGTGATGGATAGAAAATCGGAAGCGGAAAATTAAAAAGCTCGAGGAAGAAATTCCTCGGGCTCTTTTTTTGCAGTTATTTCATTGTTGCTGACTAAAACGGCGCGACGTCTTTCAGGTCAGGCTTGGGAACATACAGATCGACCTCGATTGGGATTACCCGCTTAAAGTTAAAAAAGGCTTTTTTGAATTTTCCAAACACAAGTACCTTTCCGCGCACCCTCCAGAAATCCCCTCCGGATATCAGTTCTCTAAAAGTTCCCCGGAGGGCTTGAAGGGTCCCAACAGAAATCTTAATCGAATCTGGTAGCGGACGGGGCTTGTTTTTCTTAAAAGGGAAAGAGGATCTATACTCCGCTACTTCAACATTTACACCGTTTATTGTGAACTTCTCAAATTGAATAAAATCGATTTTCCCGCTTTGTTCAAAGACCTGTATGTGACCTTTGAGAGCTAAACTAAGACGGGAAACGGAGACGGATGAAGGTGTCGGGGTTTCGAATTTTGCGACTACAACGATGCTCTTTTCCGCCGCCTGATGCTTTTCAGAAACTACGGATACCTTTGCATTATGAACTTTATATCCGCGAATTCTTTTGGGATGGTTTTGTGCTTTGTGGTTAGGAGCAAACAGGAGAAACGAAACAAATGTAAGCACTAAGATTATTGCGGTTCTGTTTCGATCAAATCGAAGATGCATTCGTTTTTTCGTTTACTTTTGGTGGTGTTTCTTTGTCTTCGGAGTCTTCCGGATTTTCTTCCTCAAGGTCATGTTTGATAGCGTCGAGGATCCCGTTTATAAACTGCGTCGCCTCGTAGGTCGAAAATTGGCGGGCAATTTCAAGAGCTTCATTAATAACAACCGTTCGAGGAGTGTTCTCGTAGAGAAATTCGCTTACGGCGAGTCTCAGGATATTTCGATCGACAATTGCCATTCGCTCAATACGCCAGTGTTCCGCACGCTTACGGATCTGTTCGTCGATCTGCGATAGCTTTCGCAGAGTGCCGATTGCCAGGTTATTCGCAAATTCTTTTGTTACGTCGTCGGATTCCATATCCGACAGTTCGTTCCAGAAATCGCGCGTCAAACTAGCTTTGCTCGTTTGAGCTACATCGGCTGCATATAACATTTGCAAAGCACATTCACGTGCTTTACGTCTGCTTCCCATATCGCTTTATTTTCAAGCTACGTGCGGCACAGCTTTTTTCCCCTCATTGGAAGTTTTCGCACTGCTGTCAATTGCCTTATACAGATTTGCTACCTCAACCGCGGAGATAGCCGCCTCATGTCCTTTATTCCCGGATTTAACTCCGGCTCGATTTATCGCCTGCTCAACCGTGTCAGCGGTCACGACCCCAAAAACAACCGGTATTCCCGTTGTCAATCCGACTTGAGATATTCCTTTCGCGGCTTCACCCGCAACATAATCAAAATGTGGAGTCTCTCCGCGTATCACTACACCTAGACAGATTATCGCGTCGAATATTTCTGTTTTAGCAAGTTTTTTCGCCGTCAGTGGCAACTCAAAGGAGCCCGGCACCTTAAAGACTTCCACATTCTCCTCGGTGGCGCCGACGCTTTCAAGAGCCTCTAAAGCTCCTTCAGTCAGTCGAGTGGTGATGAAATCGTTCCAGCGTGATTCAACTATCGCGAAACGAAATCCTTTCGCATTTAATTGTCCTCGATGAATTTTAGCGTCCAAATTTTCTCCTTTCAGCCCGAAATTTTTACCCAAAACAGTATAGATTCGCCGCGGCGAAAACGCAATGGATATTTCAGCTCTGCAATTTATATTTAAAACTGTTAACGCCTTTAGGTTTCCAATCTTTAAAATAAATACGGGAGCGCCTCCCACTACGCTCCCATCTTTCCGCAATAATTACGGGCGTAATTATTATAGTTGCGGAAAACTTAAGAATTCACTCAAGATATGCAGTAAATTTTCAAGGAAAAGTGCTTTTGAAAACAAAAGATTGTTCAAAAACAAAAATCTGTTATATACTGCGTTTCAAGGTATTTAGGACTTTAGAATCACTCTTTGATTCAACAATCGTTTAAAAGATTTACACAATCGTTGAAGTTATGTCAAGAGAGAAGTCGACAATTGTCGAAAACCATGATTTTGTGGCGCGTTTTGTTGAAGCGTGCGGCACCTCGAAGACTGCTGAGATAGCTCAAACCTTTGATATTTCTTATCAGGCTGCGAAGAATTATCTCGCTGGCAGGCTGCCGGAACCGAGTGTCCTGATTAATATTAGTAAAAGTACATCATTCTCGATCCACTGGTTGTTAACCGGAAAGGGGCCTAAGTTTGTTGCGTCGAACAATAGCTCGGAGATGCTAACGGACGGGATGAAAACGTTGATCCGAAACGAGTGTGAGAGAATTCTTGCCGATGTTCTGGGTTCGCAGGTAGATAAGGAAAAGGTTATCGTTCTGAGCTTGAAAGATATTAAGGAAGAGAGGCTCCTTGATGAAGGAAACCCCGTCTCCCTTGAGAAAAAACATAAGGTTTAGCTTATGTTTGATCAGAGCTCCGAGCTAACCGAGCAGCCCGAGAAACCACTTCTTGAGAGCCTCCAAGAGAGAATCTTCGAGGATTATGGTTGACTCTTTTTTTGTTGTGGCGGAGGGGGAATTTTGGACGTTTAGATCCGTAACAGGTTCCGCCTCAAACGATTGCATTGCAATTGGTTCGGGCGCTGACGAGCAGTTGGTTGTGCAACGGTTCCCTTGACCAATTTCGCCATCGGCTAGGGTTAAGAGAGCCGTTGACAAAAACAGACTGATACATAAAACAACTTTAAGTGTTGATTTCATAGTTATTTCTCCTAGTTTTTTTTTGTTTGCAGATAAAAGTATTAATAGACGTGAAAATTCAGCAAAATATTTTTGATGAGAACTAAAAAAGATATTGAAGTACTAGCTAAAGACCTGCTAAACCTTGAAAAGAAAGGGGAGTACGTAGAGGCACTCGGCAAATTAAAAGATTTGTGGAACCCGGAAAAACAAGAACCCGTTCTTGAGGGTTTGGATATCGATGCGGCGGCGGAGATCCTTCTTCGCTGCGGGAGTCTGGTAGGTTTTCTCGGGCATTTGAATCAAACCCCGGAGTCACAAGAGAGGTCTAAGAACCTTCTTACCAAAGCAAGAGCGCGATTCCTGGAGACTGGTGATAAACGAAAGTTGGCTGAGTGTGAAACTTATCTTGCCCTTAGTTATTCCCGAACTGGTGAATATAGAGAAGCTCTTAATTGGTGTGATGAATCGCTCTCACGGGAGATTGAAGAATCAGGTTTTGTAAGGTCGTTTTCGATAGTTGCGAAGAGTCTTATTCTTGCGATTTCCGGTAAACACGATGATGCCCTGGATTTTTGTTTTGCCCACGAACAGGAGGTTGATCGATCGGAAGACGAGTTTATTCTGGGTTGCTTTAATGGAAATTTCGGAATTGCCTTGAAAAATCGAGGGAGAACCCTTGAAGCTATCGATAAATTCGAAAATTCGCGCGCATATCATAAGCAATCTGGTCACATGATCTATTTGGGATCCGTAGAAAATGATCTTGCGCTGGTTTACAAAAAGGAAGGGAGATTCGGCGAGGCGCAAAATGCTATTGAATGCGCTGTCAATACTTTTGAAATTCTCGGTGATAAAGCAAGAATGGGAGCCTCTTTGGACACCAAAGCACAGATTTTTCTTGATGCGGGGAATTATAAGGAAGCATTAGTTCAATCCGAAGAATCGATCAAAATACTCAAAGAAGGCGAAAGCACCGCGTTTTTAGCAGACGCATATTTTACCCGAGCGAAAACTCTGGTGTTAATGGATGACGTTGCTTCGGCAACGTTATCTTTATATAAGGCGATGGAATTGGCCCGGGCTAATGCTGGGATTGAAGCGGGCGAGCGCCTGGCAAAGGAGTTCGAAGTAGTAATCCGCAAAAAATCGCTTCCTCAAGGCCTGGATACTCACGGCCAGAACAAGATTTACGGAGACGATCTCGAGCTAGTTTTTCCTCCTTCGATGGCAAATTACGACGATTGTGAAGTAGTTAGAATCAGAAACTCACATCTTGAAGAGATTGGCATTCCGGTGGGTTCTTTGGCAGTTGTTGTGGAAGAAACTATTAAGCGCGGGGATCTGATAGCGCTGAGCGAAATCGTAAATGATTCGATCATCTGCGGGTTTTATGACTACTTTGCTGGAATTGTGTCGCTATCTGGAATTAATACGGAAACTCTACTTTTTAACACTGAGGAAGTTAAAGTACTCGGGAAGATTATTGGTGTCGGAGCAGCGGAGCCGGATGCCGGCGGCAAGATCCACGTTAAGCCATTCGAGGTTTGAAACTAGCGCGAAGCACGAAGTTAACGAAAAGCCTCAACATTCAGCCCATACCGTTCATTCATATCTATTTCATCAGCCTCAACGACCTGCAATATATTGTTAAGCCTGCGTTTAGATTTTTTAATGTGTGTTTTGGTGCGCTCAGCCATCTGGTTGAGTAAATTTCTACCCTCAAGCTGCTCTTTTCTTACTTTCTCACGCAAAACATACAACTCGGAAAGCTCAGCCTCTAACTTCTCTTCGCGAAGTTCAAGCAGACGTCGTTTTACCTGCGAAATCTGTCGTATAACTCGGATAAGCTCGTCACCTACGGAGTCGCCCTTAACGAGTTCCGGTGAATCACGGTATTCTTCGACGAGCTTGTTGAGCTGGTTTTGGTCGCCATCAGAGTAAGCATCGTTGAGTTTTGCCATTAGTTTGTGACGGCGTTCTTGCTCCTCTTTATCGATGGCAAGATCCGGGTGAATTATCTTCGCGAGGTTGTGATACGCCTTCTTTGCCTCGGGCGACGGATTCCACTTCTGGGTACACGCCTGCCAGTTTTCTTCCTCTGCAGCCTCGGCCGATTCCTCAGCACGTACGCGAGCTTCCTCAGCACGTTTCTTGATTTCCTCGTCGTCCGGGTTTAGCTTTACTTCCTCCTCAGCTATCTCCGCCTCAATTTCGTCAAGCTCCGCATAGAGTCTTCCGACTTCCATAGTATATTTCGCCTCAAACTGCTCTAGCTCGGCGCGGAGTTCGGCCATCTCCTCCTCGCGGGTGACGAGTCTGTTTTTCAAGCGCCTTAACACCTTACGCTTCTTTTCGAGTTCTAATTCCTCTGGAGCGGATATGTTCATAAATTATTAACTGGGGCATAAGTGCCCGTTTGTATCGGACGCGAAAGCACTCGCATCCGGGGACAGTTGATCCAAATCATCTTAAAATCGGTCACCTGCTTCGCGCTTCGCACTCAACACAAGCGAGGACGCTTATACTCCAATCATTCGACCTCTATAATTTCATAGCTCGTGGTGATTTCAGCTGTCGGCCTGACGGTGTAAGCGACCGAGCAATACTTTTCATCAGAAAGTTTTACTGCGTCGGCAACCGCCTTTTCCGAAACGCTACGCCCATATACGATATGGTGAACCCGAAAGGCCGTGAACCCTTTAGGAAATTCGTCCCTTCGATCTCCTTCGATTTCCACCTTGTAATCCGTAACATCCTGCCGCTTTTTTTCTAGGATCGAAATTACGTCTACCGCCGTGCAGCCCGCGACAGACATAAGCAGCAATTCAAGGGGAGTCGCCGCCGACTTTCTATCTCCCTTCGTATCAAGCACTTGCGAATGGCCGCTCGGGGTTGTTCCAACAAAAAAATCATCACCTGCGTAGTGAATGGATGCTTTGTAAATATCGTTTGACATGTTGATTCTTCCAGCTTTTATAACCTTATCTTATCGAAAATCACTAGATTTTTCACTTCAAACGGAGCCGTATTTTGCTATGATTATGGCTACAAACTTTTGGCACGAAAAATGCGTCATAGGTTTTTAGGTAACCCGCAACCAAAAATTGTTGATTGTAAAGAACGAGGAGAAGAAGATGAATAGATTAGCGCGCAGTATTTCGTTGTTGACGATATGTTTTGTATTTTCTGTGGCTCAGGTTATGGCGCAGACGGAATTAAACGGGCGTTATCAACTTGATGTTTCGCGAAGCGAAAATGTGGCTGACATCGTCGAAAGTGCTACCCGTGGCAACAGCACGACACAAGCTAATAGACGTGACCTGGCAAGAAAACTCGAGGCTCCTGAAACAATTGAATTGGATATCAGGGGAAACCAAGTGACCCTTTCGACATCGAATTCTCGGAACCCAGTAAGGTTTAATGCAGACGGGAAAACCCGTTCATCGACGAAAAGCGACGGTTCGACCGTAAGCGTTCGAGCAACCTTGCGTGATCAAAGTTTGACGGTTTCGAGTTTTGGAGGCGAAACAGACTACACTTTGATGTTTGTTTCAGAAGATAACGGACGATCAATGCGGGTAACCCGTCGTATTACGACTTCTTATCTAAGTCAGACAGTTTTTGCGGACAGTTTTTACGACAAAACCGACGGGTATTCGTCCTCTGACAACAGCTCTAGTGGCAGTTCGAGTTCGAGCGATGATGACAATTATTCGAGCAGCGATCCGCAGGATGATCCTCAAGGCGGCCGAAACGCGCCGACCGTCAGAAAAGCCGGAAATGGCAATTACACGGTTCCGAGCGGAATGGTGCTAACCGGAAGACTCGAAAACAAAATTTCGACGAAAGCGTCGCAGAATGATGACCGATTTAAGCTAACGATTGAATCGCCGAGGGAATATGACGGCGCTATTATCGAAGGCTATCTTTCAAACGTTAAGCGGTCGGGAAGATTCTCTGGGCGTTCGACATTTACAATGAATTTCGAAACGATTCGAATGCCAAATGGCAGAACCTACGATTTTGCAGGTGTTTTGCAAAGTGCTACCGATGTAAACGGAAAAACGATTAGAACGGGAAACGAGGGCGATGCGAAAGGAAAAAGCCGCACAAAAGAATCTATTAAGCGTGGCGGAATTGGGGCCGGAGTTGGCGCTATTCTTGGCGGCATTCTCGGTGGTGGTAAGGGAGCGATCATTGGCGCAACAATCGGTGGCGGTGCAGGTGCCGGTTCGGTAATGATCAAAGGAAAGGGGGACGTCGAGCTTGATCGTGGATCAACGGTTACTATCGAATCGACCTCGCCCGGAAATTAAAGAGAAAAAAAGGGACAGGAAAAGAGAGTGGCGCGCTTCAATTCGCTACTCTCTTTTGTTCTGTACAGTCACAGCTAAATTATATGCCCAGTTCTTGCTTCGCCTCAGCGAACTTCTCGACCGCAAACCGCAAATCGTCGGTTGAATGCGCTGCCGAAACCTGCGTACGAATTCTCGCCTTTCCTCTCGGAACGACTGGAAATGAGAAAGGAATTACATACACTCCTTTTTTTAGGAGTGCGTCAGCCATTTTTACAGCGGGTTTAGCATCGCCGAACATTACGGGCACAATCGGGTGTTCGCCGGGTAGAATTTCCAGTCCAATTTTTGAAAGTTCCTCGCGGAAAAAGCGTGTGTTTTCCTGGAGTTTATCGCGAAGTTCAGTTGATTCCGTAAGCATTTCAATCGCTTTTATCGACGCGCCGACGATTGGTGGAGCGACTGAGTTTGAAAAAAGATACGGACGCGAACGCTGGCGCAGCATCTCTATAATTTCTTTTCTTCCCGAAGTATAACCGCCGCTTGCGCCACCGAGAGCTTTTCCGAGCGTTCCGGTGATGACGTCGACCCGTTCAATAACGCCGCATCGTTCATGGGTTCCGCGTCCGGTTTTTCCGACAAAACCGACAGCATGTGAATCGTCGATGGCAACAAGCGCGTCGTATTTTTCGGCGAGATCGCAAATTTCATCAAGCTTGGCAAAATAGCCGTCCATCGAAAAAACACCATCTGTAATTACAAGTCGGTTTCTCGCGCCCGAAGATTCTTTGAGCTTCTCTTCAAGGTCGTTCATATCGCCATTTTTATAACGAAAACGCTGCGCTTTGCAGAGACGTACTCCGTCGATGATACTTGCATGATTGAGTTCGTCGGAAATTACTGCATCTTCTGCGGTTAGGATCGTTTCAAACAAGCCGCCGTTCGCATCGAAACACGACGTGTAAAGAATGGAGTCTTCCATTCCCAGAAACGAACTGATTTTCGCTTCGAGCTCTTTATGAATTTCCTGAGTGCCGCATATGAATCGAACAGACGAGAGCCCAAAGCCCCATTTGTCTAATGCCTTGTGTGCCGCTTCAACAATCGCCGGATGATCAGAAAGACCGAGATAGTTGTTGGCGCACATGTTCAGTACTTCGCCCTCGCCAACCTTGATCCGTGCTTCTTGCGGACTTTCGATAATGCGTTCGGATTTGTACAATCCCGCCTCACGAATTTCGTCTATTTGGGTTGATAATTGATCTTTAATTTTTGAGTACATATTCCTAGCTACGCTTTCTTGCAAAACGCACTTTTGATTCGGTAACCGTAACAAAACAGTTTTCGACCTTTGGAGAGTAGTTTATTAGTAGATGACGAAGCACTTCAATCTTGTTAGAAGATCTTTCATCAGTTAATCGAAGCAATACAACACCCCGATGTTCTTGTCGGGTGCGAAAGATCATCTCCCCAAAATCTTTATCATTTGTGATTAGAATCCAGTTTTCGTCAGACGCCTTTCGCAAAAGTTTTTCGTCTGATATCCCGGACGCCTCCGGGTAAACAGAAAAAACCTGATAGCCCTCTCCTCTTAGCCATTCCGCGACTCTGGGGCCAGTACATTCATCGACCAAGAAACGCATTAAACGATTTCCGAAACGAGAGGCATTATCTCCGTTTGGTTTAGGGATTCTTTTGCAAAAAGAACGCAGGCGAGAACGTCTTCATGTGTCAACTCGGTATATTCTTCAAGAATATCCGCCGCTGTCGAACCATGAGCAAGCAGGTTTAGTATGAACTCGACCGTCAAACGCGTTCCCCGAACGACTGGCTTCCCAACCATTACTTCGGGGTCATATGTAATTCTTTCGAGCAAGAGTTGATCATTCATGGGATCATTTTACTACAAAATATAAGACCGTTGGAATAGCCGGTTTAGAACCCCCAATCCAAAATCACTTTCCCGCTGTCACCGCCCTTCATAACCTCAAACCCCTTCTCAAACTCTTCGTACGAGTATCGATGTGTGATGACGGGCGAAATATCCAAACCCGCTTCGAGCAAAACGCTCATTTGATACCACGTTTCGTACATTTTGCGTCCGTAGATTCCCGTTAGCGTAAGCATATTGAAAACGACAGTTTTCCAGTCGATCGCGAACTCTTCCGACGGGATTCCAAGAAGCGCTATATTTGCGCCGTGCGACATATTTTCAATCATTTCCCGAAAGGCTGACGGATTTCCAGACATTTCCATTCCAACGTCAAAGCCCTCTTTCATTCCGAGTTCTTTTTGAACTTCTCTAAGTCTCGTTTCGCGAACATCAACCGCTTTTGTGATCGGCATTTTATTGGCAAGTTCGAGGCGTTTCGGATTAACGTCGGTAATTACGACGTGTCTAGCGCCGGCATGTTTCGCCACCGCAGCCGACATTATTCCAATCGGCCCTGCGCCAGTAATAAGTACGTCTTCGCCAAATACTTCAAACTCAAGGGCCGTATGAACGGCGTTTCCAAACGGATCAAATATCGCCGCTACATCTAAATCCACGCCTTTTTTGTGTTTCCA
The DNA here is from genome assembly GCA_965216195.1 of Aridibacter sp. Taxonomy (GTDB): domain Bacteria; phylum Acidobacteriota; class Blastocatellia; order Pyrinomonadales; family Pyrinomonadaceae; genus Aridibacter. Next base: position 1,978,398 of record OZ244151.1, on the reverse strand, counting down.
GATGTTGGTCATCGGAACGGCGATATATTCTGCAAAGCCTCCACCGGTTTGCACCCCGATTCCCTGTGTGTTTGCACACTTCGCGCGACGTCCTGCCATGCAGTTTCGGCAACGGCCGCAGACGAGATGGCCTTCCACGCTCACTACATCGCCGACCCCAAAATCATTTACGTTTGAGCCGATTTCAACGATCTCGCCGACCACTTCGTGACCAATTACGGTCGGTACTTTAATCGTCTCTTGCGCCCAGGCATCCCAGTCGTAAATGTGTACATCGGTACCACAAATACCGGTTTTTAGAACGCGGATCAGTACATCGTTAATGCCAATCTCAGGTTCCGGAACGTCCTCGAGCCAGAGCCCCTTTTCTGCTTTACTTTTTACAAGTGCTTTCATTTACAAATCCGCTAAAAATTGATGATAGAGACATAATACGGGATTCCCGATTGTAGGCAAGGTCTGAAGGTTTTTCCAAAAGGCGCAATAAATTGAGCGGTCAATTGGGAGCTAAAGTTTACGAGATAGCGACTACTATTTCCTTTTGCCGGTGGCCTTTAGTTTAGGGGATTTCGAATCTCGCAACGTCTTCCAGACAATGATTGCCGAGCCATCCGCCGCAAGTTCGAGGATTCGAAAGGCAACGACAATATCCCTACGTTTGTCAAAATTTAGTTCGTTGTAGGTCACACCGGCCTCGGATCTCAGAAATTTTCCGCGGTAAGCGATCGAACGCATCGCAAAAGTACGACCTTTAGTTGCAAAAACTCCCCGACCATAAACGAAGCCATTTTTCTTAACTCCTTTAGCAAAACGCTTTGCCTCGTTTAAGGCATCCCTCGCATTTTTCACGGGCATATATGCCGTTAAGTATTTCAGCTCAGGTCTATTCAGATCGACCTCCGCGATTGGAACATTGCCCAATTCGACGAAAACCGCTCCGCTCATAACTCCACGGGCGATTAGACTATTTTTGACGAAAGTAATATCAGCTAAACGTCTGATACGATAGCTGTTTAGGCGGAAAGAGTAGGACGAACCGGCGCCGGGGAAACTATATTTCGAGCATTCTTTTGACGCTTTTACCACCTGCTGATTTGTGCCACAACCGCGGTCAGGAATAAGCACCATTAGTCCTGCATTTTTTGAATTCACTAACTCTGAATATTGCGCGCGAAGCTGTTCTGATGGTTCAAGAGCTACTGTTTCCTCCTTGCTCGGTTTGCGGTAGAGCGCGACCATCTTACTGCGAAATTTTCGTCCAAACCGGGGTGAGTTTGCATAGGCTCCCTGTCCATAGAGGTTTGAGTAGAGGTGTTGCTGAAGCTGATCGTGTTCGCGGTCAAGCCTACGATTTCGCTCGATTGCTGTTTCACTTCTACCCCGAAAAGGTGTTGGGCTTGGGTTAGGAGTAGTTTCACTTTGACCACAAATGACGACGGCGTTCGTTGCTACCACAATCGTCATGAAAACCAAGTGTCTGACCCTGAATCTCATGTGCATACTATACAGCATTTCTACATTTCGCCGCGAGATTTAAATGCAAATGAAAAATGGCACCCAAAAAGGATGCCAAGATCTAAAATTAATGGTGGCTTGGGACAGAATCGAACTGCCGACACAAGGATTTTCAGTCCTCTGCTCTACCAACTGAGCTACCAAGCCATAAAGGCGATACGCCGTTTGTATTAACGGCAAGTGAATAAGTGTAAATAAGGCTTTTGTTGATGTCAACTTATATACAATCTGTAACGCAAATGCTATAAATCGGTAAGCTGAGAGTAGGTAATTAGGGATTATTGACAAGTGAAACGAGAGGAATATAATCGAAAGCCGTAGCTATCTGCTAATAGTAGCTACAGGACATTCCGAAGCCAGCAGTAAACCTGCCCGTGCCGGCTTGAAAAACGATTGCCATCTTCAGGTTTCGTATTTCAAGCCGGCACTGCTATTGCCGCTCTGCCTGCGGCAAGAAACTTATTTCGAAGAAGTCGCACTTTCGGCGAGCTCTTCCGTTTCCGTTTCGGTTTCAGTTTTGGCTTCCTCGGTTTTAATCATCCCGAGCTTAACCTTAACGTCGTACTCGATACGATCGTAAATATCTCGGTCCTCTTTTAGAAGTTTGCGTACTTTTTCGCGACCTTGACCGAGTCGCTCTTCGCCATAGGAAAACCAAGCGCCGCTTTTATCTACAACGCCATTATTTACAGCTAAATCGAGTAAATCACCTTCCTGCGAAATTCCTTCGCCATACATAATGTCGAATTCGCATTCCTGAAATGGCGGCGCCACCTTATTCTTTTTCACCTTTACGCGCGTACGGTTTCCGACCATTTTATCGCCTTCTTTGATCGCCCCGATTCGGCGTATATCTAAGCGAACGCTGGCATAAAATTTCAAAGCCTTTCCGCCCGTGGTCGTTTCCGGTGAACCAAAAAACACCCCGATTTTCTGACGGAGTTGGTTAATGAAAATAAACGTCGTATTTGAATTCGAAACGATTGCAGTAATTTTCCGCAAAGCTTGCGACATAAGGCGCGCCTGCAAGCCCATATGCGAATCGCCCATTTCGCCGTCGAGTTCGGCACGCGGGACAAGTGCAGCGACAGAATCTACTACAATCACATCAACGCTGTTTGAACGTGCAAGCGTTTCGGCAATTTCAAGAGCTTGCTCGCCGGAATCTGGTTGCGAAACGAGCATATCGTCAACCTTTACTCCCAATGCTTCTGCATAAATCGGATCAAGCGCGTGCTCAGCATCTATATAAGCGGCGATTCCGCCGGTTTCCTGTGCTGAGGCAACGACTTGCAGTGCGAGCGTTGTCTTCCCGGAGCTTTCCGGTCCGTAAACCTCAACGATACGTCCGCGCGGGAATCCTCCGACGCCGATTGCATTATCAAGGCTTAGGCAACGCGTGGAAATTGCCCCAATCTCCTCAACCGGATTTTCGCCAAGGCGCATAATTGAGCCTTTGCCAAATTTCTTTTCTATTTCTGATAAAGCCGATTCGATGGCTTTGCCTTTGTCCATTGTCATTTTTGCTGCTCCTGTAGCCATGCTCTTACACCTCATTTAAGTGGAATCTTGATTTACAGGCGTGAGTGTAGCATGTGAGAATGTGTTTCACAAGTGAAACACTGGTTTTTTCTTCTAAAATTGTGAAATTGTTTCAATTAAGGTAGTGGAATTTAACCGGAAGTGCAAGTTTTTGAATATTAAATTTCTTTTAGGAGTTTTCCCGTCCTTTGCTCAAACTGACTCTGCATCGAAGGAATATCGCCATCTTCTTGATCTTTAGAGATGCGTTCGATCCGCCACATAGGGAAAAATTGTTCGCTGAGTCCATAAAACGGTTCGTCGTGAACCACGGAAATTACAAAATCTTCAAAAGAATTTATGTCAATTCCCCGAACGAAAACGCCTGCCTGGTTAATTTCGCGAAGTGTGCCCCAAACTTTCTCACGTGGATTTTGAAGTACTATCAAAACTACTTCACCCGTTTCAATTTTCATTTTGTCTTAACTTTACAAACAATAAAGTGGTTTCCGCATTTTTATCCAATTCCTTTGCGGAAAAAATTTCATGATTCAAAAGTTCTTTCACCCGGTGGTGTTGAACAAGCACAAGCGAGGATCCCCTTTTATTTGCTCGCAAAAAGTCCACGATTTCCGTGGCATCTTTATATATCTTCTGTTTGCCGCCAGTTACCCGCGCAAGTCTAGCCGCGCCATAGCCGTAAAATTCGATATTGTGTACAACGGTACGGTAACCAATAATTCTCTCATTCGCATATCCGTTCGCCGCCGCTGTTTGCATCAACCCTTTGGTCGAATCCGCGTACGCAAAATCGGGTACAACAAACCGGAGCAAGATTATGATAACGACAAACGTCAAAAACGCGAGTCCCTTCAATAAGTCTCCACTCAAAGCACTCTTTTGCACAAAGGCATAAACCCAGATTGCCGTCAAAATAATCGCGCCCGGAACCGCAGGTAAAATGTAACCGGGAAGTTTAGAACCGCTGAACGAGAAAAAGACAAGTGGAACAAGCATCCAGGATAGAGCGAAGAGACGTAATTCGTATTTCGTAATTCGCTTTTGATCGGATCCACTCTTTCTTTGTTGAATAAACCCGTTTAGGGTTTGCCAAAGTGAGGCAAGAAAAAACGGGATCCAGGGAATCAGGAATAGCGGAAAGATCACCCAGAAGAACCAGAAAGGCTGCGGGTGTTTGTACTTATTTGAGGCAAACCTACGAAAATGGTGTTGGACAAAAAACTCATCAATAAATTCCCAACCGTTTGCGAGATACATCGGGAGATACCAAAACGAGGCAACGGCGATCGTAACAATGGCACCCCAAAACAAACTCAGAATGAGGGTTTTGCTCGGAATTTCGAATTTTAGTAAATAATAAAAACAAACAATTGCCATTGGAAAAACTGCACCGATCAGCCCCTTGCCGATCAAGCCGATTCCCATAAAAACGTAAAAAAGCGTGAGCAGAACATAAGTTTTTGCGGATGACAATCCATCGCCAGAGCGATGCTTCGTTTCCCATATAAAAAACGAAACCAATGAAGCCGTAATCGGAAATGTGATGATGATGTCAAAACTCGCTCCGCGTGAAAATACAATCAGCCCGATCGACGATGCGGCTATAAGCGCGAGCCAAAATGGGAAATCGGAGTTTTTTATCCCGTGTTTCGAGTTTTTCGAAGAGACTATCGATCTTCCCAAAATAAAAAGCGACAAAATCGTGCCCAAACCAAAAAGTGCGGAACCAAAACGCGCCGCAAATTCGTTTACGCCGAAAAGATTGTATGAGGCGATTTGCAGCCAATAGAGAAGGGCTGGCTTTTCAAACCAATTGTGACCTCCGAGGGTAGGCGTTACCCAATCGCTGAGTTGGTACATTTCACGTGCGACTTGAGAATATCGAGGCTCATCGGGGCCTAGAAGCGGGATGTCGAGAGCGAATAGATAGACCGCGCCGATCAAAAGGGCAAACAAAACCCACGTTATTTTTTCAGATTTTGTCATTTGGTTTTTGTATAGAGTCATTGCAATAAGCTGCTGCTGGCAATTATCATTTATCAATTTTGATTTATCAATTACCGGTTTTCATGAAAAGAAATTTTTAAGCTCAAGCCGCAAGGACACTTCGATCGGTGTTAACGACTCGCCAAAGTGCGGAAAGTCTCTGACTTTCCGCACTTCTTCCCGTTATGTGCGAGGCTGAGCCTCGCTGAGCGGACGTACATGCGGACGGAATGGCGAAGCCATTCCGCACATCAGCCAGCCGAGACAAACTCGGTCGAAAAACTAACTGAATTGATAAATCAAAATTGATAAATGATAATTAGCAACTTATGGGTTTTGACGGAGTCATAAAAACCGCAGTTGTCGGAGTCGGAAGTCTTGGAAGACATCACGCGAGAAATTATGCTGAGCTTGCGGCCGAAGGTGGTTCTGAGTTTATTGGCGTCTGCGATTCCAGCGAAGAAACGGCTAAAGAAATCGCAGAGGCAAATTCGTGCGAATACTTTACCGACTGGAAAGAACTGATTGAAAAGACGGATGCCGTTTCTATAGTCACACCAACCGAAACTCACTGCGAAATAGCCTGCGCCTTTTTGGAAAAGGGGATTGACTGTTTGGTCGAAAAGCCGATCGCGCGAACGCTTGAAGAAGCGGACAAAATGATCGAAACCGCTGAAAAATCAGGCGCAAAGATAATGGTTGGGCATCTTGAGCGATATAATCCGGCGATGGTGGCTCTTCGCCCACACGTTACAAACCCGCTTTATTTTGAGATCCATCGTGTCTCGCCGTTTCCAAATCGTTCGCTTGATGTCGACGTTGTTTTAGATGTAATGATTCACGATCTTGATGCTGTCCAGTGGCTTGTCGGGGAAGAAGTAAAGCCGGAGTCAATTCATGCGGTCGGGATTCCGATTATTTCGGACAAGGTGGACGCGGCAAACGCAAGGATTGAGTTCGAAAACGGAGCGGTTGCTAATATCACTGCTTCGCGGGTCGGCACCGAAAAGCTACGTAAAACGCGTTTTTATCAAACGAATTCATATGTTGTTTTAGATTACGCGACGAAATTCGCTTCCGTAACTTCTCTAAATCCTGAAGCAGCACATCCGCTTTTGGGAATCAATATAAATCGGCTTGAAGTTGAAGAAGTTGAGCCCCTCAGATTGGAACTCACAGCTTTTTTGGATTCGATTCAACAGGATAAGAATCCGCCAATAAATGCGCAGGATGGGCGGCGAGCGTTAGATTTGGCGCTTAGGGTCTTGGATAAAATTGACTCGCACCGAAACCGTTTAGATGTTTGATGGCGAAAGAAATCTCAAAATACTTGCAGGCTCGAATTGATGAGGGGAATTTCCCTTCGGCGGTCTATTTGGTTGCGGAGCGTGGCGAAATAGTCTTTCAAGAAGCACTCGGTCTCGCAGTCGTCAAACCGGAAAGAATTCGAGCCGAGGCCGATACGATATACGATGTGGCGTCACTTACGAAAGTGCTCGTTACCGGGTTGATTTGCGCGAAACTTTTGGAGGAAGGAGAAATCGATCTTTCGGATAAGATTTCGAAGTTTTTTCCAGAATTCGGCGGTGATGAAAAAAGGCGGGTTACCCTCAAAAACCTGCTCGCCCACACATCCGGCTTTAAGGACTGGCTGCCGTTTTATTTAAACGAAAGCAAAGGAACTAAGAGGGAGAACGTGTTTGCGCAAATCGTTGATGAACCGCTGGTTAGCAAACCAGATTCGGCAGTTGCGTATAGCGATCTCAATTTTTTACTACTGGGGTTTTTGATTGAAAAGCTCGGACGAAAACCCTTGGAAATCGCGGCTTCGGAATTGATTTTTGATCCGTTGGAGCTCAAGAAGACGAGTTTTAACCCTTCTCCTAAATTGCAAAAACAGATTGCTGCAAGTGAAAGTGGTAACGCGTATGAGAAGCAAACGTGTATCGATCTGGGTTATGAAATTGTGGATTCAGCATTCCGCAATGAAACGATTTGGGGCGGGGTTCACGACAATAATTGCTATTTTCTTGGGGGAGTAGCGGCGCACGCCGGGCTTTTTTCAAACGCTGTGGAAGTGTTTCAAATTGCGAAGCAGTTCATTTCTGAATCTACGATCTTGCTAAAGCCCGAAACCTGTAAGGTTTTTAGCGAGAACTTTAGCAAAGGGCTCAATCAAGCCCGTTCGTTTGCATTTCAACTGGCCGATACGCCAGACTGTTCGGCCGGGAACTTGCTTCCCAAAAACGCCTTTGGACACTTAGGGTTTACGGGCACTTCGCTCTGGGTCGATCCAGGCAAAGAGCGAATTTACATTCTTTTAACGAACCGGACACACAATCGCGATCTACCGCTCGCCGATCTAAAAAATGTTCGGCGAGAGTTTCACGATATCTCTACGAAACTCTTAGATGATTAAGAGAAGTAAGCGTGCGATCCCGTCCTCACATCCCAGAGTCAAAAACACCCGTTGAAAAGTTTTTCTTAGGCATCCTATACGTCTGGTTTATAATCATAAATTAGTAAAAACTTTCCCCTGTTTATTGGCTAATTAATTTTGGAGAAGAAAATGAAAAAAATTGCCCTGGCTTTGATGTGTCTTAGCTTGTTGGGTCTTTCTGTTTTTGCACAGACAAGCAGGAAGACGCGTCCACGCATTGTTCGAACTCCAAAGCCCACACCTAAACCAACGGTGAAGGCGAAGCCAACGTTGAAAGGGGATACTGCGGCAAGAGATGCCGCGAAAAAGAAAGCACCAGTTTTAATAGACAACACGAGCACCAAGTCGCCGACCTCCGATCTGCCACCACCGCCACCCCTTCAGACCGAGCCCGTCGAAGACGACGAAATAATTAAGATCGAGACAAATCTGGTCACATTGCCGGTAACGGTCTTGGATCGCAATGGAAGGTTTATTTCGGGAATTCAACAGCGTGAATTTAAGATTTATGAGGACGGAGCTCCGCAGAAGATAGAATATTTCGCTTCGGTTGAGAAACCGTTTACGGTAGTTTTGCTCTTGGACGTAAGTCCGTCTACACAATACAAGATAAATGAAATTCAAGACGCTGCGATTTCTTTTGTTAATCAACTTCGTCCGGCCGACCGTGTGATGGTCGTAGCGTTTGATCAGACATATAAGATTCTGACTTATCCGACCAATGATCGTTTTCGTTTGCGAAGCGCGATAAGACAGGCAAATTTCGGAAGCGGCACGAGTCTTTACGACGCCGTTAGTATCACGATCAATCGTGAACTGAGAAACGTCGGTGGCAGGAAAGCGATAGTTTTGTTTACCGACGGGGTGGATACTACCTCGCGGCGTTCGAATTACGAAAGTACTTTGAGACAGGTCGAGGAAGTCGATGCGATGCTTTATCCGATCCGCTATGACACTTTCGAAGGCTATGCAGGCGGAGGTAAACCGAGGAGAAGTCCTCCGACAACGAGACGAAACCCTCCTCCGCGCACTGGAAATATTCTAATCGATATTCTCGGAGGAATTATGAGCCGAACTGGGGGGATACAGATTCCGAGCGGGGGAGCCGGAACGAGCGCAGAGGAGTATGCGCGCGGAAAGCGTTATCTTGGTGAGCTTGCGAGTTATAGCGGTGGGCGTATATTTGAGGCTGATTCGATCTATAATCTGGACGCCGCGTTTAGAAGTATTGCGGAAGAATTGCGAAGACAATACTCGATCGGATATTACCCTGAAAAGACGGGGGAAGCCGGCGACCGCAGAAGCATACGGGTTCGCGTGATGAGACCGAGTCTCGTTGTGCGTACGAAACGAAGCTACATTGTTGGGTCCGGTTATCAGCGGGGCACTTAGAATCGGTTACTCTTAGTTGGAATGAGCTATTACTTTTTGTTATGAAAAAAAGTGCCGGTATTGTCATGCTTTTATTAGCCGTCGTTTTTACGTCGGCTTCATTTGTCTTTTCACAGGCGACGAGAAATCCGCCGAGCTCAAAAAAAGCCAATCGCCGTCACGCCGAAGAAAAAAAGAAAGAAAAACCCAAACTAAAAAACAATAGTGAAGTCGTCGTTGGCCCTACTGAGGAAGATGACGAAATATTGACGATTGAAACTGCTCTGGTAACGATTCCGGTGCGAGTTTTAGATCGTCAGGGAAGGTTTGTCGGCGGGTTGAAGAAGGAAGAATTTTCGGTTTTTGAAGACAGACAGCCCCAGCAAATCGAATATTTCTCAAACGAACAAAGCCCTTTTACGGTCGCACTTGTCTTGGATATGAGTTATTCAAGCAAGTTTAAAATCGATGAGATACAACAAGCTGCCCTCACCTTCATTAACGAATTGCGACCTAAAGATAAGGTTATGGTTGTTTCCTTTGACGGCCAGTTTTATGTTTTGAGTGAGCCCACAAGCGATCGCAAAGTTCTACAGAACGCGATTATCAAAACCGAAATTGGATCGGGGACGAGTCTTTACGAAACGGTCGATTTTGTTCTCAACAAAAGGTTTAACAAGATTCAAGGTAGGAAAGCGATCGTGTTGTTTACCGATGGTGTGGACACTACATCCAGACAGGCACATGACCGAAATAATCTCGACGATGCTCTGGAATATGAGGCTTTAATTTATCCGATTCGATATGATACCTATCAGGATGTGAAGGCAATCGAAAGCGGTAAAGTCGTTATCAAGGATACTGGAACAAAGACAACCCCGCCGATAGGCGGCGGTGGGATACCGACGGGCCGAACGACAAAGAGTCCGCTGCCATTTCCTCTACCAACCGGGACGATTGGAACGGGAAGAACTCCGCGAAGTTTGCCGGGTTCGGGAACATCTAAAGAAGAGTATCGTAAGGCCGAGGAGTATTTGGATGAGATGGCTCGTAGAACGGGCGGAAGGGTTTACGAGGCCAATAACCCTATTACACTCTCCCGAGCATTTTCTCAGATTGCCAGCGAATTAAGAGAGTTTTACAGTATTGGCTATTACCCCGAGGATTCTGAAACCTCTGGGAAAAGGCGTCGGATAAAGGTGAAGGTCGATCGAAAAAAAGTGGCCGTAAAAACGCGATCGAGCTACGTGTTTAAGAAAAAACAGAAGAATAAGAAATAGCTCTAAATTATTGTGTCATTAGGGATTATGGCGTTTTTAGGGACTATGATGATTCCGTCTCGTATATGGTAATTGGCTCCGTCCGCCTCCTTCGTTCCGCTCTTGTTGACCAACTGTACGTTTTTTCCGATGCGAACATTTTTATCGACAATCGCACCCACGATCGTTGAGTTTTTGCCAATACCCAAATGGGGTATGTTTCGCGAGGCATCTTCTTGAATCTCCTCAACAGATTCGTAATAGTCGGCACCCATCACGATTGAATTTTCGATACGCGTTCCTTCATCAATTCTACTTCTCAAGCCGATAACTGAGTTGCGCGAAAACACGCCTTCAAGTATGCATCCTTCGCTAACCATTGAGCTCCCAATATCAGAATTCTGGATTTTAGAAGGTGGTAAGTAGCGGCTGCGGGTGTAGATAGGAGCCTCGGCGTTGAAGAAATTAAACTTTGGCAAGGCTGTTGTCAGATCGAGATTCGCCTCGTAAAAAGCGCGGATCGTTCCGATATCTTCCCAGTATTTCGTAAAAAGATGAGCCTGCACATTGTAATCTCCGATTGAAGCGGGAATTACCTCGCCACCGAAATCCGTCCACGATTCATCTTTGCCCAGTAGCTCGATCATACGTTCGTACTTGAAAAGGTAGATTCCCATCGAGGCGAGATACGGGCGGGCCTGGGCCTCGGATTCAATCAAACCAAATTTTGTTGAGTCAACCTTCATGGCCTCAAGTTCTTTACCTTTTGGTTTTTCTTTGAACTCAATAATCCGACCTTCCTTATCTGTCTTTAGCAGGCCGAAACCTTCGGCTTCTCCCGGAGTGCACGGGATCACCGAAACCGTAACGTCAGCGTCTGTTTCAAAGTGTTTTTCGAGAAACCTGCGATAATCCATCCGGTAAAGGTGGTCGCCAGACAGAATCAAAATCGTATCGACACCGGAATCCTGTATGTGCGGGATGACCTGACGTACGGCATCCGCCGTTCCTTGAAACCATTGCGGACTGTCTTTTCTTTGCTCAGCGGCGAGAATCTCAACATAACCTTGAGAAAAACTCGAAAAGCGGTAAGTTCGGGAGATATGTTGGTTTAATGAAGCTGAATTGAATTGCGTTAACACAAATATTTGCATCACATCGGAATTGATGCAGTTTGAGACAGGGACATCAATCAGACGATATTTACCTCCAAGCGGCACGGCCGGTTTTGCGCGTTCCTGCGTTAAAGGAAAAAGACGGGTGCCGGCTCCGCCACCCAGGATAATCGCCATCACTTTGTGTTTTTTTGTCATCGTGGATATGTAATATAACAGTCAGTTTAACGTTATGTTACATATACAGTTTAACCCGAATCCGGAGCGGAGAGAAGGCGTTTTCGACCGCGTTTTTGACATTTATGAGCGCAGCTGATAACTTGCGTAACACTGATTCATATTTGTTGGGTTGGACAGTTCTTTTCAGACTAAAACGCTTTGGGTTTTAGGGAAAGTCGAGTGAAATTCTCGCGCGATCGCGTCACAGTGAATTGATTCATAGACAACTGAATCAAAAGTCTGGAAACCTGCCTGGAGTTTTTTTAGCCGTTTATGATGTCTCGCGTAAAGACGTTTGGTTAAACCCGGAATTTATAAGTTTAAAATCCTGTTTTTCTTGTCGTTGAGCGAGCAAGAATAACAGGATTTTTATTTTGCCAAAATTTAGCCGGGAGATTTCGTTTGTTCCATTAACACTATTGCTTTTACTTGCGATGATCCCTGCTTGCAGGGACAACTCCGAGACTCAAAAAAGCAAAACGCTCAAAATTGTCAAGGATGATCGCGGAAAAGAAGTCAGACTTCCGATAAAGGTTACTCGCGCGGTTTCACTTGCGCCAAATCTGACCGAGATAGTTTTTGCGGTCGACGGGGAAGAATATTTGGTTGGTGTTACGACGATTTGCGATTATCCCGGAGAAGCAAAGAAGATCAAAAAGGTTGGAGACACCCTAAAACCTAATATCGAAAATATTATTGCTTTGAAACCTCAAGTGGTTTTAGTTTCGACGGCTTCACAGCTTGAGGCGTTTACGGAAACGCTTGAGAAAAGTGGTATTGAAGTGTTTGTGAGTAACCCCGCTACGCTTGAAGATATTTTCCGAAGCATTGAAAAAGTCGGTGAGATTTTTGGTAAAACGGACAGGGCTTCAGCCATCGTAAAAGGTTTAAAGGAGAGAGTTTTGGAGGCCGAAAAGAAGACGAAAGGCGTAGAGAAAATACGAACCTTTGTTCAAATCGATCAGTCTCCTTTTACGATCGGCAAGGGATCGTTTCTAACCGATATGGTGGAAAAAGCCGGCGGAGTTTCCGTTACTAAAGATGTTGAGAAGCCATATTTCAAAGTTAGTAAAGAAACTGCGCTCGCGTTGAATCCGGAAGCGATAATCATCTCTGAGAGCATTGGAAACGAAGAGCCAAACGAGGTTTTTAAGCAGTCTGACGCAGTAAGAAATGGCAAGGTTTTTAAGGTGAACTCCGATGTTCTGTCTCGGCCTGCGCCCCGCGTTGTTGACGCAATCGAGCAGATGGCGAAGAGTTTGCATCCGGAGAAGTTCCAGTGAGGGTTGGGAGTTTAGAGTTTCGGCGTCAGAGTTTGCGTTTTTGCGCAACGCTTATTGCGTTGCTCGCCATGGCTATTCTCCTCGGGGTCCTGCTTGGAAGCGAAAACTTATCGTTCTTTGAAATGAGCAAAACACAAAGTTCGATACTTTTCGACATTCGTCTCCCGAGAGTTTTGCTTGGCGGATGCGTCGGTGCGAGCCTGGCAGTGGCAGGGGCAAGTTTGCAGGCACTTTTGAGAAACCCTCTGGCCGAGCCGTATCTCCTTGGAGTTTCAAATGGCGCGGCACTGGGGACGATGCTCGCTCTAATTTTTTTTGGATCGTTTGAATTTGCACGACCCGTTTTGGCATTTGGGGGTGCCGGGGTGGCGACGCTTGTTGTTTATCAGATGGCGAAATCGCGCGCCGGGATGAACGTTGAAAGACTCATTCTGTCAGGGGTGATCGTAACCACATTTCTTTCGTCGATTATCATTTTGCTGACGTCTTTGCTCGACGCAACGAAACTGCGTTCGTTTTCCTTTTGGCTACTTGGCGACCTTTCTCAGGCGACTAAAGGCGGATTTTATTTGTGCTTGGTGGCTGTGATCATCGGATCAATCTTTTTGGTGTCGCAAGCAAGAGCTCTGAACTTAATGATGATTGGCGAACGGGACGCTTTCGATTTCGGTGTCGACGTCGACAAAACGCGTCTGATTGTTTTTACGGCGGCGTCGGGTTTAGTCGGTTTGAGTGTGGCGGCGAGTGGCTCCGTCGGGTTTGTAGGATTGATCGTTCCACATTTGGTGAGACTTGCGGTCGGCAGCGATAACCGTAACGTGATTCCGTTTTCGGCGCTTTTTGGTGCAAGTTTTGTTGTGTTGGCGGATACTTTTGCCCGGACGATCATTGCGCCGAGGGAATTGCCGGTGGGGGCAATTACGGCGTTGATCGGATGTCCGTTATTTATTTACCTTTTAAGAAGAAACTGATGTTGAGTGCAGATAACATTTCTATCGGTTATGGCGCAGACCAAATTTTGCGGGATGTCGACTTCACTCTTGATGAGGGGGAAATGATTGCAGTTCTTGGCGCGAATGGCGCCGGTAAAACTACTCTTCTCAGGGCTTTAAATCACACCTTGCCGGTTTCGAGTGGAAAGGTTCTATTAAACCAAAATCCGATCGAAAATTACTCGCGGGCTGAGTTAGCTAGAAACATTGCTGTAGTCGCACAGGAAAATGAGACCAAGTTTCCGATCACTGTCATGGAATTTGTGCTTGCCGGAAGGTTTTCGCACGGTACAGCATTTGGCTGGGAGACGGAAAACGACCTAAGTATCGCTAAAGATTGTATGACGCTATGTGATCTCGTTGACTACGAAAACCGCCTGATGAACGAGCTTTCCGGCGGAGAAAGACAGCGAGCGCTCCTTGCGCGGGCGTTTGCCACCCAAGCGAGAATTCTGCTCCTCGATGAGCCAACAAATAACCTCGATCTTTCGCATCAATCCCTGTTGCTCCGCCTTGTGAAAGATCGAACGAAGACGTGCGAATCAGCGGCGATCGTGATTACCCACGATCTAAACCTGGCATCTGAGTTTGCGGATAAGATACTGCTGCTTGCGGGCGGCAAGATTGCCGCGCAGGGAAGTCCGAAAAGCGTGTTGACGGAGGAGAATCTGCAAAAAGTATTTGGTGTAAAAGTTTTACTTGATGAAAATCCTCTGACCAAAAACGCGAGGGTTACAACTATTTATTAGGAGCAAATTGCGCAAAAGGAAGTTCGGTGAGAATCCGACGCTGCCCACGCAACCGTAAGCCATTGAACATGTAGCTTGATCAATGAAAAGCCGGGAACTTTACGAGTTTGCTTTAACATTACCTCTAACCATGCTCGCGTTGGGCGAGCCGGAGAAAATATGAAATTCACGTTTATTTTAGTTTTTATAAGTCTTTTTTCGACAAGTATTTTGGCGCAAAATAGTGCTGACGTTTCCGGGCAGCTTAAAGACGCCGGAAAGGTAATCTCCAGAAAAAAAATAAAGCTGGTATCTCAAACTCAAACGTTTGAAACAACAACCGATGGAAGCGGAAATTATACTTTCACGAATATTCCTGATGGCAATTACCTTTTGGTTTATGGAGCAAAGAAAGCAAGAGTCCGCATAGAAAAGGGAAGTGTTTCGATATCGCCGCTCGCTGAGGTGGTAGTTGTCTCAAGCGGAGCAACGCAGCCCATTTCTGAGGTTTCAAAAACGGTGGACGTTATTGAACCACGCGAAATGCGCGAACGGGCGGATTTTGCACTTGTCGAAAGTCTTCGAACGATTCCAGGATTTCGCGTTTCCCAACTCGGCGGTTTTGGAAGACTGGCAGGAGTAAAAACTCGTGGTCTTCGTAATCAGGATACTGCGGTTTTGATCGATGGAGTTCGTTTTCGTGATGCCGCTTCGCCTCAAGGTGATGCATCAGCCTTTCTCTCGGATATTACTTTGACGAGTGTCAGACGCGTCGAGGTTTTGCGGGGTTCGGGGAGTTCTGTTTACGGAAGCAACGCGATCGGCGGAGTTATTGATTTCCATACTGCAAAACCGAGGAAGGGTTTTCACGGACAGCTATCGGGGGTATATGGCGGACTCGGTTTGAAACGGGTTCGTGGCAATGTTTCCGACGGTAGCGATGACGGTAAAATTGGTTTCAATCTAGGGATTTCCCGTTCGCTTTACAGCAAAGGAATTGACGGCGACGATCGCGCGACTAACGCAAACATACAGAGTCGCGTCGAATACAATCCTTTTGCGAGAACCAATTTGTCTGGCAGAATTTTTGTGGCCGATGGCTTTGTAAGCCTGAATACGAGTCCGGATACGATCGGAGCGCTTCCCCCGGTAAATCAAATAATTGACGCAAATCAAGGCGTTAACTTTTCATTTGATGCAAATGACCCCGACAATTTTCAAAAGTCTCAGTTTTTTAGCGGGCAAATCGCTTTAACCCAGATAATAAATTCGAAAACCGTTTTGAACGCCCACTATCAGGGCTTGCGAACTTCGAGAAAAACAGAGAATGGGGGGTTAGGACCCGGGTTTCAGCCTTTTGGTGGCACGCAGAGAAATTTCTACGGAGGTGAGGTTCATACTTTCGCCACGAAGTTAAATTGGACGCCGAATTCGATTCACTTTGTAACTTTTGGTTATGAACGCGAATTCGAAAAATTAGCAAATGACGGCTCCGGACCAACAGCTTCCGGCGAATTTTTCACGCGCGTAAATCAAACAAGCAACAGCTTCTTTGCACAAGACGTTTTGAGCTTTTTGGAAAGGAAACTTCAATTTGCAGGCGGTTTTCGCGTGCAAACGTTCTCACTTGATTCGCCTGTTTTTAGCGCTGCGAATGCGCCATACAGCAATCTGTCTTTAGACAGTCCGCCCGCATCATACACCTTTGATGGAGCCGCTTCTTACTATTTTACATCGAGTAAAACTAAGTTTCGAGCACACATCGGAAACGGTTATCGAGCGCCGTCCCTGTACGAGCGTTTTGGAACTTTTTACAGTTCTTTCTCGCAGAGTTTTACCGCGATCGGAGATCCGAATTTGAAGCCGGAAAAATCAATTGCATTTGACGGCGGGATCGACCAGAGTTTCGCAGGGAATCGCATAAACCTTTCGGCTACATATTTTTACACCAAATTGATCGACACGATCGACTATGCAAATGTCGTTCCTGCGATTGGTACAACGGCGCGTCCTTTTGGCGGATACCTTCAATCGCAAGGCGGAATCGCACGGGGGTTGGAGTTTAGTGGGGATGTTAAAGCAACGGATTCAACGGAGGTATTTGCATCCTATACATTTACAAACAGCGATCAGCGCTCGCCGCAGGTTGTCGGGAGCGGAATTATCGAAACCCTCGGCTCAGCAAAACACCAGTTTACAGTGGTAGCGACGCAAAGATTTTTTGATAAACTCGCGATCAATTTCGATTTTGTGGCGACCAGCGACTATCTTGCGCCCATATTCTCAAATGCGATTTTTTCCCCGCGAATCTATCGTTTTAGAGGGCAGAGACGAGCTGATTTGACGGGAAGATACGATCTTCCGATTTACAACGAAAAAGCAAAAATCGTAATTCTCGGGACGATCGAAAATCTATTCGACGATGAATACTATGAAAACGGTTTTCGCACGATCGGAAGAACTGGCAGATTCGGTCTCGGAGTGAGTTTCTGATCGCAGGTGCCGCTACTTTCTGGGAGTTGGCGGAACCTTATTTTTGACAAACAATTTGCCTTTTTTTGCATCATAGTGGCGTGTTATAATTCCACAAATGTTAAAAGGCGGATTGAGAATGAAAAGACAGATAATTTATGTTTTAACGGTGGTTTTTGCTTTTTCAGCTGTTTCGGCCGCACAGGTTAAGACGGTTACCAATGCTGATTTAGAAAAGTACCGGCGAAAGCGTCTTGCTGCTGAGAAGGAGCTTCGTGAAAACTACAAAGAACTTGGTTTTCCTTCGCCCGAGGAGCGAAAGAAGCAAGCTGAAAAGAGCGCTAAAGAGCGGTCGGAATTAGCGAAGAGGCTCCGAGAAGAGCGCCTTGCGAAAGAAGCGATTCGAGCGATTGATAAGGTGTACACAAGTAGCAGCGCTGATCCCCAGTATTCCGATTCAGATAATCCGCCGGAGTTTACTGACTATCAGGGGCAAATTTACACGACGACCTATTACTATCCTTATTATCGCACCTATGGAAGATATGGAAACAACCGAAGTTATCGAAGATACGGCGGTTATTGGGGATACCGAAACCGCTATCCGCGTTCGGGTGTAAGAGTCCGACTTGGAAACGGTGGCTTTCGTGTACGAGGTGTTTTTGGAACCCAAAACCGAACCCGTCGAAATACGAATTTTGGTCCGAGCAGGCGTTTGACGAGACAAAACTTAAGGAAATCCAGACACGCAAATCGGGCTTTTGAGAACCGACTTTATTTGGGCGGAACGCAACGGTAATCACCAAATTAATGTTTTGGAACGAAGCCGGAGCCCCAGTCTCCGGTTTTTTTTGTGGGAAATTTTAAGAAAACCAACTTCGAATACAGACAATCCTCAGCCCACTGGTTGGAAGGTCTCAAAAATGTACACGTGAATTACGCAAAATATGAGAGAATCAACGTATATAACTAGGAGGTTATGATGAGTTTTGTAATATTTGCAGCTGGATCCGGACATTTCCATCGTAGAAGAACAGGAATTGATTTTGGAGATGTGTATGACTTTGCTGCTGGTTTGAGTCGAATGATGTCGGTCACGGGTGGTGCCCGTGCGTTTGCACAAGATGAAGTGACGGGTGCTCTCTCACCTACATCTCCGCTTGAGCAAGCGTTGAATGTTGAAGGTCAGATCCATGGATTTCGATTGTTAAATGATGCGGTTACCTTACTGGTAGCTCGTTTCACTCCGGTCAATATATCGGTGGCGCCAAGGGTGTCAAATGCACTTTGGGCTGACACAAATGCCTTTGCCCAAATCACTTTCCGCAATGATGATTATTATCCCGGGCAAGAGTTTTTGCGTGCGGTTAATCCAGCTTTGGAAAGGACCGGTATGAATACTTTTGGTGTTCTAGCGGCGATGGCGCGCGTAATTTCGGAATTTTCGCACTCGTCGCCATCTCGTGGGACGGACGGACGTTATCGACTGTCAATCCAGCTCAGTGCGTAAACTTGGCAAGTAAATGCGCGGCAAAAGTAAGGTGCAGTCTTCGGATCTTGTCTGTAATGTGGGTTTTGTCTAAATAGTTTCCTAAGCGGTATAATTTGAGTAAAAGTTATTTTACTTATAGATATGAAAGAAGGTTGGGAAGCGGTAATAGGAATGGAGATTCACGCGCAACTCGCTACGGAAACTAAAATTTTCTGCGGATGCGAAACGAGTTTTGGTGAGCAGCCGAATTCGAACACATGTCCTACGTGTTTGGGGTTGCCGGGAGCTCTTCCGGTTCTAAACGAGAGAGTGGTTGATCTCGGCGCAAAAGCAGCACTTTCGCTCGGGTTAAATATCAACGAAACCTCAATCTTTTCGCGGAAAAACTACTTTTATCCTGATTTGCCTAAGGGCTACCAAATCTCGCAATATGACAAGCCATTTTCGTCTGATGGAAAACTCACGATCATGACTGCCGAGCGCGATGAGGGTGGGCATGCGCACGATTGGAAACCTTTGGAAATTGGTATTACTCGTCTTCATTTGGAAGAGGATGCTGGAAAAAATGTTCACGAAGGACTTCCGGATACCGATAAGTATTCTTATATCGATCTAAATCGCGCCGGTACACCGCTCGCTGAAATCGTCACAGAACCGGATTTCCGAACCTCTTGGCAGGCGTATGACTATGTAAATCACGTTCGTCGCGTATTGCAGTGGGTTGGTGCGTCGGAAGCGGATATGGAAAAAGGGAATCTGCGTTGCGAGGCGAATGTTTCGGTGCGAAAGGTCGGAGAAGAGAAATTTAATAATAAGATTGAGCTTAAGAATCTGAATTCCGTTCGATTTATGCAAAAAGCGATCGAATATGAAATTGAGCGGCAGATTGGTGCCCACGAATCTGGTGAGGGCGTCAAACAGGAAACGCGTTTGTGGGATGAAAAGAATGATAAAACGCGCGTAATGCGTTCTAAAGAAGACGCGCAGGATTATCGATATTTTCCCGAACCGGATCTACAGCCTTTGGTAGTTTCCGCGGACTTTATCGAACGTGCGAAATCCGAAATGCCAGAGTTGCCGGCGGAGATGTTGGAGCGGTTTCAGGATGAGTATAATCTGACTTTTCAAGACGCTTCTCAACTCGTTGCTGAGAAAGATCTGGCAGAATTTTATGAAATCACTGCGAAAGAATCCGGCAATTCAAAATCTTCGGCAAACTGGATTTTGGTGGAATTAATGCGGGAGCTGCATAATGCGGGCAACACAGTTTCTGATTCACCCATCGCAGCTATCAAACTTGCTGAACTCATTAGATTTGTCGACGACGGCACGATTAGTGGAAAACAAGCCAAGGAAGTTTTGATCGATATGTTTGAAGACGGTAAAACGGCTTCTGAGGTGATCAAAGAAAAGGGACTTGAACAGATTTCCGATCCTGGCGAAATCGAAAAAATCGTTGACGAGGTTATGGCAAACAACGAAGGGCAGGTTGAAGCCTTTCGAGACGGTAACCAAAAACTGCTCGGTTTTTTCGTCGGACAGGTGATGAAGGCGTCGCAAGGTAAAGCGAATCCCAAGATCGTAAATGAAGTTTTGCGAAAGAAGCTTGGCTGAGCCATTAGGAGGGGAAAATGCGAATTAAAAGATTAATAGTAGTTTTCACAGTGTTAAACTGTTTTACGATCGGAAATTTTGCTCAGGAATCCGAATCAATTGATGCTTCGACCCCGGGGGGACTATACGAGAAAAGGATTCGCGAAAAGGATGAACGCATCTCAAGGCAGATTAATGGGAGAAGATTGAGCGGTGACCACAGTATTATTGCTCCAGGACGTGTAACGAGATCGATCCGGGTTTCAAAAAGGGATCGGAAAATGGTAGAAACCCATCGTGACGACCGCCTGAAATATGCCAAGTTTTTGAAACAAAGAGGGACCGGGCTAGTGCGTTTGTTTGACGCAGGCGTCTGTGGCGATGAACGAAAGCCGATAATCAGCGCGAGTATTGATTGTCCGTACACCGTCCACGGATATGCCACATCTTTTTCGTTTCAAACTAAGAAATACACAATCCGGAAGCGATCAAATATACATTATTCTGCCAATCGAATAGTCGGGGAGGTTTTTGCTCATCGATTGCTTTACGGGGGTTCGGAAGTCAAGCTTACAATGCTCACGAAAATTGAAGGGACGTCGCTCGACGGAATTTCGATTGACTCAACACAAATAAGAAACCTCTTGGAGTATAATCCCGGCAGCACTTTTGCTGATGTTCAAGAAAAAAGTCAGGAGCTTTTGGCTGGAATCACCCTGGGCTCGACCGTTTATCGTAATAGCGTTGAAATTGAGCGAGGGGCTACCTTTGTGCTTAGATCGATCGATTACAACGATTATTTCTCGCCGGTGCGTAACAATAGATCCTATTTACAGGGAAGGGGTAAGGATATCGTTGTTGCCTTCGAAATAGTTCGTGAGCATTCAGACGGCAGTATTAGCGTATTGTGGAAGAAGCTCAAGCAGTCAAAAGTTCGAAAACTTCGTAAGTTGAAACGGGGAATATCTAATGCTTAGACGCTATTTGGTGCCAACACGGATTTTCGTAATCTGTGTTGCACCTATTTTATTTGTGAACGCGATTTTGGCACAGGCTCCGACGCCGACACCAAGTAAGCCTCGTAGCAACGAAGGCAAACCGCCTACGATAAACGAATCGGCCAAGGCGGAAGCCAACGCGATTTCTGTAAAAGGGAATCGGATCTTGGCGGAAAATCTTAAAGAAGAAGCGTCGAGTCTGGCTTCTGATTACTTCCGAGGAATCTTGAACCGAAAGGTCGTTAGAAAACCGTTTCTAACCAAAAGGGACAAGCGGTTAATTGCCGTTGATCGATCGGATCGAAAAAAGTACGCAAAGTTTCTTTCAAAATCCAATACCGGAATTGTGCGCCTCCATGACGCTCAGAAGTGTGAGAAATCAAAACATGCCATTAACGTTGCAAATGGTTGTCCTTGGAACATTTACGGGAAGGCAACGGCGTTTTCAC
This sequence comes from Aridibacter sp., assembly GCA_965216195.1. GTDB lineage: Bacteria > Acidobacteriota > Blastocatellia > Pyrinomonadales > Pyrinomonadaceae > Aridibacter. The sequence continues at coordinate 1,956,944 of OZ244151.1, read as the reverse complement.
TTAGGAAGGAACAATACGTTTTTGGATGGCTTTCGGATCTAAAATTTCTGCGCGGCAAGCTCCGGGTTGATGGAATATATACGCTCGGATTTATTACACAGCTGAAAGATGTTTCGATTAATGATATCGGATTAAATCACGCGGGATTAAAGGATATGGTTGGCTTTGTTCCTTCCGACCAGAAATCAGAAATTATTAGGCAGAGGGATCTGGCGGACCGCGGGTTTTTGATAGAAGGTCGGAAATACAAGACGTCACTAGCGGTATCGAAAGATGCCACTTTTGCTTTCCGCATAATCGCTTACAGAGGTAGGGTGGAAAAGAAATTTGGTGAATCCAAGATTGATATCCTTGATGGTGATAAAAGAGGAGATGTAGTCGGCGTGCTAAAGTTGATACGAGAGAATTCGGACGGAAGCATTGTTTTGTTGTGGAAAAAACTTTCTGAAAAGAGTTCACCGAAGCTGAGATAGTTGTCGCTGTTTTTCGGCATAAGCCGTCCAACAAGAGTAGAACTACGTGGGGTATCTAACTGCAAACATTCGGTTTTTATTTTTACTAGTGATTGTGCTGGCTTATTCTTCCGTTTTTGTTTCGGGGCAGGATGCCAAAAAGAATGAGAGGGACACGCAAGATGCTTCCTACAGAATCTCAGACGACAAGCAAAAGGAAAAAGAACGACAAATTCGTGAGCTGGTAAAAAACAATCGTCACTGGTTTGCTGGCATTCCAAATCTTTCCAAAATGAACTACTGGTCGAAGCCGACCAAAAGAGACAGACATTTGATATCGATTCATCCTGACGACAGGAATCGGTATAAGAAGTTTCTAAACAATAAAAGTTCAGGCGTGATTAGACTCCATGACATTGCAAGATGTGATGAGATGAGCAGATATTTGGTTAACGTAAACTGCACCTGGGACGTTATCGGAAAGGCTGCCTCATTTTCCTTCCGAACTCGAAAATACACATTCGGGTTGTATAGCGATATTCAATATCGAAATGGTCAAATTGAAGTTTACGGGCTTAATTTGCTTGGTTTTATTACGGAATTGGGTGATGTACCGTTAGAAAGCCTTAGTTTAAAGAGCGGTGGAATTGCCCCTATGTTTGATTTTCAACCAAGTTGGGATGTCCGTGCGGTGAAAGACCACATCCAAATAGCCAAAGACGGGTTTAGAATTGGGGAGTTTAGCTACAAGACAAGGTTCACGGCGAAATTAAACACGACGTACGCAGTAAGATCGATTGCCTACGAAGCTGCTTGGAGTAAACGTTTAAGAAAAGTGATTCGGGTTGTTTTTGGTGAAGATCGACGAGGAGATGTTATCGCAGTATTTCGAGTAATTCGAAAGCATGACGACGGGAGCGTGACCATTCTTTGGCGCAGGCTAAGTATTAAAGAGGCTCCAATTATTCACAAGCGATCATAGATTGAATGAATAAAATTATTTGTAAAAAATCTCTTCATCTGGGACTATAAAACGCAGGCCAAAAACGAGGATAACTTGATTTAACTTGAGGATAAGAACTATGAAGAAGTGTATCGCTTTAGGATTTGTCGCTTTTTTTGCATTTACCTGGGTCGTGGATGCCCAAACTCGTAATCCATCCCCGACACCCACGCCGATTGATCCAAGAATTGCTCAGGCTAACGAGATAAGCCGAAGATCAGAAGCGTTAAGAAATACGGAGAATCACCCTGTTAGAATCAACGAGAATAACAAGGTTCTTCGCACACAAATAAAACCTCTTTATCGAAAGCTTAATAAGAAAGAAAGGAAGCTAATGCAGCCAGATGCGGAGATAGCGGCGGAGTATTCTGGTTTCTTAAAGCAAAAAAACACCGGCCTTATTGTGCTCGTAAATGATCAGGGATGTTCGCAGGATCAAAAGGTGTTACAGGTCCGCCCGAATTGTGCAGATTACACGATGCCGGGGGCCGGATCAGCCTATTCGTTTAGGGAAAATCGCCATCGATTGATAAGCTTGGCAGATTTAAATTTTAGGAAAAATACACTTCAGGCTCTCGGTACGATGACTCACGGCATAATGGTTAATCTTGAAGACGTACCGATTGAAACAGTTAGCCTGAAAACTAAAGGAATGGCGTTTCTTTCCTCGATTAAACCGGCAAGCGACTTTAAGAAAGCAGCTGATTTGGCGACGAGGTTAAAAAAGGGAATAAAAGAAGGGGACTTCATTTACGCAAGCCTTCTACCCGCAAATGAAGGGAAAACCTATGCCCTGAGGTCGATCGCTTATCGCGGTGAATCTTTGGTTAAGATCGCCGGGTATTTAATTAACGAATTTGATTTTGATAAACGACGGGACGTAATCGTCGTTTTTAGGTTGGTAAAGCTCGAGCCGGGAAAAAGGGCGACTATTCTTTGGAAGGTCTTACAAAGCAAGAAAGCTCCAAAGCTACAGGTGAAATGAATCTAGTTGGTAAAATAGCTGTCGTTACGGGCGGGACAAAAGGAATAGGTAAAGCGGTCGCGGAGAGTTTACTCGAAAATGGTGCGACCGTTTTCATATGTGCGCGAAAAAAAAATGAAATTAAAGAGGCGCAAGAGCATCTGTCACGTCTGGGCAAGGTCGAGGGCGAGGTTTGTGACGTACGAAGCGAAGCTCAAGTTAAAGTAATGCTCAATGAATGTAAGCGGCTCTTTGGCAGAGTAGATATCTTAATAAACAATGCCGGGGTTGGGTTTTTTGGCGAAACCGTTGAAGAAATCTCACCGGATGATTTCAGAGTGACCATCGAAACAAACCTCCTCGGAGTTTTCTACGCTTGCCATTACGCGATTCCTCTGATGAAGGAACGAGACGGCGGCTATATTATTAACATTTCGTCGCTCGCCGGGCAGAATGCTCATCCAAAAATGGCGGCCTACAATGCATCCAAATTCGGTCTAAACGGGTTTTCTGAAGCCTTGATGCAGGAAGTTCGCCAAGACGATATTAAGGTCAGTTATGTTTGCCCGGGATCGGTAAATACTGAGTTTGGCGGCGACACGATCTCCAAAGAAAAAGCCTGGCAGTTGCAGCCAGGCGATGTTGCTCAAGCGATTTTAGATTTACTTAAACACGATTCAAGAAGCCTTCCAAGCAAGGTCGAGCTGCGACCAAGCAAGCCTCCGTCTACATAAGATGCTCGTTTACAATCTTCATTAACGTTTCCGGACCAAAAGGTTTCGAAATATGTCCTGTTGAGCCTACCTCGTTACCCTTCGTTTCATCGAATTCTATGTCTTTGCCGGAAACCATGATTACAGGTGTTGTGGTAGTAGCATCGTTTTCCCGAATTACTTTACAAACCTGATAACCATCCATTCCTGGAATAGCGAGATCAAGCAAAACCAGATCCGGTGTCATTTCCTCGAGCATATTGACAGCATCCATTCCGTCAATTGCGCAGTAGGTTTCGTGACCACTTTTTTCCAGCTTCCCGGAGACAAGTTTTCTTGTTGTAGGGTTGTTGTCAACAACGAGTATTCGCTTACTTCGAGACTCCATATCGTCGCTTACCGGGCTTACAGAATCTACTGAATCCTGTTGCTCGGGTTCAACGACAGCGGCAACCTCCTCAGTTTCATACTCGTTTACCGTTTCATTTGCCGACGTTAAAAAGTTTGCCGAGTCTTGCGGCATTTCAATCGCCGGATACTCCGCTTCCGGCTCATTTACCTCATAGGAGGGAGCCGCTTCGGCTTCCTGGAGCTCAGCCGCCATTTCCCGCGCTTCACGGACTTCATTTGTCTCCGGCGTTCCGCCTAGAAAAAGAGCGTCGATTTCCTCTTCCGGCGCCTCGAATTTTTCTTCAGAATCGAAATCGGCTTCTGAACTATCTTCTTCTTTTAGCGGCTCTTGCTGGTTTGAGGGTTGGGATTCGGGAGCAGGTTCCGGATTAGAAGTTTGAATCATTGACTCGAGCGAGAGTAAATTCGCTTTTGCCGCTTCGTTATCCGCGTTGATTTCAAGAACCCTCTTGAAGCAATTCACTTTTTCATCGAGTGAGTCAGAAATGTGTGCCTTAAGAAGCCAGGCGTTTTCAGCCTCATTATTATAATTGAACACATCGGATAAAAGACTTTCAGCGAGTTCTTTATTTCCGGCAGAAGCGGCCGATGTGGCTTCGGCAAGTAGTTCGTTTGCTTTTTCCGTATCGAGTCGCCTTAGCGAATCCTTCGCTGACACGTTTTCGGGGTTTATTTCCAGAACTCGCTCAACTAGTTCACGTTTTTCGTCAGCAGAATCAGACATCTCGGATTTCAGCATAAGGGCTTCGACATTATCCGGATCGGTCTCAAGGGCGTTTTTTACTAGTATGGATGCTTCATCGAACATTCCTGATTCAAACGAAATGCGAGCTTCGCTGATCGTTTGCTCAAGATTTTCTTTCTCTACTTCGTGAAGTGCCGCTTTGGCGCGATGATTGTCCGGGTTTATCGCTAAAACGCGATTGAGTAAATTGGTCTTCTGTTCGGCCGAACTGCTGAGTTCTGATCGTAGAAGAAGCGCTTCTTCGAGTTCGGGTGCGAAACTCAACGCTTCATCAGCAAGTCGTTTGGCATCGTTCTGTTCCCCTCTTTCGCGAGCTGATCTTGCTGCCGACACAAGTAGTTTAGCCTTATCAAACATCTTATCGGCTATTGCTTCCTGCGCTACCTGGTTTCCGGGTTCTATTTCCAGTGCCTTTTTGTAGCCGGCGATCTTTTCGTCTATTGAATCCGTGATTTCTGCTTTTAAAAGCCAGGCTTCAACCATGTCCGGCGAACCCAGAATAATTTCGTCCAGTAGTGAATTCGCCTCCTGATCGTTTCCACTTTCAACTGCAGCCTTCGCTCTTGATAACTTGGATTGCACAAATTCACCTTTTGCGGTTTCAAGGGCGGCATGTGCAGCTTCATTTTTGGGGTTTATTTTTAAGACGCGTTCAATAAATTCGATCTTTTCGTCGAAATCTTCAGCAATCTCACCTTTCAGTAATAGTGCGCCTTCAGAGTTTGGATCGTTAAACAGGCATTCATCTAAATACTTGTCGGCATTAGCATTATCTCCGCTTTCAGCAGACGCTTTTGCCTTTTCGAGCAGAGATTCGGCGATTCTGGCCTGCGCTCGCTCGAGCGATTTCGCTGCCTTTTCATTGTCGGGATTGATGTTGATTACCTTCCTTAAATGCGAAATCTTTTCGCCATCGGCTTCTGAAACCGAAGCCAACCACATCCAGGCTAGTTCACTTTTGGAGTCGTGAACGATTGCTTGCAAAAAGCATTGCTTTGCGAATTCGATCTTGTCCTCGCTTTTCGCATCGATTCCACGCTGAACAAAGGTTTTCGCAAGCAATGTTTTGGTTTCCGCCGACCAATTCAGGGCCCTCTCATTCTTTGGGTTGATGTCGAGCACGTTCTCGAGAAATATCAGTAATTCTTCCGGGTATTCGCTAATCGAGGCGAGCCAAAGCCAGGCGGCTTCATTCCTTGGATCTCGCTCAGTAACTTTGAGCAACAAGTGTCTTGCTTCAGCACGGTCGCCATTTTGGGCAGCTTCTACACCCTCATCTAGCAGCGCGGCGATTTCCGGGTTAGAGGTTGGGGCAATATCTTCACCCTTGACGATATCTTCAGCGAGTAGGCGGGAATCGGTTTCTTCGACAAACTGGATTTTCATATTTGCGGTCTACAACTTTATGGATTTAATTTCGGAATGACAAAAAACGGCACTGCCCTTCTAACAAAAACTGACACGTTTTAGCTAAAGTAAACTGGCACATTATTTGTAAAGCCTTGTAAATTAGGGTTTTGTGAAAGTTGCTGGCGTTCGAGCCGAAACCCTAAACGCTAAATAACGCAAGAATTAGGCCGCTCGGAAATGTCTTTTTACTGGGTGAGAATATTCCTTCATAACTCGTAATTTTGGGGAAAAAAGGAAGTTCAACTCGCCTTTTTTTCTAATTTGATCAATTCGTCCAGACGTTGAGATTCGATCCCGTAAAATTCCTTAATTTTTTCGATGTTTTTGGTAATTTTGTCGGAATTGTGCGGATTCGTTTGAAGCGTGCCGACGATCATATTATTTTTCGGGGTGTGTTCGGTGGAAACAAACTCGAAAATTTTTGATGCATAACCGCATCTTTCAAGTGAAAGCGCCCGTAAACCGTCAGTGACTGACTCTGCTTCGCGCTCAAGTAAAACCCCGTGTTTCAACAAACCGGAGACTATGTCAGGCGATTGTATCTGGGGTCGGATTTCCTGATGGCAGCATGGCGCCACAACAATCAAATTCGCATGGGCTTTTATTCCCTTGAAAATAGCATCGTCTGTGGCGGTGTTACATGCGTGAAGAGCAATTAAAATGTCGGTTTTTTGAAACTCGAAATCATCAATTCGTCCGCAGCGGAATTTGAGACCGTGAAATTCACTTGTTTTTGCTATATCGTCACAGAGTTCGATCAACTCACTCTTGGTATCGACGCCTGTGACCCTTACGTCTATCCCGCGTTTGTTCTTAAAAAAATCGTAAGTTGCGAAAGTTAAGTAGCCCTTGCCGGATCCCATATCGACGATGTCAATCGCATCGCGGTTTTTCAATTGGGACTGATCAAACAAACTCCCGAGTGTTTCGACAAACTTATTTATCTGTTTCCACTTATCCTGTTGCTTTGCGCGGACATCGCCCCGGTCGTTTGTAATTCCTAAGGCCATCAGATAAAAAGACTTAGGGTCGATCAAATGCGCCTTCTTACGGTCGTGGCTTAAGTCCGGTTTGTCTCTAAACGTGGGTTTCCCAACGTTGAGTCGAGAGCGCCCCTTTTTTCCGATATCAAGTTGGAAGTTGCTTTCAGTTGTGAAAAGGTGACCCGCGAAAAAATCGCTGCCAAGGAATCTTTTTATCAGGTTGGTTCCTTCTTGGAAACTGTAATTTTTAGCTGTGTCGCGGGTGTCATATTTGTACAGGAAGAAAAGGCGAACTCCCTTTTTCGTTTTGATTAGTCGAACGAGCAATTTTTGCAGATGTTTATCATCACCCTTATAATTACCCAAAGTCATTTTTACAAATGTATCTTCGCGCAAGCTATCAGAGAAACTGGATGCAAATTGTTCGACGTTTTCCATGTTTCGAATTTTAGGATTTAAAGAGTAACAAATGATGGAAGAAGCTAAAAACCAAATTGCACCGGACGATTTTCTAAAAGACGTTTTGTATATCCTTCGTGAGACATTTGAAGGTTCGCCGGAAGGGCAACCAAGCGCTTATCTGGATCGCGGAGTCGGGATTTTCGCGACGCTTGAAAGTGTTTCAGCGGAGGATGCTTCGCTCTATAGAAATTCGACGACGATCGCCGCGCATACGGAACACACAAAGTTCTATTTGGATCGCATGGTTGAGTTCATAAATGGTCGCACGGGCCGAGTAAACTGGGAACAGAGTTGGCTGATAGAAACGGTGAGCGGCGAAGAATGGGAGATTCTCCGTCAAGGAACGCGGAAATCTTATGAGAAGGTTTTGCGCTGTTTCGCAGAGATTAAAGCTTGGGATCAAAATAAGGTTGGAGAAGCCATTGCAATCATCGCCCATACCGCATATCACCTGGGCGCTATCAGGCAGATGGCAAAGGACGCGCAAAAATGAAGAATGTATTTCATCATGCTTTTCCGGTCGACGATTTAGAGAAAGCACGTGAATTTTATGGCGGCGTTTTGGAATGTGAAGAGGGAAGGAGTTCGGATATCTGGATCGACTTCAATCTTTTCGGTCATCAGATCGTTGCGCATTTGTCCGATGGCGGCGGTGGCGTGAAATCGACCAATCCGGTTGATAGTGACGACGTTCCCGTTCCGCATTTTGGGATCGTGTTGGAGATGAAAGAATGGCGCCGGTTTGCAGAGAAGCTGAGATCAAAGGGCGTGAAATTCATTATCGAGCCGCGGATTCGTTTTGAAGGTGAAGTCGGTGAGCAGGGCACGATGTTTTTTCTCGATCCTGCTGGAAACGCCCTTGAATTCAAGGGGTTTAAAGATTTTTCGAATGTTTTTGCGAAATAAGCCGGCAGAAACTCGAATGCGAGGGAATGTGCGAAATTCGAAATAGAATGCAGAAACCCGCACGGAGTAAGGGTGAAATGATCGACCCCAGCTATTCCATGCGGCTAGCATTCTCGTAACGGAACACACTTACTTCGTGCGTGTTTCCGCAATTAAGCCGTTTCACCATCAACAAGTCGCCGAATTTCAAGCGGATTTTCATCTTTTAACTCATCCGGCAGAGATTCCTGAGGAAAATTCTGGTAGCAAACAAGTCTTGAAAAACGCTCGATGGCTCTTGTGCCAACGGAAGATGTTCGCGAATCGGAAGTGGCCGGATAAACTCCGCCGTGGACAATCGAATCATTTACTTCAACGCCTGTCGAAAAGCCGTTAAATATCAAACGCCCGACTTTTGTTTCTAAAACGTCGATCAAATACGCGTATTCCTCTAGATCTTTTTCGTTGCAGAATATGGATGCGGTGAGTTGTCCCTCCATTTTTTTGGCTATTTCGAGCAAATCGGCGGCGGTGTCAGATTTCACGAGAACAGTCGTTGGACCAAAGATCTCTTCGCTTAGAGATTCGTCTTCGAGAAAATAGCTTGCGTTTGTTTGAAAGATGCTTGGGTTAACGCCGAAACCTTGCGTTTCGTTTTCGCTCGATGCCGATGCAGTATTTTCCCCGCGATCTTCAACTCCTTTACGGTAAGCATCACGAATTCCAGCGGTTAGAAGCTGCGAAGCCTCGGATTCCTTTATCATTTCCTGCAAAAACTGGGCAAAGTTTGTAAGTTTGTCATTATCGGGCAATATGACGAAGCCTGGTTTCGTGCAGAATTGACCTGCCCCGAGCGTTACTGAATTAAAAAGCCCTTTTGCCACACCCGTAAAATCTTCATCCAGCGCGCTTGGCAAAATAAACGTCGGATTTACCGAACTCATTTCAGCGTAAACTGGAACCGGCTCTTCGCGAGCCGCCGCCAGATCCATCAAAGCCCGTCCGCCTTTTTTCGATCCGGTGAAACCAACTGCTTTGATAACCGGATGTTTCACGAGTGCTTGTCCGATTTCATAGTCGCTAGAAAAAAGAACGCTGAAAACGCCTTCGGGCAAATCGCATTCTTTCACGGCGTCTGAAATTGCTGTTCCAACGAGTTCTGCCGTTCCGGGATGGGCACTGTGAGCATTTACTATTACCGGGCAGCCTGCTGCAAGTGCCGAAGCCGTGTCTCCGCCGCCAACGGAATAAGCCAGCGGAAAATTGCTCGCACAAAAAACTGCGACTGTTCCAACGGGGCGAAACATCGAACGCGTGTCGGGTTTCGGTAAGGGTTCGCGATCGGGATCGGCGCGGTCAATTCTTGCATCGACCCAGTCTCCTTTTTCGACCAAATCGGCAAACATACGAAACTGCCAGCAGGTTCGTCCACGTTCGCCTTCAAAACGTGCGTTCGGCAAACCCGTTTCGAGCGTTGCTCTTTGGATCAACTTTTCGCCCAATCCTTCGATATTGTTAGCGATCTCCCGCAAAAACTTCGCCTTTTCTTTTCCTGAAACTTTGCCGTAACTGATCCGGGCTAGTTCTGCTAATTCTGCGGCTCGTTCAAGTTCGTCATTTGTCGCCGAGAAAAATTTTGGTTCGACAGCGTCGCCCGTTTCAGGATTAAAGGCGGTCAATGTTTTTTCCGTTTCGCTTCCGCGTGAGAAGCCGATGATTGATTTTCCTTGTAAATTCATATGATCTAACCGCTAAGGACGCAAAGGTCGCAAAGTTTTTGTAAAAGATTCGTTTTAGAATGTTTTGTAAAGGTTAAGAACTATTTTCAAAAAAAACTCGCTTTTTCTTCGCGTCCTTAGCGACCTTTGCGGTTAACTTTTTCAGATTTACTTTCCAATGCTTCATCAATAATCTTCAAAGTCTCTTCCAATTCCTCGCCAATAATTTCAAGTCTAGGTGGGCGCACACGAGCATTTCCCATCCCAACTTTTTCCTGGACAAGTTTAATCAGCTGCACAAATTTTGGCACCGTATCAAGCCTCAAAAGCGGCAAGAACCACCTGTATAGTTCAAATGCCTTTTCTTTCTCGCCGTTCAAAGCGAAGTTGAAAAGATCAATTGATTCGCGAGGCATTGCGTTTACCAAGCCGGCGATCCAACCGGTCGCTCCTGCGCTTATTCCTTCAACAATCACATCATCGAGACCGGCAAAAACCGAAACGCGATCACTGAGAAGAGCATTGATTGCCGTAATTCTGCGAACGTCGCCGCTCGATTCCTTAATCGCATGCAGATTCGAATGCTTGTTCGCTAACTCCGCAATCTCTTCCGGCAAAAAGTCCGTACCGTACGCAATCGGATTGTTATAGAGCATAGAGGAGAGGGAAGTCGCTTCAAAAATCTTCGAAACGTGATTGAGCATTTCGCGCTGATCGCCTTTGTGGACGTAAGGCGGCAAAACCATGAGTCCTTTACAGCCAACCCCTTCTGCCGTTTTTGCGAGCTGCACGCCTTCTTCGGTGCTCATCGCCGCAATCGCAGGGATTACCGGAACCTGATCACCAACTGCCTCAACGCAGGTTTTCCAAAGCGAAACTTTTTCGTCAAACGTCAGCGTAGCTCCTTCGCCGAGGCTTCCGTTTGTAACGATTCCGGTCGAACCGTGTTCAACCAGCCATTTAACGTGCTTTGCAGTAAATTCGTGATCTATCTGTAAATCTTCATCAAAACAAGTTGTAATCGCCGGCATTACGCCTTTCCATTCCATAATGAACGCTCCTATAAATCAGTATAACGAGCGATAGCGAGTAATGTGATGTTTCTCACGGCTGATTTAAGTCAAACTTGCTCACTATCGTTCGCTATACTGATTACTTTGTCAGATTCTCCAACTTCACAGGAAAAATTGGCGGTCTAACGGATTCATTCTTCCAGTCAAACAAAACTTCAGTTGCCGCTCCACAGATTCTTCCCTGACAGGCTCCCATACCGCAACGCGTTTGCAGCTTTGCCTCGCGAAAGGAATCAAATTCCTTGAGTTCTCCGAAAGAAACATCTTCGCAACGGCAGACGATTGTATGTTCATCCGGAAGATTTTTCAACTCATTTCGGAGTGAAAAAGCGTCGTTTAAATTATCGGCAAACTTTTGCAGTTTTCGCCTCGCGGAAAAGAAACTTCGAGCCCGCTCTTTTTCGCCAATCGCAGCCAAACCGGCTATTTTACCTTTGATTAAAGCCAGCTCAACTCCGCCTATTCCTGTCAGCTCACCTGCGCAAAAGACCTCATCAACCGAGGTTTCCTGAAATTCATCAACCAAAACGCTTGAATTCACAAGTTTGCACCCGACAAGCGAAGCGAGTTCGGTATTCGGAACAAGATGAAAACCGCAAGCAAGCATATCGCATTCGACCCGCCAGGTTCTGCCGTTTCGAGTTAAGTTTACCGCTTCGAGTTTTTCATCTCCTTCGGCGGACACTATATAAGCGTCGGTCAGGTATTTAACGCCAAAAAGCTTTCGTTTCAACTCTATTGCCTGAATCAATTTTGACGGTTCACGCCACAATCCGAAACCAAATCTCATTAATCTTGATCGCGAGGTTTGCTCGGCGATCAGCGAAACTTCTGCACCTTTCGATTTTAGATATTCCGCGACAGCCAGAAGCAACGCACCGCTGCCAGAAACTACAATCCTTTTATTTTCGACGGTTAAGCCGCCCTTTACCAGCGCCTGCAACCCACCTGCTCCGTAAACGTTTGGCAGCGTCCAGCCGGGAAATGGCAAGAGTCTTTCTCTTGCTCCGGTGGCTAAAACGAGCCTTTCAAAATTCAATTCGACCGTTTTTTCTTGTGTCTCCGCCAATAAGCATTTCGCGCCCTGCTGCGCAAAAACCTGTGTGCCATTTAGAATTTTGACCCTATTTTGTTCGACTTTCTCTATCAATTTTTGAGCTTCAGGCGACTTAATCTTGCCCATCTCGTTGCGCCAGATTTGACCACCGAGAGTTGGATTATCGTCAACAACCAAAACCTGAATATCGCCTTTTTCCGCAGCGCTCAAGGCCGTCGACATGCCCGCCGCACCGCCTCCGATGACTAAAATTTCTGTGGCGAAGTTATCCATCAGTTTCGATTTTCATTCCGTCTTTCGCCGGGATTTGACAGCTTCGCTGATGCTTTACGCCGTTTATGGTCACGCGACATTCAAAGCAGATTCCCATTCCGCATACCGGAAAACGAGCTTCGCCCGAGACGGATTTACGGAAGGATTTTGAGTCGCTTCTCAAAATTGCAGCTGCGACCGTGCATCCTTTTGGTACGGAAATTTTATGGTTGTTAATTAGCAATTTAGGCATTTTATTTGCTAAAGTTTCATGCTTTAAACGAGCCAATCGAATCTTATAATATAGCGTTGCGATCTATGAGTTTAGCCGTGTAATTTATTGCACTCGGACTAAGATCAATCATTTGAAATATCGCGTAGCGATCTATGAGTTTAGCCGTGCAATTTATTGCACGGTAACGATATAGGGCATTATCTGTCGCGTGAGCGACAACTGAAAGCGAGATTGATTTGTCGCTCACGCGACAATAAACATTTATCCCCCTTCCGTACGTTAAAACGTACGGCTAAATTCAAATGGTCGCTAACGCGACCTCGCAAGAGTCAGAACCACCTGCGTAGCAAGGTGGCATCAAGTTCGCGTTCTTCAAGTTGATTAATTGATTAATTAATATAGTCTTTTACGAGTTCCAACATCCCCCAAACTGGAGAGGGTTCGGAATCAGCTTACTTAGCGTCCTTAGCGACCTTTGCGGTTAACTTTTTCAAAAAGCTGCTAACGTGACCAGAATTCGTTTATAAGCAAAACCTCAAGATCGCACCTTCATTGCAAACAACACGTGTTTCTGCATTTTCGCTTCGCTTACGGGCGATGACAAGCCGTCACCCTTACATATTTTCCGCATCGAATCGCGTTTATTCGCGGGCAAACATCTCATAACAACACACTTACTTCGTGCGTGTTTCTGCATTTTCACGGGCAAATCTTTCCGGCGAGTAGGGTTTTCTGTCAATTTTCGAATCACGCCCCATTATTTCATCGGTCAGAATTTCCGCTGTGCCGAGGGACGTCGTGATTCCCAATCCCTCGTGTCCTGTTGCAAGATAAACGTTTTCTCTCGTCGGGTGTTGGCCGATATACGGCAAATTATCGGGGGTTGCCGGACGAAATCCCGTCCAAATTCGTGTCGCCGAAAGATTTTTTAAGCCTGGCATATATTTGAACGCCCGTTTCATCATTTTTGTTACGATCTCATAATCGATCTCTTGATCATCGACACCGAATTGCCGCGAAGAACCGATCAATACCTGATCCGTCATTCTTGGTTGAACATTAAACGCAACCGAATCCGAGTCGTTAGAGTGAGCGGACTTCAAATAGCCGAGTTCGACCAACTGATGTTGTGTAAAATTCGGATATCGTTCGGTGATTACAAGGTGACCTTTTCGTTTAACGATCTTAAGGTCTTTCGTTAGATCTTTTGACCAAAAACCCGCGGCGTTGATCACTTTTCCGACTTTAATTGAGTCGCCACTTGAAAGAACTACTCCGCCCGATTCGACGTTTACAACTTTTGTATTTGCAATAAGTTGCGCATTGTTAGTTAAAGCAATATCGAGAAAGCACTTCGTCGCTGTTAATTGATAAACTACGCTATCGTTCGCAACTCTTAGTCCGCCCAATAGATCCTTACTCAAATTAGGTTCGGCTTCTTGTAAAGCTTTTTGGTCGAGGATTTCCGCTTGAACGATTCGGGACTCGTAAAAGTCCTTTTTCCGCCCGACTTCTTCCATTTCCTCATCATCGGCGGCGACCCAAATTGTTCCGCAGTTTTCGTATTCGCAATTTTTTGGGAGTTTTTCAGCAATAACACTCCAGAGTTTCTGCGAATAATTTGTCAAAGAAAATTGGGCTTCGGAATCGTCCATCACGACGATGTGTCCCATTCCCGCCGCTGTTGTCCCGCCGGCGACCTCGTTTGCTTCGATAACGACAATCTTCAGTCCTTCTTCAGACAAACGCATCGCACAGGCCGCTCCAACGATTCCAGCTCCGATAATTGCGATATCATAAGTCATAAAAGAGATTTCGCCGCGGATCCACGCGGAGAAACGTGGATTAAGAAAGCTTGCTGCCCGTTTTTTTTCTAAACCTGAAGTATTTCTTTCCGTTTTGCTTTGTTGACGGTTCGCGGACCGAGACGTTCTTTTTCCCCTTTTGGGTTTATCTGCGTCCATCCGCGTAATCCGCGGCAAGTTCTTAAATCCCAAACCTGAATGGGTCTTTTTCACTCAAAATTAACTCACCTTCAGCCGTTATATGAGCTGATCCCTTTATTATCGGGATAATTTTCCCATCCACGATCTTTACGCTGCCTTCAAACGAACTCCCGATGATGCTTTCTTGCTTCCAAATTTCGCCTTCTTTTAGTTTTCCGTCCTCGTAAAGGCATGCTAGTTTTGCACTTGTTCCGGTTCCGCAGGGGCTTCGGTCATACTCAATTCCAGGGCATAGAACAAAGTTTTTGCTGTCCGCGCCTTCGGAAGGTGAAAAAAGCTCAACATGGTCGATTTCCTGACCATTTTTGCCCGTAACTCCAGTTTTTGCTAAGGTTCGACGAACACTTGAAGTAAACCTTGTAAGTTCCTGTAAATGTGTGAGTTGTAAATTCAAGGAGTGTTGCTCAATGAGAAAAAACCAGTTCCCGCCCCAGGCGATGTCTCCCGTAACTTTTCCGTAGCCGTCAACCTCGATCTCGACATCTTTCCTATATCTATAACTCGGAACGTTTTCGATGGTTACTAGACCTTCTTCATCTAACTCTGCCTCGACGATCCCAACTGTCGTCTCGATCTTGTGTTTACCGACGCCAATTTTGTCCAGATACTCGAGCGTTTTTACCAAGCCAATCGTGCCGTGTCCGCACATATGCAGGTAACCGACATTGTTAAAAAAAATCACTCCGGCAACACATGAATCATCAGTTGGCGCACACAATAAAGCCCCGACGATTGCATCGTGACCACGTGGTTCCTTCACGATTGCCGAACGCAAATGATCAAAGTCATGTCTAAAAACTTCCAATCTCTTCGCCAATGAGCCACCACCCAAATCGGGGAAGCTTTTGACCACGACGCGGGTTGGCTCACCGCCTGTGTGGGAATCAATTACGCGTATTTTTTCCATTGTTAAATGCAATCTCAATTGCAATGTAGGATAATAATTTCTCGAAGGAATCATTATATTTGAATTTGGAATGACCGCAATTATTCACCATCCGATTTACGCCAAACACGATACGGGATTTGGACATCCCGAAACACCTAGGCGCTATGCCGTTGTTATGGAAGCGCTAAGGGGTGATAAGGAACTCTGGGCGTCCTTTACGGAAATTGAAGCGAAGGAAATTTCGAAAGGCATCATTCAAGCAGCTCACACAAAAGATCATTACAAATTGGTAGAAAAGGCGTTTGGAGACGGGCTTGAAGCTCTTGATGGCGATACGATGATCTCGATGAAGTCGTTTGACGCAGCGGTTTATGCGGCTGGCGGAGTTTGTCGGGGTGTAGATGCAGTGATGAATGGCGACGTGAAAAATGCTTTTGTTGCGGTGCGTCCGCCTGGGCATCACGCTACGGCTGAAAACGCTATGGGATTTTGTTTGTTCAACAACGTTGCGGTTGCGGCTCGATACGCCCAAAACAAATGTAAAGATATCGAGCGGGTTGCAATCGTTGATTGGGATGTTCATCACGGAAATGGAACCCAGGGGATCTTTTACGACGATCCGACCGTTCATTTTTTCTCGATGCATCAGTACCCTTGGTACCCGGGATCGGGAAGTCGTGGTGAGACCGGTTACGGACGCGGGAAGGGAACGACGCTAAATGTGCCGGTGAAAGCTCGGGTTTCAGCGAAAGAGCAAAAGCGTATGTTTGAAAACGCGATAGCCGATATCAACAAAGAATTTAAGCCCGATCTGATATTAATCTCAGCGGGTTTTGACGCGCATTTAACCGACCCATTAGGACAATTGATGCTCGAAGATCCGGATTACGTTTCTATGACGAATACGGTTATGGATTGGGCGGACGAAGCGTGTCAGGGGCGAATCGTTTCGTGTTTAGAAGGCGGATACAATCTCGAAACGCTCGGTGAAACCGTTAAAAACCACGTTTCTGCGCTTTCAAACTAATGTTTGAACACATCATCAGCGATCAAAAATTTTTGTGCTAGAATCTGGTGCAGGGTCGAAATTATTTCGAGAGGAAAAACACAATGCCTGATGCTGAAATTCCATGTATTCAATGTAAGGAGATATTTGTCTTTTCTGAAAAAGAACAGGAGATTTATTACCAAAGAAATATGATGACGCCGCAGCGTTGTCCGGAGTGCCGCGGTAAGAAAAAGGGAAAGAAAGTTTTGGAGGAGTCAGGGAGGTTTGAGATCGTCTGTGATCATTGTGGAAAGCATGACACTGTTCCGTTTCAACCGAAGGTGGGACGCTCAGTTTTCTGTAAGGAATGTCATCAAGCGAGCCGTTCAAAGGCAAAAGCGAGTTGAAAGGGAAAAAGGGGGAAATGTGAACGAAGGGGGAGAAAGCACCTGCGGCCGTTTAGGTTTTTCCAAGTCTTAAACTCTTTTCGCTTTTTTTTTCGTCGATCTATGTTTGAAACTGTTGAATATGAGTTAAATGAAGACGTTTCGCTGATAACGTTGAATCGGCCGGACGCTTTAAATGCGCTTTCGCTGCAGCTGACCATGGATCTTTTTTCTGCGATAGAAAAAGCGATTCAAGATAAGGCGCGTGCCGTTGTTTTGACGGGTGCGGGACGGGCATTTTGCGCCGGCGGTGATTTGCGCGAGATGCATTCAATGTGGGAAAAGGAAGGTCGGATTGAGGCATTTTTAGAAGAACCGCTTGAGGCACTTCACAAGGTGATCCTGCTTATCAGAGAGACACCAATTCCATTTATCGCAGCGGTAAACGGCATTTGCGCGGGCGCCGGGACAAATTTCGTTCTCGCTTGCGATTTGGTTGTAGCCTCGGAAGAGACGAGTTTTAACGAGGCTTTTGTGAAAATCGGTTTGTCTCCGGATTGTGGGGGCAGTTTTTTCTTGCCGAGGGCCGTTGGAAACAAACTGGCTGCCGAACTTTTTATGACGGGAGATATCATTCCGGCGGCGCGGGCTTATGAGATTGGGATGATTAATCGAGTAGTGCCGGGCGACAAACTAAAGCAAACGGCTAAGGAGTTTGCCGGAAGGCTTTCGAAAATGCCGACGGCGTCGATCGGACGTATCAAGAAAATGCTTAACGCGACATTCTCTAATGATCTTGCTTCTCAACTTAGACTCGAACATGAGCTTCAGATTGAATCCGGAAGGGCAGATGATTTTAAGGAAGGCGTTCAGGCATTTTTCGAAAAGCGCGCACCAGAATTTAGGGGTAAATGATTCCAAAGCTAAACTCTCTTGTTGAAAAAGCCGTTAGGAACTGAGCCTGACGGTTTTTTTGATGGATTTATTTATGAACCTGTCTTATTGGGAGCTTATTTCCCAAAACAGAAACTTTAGAAATCTTCTGTGGGGACAAACCGTTTCCGAGCTCGGGAATTGGTTTAACTTTCTCGCGGCATTGGGGTTGATCCGCGTTATCACCAATGAATCTCCAATCGCAGCCGGTATTTACGTCGCCCTTCGAACGATTCCCTTCGCCGTGTTAAACCCGATCGCCGGTGCTCTCGCAGACCGTTTTTCCAGGAAGACAATTCTTTTGGTTTCAGACATTCTGCGGGGTCTTTTTGCTCTGATATTCCTGCTTGCATCGACTCGAGAAGACCTATGGATTGTTTTCGTTGCTTCGATTCTGGTTTCAGGTTCATCGGCATTTTTCGAAGGAGCAAAGAATGCCGCGATGCCCAATATAACCGGCAATGAGGGTTTGCTTTCGGGAACTGCATTGATGTTTTCAACGCGGTTTGTGCTTATGGCGGTTGGCGCTGCCTTCGGGGGTTTGGCGGCGGCGATTTTTGGTTACAAAGTCGCGTTTATTATAAACTCAGCGTCATTTTTCATCTCTGCAATCTCGATCTGGCTGATACCCACCGAATCGATGCGCGAAATGAGCCCGGAAGAGAGGCGTTTAGAAATTCTGGAGAAGGGAAAGACGAGCTTTTTTGAAGAGATCAGGGAAGGAGTTGAGTATACGTTGAAAACTCCGTTTGCCCTGACGATCCTTTTAATGAACGTAATCTGGGCTGCCGGAGGCGGCGCGACGAATATCGTTTTCGAAGGCCTCACAGTAAACGTTTTTTCCGGCGGCGAAATGAGCACAGATCTCGTCTATTCAATCTTGATGACCGTGAACGGCATCGGTCTGTCGATTGGTGTTTTTATTGCACACAGGGTGGGTACCTTTGTTGAGCGAAAGGGAATAATGCGTCCGTTTATTGGCTGGGCGCTAATTTTACACGGAGTGCTTTTTGCGCTTGGCGGTTTGATGCCAAGTTTGTGGCTTGTTGCCGTGTTTGTGTTCTTGTCGAGGGTTTTGGTAAGCGCCGAATACTCTGTTCAGGAAACGATGTTTCAAAGGTCTCTCCCGGATCGGATTCGCGGCAGGATCTCTACGCTGGATCGCGGAGCTGAAATTACGATGTTTGGAATAGCGAGTTTGTTAGCCGGATTGGCGCTAACGGTGATGTCTGCCCAAATGACAACCGTGATCGCTGGATTGGTTTCGGGGTGCTCCGGTGTCGTATGGCTCTTGAGAAGCAAAGGTGACTAGGAATACGTTAGGCAAGGAATTGCGGGTCATTTAGCCGGGAACTCAGGTTTGGGTTAGGCGGTGATTATAACTGCTTTGACGCCCATCAACTCGGAAAAATCCTTTGAGAAAATGGTATCAACCATGCGAACCTCGCTGATAGCCTCGACGATATCCTGGGTTTGGATGAATCCATCTTCGACGTGTTCGATAGCCCACTGATCGATATGTTGAGCGGTTTTAAACAATTCCGCAATTAGGTTTAGATATTGCGATTTTGTTTCAATCCGAGACCCTAATTTGCCACGCTGAGAGCGTTCGAGTTCCTGCCAAAAGAGATCATTTCCACGCACCCATTCTTCGCGCCAAGCGTCCGCTCCCAAAGAGGCTTTTAGCGGTTGTTTGCTGGCGGACGGAAGTTTAAGGAACAGCAAATCCGTGTAATTTTCGGCGGTGAATTCTCCAGCGAGCTTATTATCGCACTTATTGTTTTTGCCGTTGTTTATCGGCTCGTGCGTCTGATTCCATAGCTTGCGATAAACTTTCGAGAAGGGTTGTCTGAGTTCAAGAGTTTGGTCATCGAAGGACTGAGCGTAATCGCCAACCTTCATTCCTATACTCAAGGCAATTGCCTTTGCCTGCGGCGACTGGAGTTTTGCAATGTTGCCTCTGACGTTATCAAACCACCAGGCGTCCGCTTCAGAAAACCAGTTTCGCAATGCTTCATTCCGAAGTTTGTATTGCGGCACATAAGCATCTTCAAGCACAATTTCTATTTCATCGGCGGAAAGAGTTTCGCTATTATTTTCAATATCGGCGACAGCGTCAGCATAAACTGATTTGAGCGGATTGTTTGCCAAAACTCTGATATTCCATTCCTTCAGCGTTTTGCCAAGTCTCGGGTTTGATAAAAACGGAATCGATACCGATTCAAACTCAAGACGACGCAATACGTTAAGCTCAAAAGCGAGCCACGAAGTGGGTAAATTGTTAGAACTCTTGACCATAGAAATCAAAAACGGTTAGTCATCATCTGCATACGAGGCCAGTTCATCCACACCGGTTAACGACAAAAACACTTTAACTACATGGGGATCAAATTCGATTCCAGCCCACTCGGCCAGATACCGTTCTGCTTCGGAAGAAGAAATCGGGACGCTGTGCGGGCGCGAGTCGGTCATCGCCGCGTAAGTGTCAGAAACTCTCAAGATACGTGCTCCAAGCGGAATTGTGCTTCCCTTAAGACCGTCAGGATAACCGGATCCATTCCACCATTCATGATGCCATCGAACAATTAATTGGACCGCTCGTCCTAAACCGCGTTTTGCCGTTTCTTGCTCTCCGATTACAGGATGCCGCTGCATATCAGCTCGCTCTTGTGGAGTGAGGGTTCGATTAGCTTTCAGATAATCGCGATCCATCACCATTTCGCCGACATCGTGGAGCAATGCCGCTTGCATAAGCGAACGTCTGTCATGCGTACCCATTTCGAATTTCACTGCAATCGCATCAGCGATCCGTGCAATCCTAAACGCATGCGGATTTGGGTAACCTTCAAACTGATCGATTGCTTCAGCGGACGTAATGAGCCTGCTATCGATATCGACATTTTCTGAAGGTGCTCTTTCCGGAACTGACATAAATAAACGACTAACCCTCAACCCAAACAGGCTGAGCGGATTTAGACAATTATCCTAACGATGTTTCGACCCAATTCTATAAAATGCCAATTGAGCTAAATTTCCTCGTTATTTTTACTATTTATCGGTCAGGCTGTCGAGCAAAGACCTTGCATCTTCATGGTCGGCGTCGATATTAAGGACCTTATTTAGCTCAGCGCTCGCTCGTGCGGACAGGCCTATGTCGGCGTATAGTTTGGCAAGCATAAAACGATAGGTGGTGTTTCGAGGACTTTTTCTTACCGCTGTCTGGAGTTCTGACTCTGCTTGATGCCGGTTGCTGCTGTCATAGGAAAGGGCTTTCCCAAAAAACGCGTGATAGCGAGCATTTTCGTCGTCGAGCTTCGCGGCGCGTTCCAGAAAGGGAAGAGCTTCGGACGGTTTATTCGAATCTAGGAGCTGATATCCATGATCAAACTGTTTCTTCGCCTCTCCCAAACTTTTGTGAGCTTCAAACGATTCATCCAAATCCTCCATAGTTTTATCCTTATTTTTGGAGGCTTCGATCACTTTTCGCAACTTAAAGTCGTATATCTCGCGTGCGTCTTTGTCTTTCAATGTATCGTAGGCGCGCGCAATTTCCGTAAACGCATCCTGGATCCGGCGGTGTTTTTTGTCATCGACCTTTTTGTAAAATAGATCGGGGTGGAAACGCTTTGCATAGCTGAAATATGCCTTCTTAATCTTTGCAATTTTTGCGTCCGGATTTACGCCGAACATCTCATAGTGTGTAACGGCATCTTCAACCCTTTTTAAATAATCATCCAGAGGAATGTTTTTAGCTTTTTTGGCTTTTTCTTTTTGCTCGGCCTCTTCTCTTGCTCTTTCTTCCTCTTCTGCGATTTCCTTTTCCTTTTGCGCCTTTTCTTGCTCCTCTTCAAAGGACGTAGCTGATCGCTTCAGCGTGAGTTTGGCATTAGCGATTTTTTCCTGATCTTCTTCCTTGAATGTTGGATTCCAGTTTTTGCGTTTGACGATTCCACCCATCCATAATTGGTATAGGATCACGAATAGTTCTTCGCTTGAAAGTCCGCTCATCGAACGCAGCTCATCTACAGTCAGGGTGTCGCTTCCGAGCCTTGAGAGCAGAAACGCTTCTTTCGGGTCAGGATTCAAGCTTTCGATATCAGTATTGTCAGACGATAGAGAGAAAGACTCGGTCAAACTTTTAAAACGCCCGAGTACATCATCGGTCGATATAGATTCGGCTTGTTTTCTGAGGAGGGAATCGAGCTCAACTTCGAATTTAATCCCCTCTTTCGCCCGCGCGAGCGGGCTGAATTGCCACTTTCCCGTCTCCCAAGACCAAACCGTCCTCAGGATTTGCTTTATTTGAATAGAAAAGATTGAATCGACTACCCGTTTCGTCAGAAGGTTTTCTTCGACCAATTTCTTTGCGAGATGAAGATCGTGCGTAAAACCCTCGATCTCGACAATCTTCTCTTTGGGGATCGCGTTTTCGCTCAAAAGAATCTCAAACAAACGATGCTTCTTTGAGTTAGATACCGCAAAAACAACTTTGCCTTCGTCAAAGTAGGCGTTTACTTTGAGCGCATCATTCGATAGACGCAGCGAGCCGCTAAATTTCGCTTGGAATATCTCGGCGAAAATCTCGGCGCAGACGTACTTCTGAATCGTCCCTTCAATTTCTAACTGGTTTTGCGAACTCATTTGGCAAAGATAGGAGCAGGGCAGGAAATCCTCCTATATGATACCAAAAGTAGGAGTTTGATGTAACGATTTTACGACAGATCGCGTCTTTTTTATTGTGTTTGACACGCGGAGGCTTAATTGCGAAAGTTTCCTTGTCATTAAAATCAGACCAATGTTTACCAGATGAGAGAAGAAATCGAAATTCGAGAATGCGTTTCGCCGGGGGAGCTTTCCGGTTGCGTGAGACTCCAGCGAGCGGTATTTAATCTACCTGAAGTAGAGATTTCTCCGGTGAGGCATCTGATTGTTACCCGGCATGCCGGCGGTTTTACACTCGGTGCGTTTCATGATGAAAAGATGGTCGGATTTGTCCTGTCCGTCACCGCATTTCGCGGAAACGAAAAGATATTTTACTCCCATATGACCGCGGTCGATAAGGATTATCAAAATTACGGGATTGGATCGGGGCTAAAATGGGCTCAGAGAAAACGCGCGCTTAAAGAGGGCGTAAAACTTATAAAATGGACCTTTCAGCCGGTTCAGGCACGAAACGCGTTTTTCAATCTGGAAAAACTAGGGGCGATTGTGCGTGAATATCAGTCAAATTTTTACGGAACGGATTACGCGGCAAATAAGACAATTGGGATCCCGAGCGACAGGCTTTTTGCGGAGTGGGAAATCGACTCTGAGCGAGTAGAAAAACTTTCCGCTGGCGAATTCGATGAGCAACCGGAGACCTCGAAAATTAGTGTCACGACATTGAACGACTGGAACACTTTGGTAACGGAGAGCCCGGAAAAAGCTATTGCCGAACAGGCTCGTATTCGAAGCGAATTTGATGAAGCCTTTGCGCAAAATCTTGTGTGTACAAGGTTTAGACGTTCAGCCGAGAAACCCGAGTTCTTGTTTTATTAGTGTGAAGTCGTATTAACGGTTTGTGAATTCTGTATGAGCATTTTTGAAATCGATTCTAATATCAGAGAGGCGAAAACGCTCTCGGCGGAATTCTATGTGGATGAAAGGCACTTCGAAGATTCCAAAAGAAAGGTTTTTGAGAAGACTTGGCAGGTCGTTGGAATCGCAGCCGGCGTAGAGAATTTGAGGCCATTCAAGTTGCTGGAAGACTTTCTGGACGAACCGCTGCTTTTGAGCCGCGATTCGGGAAGAGATTTCCATTGCCTTTCTAATGTTTGCACTCACCGCGGAAACATCCTCGTCGGGGAAAGTTGCAAAAAGAAGGGAATCAAATGCGGATATCATGGCCGCTGTTTTGATCTAAATGGAAAGTTTGAGTCGATGCCTGAGTTTGAGGGTGTGGAGGATTTTCCGAGCAAACAGGATCATTTGACGAAAGTCACTTCCGAGGTTTGGCGGGATTTCATTTTTGTTTCACTCAGCGGGGCCATGCCGCTTTATGATTTCACTGGCGAAATGGATAAAGTCACTAACGGCTTTGATTTTGCAAATCTACGGCTTGTTTCGGAAAAGAACTATGACGTTAAAGCTCACTGGGCACTCTATTGCGAGAATTACCTGGAGGGGTTTCATATCCCATTTGTACATAAATCGCTCAACCGCGAGATTGATTACGGGAGTTACACGACGGAAATTTTTCGCTATTCGAGTTTGCAAACCGGGTTTGACGAAACGGGTGAATTGGCGGCACGCTACTTTTTTGTATTTCCAAATATGATGTTTAATTTTTATCCGTGGGGGATTTCGGTGAACGTTGTTGAGCCAAAGAAACCGGATCAAACAGTAGTGAAATATTTCACTCTTGTTAACGATGAATCGGCAGTTGGGAAAGGGGCCGGAGCCGATCTGGATACGGTAGAATTGGAAGATCAGGCGGTTGTCGAGTCGGTGCAAAAGGGAATCAAATCGCGTTTTTATGATCGCGGACGTTATTCTCCAACACGTGAGCAGGGAACTCATCATTTTCATCGCTTGATCGCGGAATTTATGAACAAATGAAGGCGCAATGAGCAAAATTAGGGCGGAGATTAAAAAACTCCGTGAAGAAATAAATCATCACAACGAGCTTTATTATCAAAAGAGCGATCCGGAAATTTCGGACGCTGAGTTTGACGAGCTCTTAAGCCGCTTGCAGGAGCTTGAAGAAGCGAATCCGGAACTCGTCACGCCGGATTCCCCGACCCAACGCATCGGTGGAAAAGCCGAAGGGTTTATGTCTTTTACCCATCGCGTGCCGATGATGAGCCTCGATAATTCTTACAATTTAGATGAGCTGCGCAAGTTTGATGAGCGTTGCCAAAAGCTTGCCGATGGTCGCGAATTTGAATATGTGGCTGAGCTTAAGATCGACGGCTTGAGTCTTTCGCTTCATTACGAAAACGGAATTTTGATAGTGGGGGCGACGCGGGGCGACGGTGAAACGGGAGATGACGTCACACCCAACGCGAAAACGATTCGCTCGATCCCGTTAAAATTAAAAGGCGACTATCCACCGGAAATCGAAGTTCGCGGAGAGGCGTTTATCGCGAAGTCTGTCTTTAAGAAAATAAACGAAGATCTCGCCCAACGCGGCGAAAACGCGTTTGCAAATGCGCGCAATTCGGCTTCAGGCACAATTCGTATGCTCGATTCTGCAATCGTTGCCTCGCGCCGGCTGGATATGTTTCCCTACGACGTTTTAAGCGGGAATCAAAAGGCTTTTGCAACGCACTGGGAAAATTTTGAGTGGCTTGAAAAAGCTGGTTTTAACGTCAATCCAAATAAACGCCTCTGCAAAAATATTGACGAAGTGATCGGGTTTTGTGATGAGATGGAGACGAAAAAAGAGTCGCTTGATTACGACATCGATGGCGTGGTCGTGAAGGTGAATCAAGCTGAACTACAGGATGAATTCGGCGCGACTACAAAAGCGCCTCGTTGGGCGATTGCGTACAAATATCCGGCGATGCAGGCGACGACACGGTTGAACAATATTTCGATTCAGGTTGGTCGAACCGGGGCGCTCACACCCGTCGCAAACCTTGAACCTGTTGAACTTGCGGGAACGACCGTTTCACGAGCCTCTCTCCATAACGAAGATGAAATTGAGCGTCTGGGTGTGAAAATTGGGGACTCGGTTTTAATCGAAAAGAGCGGCGAGATAATTCCGCAGGTGCTAAAGGTTGTTGAATCAAAACGCGTTGGAAGCGAAAAAGATTACGTGTTTCCGGACGAGTGTCCGGTTTGCGGTTTCGACGCGATTCGCCCGGAAGGAGAAGCCGTAACTCGTTGTACCAATTACGTTTGCCCTGCTCAGGTAAAGGGTCGGATCGGCTATTTTGCGATGCGAAAAGCAATGGACATCGAGGGGCTCGGAAGTATTTTGATTCGTCAGTTGGTTGACGGAGAACTCGTTAAGGATGTTGCCGATCTTTATTCGCTTGATGTAGAAACGCTCGCGAGCCTCGAACGAATGGCTGAAAAATCAGCGACCAACGTTTACGAACAAATTGTCGAGAGCAAAGGGAGCGGTTTTCAGAGGCTCCTGTACGGCTTGGACATACGCCACGTGGGCGAACGCTATTCAAAAATCCTCTCAAATCATTTTCGTTCGATGGAAAAACTCGCCGAAGCAAGCGTCGAAGAACTCGACGAAATTCCAGAGATTGGTGAAACAGTTGCCCGGAGCGTATATGACTATTTTCGCAACGAACGAAATGCGGACGTGATTATGCGTCTGCAAAAAGCTGGCGTAAAAATGGAAGTTGATTCGGATGCAACCGCAAATCTCGACGAGCGCTTTGTCGGGAAAACTTTTGTCTTAACCGGCAAATTGGAGAACTTCACGCGCACAGAGGCTGCAAAGCTAATTGAAGAACGCGGCGGACGGGTAGCGTCTTCCGTAAGCAAAAATACGGATTATTTAGTTGCGGGTGAGCGCGCGGGCTCCAAACTGAGGAAGGCAGAGGAGCTTGGGGTCAGTGCGATGAACGAGTCTGAATTTGTGAAGATGACCAGCTAGCTTTCTCCTGTTGAGCAAGTTTTTCGTTTACAGTCGTTCAAACGAAAAAGGGGGGCCGCCATAAATGAAAAATTCATAATCCTTGTAATACAATTGTCGGGCTTCGCTTTCCTGGTTGCGGCACCTATTAGTCTTCTAAACTGTTCCTTTGATTGGCGTCTCGGAATTTACGATACGGAAGTTCCCGGCGAGCCTGAATTTGCAGTTTTTATGCTGGTTTTAGGTTTAATCGTGAGCGGTTTGGGTTACTTTCTTAACGGGAAATTTTTGCAAGATTAACCAGGTTTATTTGGCTAGCTTCTTTCTAAAAATATTTGTTAACTGATCCAGTTCGCGGATGCGCAGGAGTTTTGCGCAAACTAGAAAGGTTATGGCGCCTAAGCCAATCGGAACAAACGCTTCGATGAGTTTTACGAAAAGTCCTTTTTCGGGGAAGTAGCCAGTCAAATACGCATAACTGAAATAACAAGCAGCAGACATAAAAGCGGAGGCAAAAATCACGCGTAGCAGTGATGCTAATATCCTGCGGGTCTCTAAACGTTTGATTTTACGTCTCATTAAAAACGACAAGGCGAGAAAGTTTAAGGTTGCAACAATCGAAGTTGCTAGGGCGGGACCTATGTGACCGTATCCATTAGGGCGGTCGGGAGTAACTCCGATTCCGCTAAAATATGTCATCAACGAATAGCTCGCTAAGATGTGAATGCTTACTGAGGAAACGGCGACGTACATCGGAGTTTTTGCATCCTCAAGTGCAAAAAAGGAGGGTGAGAGCACTTTAATCGCGGCGTAACCTACAAGACCGATGGCGTAGGATCTTAGAGCCCATACCGTCATGGTCGTATCACCGGGATCGAAGGCGCCATCCTGATAGAGAAGTCGAATTATCGGTTCGCCCAAAATAATTAATCCGCACGCGGAAGGGATAGTCAGAAGGAAAACGAGCCCCAGCGAATTCGAAAGAGTCGAACGAAACTCACTAATTTTGTTTTTCGAACCCAAGCGCGCAAGTGTCGGAAGCGAGGCGATTGCTATCGCCGCTCCAAATAAACCGATCGGAAATTGCATCAATCGAAAGGCGTAGCTGAGCCAGCCCTGCGCACCCTGAATTCCCGAAACTACGAAGGTATCAACCAAAACTTTAACCTCAATTGCCGAAGTTCCGATCAGAGCCGGGATCATCAAGCGTATGATCCGTTTAACACCTTTGTCCGTAAAGCTCAGCAGCGGTTTGAAACTGAAACCAACCTTGAAAAGCGAGGGCAGTTGGATGCCAATTTGGGCTATTCCGCCAATCACAACGCCAATTGCCATTCCAATAATTGCCCATTGGGCGGGAAGTTCTGGGATTTCATCTCCTATACCTTTGGGGTTCCAGTCGCCTCCGCTTAGGTAATATGCAAAACCAAGCCCGGATAGAATTGAAACGATGTTGAAAGCCGTAGATGCCGTCGCCGGGATTCCAAATCGCCCTTTGGTGTTTAGGACGCCCATCGTCACCGCCGCGAGCGAGACGAGGAGGATGAATGGGAACATTATTTGTGTAAGGTAGGCAGCAAACTGAGCTTTTTCGGGTGGAAACTTATAAGCAATTAAAGGTACAAAGTACGGAGCAAATATAATTCCAAATACTACAATTACGCTTAATACCACTGCCAGGCAGTTGAAAACAATCGCCGCGAGCCGCCACGCTTCCTTTTCGCTAACGTTTACCTGATAATCTGTAAATACTTTTACAAAGGCTACCGATAAAGCTCCCTCGGCAAGTAGATCTCTGAGGAGATTTGGGATTCGAAATGCGACAACAAACGTATCGTAGAGATAGCCAGAACCAAAAAACCTAGAGAAAACCATCTCGCGGACAAGTCCAAAGACGCGCGAAAACATTACCGCAATCGATACAATACCTGCTGATTTAGCAACACTTTGCGGCTCCTCGGTTTTGGACTCCGTTGCGTCGACTAAATTTTCAACGGCAACCGTTTCGTCAAGAATTTCGGGATTGTGTTCGGTTGGTGTTTGGTCAGAACTGCTCATAGGATTCGAGGCGAAGTTTTACCAGATAGAGTTTGCACCATTTACCAGGTTTCGACAAGTAAACTCTCTATTGTCCAACGAAAAAAGGAAGCGAGTTTTAACTCACTTCCCAAGCTTGTAAAAATCGATCAATTTTTTACTAGTCTTCAACTCTGTTAAAGGACCTTACCGGGCGCGTCACCCTCGATTTTGCGAGCCTGCGTCCCATCGGAACCGGAACGTATCCCATAGATCGTGCTCCACCTAATTGGCTTTGAAGTAGCGGCACGAAGGAATTTTGGAAACTTCGGAACGTATAAACGTTTCCGCGTTGATTAAATATCACAAAGAAGAATTTTCCTTGCCGGGTCGTGATCTCGCCGCTTAACGTGCTGACGCCTCGATCCGTTTGACGAAGAGTGCCAGTTTTTCCAACAACGCTTCCGAGTTGGAATCCATCCTTGAAACGTTTCTTAAGCGTACCGTCGTCGAGTCCCGCAACCGGCATTACGTCCGAAAATCTCATTCCGTATCTTCCAAGCATTTTCTTGAATGTGCGTAGAAGTTTCATTTGCGCCCGCGGTGTTACGCGGTTGATGCCTAGACCGGAACAAGTCTGGAGATTGAATTCAAATGGCGCAACTCGCGCGTCTCGCTGTACGATTTGCTCAACTCGATAGGCTCCACCCAACATATCCCCCAATCTTTCCGACAGGAAGTTATTCGAGTAGCTCATCGTGGCTTTTACAATCTCACGAAGAGGAGCCGATTCATGGGTAAGAAGCAATGTTGCATTCGAGGGAAGCATCTGCACGTAGCTGTCACCAGTGAAGAATACACTCGGCGCAACTATCGTTGAAAGATATCTTCCTGAATTTGAAACATATTCTCTCCAGGCTCTATTTGCCGCCGAGGTCCTTTTTACGGCGTTCATCGTTCTCATCAACGAAGCAGCAGACCTTTTCGTAGAGTTGCTGAAGTTCATCGCAAAATTCGATGTAACGATCAGGTCACCGTCGATTTTGTTTACGCCGAGCCGGTTTAATTCGTGGGCGATCGAAATTGCGTGTTCGTGATTTAATATCGGGTCGCGACCGGAAACGTATAGGTTGCCGTCGAGCGTTTTGGTAGCACGATCAATATATCCGTCGGTCCAAACACCAGTTTTGAAACGGTAGCCAGGTCCGAAGGTTCTTAAAACTGCATATGCAGTGGCTACTTTGACGTTGGAAGCTGGGTTAAAGGCGTGGTTTGAATAGCTATCCATAACTACGCGACCATTTTCGCTTTCGACGAGAATTCCTGAGTATCCGGGAATGTAAACAGATCCAAGTGCAGGATATGGCGTAGTTCGGGCCCGAAGTACCGGAGCCTTTTTCGCTGGCGTTACAATCGGTCTTGTACTGCTGGTTTTCTTAACCAACGGTGTAGGAGTTGTACGCGGTCTTGATTTACCCGGTTGGATTGTGATTGGTTGGTAGAGCGGTTTTCTCTTTTTTGTCTGCGCATTCAGGTCAAAACCTGCGCCGAAGCAAAATACGAACACAAATGACAACCAAATTAACTTTTTGCCGGTAAAACTTTTCATTTATTATTTTTTGTGTGATTTTGTGGGATGTTTCTTCTTGCGGACCATGAAGAAACTAAAACCATTATACCACAACTCTTAAATCACTCCCTAAACTGACCAGAACCGATTTCCGATCACCATCCAATAGATGCCATTTTGCTCCAAATGGATGCATGGATTCGAATTGCTTATAGAAGCAATTACTAACACTTATACATCATAAACGTTTAATTGTGAAGTATATCCAGGAGAATTTTTGTTCATGCAAATATCGTTGTAAGTTGTAAGATATAAAGGAAATGTGAAATTTTATTGACACCTCAGTTTTACGGCAATAAAATTAAGCAAAATCAACGGAATCGTGAGAAAGAAAACACAGCCGATAACCATTGAAGAAATCAAGGAAGCTCACGCGATGCGGCGTAGTGAAATTCGCGGACGGCTAACGGAATTTGGCGAAATTTGGAAAAACGGCTCCGACGAACGTCTTTGGGAAGAAATGGTTTACTGTTTTTTCACCGGCGGATGCTCTGCAAAGATGGGTTTGAGGTCGATTGAAGCTGTACGTGCGCATCTTCAGACCGGTACTCACGATGACGTTATGAACGCGCTTGTGGGGCGCCATCGTTACCCAAGAGCACGAGCTCGCTACGTGATTGCTTCGAGAACTTTTCTAGAAGAGCACTGCGGAATGCGCCTGAGAGAAAAATTTATGGGTTTCGATGATGATTTAGCCCGGCGCGATTGGCTTGTTAAAGAAAAGAGAATAAAGGGTTTAGGTTATAAGGAAGCGAGTCATTACCTTAGGAATATTGGTTTGAAGGGGTACGCGATTCTGGACAAACACGTCCTAAATTGTCTTTACGAGTTAAAAATAATCGAGGAACCAAAGCCACCAAACACGCGTTCGAAGTATCTAATGGTTGAAAACCACTTGAAAAATTTTGCTGACCAAATCGAAATTGATTTCGATGAGATGGATCTTGTGCTTTGGTCTATGAAGACCGGAGAGATTTTAAAGTAGAAAATTGATCCCTTATCGAAAAGGAGCTATTTATGAAATTCTTTTCTGATTTTTCACGGCGTTACCGCCTTTCGTTTGTCGGAAAAACTTCGCTCTTATTGGTTTGTTTAGCAATTTTGGGCTCTACTGCGCGCTCATCTATTCCGGATGATGTGCAGAAAGCTAACCTTGAAAACACAAAAAAGTTAATTAAGCAGGCGAAAAGGATCTCTCGACGAGGTAGGTTCTCTGAAGCTGAAAAAATTCTGAAAGGCGTTATTGCGCGAAATCCCCAAAACAGTCTCGCAAAATTAGAATTGGCGTATATGTTGCTTAAGCGAAGGCAATTGCTTTCTGCTTACAACTACTCTTTTGAAGTTGCGAAGGCCGAACCGAAAAACTCATATGCTTTTGCCGTTTTAGGTGCAACTTATCTTGCCGCGGGCAACTTTCGAGATGCGAGGCGCTTATTGGCCAATGCGCTCAAGTTGAGCAAGCGGACAGCTTTGGCTTGGGCCGGGATGGGAATGCTTGATTTCTATGAAAACCGTATAAATAGGGCGATTCTAAACCTAAGAGATGCGGTTCGGTACGATAGCCGGGAGCCTGATTTCGCGTTTGCACTTGCTCAGGTTGCAGCGCGAGCGGAAAGGTACAAGGAATCGGCTGAGGCATATCAAACTTTTTTGAGAATTGCTCATACAGCGGATGCCGAACGGCGCGACAGAATTAAGGGGCTGATTAGATTTCTCAAATATTTAGGGTCGAGATCGTCTCTATATGATCTTGGAGGCGCAAGGCGAACGGTTGTGAAGATGAGTATTCTGAATAATCGTCCAATCGTCAAAGTGCGTTTGAGGAAAAGTGGGAAGCCGCTAAACTTTGTGCTCGACACTGGATCCGGGATATCGGTTATCTCAAATAAAACGGCAAAAAGACTTCGCATTCGGTCGGTGACAAAGGGTGGAAAAGCTCGAGCTCTGGGAGGAGACGGGAAATTTGACATCGTTTATGGATTTCTCCATAGAGTTTTTATAGGAGACGCCCGCATTGGCAACGTGCCGGTTTATATCCGCGAATTTCACAATAAAAAGGAAGACGTAGATGGCTACATAGGGCTTTCGCTGATTTCCAAGTATGTCGCAACTCTCGACTATGGAAACGGAACCTTTGCGTTGGAAAAGAAAGACAAGAAATCCTTACCGAGACCGGTTGAGGAAGGAGCGTTAGTTTTACCTTTAAGGCTTACCTCGAGCGGATTTTTCAGCGGTGAGGTTAAACTTCAGGGGATCGAATCGCCGCTTAATTTTATCGTCGATACCGGGGCAAGCGTTTCAGTGATTTCTCAGGAGCTTGCCGGCACCCAAGAACTCAGACCACATCTTTTGGGTGAGAAAATGCGGGTGATTGGAGCAGCCGGAATAACGGAAAATGTTTCGTCGTTTATGCTTCCTAAGGTAAGTTTTGGAGGAGTTTCAAGACCTGATTTAAAGGCGATTGCACTTGACTTGGATCTGATTAACGAAACCTCGGGCTTTGAACAAGCTGGAATTCTGGGTGGTAATTTCCTACGCGATTATCGTCTAATATTTGATTTCAAGGGGTCTAAGGTTACCTTCGTGCCCCACGGGAAATAGGGCGGGCCAAAATTTAACCCTTTTCGAGGATTTGGTTTTACTTGTAGTGTTTCGTAAAGCTAAAATCTTTGAAGAGGGTTTTTAATGAAAAAAAGTGTTTATCTTGAAACATCGGTAGTCGGAGCATACCTCGACAACGGGGAACCCTTCCGGCGAGATATGACGATACGTTGGTGGGAGCACGAACTTAAAGAATATCAGCCGTTTACATCGATCCTTGTAAAACGCGAACTCGAGTGCCTATCCGAACCTCATCGCGGAAGCTACCTAAATTTAATCAAACCGATCGAGGAATTAAATCTCGCGCAGGAAGCGGCGATTTTAGCGGAAGGATATGTTTCACGCGGTATCTTTCACCGGAAATACCTTGGCGATGCAATGCACGTTGCGTTGGCGTCGTTTTACAAAATAGACTATTTGGTCACATGGAATTTTGGTCATATCGCTAACGTCCGAAAGCAGGCCCGAGTAAGACTTTTTAATACTGCGGCCGGATTTTTCGTGCCGATGGTCGTCACTCCTGAATTTCTGGTCCACACCCTTTAGAATTGGTGATTTTACGGTTGACCAATAAAAGCTGTCTATTTACTATCAAATCAATATGTACCGCCGACCAAAATTCCTTGAAATCTTGCTCGAAATCCGCGAACAGATGTCGCGCGAAGCGGATTTCGATGTAGATCTGTTTGCCGAGATGGTGCGTTCAGGAAAAATTTCGAAAGGAGGCAAAAACTTCGGTTTTGGTTCGGCCAATGGTGATAAGCCGGATGAAGACAGGGAGAAAACTGGAGATAGGTAGCCTTTCCGACTTCTAAGAGTATAGGTTTGTCATGCCGAGATACGTTGTCTATATAGTAATTGCGCTGGTTCTGCTCATAGGCGGCGGAGCCATCGGCTATTACTATTTCGATCAATATTGGCAGCACCGATACGACGACTTAATTGCAAGGCAGGCAAAGGTTTACCGGCTTGATGAACGCTTAGTTTGGAGCGTTATTCATGAAGAGTCTTACTTTAGCGCGTGGAAGGTTGGTGCGGACAAGGAAGTCGGTCTAATGCAGGTGACGCCCCTGGTTGCCCGCGAATGGGCGAAGGAAACAGGGCTTAAGGAATTCGAAAAACGAACCCAGGAAAATGTCAATGAGTTTTTGCGCGAGCCGGAAAGGAACATTCAGGTCGGCTGCTGGTACCTCGAAAAGATGAGTGAAAACTACCGTGATTTTCCTGCCGAAACCGCTATGTCGCTCGCCGCTTACAACGCAGGGGCGAGCAGGGTTGAGGAGTGGACGCGAAATACTGAACCCTCAAAACTCTCGGAAGCGGAGTTTATAGATCGAATCTCGATATCCTCGACAAAAGCCTACGTGAGTTCAATTCTAAAACGCTATCGTGAAGGAAGGTAGCTCCTCTATGAAAATCTACTCTGCTGAATACGTTCTTCCGATCTCGTCGGAGCCGATCTCCGATGGTGCGGTGGCAGTTGAAAGCGGCCGCATCGCTGCGGTTGGGAAGGCCGAAGAACTCAAATCAAAATACAAAAACGCTGAAAAAGAAGATTTTCGAAACTCGATTCTGATGCCCGGGCTGGTGAATTGCCACTCTCATCTCGAACTCTCGATACTCAGAGGATTTCTCGATCAATTTGACGACGATTTTGCATCGTGGCTGACGACACTTACAAAAACCCGCGCCGAGAAACTTTCCGATGATCAGATACTTCTTTCGGCTCTGCATGGTGCGATTGAAGGCGTCAGGGCGGGTGTAACTTGTTTTGGTGATATCGGTCGGTTTGGAAGAGCGGGTTTTGAGGCACTTAAAGCCCTCGGACTAAGGGGAGTTTTGTTTCAGGAAACGGAGTTTTCACCGGATAGTGCTGCAGCGGACGAAAATTTCTCAATTCTTTTGTCGAAGTTCGAAGAGCTTAGAGGGAGGGAGACGAAACGCGTCCAGGTTGGTTTGTCGCCCCATGCTCCCTATACGGTAAGCGAAAAGTTATTTAGAAGCATCAGCGAGTTTTCCGTTAAAAAAGAGATACCTATTACGATTCATACAGCTGAATCGCAGCATGAAGAAGAACTGATGCTCGAGGACAAAGGTTTCTTTTCGGATATCTATAAAAAAGCTGAGGTTAATTGGCGGTCACCCGGAAAATCCACTGTGAGCTATTTCAACGAGATTGGCGTACTTGAGGCAAAGCCTTTACTGGCGCATTGCGTTAGAGTTTCCGACGAAGAGATAGAGCTTATAAAAAACTCAGGATCCGGAATTGCACATTGTCCAAAGTCAAACGCCAAATTTGGGCATGGGATTGCTCCACTTAGGAAATTCTTGGAATCCGGAGTTTGTGTTGGTCTCGGAAGTGACTCACTGGCGAGTAACAACACTTGCGACCTATTTGAGGAGGCGCGGTTTGCTTCTCTGGTTTCGAGAACCTGCGACGGCGGGTCAAAGTTTTTGAATTCCGAGACCTGGTTAGAGACGATCACACTTGGCGGCGCCAAAGCGTTGGGTCTTGAGAAAGAGATAGGAACCCTCGAAATCGAAAAGCAGGCTGATATAATTGCTGTATCGCTTAACGATGCTGCACGGCAACCGGTCTATGATCCGTTTAATGCATTGGTCTTTTCTGCTAGTGCGGGAAATGTCGTGCTTTCGGTTGTAGCGGGAAAAGAGATTTACCGGGATGAAATGGTTCAAACGGTGGATGAATGTGAAGTAAGGGACGAGATTGCGCGCGTAGCTGCAACTCTTGTTTGAAGTTATTTAAAATATTTTATGAGTGAATTATTCGAACTAGCGGGAAAATCATTTTCATCGCGCTTAATAATTGGTACCGGAAAGTATCGAAGTTTTGATGAAATGAAGCTGGCACATTCTGCGTCGGGTGCCGAGATGGTAACCGTCGCTGTTAACCGTGTGCCGCTTGACGGCAAGGTTGAGTCGTTTCTCGATCACCTTGATCCACGATTGCAGATTCTGCCAAACACCGCCGGGTGTTACGACGCCGAACACGCAATCAGAACATCGCGTTTGGCGCGCGAAGCACTCGATACCGAGTGGATAAAGCTAGAGGTTATTGGCGACGAAACCACGCTCCTTCCGGATAACGAACAAACATTGGAAGCGGCGAAAGTCCTTGTCGATGAAGGCTTTATAGTGTTGCCATACTTTTCGGACGATTTGATCATGGCGAAGAAACTGCTTGATGCCGGTTGCGCGGCCGTGATGCCGCTTGCCGCACCGATCGGCTCGGGACTTGGCGTGCAAAATCCCGCGAATCTTAAAATAATGAGAGAGCAATTGCCGGATGCAACGATTATTGTCGATGCCGGCGTTGGAACTGCCTCTGATGCGGCGATTGCAATGGAACTCGGTGCGGATGCGATCCTTATGAACACAGCGATTGCCGAGGCGGAGGATGCCGCAAAAATGGCTACGGCGATGAAGCTCGGCGTTGAAGCAGGGCGTCTTGCTTTTGAGTCAGGACGGATGGCGAAACGTTTGTATGCGAGCGCATCAAGCCCTATCGAAGGGGCGATAAAATAGAGTGGCAAGGGTCGAAGGTAAGTCGTAAGTGGTGATTGGTAAGTGGTAAGTGGTAAATGTTGAGAGGAACCGGCTTTAATCGAGTGAGCATAATAAAAGGCGTTGTTATAGGAGTTGTTTTCGTCCTTTTTGCTATCGCTTGCTCGCAATCGAAAAAAAGTCGCGGGAATTTTATGATCGCTGATAGCAAGTCCTATGAAGCGTCGCTCTATCGGGCCAACTGCGCGATATGTCATGGCGTGGAAGCCTACGGGAAAATGGTTGATGGTAAACAAGTTCCGAGCTTGCGTGTTGGTGATGCCGCGAAGAAAAGTGAAGCCGAGATTTATCAGCAGATAGCACATGGAAAACTTCCAATGCCTTCGTTTGATAATCAGCTGACGGAAACTGAAATTCGCAAAATGGCAAAATTTGTAATGAGAGATTTGCAGGGGCGCGAACTCGCCGGGGATAAAAACCAATGAAGATTTTAGTGACAGGTGCGAGCGGCTTGGTTGGAGATGAACTTGTTCCGGCGCTAAAAAAAATCGGACATACTGTTTTTAAGTTGTCGAGAAAGCCGGCGGAAAATTCAAACGAGATCTCCTGGGACGCAGCCGAGGGTTTTGGGGATGAAGAATTCGAAAAACTTGAAGGCATGGACGCGGTTGTGCATCTGGCGGGCGAAAGCGTAGCAGACGGAAACTGGTCTGACGAAAAGAAAAAGCGAATTCGAGACAGTCGCGTAGTTGGTACACGGACGTTGGTCGAAGCTCTAAAAAGACTCGAAAAACCGCCGCGTGTTTTTGTTTCGGCGTCGGCAGTAGGTTTCTACGGCGATCGTGACGACGAGGTTTTAACGGAAGAGAGTGAGGCGGGAGAAGGGTTTCTTCCGGATGTCTGTAAAGAATGGGAAGCTGAAGCTAAAAAGGCAGAGGAGTTTGGAGCACGCGTAGTTTCGGCAAGAATCGGCTTAATTCTCTCGAAAGAGGGTGGTGCGTTGGCAAAAATGATCACTCCTTTCAGCTACGGCGTAGGCGGCGTGGTCGGAAGCGGAAAACAGTATATGAGCTGGATCGTGATTGAAGACCTGGTAAAACTTTTGATCTTTTTGATTAACAACGATTCTATTGAGGGTGCGGTAAACGCCACTTCGCCAGATCCCGTCACAAACGAGGAATTTACGACGACGCTTGGAAGTGTGATTAGTCGCCCGACGATTATTCCGGTTCCGGAGTTTGGAATTAAGTTAATTTTTGGGGAAATGGGTGAAAAACTTCTTCTCGAAGGTGCGCGCGTCGTTCCTCAGAAATTAGAGGAAGCCGGGTTTGAATTTGAGTTTCCTGACATCGAAAGTGCATTGCGAAAAGCGCTTGAGTAAGCTGTTTTGAGCAGGCTCCGCCTTTTATATTTCTATGAAACTCTGGCTCTCAAAAAACAACGAAGTTCCCATGCGCGAACAGCTCGTTACTCAGATTGCGCTGGGAGTGGCGAGCGGCGATTTAGAGGTTGGGGAGAAACTTCCCAGCCGAGAGGAAATCGCCAGACGATTCAAAATACATGCCAATACTGTTTCAAATGCGTACCGGGAATTGTCCGAACAAGGGTTGATCGAATTTAGGCAGGGAAGCGGATTTTACGTCAACGAGGTAGCAACAGGTAGCCTGGAAGACAAGATAGAGATTGATTCTCTTGTTGCGAGGTTTTTCCAAACCGCCCAATCCCTGGGTTTTTCAGTCGATGAGATTGAAAATTCTTTACGAAGAAAGCTGGATAAAAAAAAGGCTAAGAGTTTTCTTGTGATCGAATCCGATGTACCGCTTAGGCGCATCCTGGTTTCGGAGATTAAGGAGGCTCTGGGCGCACGCGTTTACGGAATAAGCTTTGAAGATTTTGAAAACGAATTCGCTGAGCTTGATTCAAATTTCGTGGCGTTATCTGATGAAAAACCGAAAATTGATGCTCTGCTGAATTCCGGTCAAAGCTGCGTCTATTTGAAATCGGGTTCGGTACCGGGCGCTATGGAAGGGGAAAGTCGTCCCGCGGGGGACTCTTTGATTGCAGTTGTTTCGGGCTGGGACCAGTTTTTGGTTATGGCAAAAACGATTTTAGTCGCAGCGAAAGTCGATAATGAGACCATTATCACGCGTTCAACTGCTGAAGGTGATTGGCGAAGGGGGTTGGAGAGCGCTTCGATGATAATCTGCGATTCACTCACCGCTAAGGAGCTTCCGGATAGCAAAAAATTGCGAATCTTTCGGGCGATTTCCGAGGAATCCTTGAACGATCTGAAGCAACTTTAAAAGGCTGGTTAGATCCATGCAAAAGCTATTAAATCCAATAGTTTTCTTTCATTCGCTCCTACAATTGTTGGGCCATTTTTACATATACATTTCATACCCATATGGTTTGCCGGATAAGGATAATCGCGAAAATAAGACAAAATATGAGCTCCCTTTTTCAGACGGAACCTGGAAAGCAGTAAATGGCGGCTCAATCCGTGAGAATTCTCACTCATGGGATATTCTTACGCAACGCTATGCTTACGATTTTGTAATTGTTGACGAAAATGGAAGCTCACACAAAAACTGTGGCGAGGCGCTGAGCGATTACTATTGTTTTGAGGCGGAGGTCGTAAGCCCCGCGGCTGGTGAAGTAGTTACGGTGAGAAACGGCGTAAGAGATTATACTAGGGTTGGCGACTTATCTGTCGACTGGAAAACCAGGGACTTTCGTGGAAATCACATTGTTATCAAGCACAGTAAAGATGAATTTAGCTTTATTGCACATATAAAAAAAGACAGCTTCGTAGTGAAAGTTGGAGACCGGGTTAGGACCGGGCAACTGCTTGCTTTGTGCGGAAATTCCGGGCATTCGACAGAGCCCCATATACATTTTCAACTTCAGAACAAACATAGTTTTTGGTTTGCGATGGGACTTCCTGTCATCTTCTTTGACTTCGAGAGACTGCGTGGGCTTAACTTTTTATCGATTAAAGAAGATTTCATTGAGAAGGGCGACATTGTAAAAAAAAGCTCCTAAACCAGCCCGATTTTCTCTACGGTTGACTTTCACTTCTTTTGTAACTAAACTTGTTACAATTATGGCAAATAGTCAGTTTGCAATGGCGGTTCACGTGATGGCGATGCTCGCTAACAACTGCGACGAGCGTATGAAGTCAGGGTATATCGCTAAGAGCGTGAATACCAATGCGGTCGTAATCCGCAGGCTTTTAAGCGAACTGCACGAAGCTGATCTGGTTGTTTCGCAAACCGGTTATTCCGGCGGTACATGTCTTACGCGCCAACCGGAAGAAGTCGGGCTATTGGAGATTTACGAAGCGGTTTCACACGATAGCATCTTCGGACTCCATGCAAAGGAACCCGATCAGGAGTGCGACATCGGATCGACGATCACAACTGTTTTAGGAAGACTTCAAACCGAAATTGACGAGGCCGTAAAACAAAAGTTTGCGGGTTACACGCTCCAGGATGTGATCGACGAGCTAAAAAGATGTAAAGAAGAAAAGGGGAAAAATAACAGTTGAGCAACAATTTAGTTTCAAACGAGGAGCTTTTGAGCCAATTAAAATGGCGTTATGCGGTAAAGAAATTTGACCCTGCGAGAAAGGTGTCGGCGGAAGATTGGGAAGCGCTTGAAGACTCTCTGGTTTTATCGCCGTCGAGCTACGGGCTCCAGCCCTGGAAATTTTATGTGGTAACGGATGAGGCCGTTCGCAAAGAACTGACGCCGTTTACATGGAATCAGCCGCAGGTCGAAGACTGTTCGCACCTTGTGGTGATTGCAGCAAAAAAAGATGCCGATAAGCAGGATGTCAAAAGATATTTCGAACGAGTAACCGAGGTTCGTGGAACGCCGGCCGAAACACTTAAGCTGCTTGAGGAGAGAATACTCGGTTCGCAAAAAATGGCGATCGAGAATGGATTTATCAATGAATGGTCGGCGAGACAGTGTTTTATTGCGTTGGGCGTTTTGATGAGTGTAACGGCGGTACGCGGGATTGATGCTTGCCCGATGGAAGGATTTGAGCCGGAGGGATACGACAAGGTATTGGGGATTGATAAGGACGGCTACTTTTCGGTTGTACTATGTGCCGTTGGCTATCGAGACGAGGCTGAAGACTGGCTGAGCAAACTCGAGAAAGTGCGCTATCCGAAAGAGGAACTAATTAAACGAATATGAAAGAATATATAGAAAAAGCGATGACCTTTGGCGCGTACATCGAGCTGATCGATGGCTTGCTGGCGGAGGGAAAAACGACTGGACCAGAGCAGACTGAGGCGCTATTTAACTACGGAAAATTAAACCGGCAAAGAATGAAGCGGCTCGAAAAAACTGCAGAGCTGAATGCCTCGCTTGTGGATACGGCTCGGGATGTTGGGCGGAAAATGATCTGGTTGATTATTACGGAAGGCTGGTGTGGGGATGCTGCGCAGAGTATTCCGGTGGTCGAAAAGATTGCCTCCGAAAGTGAAAACATAGAAACCCGCTATATTCTGCGAGATGAAAATCTCCAATTGATGGATAGATATCTGACGAACGGCGGGCGTTCAATTCCGAAGTTGATTGCGCTTGATGCGGAAACCCTGGAGGAGCTTGGTAATTGGGGGCCGAGACCGCAGGTCGCAATGGATTATTTCGCGGAAATGCGGGAACGCGGGATGGAAAAAGACGACATGATGGAAAATATGCAGCGGTGGTATTTAAAAGATAGAGAACAGACCATTCAAAATGAGTTTGAGAAGCTGCTAACTGTGTGGCGTTCAGCGAACAAGACGCAGATTCCGCACACCGCGGAAGTGATCATCGAACAAGGGGCAAGATAGAGAATGGCGGAATTTGAAGGAAAAGTCGTCCTGATTACTGGTGGGACATCGGGAATTGGAACCGCTGCGGCAGAAGCTTTTGCGGTCGAGGGCGCGAAAATTGTTGTAACCGGAAGGCGCGAGGAAGAGGGAAACAAAGTCGCCGAAAAAATAAATGCCGATGGTGGCGATGCGACTTTTGTTCAAACGGATATTCAAAAATCTGATGAGGTAAAAACCATGGTTTCGAAAACGATCGAAACCTACGGTAGACTCGATTTCGCCGTTAACAATGCCGGCGTCGAGCAATACTTTAAGCCCTTACCCGAGCAGACCGAAGAAATTTATGACATGGTCATGGACACAAACGTAAAAGGTGTTTGGATGTCGATGAAAGAAGAAATTCCGGCAATGCTCGAAACCGGTGGAGGAGCAATTGTAAATACTTCTTCGATTGCCGGAGTTGTCGGACTAGCGAGCGGGCCGATCTATTCGGCCAGCAAACACGCCGTGATCGGTTTAACGAAGTCGCTCGCGCTCGAATATGCACAGCAGGGAATCCGTGTAAATGCGGTGCTCCCGGCGGCGATCGAGACGCCGATGATCGACCGATTTACTCAAGGGCAGGAAGAAGCATATAGGTATTTTGAGTCGCTTCATCCAGTTGGGAGAGTTGGAAAGCCGGAGGAAGTTGCCGATGCATGCGTGTGGCTTTGTTCCGAAAAATCTTCATTTGTCACGGGTAGTTCGATCAGAGTTGACGGTGGATTTACAGCGCAATAAAGGAGTGAAAGTCGGGTTTTGAACGCAAGTAGGGCTTGAATTGCGCTCAAAATGTCTGAAAAATTATGAAAGCTTACGAAATACAGGAATTTGGAATTGATGAATTAGCAGGGGCCGAACGCGACACTCCAAAGCCAGAGGCGAGCGAGGTGTTGGTTAGATTTCACGCAGCGTCTTTGAATTATCGCGACTTGATGATGGTAAAAGGATTTTACAATCCAAAGTTGAAGACGCCTTTAGTGCCGCTTTCAGATGGAGCCGGTGAGGTTGTCGAGGTCGGAAACGATGTAACCCGTTGGAAGGTTGGCGATCGAGTAATGCCGATTTTTATGCAGGGTTGGATCGACGGCGGAATAGAGTTTAATAAGGCGCGCACCGCACTCGGAGGAGACTTGGATGGTTGTTTGCGGGAGTATGGCGCCTTTAACGAGGAAGGTTTGGTGAGAATTCCGAAGCATCTTTCTTACGAAGAAGCGGCAACTCTTCCATGCGCTGGCGTTACTGCATGGAATGCTTTGAAGGTCTCCGGCGAACTCCAAGAGGACGACACGGTTTTGCTTTTGGGAACGGGAGGAGTTTCGATTTTCGGACTTCAGTTCGCAAAAAATTCTGGCGCGAAAACGATTATTACATCTTCAAGTGACGAAAAGCTGGGCCAGGCGGATGTGCTCGGCGCGAATCATCTAATAAACTATAAAGAAAACCCGGATTGGGATGACGCGGTTTTGGTTTATACGGAAAAGAGCGGTGTGGATCACGTTGTTGAAGTAGGCGGAGCGGGGACGCTGCAGAAATCTCTAAACTCCGTAAAAATGGGAGGGCACATTGCCGTTATCGGAGTTTTGGCGGGGAAAGGTGACTTCAACGCAACTTCGATATTGATGAAAGCGGTTAAAATGCAGGGGATTTTCGTTGGCTCGCGGGTGATGTTTGAGCAAATGAACGATTTTATCGGCGAACATCTCATTAAACCTATCGTTGATAAAGTCTTTGGATTTGGTGATGCTCGCGAAGCTTTAAGATATATGGAAAGCGGCTCGCACTTTGGCAAAATTGTTATAAAAATTTGATATTTGGAGGGTATAGGAGTGGCAACAAAAGAACCGAGGATAAATATTGATCCGAAAAATTGGAAAGAATTTTTGCAGGCGTTTTCGATTAGAAATAACGATCGGCGCGGAAGATTTGAAGTTTTTAGAAAAAATGGGTCAGTCGAGGAAGAAGGACAGGAAGCGCACCTGGAAAACGTCGCGCTTAAGGATAATGGCGAAACGAAAGATATCGAGGTACTCAGGATTGACCGAGGTGACCAAAGAGCTGAAAAGGTAAGAGATACGATCACCAACGTTCGTGGTGTGACCGTACAATACGACCTAGATGGTAGCGAAGGAGCACTCGAGATTATCGACAACGAGGAAAGTTTGATTGCTTTGCGTCTGGAGTCGTTGATCGATGGGGCATCGTAAATGCAGGAAATTGTAAATCCTGAAATTCAAAATTACGCTGAGAAATATACTTCCGGCGAAAGCGAAGTTCTAAGAGAATTGCGTCGAAAGACCTTTGGCGAACGCGAAGACAGCAATATGCTTTCGGGTTTTTACCAAGGACGACTTCTGGCGATGTTTTCAAAGATGCTCACCCCGCGAAGGGTTCTCGAGATCGGAACGTATATGGGGTATTCAACGCTTTGTTTGGCGGAAGGTTTAGCCGTCGACGGCAAAGTTATCACGCTCGATATTGAAGAGGAAACAAACCGGATTGCGAAGGAATTTTGGTCGAAAAGCGATCTGGGTTCGAAAATCGAATCGCACCTCGG
This sequence comes from Aridibacter sp., assembly GCA_965216195.1. Classification (GTDB taxonomy): domain Bacteria; phylum Acidobacteriota; class Blastocatellia; order Pyrinomonadales; family Pyrinomonadaceae; genus Aridibacter. The sequence goes on along the minus strand of OZ244151.1, from coordinate 1,913,604 downwards.
ACAGGCGGATCAAATTATACCGAATTTGAACGAAACGATTGACCTTGTTTTTATCGATGCCGATAAATCCAATTATTCAAATTATTACGATTTGGTTTTTCCGAAAATGCGGATTGGTGGATTGATAGTTGCCGATAACGTTCTCTGGAGCGGCGATGTTTTGAATGCGGAAAATGGCATTGACGTAAAACAATCAACGCAAGCTCTCCACGATTACAACGTTAAAATAAATTCGGATGAAAGGGTGACGAATATCTTGTTTGCAGTGCGGGATGGTTTGATGATTTCGAGGAAAGAAAGGGATTGATGCGGAAACACGCACGGAGTAAGTGTGTTTTGTCGCAAACTCAAAGAACACCCCTACTACGTGCGGGTTTCTGCACTTAAAGGCTAATAAAATGGCGAAAGCAAAAAACAAAACAACAAAAAATAGCGCCAGTGTAAAAGATTTTCTTGATTCGATCGAAGACGATCATAAGCGAAAAGATTGCAAAGAAATTGCAAAAATGATGCGAAAAGCGACCGGCAAAAATGCCAAGATGTGGGGCTCGAGTATTGTTGGGTATGACGAATATCATTACAAATATGAGTCCGGAAGGGAAGGCGATTTTATGCGAATCGGGTTTTCGCCGCGAAAGCAAAATATCACGCTTTATATAATGGATGGCTTCGATAAATACGATGAGCTGATGGTGAAACTCGGAAAACATAAGACTGGAAAATCGTGTCTTTACATAAAACGGCTGGACGATATTGATGTCGGCGTTTTGGAGAAGCTGATTGCGGGATCGCTAAGACACTTTGAGAAGAAATATGGGAAGGGTAAATAATACATTCTTTTAGCCACGTCGTTTACGGCGTGGTCGAAGAACGAGGATTTATTAGGGCGTTTCAGCGTCCTTTTGGTTTCGGCTCAAGCCCACATTAAAGAACGTTAAAACGCCCGTATGAAATTTCACATCCAGAGACCACGCCATAAATAGCGTGGCTTAAGGGAAGGAATTATTGCTTGAATAGCTACGCAAATGGAATACTGCAGACTCGGAAAAACTGAATTGGAAGTAAGCCATTTGGGTTTTGGCGGTGCCGAGATCGGACACGAAAAAGCAACCCAAGCTACCGTTACAGAACTTTTGAATACCGCGATTGACGCGGGGCTTACGTTGGTCGATACTGCCGCCGCTTATTGGCAAAGTGAGGAGATGATTGGAAACGCGATTGGCAGTCGCCGAAAAGACATCGTACTCATTTCCAAATGTGGTGCTGCGGATGGTTTTACGCGTTATGATTGGTCGAAAAAGGGAATCCTCAAGACGATTCAACAATCTCTCAAGCTCCTACAAACCGATTATCTGGACATCGAACAGCTACACTCATGCGACTCCGAAATCTTAAATCGCGGCGAAGTGATCGAAGCTCTAATTGTTGCGAAAGAACGCGGTTACATTAGATATGCAGGGTATTCCGGCGACAGCGTTGACGCAAAAACAGCGATCGAAGTAGGTTTTTTTGACACGCTGCAAACATCTGTTTCGGTAGCAGATCAGGAAGCGATTGATTTAACCATTCCGCTGGCGAAGGAAGCCGATATGGTTTTCGCAAAGCGACCAATAGGGAATGCCGTTTGGCGGCACGATTCAAAACCTGACGAAACATCTGTTTCGGTAGCAGATCAGGAAGCGATTGATTTAACCATTCCGCTGGCGAAGGAAGCCGATACGGGCTTGATCGCAAAGCGTCCGATTGCAAACGCCGTGTGGCGGGTTTCCGCAGGGGACTGAAGAAACACCCTTACTACGTGCGGGTTTCCGCAGGGGACTGAACACTAGGTTTTCCGCAGGGGACTCAAAACCTGACGAACCCTATCATCACGAATATTGGGATAGAATTCAGGAACTGCAATATGATTTCCTCGAGGGCGAAATGAGTGAATCGGTGGCGAGGGCGTTGAAGTTTACGCTCGCTGTCGAACGGGAAGGTTTTGAACGTTGGTTTGTTTTTGTTGTTAATCGAAAATAACAATTAAAAAGGAGACAAAGAGCGTTGCACAGCGATTGTTGGTACTAAAAAAGCGAGCCGCTGGCAGGAGAATGCGGAGATGCTTTCGCAAATTGATTTTAGCGAAAAAGATTACGAAAGAATTCGCGAGCGTTGGGTGGAAATTTCGGAAGGCAAGAATTGGAAGGGTCAGATTTGATGCAGAAACACGCACGAAGTAAGTGTGTCCAGGTTTTTGTTTCAACAGCGTTTCTAGTACGAAATCAAGAAACACCCTTACTACGTGCGAATGGATCGGGTTTCCGCAGGGGACTGAAGAAACACCCTTACTACGTGCGGGTTTCCGCAGGGGACTGAAGAAACACCCTTACTACGTGCGGGTTTCCGCAAAAGTATGAAAGCTGAAACAATAAACAGAGTCCGAGAGATTTTATCCGCGAAGTTTGATATTCATTCCGCGGATATTTCGGTTTTGGAAGGTTACGAAAGCGAAAATTACAGAATCGAAACCGCCGAAAAAACGTTTGTCTTAAAAATCTATCAAAATGATCTAAACCTAAAAGCCAATTTAACAGCGGAAGATCAGGTTCTTCTCAAACTCGCCAGAGGAAGGTTTGCAGCATTCCCTATCCCGCAACAAAATTCAAAAGGAAATTATTTAACCGAGTACAAATCCAATTACGCGCGTCTTTTGTCATACGTCGAGGGTGAATTTTTTGCGGAGGCAGAGCACTCACAGGAGCTTTTTTATTCGTTTGGAAAGTTTTTGGCGGAAATGGATTTGAGCTTGCTTGAGTGTCGAAGTATTGCAATCGAATCAAAGCGCTCCGATTGGGATCTCCAATACTGGTTTCAAAACAAAAGATTTCTGCTGTTTATCGAAAATCCTGCCGACAGAAAATTAGTCGAATACTTTTTTTTGCAATATAAAGAAAACGTCGAGCCGAAGCTAGCCGATTTGCGAAAAAGCCTGATTCACGGCGATGGCAACGACTGGAATGTGCTATGCGGGGCGGATGGCGTAACGGGCATCATAGATTTCGGCGATATGTGCTATTCGCCACTGATCAACGAGCTGGCAATTGCTATTACCTACGGAATCATAGACAAGAATGATCCGATAAAATGGGCTTTACCGGTAATCGAAGGCTATCACAGCGTTTTAGAACTAAAGGAAAAAGAAGTCGAGGTTTTGTACTGGTTAGTTGCGACGCGACTTTCGATCAGTGTCTGCAATTCGGCAAACGCGAAACGCGAAAAACCCGCTCGCGAATACATAACGATTTCAGAAAAACCGGCGTGGCAACTTTTGCGAAAATGGATAACGATAAATCCGGTTTTTGCTGAAAATGAATTTAGGAAAGCGTGCGGGTTTGAATCAAAGATTGTTCATTCTACCGAAAAGGAATTAGGACGCCGAAACGAACACACTAGCAATGCGCTATCTCTGCAGTTTGATGAACCGATAAAGATGACCGGAGCTGCTTTTCAATATATGTACGACGCTTTCGGGAAGTCTTACCTTGATTGCTACAACAACATCCCTCAGGTGGGTCACTGTCATCCAAAAGTGGTTGAAGCGGGTCAAAGAGCAATGGCTCGTTTGAACACGAACACTCGATATTTGAATGAAGTTTATAACGAATACGCTGAAAATTTATTAGCGAAGTTTCCATCAACGCTCACGAAAGTTTTCTTTGTGAATTCGGGAAGTGCGGCGAGTGATCTGGCGATTCGTCTTGCAATGACTCACACAAAAAATCAAGGAATCGTCGTGATGGAACACGGCTATCACGGCAATACGCGACTCGGAATCGACATAAGCCACTACAAATACAATCGAAAAGGTGGAACGGGAAAACGTGAAGCGATTATTGCAGCTGAGATTCCCGACACATATAAAGGAAGATTTCAAAATAACGACGGCACTGCCGGATGTGAATATGCTCGCGGGGTGTTTGAAAAGATAAAACAAAATGATCTTGCCATTTCCGCATTTATTGCCGAACCGATTGTTGGCTGCGGCGGGCAGGTTCCGCTGGCGAAGGATTATTTGAAAACGGTTTATCCGTTTATACGTGAGCGAGGCGGTGTGTGCATTTCAGATGAAGTACAAACCGGCTTTGGGCGTTTGGGTAAGTATTTCTGGGGTTTTGAGAAGCACGGCGTTGTGCCGGATATAGTCGTAATGGGCAAACCTATGGGCAACGGACATCCCATTGCGGCAGTTGTTACGACCGACGAGATCGCCGAATCTTTTGAAACTGGGATGGAATTTTTTAGCTCCTTTGGCGGGAATCCGGTTTCCTGTTCGGTTGGGCAAGCGGTTTTAGATGTTTTGGAGGAAGAGAAACTCCCTGAAAATGCTGCGGAAGTTGGCGGATATTTGTTGGGGCTTTTGGAAGGTTTGGTTGAAAAATATGATGTCTGCGGTGATGCTCGCGGTGAAGGTTTGTTTCTGGGTTTAGAATTGGTTGAAGATAAAAGAAGTAAAGAACCGAATACAAAATTAGCCTCGCACTTGCAGAATAAATTAAAAGAAAAGGGGATAATGGTTGGAACGGACGGTCCCGATGTGAATGTGATAAAAATAAAACCGCCAATCTGTTTTACGAAAGAGAATGCAGATGAATTGCTATTTGGAATTAACGAAATCTTAAATGCAGAAACACGCACGAAGTAAGTGTGTCTTCTGAGCTGGTCTGGTTAAGCGATAATTTTATTACGGTACAAATCGATGACGGTTAGAAGAAACACCCTTACTGCGTGCGGGTTTCCGCAAGAGGAAATGAGCAAGAAAGATACGCAGGGTTTTCTGAAATATGAGCTATGAGTAAATATCCATTGGATGAATATGGTTTCGAGAAGTTTGAGCACAACGAATTTCCGCTGGCTTATCTAATCACTTTTCGCACCTACGGGACATGGCTTCATGGTGATGAAAGACATTCGGTTGATCGTCACGACAAGAATATTTACGGAACACCAAAGATTTCGCCGAACGAAAATCTTGATGAGATGATGAAAGATAACCTGAAAGGCGACGCGGTAGAATTAACTTCTGACCAACGACGTATTATAGAATCAGCGATAAAAGACCTGTGTGATGAGAGAAGTTATCATTTGCAGGCAATTAATGTGAGGAGTAATCATGTTCACGTGGTAGTTTCCGTAGCGAAGAAGCCCGAGAGAATCGCCGATGCGTTTAAAGCTTTCGCAACGAAGAGGTTACGGGAAGAAGGATTGATCGATAAAAGTGTCAAAGTCTGGTCACGAGGCAGGAGCCGCCGATATTTATGGAAACCACGGCACGTGAATTTAGCGATAGACTATGTCTTATACGGACAAGGTGATGTTCCGTTCGAACTTGAGGAATAATGCAGAAACACGCACGAGGTAGGTGGTGTCGGGGAATAATGCAGAAACACGCACGAAGTAAGTGTGTCGAGGAATAATGCAGAAACACGCACGAGGTAGGTGGTGTCGAGGAATAATGCAGAAACACGCACGAAGTAAGTGTGTCGAGGAATAATGCAGAAACACGCACGAAGTAAGTGTGTCGAAAGTTTAGGCTCTCGAAAGTCATATTTTAACGCAAATGAAGAACACCCTTACTACGTGCGGGTTTCCGCAAGAAGAAACGGAGGATTGAAGAATACCCATACTCCGTGCGGGTTTCCGCGAGACGATTGAGAACATTATGAGAGGGAACACCCTTACTGCGTGCGGGTTTCTGCAAGAGGAATTATGAACAATAAAATAAAAGGATACGCGGCTACTGAAGCCGGAGGGAAGTTTGAACCGTTTGAGTTTGATGCGGGTGAATTGGGTCATGAACAGGTTGAGATAAAGGTTCATTCATGCGGGATGTGCCATTCGGACCTATCGATGCTCAATAACGATTGGGCGATGACGGAATATCCTTTTGTCGGCGGGCATGAAGCGGTTGGCGAGATCGTTGCGGCTGGAGAAAACGTGAAGGGCGTTGAAGTTGGCGATAAGGTTGGGCTCGGTTGGAACTCGGGAAGCTGCGGGCATTGCGAGCAGTGTATTTCGGGTTATCAGATTATGTGCCGAGAGCTCGAACAAACCATTGTTAGTCGCCATGGAGGTTTTGCAGACAAGGTTCGATGTCATTGGTCCTGGGCGGTGAAATTGCCGGATGAGATGGATATGCTCAAAGCCGGACCTCTTTTTTGTGGCGGGATCACGGTTTTTAATCCATTTTATCAATACGATGTGAGTCCGCTTGATAAGGTCGGCGTGATCGGCATCGGCGGTTTGGGACATCTCGCTTTGAAGTTTGCTGATAAATGGGGCTGCGAAGTTACTGCGTTTTCGTCAAACCCTGATAAAACTGACGAACTAAAAGAAATGGGTGCGGATTTCGTTGTAAATTCCAGAAGCGATGAAGAACTCGAAGCCGTTCGCGGAAAATTCGATCTGATACTTTCAACCGTAAACGTGAGCCTAAACTGGGAAGCTTATTTGAACACTCTCGCACCAAAAGGGCGTCTTCATATGCTCGGAGCAACGCTCGAACCCGTTCCAGTGTCGACATTTTCGGTCATCCAGCAAAAATCGGTTTCATCAACCGCAACAGGAAGCCCAACCGTCGTCGCAAAGATGCTCGAATTTTGCGCAAGACACAATATCGAAACGGTCACGGAAGTCTTTCCGATGTCGAAAATAAACGAAGCGTTTGAACATCTCGAAAGCGGGAAGGCGAGATATCGGATTGTTTTAGAGAGCGATTTTTAGTTAGAGTTTACTCTTCGCCGACTAAACTATCCGTGCTTGGAGGTTCTGTTCAACGCAATTCGCGATAGCAAATTTATTGTTAGTCTACATTATTTGACTTATACTACACGCATCTTCGATCAGGAGAAATCAACATATAAGAGGCTAGAAGTTTATGCGCGCCAATAGTAAATACTCAGTTTTTGTTTCCCTCATAAGTCTGTTTTTCTTTCAGTTAGCTGTTAGTGCAAACTCATTAACCACGCCAAGAATCCCGGACGAACACGGTTTGGTTGATGCCAAATCAGAATCGACTCCAATTATTTCAGAGGATTTGGAGATTGCTTTTCCGGATATTGATGGCTGGGAAAAGGGTGAGGTTAAAAGATATCCAAGAAAAGAACTCGGATACATGGTGAATTATGAGTCCCGTGAAGGTGGTCGGATTTCTGTTTATGTTTATAATCCCGGTTTGAAAAAGATCCCGGACGGAGTTAAAAGCAGAGCCGTCAAAAAAGAATTGAAAAATGCGGAGCAGGGAATTTACGTTTTTGGAGAAAGGGGATATTACGAAAACGTTAAGAAAGTCAAACAGGATACGGTTAGCTTTAACGGTCGAAGTGACGGGATTCAATCCTTGCGCTCGCTTTTCAACTTTAGCTCAAGAGACACAAAATTAACCTCTGAGATATTATTGTTTGGGTATAAAAATCATTTCATAAAGTTTAGGGCTACGCGTTTACGAGATAAAGTCGGTGTTAAAAATGAGGCGCTCGCGACATTTTGGAGTGCAATGGACTCGCTATTTTCCGGCAAGCCGATCACTTCTGGAAATTCGAATTCGGGTAGCTCAGATGACGCGGAAATCTCGTTTCCCGATATTGATGGCTGGGAAAAGGGCGAGATTAAAAGATTTCCTAGAAAAGAGCTCGGATATATGGTGAATTATGAGTCCCGCGAAGGCGGCCGCATAACTGTTTACGTTTACAATCCGGGGCTGAAAAATATTCCCAATGGGTTTGAGAGCCGGGTAGTTAAAGAAGAGGTCAAAAACGCCGAGCAAGGTCTATACATTTTTGAGGAACGTGGATACTACAAAAACGTTAAGAAAATTAAGGAGGATACGATCTCCTTTAATGGTCAAAGCGATGGCATTATATCACGGCGCTCTCTTTTTAATTTTTCCGCTGACGGCGACGATCTGACTTCGGAGGTCTATGTTTTTGGATATAAAAATCAATTCATAAAGTTTAGGGCAACGCGCCTCCGAGAGCGTAACGGCGTTAGAAACGAGGCAGTTGTGTCGTTTTTTAAAGCAATGAACGCGGTTTTTTCGAAATAAGTCCGGTAGTAGGCTTATTGCTGCGTTTGAGTGGCCTCTAAATCCATTTTTGAAAGAGATCGCAGAAGAAGCTATAGATTTGTTTGTTATCTCGGATAAATTCCGCTTAAAATCTCTATTTTCATTTGTCTTTTGTAACAATGCTTGTTACAATTAGTTTGTCGGTGAGAGGTTTGAAAATTCATCGACAAAGTTATAGGGTTTAGCTTTTATTTTAGAAGGAGATATTTTTAATGGCTGAGTTTGCGAAAGAAGTGACGGATGCGAATTTTGAAGCGGACGTTTTGGCATCGGATCAACCGGTTTTGGTTGATTTTTGGGCAGAGTGGTGCGGACCGTGTCGTATGATTGCACCTACGGTTGAATCGGTAGCAGAAGATTTTCAAGGTAAAGCAGGCGTTTATAAAATGAACGTTGATGAAAATATGAATGTACCGCAGAGATATGGTGTTCGCGGAATTCCGACCTTGATTGTTTTTCAGGGTGGAGAAGAAAAAGAACGAATTGTTGGAGCTGTTTCTAAAGAAGCTATTGAGCAGGCACTAAACAAATACACGGCTGAAACTGCGGCGGCGTAAAGACAGTCATCAGTGAACGGTTAGCAGTGAGCAGTTTTTTTGAATTGCTCGCTGTTTGTTATTTTAGGGTTAAAATGGAGAAAGACGCACGAGGTGGTGTGCAGAGGTTTGCTAGTGAATCGACGCGAATTAGAGTGCAGAAACACGCACGAAGTAAGTGTGTCGAAAGTTTAGGTTCTCGAAAGTTATATTTAGAGTGCAGAAACACGCACGAAGTAAGTGTGTCGAAAGTTTAGGTTCTCGAAAGTTATATTTTAACGCAAATGAAGAATACCCATACTCCGTGCGGGTTTCCGCAAGACGATTGAGAACATTATGAGAGGGAACACCCTTACTGCGTGCAGGTTTCCGCAATTTTGAAAAAGACGTGAAAGCGATTGTTGTAAAAAAATACGGAAAGCCGGAAGTGATGAAACTTGAGGAGCTTTCGGATTTAGAGCCTGCCGGCAACCAAGTTTTGGTACGGGTAAGAGCAGCGGGAGTAAACCCTGTAGATACATATGTGAGACAGGGAGTTCATCCTTCTACACCGCCTTTGCCGTTTACACCGGGGAAAGATGGTGCTGGTGTTGTTGAATCCGTTGGAGTGGAGATTGATAAGGTTAAAGCGGGAGATAGAGTTTACTTAGCGGGTTCTTTGACGGGAACCTACGCTGAGTTTGCTTTATGCGAAGAGAGCCAGGTATGGCGTCTTCCAGGGGGTTCCAGCTTCGAGGAAGGGGCGGGAGTTTTTGTTCCGTACGCGACCGCTCATCGCGCATTATTTAAGCGGGCGAATGCAAAGGCAGGCGAAACAGTTTTAATCCATGGCGCAAGCGGCGCAGTAGGCGTTGCATCGATTCAATGGGCGAAGAATGCGGGTTTAACTGTTGTCGGCACTGCGAGCTCGGAAAAAGGCAAAAGAATCGTGGCTGAAATGGGCGCTGATTTTGTTTTTGATCACTCGGAAGGAAACTACCTGGATCAAATACTGGAAACCACAGATGGTCAGGGTGTGAATATAGTTCTTGAAATGCTTGCAAATGTAAATTTGGTAAAGGATTTTAAGGTTTTGGCCAAATTCGGAAGAATTGTAGTGATTGGAAGCCGGGGGAGTTTGGAATTTGATCCGCGTCTAACGATGGGAAAAGATGCTTCGATTTTGGGAGTTTCGCTGTTTAATGCATCGCGCGAAGAATTTGAGGAAATTCATGAGGCGATCTTTGAGGGGTTAAGCAAAGGGGTTTTGAAACCTGAAGTTGGCAAAATTTATCCGCTCGCCCACGCTGCAGACGCCCACGTAGAAGTCATAGAAGGGAAGTCTTCGGGCAAAATTGTATTGATTCCTGACGATGTACTATAATAAGCCCAATTTTACCGCTCTACCCCGATAAAATACGATGACACGAAAAACTAATCACACCGATATTTACGTTACCAGTATTATCGAAGATATCCAGACACGTTTTGTTCATGAGGAAACTGTAAAATACAGCGAAACAAAAATTGAAAGAAGTTATAAATTTGAAGATGGAGCTGTAGTGAAATACGAATGGCAGAGCGGGCCCGGGGAAGCGGATGAAGAGAAATACAATCACCGGTTTACGCTGGCAAACCCGCCAAAGCCCAATCCAAACAAACTAAAAAAAGGCGTTATAAGAACGATTGAATTTGGGAAAGATCCTCGATAGATTCCGAACGGATTTTTCTTGAGTGTTTCTACCAAAACGCTGGTCAGCGATTGCTTCCGGTTTAACCCAACGGGTTCCTCCTAGCTCTGAAAACTAGGCAGAACGTCAAATACCTTTAGTGCGTATTTTACCTTGCCAAAAGGCGCGGAAACCTGCACACCCTTAATCGCATGTTGGATTTCCGTTAGCGACTCGCGGGCAATCGCCAAACCTTCCTCACGGGCGTGTTCTTTACTTTTTTCCGAAGCTTTCGCCATGCGTTTGCGAATTTCTTCGGTAACCCGGACACCCGGAACCTCGTTGTGCATAAATTCTGCGTTGCGGCTCGAAATCAGTGGGAAGATTCCGGCAATTATCGGAGTGTTTAAGTGTGAAACTTTGTCAATAAAAGTCTGCAGCTGATCTGTGTCATAAACCGGTTGAGTGATTGCATATTCCGCTCCGGCTTCGACCTTCCATTCAAAACGCCGAATTTCCTCGTCAAGATTAATTGCCCCCGGGTTTACTCCGACTCCAATTGAAAAAGCCGTGGGATCGCCGATGGGGTTATTCCCCAAATCTAAGCCGTGATTGAGTTTATTGACCATGTTTGTCAAACCAATTGAGTCAATATCGAAAACGGCCGTTGCGTCTGGATACGGGCCCATTTTTGGTGGATCGCCGGTAATAATCAAAAGATTTCGCAATCCTAACGCCGCTGCCCCGAGTAAATCAGACATCATACCGAGCAAATTTCGGTCGCGACAGCAATAGTGCAGAACTGCTTCGATGCCAACCTTCTGTTCGACTAAAACAGCCGTTGCCTGAGCTGACATACGCGTTTGAGCACGCGGACCATCAGGGATATTTACCGCATCCACTCCAGCCTCTTTCAAAAAACCTATCGACTTCAGCGTTCGCGCCGCCGAAACACCCTTTGGAGGCAGCACCTCCACAGACGTGACGAATTCGCCTTGAGCCACTTTTCGTGACCAATTCGAGCGCTCTAGCGGCGATATGGGATCGACTTGTTTAACTCTTTTCTTTGTAGATGTCGTCGGCTCTTTTACAACAACCTGCGTCTGGCGCGGACTCAGCGAACGCACCGATGATGACATCAATTTAATGTGACTCGGTGTTGTTCCGCAGCAACCACCGATAAAATGTGCACCTGCCTGTATGAAACGCCGAGCGAATTCTGACATATATTCAGGAGAGCACATATAAAACTGTCTTCCCTGAACATCGCGCGGCAAACCGGCGTTTGGCTGGGCGGCGAGCTTTCTATCCGTAAGCTCCCTCATTTTTTCGATCTCGGTAAGAATGTGGTTGGGTCCAACGCCGCAGTTTAATCCAATTACATCGGCCCCCCATTCGTCGAGTCTTTTTGTGAAAATGTCGGACGTCGCTCCAAACACAGTTTTGTAATCCGTCTGAATTTGAATTTGAGCAACGATCGGTAGATCGCAAAGCCCTTTAATGGCATTAATCGCCTGCTGAATTTCCGACAAATCGGCAAAGGTTTCCAAAACAAAAAGTTCAACGCCACCGTCGAGCAAAGCGGCAACTTGTTCCGAAAACATTTCTTTTGCCTCATCAAAGGAGGTTGGACCGTAAGGCTCGATTCTTAGGTCAAGCGGACCGATTGCACCGGCAACAAAAGCAGCCTCACCCGCAGCTCTTCGAGCGATCTGTGCTGCTGCAATATTAATTTCTTTGAGTTTTTCTTCAAGACCGTATTGCTTTAGCTTGTGACAGGTCGCACCAAACGTATTTGTTTCGATGATATCCGCGCCGGCGCTGACGTACTCTTCGTGGACTTCTTGCACGAGGTCGGGCGCGGTTAAGTTTAATTCATCGTAGCTGTTATTTATGTAAACGCCTTTATCATAAAACCGAGTTCCTACCGCCCCATCAAAAACGTAAACACTTTCGTTATCTAAAATTTCCCGAAAATTCTTCATAAAATAAAAGCCCTGTGCTAAACAACACAAGGCTTCTTCGATACCTGTTTTAGCTGTTTAGCAGTTTGTTTTACGTGGTCGCAAGTTGCCATAACTCACCACAAATCGTTGGAGACAATAATGCTTGTTAGTTTCTCATTAGTCAAGCAAATTTCAGCAGCCGCACGAGCCAAAAAGTGTCATAACCTTTCCGGAATATTCGCCGATTACAGTTGCAACAACGTCATAATCAGTACCTTCACATTCTTCGCAGGGCAGTTTTTTTGTCGTGTATTCGAGAACCACTTTCATACCATCTGCCAGGTACTCATCGGAGAATTTATCACCAACTTTTTCCTTTTCCGGACGAGGCGCTTTTTTTAACAGTTTGAGCTCGGTATCTTTCCCACCGATGTTCATAATAAGCGTTTCCGGAGAACCGTCCGATTTAAATTCAGACCAAAACATGGGTTTTTTCGAGTTGTCTTTCAGGTCCTCAAAACGCCAGCCCGAACAACCGCAACCTGAATATCCCGAACCGACAAGATTGGAGACTTTGACCGCTTGTTTTACAGGTTTTCGTTGCGTTTCGCCATTGCCGGCTTTGGTTGAACTATCGCTTGAATTTTCCTCTCCGGAGCGTCCGTAAAAAGCGTAGCTCGCTTTTCTGCCCGTGATTTCTAACCTCCACGCCTTAATGTCATCCGCGCTATTGCAGGCATTACCCGATCCCTGAAAGACGAGAAAATACTCGGTGCCGCGACTCATTCCGTCTTTGAAAATTCCCGATCCATCCTTTACCTTTGCCTTAAAACGCCATTCCTTGTAAAGACTGACCTGCCCTGAGGGTTCTTCGCGCCATTTCCCGTCTTGAGTATCTACAGCGTAATCTACGAATTTTTTGGGCATTTTTAACGCAAGAGTTCCAGTTTTTCCGTTTTCACCGGTAAAAGCAAACGACCAACCATCAGCACTCACCGAGGTTTCAACCGTATATTTGCCTACCTTTGGATCCAGTCCTTTTATGTCATCAGGGTAGGCGGGTGTAGTGTAAAGCCGAGTTTCTCCTACGCGGAGTTTCTTAAACTCCCCGAGCATATAGTCATCCGGCTTTGCAACCGATATTCGGTAATAACCTTCGTCTGCACAGCATGCGCAGGCGTAAATATTTAGAGGCGAAAAAAGCACTAACGCCGCTATTGTCAGTAAAATCGAAGAATAACAGTTCATATTTTTGCTCCAGCTTGTGAATAGAGTTTTGGATGCCAAACCATTTTTGTCAAAAGTTGTCAACATGATTGAGATGCCAAACAAACGGGATTAGTAGTCGCATTATATGCGTTGACAGCGCGGACAATAATAACTCGAACGCGCGCCTTGCTTGATTCTCTTTATTTTAGTTTTGCATTTAACGCAAGGTTCGCCATCGCGATCGTAAACCCGCCATTGGTTTTCGTAAGCGCCGCCATAATAATTTCCTTCAAAATTTTCGGGATCAACATTGAGCGTCGAACTATAATCTATCGATTCCTGAAGAACTTCAATGATGTACCTGTGAAGACGGTTTGCTTTGACCGTCGATACTCTGTCCGTACGAATTTGCGGGTTTAGACGTGCTAGGAACAGGGCTTCAACCGAGTAAATATTGCCGAGTCCCGAAACTTTTGTTTGGTCGAGTAGGAAATCTTTTATCCTTCTTTTTGAGGAACGCAAGTTGTTCAAAAAGTAACTTTTTGAAAACTCCTTGGAAAACGGTTCAGGCGCAAGTTTCTTGAGTTCTTTGGTTTCATAAACTTCCGCTGTTTCAACTATTCTCATAAACCCGAAGTGACGTTGGTCCTGAAAAACCAACTTCTGTTTGTTTTCGAGATAAAATACGGCGTGAGAGAATTTTGGGTCGTTTTCTTCAAGGGGAAGCAACATAAAGCGACCGCTCATACGCAAGTGAACTATGAGTGTTTTTGAGTTGCTCAGCCCGATAAGGATATGTTTGCCTCGGCGCGTAATCCCCTTCAAGACACAGTTACGTAGTTGTTTTGAGAATATTTTTGATGGAGTTTCCGGAGCAAGTTTCTCGCGATGCAACAAGGCCTTAAGAATTCGTTTACCTTTTACAAGTTTGTTCAAGGCACGTACGACGAGTTCGACTTCGGGTAGTTCTGGCATTTAAATGGCGGCTTTAGACTCTCGAATAGTCGGTAAGCGAAACTTTATCGCCCAAAACCGCCCCTTCGCTGATTACTGAATTCTTGCCAATATAGCAACTGCTCGCAATGATTGCATTTTTAATTCTAGCCGAACTGGAAATGCGCGTTCGTGCCCAAACAACCGAGTTTTCGACAATTGCACTCTCTTCGATCTGGACTCCTTTTCCTAAAACGGAATTGATGATTTTCGCGTTTGATTTAATCACACAATCATCATCAATCACGGATTTTTCATCAATAAATGCCGAGGTTGCACGCTCGTAGTCGTTTCCGTTTTCCAGCTTAAAATTTCTTAATTCGCCGTTAAGAAAGTCTGTGTGAGCACTCAGATATTTTTCGAGCGAATCAATCGAGCACCAATAATCGTCTTCGATTGGAAACGCATGGATCGGTTGATTGCGTTTTAACATCTCCGGGAAGATCTCGTGCTTGAAAGACAGCGGAGCGGTCTGCGGGATCGTTTCCGAAACACCTGATTCTGCAACATAGATGCCTGCATTCATAAATTCAAACTCATCTTCTGCATCGGTCTTGGAAAGATCAGGAACGTATTCAATAACACGATTCCCATCATCTACCTTTACCGCACCGAATTTCGAATGCTCATCCGCCTTTGTCGTAGCAATTGAAAAGTCTGCACCAGCACCCTGATGTCGCTTAAGGAGTTTTGCGATTACAAAGTCGGAGAGAATATCACCGTTAAGAATTATCGTCCGATCCTGAGAGTATTTCGACGCAAATTTGTACGCTCCGGCTGTGCCCAAAGGCTGTGGCTCGACAACATAACGAAGCTCAACCCCGAGCTCTTCTTCGTGGCCAACCAAATGCTCAATTTTTCCCGGCTGGTAGTCTGTAAATAAAGTGATCTGTTCAACTCCAGCGCGCTTTAATATCTCTATCTGATAGAGCAATAAGGGTTTATTTACTATCGGAATAATTGGTTTTGGAGTGTAAACAGTTAGAGGGCGGAGAACAGTACCTTTGCCGTTAGCGAGAATCAAAGCTTGCATAAGATAATTAAATATAGTTTTCATCGCGCCGGGAGTTTTGTCAACCATGCGGTCATCTAGAACTACCGAACTAATACGAAGTTTAACAATGTTAAAAAATGTTGACATTCTTATTCTAAGGGTGTTAGATTGGTAGTTGCAGGGTGGCGACAAAACTGCGCATTTGTTGCTTTGCGATTCCCGCTAAATCTCCAACTAACAATTAACGAAGGTTTCTAGATACCTCCAAATTTTTTCAATGGATTTTGATAAAAATAAAGCTATGCGAACCGCTGAGGGTCTTTTGGCACGCGGAAAGATTTCGGACGCGATTAAAGCCTACCAGCAGATTGTCGAGAACGATCCGGATGACGTCAATACTGTGAATATGCTTGGCGATTTGCATCTAAAAGCCGATGATCAAAAGTCAGCAATTCGAGCATATGAGTTGGTAGCAGAGCACTATCATTTAAATGGATTTGAAAAGAAGGCAGTTGCGGTTTACAACAAAATCCATCGTCTCGAACCCGATTCAAAAGAAATCGCGATAAAGTTGGCGGAGCTTTACGAACAGAGAGGATCGCGGGCAGAGGCAAGAGCGCACTACGCTAAACTTGCGGAGGATTACGAAAGCGAGGGTAAGCAAGTTGAGGCTTTTACGATCTGGGAGAAAATCGCTGAGCTTGATCCTAAGAACAACGAAATCTATCTTAAGATTGCCGATTTTTATTGGCAAAATGATCAGGAAGAAGAGGCCGCTCGCGCATTCGTAGAGGGCGGAAATAGACTGGCGCAAAGTGAAAAGCACGAGGAGGCAGTCGCGGCATTCTCACGCGCATTGGAGGTCACATCAAGCGATTTGGAGGCCATTCGCGGATACGTGAATTCCCAGATTAAGCTTGGGTATCCCGAAGAGGGCGTTAAAACCCTGGAAGAAATACTTGAGAAAGAACCTTACAATAAAGACGTAATATGTTTGTCAGTAGATTGCTACCTTGACATGGAGGATCCCGAGCAGGCTGAGAAAATTTTAGTAGATCTCATTACGCAGGAGCCAAAATCCTATCCAAAACTGCTCGATCTGGCGGAGTTCTATCTCCAGCGCGATGATTTAGATTCTGCGGTTAGAATTCTTTCGATGATTTCAGAGCAGCTGCTTGTAAGCCAGGAACCAGAAAGGCTTCTGGATTCACTTAACGAAGTGATCGCTCGCGACCCGGAACACATTCCGGCGCTACGGCTGTTGACTCGCTATCATGGCTGGCACAAAGACGATTTCGAACTTGAGCGAGTCTTGATTCAAATGATGGACGCTGCAAAAATCAGCGGCTCAATAGAAGACGAACAATTTGCGCTTAGACAGCTTTTGTTGATTTCACCTCAGGACGACAAATACGTTTCGCGACTTAAGGAAGTAAGCGAATTTGGTAAAACAAAGGAAGTGGAGCCGGAGGAAGTTGAACCTGCTTCTGAGGAAAATGTGCGCTCCTTTGAGCAAATAGAGAACGAACTTTATAGCGCTGACTCATTTGGCGAAGAACAAGAGGCGGAAATCCAACTCACAGAAGCCGATCTTCAGCCTGAAATCATTGAAGATGATGAAAAAGAAGCTTCCGAAACAAAAACCATCAGCACCGAAGAGCAAATCGAAAATCTTAAGTTCTATATCGATCAAGGTTATCTGGACGTAGCCGAACACACCCTCAAGGAAATTGACGAAAACTGTGAAAATAGGGCCTATGATGAGGTTCGCGAAATTATCACCAAGATGAACGAAGAATCGGCTGAAGAGGGTGAAACTCCGGAGCAAAATTCGGATGGTTCTGAAAACATGTCTGCTGTTTCCACGAGCGAGGATTCAAAAGAGGAAAAGGCGGTCGGTGAGCTAGAAACTGAAGATGCGGTTTCCGAAACGCAGATTGAGGAGGACTCTGTCAGCGAAGAGGTCGATGAGGAGCGAGCCAGCGACGAGTCGGAGGCCAGCGTAGAGGCAGAGCCGGAGGCTGAGGTTGAAGCCGCTGAAGAAACCGAAGCGGATGAGGTCGCATTGGAAGAAGATATCGAGGATGAGAAATCAGAGGCAGAGGAGCAGCCAGAATCGTCTGAATTATCTCCACGTAGTTCTGATGAGGAAGGTAGCCCGAGCGAGTCTGTCGATGACCAGGAAGAAGCGGATAGTTCAACGGGAGCCGAAAAAGAGGACATGTCTGCAGTACTGGGCACCGAGGAAGACTACGAAAATCACTATCATCATGCCGTAGCCTATCAGGAAATGGGGTTACTTGAAGATGCGATTCGCGAGTTTCAAGGGGCGATCGGATGCATCAACCCCAAACAACATTCAAAAAACTATCTCCAGTGCTGCACGCTTCTCGCCCACTGCTTTATCGAAAAGAGCTCTTTTGAAGACTCCATAGAGTGGTTTAACAAGGCTATGTTGGCTGACGGTTTGGAAGAAGAGGAAAAGCAGGCACTTAACTACGAAATCGGGAACGCGCATTTAATGAAAGAAGATTTTGAAAACGCCCTCGGTATTTTCGAAGAATTGCACAATGCTGATCCCGGTTATCGCGATGTTGCCAAACGCCTGGAGCAATGTAAAGCACAAGCTGAGCTTGTTGCGGCCTAGAAAAACAAAAGGTAAATTAAAAATGAAATTGAGGCGCGGAGCAGTTCGCGTTTCTTTTTTGTTTTGGATGCTTCTCAAATAGAGCTATAATCAAAAGCCATGATTGCAAGGATCACAGTAGTTCTTTTTGCGCTCGTTTGCTTGATGCAGGGAATTCTCCTGATTTTGATTCCGTGGGTAAACCTAGGTTTTGGAGATTGGGGTGATAACTATCTCTTGGCACTTGTTGTCGAAAAGTCCGGAATGCCGATTTTAAGGTCGACGATTGGTTCGGCGTGGTTTAGAGGAGCAATAACAGGCTTGGGCGTTTTCAATATTGTGATAGCGTTTTGGGAGATTGCAAACTTCAAGAAGAGCGTGGAGATGCTGGAAGTGCGCGATGACTAACCTGGAAGGTCAAGAATTGCAGTAATTGTATGCCTAGCCTGAAACCGCTGACTTGTCTAATCACAAAGGGCAATCTCACATATCGAAACTTTTCTATACAATCAAGAATCACCTTAGAAGCTATTGAGGCTGCGGTGGGGGCTGGTGTATCGCTTGTTCAAATACGAGAGAAAAAGTTGACCACTAAGCAAGTTTTCGAGCTAACCCAGCACGTTTTAGATATTTCGAAAAACACTGAAACTCGGGTTTTAGTAAACGAACGCTTCGATATTTCACTTGCAGCAGCTGTAGACGGTGTTCACCTAACGTCTAATTCTTTGCCGATCGAAGTCGTTCGCAATTTGGTCGCGAATGACTTTATTATCGGTGTTTCCACACACTCGTTAGATGAGGTGCGGATCGCCAAAGATAGTGGGGCGGACTTTGCTACGTTTGGCCCGGTTTTTGATACGCTGTCAAAAGAAATGTATGACAAACCCAAGGGGCTCGAAGCGTTAAAAAAGGTTTGCGACGATGTAGCACCATTTCCTGTGATCGCTTTGGGGGGAATTAGTGCGGATAACTACGAATCGGTTCTGGATGCAGGTGCACGAGGATTTGCGGCGATAACGTTTCTAAACGAGATTGAGGGTGTGAAGAAGCTTGATCTTCGGGTGCTAGATGAAAAATAACGATACAAAAATCTGTCTTACGATAGCAGGGCTCGACCCATCGGGTGGGGCTGGAATTGCGGCGGACATAAAGGCGTTTTCCGCTTTTGGCTGCTTTCCGACGGCGGCAATTACTTCGATTACGTTTCAAAACACGCAGGGAGTTTTTGGGGCGGAGCATCAAACGGCGCAGGTTGTTAGAGGACAGCTTGAGCCAGTGTTTGATGATTTTGAGGTTTCTGCGCTCAAAACCGGAATGCTACCGACTGAAGAAGTTATTAACGAAGTTGCGAAAATCATCTCCGAAAACGATCTATCTAATTTGGTTGTTGACCCGGTCGTTCGATCCACATCAGGATTTGATTTGATTGACGATCGAGCATTGCGCTCGCTTGTCGAAAACCTGTTTCCCCGCTCTGATTTGATAACACCCAATCTTCCTGAAGCAGAAAGAATTGCCAGAATGAAAATTTCATCTGAAGAAGACATCTCCGCTGCCGCAAAAAAGATGCATTCTTTAGGAGCAAGGAATGTGTTAATAAAAGGCGGGCATGGTATTGATTTCCAGCGGAAGGGAAAAGCCAGCGACTTTCTTTTTACGGGTGACGGCGAACCCGAGATTTTCGAAGCCGATTTTATTCAAACGAGCGCTACTCACGGAACGGGCTGCACACTTGCCTCAGCTATCACTGCAAATCTCGCGCTTGATAAACCGCTTTCAGAAGCCATTGGTATCGCTAAAAAATTTGTAACGAAAGCAATTAGAAATGCTCCTAACATTGGCAGGGGAAATTCGCCGATAGGATTTTAAGGGTTTGTTGTTTAATTTGCGGGTTTGAAAATTGTTGGCGATTGATAGGTAACGCCAAAGGTTATGCCCGTTTTTGGGCTAAATTTTGTCAAGCCAAAGATCGCAGCGGTATCAAAACGCAAACCCGAAGCTTTTATCTGAGTACCGATTCGAAACTGCCCTTGGCTTTCGGTTCCCAAAGGTGCAGGGCCGCTTTGCGTACTGATTCTTCCGTTAACCTCGCTTGCCAGGTTTACATTGTCGTTGACACGGTAAATTCCAGCCAATCCATACAGAAGCACATCGTTTTGAGAAAACTGCTCGAGTGGTGCAGTCATGATTCCGATGCCAAGATTACCGAAAACTTTTAATTTTGGATCTTTTCCGGGGATCTTACCAAACGTTTTTTGCGCAATTACCTTTGTGAATATGTCGATCTGATTCGTCCCGATGCCCTTTTTTTCATTGCTGTTTGGCATCTTGAAACCGAACTTAAATCCGATCGCAGGAAGGTTTTTGGTCTCATTCTTAAGTCGTATTTTTACAGCAGTTTGGATGTCACCATAGTCATTCGTCGAGTTTCCGTCAATGGTGAGCGGAATAGCGGGATTATTTGACTGAGAGTCAATCGCCAGAAAATTCTGAAGCACGCCTTCGATTTGGACCTCGACATTTGGCGCATACCCTGTGCGAACTCTGATATCTCCGACTCTCGTTAAATCACCCTTGAGCCCCGAAAGCGGAAATTTTGCATTCTGAAAAAAATCGGTTCCGGCAGCGATGTTTATCGTCCCGGGCGGAGTGGTGTCTATGTCTTCTGTGAGTAACGGGCGTTGCTGAGCATTCACAAAAAAACTCAGCGTTACGGTCAAAAATGCTGCAAAAGAGAGTTTTACCATAGTAAATACAAGTTTATTCTAGGATATGCCTTTGACAAAGGCAATGTTGAGACCAAGTTGAAGCCGCCTGACTAGCTTTCCCACGGGAATTAATCCCGTATTCATCTTTTCTGAGCTAAAATACCTTCGTGAGAGTATTGCTGGTAGAAAACAACAAACGCTTAGCAAACGCGGTAGCGAGAGGGCTCAAGGAGAAGTCTTTTGCCGTCGACATTGCCGCTGATGGCGAAACAGCGCTGTATCAAGCGGAGATAAACGAATATGACCTGATTCTAATGGACATAATGATTCCGGGACCTGATGGGATGGAGGTATGTCAACGGCTGCGAGAAAAGGAATGTTCTGTCCCGATTCTAATGCTTACAGCTCGGAATTCGACGGAAGACAAGATCAAAGGACTTGATATCGGCGCGGACGATTATTTAGCAAAACCCTTTGAGTTTGGTGAACTTCTTGCAAGAATACGTGCTTTGCTTAGGCGAGGAAAAAGAGAGATTGTGCTTCCAAAAATGACGGTTGGCGGATTAACAATCGATTTTAACACGCAAAGAGTTTGGCGGGATGAGAGGGAAATATTCCTTACAGCGAAAGAATATTGTCTACTTGAGTTTATGGTAAGGGAAAACGGGCGAGTATTAGGCAGAGCGGAAATTGCCGAGCACTGCTGGGACAAGAACTTTGATGTTTTCTCAAACATTATCGACGTTTACATCAAAAGGCTTCGAACAAAAATAGACGAAAACTTTGACGTTAAACTGATTCATACTCGTCGTGGATCTGGTTATTTGTTTGGATAATGCTAAGTTCGATCAGAATACGACTCACTTTGTGGTACGCGGGCACTCTCTCGCTCATAATTCTTATTTTCTCACTCGCGATTTATTTTTTTGTCGAACGTAATTTAGATCAGACCGTAAACAACAACCTTGCCTCAATTTCAAAAACAATAACCGAAAACCTCAGACGCGAACAAAAAGACCGTGCAGACGAAATTCGCATGCTCCGTTTAGGTATTGAGGAATCCGATGGTGAAGAAATTCCGAGCTTGGAGGAAACAATCGTGGAGGAGATTAGCGACCTGAAATTTATCGAGTATCAAATCGCCGTTATGAATCCCGACGGGAAGGAGCTCATCTCAAAGGTGACGGATAAAAAAGTTAGGGCTGCCCAGAAAACCCTGGAGCCGGAAAAGATCTTTTCTGACGTGTCGGGCGAAAACGGATTTTTTCGAGTTTTTCAAAAGCAACTGAGATTGGAAGAAAAGGATTTCCGCATTCTTATCGCACAGCCCCTGACCGGCAAGATTGAATTCCTGTCTTTCTTGAAAAAGGTTTTGTTTTTCGCCGTTCTGATTGCGCTTTTACTGACCGGTATCGGCGGGTACCTTCTGGCATCACGGAGTTTTGTTCCCGTTGTTTCAATGAGTAACCAGGCGGAGCGTATAGGAACCGGCAACTTAAGCGAGCGTCTGCCTGTAAAAAATGAAAGAGACGAGCTAGGAAGGCTGGCGAAAGTTTTTAACTCGCTTCTTTCGCGATTGGAGAATTCTTTTAAGCAGCAGCAGCGATTTATAGCCGATGCTTCCCACGAACTCCGTACGCCAGTGTCTATAATAAGAACTGAATCGGAAGTGGCGGTTGGGGTCGAGGAAAGAAATGTAAGCGACTATCGAGAATCGCTGGAAATTGTTCACCTTGAGAGTCGACGACTTTCAAATATCGTTGATGATCTTTTTTTGCTTGCGAGGTCTGACCAAGGATATTTCAGCCCCCAAATCGAAGACGTCTATTTGGACGAGATAATATCTGATGCTATACGGGCTGTTCGCACACTAGCAGAAAAACGCGGGATCAAGGTCAATTTTTCCAAACTTCCCGAAATGCCTTTAACTGCAGATCGGAGTCTCCTGCATCGTTTGTTTCTAAACCTTTTGGACAACGCCATTAAATACAACTCTGAAAACGGCATGATTTCGATAAATGCCGAGGAAATCGAAAACTTCTACCGTATAACAATTTCCGACACCGGCAACGGAATTGCCGCAGATGAGCAGTCTCGCATATTTGATAGGTTCTATCGATCCGACCGGCAGAAACGAAATGGTGAGCGAGTTTCCGGTGGTGCCGGACTTGGACTTCCGATCTCTTTGTGGATCGCCCAGGTACATCGCGGAAGTTTGGACTTAGAACGTTCTGATTCAAACGGGTCGGTTTTTTGTCTCGAATTGCCTCGCTAAGTTTTCACAGCCAATCATTAA
This sequence comes from Aridibacter sp., assembly GCA_965216195.1. GTDB lineage: Bacteria > Acidobacteriota > Blastocatellia > Pyrinomonadales > Pyrinomonadaceae > Aridibacter. The sequence goes on along the minus strand of OZ244151.1, from coordinate 1,890,546 downwards.
TCTTCTACTCATTTTCGGTTAATAATACGTTCATTGCCTGATCCTTAACATCTTTCTACAGCTGTTTTTAGAAGTATGTGCGGAATTGTTGGATGGGCAAATTTAGATCCCGAATCTCCGATAAATAAGGAAAGGGAAACTAATCTTCTACGCGAAATGTGCAGCGAGATGCATCATCGCGGACCGGATGCAGAGGGCGTCGTAGTTTCTGGTCAGACAGGATTAGGAATGAGACGTTTGGCTGTGATCGACGTTAATCAACGGGCGACGCAACCCGTTTTTAATCGAGATCGGTCAATCTCTGCGGTAATAAACGGCGAAATCTATAACTTTAAGAAACTGAGGCAAGAGTTGCGGAGAAAAGGCTATCGCTTCTCGTCCGAAACTGATAGCGAAGTTTTACCTAATCTATACGAAGAGTACAATTTGCGTCTGTTTAAAAAGCTGGAGGGAATGTTTGCATTTGCGCTTTGGAACTCTCGTCGGAAAATGCTCCTCCTAGCCCGCGACCGTTTTGGAGAAAAGCCTCTTTACTACGGTGTTTTCAATCGCAGATTGTTTTTTGCGTCGGAGCTGAAAGCACTAATAAAGCATCCGGAGGTTACGACGAGATTAAATATACATGCGTTACAGCATTATTTGACGTTTGATTACATACCTGCGCCGCATTCTATATACGAAAACATATACAAACTACCGGCAGCCCATTTTCTCGAGCTCGCAGAAGGAAAGCTCAAGATTGCGAAATATTGGGATCTGAGTTTTCATAAGCGTGAATCTCCGCCGAGTATTGAAGAAGCAGCGGAAGAGCTGCGGAGCCTTTTGGCGAATTCCACAAAAAAGCGGCTTGTCTCTGATGTTCCATCCGGGGTCTTACTAAGCGGCGGTGTCGATTCTTCGAGTATTGCAGCATTTGCACAGCAGTTTTCCTCCGAACCAATAAAGACGTTTTCGATCGGTTTTAACGAGGCTTCATTTAACGAATCAGACTTTGCGAGAGAGGTTTCCGAACATCTCGGAACCGAGCACCACGAAATGCGTCTTAGCGCGAACAGAGCCGCCAGACTAATACCGGAGATTGCGACATGGCTTGACGAGCCCATATCAGATTCTTCGATTTTGCCGACGTTTCTGCTCTCTCGCTTCGTTAAGAATAACCGGGTTACGGTCGCTTTAGGCGGCGAAGGCGGAGATGAGCTTTTTGGCGGTTATCCAACATATTACGCTCATAAACTTGCGCATAGATATGAGAAGATCCCGCGCATACTTCGGCGAAATCTAATCGAAAATTTAATCAATCGTTTGCCTGTAAGCGATAAGAACATGTCTTTTGAGTTTCTCGCAAAGAGATTTATCACGGCAGTCGAACATCAAGACCTTGTTACGCGCCACTACTCATTGCTTGGTTCCTTTGAGATGAAACAGCAGGAAACTTTACTTACCGATTACGTGAAATCAAGAAACGGCAACGATGTTTACGCCGAATCTCGCCGCCATATTGAGGGTTGCGATTCAAACAACGTGGTAGAAAAGATGCAATATTTGGATATCGGATTCTATCTCGCCGAAAATATTTTGACCAAAACTGACCGCGCGAGCATGGCTGTCTCATTGGAAGTGCGTTCGCCATTCCTGGATCACAAAATCGCCGAGTTTGCAGCGAGTTTGCCGAAAGATTACAACCTAAAATGCGACACGATAAAATTCGTGTTTGGAAAAACCGGAAAATACATTTTGAAAAAAGCGGTTGCTCCGTTACTTCCGCCGTCGGTTTTAAAACGACCAAAGCAGGGGTTTGTTATACCTGCCCATTCCTGGATCAAAGGTGAATTAAAGCCATTAGTTTATGATTTGTTATCTCCGGATCGCCTTAAAATTCAAGGTTTGTTTGATCCGAAGTACGTTCAGAAAATGCTAGTAGAGCACGAAACGGGGAAACAGAATCATTACAAAACCATTTGGAACCTACTGGTCTTTCAACTTTGGTTTGATAATTTTGGAACTAAATCACTTTAACAAAACTTGCTAAATCTGGAAAAAATACGCTCGCTCCGCAAGTTCTTACTCCGTTAAAGACATAGACTCGCATTAATTGTGAGTTAATACAGCTTTAATGTTTCGTGTGATAAGTTTCGGGCAAATGATTATCGTCAGAAAAGACGTGTTCGAGGAGGAAGTTATGAAGGGATTGAAATTGATTCTACTATTTGTCATGACAAGTTTGGCAATTGCATTTGGATTTTTCTTGACGATACCCAAATCGTTTTCACAGACCTCCGATACTACGGATAGAGGTCACGGAAAAACTTCCGGTTCTTGGAGCAAAAAAAAGAATAGTAATGATGATGACGACGATAAATACGATACACCTGAAATGCAAAGGAAACTTGCAAAGGAAGCCAAAATAAGGAAAAAACGAGCTAGGAAAATTGCTCTTAAGCGGATTCCGGGCAAGGTTGTCGAGAGCGAAATCGACAAAGAAGATGGCAGGCTTGTCTGGGAGTTTGAGATTAAGAAAAAAGATAAAAACCGGTTTGAAGTTTTGGTTGATGCGAAAACAGGCGATGTTGTCGAAGTTTTGGATGAGTCCGGCGAGGATGACGATAGAGCCGGTTCAGTAAATCAATTCTTCCGAAAAGCGGCTACAGGACTTAAGTCGGGTTTAACTACTGCTTTGCGAAAGATCACCTAACCGATTAATAAATTTATAGTTTTAAAGGTTGGCTATGCCAGCCTTTTTTTTTGGTTAAAGACTTTTTAACCTTTGGACAACCATATCAAAAGTTGGCAAAATAACTAAAACTTAAGGTTTGGCAAGAATGGATTTAAAGGATTCACAACAAGAAGAACAGGAAAATGCGTCTTTGCGTTTGGTTTCGGACAACAAGAATCCGCAGCCTTCGTTAGATGTAGAACAGCAGTTTGTAAACTTCATGTTCCTGAAGGTCAATCCTGAGTGGCGAAAACTAAACGTCGAAACGAAAAAGGTTTTTAGATCTGAGTTTCAAAAGGTTTTTAGCGAATTTGAAGATGAGCTTCTACTCTTTTCTTATTCGCTTGTTGGCTTCGACTCGAAGGCTGACCTGATGTTTTGGCGAATCGGCAACTCGCTCGATTCGCTTCAGGACATGACCGCGAGATTGTACCGTACAAATCTTGGAAGTTTTATCGAGACGATCGACAATTACCTTTCGGTGACAGGCAAAATGATGTTTGTCTCGCCTGAAACGAAAACGGAAAATTTAGAAGATCGTTTTCACATCGTTGCGGGCGAAAAGAAATATCATTTTCTTTATCCATGCGCAAAACATAGCGATTGGTATTCAAAACCTGAAAAAGAGCGGGAAGAATTAATCGAAGAAAATTTCATGGTTGGAAAGAGATTTGAGAATATCAAGATACACATGACTCACGCGTTCGGGTTCAGCGAACAGGAATACATAATCAGCTTTGAAACCGATGAGCCGAAAGATTTTCTGGCGCTTGCCGAGGAACTCAGAAAAACCCCGGCAAGCAAATTAACCTTGCGCGGGATGCCGATCTATACATGCAGGCTAAGAAGTTTAAGTGAATGCTTAGAATCGCTTGGCTAAACGCTGTGTATAAAAGAGTTACGAGTCACTTATGATTGTGACTCTTCGCTAAAATGAAAGAGAAGATAGCTCGAAAGTTTTTTGTAAGGGGATTGGTACAGGGCGTAGGTTTTAGGTTTTTCACGCAGCGTGCCGCAGCAAAACATCAGGTCTGCGGATATGTAAAGAATCTGAAGGATGGACGCGTCGAAGCGTTTGCGGAAGGAAGCAGAAAAGCCGTCGGCGCATTTCATGCGGAGCTTCTCGCCGGACCGAGTTATTCCAAAGTTGAGGAAATCGAAGAGATAGTTTTGGAGCCTGCGGGCTCTTTTTCAACGTTTAGAATAGAGAGATAATTTATGGAACATTTAAAAGAACTCATAAGAGAGGTGCCTGATTTTCCGAAAGAGGGCATCAATTTTTACGATATAACGACGTTGCTAAAGGATGCTGATGGGCTCCGCCAGACGCTGGATGGTATGCACGAACACTACAAAGATCAACAGATCGATACGGTGATCGGCATGGAATCACGTGGATTTATCTTCGCAACGCCCTTAGCGTGCCGTTTGGGTGCAGGTTTTGTCCCGGTTAGAAAACCCGGAAAACTCCCTGCTGAAAAGGAAGCGGTGACGTACGATCTTGAATACGGTTCGGATACGCTTGAGATCCATCGTGACGCGGTCGGTGATGGGCATAACGTTTTGATCGTTGATGACCTTTTGGCGACCGGCGGAACGGCCAAGGCGACGGCCGATCTGGTTGAGAAACTGGACGGAAACATCGTCGGGCTGGGTTTTTTGGTTGAACTGACTTTCTTACCCGGGCGCGAAAAGCTGGGCGAATATGATGTTCATTCTTTTCTGAAGTATGATGATTGAGACATAGATCATTGAGCATGGAACATTTTCGTTGTTAGTTGCTGTGAATTACCCTGAGAAATGTTTAATGATCAATGTTAAATGTTCACTGAAATCCGCTCCCGTAGCTCAGTTGCATAGAGCGACCGCCTCCTAAGCGGTAGGTCACAGGTTGGAATCCTGTCGGGAGCGCCAGTTTTTGAGAACTTACAGTTGGATTTTTAATGACACAAGCAGAATTAAAACCGAATAGCGAACCGATTGCCGGGATTCCTTACAAAGCGGATTTTACGAAACCGCTCGATGTCCTTTTTCACTGTCATCAAAAGATAGCGGCAAATCTTGAGACGTTGCGAAGCACCACTGCGGAGCTCCGGGAATCTCGGGGTGAAAACTTTAAAGTGCTTTTTGGGACGATTGACACGGTTTTGAACTTGTTTTTCACGACCGGAGTTAAGCACACTCTTGATGAAGAAGAATCTCTGTTTCCACGTATGCGTCAATATGGCGACTCGATCGTTTCGGAGGTTTTTGACGTGATCGGACAGCTCGAAACGCAGCATAAACGTGCGGTCAGTATTGAGAATTCAATAAAAAAAATGTATTTAGATATGGTGACGAAAGAAGAGCCGGATGAGAATAAACTCTTGCTTTTCAATGATTTAGGAGAAAGTCTTTACGATCTTTATCGTCCGCACATTCAAATGGAAAACGAATTCGTCTTTCCCGCCGCCGCGGAAATTCTTTCGCATGAAGAACTCCTCGCCGTGGGAAGAGAAATGTATCAGCGACGAAAACCTGCTATTAAACCGCTCACGAAGGATTAGACCGTCTTAGCCGGCAGCTTCAACCCCATTAGCCTCAATTGTCACCGCCTTGGGAAACAAAATGTTGTTTTCAAGATGTATGTGGTGATGTAAATCCTTCTCCAATTCTTCCAAACCAAAATAAAGAGCTTTAAAACTCGGGCATGCGCCTTCGGGGGTTGAATAGTCGTTTGTTTGCTCGCGCATTCTTTTCAAAATATCCCCGGCGTTGTCGTGTTCGTACTGCATCATTCGAATTGGGTTTTGCACGGTTCCGAAAGGGGGCGGTGAAACGGACTGCCCGGTCAATTCCGAAACCTCCAGATTTTTTATATACGGAAATAAGACCATTTCCTCCTTCTGCATATGAGGAATCAAATCATTGGATAGTTCAACAAATATCGCTTTTACATCGTTGAGTTCCGGATGTTTTTCGGCGTGTTTACCGACTACTTTCTCTAGCAGAGGGGTTAGCCTTTTAAACTCATCCCGAGTGAAAACGTGATGTTTTTCAACAATAGAATCGATCAGTTTGGAAGGCGATATTTGATCTGAAAAGTCGCTTTCGGAATTTCCTTCCGCCGCTGAAAGTGCCGATATTTTTTCTGCGACAACTTCTGCGGAAACGTTTGCCGATTCGCAGGCCTCATTGAGATTTTTGTTTCCGCCGCAGCAATAATCAATTTTTAATTCCTCAAAAATTTTGGTTGTCTGCGGCATTTCCAAAGCGATCTCTCTGATTGTCTTGTTGGTTAAATCCATTAAAATCTCTCCTAAAAGATCCGGATTTCAAGCAACCGGATATAGATTTTTAGTTTGCTAATCTTTTTCGGAGTATTGCCTTTCAGAATCTGTAAGAAAATGATTTAAATCATATTCCGAAAAAAAAGGGAAGTGCGTAGCATTCCAATCTGCCGCGGTAAAACAATAAGGATTTTAGATTAGGCCTGCAATTTCAGCTCTTCTAATAGCTTCGAGCCGTGTGTGCGCGTGGAGTTTTTTTAGAATCCGCTGAACGTGGTTATTTACGGTTGTGCGGCTGATGAAAAGCTCGTCAGCGACATTGGCCGTGGTCTTTCCTTTCGCGAGGAGTCTCAGCACTTCGAGTTCACGTTCACTTAAAATTGCTTCGCGGGATGGTGAGCGGGTCGAGGAAATGAGATCAATTGCCTGCTCCGGAGGGAAACTTGTTTCCGCGACAACGAAATTCCTGACGAGCAGCTCGAGGCGCTTGCGAACGTCGATATTTCTTATGATGTGAATCGTGTAGGGCAAAACGGATGTTTTGTCATCCGCAATCAGAATCGAAACGTTGCACCATTTTCGACCTTCGTCGGTCATTACTTTCAAATCAAAATTCTGGATCGGATTGTGTTCTTTGGCGGCGGAAAAAATTGTACAGTCTTTTGAGCAAAACTGTCCGCACTCGTCGCTTCCTTTTACAATCGTGCTGCACGGCTGTCCCAGAACATCGTCCGCCTCAATGCCAAAAAAGCTTTCAGCAGCGGCATTAAAAAACTCAATGTTTTGAAATCCATTCACTGCGAAGGCTGGGTCCGCAGTCTCGTCAATCAGTTTTCTAATCTCACGTTTTTCCATCGGTTGGACAAATTAATCAAAATTTTGATGTGTTCACATTATTGTTCAGGGTTTCTTAAAAAGCAATCATACACAAAGAGATAAAAAGATAAGCTTATCAACTAGTAACAATGCTCTTTTCAAAGACGACAGGTTATGCAATCAGGGCGTTGGTTTACTTGGCGCGGCAGGAAGAGGCGTGTTTATGCGGGCTTCAGGAGATTGCTGAAGAGGAAGACATTCCGTCGGCTTACCTCGGCAAGATTCTCGGCGACCTCAGAAAACATCGTTTGCTGCACTCGGTTAAGGGCATAAACGGTGGCTACGAGTTATTGAAATCGCCGAAAGAGATCACGCTTTGGGATGTCGTTTTCATTATGGATCCTTTGACAAATTGTGACACCTGCATCCTTGGTTTAAACAGCTGCGACGATGGAAATCCATGCGCTCTACATGGTTCGTGGCTGCCGGTAAAGGGCGAGCTTATCAATATGCTTCAAACGAAAACGATTGCGCAGATTGCAGAAGAGATGGAATGAGTTTCGTGTCGTAAGAAAAAGATCGGAGAGAAAATGTTCGATAAAAACAAAAATAGGTTTCGCATCATCTGGTTTCTTTCGTTTCTACTGTTTCTCGCAGTGGCAACAGCTCTTGGTCAGGATGCCGGCAAGAAGGTGTTTGAAACGAAATGTTTTAGCTGCCACTCAATCGGAAGCGGCGACAAACAAGGGCCGGATCTAAAAGGTGTTACCGATAGGCGTTCGGAGGAATGGCTCGGGGAATTTATTCGCTCGCCTACCGCAATGAGCGCTAAGGACGCAGACGCGGCCGAGATCTTCAAAAAGTTTTCACCGGAAGTTATGCCGGATCAGCAACTTACGGACGACGAACTTTCCTCAATAAGCGAACTTATTAAGAGCATGACTGCAAGCGGGGAGATCTTCACGCCCGAAGGAGCGAAGCTTTCGCGGGAAATTGTTGCTGCGGATGTTCCCGATGGTTGGCGTTTATTTACCGGACAGACAAAGTTTGATAACGGTGGAGTTTCCTGCAATTCGTGCCATTCGATAAATAGTTTCGGATCCTTAGGCGGCGGAACACTGGGCCCCGATCTTACAGCCGTTAACACCAAATACCGCGATCCCGAACTTATCTCAATCCTCCAAAATCCGAATTTTCCGACGATGACGAAGATGTTTCAGGACCGTAAGCTAACGGATGAAGAGATCGTCAAGGTATTTGCGTATCTACAGAATTCAAAAACGGTTAGCCCAAATGCGCAGGTTGTTCCGACGGCAACTACCGGAGCGGTCGAGCCCAAGTTTTTGGTAATCGGATTTATCGCGACGATACTCGCTCTCGTCGGTTTCAATTTTATATGGCGAAGGCGTCATAAAGGCGTAAGGGAAGACATAGTACAGAGGTCGAAAATATGAGTTGGATCAAGGATATGATCAGCCCCAAGACACGCTCTTGGGAAGAATTCTATCGAAATCGCTGGCAGCACGACAAGGTGATTCGCTCGACGCACGGTGTAAATTGCACGGGCGGCTGCAGTTGGAACATCTACGTCAAGCAAGGCATCGTCACCTGGGAAATGCAGGCACTCGATTATCCGCTTCTTGAAGACGGAATTCCGCCTTACGAGCCTCGCGGCTGCCAACGCGGAATCTCATATTCCTGGTATTTATACAGCCCGATCCGCGTAAAATATCCGTACATAAGAGGTGCTTTGCAAGATCTCTGGCGTGCGGCACGCGAAAAACATTCAGACCCGGTAAAGGCTTGGGAATCGCTGATGAGCGATCCTGAAAAACGCGCGCGTTTTCAAAGAGCACGCGGTAAGGGTGGCTTCAGGAGAGCGAGTTGGGATGAGGTTCAGGAGATCGTCGCCGCTTCATGTATTCACACGATAAAGAAACATGGTTCGGATCGCATCATTGGTTTTTCACCGATCCCGGCGATGTCGTTTCTTTCTTATGGGGCTGGTTCAAGATTTCTGCAGTTGATGGGTGGCGTAAACCTATCTTTTTACGATTGGTATTGTGATCTTCCGCCGGCTTCGCCGGAAATCTGGGGCGAGCAGACAGACGTTTGCGAAAGCGCCGATTGGTACAACTCAAAATTTATCGCGGTGATGGGATCAAACCTAAATATGACCCGAACGCCGGACTGTCACTTTGCGGCGGAAGCCCGACACAATGGGACGAAGATGGTCGTTTTGGCACCGGATTTCAGCCAGGTTTCGAAGTATGCCGATCAGTGGATTCCGGTTCTCGCGGGGCAAGACGGAGCATTTTGGCAGGCGGTAAATCACGTAATTCTCAAAGAGTTTCATCATCAGAAAAAGACAAAATACTTCACGGATTACGGAAAGAAATATACCGATTCGCCATTTCTTATCGAACTCGTCAAAACCGAAAACGGCTATGAAGCGGGTCGTCTTGTAAGGGCAAACAAGCTCTCGAAATACAAAGATGAAGAAAACGGCGAGTGGAAGTTCCTTATTTGGGACGAACTCTCGGGTTCGGCGAAAATGCCCGGCGGCACGATGGGACACCGTTGGGGAGAAGCCGAAGGAAAATGGAATTTAGAATTTAGAGATCCATCGGACGAATCGGAAATAATGCCGACTTTGTCGCTTATCGAAGACAATTCGGAATCAACCGAGGTAATTACACGCGAATTTGGAACCGACAAGATAGCAAAACGCGGCGTGCCTACGAAAACGCTTCAGACTGAAGACGGCGAAGTTTTAGTAACGACTGTTTACGATCTTTTGATGGCTCAGTTTGGCGTTGATCGCGGTTTAGGCGGCGATTATCCAAAGAGTTACGACGATGAGGACGCTTCTTACACACCCGCGTGGCAGGAGAAGTTTTCTGGTCTGGATCGCAAAACGGTAATCAAATTTGCACGCGAATGGGCGATTACTGCCGAAAAAACCGAAGGCAAATGCATGGTGATCATCGGTGCCGGAATCAACCACTGGTATCACAATAACTTAATGTATCGCTCCGCAATTACGGCTCTGATGTTATGCGGTTGCGTCGGTAAAAATGGCGGCGGTTTAAACCACTATGTTGGTCAGGAAAAATTGGCACCGGTTGCACCTTGGTCGAATCTTGCATTTGGAAAAGACTGGATTCCAGCATCGCGTCTGCAAAATGCACCTTCGTGGCACTACATAAACAGCGAGCAATGGCGTTATGAACGCGAGTTTTCCGAGTATCACACTCTGCCCGATAACACTGCAGTTAATGGTGCCGGGGATGTTGCCAAAGGTCACACAGCTGATGTGCAGGTCAAAGCCGTAAGAAACGGCTGGCTTCCTTATTATCCACAGTTTGGAAAACCGAACCACGAGATTTTGGAAGACGCCGCAACCGCCGGTTCGGAAACACCGGAAGCTGTGGCAAGTTACGTAGCGAAGCAGGTTCAGGACAAGAGTTTGAAGTTTTCTGTCGAAGAACCGAGCAAGCCTGAAAATTTCCCGAGAGTTTGGTTTATATGGCGTGGTAATGCACTTATGTCGAGTGCAAAAGGTCACGAGTATTTCCTGAAATACTATCTTGGAACCCACCATAACGACGTTGCCGAGCAATGTGCTGAAGGATCGGTAAACGATATCGATGCGGAAACACCGGCAGCAGAAGGAAAGATGGATTTGGTTGTCGATTTGAACTTCCGTATGGACACATCGGCTCTTTATTCAGACATAGTCCTGCCGGCGGCAACCTGGTATGAAAAAGCGGATTTGAATTCGACCGACATGCACTCGTTTATTCACCCTCTTTCGGAAGCCGTTCCGCCATGCTGGGAGTCACGTTCGGACTGGGAAATCTTTAGAGGTTTGGCTAAGAAAGTCAGCGAACTTGCGGAAAAACATATTCCGCAGCCGATTAAGGATTTGGTTACCGTTCCGCTTCTCCATGATACGCCCGACGAGATTACGCAGCCCTCGATCAAAGACTGGTCAAAAGGCGAATGCGAAGCAATACCGGGCAAAACGATGCCGCATGTGAAGGTGGTCGAACGCGACTATGTGAATTTGTATAACCGTTTCATTTCGCTTGGACCAAACGTGCGAAATGGCTTGGGAGCACACGGCGTTAAATATGAAACCGAAGATCTATACGATGAGGTTGTCGAATCGCGTACGGATCCGGTTGAAGAATGGGGCGGAAATATCTATCCATCGCTTAAGCGTGCGGAAGATGCTGCCAATATGATTCTTAAGTTTGCACCGGAAACAAACGGCGAGATGGCTTACCGCGGATACAAGTTTATGGAGAAGAAGGTTGGCCGACCGCTCGCCGATCTTGCTGAAAAGAGCCGTCACGCGCAGACGACATACAAAGACCTGCAGTCTCAGCCGCGACGACTCATTAACAGCCCGGTTTGGTCCGGTTTGGTTTCCGAGGGGCGGGCATACGCACCGTTTACATATAACTACGAAAAACTCGTTCCTTGGCGAACGCTTACAGGACGCCAGCATTTTTATCAGGATCAGGAGGGATATGTTGCCTTCGGCGAAAATCTGCCGACGTATAAACCTTCGCCGCTTCCGGCTGACTACGGAGATCTTAAAGTCAGCCCGAAAGAGGGAAGAGTGAAAGCCTTAAATTACCTCACACCTCATGGTAAGTGGCACATTCACTCAACATATTCGGACAACCATCGAATGATGACGCTTTCGCGCGGTTGCGAACCGCTTTGGCTCAATGACGAGGACGCGGTCGATCTTGGAATAAATGATAACGATTGGGTGGAAGCATATAACGACAACGGCGTAGTTTGCACGAGATGTATCGTTTCACACCGCATTCCGAGAGGTGTTTGCATTCAGTATCACTCACCGGAAAGAACGCTTGATATTCCGAAATCTCCGCTCCGCGGAAACAAACGTGCGGGTGGACACAACTCTTTGACGAGGGTACGTCTGAAACCGCTTCTGATGATGGGCGGCTATGGGCAATATACCTATCACTTTAATTATTGGGGACCGACGGGAGTTAACCGCGACACATTTATTATGGTCAGGAAATTGAACAAGGTGAATTACTAGGATTGTCTCTATTGGTTTTATAAATTGCCACGAGTTTTAACTCGTGGATTTGAAAGGATGAACAAATGGCTTTAGCCGAAATAGGAAAGGAGATTTAGTCCGATTTGCTTTGGCTAAAACTGATAAGTGTTTAACCGGTAGTTAATTTTGGCTAAAGCCGCGAATCTTAAGTATGACTTTTCCACGAGCTAAAGCACGTGGCAATTCACGAGAGGAAAAATCTTTAGCGATAGGAAAAAATTATGGACGTCAGATTACAAACTTCGATGGTATTTCATTTGGATAAGTGTATTGGTTGCCACACTTGTTCGATCGCCTGCAAAAACGTCTGGACTGACCGCGAAGGTGCGGAATATATGTGGTGGAACAACGTCGAGACCAAACCGGGAACGGGTTATCCAACGGCTTGGGAAGATCAGGAAAAGTACAAAGGCGGCTGGGAAGATGAGGATGGAGCCACACCAAATCTAAAAATGGGCGGCAAGAGTTCGCGGCTTTTAAACATCTTTCACAATCCCGATCTGCCCAAGCTCGACGATTATTACGAACCCTGGACATACGAATACGAGGAGCTTTTTAACGCACCCGAAGGTGCCGACCAGCCAACTGCCCGTCCGATCTCAATGATTACCGGCAAACATATGAACATCGAAGCCGGACCGAATTGGGATGATGATTTGAGCGGATCGCCGGTTTACGCCGCCAATGATCCGAACCTCGATGCCTTGACGGAGGAGCAGCGTCAGGAGCTTTTTGATATTGAGCGGCTTGTTTTCTTTTATCTTCCGCGAATTTGTAATCACTGCATTAATCCTTGCTGCGTTGCGGCTTGTCCTTCCGGAGCGATTTACAAACGCGGTGAGGACGGCGTCGTTTTGATCAACCAAGACAAGTGTCGTGCTTGGCGTATGTGCGTAACGGCGTGTCCATATAAGAAAACTTTTTATAACTGGTCAACCGGAAAGAGCGAGAAATGTATCTTGTGTTTCCCGCGTCTCGAAACCGGGCAAGCGCCGGCTTGTTTCCATTCATGCGTAGGAAGGATCCGTTATTTGGGCGGGCTTTTGTACGATGCCGACAAACTCGTCGATTCGGTGCAGGTTCCCGATGGGCACTTGGTCGATTCGCACCGCGATCTTTTGCTCGATCCAAAAGATCCGAAAGTGCGTGCGGCCGCTAGAAAGAATGGAATTGATGACCGAACACTCGAAGCTGTCGAACGCTCGCCGGTTTATAAGTTTGTGAAGGAGTGGAAGTTAGCCTTGCCACTCCACCCGGAGTTTCGAACGTTGCCGATGCTGTTTTACGTTCCGCCAATGCTTCCGGTTATGGCTGAAACTAACGACGGTGTTTATGACACGGCAAATGATGAGCTTTTCAGCCCGATTGAAAAGGCACGTCTTCCGATGGAGTTTATGGCGAGCCTGTTTTCGGCGGGCAACGTCGATCACGTAACGCTGGCACTCAAAAAACAGTATGCGGTGCGTTTGTTCAAGCGTTTGGAAACGGTAGGCGACGTGGACAAAGAAACGGTTCAGTTTGCACTCGATGAATGCAATATGACTGCAGAAGAGGCTGAAGCGATTTATCGCCTGACATCGCTTCCGACCATGGATGAGCGCGTGGTAATTCCGCCGTCACACCGCGAAGAGGCTCTGCAAATGCTGAATGACGATATGTGGGATGAAAAAGGAAAAGCCGGACTCGGTTCGCGGCAATTGCCGGTGCGGGGTTCGTAGAATTAGATGTTCGGATGTATGAATTTTTTGAGTTGTTTGTAGCTTGCCACTAGCTTTAGCTAGTGGACGAGTTAGCAAATAAAAGAGGCTTTAGCCAAAAAGTTTAAATGGTTTTTCCGCTTGGCTTTAGACCAAATAACATATTCGGCTAAAGCCAAGAAAGAATGAGGAATTCAAATCCACTAGCTAAAGCTAGTGGCAATTGAAAAGAGTTTTATGAAAAACGATCCTGTTCAAATAACGAGAGAAAAGAAAACGAAGATTGAGCCCGTTGAAACCGGGAAGACGATCGAGTTTTCTGCGGAAGAGACTGAAATTCTGGGGTCGCTGGCGGATCTACTTGAATACCCGACAAAAGACTGGTTTGAGGCGTTTGAGGTGTGTAAGGATTTGGTTCTTCTAAATGATTTTGAAGAATCGAGCTATTTTTCGGATTTCTGTCTAGAGATCAACCAGTTTTCGCTCGACGAGTTGCAGGAACGTTATACGAGAACCTTTGATTTAAATCCCGTCTGCGCACTGGAGGTCGGCTATCACCTTTTTGGTGAAGATTATAAACGCGGGGAGTTTCTTGCAAATATGCGGGCTACGGAAAATCCATACGAACTCGGCCAGGAGTTTCAACTGCCCGACTATTTGCCCGTCGTTCTAAGGCTCCTAACGAAATTGGACGACACCGAACTTCGGGCGCAGTTGATCGGATACTGTCTGCTTCCGGCATTAAAACAAATGAGGGTGCCGTTTAAGAAGAAAGAGAACCCTTATGGAAACGTGATCTTTTTTGTGGATGAACTTCTTAAAAGTATCGCCAAAAAATCGCTGCCGAAAGCGAGCGAAGTAAAAACTGCGAGGTATCAATATGCATGAAAATTTACTTTACATCATTTTGCCTTATATGGCTGTCGCGATTTTGATCGTTGTTTCGATCTATCGCTTTGTTACGAATAAGTTTTCCTATTCGAGCCTGTCCTCGCAATTTCTGGAGGGTGACGAGCTCTTCTTTGGTTCGGTGCCGTGGCACATAGGAATTATGGGTGCGCTGCTTGGACACGTTATCGGGTTTTTGTTTCCGCTACAGGTTTTGTGGTTTAACGCGGAACCGATCCGCCTATACATACTTGAAATCACCGGGCTGATTTTCGGTTTGATGGCTTTCGTCGGTGTGGTCAGCCTTTTGTGGCGGCGTATCTCAACACCGAAGATTTGGGCGATCACGACCTTTATGGACATGCTCGTTTTGATATTGCTGCTTGCTCAGGTTTTCCTCGGTGTTTACACGGCAATTTTTTATCGTTGGGGGTCATCGTGGTACGCGGCCTCGGCAGTTCCGTATTTGCGCTCGTTGTTTCTGTTTCAACCGGACGTGTCGCATATTGCGCCGCTGCCATTGGTTGTAAAGCTCCACATTATCGGTGCATTTTTGATCCTTTTGATCTTTCCGTTCTCGAGATTGGTTCACATGGTTTCGATTCCAATTACTTATCTGTGGAGACCTTATCAGGTGGTGCAGTGGAATTGGGATCGGACAAAAACACGCGGGCAATATACGCGCAATAAATCGACGGCTGACGGCTAGAAAATGACTTTAAGAACACTAAAAATTATTTCGATTTTGATAACCGTGATTGGCGCAATCGTGATCTGGCAAAACGGAACTTTCCGTCAGTATGGTGACCAAAGCGGTTACGAGCCTATTCAGCCGATCAATTTCTCGCACAAGATTCACGCAGGAGATAACAAGATTGATTGTCTTTATTGCCACTCAACGGCTGATAAATCAAGGCTTGCGAGTGTTCCGACGGCGACGACTTGTATGAACTGCCATACGCAGGTGAAGCCTGAATCGCCCGAGGTTCAGAAAATTGCCAAGGCGATTGAGGATGAAAAGCCAATCGAGTGGGTAAAGGTAAACGATGTTCCCGATCACGTAGTTTTCAACCACAGCAGACACGTAAACGCAGGCGTAAATTGCAACACGTGTCACGGCGAAGTAGAAACGATGGATCGGATTTCGCAGTTCAGCACCTTTTCGATGGGGTCATGCGTGAGTTGCCATCGTGAGCATCAAAACGTGTTTTTAGACAAGGAAGGAAAGCCGCAAGCGGGAACCGCAGAAATGAAAAATCTTTTGAACGCGAAGACCGATTGTTCGGTTTGCCATCACTAGGAGTCTGCCGCGGATAAGAATGAATTTGACAATGCAGAAAACACCATGCTTGTGCCTTTTTTGAATCGCCGCTACCTAAAAAAAGCTGTGGCAGGCTGAGAAGAATTTATGTTTTTGCCGCTGTAAGAATTGAAAATCAGAATACGCGATTATCAGCGAAAATCCGCGGCGAAAAAGATGAGTTATCAATTTTATGAAGAGTAAAAAACTCTGGGAACAATTTTTAGAAAAGGACGAAAACGGAAACCCCGTGCTTGAGAAAAGTCCGATCGCGGGAATTTCCCGGCGTTCGTTTTTGGCTGCGCTCGGCTATACGGCTGCCGGTTTGTCTTTGATGAGCTGCCGCGTTCCGGAGCAAAAAATCATTCCGCATATTAAGCGTCCGCCGGAGTTAACCCCAGGCGTCGCAAGCTGGTATGCATCGACCTGTGCGGGCTGCAGCGCCGGTTGCGGGGTTCTTGTAAAGGTTCGTGATGGAAGGCCGATCAAACTCGAGGGCAATCCTAAACACCCGGTTTCAAAAGGCGGCTTGTGCTCTGTGGCCCATTCGCTTGTATTTGGTTTATACGATTCCGAGCGGCTTCAAAAGCCCTTAATCAGCGGAAAAGAATCCGATTGGAAAACGGTTGACGCCGAGATTTCGAAGAAATTAGACGAGTTAAAGCAAAATAATGGAAAAGTTCGGTTTCTCTCGGGCGCGATACTCAGCCCAACCTCAAGAGAGCTAATCGATAAATTTTTAGAAGCCTATACAGATTCTAAACAAGTTGTTTACGAACCTGTTTCAACCTCGGCGATCCGGCTCGCTCACGAGAAAACACACGGCGCCGCCATCACCCCGGCATATCGTTTTGACCAGGCGAAATTGATTCTCAGCTTTGACGCGGATTTTCTAGGCACATGGATTTCTCCAGTTGAGTTTACGCGCGGATATTCGAAATCGCGCGATCTAAAAGATGGTCAAAAAGCGATGTCCCGCCATATACAAATCGAATCGCGTATGTCTCTGACCGGTGCAAATGCTGATTCGCGTGTAAAAGCTTCATTTGCGGAGCAAGCAGAAGCGTTAGTCTTCCTTTCCGAAAACCTAAGTGCGAAAGGAACTCAATCCGATTCCGCAGAGTCGCCGCTTCCGTCCTCAACGCTTACTCCGCAGATGATTAAGCGACTCGAAGAATTTGTCGCCGAACTCAAGAAACATTCTGGCGAATCGCTCGTTGTTTCCGGTTCAAACGATCCAAATGTTCAGCAGATTGTAAACGCGATCAATGAATCGCTCGGTAGTTACGGAAAAACGATCGATCTGAGTTCGCCGTCGCTCCACTCTCAGGGAAATGATACGGATTTTGCGGGGTTGATCGACGAAATGAAAAGCGGCGACGTAGCGGCGCTCTTCATGCTTGATGTAAACCCCGTTTACGATTCCTACGCCTCGAAAGAATTTGAGGAAGCTCTTAAGAACGTGCCGCTTAAAGTTTCGTTTAACCCGACGCTCGATGAAACTTCGGTGCTGGCTGATTATGCGTGTCCAAACCATCATTTCCTTGAAGCCTGGGACGATGCCGAGGCCTCGAAAGGAACCTTTAGTTTTAACCAGCCGACAATCGCACCTCTATTTAAGACACGTGCCTATCAAGAGAGTTTGATGGCCTGGTCGGGTGAGGAGGGTACGTTTTACGACAAACTTCGCACGTCTTGGGAAGAAAAGCTTTTTGGAAAACAGAGTGAGTTTTCGAAGTTTGACGATTTTTGGGATCAATCGCTGCACGATGGAGTTTTTTTAGATGAATCGACTGAGGCGGGAAACGCGAGTTTTAATGAAGGCGGACTCGAAGAAGCAATCACAAGGCTAAAGGAACGAAAGCTGGAAGAGTATTCGCTCGATCTTTATCAAAAACCGAGTTTACGGGACGGGAAGTTTGCCAATAGCCCATGGCTTCAGGAGATGCCCGATCCGATAAGTAAGGTGACTTGGGATAATTACGCGGCCGTTTCGAAAGCGACAGCCGAAAAACTGGGGGTAAAAGAAGGACAGGTTGTCTCGATCAAAAAAGGCGATAAAGTGCTCGAACTGCCGGTTCTCATTCAACCCGGACAGGCGGATGGCTCAGTCGCCGTTGCGGTTGGATACGGTCGCGCAAAAGCCGGAAAGGCAGGTAATGACATTGGCAAAAACGCATTTCCGTTTGTTGAATTTGCCGATGGAACGTTTCGATATCGAATAGGCGGAGTCGCGATCGAACCGACGGCGAAATATGTTTCCTTTGCGAAAATGCAGGTTGAAGAATCCGCTCATGACAGGCCATTGATCAAGGAATTCTCGCTTGCAAAATACGCTCACGGCGAGGCGAAAACCCACCACACGGAGTTCGAAAAGCTCTTCGACGCCCATGACTATCCCGATCACAAATGGGGAATGACAATCGACCTAAACGCCTGCACAGGCTGCAACGCGTGCGTTTTGAGCTGTCAGGCTGAGAATAATATTCCGGTCGTTGGAAAAGATGAGGTCGGAATCCAGCGAGATATGCATTGGATCCGAATTGACCGTTACTACGAGGAAAAAGAAGAAGAGACAAAGACGCGTTTCCAGCCGCTGCCTTGTATGCACTGCGAAAATGCATCGTGCGAAATGGTTTGTCCTGTTTTGGCAACCGCTCACAGCACCGAGGGTTTGAATATGCAGGTTTATAACCGTTGCGTCGGCACGCGTTATTGTGCAAACAATTGCGCTTACAAAGTTCGCCGCTTCAACTGGTTTGAATATCCACACGAAGACCCGATCGCGAATCTCGCTTTGAATCCGGACGTAACGGTTCGTTCACGCGGCGTGATGGAAAAATGCACGCTTTGCGTTCAGCGAATTGAGGAGAAGAAAGTTCTAGCACGCAACGAGAAACGCCCCGTTAAAGACGGCGAAATTCAAACCGCTTGTCAGCAAAGTTGTCCGGCGAACGCGATTACTTTTGGTGATATGAAAGACCTAGAGAGCAAGGTTGTAAAACTCAAAAAGAGCGACAGAGATTATCTGCTGCTCGAAGATTTGAACACAAAACCATCTGTCAGCTATCTCGCGAAGGTTGTGAATGCAGAGGAAACCGAGGAGGAAGGACATTAGGAAATTATGGCTGTGCCCATGGAAAAACTTGGTTTGACGAGAGAAGAGATCAGGCTTCGAGAAGAGGTCGAGCGAATCTCCGAGCATCCCGTCTATTCGCCGCTTCGTAAGCCTCTGGTTGAAGGCGATAAAACCTATTCCGACATAACGGAAGACATCAATCGTATCCACGAGGGCGAAGCGGGAATCGGCTGGTGGATAGCGTTTGCAATTGCGGTAACACTTCTGATCATCGGAATCATTGCCGGATATTTAACTGTTACGGTCGGTATCGGAACCTGGGGGCTGAACCGCACCGTCGGCTGGGCGTTTGATATTACGAATTTCGTTTTCTGGATTGGAATCGGACACGCGGGGACTTTTATCTCCGCAATTCTCTATCTTTTCAACCAAAAATGGCGAACGTCAATAAACCGCTCTGCGGAGGCGATGACGCTGATCGCCGTAATGTGTGCGGGCGTTTTCCCGATCATACACATGGGAAGACCATGGCTCTTTTATTGGTTTTTGCCATACCCAAATACACGCGGTTCGCTGTGGGTAAACTTCCGTTCGCCTCTTCTCTGGGACTTTTTCGCGATCTCGACTTATTTCACGATCTCGCTTGTTTTCTGGTATTTGGGCTTACTGCCTGATGTCGCCACGGCACGCGACCGTGCAAAACCCGGCACGTGGCGAAAGAAACTTTATACGATTTTGAGCCTCGGATGGAATGGTTCGAACCGCACATGGTCTCGCTATGAAACGGTTTACGGAATTCTCGCGGCTCTTGCCACGCCGCTTGTTTTATCCGTTCACAGCATCGTTAGTTTTGACTTTGCGACGTCGCTTATTCCGGGTTGGCACTCGACGATCTTCCCGCCGTACTTTGTTGCCGGTGCTGTATTTTCGGGCTTTGCGATGGTTATGACCTTAATGATCATCGTGCGGAAAGTGAAGAACCTCAAGAGTTACATCACGATCGATCACTTCGAAAAGATGTGTCTCGTTACGCTTTTAACCGGTTCGATCGTCGGTTTGGCTTACATCACAGAGCTTTTCATAGGTTTTTACGGCGGCAATCCAAACGAGATTTTTATGGTCATCAACCGCGTGATGGGACCTTACGCGTGGGCTTATTGGATTATGTTTGGCTGCAACGCACTCGTACCGCAGCTTTTCTGGTTCAAACGAATAAGGCGTTCGATTCCCTGGATTTTTGTGATGAGCATTTTTATCAATATCGGAATGTGGTTTGAAAGATTCGTGATCATCATGATCAGTCTCCACCGCGATTACTTGCCTTCAAGCTGGACATACTATATGCCGAGCATGGTTGAAGTTGGTCTTTTGCTCGGAAGTTTTGGTTTGTTCTTTACCGCGTTTCTGGTCTTTTTAAGGCTGTTTCCGATCATCGCGGCAAGCGAAGTGAAGGGGGTTTTGAAATATGCGAAACACTAAGAACGGAACAACGGGACGGCGCTACGTTGCAGCTTTTTTTACCGACGAAGATGATATAAAAGCCGGAGCAGCAGAAGCACGTTTACGCGGTTTTAACATCTACGACGTTTATTCTCCATTTCCAATTCACGGAATGGATGACGCGGTCGGGCTAAAACCCTCGCGGCTGACGTGGGTCGCATTTGCGGGAGGGTTGCTTGGATTGGTAACTGCCGTTTCGCTGCAAATTTGGACATCCGCTTACGATTGGGCTCTAAACATTGGCGGAAAACCCTTCAATTCGGTTCCGCTTTGGGTTCCCGTGGCGTTTGAATTGACGGTTCTTTTTGCCGGTTTGAGTGCGATTTTCGCGTTGTTTTGGGTTTGCGGTTTGTCACCTTTCAGCAAACGAAAAAGTTTTAAGGGCGTAAACGACGATCGTTTTGTATTGGTGCTTGAGGATTCCGGATCTTCGTTCAGCATGAAAAAGGCAAACGAACTTTTTGAAAAATACGGAGCGGTCGAGGTGAAGGAGGGGCTGTTTGAATGAAGAGAAATCTTTCATGGCTTGCGTTTATTCTTCTTCCCGTCGTGGTTCTTGGCGGAATGTGGCTGCTCAAACGAAACGTGCGTGTAAGGAATCTTGAATATCCGACGCAGATGGGCGAATCACCTGCGTATAATTCGCAAACATCAAACCCGGTTTTGCCAAAGGGGATGACAGGTCAGAAACCCGTTAAAGGAACAATCCCGCGCGGATACAAACCGTTTAACTATGATGCTTCGCCTGAAGACTTGGAGCGAGCCGGACGCGAATTGACAAACCCATTCGAGAAAACTGAAGAAAATATCGAACGCGGAAAGTATGTTTACGCAAAGAGTTGTGCGGTTTGCCATGGTGCGACGGGCGGCGGCGATGGTCCGGTGATTCCGAAGTACCCAAACCCACCGGCTTACGCAACCGATACGTCACGGGCTTTAACGGACGGTGAGATGTTTCACATAATTACACGCGGACGTAACAACATGCCGGCTCACGAAGAGTTTGTTTCGCCTGACGATCGTTGGAAAACGATCCTTTATATACGCGAGCTGCAGGCGGGTGGAAAATGATATGAAAGCATTTATCACATCGAAAGAACGAAATATTTTATATGTGTTTTTGGCGATCGGCTTGCTCGGAGTTATCGGCAGCATCGGCTACGGCGAAACAGGCGGACTCCAGCTCAGTAAAAGGTTTTGGGCAATCTTTCTGCAAAATTCTTACTATTTTATAACGGTCGCTTTGGGCGCCGCGGTTTTTGTAGCAGTTAATCATGTCGCTAACGCTTCCTGGACGAGTGTTTTAAGACGCGTTCCGGAAGCGATGATGAGCTATATTCCGATCGGGGCTGCAACGATCATGATGCTTTTCTGGGGTCGCGAGCTGCTCTATGAATGGACTTACACAACCTATTCGCACCACGGACACGAGCTTGTTTTCAAAAACACATATCTCAGCACAGGGTTCTTTTTTCTGCGAACCTTTCTTTATCTCGCTGTCTGGATTGTGTTGATTTATCTGATAAAACGCGAGTCGTTCAAACAGGACATGACGGGAAGTCTGAACCATACAAAAAACGCAAAGGTATTTTCGGCACTGTTTTTAGTGCTTTTCGGGGTCACCTTCACCTTTGCTTCGATTGACTGGATTATGTCGATCGAGCCGATGTTTTTCAGCACGATCTACGCTTTTTATAACATCGCGGGTGTGCTTTTAAGCGGAACGGCAGCGATCACGATGCTGACGATTCTGCTGCGTAGAAGAGGCTATCTTCAATCAGTCGGCGATAAGCAGATGCACTCCCTGGGCAAACTTGTTTTGGGTTTTGCTACTTTTTGGGCATACATATGGGTCTGCCAATACCTGCTCATCTATTACGCCAATATTCCCGAAGAAACGATCCACTACGTTCGTCGGACATCGCCGGCATGGTCAAACATTTTTATCCTAAGCCTTTTCCTAAACTGGATCATTCCGTTTGTGATGCTTCTGCAGAAGAGGGTGAAGTTTTACGAAAAGTGGATGCTCGCAGCTTGTGCGATCGTGCTTGTCGGACACTGGGTTGACCTATACGTGCTGATTTTCCCGACGTTTTTTGAAAGCCCGATGATCGGTTTGGTTGATCTGGCTTTGCCGATAGGTTTCGTCGGATTATTTTTGCTGATTTTTACCGATAATCTCTCCGTCGATAGATTGCTCCCGAGAAAAGACCCGTATTTAGAAGAAGGTATGTGGCAGGAAAGATAATGCAAATTTTTGTGATAAGTACTCGAAAACAGTTTCGTAATTCTTTTATTTAGGCTCATTGAAAATTGGAGATTTGATTTGTCGTTTTTAGGTTATAAGCGGCGGAGCCGTTTTAAGAAGGTAGCCATAGGTGGAGCGAAGCGAACCTCTGGACAAATCGAAAAGGAGATTCGCACTCCGCGAGGAGTGCAGCAAAACTTCTGTCGCTCTTTTCAGAGCTAAAACGACCGATTGACGCTAACCAGAGGTTACGCTTCATTTCATTTCGCTTCACCACTGGCTACCTTCTTACGGCTTCTGCCGAAGCTTAGAGAAAACGTCATCGCATTTGGAAAGTAAGCAACTGATTATTACTGAGCCGATATTATTTGTGAAATCGATATTTAATTAACTTTTTTTTCATGGCTACTTAAAAAAACACTAAATTTCTATGGAAACGAAGACACCGAAGGGTGCAAACAGAATACTTTTTATGAACACATTGGCGTTCACGATCTGCTTTGCGGCGTGGATGCTTAATGGTGTTCTTGTAACTTTTTTAACCTCGAACCAAGTTTTTAATTGGGGCGTGACCGAGATCGGCTGGCTTATGGGAATTCCCGTTTTAACGGGTTCGATCTTCCGGCTTCCGGCAGGAATCCTGACAGATAAGTTCGGTGGCAAACCGATTTTTGCGGCGTTATTGATCATCTGTGCGATTCCGATGTTTCTTTTGTCGTTTGCGAATTCGTATTGGGCGTTTGCATTGTGCAGTTTTGGATTTGGACTGGCGGGCGTAAGTTTTTCGATAGGCATCGCCTACACATCGGTTTGGTTTCCAAAAGAACGGCAGGGTTTGGCACTCGGGATTTTTGGTGCGGGAAACGCCGGAGCCGCACTTACAACACTGCTTGGACCGACGCTTCTCAATTACTTCACAAATAACGGGGCGAATCTTGAAGGCTGGCGAACACTGCCCGTAGTTTATGCGGCGGCGTTAGTGGCGATGGGAGTGATTTTCTTTTTGTTTACGACAAATAAGAAACCAAAATCGAGCACAAAAACTTTGAAGGGGCAGCTTGAGCCGCTTAAAAACATAAGAGTTTGGCGTTTTGGACTCTATTACTTTTTAGTGTTCGGCTGCTTCGTTGCTTTCTCGCAATGGCTAGTTCCGTATTTTGTAAACGTTTATTATCTTCCGCTCGTAACCGCAGGTTTTCTTGCGGCTTGTTTTAGTTTTCCTTCGGGTGTAATTCGGGCACTCGGCGGCTGGATGAGTGATTTTTTCGGCGGCAGAAAAGTGATGTATTGGGTGCTCGCATCTTCCGTTTTGATCTCCTTCCTATTGATCATCCCAAAAATGGAAATCACCTCGCCTGGTAAAGGTGTTATTGCCAAACGAGACGGTACGGTGACAGAGGTAACCGAAAATTCGATTACCGTGGGAGATGCAACTTATCCCGTAAAACTCAAGGAAGGAAAACTCGACAATATCGATGATCAAACACTCGTTTTCCCGACAAAGGAAGTCTGGCAGGAAGCGATAGTAGAGGAAGGGCAAACTGTAAAACGAAAAGAACTCCTCGCCAAGGGCGTTACAAAGATTTTCTTTCAGGCGAATGTTTGGGTGTTTGCAGTGCTCGTGATTTTGATCGGTAGTATTTGGGGCATCGGCAAAGCGGCTGTCTATAAACACATCCCGGAGTACTTTCCGGAGGAAGTCGGTGTGGTCGGCGGAATGGTCGGCGTTTTGGGCGGCTTGGGCGGATTTTTCAGTCCGATAATTTTTGGTTATTTGCTTGATGGGACAGGACTTTGGACGAGTGCCTGGATGTTTATGTTTTTCCTCTCGGCGGTTTGTCTCTTCTGGATGCATTCGGTTATTCAGAAAATGATGAAGAGTAAAGAACCGGAATTGATGAGGAAGATCGAGAAGTAAGCACGTGGGTATATATTTTGAAGGAACATCGAAATGCAGAAACACGCACGAAGTAAGTGTGTCTCTACGCCCCTACTTCGTGTGGGCTTCCGCATTATAGCCCCGGAAACTTTTCTTAGTTTGGATAATTTATGAGCAAAATCAACATCGAAAAATGGGACATTGAAGACGAGCAGTTTTGGGAGTCGAAGGGTAAAAAAATTGCGAACCGCAACCTTTGGATCTCGATTCCGAGTCTGCTCGTAGGTTTTGCCGTCTGGCTGATGTGGGGAATCATCACGGTTCAAATGAAAAACCTCGGTTTTCCGTTTGACCAAGGCGAACTTTTTACTTTAACGGCAATCGCGGGTTTAACCGGTGCTACTTTAAGAATTCCGAGTTCGTTTTTTATACGTCTTGCCGGCGGGCGAAATACGATTTTTTTCACGACCGCACTTTTGATGATTCCGTCGCTGGGAGCGGCAATCGCCCTTCAAAACCCCGAAACACCGCTTTGGGTATTTCAGATATTGGCATTGCTTTCGGGTTTTGGCGGTGGAAACTTCGCCTCCTCGATGAGCAACATCAGCTTTTTTTATCCGAAAAGGAAACAAGGTTACGCCCTTGGAATGAACGCAGGTCTGGGAAATTTTGGCGTTACAACGATGCAGATCTTGATCCCGCTCGTAATGACATTTCCTTTGTTGGGAAGCCTGAGCGGCGATTCAATGATCCTTAAAAGCAATAGCGGGACGATCTTCAAACGCATCGCTGCGGGCTCAGAAACGTGGCTTGCAAACGCCGGTTGGCTATGGATGCTTTGGCTGATCCCGCTCGCCTTTCTCGGTTGGTTTTTTATGAACAACATAAAAACCGAATCGGTTTCGCCGGACATAAAAAACCCGTTAGTTTCGTTTGGACGCATCGCCTGGCTTTTGCTAATCGCATTTTTGGCAGCGGCGATCGGGCTCTATTTCATACTGACCTTTGGCGGATACACCTGGGTGAAATGGATCGTACTTCCGGCTGTAATTGCCGCGACGCTTTTTGCATTGAAGGCTCTTTCGCCCGGGGCAATCAAAAACAGTCTCAATCGCCAATACAAGATTTTTGGCAATAAACATACGTGGGTGATGACGATCATCTACACGATGACGTTTGGTTCGTTTATAGGTTTTGCGGCAGCGGTCGGGCTTTCGATTAAGTTTATTTTTGGCGTTCAGCATTTGATGGTTGACGGCGTGATGACGCACGATACGCCGAATCCAAACGGTCCGGCAACCTTTATGTACGTTTGGGTTGGAGCATTTATCGGGGCTTTGATTAGACCCGTCGGCGGCTGGATTTCGGATAAAACGGGCGGAGCTATCGTAACGCAAATTGTTGCAATCGTTATGGTTATCTGCTCAATTGGAGTCGGATATTTTGCAAATCTCGCATATCAATCGCCAACGCCGCAGGATTATTTCATACCGTTTTTCGTGTTGCTCGTGATTCTGTTTACCGCCACAGGAATTGGAAACGGTTCGACTTTTCGCACGATCGGCGTGATTTTCAATGAGGAACAAAGAGGACCCGCTTTGGGTTGGACATCGGCGGTCGCGGCTTATGGTGCGTTCATAATTCCGCAGGTGATCGGCGAACAAATGAAAGCGACCACACCGGAATACGCTATGTATGGTTTCGCGGCATTTTACGTGCTGTGTGCGATTTTGAACTGGTGGTTTTATCTCGGCCCGAAGGCTGAGTATAAGAACCCTTAAGGTCGCCTCCCTGGTATTTGGAATTTGATTTTTAAAAAAGCGGCTGTGCTGCCGATGTGCGGGGAGTCTAAGACTCGCGGTAACTTCGCTCACGCTTGAGACGAGGCTCAGCCTCGCCGAGTGGGAAGATAAATTGCCGGAATGGCTCAGCCATTCCGCACCTCAGCAAAAAGAAAATATGAAATTACGGATTAAAGGAAATTCTTTAAGACTACGCTTAACAAAAGGCGAGGTTGAAGAATTCGGCAAGAAAGGTAAGGTGACCGATTCGATTGAGTTCGGCTCGAGTGAACATAATAAATTGACGTACTCCCTGATTTCGAGTGATGAGAGCAACCGGGTTACCACGGAATTCGATAACGGAAAAATCACCGTTTTTGTTCCTGCAAGTGTTGCTCAAAGTTGGACGGGTTTCGAGCAGGTAGGTTTTGACGCAATACAGAGACTCGTTGGCGAAGAGAGTTTGAGCATTTTAGTTGAAAAGGATTTTGTTTGTTTGACAGAGCGGGAAGGCGAGGACGAAAGCGATAATTACCCGCATCCAAAGGCGCAACACGCCTAGTTGGTGCCGGAAAGGCATCTTATTTACTGATCTTTAACAATTTGAGGTACCTATCATGAAATATTTTTATAAGATTTCTTTAACATTATTTTTAATTAGCAGTCTGGGAATTTGCGCATCCGCGCAGAAATTCATTCCTGATGAAGCAACGGAGAGCACCGGAAAAAAAGTAGAGAAAACGGCGAAAAAGGAAGGAGTTGGGAAGAGCGAAAAAAAGGAAAAGGTAAACGAAAAAGTAAAACAACTTGAAGCGCAGGTTAAGGCGATGCGTGCCGAACTTGATGCGCTTAAGAAATCTCTGGCACGAGAGAAAACCTCCAAAACATCAAACACTGTCGCGCAATCTTCTATAGTCGAAAAAGTCCCTGGCGGGAAGAAAGCCGCGGTACCCGTGGCAGCAACAACGACCTCGGCACCGAAGAAGGACCTAAGCGTTGACGTAGGTAAATATCGAATTACGCCTTACGGAATAATCTTTTTCAATGCTTTTGCCAATAGCAGCGGAACGAATAACACTGACGATCCCCTTTGGGCAACCCCAAATCCTTCAGGTAATTCGGGTGCGAGCGCTCGCCAGACGCGCCTTGGTGTCCGAATTACGGGGGGAAAACTCGGCAATGCAAACGTTACTGGTGTAGTTGAGGCAGATTTCTACGGCGGTTTTCCTGGCGTCGGCGTCGGCGAAAATATGGGCGTGATCCGCTTGCGTGTTGCCAAAGCTCAATTTGATTGGGAACGCACACGGATGATTGTCGGGCAGGATTGGATGCTGTTTGCTCCAAATAGTCCGACGTCGCTCGCAGCAGCCGCAATACCACAATTTGCTGCCGCCGGTAATCCCTGGGCAAGACTTCCGCAATTTCGAGTTGAACAAAAACTAGGCAAACATTTCAAATGGCAGGGTGCTGTTTTGGCACCGGGTACAGGCGATTTTCCGAGGGGCGGGGCAACGCCAACACTTCTGCAGCCGAGCTCAGGATCAGCCTCTAAAATGCCATTTTTGCAAAGCCGATTTTCCTATTCGAATGGCAATTGGTTTGGAACGAAAGGCGCTGGATCGATTGGAGTTGCGGGGCATTTTGGTCGCTCAAGAGTTTCGAATGCGTTTGTTGCTGACGACATTAATTCCTATGGCGTAGCGGTTGATTGGAATTTTCCGATCGTTAAACGTGTAACAGCGAAGGGAGAAGCTTTTTTAGGAGAGAATCTGGGGGGTTTCCAGGCGGGAATCTTTCAGGGCTACAACACCGACTTTGATGGTGGCGGTATGACGCCCGGCGTTCGCGGTATTAGAACACAAGGAGGCTGGATACAGCTGGGTTGGAATTTACCGACTCTGGATGACCGTTTGACGCTATACGCTTCAACGGGAATCGACGACCCTCGAAACCTCGACCTGATTAGCCTTAGCAATCGGAACTTTAGAACCCGTAACTTCGGCTACGCGTTTGATGCGATTTACAAGATCAACAAGCAGCTTTCGTTTGGTGCGGAATTCCGTAGGCTTCAAACGATGTACGTGCAAAGCGGGGAGCGATCTTCAAACCACATCAATCTAGCCGGGAAATACTCGTTCTGATTCGGAACAGCGGGTTAGGATGTAACTAAAAAAAAGAAGCCGCTAATGACGCGGCTTCTTTTGTTTCGGTTGTTAATTTACTACTGGACTCGTCTATAACCAACGATACGTTTTGACCAATATCCCTTGAAAGGCGAATACATAACGCCTCTGCTCGACGACGCATGATAGAAACCCTTTTCGTCAACTACGATTCCTACATGGCCGAGACGGTTTAGGAAAACGAGAGTGCCAAATTTGTATCTGTCATTGCCGTACACCGGCTTAAACGTTCTCCAATACTGCCTTGCGCTTGTCCTTGTAAACGAGATTCCTGATTCTTTAAATACCCGCCAAACAAAACCCGAGCAATCATAAGATCGGGGCCCGGAGGTACCCATTCTGTAGCGAACGCCCAGTTTTGCGCGGATGGATTGCATCATAAGCGCTCGGGTTGTAGCGCTGTACGAACCAACTCCCCCAAAAACATCCGATCTATTTGATCTGGACAACGCCGTCTTTTTAACGAGAGATTTGTTGTTTTTCTTATTCTTAACAACAATAATTTTATTGGTTAAACCTCTTGATGTTCGTGCTCTTGGTGACGGAGGGATCTGTGTAGTCGGCCGGGTTTTACGTTTTTCTGCTCTTGGTTTTGGCTTTCCCACTACTCTCTCTCGATTTTGAGCAGTAGCGTCAGGAGCCGCAAAAAAGCTGAACAAGAGACAAACGGATGCGAAAAGGGCGATTTTTAACTTAGCTGACATATTGAATATCTATTGGGGGTAGATTTAGGAATGAGCGCTTTTTCGCGCCTATTTAAAAAGACGACTAAACGTCCTATGGTTCCAGAATTCTAACCAAATCGTTTTTTATATAATTATTTTTTAAGTATCAGTTTTATTGATAACAGCAATAAGATTTAAGAATTGTGCAACAAATAGCGGGTGAATGCAAATCCGATAGCGAGAAAAATCGATGTTTCGTTAACGGAAGCAGCCCAGATTTTAGGAAAGTGCCGGTTGTCAGCGGACGGTGATCCTTGCCCTTGTCCGGTCGTAAGGAAGGGCGTTAAGTTGCCCGAATTTACTCCGATTATCGGTGTCCGCGCTCAAGCTCGGGCTACTACACCCGCCGCCCATCTTCTCCGCCTACCTTTTGCGTTCCTTCAGTTGTCCTTGGATGTTAAAAGGACAGTTTCAATAAGTTAGGAGTTCCAAATGCTGGCAAAAAGAAAACGGAGACGCTCGCAAAGCATCTCCGAATCTACTATTGTCAACGGACGTTTTTAATTAAGCCGAGAAGGATTCTCCGCAACCGCAGCCGCCCGTGGCATTGGGATTATCAAACGTAAATCCCGAGCCCATCATATTGGACGTGTAGTCAATCGTAATTCCATTCAAATACTGACCTGAAAACATATCAACGAAGAGTCTAACGCCTTCCTGTTCGATAAGCGTGTCGCCGTCTTTCGATTCTTCTTCGATGTTTAAGCTGTACTGAAAACCCGAGCATCCGCCTGGTACCACACGCACGCGAAGTCCGGATGTTTCCGGCAAATCTTCCTCGCCAGCCATAAATTTTTTAATCTCATCAGCCGCATTCGGCGTCACGGTTAGTTCGATAGTTGGTGTTGCTACTGCTGACATACTATTTATTTGTCTCCTCAATAAAGAATGATTGGATTCGTTATTCGAATCTTTACATTAATTTCAATATTATAAAATCTTAAAGTGTTTCTCAAGCTCTGGGGTTCAAGATACCTTAGGGGATAATACTACGAAAATGTTGAAAGAAGATCTAAATCTTTATTGGTCAAATAAAGTGCCAAAGCAAAACAATGTAAGATGCTCAAACCAATCGAGATCAAACTCCTGTTAGACTTTGCATCACACGCGGAAAATAATGCAAGTATACTTGTGTCATCTAGGATCTCTTCCGGGCTGGGCATAAAGATAAGTTTCGAGCCTGTGTAAAATGTGAAGTAGGATATTTCAAACAAGAGAAATAATGGGTAGTACAATCCCGCGATAAAATAAAGTTGTTCCAGCCCGCTTAATCTGAATATTGCAAGATACCAACTGAGAACCGTCAAAGATAACAATACAAAGAAAACGAAAGGATTTAGCGTCGACTCGAAAGACCTAGTCGTCTTATCTGCAACTTGTGCCCTTAAATCTACTAAACCTATAAAAACTTGCAGTGCGTGGTCAAAAAATGAACGCAGTAACCGTTTAAACATAGCCAAACGCAGTATAACATTATTTGGCTTTCGATAGAATGGTCAATTCAGGCTTCATCGCCTCAATAGATATTTGCCTCGCAACTTCCTCAGCCGTTTTTTGAAATGCTTCTGATTGCGGGGTATCAGGATGTGAGATAACGACGGGCGTTCCTTTATCTCCGCCTTCGCGCACTTCCATTCCTAGCGGCACTTCGCCTAAGAAAGGGATTCCGTGAGTTTCAGCAAACTTCCGTCCGCCGCCCTCACCAAATATGTTGTAACGCTTATCAGGCATATCCGGGGGAACAAAATACGACATATTCTCGATTACCCCCAAAACCGGAACCGCGACCTGCTCAAACATCTTGAGCGCACGCGTTACATCCGAAAGCGAAACGTTTTGGGGCGTTGTAACCAAAACCGCGCCCTGTACCGGAACCAGTTGCGCAAGAGAGAGTTGAACATCGCCCGTGCCCGGAGGCATATCGACGATTAAATAGTCGAGTTCGCCCCAATCAACATCGCTTAAAAACTGTCTTACGACGCCGTGAAGCATCGGTCCACGCAGAACCATAGGCTTATCAGGTGGCACGAGCACGGCCATCGAAATAAGCTTGATGCCGTGTGCCTCTATTGGACGGAGTTTGTTGCCTTGCGCTATCTCGGGTTGTTTTTGTGCAGCGCCAAGCATCAAAGGCACGTTTGGACCATAAACATCCGCGTCCATCAAGCCTACTTTTGCACCATCCTGCGAAAGCGCTACCGCGAGATTAACCGCGACAGTCGATTTCCCTACGCCGCCTTTCCCGGAGGAAACCGCGACAATATTTTTAATGCCTTCGATAGCTACGTTATTGGCAATTCCGCGTCCTTCGGGCACCTCCGCGTCCATTGTTACATTCACTTTTTCAACGCCCTCGATCGATCCAACCAGTTCTTCCGCTTGCGCTCGAAACTCATCTTTCACTGGACAAGCGGGGGTTGTTAAAACAATTCGAAAAGAAACGTCTCCGCCATCGATCCCCAAATCCTTGATGAAATCGAGCGTAACGATATCTTTGCGCAGATCGGGGTCCTCAATATTTCGCAGTTTATCCAGCACTTGTTCTTCTGTAATTTGGCTCATATAAAACTCAAAAATAGTTTGTTATTATTTTCACAATACACGAGCATAAAATTGCTTTCAACCGGACTGAAATCGAGTGATTGAATATCGAACATTGGAGAATACCGATTTTGATGTGGTTTTCAAGACCATGGACGAAGCCTTTTCCGATTATCTCGTAAAGATGGAGATGACACGCGAAATCTATCAAAACAAGCTTGATTTGGAGGGAGTAGAGTTTGAACACTCGGTTGGTGCATTTGAGGGCGATAAACTTGTCGGAGCAACTATGAATGCGCCCGGTGAATGGAACGGAAAACGAACCATCTATGATTCAGGCACAGGAGTGATTCCCGATTTTCGCGGCATGGGAATTGGACGAGGAATGTTTGATTTTGTCGTGCCAATTCTTAAGCGACGAGTTTTTGAGCAATATTTATTGGAGGTAATAGTCGAAAACGATGCCGCTTTTGAGCTTTATCGAGGGCTTGGTTTTGAAGTTACCCGCGACCTCAAAATCTACCAAGCTGCAAATGGGTTGGCGGAAACTAAGCAAAGTAGGGATATTGAGATCAGACCGATTTCAGGACCCAATTGGAGTCATCTTACAGAATTTTGGACATGCAAGCCGTCCTGGCAGAATTCGGTTGATTGGGTAAAACGGGCTAGGATAGTTAATCCTCAAATGGTAATTTTAGGCGTTTATCATGACGAGATACTCATTGGTTACGGTACCGTTTTCCCCGGCTCGGGAAAGATTGCCCAAATTGCGGTCGAAGAGGAATTCAGGCGCAGAGGGTTTGGGAGTGCGCTTTTGGGTGCGCTAAATAAAAGCTCGAAAAAGCCTCTGATGATAACGAACATAGAGTCTGAAGCTATGAGCGTGATTGGGTTTTTGAAGTCCAAAGGGTTTACAAATACTGTCTCGCAATACGAGATGACGTTAAAATTGTAATATGAAAAAAGTTAAATTATACGGACTTCCGCATTGCACGACGTGTCAAAAAGCGGTTGCTTATCTCGAAGACGCAGGCGTAGAAATTGAGAGTTTTCACGATGTAAAGGAGAATGCGCTTTCGCGAAAGGAGATCGAGAACCTTGCAGAGCTCGTCGGGGGAGCAGAAATGTTGTTTTCAAAACGCGCGATGAAATATCGTTCGATGGGTTTAAATGAAATGGATCTATCTGACGAAGATTTACTTCGCTATATGGCTGAGGAATATACGTTCATACGCCGACCGGTTTTAGTCTCGGGTGATTTCGCACTTGCGGGTTTTGCGAAAAAGAAGTACGACGAATTCATAATCGGATAAAGACGATTTAGTAGATTGGGTTCACCGTGGTTCATAAGTTGTACAAAGTGTACATCGGTTTTGCGTTAGGGTTATTTTTGATTTTAACGCTAAATTGCGTTGCCCAAGATAGAAAGACATCGTACGCAAACGGTATAAGAATCAGCTATTTAGAATGGGGTGACGGTGAAGAGACAATTGTGATGATTCACGGGCTTTACGATTCCGCCGTAACTTGGAATCGAGTCGCGATTTTGCTGGCTCGTAGATTTAGGGTAATCGCGGTTGATCGACGCGGGGCGGGCGAAAGCGAACGGGTTGTCGGAGGGTACGAGACAGAAAATTTGGCTAAGGATGTCAAAGCTCTCTTGGATCGTTTAGATTTAGAGCGAGTGCATATTGTGGGACATTCCGCTGGCGGTGCAGCGGCTTTGACGTTTGCCGCAAATTATCCCAAAAAGGTTATTTCTCTCGTTTTGTTGGAAGGCGGTTTTTGGAAGAAGCGTGAGCCGGGAGAATTGCCAAAATGTGAAGAAGTAGATCGGAATTGCTTGATTAACCGAGCCGCAACGGATGCGAGTTATAAATACGACTCGGAACCCCTGTTTTCAAAGGTAGAGGTTCCTACTTTACTGGTTCTCGCCCGTCCGCCAAAATTCCGTTCGTTAGACAAGGGTCAGAGAAAGATATTTTCTGACGTCGCGAGGGAAGTGAAAGCTGTATCTAAGTACAAATTGCGAAACGGTGATTTTGCGATAATTAAGAATTCTGGACATTGGATTCAAAAAGATCAGCCCGTTCAACTCGCTCGAAAAATGCTGAAGTTTGTAAATCGATGCCAATAAGTATGGAAGTTTACGAGAAAATCAGGAATGGATACTTGGGTTTCCACAAAATGCCGCGTGGGCTTTTTGCCGTTTATGGTGCGGAGGCGGTTCAGTTTCTAAACGGGTTGATTACAAACGACATTGCAAAACTAGAACACGGCGAGATGATGAAGGCCGCGTTTCCGACCGTAAAAGGGCGAGTCTTTGCGCTCGTTCGTGTTAAACGGATCGGCGACAAATACTTTTTTGAGACGGAGGAATCGACTCGCGAAAAGGTGCTTGAAAATCTCTCAAGATTTATAATGGCTGGCGATTTCAAGGTCGATGATCTTTCAGAGAAGTATAAGTTTTATCGTTTTTTTGGTGAGTTTGAAGGAGCAAAAGATTTCGGCGGAGTATCGATCGTCTTCGAAGATGATATTTTTATCGCCGCAGAAAACGTTAAAGAGCTTGAAGCCAAGCTCGCTGATGGCGTTGAAATTTCAGACGAGCTTTATGAGATCTTGCGTATTGAAAAGGGAATTCCAAAATACGGTGTCGATATGGATGAAGACACGGTCGTTTCGGAACTAAACATTGACGGCTTAATTAGCTATAAAAAAGGTTGCTACATAGGGCAGGAAGTGATCGCACGAATTCATTTTCGCGGGAAACCGGCGAAGCAATTACGAGGTTTGGTTTTTGAGGACGATGACCACCCGGACACCGAGGCACCGACCCTCGGAAAAAAGGAAGGAGGAGAGTCGGTACCGTCTGCGGTAGCAGTTGGTTTAAGTTGGGAACTAAAAAGCATGGATGAAAAAAACGCCGGACACATCACTTCGGTGGCATTTTCGCCGAAACTGGAAAGAACAATTGCTCTCGGTTACGTGCGTAGCGCTTTTTTGGATGACGGAATAGAGTTAAAAATTGCTAGCAAAAAAGCGAGAGTAAGTGGATTGCCTTTGTTTTGATATTGTAGACATATCCTATGGCGCGTCATTAATTTATTGAATATGGACGTTATTAGAAAATTAGCACATTCAGCCTTGTTGATCTGCGCGTTTTCATTTTCGATTATTTCGCAGATAAATCCCGAACCTCGTTTGGTAAACGAAATTCCTTTTAGATTACCAGAGTGTGATTTTGGGGCGCAATTGGATCAGTTCATTATTGACCTACAGAACGAACCGTCTTCAAAGGGCAAGATAATAATGTATAAGGGATTAAATGTGCTGCCTGCCCAGATTGAAAGTCAAGGTTTATTCTCTTTGCGTGTTATGAAAATGCACTTTAGACTTCGCGGCACGGATACAAAGCGTATTGAAATTGAAAGGGTTGGTTACAGAAAAGAGCAGCTCATGGAATTTTGGATTGTTCCTAAAGGTGCGGAACCACCAAGTGCGAAAAACCTTCTTCCAAAACCCGAGATGCCTCGCGATAAAACTTTTTTGTTCGATCAGCGAGAGTTCATTCCACCTTTTGGTGACGAACTCCATGAGCTACTTACCCAGAAGGTTAGATCAGAAGTTTATCCGGATACCGAATTAGAAGAGGACGAAGATTCAAAATATTACTGGCTTAGTGAGTCTTTTGCGAAAGTATTGCGAGAGGACTCGAGTTTGGCTGGTGAGATCATCTTTTACGTAGATGTCGAAAGGTATGACCTCCCCAAGGTTCGCGAAAGGATAAACCAAGGAAAGGAACGAATCCTGAAAAAGGATGGAATCACTCCCGATCGTATTAAAATATCCTTTGGCGGCTATCGAGAATACCCTCAGATCGAATTTTGGATAGTTCATCCAAGCGATAGCGCTCCAAACGCGTCCCCGCACGAAAGACCAAAAGAAGACAGTGAAGCCGATCAATCAAAGTAATGGTAGAAAACGATATCGATATACCAAATTCAAAATTGGCATACACAATAATCCAATCGCTAATCTCGGCGAATGAGGCAGTGAGTGATCTCCTCGTCGTTATGTCCCACGCGCTTGATGAAGATACTGTCAAGGCGCTGACGAATACGAGTGAGTGGGAAAAGTACATGGATTCAAAACGTGAACTTGAGAATACAAAGTTGCAGATTGAAAAGCTGACAGCGGAACTCAAGAAAATGGATAGCGGATAACGGACAATGGAAAATAAAAGGCCAGCCTCACAAATTAGAAATAAACGGTCGATGCCAAAAGGAAGTCTGGGGAGCATCCTCAAAGAGAAGTCCTACACGTTTGCACTGCGAGTTATTAATCTTTATAAACATCTAGTTAAAGTTAATAAGGGATATGTACTCTCAAAGCAGATACTTCGCTCGGGAACTTCGATAGGAGCCAATGTGACCGAGGGGAACCAAGCGCAGTCGAAAGCGGATTTTGTTCATAAGATGTCGACTGCTTTGAAAGGAGTGTCCGAAACTGTGTACTGGCTATGTTTACTCCGGGACTCTGAATATTTGACTAATGCACAAGCGGATTCACTTGTCTCGGATTGTAATGAATTACAGAAAATTCTTACAACTTCAATAAAAACTGCAAAGAAAAATCTCAAATGAGCGATTATCCATTATCCGATATCCGTTATGAATTGATTGTCGTTGGTGCGGGGCCAGCCGGTATTTCTGCCGCCTATGAAGCCAAAAAGCTTGGTCTCGAATATCTCGTGATCGAGAAAGAGCTTATCGCAAACACGGTTTACAACTATCCGGTTGGCCTTACCGTTTTTTCCACTACTGACGAACTTGAATTCAACGAAGGTGACCTAAAGCCCGCACGCGATAAGCCGACTCGCGAAGAACTCCTTTCATACTACGTTAAGTTTGTTTTAGACAATGACCTCAACGTTCAAACTGAAGAAAGCGTTCTAAAAGTCGATCAACTCGGAGAGAAACGCTTTCGTGTCGTATCGGACAAAGGCGAATACGAAACAAAAAACGTCCTTTTTGCGATGGGGGCGATGGATTATCCGCGAAAGCTCGGCGTAAAAGGCGAGGAACTGCCAAAGGTTCACGATCATTTTCGCGAGACATATCCATGGGTGAAGAAAAATGCATTGATTGTTGGCGGTGGAAATTCTGCAGGTGAAGCGGCGCTCTTCCTTGCTGATGAAGGTGCCGAAACGACCCTCGCGATTTTTCGCGATGATTGGGAAGAAACCGATCCGAAGCAGGGCTGTATCAAATACTGGGTGAAAGAACCGCTTGAAGAGCAGCTTAAAAAGCGTTGTTTGAATTTGTTTTTTCTTGGGAAAGTTTTGGAGTTTCGGGAAAAAGATGTCGTCCTGGAAGATGAAAACGGCGAAAAACACATTCTTAAAAACGACGTTGTGTTTGTATTGATTGGATCAGATGCGGATCTTACGATGCTAAAAAATCTGGGTGTTGAGACGGAGCAAGGGAAATATGGCGAGGTTCCGGTTTATGACGAAGAGACTTTTGAAACGAATATTCCAGGCATCTACGTCGTCGGGCATTTTACAAACCACCGTCACATAAAAGCCGCGATTGAGGTGCCAAAGAAGTTGATTCCGAGGCTTGCTGAAGGGGTTTAGCCGCGGGAAAAAAGCGCAGGCTGGAAAACTGCGTTCGGTCGTTTGGAGACCTCATTTGGGCGGCTATCGCGCGAGATTTGAAGGGTCGCTAACGCTCGCCCTACTGACAGCGGTTCCCCGTGTAGGTTAAAAATTTCGAACACTGGGAAGTTCATGGCGCTTCTTAAAAACCCACACCGGCAATTTTATCATCTGCGAAACGCATTCCGAGTTCGACCTTTCCGCCATCAAAGACAATTGATGTTCGCCCTCCTTCAATAGTTATCGACGTTATTTTCGTGTCCTGTATATCGGATCCGAGTGCAGAAAGGAGTTCGACGTGTTTTTCAATCGGTGCGACGCCGAGAAAATCAGCAGTAAAGTGTTCTTTCGCAAATTTTGAAATCACGTCGCTTTTGCGCGATCTTACCGCTTCAAGAAATGCGCTTATCAAAACCCGTTTTGGATGATCGTCGAGAGCGGCGATTTTCTTAGGTTTAGTGATCTCGATTCTCGGCGTGTAATCTTTTCTAAAAATGCTTTTCGATATTTCATGTGGAATTCGTTCCCAATTTCGGTTTGTTTCATTCGTTAGCATTATGATCGCGACGTCCTCTTCAAGATAACGCCAAAAGTCCGCAAAAAAAACTCCGTTTCCGCCGTTGTGCGCAACCATCCAGTTTTTTCGCGATGTTGGAAAAATAGCCCAACCGTAACCGTAGTAGCTTCCGGCTCCCTCGCCTTCTTCAATATGCCGTTTGTAGAGTTTCGCTTTCGCATCCGCGCTGAGGATTTTTTCACCTTTAAGCGCGAGATGCCATTTGAACATATCGCCGACGGTGCTTAGGATTCCGCCGTTTCCGACGAGGTGCCACGAAGGCGCGTTTTTCCCCCAGGGCTTTTCGTTTGGCTTGCCCCACCGTTTTCCACTTCGGTAACCTACAGCGATTTCATCTTTAGACCATTCCGGAATTTTGTAGCCTGTTTTCAACATTCCGGCTGGTTTGAAGAGATGTTTGTTTAGAAACCTCTCATAACCCATACCCGACGCACTTTCGATAATGGCTGCTGCAATGCTGAAACCAACGTTTGAGTATTCGTATTTAGATCCAACCTTAAACCGCAGCGAAGTTTTAAAAGCTTTTTTCACGTAGTCGTCCCTTTCGACAACTTCGTAATCGTTTCCAATTCCTCCGGGAAATCCAGCGGAGTGGGTCAAAAGGTGATGGATTGTAATTTCCTTCTTATCTTCCGGTACATTTTCGAAGTATTTGGTGATCTTATCGTCGACCGAAAGCTTTCCCATCATTTCGAGCTTCAGGATTGCGGCTCCCGTAAACTGTTTTGTTATTGAGCCGATGTCGTAAACTGTCTCAGTAGAACACTTTACATCGTTTTCCTTGTCTGCGAATCCGTAGCATTTTTTGAAGACAGAATTGCCATGGCTTACTAAAACAGCGCCGTTGAAATTTTTCTTTTCCAGTTTGGCGAGAAACCTACCGATCTTTTCCTTCTCAAAATCCGGATTGCCATTCTTAGCGTCGACGCCGCTCACCAACAGGAACATCAAGATGAATATTGCGACTGTATTTCGAGTCAGGTTCATATGTTTTTTCAGAAATATGGGCGCAAGAATATTTCAAACATTCTTCGCGCCCGGAACGTAGGATGATTACTTCGTTTTCTTCTTCATTTCAAAAACCATTTGGTTCTTAAATTTATCGGAGATGTTTGAAGGATTAATCGCGAAGTTTGAAATAGTCGTGGTTGATTTCTCTTTTCCGGCTACTGATTTTGCCCAGCGATGAGGCAGCATAAGTCCCTGGACGCTGCGAAAATCAGAAAAGCGCATCTGGTGAACCTCGGGCTTTGCGTTTTTAGCATCTTTTTCGAACTCCATCACTTTTTTTACTTTGGAATCTTTGCTAACAAACATTACCCGGTGCGCCTTCGACGTATAGCTGACCATACGCGGTAAATTGCTTGAAGCATCGAGATGGAGTTTGAACGACGAACCCTTTGATGTGACCTCGACGATATTAGTGGTGTTGCCATCGACGTTGCCCTGACCTGCAAATTTGTAACTCGCATCCGTGCCTTCCGGAGCCGTTCCCAGCAAAGCAAGCGTCATTCTCAACATTTCGTTGGTGCGGTAACCGGCACCCGCTGTTTTCATTCGTTTGAGGTGTTTTTTGTCCCCATCAGCGCTCTTGAAAACCATTACGTTTTCGCCGTCACCTTTTTCGATGTCTTCCGTCACAATCTTTCCGTCTTTTGACCTTCTGATTCTGATCTTCCGCTTTCCATCGGTTTTGATTTCTTCAGTAGTGCCGTCTTTGTTTGTGATGATGATCTTATCGCCTTCAACCTTGACGTCCTTATCCGAGTCAGATTTCCATTCGACGTCGCCATCTCCTTTCTTTATTACGAAAACATTTTCTTTTGGACCCTTATCGGAATCTTTGCCGCCTTTGCGTTTGATTACGCGGACTTTTCTTTTGTTTCCGTCCTTATCTACGAATACGTGATCTCCGTCGACCTTTACTTCTTTTCCATCTTCCGTAACCCAAACTTCGGCATCACCGTCGCCCTTTTTCTTAACCCGAATCTTGTGTTTGCCCTTGATTTTAACTTCTTTTGTGGTTCCGCCTTTCTTTTTGATAATGACCTTGTCGCCATCAATCTTTACGTCGTCACCCGAATCTGTTTTCCAAACTCCCTTTTTCCCATCGCCTTCCTTTACAACGAAAACTTTTACTTTCTTATGTACTTCTCCATCGTCAGACTCACCGGGTTTTCCGATTCGCATCATTTTGGAGTAGCGGTTTGGCAATTCGAGATTGATTTCCATCGTGCCGGTTTTGTCCTCGGCTTTACCATTTTTGGAAATGGGATGCGTGGTCGTACCCGTGATGGTCATGCTCTTGACTCTCGCGATCGCGGCGTCGCCTCCGATTGCCTCTCTTGATTTCTTAATTAATTCCAATGCTCTATCGTCCGATCTGAATTTGGCAGCCGCGGTTTCTACTATGCTGGCGAGCCCAACAAAAAATACTGAAACACATAAAACTCCAACAAAAAATCTCTTCATAATGCCTCCATTGATAAAAACTACAAAATAACAATCCAGCCTGAATATTGCACGAAGGGATGGAATTTCCGGGAAATATGGCAAAGAAGCTTGGACAAAATCGCGAATGGCCTAATTATTTTAAGCCTTGAGCTATTTTGTTCAAGATTCGAAGCCATATTTTTTCGGAAAACCATTCCGGTACAAACTGTAAATGCCCTATTTTCTTATAACTTGTTATTAAGCATAAGGTTGCGGTCGTTATGCGCGTCCTTCGTGCAATATTCAGGCTAGAGACTATACGAGTTTTTGACAAATTTAATCAAGAAAACGCAAAGGATTTGTTAAGAATGTAAAATTTGCCGAAATTTATTGTTATCTGCTTGATTTGACTGCATAATTTGGTTGATGAAACGTCCTTGGTTTCCATATTTGGTCGTAGGGATTTTGCTGGGCTTGCTCGGTCTGCTTGCGTTTTTGCAGTACCGATGGCTCGGGCAGATCAGCAATGCCGAACAGGTTCGTCTTCAGGCGCGTTTGAAGGATGACACCAAGCGCTTTGCACAAGACTTTAATCGGGAGATTCTGACGGCATATTACAGCTTTCAGCTACGCGCTGAGGACTTCGGAAGAGGAGATTTCAACGCGTTTAATAAGCGTTTGGCTTACTGGGATTCGATCGCGAAATATCCAAAATTACTCAAGAAGTTCTATTTCCTGAGAAATAAGCAGGACGCATTACCGGCATTGTTTGACTCAAAAAAAGGTGCCTTTGAAGCTCGAAACTGGACACCCGAAACGCGGGAGATTCAAACCTGGCTTCTAAAGGAATACGGAGCCAGACTTAAGGAGGTAAATGAGGAAAATCGATGGGTCAGCAGCGGTACGAGCGCAACCATCGGATCAAACTCAG
The DNA here is from genome assembly GCA_965216195.1 of Aridibacter sp. GTDB lineage: Bacteria > Acidobacteriota > Blastocatellia > Pyrinomonadales > Pyrinomonadaceae > Aridibacter. The sequence continues at coordinate 1,849,217 of OZ244151.1, read as the reverse complement.
TTCTTGCTGTCCCGGTATCGAACAAGTCGGACGGGGTGACGCAGATCGTGACACAAATCCGAGATTTGCGTTCCGGTAAACTACGTACCCGAACCGAACTGAAGCTTCACGAAGAATACGGGTTTCTGGTTATCTTGCTCGATCGGGACGTTATCGAAAAAACTGTTTTTCCCGATTTGGTCGCGAAATACTTTTCGGGCGAGGATGGCGGGAATTACCGGCTTTCGGTTTTTTCCAAGGCGGGCGAAACCGTTTTCAAGAATCACAACACGGTTATCGACGAGCCGGATTCAGCTACGCAACTGTTTAGTGTAAAGCCTGCAAGCGCAACGTTTCTAAGGAAGAAAGTCGCTAAAGAAACCGTCGACGAAGTAAGAACGAAGCGTCGTGTGATTAAAGAAGAGGTTAAAACGCAGGAGAAAAAACCGGCGAAAAACAGAGAAGAAGTTGTCTCGGTACGGGAAATTGGCGGGAGAGACCATGGCGCAACGTTTATGTTTTTTGAAGGCGAGCAAAAGAAATCTGACGGGATTTGGGCGTTAAAAATCCAACATATAGACGGGTCGCTCGAGCAATTTGTCAGAAACACACGCAACCGAAATCTTGCAATTAGTTTTGGAATACTGTCGCTTTTGGCAGTCAGCATGATACTGATCTTTTTCTCGTCTCAGAGGGCTAAAACCTTGGCACAGAGACAGTTAGATTTTGTTTCTTCGGTTTCCCACGAATTCAGAACACCGCTTTCGGTAATTTATTCCGCCGGAGAAAATCTCTCCGATGGCGTAATCGATGACAGTGAGAAGATTTCGAGATACGGGGGCTTGATAAAGCGCGAGGGTAGAAAACTTTCGGGGATGGTAGAGCAAATATTGGAGTTCGCCGGTGCGAAATCGGGAAATCGAAAATACGACCTTCGCGAGGTGAACGCCGCCGAGATCGTTGAAGACGCGCTTGCGGAATGTCAGCCTGCCATAGAAGAACGTGACTTTGATGTTGAGAAGAACTTGCCCAAAAATTTACCAAATATTTTCGCGGACGCCGCTGCTATGACTCAAGCGGTACAGAATCTGATTAACAACGCGCTCAAGTATTCAAACGGAAGTAATTGGATACGGGTCTCTGCGGAGGACCTGGGCGACGATCTTGGAATCGCCGTAGAAGACAGGGGATTGGGTATTTCCGCAAAAGACCGTAGCCAGATTTTTGAACCATTCTATCGCTCCGAAAGCGTCGTAGATGAGCAAATCAGCGGCAACGGTTTAGGTCTCAGCCTGGTCAAGCAGATTGTTGAAGCACACAATGGAAAAATTGAGGTCGAAAGCGAAGAAGGGAAGGGAAGTAAATTTCTTGTGCGCTTGCCGTTTAATTCAAAACAGTAAATGAAACGAGTTTTACTAGTAGAAGACGAAGAAGGTTTGGTCATTACACTTTCGGATCGTTTGCAGAGCGAAGGCTTTGACGTAAGCGTTGCGCGAGATGGAGAGGAGGGCTTAAAAAAAGCCCTATCAGATGCCTTTGACCTAATGATTTTAGATGTAATGCTTCCAAAGAAAAACGGGTTTGACGTGTGTCGTGATCTTCGAGGAGAAGGTGGCGAGACTCCGATTCTCATGCTGACAGCAAAGGGCGAAACAATTGACAAAGTGCTTGGTCTAAAATTGGGCGCCGATGATTATTTGACTAAACCCTTTGAAGTCATAGAGTTGCTCGCGAGGATCGAAGCACTTCTGAGACGACCGGCCGATATTTCTCAAAACGGCTCGGGAAGCGATTTTCAGTTTGGCGACGTCGCGATCGACATAAAAAAAGCTGAAGTTTCTAAAGGCGGAAAGGTCGTGGAGCTTTCTGCGATGGAGTTTAAACTCCTACAGTTTTTGGTGAAAAATGGCGGAGATGTGCATTCGCGCGATGAATTGCTCGATGCCGTTTGGGGGTATGATGCAATGCCGACGACGCGCACGGTTGATGTCCACATTGCCTGGCTGCGCCAAAAACTTGAAGAAAACCCAAAACACCCAAAGCATATTCAGACAGTGCATGGTTTGGGGTACAAGTTTGTAAAATAATCGTTGACTTTTATCCCTCTATAGCTATATTAAAATAACTACTATGAGGCCCTCCGCCGCTTACTTCTTCTCAATCCTAAAAATGCACACGGGAGGAACCATGATAAACAAGTACAATTCTCTCGTTTTCTGCTCAATTCTAGTTACGGTTTTTTCTTTCGCCCCGCAATCGATGTCTCAAACGGAAACCTCAGCAAAAAATGGGTTTGCCGAAGTTCAGCGCGAGTATACTAAATGCTCCATGAATTGGGCGTCTGACGAGTACACAAGCGCAGCCATTTTTGTTAAAAGAATATCGGACAAAGCCATCGAGGTTTACTTTGCAATGGGAACAACGAGAAAGTTTCAGGGCGTTAATGCTACGAGGGATTTGGAGGTCTTTATTCAGCCACTGAAATCCGTAGATTTTAAGAATGGGCGCCACACGCTTTTTGAGGTTGGACAATCCGCGAGTGTGATGACGACCGGATGGTCCGAAAATAAAAGCGAGTAGACAATACTTAAGCCAAAGTTCACGATGCCGATTGAGAAAGAAGCGATGGCAGTTCGGGTTAAAATCAGAGGGCTTTTTGGGAAAGCTGCTATTACAACCTTAACCACCTTTATTGACAAGAATAACACTGCGAGTGTCTGCACCGGGTCAAAATATCCCAGCAAATAGACCAGGTTGTCTAGCCAATCGGTCTAAGCAGGCTTTTATAAACTCCAATTAGGGAAAGCTTGTCCGCCGGATGGGTAATACTTTCGAAGGTGCCATTAGACGGGCGCAGTTCGATGTCTGCTCCTTGGCGGTAATAACGCCTGAGTAACACCTCATTCTTTTCCAGCCTCGCTAAAACTAAGTCGCGATCCCGCGCGAAATCTCGTTTTTCGATTAAGACGATATCGCCCGCACGAATACCCTCATCAAGCATCGAATCATCTGTCATTTCAAACGCCCGAATCTTCGTAACAGATACTTCCTTAACCAACAGTTTTGAGATAATGAGGGCCTCACGCGTGTTTTTATCGTCTTGAACCGAATCGACCCACTCGATGCGACAAGCAGAATCCGTGAGAGATTCCTGCGATGCCAATTCGATTTTGAAGGAACCATTCTCTCGGGTTCTTATAATCAGACCCTGACTTTCAAGCGCGTCTATGTGTTTCGCTATTGCGCCTTTTGATTTTATTCCAAGGGCGCGAGCGATCTGTTGATACGAAGGTTCGTAGCCCCGCTCGTTAATAAACTGGGTGAGATATTCCAAAACTTGTTTCTGGCGCTTCGTTCTCGTTTGCACTAGGTGCGATTCTATTTTTCTATTTCGAGATAAGTCAAATACATAAAGAAATCGATCTCGTCGAATCAGTGTTTCAAATAAGCTGATAAAAAAGATTGACGGTTTCCTCGTTTGAACGATAGAATTAGGCGAAGCAATTTAAAGTTGTTGGGCGCGGAAAAACGCCGTATCTCATGAAACCTTTTTTTACGAGATAATATAATATTAAATATATGTCTAAGAGAATTGATGACTTGCTGCGGATGGCGATGAGTTTTGGCGCATCTGACATGCACTTAAGAGCGGGTTCCTACCCGGTGATTCGTGTTAATGGGGATTTGCGGCCGGTAACGAGCGTCGATCGTTTAACGCAGGAAGAAACAATGGAAATGGCGTTTTCGATGATGTCTCATGTTCAAAAACTTCATTTTAAAGATGCCTATGAAGTAGATTTGGGTTACGGGGTTTCTGGATTGGGGAGATACCGCGTCAATGTATTTCAGCAGCGAAACTCAGTAGGCATAGTCGCACGCCTGATCCCTGACAAAATGCGGAGTTTTAACGAACTCGGGTTACCACTCGTTTTAAGCGAAATCGCAAATGAAGAGCGGGGGCTCGTAATAGTTACCGGCGGAACCGGGATGGGCAAATCGACAACCCTTGCCGCGATGATCGATTACATCAATTCAAACCGAAGCGCTCACATTGTCACAATTGAAGATCCAATCGAAGTTTTACACAAGGATAAGAAATCTTATATCACTCAGCGCGAGGTGGACGTTGATACCAGGAGCTACGCGGATGCGTTGCGAGGTGCTCTGCGGCAGGATCCGGATGTCATTTTGGTTGGTGAGCTTCGGGATGCAGCAACAATTGAAACTGCTTTGACTGCAGCTGAAACAGGCCATCTCGTGCTTTCGGCGATGAATACTTTTGACGCTTCGGAGACGATTTCTAAGATCATTTCCGCGTTTCCGGATTATCAGCAGCGTTCGATTCGCGTTCAACTCGCCGGGCTTTTGAAGGCAGTGGTTTCTCAGCGCCTGATGAAGTCGGAAAAAGGCGATACACGGGTTCCCGCGGTTGAAATAATGACGTCGACTGAGCTGGTTCGCGACTGTATTTTGTACCGCGAAAAAACACATCAGATTCGGGAAGCAATTACCGCCGGCACGTCCCAACACGGAATGCAGACCTTTGATCAATCGTTACTTTATTTGTATCAATCGGGTTTGATTGATCTTGATGAAGCTCTTCGCGGGGCAAGCGATCCGGATGATTTTCGTTTGCGACTTGCTGGGATTGCGACTCCAGATGAAACCAACGCTTCTGATGAAAGTGAAACCGCCGATGAGGCGATTGAGAATTTAGTAGAGAAAAACACGGCCGGCGGATAAAAGGTTCTCGGTTTTTTTAGAGAAACACTTCTCCCTTTGCGACCGTAACGGCTTTTCCGCCGATTTGAACTTTTTCGACAGCTCCCTTCGTCCCCGTGACGTTTGCGGAAATTCTGCTTGGTCGATTCATAAAATCTCCCTGCTCGATAACAAACGAATTATTTTCAATTGCGCTGTGGTGAAGTGCGTAGCCTGCAAAGGCGCCTGCCGCACTTCCGGTAGCCGGGTCTTCTGCGATTCCGTCGGCGGGAGCGAAGAATCTCGCGTGAACACTTGAATCCGCCTCCTTTGTTTCGAAAGTAAAAGGGAAGACCCCGACCGCTCCATATTTCAGGTAAATCTTGCTCAAGAGACTTGAGTTAACTTCGCACTTCTCAAGCGCGTTCAGCGAGCGTAAAGGGACATCGATTGATTTAATGCCGGTTGAAACAACCTGGATCGGAAGTTGCTCACTGTCAATGATTTCGTCACGCGCGATTCCCAAGCCGCTTGCCAAATTATGGATATCTGACTCCACGTCCATAATCTCACCCGGTTTGAAATCCCCCTGAGTCATCACAACTCGCTCGACCCTGTTATCGCGAAATTCAATATCGACGGGGAGAACTCCTAGATTTAACTCCTGTTCAATCCGGATAACTCCGTTTTCCTTTGGCTCTACCACGCCAAGTCGGCTGAGGAGGTTCCAGGTTCCTAGGACCGGATGTCCGGCAAGCGGAAGCTCCTGCTTTGGTGTGAAGATCCTCAACCGCCGGAGTGCCTTGTCTGAGGGCAAAACAAACACAGTTTCCGACAGATTCATTTCGGCGGCAATTTGCTGCATCGCCGAATCCGGCACTTCTTGACCATGCGGAAATACCGCTAAAGGGTTTCCAGTAAAGGGTTTATCAGTAAATACATCAAGCTGATAGAATTCGAGCTTTTTCATTCGTATTAATTCCTTAAATTTTTTTATAATTTTATCGAACAGTAGATGCGTAGTCAACTACATATCGCGGCAGATATGCTTAAACCATTGATCAAAAAATTGGGATCGTATGTGGGGATTTCAGGCTGTGGAATATAAGCCTCGTGGGATTGTAAACAAAGTTTTTTCAGTAATTTAAGAATGTCTTGAAAAAAGATCGTTTTCTCCGATATTATCTTGACATTGAAGCACTTAGGCGTGTAAATTTTAGACTTACCTGGAAATTAGTGTTGTTGAGCGATTTGCCGAAACAGCTTTTTGCGCAACGCCACTTTGGGAAAATTGTGAATATAGAAAATTGGCAAGTTTTGTAAGCTGGTTTCGACTACGTTCATGGAGCCGGGTAGTTAGGATTTTATAAAAAATCTTCAAGAAAACGCAAAATCAAATTGGAAGGAATTAACACATTTTAGATGTCAAACGAAGTAACTAAAGAAGCTGAAGAAAAGGTTGAAACCCAAACTCCAGCTGCGGAACAAACCGATCAAAAAGACTCCACAGAGACGGCTGTGGATAATAAGACGACCTCACCAGAAACAGCAGCAGCACCAAAGACTGCTGAAGCCACGAAGCCATCTCAAGAGACTATTGAGAAAACGGAAGCTGAAGCCGATGACGACGATCAAAATCAAGGAGAAATGGATTTCGGCGCAATGCTTGCTCAGTTTGAGCAAGAGCAGGTTTCGTATCAAACCGGCGAAACGGTTAAAGGTAAAGTTGTAAGGGTTTCGGATAAGGGAGTTTTGATCGATTTCGGATATAAATCCGAGGGCGTTGTAGCAATCGAGGAATTTACCACACCGGAAGGCGAAATTACCATAAATCAGGGTGACAAAATTGAGGTTGTGATCAAACACATGGGCGGAGATGGCCCGCCAACGCTTTCGTTTAACGACGCGAAAAACAGACGCTCATGGGACGCACTCGAAAATGCCTTTCGGGATGACACAACAGTTACGGGAACCATCCTTGATAAGACAAAGGGCGGCCTGAAGGTCGACGTGAATGGCGTTGAGGCGTTTTTGCCCGGCTCACAGATAGATTCGCGTCCGGTTAGAAATCTTGATGCTTTAAAGGGCGAAGAAATCGAAGCAAAGGTTGTAAAATTTTCACGGAAGAGAAACAACATTGTTCTTTCGCGAAAGGTAATCACCGATCAGGTAATCAATAAACAAAAGGCCGAAACTCTCGCGAAGATTGAGGTTGGTTATATCGTCGATGGAACGGTGAAAAACCTTACGGAGTATGGTGCGTTTGTTGATATTGGTGGTATCGATGGACTTTTGCACGTGACCGATATGTCCTGGGGCAGGCTTCATAAACCCGGAGATATGTTTAAGGTTGGCGATTCGGTTCAAGTGAAAATACTGAAATTGGATCGCGAAAAAGAAAAGGTTTCACTCGGATTTAAGCAGCTTCAACCAGACCCCTGGTCGACGGTTACAGAGCTATACCCAGTTGAATCGAAACTAAAAGGAAAAGTTTCGAGCGTAACCGAATATGGGGCTTTTGTTGAGCTTGAGCCCGGTGTTGAGGGCCTCGTACACGTTTCCGAAATGTCTTGGGCAAAGCGTATGAAACACCCGAAACATTTTGTAAACCGCGGAGACGAGGTGGAAGTACAGGTTTTGGGAATCGACCCTGACGAACGCAGGATCAGCCTCGGAATTAAGCAGCTTCAGCCAAACCCTTGGGATACGATTGGCGAGCGTTATCAGGTTGGGTCTAAGGTTCATGGAAGCGTAAGGAATCTGACGGATTTTGGTGCGTTTGTAGAAATAGAAGACGGCGTAGATGGTTTAGTACATGTATCCGATATCTCCTGGTCGAAGAAGGTTAAACATCCAAAAGATGTTTTGAAAAAAGGCCAGGAAGTAGATGCGATTGTTACCAACATTGACACGGGTGGCCGTAGATTGTCGCTTTCGATTAAGGAGTTGACGCCAAGCGGTTGGGAGACGTTCACAAACGAACACAAGCCGGGAGATGTTGTCAAAGGAAAGATTTCACGGTTTGCCGGTTTTGGTATTTTCGTTGAGTTGGCTCCGGATCTTGAAGGGCTCTGCCATATTTCCGAGCTTTCCGATGAACGGGTTGAAAATCCGGAAGACGATTACGAAGTAGGCCAAGAGCTCGAATTTAAGATTCTTCGTATCGAACACGATGTTGAGAAAATTGGGCTTTCTGCGCGAGCGGTCGGCAAAGAAGACGAACCGGTGCTAGATACGAAGTCGTATTCCAGCGAAGCAAAAGGCGGTATGGCATCTCTCGGAGAACTCGCCAAGTTGAACATTGGCGGTGACGAAGAGGCGACCGATGAGGCCTCTGCCGAGACTGCCGCTGAGGCGGAAACGCCGAAGGAAGAAGAGCCGAAGGAGGAAGCTAAAACCGAGGAGTCTTCAGACCCGCCGAAAGATGAAGCGGAAAATCCTGAAAAAGAAGAAAAGAACGACGAAAAGGCTGATGAGAAGAAGACGGAGGAGCCTGAAGCGAAAGAAGAATCGGCTAAGAAAGACAAGGATGTAAAGTCTGAGGAGGAAGACGCCAAGGGCAAGAAGGAAGAGAAGTCTGAAAAAGAGGAGGCTAAGCCTGAGGAAAGTGCTGAAGCCGCGAAAGCCAAAGCGGATGAAAAGCCTGAGGAGAAAGAAAAAGCGGAAGAAAAGAATGAAACTTCCGATAAGGCTTCGGGTGATGTGGCAGATGACGCATCTAATGACGCAGCAGAGGCTTCTGACGAGTCTGAAGACGACAAGAAGGCGGAGAAGTCTAAGAGTAAAAAGGCTGAAAGTTAATACGCCAATTTTTTGAAGTTGAGTTTTTGTAGTTAAATAGCAGAGGGGTTTGAGGAAAAACCGATGACAAAAGCTGATTTAGTAGAGATAGTTGCCAGACAAGCCGAGATGACCAAAAAAGATGTGGAGCAGCTCGTCGAAATAATTTTCGATAGCATTGTTAGCACATTGAACAATGGGGAAAAAATCGAGTTGCGCGGCTTTGGTAGCTTTAGGGTCCGTGAACGCAGCGCGAGGAAGGGACGAAATCCAAAGACAGGAGAACCCGTAGATATCCCCGCGAAACGGGTAGCTTATTTCAAACCAGGAAAAGACCTGAAAGAAATAATTAATGATTAAGGAAGTTTGCTGTGGATGTATTGTGGAGCCCTTGGCGATACGATTACATTAAGGCAGATAAAGACGGCCAGCCAGGTGAGACAAGCGGCTGTGTTTTCTGCGATATTTTAGAAAACTCGGCAAGCGACGAAGAGCAATTTATTCTTCATCGTGCCGAGTTTAACTTTGCCATTTTAAATATCTATCCCTACATCAGCGGGCACCTGATGATCCTACCTTACGAACACTTTTCCGATCTCGATCAGGCTCCAAAGGAAACCACCGATGAACTGATGGATCTGACAAAACGGTTTCAAACAGTCGTGCGTAAGGCGTACGATCCCGACGGTATAAACCTCGGCATGAACCAGGGAAAGGCTGCGGGAGCCGGCGTTGCCGAACACTTTCATATGCACTTGCTGCCGCGTTGGGTTGGAGACGCAAACTTCATGACGGCGATCGGTCAAACCCGCACGGTGCCGGAATCGCTTGAAGCAACGTACAAAAAAATTAAGTCGTATTTTTAGCAGCCGTTCATAATCAATTTGCATTCAATTATACGACAAAACGTCAGGAAATAATTTCCGATGTTTGTGGAAAGTTAGCTAGAATCACCCTTTATTTAAACAACGGAAGGAAATAGGTGGTCAAGCGTTAGTGGCAATATATTTGACTAGCTGGGGATCCGTTTATTCACTTTCTCCAATTTATGTATCGATTTGCCGTCTTGGGAAACTGAGACGGCTTTTTTTTGTCCACGGAGTGTGGCAACTTATTGTTATGCAAAAGGTCTTAACAGCCAAGGAGATGGGTGAAGTTGATCGACTGACGACCGAGAAGTACGGGATCCCTTCGATCACCCTGATGGAGAATGCCGCCACCGAAGTTGCGAGAATCGTTGTAGAGAAATTAGGTGGGTCGGTGGATGGGAAATCTGTTCTGATTCTTTGTGGCCCGGGGAACAACGGTGGCGATGGCGCTGCTTTGGCGAGAATTTTGTGGGCCCAGGGCGGGCATACAACGGTCACTTTTGTTTCTGATATCTCAAAGGCCAAGGGAGATGCGAAAGCTAATTTTGATTCGCTAATGAAGCTTCAACGAGATAATAAAACCCAACCCCCTCGACTAAATCTTTTCACGGTCGAAAATATCCAAGCTTTGTTGGACGATGAAGCGCTGCTTACGTCGCACAACGCGGTTGTTGATGCCATGTTTGGAACTGGTTTATCGAGACCTTTAAAAGAAAAACTTGCATCAATAGTTTCAAAGATTAACAGCTTACGAGAATCTGAAAAAGATACAGTTTTTGTTTCAGTCGATATGCCATCAGGTTTGGATTCTGATCAGTCGCGACAGATCGGCAACAATATAGCTTCCGACGTGACCGTGACTTTCACGTCGCCAAAACTCGCTAACGTTCTTCCGCCGGCGTCGAATTTCAATGGTGAGCTACACGTCGTCGATATTGGTTCGCCAAAGGAGCTGATCGATAGTTGCGCGTCGAAAACTTTTCTCGCTGAAAAAGAAGACGCTCGAGTTTGGTTAATACGTACAAAGTTTTCAAACGACTCATACAAAACCAAAAGGGGAAACGCTCTTTTGATAGTCGGTTCGAAAAAGTATTCAGGAGCGGCTGTCCTTGCGGGTACCAGTGCGATGATGAGCGGCGCCGGGATGGTTACGGTGGTTATTCCCGAGTCAGCCTTTAACGCCGTTTCTGAAAGAGTACAGCCTGAGGTTATGGTTCGCGGTGTGGCGGAGACTGATGTTGGTTCGGTAAGCGCAACTGCGTTCAGGGAAATTGAGGAGGTTGGACAGAAATCTGACGTTATTGCTATAGGTAGCGGACTTGATTCCTCCAATGAAAGTACACGAAATCTCGTAAGAAAAGTCGTTGAGAACCGTAAGACTCCAATGGTGATTGATGCCGACGGCTTGAACGCACTATCCCCTTTTAGGATCAAAGGATCAGATAAACATCCTTTGATCCTTACACCGCATGAAGGGGAGTTCGGGCGTTTGCTGGGAACAGAAGAAAAGGAATATCTTGAAGACCGGGTTGAATCCGTGAGGGAGTTTGCCCAAAAACATCATGTGATATTGGTTTTGAAGGGTGAAAAGGCATTGATCGCCGAGCCGGGAGGAATGGTCGTTGTAAACCCTACGGGGAACTCAGGACTTGGAAAGGCGGGAAACGGAGACAACCTTACTGGCATCATTGCCGGGTTTATCGCTCAGGGTTTGAAATTCGGGATTGATGTATTTGAGACGGTGATTGCCTCTGTCTATGTCGCCGGGCTTGCAGGCGATATCGCTGCCAAGAAATTTGGGAAGCGTGCGATGCAGGCAAGCGATGTAAGGGATTGTTTGGTCGACGCGTTTAGGGAGATTGAGGAAGATAATGACTGATTCAAAAGCGCTCTTACTAGCTTGGATTGATGCGTTTAACAGACACGATGTAGACGCCTTGGTGGAATGCTACACACCTGAGGCAGTTAACTTTCAGGTTGCAGCCGGCGGACCGAGGGTTGGAACTGATGATATCAGAGCGGATTTTGAAAGTTTCTTTTCCGCGTTTCCTGATACCTATGCAAGGGTCGAAAACATATTGGCGGATGGTAATTGGGCAGCCTGGGAATGGCTCGGCGGCGGCACCCTTACCGGTGAATTTCTTGGATTTGATCCGACAAAAAAATCTTACGAATTGCGCGGGTGCGGGTTTTTTCAGTTTCAAAACGAAAAGATCATTCTGCAGCGCGGTTACTGGGACAAAGAGACTTGGTTTTCGCAAATAGGAATTACGGAAGGAGCATAAGCATCCGTTTTGCCACGCAGGCTTTTTGCTTGGACGCATTAGAAAGGCTTCATGACACAAGATATAAAAACCAGCGCCGACATGCGCATTTGCAACACTCCGGAACAAACTTTTAGATTCGGGGAGGAGATAGGCAAATCGTTAGTCGGAGGCGAGACTATCTTGCTCTATGGAACTTTGGGCGCCGGGAAGACGTTGTTGACTAAAGGAATCGCCTGCGGACTTGAATACGATATTGATGAAGTTACGAGCCCTAGTTTTACGCTTGTAAATTTATACAAGGCGAAATTTGATGTTTATCACATAGATTTGTGGCGCGTGGGAGTAGCCGGGGATCCGGTGTTTGCCGTCGGGCTTGAGGAGATACTGGAAAACGAAAGCGCCGTTGTTGTCATCGAATGGGCTGAACATTTGCCTGATTTTGATTTTCCGCGGAAGACGATTCGGATCGGTATCAAGGGAGAGGGGGACGGCCTTAGAGAAGTAAGCCTCCTGGAGTGAGCATGATAAAAAAAGTATCCGCCTTCATTGTTTTTCTCCTCGTTTTTTCTTTCGCACTCAATGCTGTAAACCAATTTGTTATGGCGTTTCAAACAGGATCGGACCTTCCCGCCATGGAAAACCCTGGAATAGTCGTAAGAAAAGCTGACCGAACGCTCGAAGTCTTTGATGGAGAAGAACTCATAAAAACTTATAAAATTGGGCTCGGTTTTCAGCCCGTAGGTGATAAGGAAATTGAAGGCGACGGGAAAACTCCTGAAGGCGAATTTTATATTTTTGCGAAAAACCGAAAAAGCAAATTTTATCTCTCGCTTGGCATAAGTTATCCGAGCGTTGATGATGCAAAACGCGGACTTGATGCGAAACTCATTTCACAAAAGGAGCACGATGAGATCGTAGAAGCGATTAGCAAAAAGAAAATGCCTCTTCAGAAAACAAAGCTCGGCGGCGAAATATATATTCACGGCAATGGAAGCGCGACCGATTGGACGGAGGGATGTGTTGCACTCGAAGACGCGGATATGAAGGAAATTTTCGATGCGATTCAAGTAAAAACACCGGTAATTATTAAACCTTAGCAAAATTACATTTGTGCTGGAAAAGAATCTGGAGGAGTTTCTCCACTTGATCTTTTGCAATAAATTGAATACTTTATAAAAAAGTCAAGATTAAAGTTTGTTGATAAAATAAAAGGAAATAAAATATGCCATATCCAGAAATAATGATTCAAGGAATGCGTCAGGAGCTTGCGCAACTTGGGATTGAAGAAACAAAAACTCCAGAAGAAGTTACCAGTGCGTTGGACAATACTGAAGGTACCGTAATGGTTGTAGTGAATTCGGTTTGCGGTTGTGCGGCCGGCGGCGTAAGACCAGGTATCGCGCAGGCTTTGGCTACCTCAGAAGCCAAACCAGATAAATCGATCACAGTTTTTGCCGGTGCAGATATAGACGCTACAGACACGGCACGCGCGAAGTTTGCACCATATCAGCCGTCGTCTCCATCAATCGCGCTTTTGAAAAACGGCGAACTCGTGAAAATGTTTGAACGAAAGGATTTGGAAGGACGCCCGCCAGAGGTTATTGCCCAGGATTTAACTGCTGCTTTTGGCGAAGTTTGCGGTAAAACCGAAGCAGCTAACAACTAAATAGAATAGTAGATTTCTAAACCCGTCTAAAATGGCGGGTTTTTTTTTATTTTAAATCACGCAGATTTCGGAGCGAGCCTTCAGTGATTAATAGCTGCCCGAGGCTGTAGGTCAACATTACCAGGACACTTCCCAGAGGAATTGGAAACAAAAAGCGATTTATCGCGAGAACAGAATCCGAAACGGCGAAAAGCAGAGTTCCTGCGAGCACAATCCATCCAAACCTTTGCTTCTCAAAATCAAATGCTCTGAAGCTCGCGATAAGCATTCCGCCAATTATCAAAACATATATCAAAACCGGGATTCTCAGAACTGATAGGTTTGGTAACAACTTGACGTAAAAGAGGACGGAATAGATCAGCACGATAGCGGTCGGCAGCCGCTTAATTTCCGGACGCGCTCGATTCTTTCCTGCGATTCGGTAGAAGAAGATCAAATAACAAACATGCGCTATCAAAAACGCTGCTAAACCGAAAACGAATAAAAAGTCATGACGCTTTTCGATTAGAAGAAATACGTCGCCCAGCCAGGAAAAGAAAAGTGCAGCAAAGACAAAATACTTTAAGCCGCCAAATCTTCTGGTGTTAGCGGCGAAATAGACGAAAAGCAGAGCCATTAAGGACGGTTTAGATAGAAACTGCAGCCAATAAACACCAAAAGCGTTGGCTGCGCATTCTACGCTAAGCGCAGATAGAAATAGAGTTAGTAGCGTTCTTAACTTCATTTAATACGGTTTAGCTTGCCGAAATAAGTTGAAATAAAATTGTTTAACATAGTAAAATATCATTAAACAAGCGCGAGCTTGTCTTAGTAAATTACCGTTAAATATAACTTATTCAAATGTCATCAAAACAACTTCCATCTCACGAAAACTCTCTGAACATTCCCGCTTTTCGTTTTACTGAAAAAGGTGAAAAGGTCGAAACAATAGTTCGGGAAATTAATCTTGACGATTTTCTAATTATGCTCGAGGAAAACATTCAGCCCGTTGAAGATTTTCGTCTTGAAATTCAGTTGCCTGATCAAAATTGGCTTCCGCTTGTCTGCAAATCGGTCGAGCGTGAAAGCGATGCCGACGTATCGTGTGCGAAATTGATTGATATTACAGATTTCGAACTCGAATTGCTTGGTCATGTATTAGAGCATGAAGATGATTTATTGGATGTTCCAAAATATATTCCGTTGGAGTCAGGCCTGGAAGAGCTTGCAAGGATGGCAGATTAAAACGGAACAACAATCAGTTAAACGAAAAAGAGGCGTAGGAAAAATTCTACGCCCCTTTTTTATTTTTTTAGCCTTCCTTTTCTTTTTTTGACTTCATTGCCTTTTCGTAGTCCTTATCAAACATAGACAGCTTCCAGGCGCCATCTTCTTTTACGAACGGTAATGTCTCCCATTCGTCCTTATCTTCTCTGACCTCAAGAGTTGCTTTGTCGCCATCGATTTTCTCATTTTGAAACTCCGTTTCCTTTTTTAAATCATCGGGATTTTCGGGTGACAAAAACTCAATCGGGGTTTTCTTAAAGTCGCCCGCCATAACCTTTACGACCTCTGAGGATTTCTTAGATAGAGCCCCAAGCATTGCAACTTCGTCTTTTTTCACGAGCGCATCCTTGAAGGCTTTTACGGTTGCGGTTGGCGTAGCATATTTTTCCGCCGAAGTTGTTGTTTCCTTTTCAGGTTTTTTCTCCGTTGCTTCCTTTTTACCCGGAACCTCTTCTTTTTTTGTTTGCGTGGCCGTAGTACAAGCGCCGAACGCAAACGCCAGCAAAAGTAAAATCGTAAGTTTTGATAATTTCATATTTGTCTCCTGTTTTTTAGTAATTTCGAACGCACATAGGTTCTTCTTTAACCCTAATCTACAGTGCGTTCTTTTCTTGAACGAAACCTGGCGAAATTCTTGCGTTTAGGGACTACCTGCCGGAGATGGCTTTGAAAAATTATAAGCCAGCAGGAAGAATCCTACGACCATAAAAATGAAACGTATTAAGGCAAAAATCACGTGAAGATTCTCTGGAGCAGTATAAACTAATGCACCGATCGGAAGCTGGAAAAACCAAAGACTATATTTAAGGAGCTTTTCGGTAAAAGTTCTGCCGGGCAAAAGAAACGCGAGGAGAAAAAGACTCACATAACTCGCACAGAATTTTAGTGCAGAAAGAATCATTTGCAGAGAGATTTCGGCTTGCTCGATCGGTAAATTGTTTAGCGCATTGTGAAGCATTGTGAGAATATGCAGGTCTTCGTGAAAGTCTAGAATTCCGGTGATCAGCATAGCTATTAGCGAAACATCGGCAATAGCATTTGTAACACGATTATTCGTTTTCAAGTATTGAGTTAGATAAACAAAAACGGTTACAAAAACACTTATAAAAACAAAATCGATGGTAAAAATTATGCGAAGCGGCATTTCAGCTGAAATTAAGTTTTTCGTGTAATCCGCAACACTCTGCGTAATCTCAAATTCTTCCTGCGAACGGCCGGTAAAAACCGTCACAAGAAACATCGCAAATACACACAAACCCGCGATAAAAGAAAGGAGACTAATTATTCGTCTGTTATCCATATCGATTCAACTTAGATCTCACCGCGGTCGGAGACCGCTTCCTTAACGATAATTAATAAGAGTATGCGTGCTAAATTCAACGACCATTCGCCACGCTCCTCGTTAAGTAAAAGGTCTTTGACCGTGTTTCCACGTAAATTCACCAAAACTCTTCGTTAAGCAAACGGTCTTCGACCGTGTTTCAGCGACCATCCAGCAAACTCGCCGTTAAGCAAACGGTCTTTTACCGTGTTCCAATTCGATATCCGACCAAAAGCCCTTCTTGTCTGGACAAATCGGAATTTCCGAATCCGTCTTTCGCAAATAAGCATTATAACTTGACCATTTCCATTTGGCTGGATGCCTGCAAAGATTTACACGAACCGGGTTTAAGTGAATGTAGTTTATTTTCTGCACAATAAATTTATGGCTCCATAAATCAACTGACTTTACTCTCTTTTGCCAAACAGAATAGGTGTGATTCTTTTTTCCAACCTTATTAAGTCTAAGTTTTTCGAGCGAGGTTTTGTATCTATTTTCTTTAAGCCACCTAATTATTTTGTTTCCTGATATTCCTTTCAATTCTTTCCCCACAAGTTCAATATCACGATTAAGGGGATTTACGATTAAGTGAATGTGGTCGGGCATTATCACATAAGCGATTAGTTTGACTTGATGTTTTTTTCTGGTTTCTTGTAAAGAATCAATAAAAAGGCGACAAGTTTGTTCACTTTTGAAGATAGGAACACGTCGAAATGTAACAAATGTAAGATAGTGGAAAATGTTTTTCTCATTTGAGTTAAATGTGGTCATAAAATCGATGTAATAAAACCAAACGAAAAATCGTTGAGTTTAAAACAACATCGTTAAGCAGACGGTCTTTGACCGTCGATTGCAAGTGTTGAGACGCGGTCAAAGACCGCTTGCTTAACGATATTTACGTTTAATCTTTTCTTAAAACAATTCCTCCAACGCCTCTTCCAGATTTCGGACACCAACTACTCTTACACCCAACAGCTTTTCTAAGCCCCTTTTGTTAGATGCGGGTAAAACTAATTTCTTAAAACCAAGGGTTTGAGCCTCCCGCGCGCGCGATTGTGCCTGGAGAACTCCGCGGACTTCGCCCGTTAAGCCGACTTCGCCGAAGACGGCAGTTTCCGGCGGGATCTGTAGGTTTTTGAAACTTGAAGAGATAGCAGCGATTACTCCCAAATCGGCAGCGGGTTCGGAAACTTCCAGACCTCCCGCGACATTTATAAAAACGTCGTCATTGGCAATTTGAAAACCAAGCCGTTTTTCCAGAACCGCGATGAGCAGGGAAGTTCGGTTGTAATCAAAACCTTGTGCCATACGCCTGCCCGTGCCGTAATTTGTACTCGAAACAAGAGCCTGAACCTCGACCAGCATCGGTCGAGTGCCTTCCATACAAACCGTTACAACAGAGCCACTTGCTCCCTCTGGCCTCTCTTGAAGAAACACCTCTGAGGGGTTTCCGACGGGAACTAAGCCTTGATTCGTCATTTCGAAAACGCCAATTTCATTTGCCGCGCCAAAACGGTTCTTTGTCGCACGGATAATTCGGTGATTGTGGTGGCGGTCGCCTTCAAAATACAAAACCGTATCGACGATGTGTTCGAGTGCTTTTGGTCCGGCGATTGAGCCTTCTTTTGTTACGTGTCCAATCAGGAAAACGGGTGTCGCCGTTCCCTTCGCAAACAGCATGAATTCGCCGGCAACTTCACGAACTTGGGAAACCGAGCCCGGAGCAGATTCGAGTTTTCCGCTAAAAACCGTCTGGATCGAATCGACGATTACGAAGTCAGGCTTGAGTCTTTCAGTTTCGGTCAAGATTGCTTCGAGATTTGTTTCCGGTAAGAGAAACAGGTTATCAGCGTTTAAACCGAGTCTTTCGCCCCGCATCTTTATCTGGCGTTCAGATTCCTCTCCGGAAACGTAAAGTACTTTTCCGCCGGTTTTGCTTAACTCGTCGGATACCTGGCTTATGAGCGTCGATTTTCCGATTCCCGGTGAGCCTCCGATGAGAACGAGTGAGCCGGCAACGATACCGCCGCCCAAAACCCGATCGAATTCCTCGATTCCCGATGGCGTGCGTTTGTCGTCCTGTGACTCTATATCTTTGTACGCGAGAGGTTTAACGTCGCGAAACGTCGAAACGGTTTTGCCCAAACTTCCTTTTGCCTGGGGGGTCGGGCGAAATTTCTCCTCAACGAAAGTGTTCCACTTTCCGCATTCTCGACACTGTCCGTTCCATTTGCGTTCCTGATTTCCGCATTCCTGGCAGACGTAGATTGTTTTTGGTTGTTTTGCCACTGGTAAATAATAAGTGCAAAATTACAAATTGTAATTAGGACGTCCGACTATTCTACATTTTTAATTTTTCATTTTGAATTGACGAAATTATGCCTACTCCAAGCCAACACGCGTTTTCTGAAAAAGTAGCTTTGATTACTGACGGTGCAAATCCATTTGGACGGGCTGTCGCAATGCAATTAGCGCTTTACGGCTCTTACGTAATTGTAGGGTACCCGGAATCTACGGAAGAGGATAAACGGGTACTTGATGAGTTGAAGTCGCTTGGGACGCTCGCGAATGCCGTAAATGCCGATACGACGCAAGTTGAAGGAACAAGAAAGCTGGTGAATGAAGTCGAAAATCTATATGGAAGACTTGATTTGCTTGTAAATTGTCTAGAATTAGGGACGAATTCGGCGTTTGATAATACAAACGAGGAAAGTTTTGATCAAGTAATCGATTCTGGTTTGAAGAGAGCTTTTTTAACGACCCAAGAGGCTTTGAGACTTATGTCGCCACGGCCGAAGCCAAAAATTGTGAGCGTGGTTTCAACCGTTGGATCGGCAAAAGAGAACTCGGAGATGGCTTCAGCTATAAGGACATCTTTGGGCGAGTTTACAAGCGACTTAGCTAAAACGTTACCCTCAATATTTCGTGTAAATGCTGTTGCCGTAGGGACTGAAAATGGCACAGCGCACAAAGCAGAGACCCTGGATGAGGAGCTGTTTCGACCGCCATCGGGAGTTGACGCAGATGACGTCGCTAGAGTGATTTTGTTTCTACTTTCGAGCGAATCCATTGGAATTAATGGCCAGACTCTCAGAGTCGATTAAGATTTGTTATAAGTATAATACTATTAGAATGCACGAAATCGTGCTAAGATTGTGAACGAAATGAGAGCGGATATCCTTATTGTAAGACTAGGGTTTATTTTCCTGCTGGCTGCCGTTGCGTGGATGCTCAATCCATTTGCAAACGTTGATACGCTAAATCCCTGGAATCTTACTATTGAACACAAAAGATTTCTCTCAGCTGGATTGGGGGCAGTCGTCGCTGTTTTCATCATTGCTTTTGAGATGCGGGTCAGGCGCGCGACGCTCAAAACTCTGATCGGTGCTGCAATTGGATCGATCCTAGGGATAATTGCTGCGTATTTGATCGGAATGCTTATTAGCTCACAGGAAACGGCGGCTGTTCCGGCAGAGGTAAAAACTTTCCTAACCGTTGCTCTCGCATTGCTCATGGCTTATATGGGGCTGATGGTCGGTGCTGCGAAAGGCGAATTCATCGATTTATCGGCGCTTGGCGGTGTGTTTAGCGACAAAAATGTTAAGCACGATTACAAGATTCTCGACACAAGCGTAATTATCGATGGAAGAATCGCAGATGTTGCCGAAACCGGTTTTCTGGGCGGCACGTTGATTATTCCGCAATTTATTTTAACCGAGCTTCAACAGGTTGCAGATTCGCCCGATTCTTCGAAGCGACAGCGCGGACGTCGCGGTCTTGATATGCTTCAGCGACTTCGAAACAACAACGCTCTGGATATTCAAATTGTCGAAACGGATTTTCCAAAAGTTAAGGAGGTCGATCTTAAATTGATCGAACTTGGAAAGCAGCTTGACGGAGTGGTTGTGACAAACGACTTTAACCTCAACAAAGTTTCCGAGTTGCGGGGCGTAAGTGTCTTAAATATCAATGAATTGGCAAATGCGCTGAAACCTGTTGTTTTACCGGGCGAAGCGATGAAGGTGTTCATTCTTAAAGAGGGTAAGGAATACAATCAAGGCGTTGCCTATCTTGACGACGGCACGATGGTGGTTGTAGATAATGCTCGAAAACTAATTGGTAAAACCGCTGATATTGCCGTTACGAGTGTTCTCCAAACTACCGCCGGGAAGATGATATTCGGTCGTTTGTGGGAAGATAGCGCTGAGATTCACGAGAGCCAATCAAATATTCACAATACGCGCTCTGAAAATATGCGGAAACAGGCTGGCGGGATTCGGCAGCACAAGATGGTCGAAGAAAGCTAATCAGAAGTTTCCACGCCATATATGAATTCAGCAATAATCGTTGCAGCCGGAAGCGGCAAAAGATTTGGCGGAGACATTCCCAAGCAGTTCACCACGGTTAATACCGACTCATTAATCAAGCATACGATAAGGGTTTTCGAAGAATGCGAATCAATCGATTCGATCGTACTCGTTTTGCCTGAAAGCGCGGCAGCCTCCGAGGAAGAATACGATTCAGGGAAGATTTCGCGAAGGGTTCCGGGCGGGAAAACACGAGCGGAATCTGTTCTTAACGGTTTGAGGGCGGTTGAACCGACAACTGAAGTAGTGGCAGTTCACGACGGTGTGCGTCCCCTCATAACTTGTGGCGAAATTACAGCGACGGTTGAAAAAGCTCGGGAAACCGGGGCGGCGTGCCTGGTTTCAAAGATAACAGACACGATAAAAGAAGTTTCAGAAGGCAGTATTTTAAAAACTATCAATCGAGACGGACTCAGAGCAGCTTTAACGCCGCAATGTTTTCGATACGAAATACTGATGCGCGCTTTCGAAAACAGTGAATTGACCGAAGATGTAACCGACGAGTGTTATTTGGTTGAGAAGCTGGGACACGAAATCGCGTATGTTGAAGGGAGTTCGAGAAATATTAAGGTAACGACGGCCGAGGATATTCAGGTTGTCAAAAAATTGTTGGAGATTGAGAGATTTGAGTAAACAGCGGATTGGAATCGGAAGCGATCTACACAGACTTGAGGAAGGAAGGCGACTCGTAATCGGTGGTATCGACGTTCCTTCGGATCTTGGTGCTGTTGGACATTCGGATGCGGATGCGCTTCTTCACGCCATTACCGATGCGATTCTGGGAGCGCTCGCCCTTGGTGACATCGGCTCACACTTTCGGGATACTGATCAACGCTGGAAAGGATCCGATTCCACAGACTTCTTGCGAGAAGCCGTTAAATTGATGAAAGGGAAGGGTTATGCACTTGAGAATATTGACTCGAATGTACATCTCGAGCGGCCAAAATTACGACCTTTTATTGAAAGTATGAGAAGAATAATTGCAGAGATCTTGGAAGTGAAGACAGGACAGGTAAGTATAAAAGCAAAAACAGGCGAGGGCTTAGATGCTGTCGGCGAACGCCGGGCAATTAAAGCCGAAGCCTGTATTCTCCTTAAAAAGCTCTAAAACTATTCGTAGTAACTTTCGTCAATCCTTACGCCATATCTTTGAGCAATTCGCAAAACCTGATCCCAACTTCGATTGATCTCACGTGAATTTGCTGAAGTCGTGCTACGAATCACACCTTCTGAAAGATATTCACCATCATTGAGCGTATTTATGAAGTCGCTTTGTTTTCTCCAGGCACTCATATGATTTCTCCAGGCATACTGAAAATCTCTCGGCAATCCCGCGTCGTTCATTTTCGAAGACCTGTAAACGTAACGCGCATATGCTGACCCATAGTTTTCGTGCCGCATAAGCTCAATTTCCGGCATCACTCGATAACCCGGAATTCTGCGGATTTGCCGGTGACGGAAATTTCCATTTACGTGAACATCTCGACGTAAAAAACGTTCGATATTCTTCGCAACTCGCGTATTCTCGTTTAGCTTCAGGTATGTCGGTTGACTTGGTGCCGGGAAACCAAACAAAAGACCGATCAACGACACTGAAAAACCAAAGGTAAGAATGAATGCGGCGGATCCTAAAATAATTCTCATCATAATCTCCTATTATGCTACATCTTCGACGAAATTAAAATCCTTCTTTTGCGGAAGCAATAAAAAGTACGAAATTGGCAAATCCACTCCGATAAAGTAGATTATTCAGGATGCGACCGCAAGATATTATTACGAAGAAGCGCGACGGCGAAAGGTTGTCCGCCGAGGAAATAAATGAGTTTATTCTTGGTGTGACGGAAGAAACCTGGGCTGATTATCAGATTTCTGCGTTGATAATGGCTATGTTTATTCACGAGCTCGATGCGCGGGAACAGTCTTCGATCACTCAAGCGATGCTTCATTCGGGCGAAGTCCTGGATTTTTCAGACATCGATAAACCAAAAGCCGATAAGCACTCCACCGGAGGCGTTGGCGATAAAACATCGTTGATTATTGCGCCGCTTCTCGCCGCCTGTGATGTCGCGGTCCCAATGATTTCGGGACGAGGGCTTGGCCATACAGGAGGCACACTCGACAAACTCGAATCGATCGAGGGGTTTAACGTTAACCTTTCCACATCGGATTTCAAACGAATCGTCAAACAATGCGGCTATGCCATGACCGGGCAAACCGCTGAGATAGTACCGGCTGACAAAAAGATGTACGCTCTTCGGGACGCAACCGCAACCGTACCGACAATTCCGCTGATCGTCGCATCGATAATGTCAAAAAAGTTGGCTGAGGGGCTGGATTCACTCGTGCTCGACGTAAAAACCGGTAACGGCGCCTTTATGAGTGAACTTGAAGAGGCCAAACTTCTCGCCGAAGCGATGACGCAGACGGGAAATTCGTGCGGCGTAAAAACCACCACGCTGATAACCGATATGAATCAACCGCTTGGGAAATTTGTCGGAAACTCGCACGAGGTATATGAATGCGTGAAAATCTTGCGTAGCGAAATTGATGAGGCTTCGCAGCCGCTACTTGATCTCGCACGCGAACTTTCAGCTCACGTTCTTGTAATGACCGCCGTTTCAGAAACACGGGACGCCGCTAAGAATTTGCTTAACGAAAAACTTTCAAGTGGTGAGGCACTTGAGAAGTTTAGGCAAAATGTCGAACTTCAAGGAGGCGACGCGAAGGTCTGCGACGATCCGGAGACCTTGCTGGAAAACGGGTTGTTTAAGACGGCCATTAAAACCGAACTCGCTGGATTTTTAAGTGAGATTAACACGAAAGAGATTGGAAATGCAGTTTGCGAAATCGGCGGCGGACGTTTGAAGGCGGAGGATAAGGTTGATCACGGTGTAGGTTATGCGAGTGATGTAAAATTAGGATATGAGATAAAAAGTGGTGAGGTGCTGGGGGTCTTGTATAGCGGAAATGAAACGCAGGCAAATTTGATTAGCGAAAAACTACAAAATGCGTATAAAATAACGAACGAACCGCCGAAAAAGATCAGTTTGGTAAAGGAAGTAATTCGCTAAAAGCAAAAGCGAGCCGAATCAATATGAAAAATAAGATATTCCTTCCGTTGTTCCTCTTCGTATCATTGCTGCTGCTAAATTCGTGCGCACAGATTGAGGCCATTGAAGATAAAGATAAGATTAAGGTCGGTATTGTTTTTGATATTGGGGGCAAAAACGACCGTTCGTTTAACGCCGCTGCCTGGGAAGGGGTCCAACGAGCTGAAAAAAATTTTGATATCGTGCTGAGAGACGTCGAGCCGGGAAACCCAACTTCGATCGAACCGGCGATGCGTGCGTTCGCGGAGAAAGATTTTGATTTAATTGTCGGTGTAGGTTTTGCGCAAGGCCCGATAATGCAGAAGGTTGCGCGCGATTACCCGAACATAAAATTTGCGATTGTTGATGGTGTGATTTTTGAAGAGGATGGGAAAACACCGAAGAAGAACGTCGCGTCGCTTGTCTTCCGTGAACACGAAGGCTCGTATCTGGTTGGCATGATAGCTGCCGAAAAGTCGAAAACGAATACGCTCGGATTTGTGGGCGGGATGGACATTCCGTTAATCCACAGATTTGCTACTGGTTATGAAGAGGGTGCAAAGGCGGTCAATCCTGACATCCAAGTGATCCAAAATTACGTCGGCGTAACAGACCATGCCTGGAACAACCCCGGTAAAGGAAAAGAATTGGCGCTTGCTCAAATAGAAAAAGGAGCTGATGTTATCTTTACCGCCGCTGGAAATTCGGGACTTGGCGCCTTTGACGCGGTCGAGCAGGCTGGAAAAGACAACGAAGGCAATGCCAGGCGATATGTGATCGGGGTTGACTCGAATCAAAATGGTGTAAAACCCGGATTTGTATTAACGAGTATGGTAAAGCGCGTAGATAATGCGGTGTACGACGTTGTGAAACAGATCAAAGCTGGAAAGTTCGAGGGAGGTTTTCATGTTTTTGGTCTTGATAAAGATGGCGTCGCTTATGCGATGGATGAGCACAACAAAGCTTTGATACCGGAAACTGTTATTGAAAGGGTTGAGGACGCGAAGAAAAAAATCGTGGCGGGCGAGATAAAGGTCACCGACGCAATGGCGAATTAGAAGATGTTTAAAAAACTCAACGTTTTTGTCGCGATAGTTTTGCTCGGCCTGGCGACAGCAAATTTTTGGAAGTTTGGATTCGAATATCGGTTTTTGGACAATTTGTTTCTAGGCCTTGGGGTCGGGTTAAGTGCCTTTGCTGATAAGAACGCAAAATTGGGCTACGTCTCAATGGGCCTCGTCCTGATTGGCTGCATTTTCGTTATTTATTTTTGGGGTTCAAAATGATCAAAGATTATCTCAATCTTAACAACTTCATCTTAGTGATATCAGGTTTGGTTCTAGCGGTATACGGTGCGTGGCAGCTTTATCGATTCCGCAGCTATATGTTTGGAGGAGGCGTGTTTTTGATCGGCATCGGAAACTTGCTTTTTGGTATAACTAACGGATTTACCGATCAGACTCCGCGAGGACGTCTGTTCTTTAAGGCGGCTATGTTTTCGTACATCCTTGGATTTCTATCGGTAGGTTACACGATGAGACATATTGTTGGAATTTAATAATGTTAGAGCTTAAAAATATCACAAAGACTTTTGGCGATGTTGTGGCAAACGACAGTGTCTCGATGACGGTTGAGAAAGGAACAATCCACGCGATTGTTGGCGAAAACGGCGCCGGGAAATCGACCATCATGCGGATCGCCTATGGGTTTTACGGGGCTGATTCGGGGGAGATTGTGTATGAAGGGAAGCCGGCTACGATAAACAATCCACACGATGCCATCGATTTAGGAATCGGGATGGTTCACCAACATTTTATGTTGGTTGACACGATGACCGTCGCTGAAAATATTGTTTTAGGTGCGGAAACCGGAAGCGTGGTGAATCTTGATTTGGATAAAGCCAACGAGGAGATCGCAGCTCTTTCCGACGAGCTGAAATTAGGCATCAATCCGGAAGCAATCGTTGAAGATCTTTCAGTAGGACAACAACAAAGAGTCGAATTGCTGAAGGCACTTTATCGTAAGGCGAAGTTTTTGATCCTGGATGAGCCCACCGCCGTGTTAACACCGCAGGAGGTGGAAGATTTCTTTGTTATTTTGCGTCGCATGAAGGAGCAGGGTGAGACGATCGTAATTATTACTCACAAGCTCGAAGAAGTCCTGGCAATTTCCGACAATGTGACGGTCATGCGTGATGGAAAGTGTGTCGGAAACGTGAGGACTGCCGACACGAATAAAAAAGACCTCGCGAAAATGATTGTCGGACGGGAAGTTCTGTTGCGCGTCGAAAAGGAAAAGGCTCAACCGAAAGAGCCTGTTTTGGCTTTGTATGACGTAAGCGTCGAAGGGAAACACGGTCTCGCCGTTAACGATGTAACCTTTGACGTACACGCCGGCGAAATTGTTGGAATCGCAGGCGTTGAAGGAAATGGCCAAACTGAAATTATCGAAGCAATTGCGGGGCTCACACCTTACGGAGATCAAAAGGGTAAGATAGATTTCGAGGGCGACGATATTTCGCGTTTGTCCGCCCGCATGCGAAAAGAACTCGGCATTGGGCACGTTCCGGAAGACCGTCATAAGCGAGGTCTTTTGCTAAACTCAGACCTTTCCGAGAACTCGATCTTAGGCGTTCACTATCGCGAGCCAGCTGTTTCATCGATGGGGATGCTCGACAGTGTCGGAATAAAGAGCCGGACGATGGAAATCATAGAGGATTTTGACGTGCGTCCGCCAAACCCCGCGTTAGCCGCTAAATCGCTCTCCGGGGGCAATCAACAAAAACTCATTATTGGGAGAGAATTCGAACTCCATCCGAAGCTGCTGCTTGTTTCCCAACCGACTCGCGGAGTGGATATCGGTGCAATTGAGTTTATTCATCGAAAGCTTATCGAAATGCGTGATGCAGGAACAGCAATTCTTTTGGTTTCTGCCGAACTCGAAGAAGTTACGGCGCTTGCCGATAGGCTGCTCGTAATTCGCGAAGGCGAGATTGTCGGGGAAGTGGATCCTCAGGAAGCCTCGATCGAAGAAATTGGCTTGCTGATGACTGGCGGGGATTAAACAAGTTCACTTATTTTTTCAACCGCTGCTTCCAAATTCTCCATGGAGTTTGCGTAAGAAAGTCTCACAAATCCGTCGGCCCCAAAGCCGTCACCGTCGGTTGCGACGACATGTTTTTCTTCGAGGAGATTCTCGCAGAAGTCGGCTGAAGTCGTAAATCTATCCCCAAGCAATTCCCTTACATCAGCAAAAGCGTAAAAAGCGCCCTCAGGCATCGCTACTTTTAAGCCATCGATTTCCTGCAGGGCCGGAATAAACCAATCACGACGTTCTTTATATTCCGCGAGCATTTTACTGACCGCATCCATTGATTCGGCAATGTTTTCGAAAGCTTTTGCGCACGCGTATTGAACAAAGGATGTTGGGTGAGTCGCCGAGTGACTTTGAAGTTTGACAATCTGTTTTGTCCACGCTTCATTGGTGATCGTATAACCGATGCGCCAACCCGTCATCGCATAGGTTTTAGAAAAGGATCCCGAAACGCATATATACTCGCGATACTCCTGAGGCAGGGTTGCAGCAGTGAAAACCTCTTCGGGTGGGTATACGAAAAGCAGATAGCATTCATCCGTCACAACGTAAACTTCGTTTTCGATGCATACGTCGAAGATCTTTTTCATCTCGCTTGCCGGAACGACTCGCCCTGTCGGATTACAAGGGGAGTTAATTACAAGAAGTTTTGTGTTTTCAGTGATCGCATCTTTAACCTGATCTGCGGTGAGTACAAAATCCGTCTCTTCCGTTTCGATATAAACATTCTTCCCGTCGCAAAAGTTCACCATTTCGGGAAACGAAACCCAGAAGGGCTTCGGCAGCAGAACTTCATCGCCGGGGTTTACAATCGTTGCAATTGCGTTAAATAGCCCTTGTTTTCCGCCGCAAGATGCCGCGACCTCATTTGGGGAAAAAGACCCGCCAAATTCTTTTGCGTAATACCGTGCGATGCTTTCCTTAAACGATTTGAGTCCTGCGGCAGGCGTGTATTTTGTTAAGCCCTTTTCCAATCCCTCGACCGCGTACTGCTTAATAAATTCCGGTGTTTCGAAATCCGGTTCGCCGACCGTCAGATCAATTACTTCGTGGCCTTCTTCGCGTAGACGTGTGGCGGCCAAGGCGGCTTTTAGCGTAGACGAGCCCTGCATCTTGTTCGTTCGATCTGAGAATGGATGTCGGTCTGCCATAATCGAGGAGGTTAGTTATTTTTGATTTTCTCACGCATTTTTTCTTCGACGAGATTGGGTACAAGTCCCTCAACGCGCCCGCCGAGTGTGAAAACCTGCTTCACGAGATGGGACGATACATAGGAATATTCCTCAGCGGCCATGAGGAAAACGGTTTCGATCTCGGGTTCCAAACGTCTGTTCATCAACGCCATACGCAACTCGTATTCGTAATCTGAAACCGCGCGGATCCCGCGGACGATTGCGTGTCCATCCCTCTTTTTCGCGTAATCGACAAGTAAACCCCGGAAACTTTCAACCACCATATTGCAGCCTTTGGAATCGAAATTCGCGAGAACGCTTTCAATCATCTCGCACCTTTCTTCCGGCGAAAACATAGGGTTTTTATCAGGATTATTGAGCACAGCAACTACGATTTCATCAAATAGGTCAACACTTCTTTCAATGATATCCATGTGTCCCATAGTCAGGGGATCAAAAGAACCTGGAAAAATTGCTCTTCTCATAGTTTTTTTAGAACTTTTCGTCAAGAATGCGCTCTACATCTTTCTGAACTTCTTCGTGCTCCGGCAAAAAGTCGGGATTTGGTTTCACCTTGAGCAATTTTTGAAGAATCGGCTTCGCCTCGTCGTCCCTATTTAGCGCAAGTAGAGCTTGAGCTTTATGGAGTTTCGCGTACGTGTTGTCAGGCGCGAGCTTTTCTGCTTTTTCAAAGTGCTCCAGTGCCTTTTCCGGACTGCCTCCTGCCAAACCGCGCGTTGAAAGTTCAACTTGACCAAGAGCATCATAAGCGCTCGCGCCTTCGTAACCCGGGTCTATTTCGATAACTTTTTTCATCGCGGCCTTGATTTTCTTGATCGAAACGACGCCGACTGTCACGGGGCTTCGTTTTGATTGCTCGCCAAGAATTGCACCATACCAGAAGTGTCCTTCTGGACGATCCGGTTTCATGCGTTTGGCAATCCTTGCGGCATTGATTCCTTTTTCAAGAACTGTCTCGGCTTCATCGTCTTCGACGTTTTTCCGGCTTCCCACAAAATAGCTGTAGAGAGCATATTTCCATTCGACCTCATAATTGCGCTTTTCAGGATTTCGGGCCTTTTCGAGAATTTTGATCGCTTTTCGGGCATTTTCAAGGTCATCGCGCTTCTTGTAGAGCGCGGCTGCCTCCGTCAAAGCCTCTTCCGGCGCGACTGCTGCAACCATGCTTGGGGACTCAACGGCTTCAGCCGAGCTCCATTTGCACGAAATTGAGGTCAAAACTGTGACTAAAACTAAGATTTTTAAGCTATGTAAATACATTGTAGTTACAAAACCACTCCTTTCGAGCAATATTTTTTGTAGAATGCTTGAAATCACTCGTTTTCTGGTTACCAAAAGCTACCAACTCTGGTATATTTTGTTTTAATTAAATTAAGAAAGGTCATTTTATCCATAATGAGTAAGAAATCACAAGCGGCGTCTTTTTATGATCTCGAAGGAACCTTGGTTAGCACGAATCTAGTGCACACCTTGGGTTTTTACGCGCGACGACAGCAGGGTTTGTTTTCGACCATTAAAAAAAGCGTCGGTACGGTAGCGAAATTGCCGATGTTTGGTGTAACAGATCTTTATAGCCGAAATGTATTTAACGAGTATTTCTTTCAAAGCTATAAAGGTGAATCCGAGGATCGTCTGCGATATTTCTCAGAAGAACTTTTTGAGAATACCCTCAAACCAGCGATTTTTGAAGGCACGCCTGATTTGATCGCAAAATCAAAGAAACTCGGTCATAAACAAGTTGTGGTAACCGGCGCCCTGGACTTTAGTGTGGCGCCATTAGCAAGCTATTTAGGGATTGATGTTTTTGCGGCAAACCGTTTGGAGTTTGTAAATGGCTACGCTACTGGGCGTCTTCTCCCGCCAGTAATGGCTTCGGCAACGAAAGCAACCTGGATACGGGAGTTTGCGGAGGAACATGACATTAATCTGAGTAAATCATACGCCTATTCAGATAGTATTTCGGATTTGCCTATGCTCTCGATTGTTGGACATCCCGTGGCAGTAAGCCCGGATTTTCGCCTTAAACAAACCGCGCTGCAGCACGATTGGGCGATCTTGTATTTGAAGTGAATGCAGAAACACGCACGAAGTAAGTGTGCAGAATTGTTGCCGCGGATTAACGCGGAAAACGCGGATCAAATCAAAAGATTTTTGGAAAAACATAAGAATCTATGAAACCGGCGTTAATCAGCGGCAGAAACTCTTTGAAGTGAATGCAGAAACACGCACGAAGTAAGTGTGCAGGACTATTGGCGCGGATTAACGCGGAAAACGCGGATCAAATCAAAAGATTTTTGGAAAAACATAAGAATCTATGAAACCGGCGTTAATCAGCGGCAGAAACTCTGTAAAAATTTATATGAAAAATATTAGAAATTTAGTAACAGCAACTTTAGTGATCATTCCGATGCTTTTTTTAGTTGGCTCAAAAGCGAACGAAGGCGAAAGGCATCTGAAGTCGAAACTTATAAACGCTGAAAGACTCATTAAAGACATTAAGTATTTGTCATCAGACGAGTTAAAGGGAAGAGAGACAGGTACAAAGGAAAGCGAGATCGCTCGAAAATATGTTCGGAAAAGGTTTAAGAAATCCGGTATCAAGGCGTTTAAAAGAGACTACTTCCAAAAATTTTCGTTTAAAACTCGAAGCGGCAAAAAATACAACGCGGTCAATGTCGTCGGATATATCAAAGGAAAGGCTGAACCGAAAAAATACATTGTGATTACGGCGCACTACGATCATGAAGGCGTAAAAGGCGGGAAAATCTATAACGGCGCCGACGACAACGCCTCCGGCACGGCGGCACTTTTTGCGATTGCAAAACATTTTAAGAAGAGTAAACCAAAACATTCGTTGATGTTTGTTGCGTTTGATGCCGAAGAAAAAGGTCTGCAAGGTGCAAGATATTTTGTTGACAATTTGCCGGTTTCAAAAGAGAGCGTCTTGCTCAATGTAAACATGGATATGATTTCCCGCAACAGCAAAAATGAGCTCTACGTCGCGGGTGTTCGTCATTATCCGTTCCTAAAAAAATACGTCGATCCGATTGTAAAAAAGGCTGGCGTAAAAATCTTATTCGGTCACGACGATCCCAAGCTGCGACGCGATGATTGGACATTTTCTTCCGATCACGGACCTTTTCATCGCAAGAAAATTCCGTTTATTTATTTTGGCGTCGAAGATCACAAGGATTACCACAAGCCGACCGATGATTTTGAGAATATTCAGCCAAAGTTTTATGTAAATGCGGTTGAAACGATAGTAATGGTTGTTAAATCGGTGGACGTAAATTTCAGGAAATAGTTAGCGCAACATTATTTATGGCACTCCAACTACGCAGAAAAACACACGAATCAGTTATCTATATTGACCGCGACTCGGCACCTAGGATTATGCCGTTTGGTGAGGATTTTATATTGGAAGATATTCCAATCGGTACACGCGTTATTTACCCGAACCCGCCGATTAAGGGATTGCCGAACCGCGAGGCGGCGATACGCTATGCGGTGAATAATCCAATCGACGCAAAACCGCTTTACGCACAACTTGAGCCGGGAATGAAAGTCACCATCGCGATGGACGACATTTCGTTACCCTTGCCGCCGATGGCAACGCCCGATGTTCGGCAGACGATGCTCGAAGTCGTTTTGGATATGTGTTATGCAAACGGCGTTGACGATATTCATTTGATTATTGCCAATTCTTTGCACCGCAAAATGACGGAATGGGAAATGAAACGGATGGTTGGGAGCAAAATTCACAATGCGTTTTATCCTGACCGTTATTACAACCACGACGCAGAGGACGATGAAGGATTAGTAAATATCGGTCATACAAAACACAAAGAGCCTTTGCGAATAAACCGTCGTGCGTTTGAATCCGATCTGCTCATTTATCTGAACATAAATCTCGTGCCGATGGACGGCGGACACAAATCTGTTGCGGTCGGGCTTTGCGATTACGAATCTTTGCGTGCTCATCACGAACCGCAGACGATCATCGATTCGGATTCATACATGTATCCGCCCGATTCGGAGCTCAATCACAAGGTTCATCGGATCGGAAAGATCGTTGATGAACATATGAACGTTTTCCATATCGAATCGGCGTTAAACAACCGTATGTTTGGCGAGGGATACGATATTTTGACGCAAAACGAAGACGAGTTTGATTTTACGGCACGTATGAAATGGGAGGCGTTGAAACGCACGTTTTCGAAGATGCCCCGAAAGGCGAGACGAAAAGCCTTACACGCGATTCCGGCGGCTTATGAAATGATCGCTTGCCATGCCGGCGAAACCGAAAAAGTTCATGAAAAGATTCTCGAAAAAAATTATCAGCAGTATATCGTTCCCGTAAAAGGGCAGTGCGACATACTGATTTCAGGTATTCCAGATATTTCGCCGTATAACGTCTATTCGGCGTTGAACCCTTTACTCGTGCAGGTGATGGCACTCGGTTATCACTTCAATATGTATAAAAACAAACCGCTCATCAAAAAAGACGGCGTGATGATCATCACGCATCCGTGCTTTGACGAGTTTGACCACGATTTTCATCCGAGCTATATCGAGTTTTTCCATCGCTTGCTGCCGGAATCGCGAGATGCCTTTTACTTACGTGAAAAATACGAACGCGAGTTTGCTGAAAATCCCGCGTATATCGAAATGTATCGACGAGGCAACGCTTATCATCCGGCACATCCTTTCTTTATGTGGTACTGGGGCGAAAACGGTCGCCAACACATCGGCAAGGTAATTGTCGCTGGAGCCGAAAACGCACACATTCCAGAAATTCTAGGTTGGGAACGCGCGGACAATTTAACCGAAGCGATCGCAATGGCACGTAGCTATATGGGCAGAAACGCCGAGATTTCAATGCTTCATCAACCCGTGATTGCGTTGTGTGAGGTTACTGATTAGTAGCGTTTAAGATCACAAATTGTGATCTCATAGATTTTAGCGAAATGAAAGCCATTGAAAATGGCGAGATATATGTAGCCCACGGTGCAAACCGTGGGTTTAGAAGATAAAGCAAATATAGCTATCGAAGATAGCGACATAAAAATTATGTCACACACATACACAAATTTAATTACACACAATGTATTCAGCACAAAAGAACGACGACCATTGATAGATGAAGATTTCAGAGTCGAATTGCACAAATATCTCGGCGGTTTGGTTAAAGAACTAAAGGGCAAACCGATAAAAATCGGTGGAATGCCCGATCACGTTCACGTTTTGGCATCGTTACCGCCGACAGTTTCAACATCTGATGCGATGCGGTTTATTAAAGCGAATTCGTCAAAATGGGTGAGCGAGAAATTTAATAAACCGTTTGAATGGCAAAAAGGTTATGGAGCGTTCAGCGTCAGCCGTTCGGGAATGGAACGGGTTGCGGAATATATTGAAAATCAAGTCGAACATCACAAAAAACGTAATTTCAGAGCCGAGTTTTTGGAATTGTTGAAAAGATACGAAGTTGATTTTGATGAACAATATTTGTGGAAATGATATGCCGCCGTTTTCAACGGCTCAAATATTGCGTTTCACGTTCCCACGGTTTGCACCGTGGGCTACAAATATAACGCCATCTTCGATGATTTTGGATTTTAGTGCGATTAACGATTGTTAGTCGGTGAAACCGACGACATATTTGTAGCCCATATCGCAAGATATGGGTATTGAATAAATTTAGAATTAAAGCCGTTGAAAACGGCGACATATCGAACGCGGTTTGTATGCCGCCGTTTTCAACGGCTCAAACGTTTGTTGCATCGCGTTCCCACGGTTTGCACCGTGGGCTACAAATATAACGCCGTTTTCAACGGCTTTGATAATGAGGATCAATAAAAAATGAATCTCTATTCTGTTTTAACAATTAGTGTGTTAGTTGTTCTTTTCCTAGTGATCGTTTTTTGGTTTTTTGTCAAAAAACAAAAGGTGAGAAGTTCCTTAACAGCAGTAATTGACATCGATCCATCCGGTAAATCTAACGTGGAGTTTAGCCCACCTCTGGAAATTACTGATGAAAGACTAATAAAACTTGCTCTTCTCTATTTTGTGAAAATTAGGTTCTTGGTCGCGTCGGAACCTGACGAAGTATTTAATGCTTTTAAAGAGATATTCGGACAGATTGAGGAACAGGTTAACGAAAATGGCTTTAGTTCTATAAGAGCAAGCATAGCTGAATTTGCTGAAATTTTTCGAAATCCAGATGGGGGAAGTGCTGCAACAAACAACGGGGAACGATTCATAGTTAGTCTTATAGATGAAAGTTCGGTTAATCATGTGGAAACAAAACTTCCGTTCCCACCCGGCTTAGCAGCTAATCTGCCAATTAGTGTCGTATTTCTAATTGAAGAAGTATTTTCGAGAATTCAATCTGACGATTCGGAAAATAATAATCGATATGAAGCACTTATTAACTGGCTCTCTGGCAGTTTATTTGTTCGAAAAGAAATGAATTTAGGTGATATGACGAGTTTTAATCATGTAATAACTGAGTCATTCCGAACTACCGAGGGATTACCATTTGTCTTGGACGACTAACTTATTTTATGAAATTATCACCAACTGAAATATATAAAAATAAGACGATCTTTTTCATTGGCGGCACCGGCTTTGTTGGCAAGGTTACGCTTTCAATGTTGCTGCATAATTTTCCTGATGTCGGGAAGGTTTACATGATCGTGCGGGCGAGGAATCAGGAAGAATCGTTAAATCGTTTTTGGAATTCGGTTGTACCTTCGCCGACGTTTGATCCGATTCGCGAGAAGCACGGTGGAAGGTTCGAAGAATTCATCAAAGAAAAATTAATTCCGATAAATGGTGATGTTTCGGCGGATTTTCTTGGGATGGAGGAGGATCAGGCGAAGAAGATCATGTCGGAATGTGACGTGATCATCAATTCGGCTGGGAATGTCACGTTTAATCCACCCTTAGAATCCGCACTTCGCACAAATGTAACGGGAACGAACAACGTGATCGGTTTGGCGAGGATGATGAAGCGTCCTTGTCTTGTTCACGTTTCGACCTGTTTCGTGGCTGGAAAACGAAGCGGAGCGATATGGGAAAACGAACCCGTCGTCGGATATTTTCCGCGTAAACGAGAGCTTGTTGGGACGACCTTTGATGTAAATCAAGAGATAAAAGATTGCGCGAGGATTTCCGAACAGGCGAGGCAGGAGGCTGACGATGCGGTAAATATCGCTAAATTCCGCGAGATAGCGAGAAAGCGTCTTCGTGATGAAGGACGCGACCTCGATGATGAAAGAGCCGTAAAATCAGCGATATTTCGCGAACGAAAAATGTGGATTCGCGAGCGGACGACCGAGCTTGGCGAAGAGCGTGCGGATTATTGGGGTTGGACGAATATTTACACTTATTCGAAATCGATCGCCGAGCAGATCGTTGCCGGACAAGATGACATTATTAAGAGTGTCGTGAGACCTTCGATCGTTGAAAGCTCGGTTTCGTATCCGTTTCCCGGTTGGAACGAGGGTTTTACAACCACCGCTCCTCTTATTCTCATTGCACTTCGCGGTCAACCCGTTATTCCCGTTAACGAAAAACTTGTGCTCGATATTGTTCCCGTTGATATGGTCGCGGGAGCGATGCTTGGAGCGGCGATGGAGGCAATGGTGAATGATGAGCCGCCGCTGGTTTATCAGGCATCGACGGGCGATTCGAATCCGAATGATATGAAGCGGATCGTAGGGCTTGTGGGGCTTTATAAACGTGAGCATTACAAAGAAAAAGACACGGGAAATTCGCTGGTAAATCGTTTTCACAAAATGGTTGAAACTTCGCCGGCGACGCAGAAAGTTTATGAGCGAACGTCGACTCCGATGCTCAACACAATGGCGAAAGCGGCGAATTCAATGCTCGATAAGGTTACGCCGGAATGGGGAGCGGGAAGAATCGGCGACATTGTTACGGATGTGAAAAAAGGCATTGATGAGTTTGAACGAACGACGCAGGAAACGATGGATGCTTTCGCGATGTTTAAGCCCTTCATGATCGATAACGAATACAATTATCGATCTGAAAACGTAAGGGCATTGATGTCTCGTGTGAAAAAGAGCGAGAAGCATCTATTGCCCTGGTCGCCCGATGAAATTGATTGGTATGAATATTGGCTGAAGATTCATTTTCCGGGTTTGAGAAAGTGGGTTTTGCCGCAGCTTGAAGAAGATCTCAAAGCGATCGAACGCCGCGATTACACCTACAAAGATCTCGGCGATCTTTTTGACACGGCGACAAAACGCTTTCCAACCCGTGTTTCAATGAAGATCGAGCGAAACGGACGTATGGAGCAATATACTTACGAAGACGTTCGCGAATTAGCCCTTCGTGCCGCGGGTTTTCTTGCATATAGTGGAATCAAACAAGATGATCGCGTGATTCTCCTCTCGCACAATATGCCTGAATGGGGAATGTCCTATTTTGGAATTATCAAAGCCGGAGCGACGGCGATTCCAATTGACCCTGCGAGTACGATTGACGAAATTATTAATTTTGCAACGGCGGGCGAAGCATCAGCGATTGTCATCAGCCCGAAACTTCTGGAAGAGAATCCGGAATTGAAGAAATTGGAACGCGGACACTCTGTCCGCAACGAACGCGACAAGCGTTCGAAAAAGAATACAAAGAAAACAAAAGAAGCGGACAGGAGTGTCCGCGTTCCGGTTTATACATTCGACGAAGTTTTCGAAATGCCTTCGGAAACCGAAGAGGCAAAACGGCTTGAGATGTTACCCAATCGGATCGTCGCCACTTCGCCGGCATCGTTGATTTTCACTTCCGGAACGACCGGAACGCCAAAAGCCGTGATGCTTTCGCATAAGAATTTTACGTCGATGGTTTCGATGCTTTCGAGCGTACTAGAAATGAGTGTGGAAGACGGCGTGTTGTCCGTTTTGCCGATGCATCATACGTTTGAGTTTTCAGCAGGGTTCTTGACACCGTTTACAAATGGAACACAGATGCGTTACCTCGAAGAATTGTCTTCCGACGAACTCGCACGAGCTATCGAAAACGGTCATGTAACCGGAATGGTCGGCGTTCCAGCACTTTGGGAAATGCTCCACCGACGTATAAAAACTCGTCTGCGGGATCGCGGCGATTGGATTGCTGATATTGCCGACAATGTGATTGATTTTAATGCGTGGCTTCGTGACAACACTCCATTTAATCTTGGTCCGGTCGTGTTTTTCCCCATCCACGAAGGAATGGGAGGACGCATGCGATATCTAATTTCAGGTGGTTCTGCGTTGAGCGAAAAGGTTCAAAAGGATCTGCACGGACTTGGTTTTAATGTTCTCGAAGGATATGGATTAACTGAGTCGTCGCCTGTTTTGACCGTGACTCGTCCGCAAAATGAATTGGTGAAAGGAAGCGTTGGGAAACCGCTTCCTGGCGTTGAGGTAATGATTGACGACCCTGACAGCAAAGGCGTTGGCGAAGTGCTCGCACGCGGGCAAAACGTAATGCTTGGCTATTACAAAAATGATGATGCGACGGATGAGGCTTTGACGGCAGAACGTTGGCTCAGAACCGGTGATTTGGGCAGGATCGATGATGATGGGAATCTGTATATCGTTGGTCGTTCGAAAGATGTAATTATCGATTCAAACGGTAAGAATATTTATCCGGATGAGATCGAAGATCTTTACGGAAAGTCTGATTTTATTAAGGAATTATCGGTTGTCGGCTTGCCCGATGAACGAGGCGGAGAAAAGATCGCGTGTCTCATCGTGCCCGATTATGAAAAAGATATTTCGCTAACACGCCGCGAAACAAACAAGGCGGTCGAACAACATTTCCGCGAAGTTTCAGCGACGCTTCCGTTCCACAAACGAGTTCAAATTTTGCACACGACTCCATTTGAATTGCCGCGAACAGCCACTCGAAAGGTTAAGCGTCCCGAAGTCGTTGAAATGATCGAAACTCTGGAAAATCGCTCGAAAACAAAGACAAAAGAAATCGTCGAAATCAAAGGCGATGACAATGTTTTGTGGATTCGCAAGATCGTTGCGAGCGTTTCGAGCAATCCGTTATCTGAGGTTGCTTCAAATTCACGTTTGGTGGATTTAGGCTTTGATTCGTTGATGTTTGTCGAGCTTCAGGGAGCAATCGAAGACAGCGGTGGACGCGTTTTATCGGCGGATGAGCTAACCGAAGTTCAAACCGTCAACGAGATTTTGGCGGTTGTTCAAAGAGTTGATAAATCGAAGAAGCTCGTTGACGAGCCAAAAGCGAGAGACACAAATGACGACGAAATTTACATTCCAAAGATCGTTCAACAAGTAGGGAATCGCGTCGTATTAATGGCTCAAAAGGCTCTTTACGAAACCGTTCTCGACACGACAGTTGAAGGACGCTCGAATATTCCGCCCCACACGAATTTTATCGTTTCATCCAATCATGCTTCGCACCTCGATATGGGCTTGATCAAATACTCGCTCGGCGAAGACATTGCCGAACAAACGGTGG
Organism: Aridibacter sp.; assembly: GCA_965216195.1. Classification (GTDB taxonomy): domain Bacteria; phylum Acidobacteriota; class Blastocatellia; order Pyrinomonadales; family Pyrinomonadaceae; genus Aridibacter. The sequence goes on along the minus strand of OZ244151.1, from coordinate 1,811,126 downwards.
CGGTTGCGGCGGCGGATTATTGGTTTGATACGAAGTACAAACGTGCCTATATGAACAATTTCACAACGCTTGTGCCAATCGAGCGTTCGGGAAGCCTCAGAACATCGCTCCGCCACGTAACTCAAATCTTGAAAGAAGGTTACAACTGTCTGATCTTCCCGGAAGGTACGCGTTCGCTCACGGGCGAAATGGAAGAGTTTAAACCTGTCATCGGCTATTTGGCGTTAAACGAAAAGGTCGGAATCTTGCCGATATATTTATCGGGAACCTACGACGCTTTTCCAAAAGGCACAACCGTTCCAAAATACGAAAAAGTTGGCTCAAAAATCGGAGCAAAAGTTGGAAGATTTCTCGAATACGAAGAATTAGCCGAAATGACCGAAGGCATTCCAAATACGGAGAGCTATCGCTTGGTCGCCGCAAGAGTTCAACACGAAGTAGAAAATATGCGAGATGGTAAGCGGGATAAGTTTGATGTGAAAGCAGTGAGGAAGAAATGGAAAGCTGAGAGGCGGAAGACCAAGAAGAAACAGGCTGTGATTGATGAGTAGGGATCAACCGCAAAGGTCGCGAAGTACGCGAAGGAAAGAAGGATAAAATATAAGAGCTTTTAAGAATGCGAGCTGCGTTACTCTTAATAAAAGCAATTTTCATGTTTAATGCGATATCGGTCTTAACAAAATATAAAAACTTTAGCGACCTTTGCGTCCTTAGCGGTTGAAACCATATGGAACGGGAAGAATTAGAAAGAATCACCAAAACAACGTTAGATTGTTGTTACAAGATTCACACCGCATTAGGACCGGGAATGTTGGAAAGTGCTTATGAAGCATGCTTAATGTATGAATTGAAGCAGAATAGGTTGAGTGCAAAATCTCAGGTTGAACTTCCAATTTTATATGACGGAGTAAAAATTAGTGCTGGTTACCGCTTGGATGTGTTGGTTGAAAACGAGCTAATTGTTGAATTGAAAGCAGTAGATAAGCTTCATCCCGTGCATACCGCCCAGATTCTTTCGTATCTGAAACTAAGTAACAAGAAACTTGGACTGTTGATAAATTTTAATGTTCCAAGACTCAAACAAGGTGTGAATCGGATAGTAAACGACTTATAAACTTTGCGTCCTTAGCGACCTTTGCGGTTGATTTCTTATGACTAAAAAAATTTTGATTACAGGTGGAACCGGATTTCTCGGAACACATATTGTTCAGCAGTTTTTGGATTCGGGCGAGAAAAACTTGCGTGTGATGGCATCGTCTGTTCCTGAATGGATGCAGGATGAAGGTGTTGAGGCGTTCGAAGGTTCGGTTACTGATGAGAAAGAGGTTGCGGAAGCGGTCAAAGGCGTTTCGGCGATTTATCATTTGGCTGGGAAGGTGTCGAGGGATAATGATGATGCGGCTCAGATGAATAAAATTCACGTTCAAGGTACTCGGGTTTTATGCGAAGCGGCGAAGGAAGCGGGCGTAAAAACTTTTATTTTGGCATCTTCAAGTGGAACGATTGCGATCAGCGAAGACGAAGAAGTTTTGGATGAAACTTACCACCCGCCGATGGATTTGATCTCGCGGTTTGCGTATTACGCGTCGAAGTTTTATCAAGAGCGAACAGCTATTCGCGACTTTGATGGGAAAGGAAAAAAACTTGTGATCTTAAATCCCTCGCTTCTTTTGGGCACAGGAGATGAGCGATTGAGTTCGACAAAGCCTGTACTCGATTTTCTAGCACGCAAAGTTCCTTACACACCCTCCGGTGGTTTAAATTTTGTTGATGCAAGAGACACAGCAACGGCATTTATTAACGCACTCGAAAAGGGAAGACATCAAGAGAAATATCTGCTTGGTGCAGAAAATATGAAGTTTGAAGAGTTTTTTGGGAGGCTCGAAAGACTGTGTGGCGTTGCGGCTCCAATGCTAAAAGTTCCGAAAGCAATTTCTGTCCCAGCCGCCGGCATTGTAGATTCTTTCTTTAGAACCTGGAACAAAACACCGCCATTTGAAGCAAAGGAGGTCGAGCAGGCAGAATTGTTTTGGTATTTTGATTCGTACAGAGCAAAGGAAGAATTGGATTTTGAACCTCGTGATCCACAGGAAACTCTGAATGATACAATTAAATATCTGAGCGAAAACTTTTTAGGTGAAGGAGTATTTTAACTAAGAGAGTAGCGACCGCAAAGACCGCTAAGGTCGCAAAGGAAGATTTCGATTTAAATTCGTGCTTAAGAAACCTTCAAAACTGGCTACTATCGAGGTATTAAGACTTTGCGTCCGTTGCGACCTTTGCGGTTAATCTTACTTATAAGTTTCCAAATACTTCGGCTTCTTTCTAGCCTTGCTTAATTGTTCCCACGCATAAGCAATTTTAATCAACTTCGGTTCTGAAAACGCTCGTCCGAAGAATGACATTCCGATTGGGAGTTCATTTAAGAAGCCTGAGGGAACGGTGATATTCGGATAGCCTGAAACCGCCGCGAGACTTGAGCTTCCAACGTATTGAGTTGGACTGTCGCCCATAATTAAATCGATTAACCACGATTGGGAATTTGAAGGTGCGACGAGGGCATCGAGGTTGTGTTTGTCCATCACCAGGTCAATTCCTTTGGCTTGAGTTAGCGTTTTGCTTGTCATCAAAGCGAGTTTGTAACCTGCGTCGTTTAGGTCGCTTTTCGCCTGTGCTTTTTCAAAGATCTCCTGTTTGAAATATGGCATTGACTTTGCTGCATTGTCTTTGTTGAATTTAATAAGTTTGGCGAGTGTATTGTATTTTCCGCCGCGATTTTTTAGGTATTTGTTTAAATCTGCTTTGAATTCATAAAGTAAGACTTCGTACTCATCATCGCCGTAACCTCGGAAATGTGGGAATTCAACATCGATAAAAACAGCTCCGGCTTTTTCCATTTTCTTAAGGTTCTTTTCCATTAAAGCATCAAGGCTAGCGTTCTTGCCAAAATACTGACGGACGACTCCGATTCTTGCTCCCTTCAAGCCATTTTTATCAAGGAATTTTGTGTAATCCTCCACGCCTTTTTTCTTAAAGTCAGATGTTATGGAGTCTTGCGTATCCATTCCAACCATTGCGTTTAGCAAAATCGCGGCATCGGAAACCGTTCGAGCCATCGGTCCTGCTGTATCTTGTGAATGGGCGATTGGAATAATTCCGCTTCGCGAAACTAAACCAAGAGTTGGTTTGATGCCGACAATTCCATTGATCGAAGCCGGACAAACAACCGAACCATCCGTTTCGGTTCCGACCGCCACCGCTGATAAATTCGCCGCCGCTGCAACGCCCGAACCTGACGAAGAACCGCAAGGGCTTCTATCTAAGATATATGGATTGTGAGTTTGCCCGCCGCGTCCTGACCAACCGCTTGAGGAGCTTTCCGAACGGAAATTTGCCCATTCGGATAGATTAGTTTTGCCGATCAAAACCGCCCCTGCTTTTCGCATCTGCTGAACGACGAACGCATCTTGCTTCGGAGTCGGAGCATCGATGAGAGCAAGGCTTCCAGCAGTCGTTTTCATTTTGTCAGCCGTGTCGATATTGTCTTTAATGACGACGGGAATTCCATGCATCTTCGAACGCACTTTTCCAGCGGCACGTTCTTTATCCATCGCTTCAGCAATCGCAATCGCGTCGGGATTTATTTCAATGATGGCGTTGAGTTTTCCGTCGATCTCTTTTATGCGCCTCAAATAAGCCTCGACAAGCTGTTTCGAAGTGACCTTCCCGGATTTCATCGCTTTCTGCATTTCCATCACGGTCATCTCTTCGACGTCGATTTGAGTCTTCTTTTTCATTTTCGGAAAACCCACTGAAATAGCTGTCAAAAAAAGTAAAACCGTTCCCAGAGCGATCACAATTCCAGCGGTTCGAATTCGTACACACATTACATACTCCTCCATTAAAACGTGCTAATTTTGGCTAGTTTATATTTTCCAGTAAAATTATTGCAAGGAACATTTTAACGGCGAATGAGTATGATGATTTGAGATTCGCAATATTGCTTATTTTCATCGTCTACGCAATGTAATAGAAATTCTGTGATTTGGGAGAGAGCTATTGAAAATGGTTAGAAAGAATATTTTTATGATCCTAGTGGTGTGTCTTTTGGCGATTTCGGTTTTTACGCAATCCGAGGCTCAGATGGAAGAGGATGCTGAGCGAGTTCACGCGATTTATAAAGAAGTGACTTCGGTTAAAGATTTCAGGATCCCGGAGGGCGTCAGCAAGCGCATTGGCGAAAATTATCCGGCGTATCAGTCGGCGCTTGATGGAATGAGCAAGACGCGTACATTGCGGGATTCGCATGGAGGGTTTTTGAAAAGTTTTTCGGAGAAGTATGCGGGCGGCGAAACGGAATTGTACAAGGTAACGCGATCGCTAAACAGTAAATTCGAATCGCTTTCTCTTGGTTATGACGTTGGCGATGAATATGAATCGATAATGACTCGTTTTTCTTACCTTGATACGGCGGGAGAGAAAAATGCGCTAACGGCGCTTAAGCACGTAAGAGACTTTGGCACAAATGCCAGTACTTTGAAGGCACTTCATGAAATCTATCGCGTGAAAGCGATTGAAGAGGCTAAGAGCCTTCTGACGATTGCTCCACTTTTCGACCCGGGAAACGAGAGAATTGAGCGTCGCGTAGCGCGTTTGTCTACGGAAGTCGATACTGCCTTTAAGGAATACAAAGCCGAAGAAATGCGCGTCTTACAGAGTCGTAAATTCAAGGGAAACATCTCCAGCACTTCGGCAAGCTCGCCGGCTTCCCTTGCCGCCGCGGGGAAACGCTTTCTAAATAGTCAGTCTGATTGGGGCGGAAACACGAAAAAGCAGACCAATATCAAGAAGGTATCGATCATCGGAGATTGGTTTGTTGCCGAACGCGACGCACTTGGTAGACCTACGCGGTACGGTTTGCCAGCGGCTATTTATTTATCTGATAACACAACGGACCCTGGTGTGGTAAGAGTTTATGAAGTGAGCTTAATCACGAAGTTTCCAAAAATGGAACCGAATTTTTATGGTGTTTGGGTAGGCAAAGTTTGGCGAATGCTGGATAAGAATTTGCCTAAGTAGTTTATTTTTACCAGCGGATTGTCTCGTAGAAATGCGGGCTTTGAGTCGCTTTTATAAGAAAAAGGAACGCCTTCGTCGTTCCTTCCCGAAGAGAGTACAATTGCGTTTAGCGATTATGGTTTATTTCCACGGCGATTATGCTTCGCGCGATAGATGGTTCGGCTGTTTTTGTTTAATCTCTTGTGAAGCTTAAACCGTTCTTTTTTCGTTACTTTCCCATCAGATTTCGCACGCTTTTTTGCTTTTTGCGTTTTGACCTGTTGTTTCTGTAACTTCTTGTATTCTTTACCAGTTACACTACCGTTTTTAACGCCTTTGAAAATGCGCTTTTGTTGATTTTTCTGACGCTTATTGATTCCCTTTGTGCCCGTTTGCGCCGAAGCGATTACGCTCAAACCAAAAACTACGCACAGCGAAGCGACAAATAGTCCAATTGATTTTTTCATTATATTCCTCCGTTGAATTTATTTTTAAGCGTCAACGTTGACTCGCTTACTAAGACGGGAGAAAAACGGAAATGGTCGAAAAAATGTTGGAAAGATTCTTTTGCCCGCGAATCTGCGCGACCGAGTGGACCCCTAAAATTTACAGCGCTATCTCTCTTTCAATTCGTAATATTCGTGAGAACTCGGGGATGAGAAGCCGATATAAGATTTCGCAGTTGCTCACTACAAAAATTATTTACTTTGCGATTTCCTTATTCCGAGGCTTCGCGTTTTTCACATACTTATCCATCCATTGATTCTGTTCCCAAAGAACGTGCTCGACCGATTCCCGCGCGCGGTAGCCATGTGATTCTAGCGGAAGCATCACGAGTCTTGCTGTTCCGCCATTGCCGCGAATTGCTGCGAACATACGCCTCGATTGCATTGGATACGTACCGGAGTTGTTGTCAGCTTCGCCGTGAATCATAAGCATCGGCTCGTTAATTTTGTGAGCCCGCATAAACGGTGAAAGAGTGAAGTAGCTTTGCGGGGCTTCCCAAAATGAACGGCGTTCCGATTGGAATCCAAAAGGTGTAAGAGTTCGATTATACGCACCGCTTCGGGCAATTCCCGCACGGAAAAGGTCGGAATTTGCGAGTAAATGTGCGGTCATAAACGCTCCGTAAGAGTGTCCGCCAACGGCAACGCGATCAGGATCAATTACGCCCATTTCCGCGCCTTTATCGACTGCAGCTTTCGCTCCCGCGACGAGCTGAGGAATAAACGTGTCGTTTACCGTTAGAGGATCACCGACAATTGGAACAGTGGCGTTATGTAAAACCGCGTAACCCTGTAGCAATAAGAACATGTGTGACGAGCCCCCGATTGATGTAAAGCGATTCGTAGAACCGGAGACTTGTCCGGCGACACCTTTGTTAGTGTACTCGCGGGGATAAGCCCAAAGAAGCGCAGGTAAACGCTCTCCCTTTTTGTAGTTGGGGGGCAAATAAAGCGTAAACGACAAATCGACGCCGTCAGCTCGCTTATATTTCACCAGTTTTTTCGTGATTCCGCGGAGTTGAGGCGTCGGGTCCTTGAAATTTGTGATTTGGCGGGGAATACGATACGGTTTCGAACATTTTACCTTCGGTTTGCATGCCCATTTAAGATGGAAGTTTGGCGGAATCGCACTAGACTCCTTACGCGTTAAGAAAATGAAATTTCCACCTGCATTTACTACTGAGATCACACTTTCATAAGATCCCGAACCCGAGCGAAACAATTCATGTTTTTGAAGGGTCGTCAGATCCATTAAACGCAGGTACGGACGGTCGCCTCTGGGGGTTGCTCCCCGGCCGGCCAACATAACGCCTGATTTTGTTTCCCAAATCACAGACTCACCATTCGGCAATGTCTTCATGACGGGGGCTCCAAGCGCATTATATCGGTCCCGTACATTGCGATCCGAAATGGTCTTTATGTCACGAGGGTTGCGATAATCTGTCATGAATATACGTTGTCGCTGTTTTTGACGGTCATAATCGTAAAACCACATCATTCCGTTTTCGCCAAACGCGCTGCCGTCATATCGCTGCTCAGTTTTCAGAAGCTCTTTCGGAGCCTTACGGGTCGGGATTTTGTGGGTCATAAGTTTGTCGCGAAACTCAACGTTCGATTTCGGGTTTCCGCCGTCTAATGCCTCCGCCCACATTAGCGTCGAGGGTTCAGTTGGAATCCAGAGAAAACTTCGTGGGCTTGTGGTTGTGCCGCCAACCGGTAGATTATCTCTAATCGGAACGCTGGCAACCTTGTAAACCATCGCCCCTTTTGTGTCCCAAACTTCGACCTCATTTGCAAAGCTCCAAACCGGGAATAAATAGGAATATGGACGTTTAACTCTGGAAGTCAAAATATATTTTCCGTTTGGCGAAACGCGGGTATCTCTAAAGATAGCCGGTTTTCCAACTATTGAAACTTTCAAAGCCTTTGCCCGACTGTAAACTTTACCGCCAAAGTCAACGAATGCCAGCTGTGAAGTTGCATAGTAATCAAACAGCTTCTCGTCATTTGGGGATTTTAGTAAGTCCTGATAGGTGCGGATTGCGGCGGCACGTCCTGACGTCTCCTGGATGCTGGGGGATGTTGGGACGCTCGAAACCTTTGGCGCTGGGCCCCGTTTTTCGGGAACAAGGTTGACAAGAAGTCTTTTCTGATCGGGCATCCATTTAAAGCCACCAAATGCCGTGTTTACCTTAAGACCATCAAGCCTGCTAAATCTTCCTGAGGCACTTTCAACAATCCACAGCTCGATGCCGGAGTCCGTCACATTTCCGACCGCGATATATTTGCCATCTGCACTAAAACTTGGATTAATGAGTTTCATTCCGTTTGGGAAACCCACTTTCATTTTCTTGCCATCCGAGATGTTTTGCAGGGTCATGTTAACGAAATACCCCTGGCGATGACTCGAATTTGTTTTTGGATTTATACGCAAGCCGGCAAGCCTCAACATCGGTTCGGACAAATCTGCGATTGGCGGGTATCTAAGAGGTTCGAACATTGCAATTTTGTCCTTAACTGGGCTGATTCGTATCGTTGGACGGGCCGGGGCATTCAGGACATCCATGATTGCTTTAGGCGGGGTTTTATAACCCTGAGCGAAAACAGACGCGGTACAAAACAAAAAAACAACGAGTAAAACCAAGATATTTTTTAATAATTTCATTTTGTTAGTTCCTCCAAACCCTTGATCACTTTTCTGGCTACAGCCGGGATTATACTCTGTTCCTTCGCGTGATTTTCGGTGAAAACAACCAGTATAAATTTCAAGCCGTCGGGCGTCTCGATGTATGCAGCATCATGGCGGGTTTTCGAAGTCCAGCCTTCTTTTGACCAGAGTTTAGTGCCGGGTTCGAGTGCCCACGAAATAAACTCGCGATAAAACGGGTCTTTAACGGGCTTTTCCCAATCGCGCTTCATCAAGTCCATCATTTGTTTGCTGCGTTCAGGCGTAACTGCTTTCCCGCGGACAATTTGCGCGAGCAACCTTGCAGTCGCGTTTGTTGTTAATTTGTTGCGGTTTTTATTTCCATAGCCGCGAAACTGCTGTTCGCGACCCCATGCATCTTCACAGTGTGTTTTTTGATTAATTGAAATGTTCTTGTAACCAAGCGAGTGGAAGTAACGATTCATCCAGTTTCGCTTGTAAGCCCACTGTTCAAACTCTTTTGGCGGCATCTCGGGGCCGCTAGAGGTGCCGGTCAAAACATCGACGATATAGCCTGTGGACTCATTTCCCGAGTCAATGATCATGTTTTTGAGGCCGCGTTCAAGTTCGGGCGTCATTTTTACCTTGCCGTCTTCAAGTTGCTGATGAAGAGCGACCATATAAAACATCTTTACCACGCTTGCCGGGTAGATCTGCGCTTCGCCTCGGAAACTTACCGTCGGACCGATACCCGAAACTCGCAGGTCGATCATTGTCGCTGCGAGTTCACTCGGTTTGAGATTTGAGGTCTTAAATTCAGTGATCGTTTCGGATACGGCTTTATCGAGGATGCGGCGAAGAGGTTGACGCCGGTAGATTTCCAGGACGGCCGGCTTGGTTTTCCTGGCTTTTGTCAGTGGATCGCGAGTCGGTTTTTCAGTTTGTGCGAACGCAACTGTACTCAACAGCAAAAGCATTAAGCCTATCGGCATATTAAGTTGCAATTTTCTCATTAAGCCCGGATCAGTTTCTTTACGAATGGAATGTAAAAGAGTATAAACGATTATCAGCCGATAAATAAAGGCCTTTAACGTTACAACCAAATGACTGAAGAAAAACTGATTCGTGGTATCGGGCGTTGGGATCTGATAGCAATCGTTATCAACACTGTGATCGGTGCGGGGATCTTCGGACTTCCGTCAAAAGTTGCGGCTTTGATCGGTAGCTACAGTCTAATTGCTTTCATCGGTTGTTCGATAATTATCGGCTTTGTAGTACTCTGTTTTGCCGAGGTTTCGAGCCGGTTTCGTACTACGGGCGGCGCCTATGTTTACACGAAGGAAGCATACGGTTCGTTTGTTGGTTTTGAAGTAGGGTGGCTTTTTTGGATCACTCGCTTTACGGCTTTTGCCGCAAATTGCAACGTCTTAATAAGCTATCTTGGCCACTTTTACGAGCCCCTTGAAACGGGAATGTACCGCATTTTTCTGATCGCGCTCGTAGTTTTTGGACTGACCTTTATAAACATCGTCGGCGTAAAAGAATCGGTTCGAACGACAAATATTCTGACGATCTCGAAATTGGTTCCTTTGTTTTTGTTTGTTGTCGTCGGTGCGTTTTTTATCGATTTCAGCAACTTCAATTTCGAAACGACCCCGACACAAGATGCTTTTGCAAGCGCCGTTTTAGTGTTGATTTATGCGTTTGTCGGGTTTGAGTCGGCTGTGATTCCAGCGGGTGAAATGAAGGAACCGAGGAAGAATGCTCCGTTTGCGCTCTTGACAGCCATCGGAATTATTGTTGCGTTTTATATCCTTATCCAAACAGTTTCGATAGGAACGCTTCCTGAACTTGCCACTTCGGAAAGACCCCTTGCCGACGCTGCTCAGACCTTCGTAGGCACCTGGGGGGCAACATTTATCGTTATTGGTGCACTCATTTCGATTCTCGGAAATCTCAATGTCGGACTGCTCGCCACGACCCGTCTGCTTTTTGCGATGGCGGAGCAAAAGGATATCCCGCAAATTCTTGCAAGCGTTTCAGAGCGTTTCAAAACGCCCCACTTTGCGATCATTATTACGTCGATAGGAACGTTTTTCTTCACCGTTTACAGCAGCTTTCTCTCTGCGCTCACCATCAGCACGATAACGCGGATCATTGTATACGGAATGACCTGTATCGCGCTGCCGATCTTCCGCTTTCGGAAAGATGCACCTGAAGCGGGCTTTTTGGCTCCGCTTGGGGTTCTTGCTGCAGTTTTATCGCTTGGGCTGTTGGGGTGGTTGATGCTGAGCGTTAAAGCGGTTGATCTTCAGCAGGTTGTGGTCGCTGTTATCATCGGTGCTTTGATCTACTTTGTTTCATCGTATTTCGGAAAGGCAAACCCAAATCAAGATCTTTAAATTACATTTGTCCCTTCTTTGATCAAAATTCCGTCTTTGTTAATGAGCCTGAGCTCGTTTGATAACAATAGGAGGACGGAAAAATGAGAGAAATGTATATAGTGCCGGGAATGAAATTGATCCCGCAGCAATTGAGAATGAGTTGTTGGTACGCTTGCGCCAGGATGTTGATCAATTGGAGACAGGAGCAAAGTAAGATGTCACACATGGGGCTGATTACTCCCGAACTCGACGAAGAATGCCAACGGCTTCGGGACGTAAATGGCGGAATAAATAATTCGGCGATCATAAACATGGCGCAACGCTTGGGACTGAAAACCATTCCCCCGATGTCCGTAGACGGATCGAGAGTTTCCGAATGGCTGCGGAGGTATGGGCCCCTGTGGGTCAACGGCGTGAGGCACATCACGGTAATCGCCGGTATTTACAAAAATCCCAAACATCCAAAGTATGATCAGAGCCATCAGATTCTTGTTTATAATCCAGCACCGATGAATATCGGGGAAACGTCTTGGGTCAACTACGAGATGTGGTATGAGTATGAGGGAAGCAGCTTTACCCGAAGAGACACCAGCGCATCAGTCAAAGCGACGTTTTTACACTGTCCGGCCTACTAGCCGAATAAAAGAGCAAAAAGTAACTATAAATGCGTTCTAACTTAGGAGGCAGAATCGTAGATGAAGCGAAAAATATTTGTTTTAGCCGTGGGTTTGGCGCTTTTGACTGCATCGGTGTTAGCGATGACCGGCAGCGGGACGTTTGAAGACAGCTCGCGACGCACCTTGGGATACATTGATAGCGATGGAGAAGTGGAGGACAGTTCACGCCGCACACTTGGCTATATCGACGACGATGGTGAGGTCGAGGACAGCTCTCGCCGCACCCTTGGCTATATCAGAAACGGCACGTTTGAAGATAGCTCTCGGCGAACGCTGGGTTATATTGACAGCGATGGAGAGGTTGAGGACAGCTCACGTCGCACATTGGGTTACATAGATGATGACGGGGATGTTGAAGATAGTTCGCGTCGTACGATCGGCTACGCAAAGGGTATAGATAAAAAACACGCTGCGGCATTTTTCTTCTTTTTCTTTAAGAAACACGCCGGACGGGAATAAGTATTTAGTAAGTTTGGGAGTCGCTAAAGACCGGTGGTGCGGGAAGGGTAAAGGACAAACGCATTGCAATCATAAGGTTTTTTCCGATTCCCATTTTTCGTAAACGAGACGCAGTCCCTCAAGCATCAAATCAGGCTCGACAATCTCCACGTACTTTGATTCTTCCGCGATTAACCTGGCAAAACCGCCGGTCGAAACGATTTTTGGTGTCACTCTTGTCTCATTAATAAATCGGGCGATTATTCCATCAACCAAACCGATATAGCCATAATAGATTCCGGATTGAATTGAAGAGACGGTCGAATCCCCGATAGCTTTTTCAGGTTTTTCAAATTCAACATCTGGCAGCTTTGAGGTTTTTTCAAAAAGCGCAGAGCCAAGTGTGTTTGGGCCCGGCGTGATAATTCCGCCGAGATACTTTTTATTTTCGTCAACCAAATCAATTGTTGTCGCGGTGCCAAAATCGCAAACGATTACAGGATTTCCATATTTCTCGACAGCGGCAAACGCGTCAACCAAACGGTCAGAACCGCAATCTTTTGGCGGGAAATATTGTATTTTAAAGCCATAATCAAAGGAGTGGTCAGCGAAAAGAGCAGGAAGTTTGAAGTGAGTTTTGCCCAAATCCCGATAGGTATCTTTTAATTCATTTACGACCGTGGAAATTACAATCGCTGAAATAGATACTGAGATTTGCTCATTTATTTGAGAATATATTGAGGAAGCTCGATCATTTCGGTTAGTTTTTATAGTGATTTTTTCTGTAAGCTTGGCACCATCAAAAACTCCGAATTTTGTGGTCGAATTTCCAATGTCAATTGCTAACAGCATGATTAAAGGTGAAAAGTGAAAGAGTGAGACAGTAGAAAAAAGAAAGTGACAGGTAATAGTAAAAAAGTGGTGAGTGAAAAAGCCTGGTATAACTTTCTCACTCTTCCACTTTTTAAATGTTTACACTTTTTATCCTTCAAGCGGCAGACCGTCATAAACGACTTGCCAGCCGTTTTTTCTACTTGTGCTCAGGCTTTTTGTGTACCAATCAAGTGCCTTATCCGGATCATCGTAGAGTTGGACGGCGGGATTCACTTCTCGCGGATCGACCCTACAAATTGCGCCTCCTTCGTTTGCCGTTTTAAGGCACAACAGCGCCACCATATTATTTTTTGATAGAATCGCGGTGCGCATATTCACATCGCTAAACTCAATCTCCTTGATCTCAACTTTAAGATCGTCCTGATCCGGATCGAAGGAGTCAAACCCTAGGTCAAAATCCGGAAGCTCATTCTCAAGGTCTTCCAAGTCTTGTTCAAAATCGTCAAATTCAGAATTCATAAAAAATACCTATACAAACACGTTAAATCGAAACGTACTGAATTGCAATCGCATTCGGAGAATTTTGTAACTCAGGAGGTCCGCAGGTACTCGACATCCCCGGCCCGAACGATTCTCAAAGAGCCGCTGTCGGTTAGAACCCTCAGTGCACCGTTGCTCTCAACCCCCCGCGTGATTCCTGAAAATTGCCCAGTGTCTGAGCTGACTTTTACCTTTTTTCCTTCAGCGTAAGAGGATCGTTTCGTCCATTCTTCCAGTATTGTCTTCGAACCGCCCCCGCCGTTAAGTGTTGCATAGAAATACGATAGAAAGCTTGTAAGCGACTGGAGGAGTTTCTCGGGATCGGGCTTTTTGCCTGTTTCGTCTTTGATCGAGGTTGCGGTATCAATCAATTCGTCAGGAAAGTTTTGCGACGTGTAATTGATGCCGATACCAACGACTACGGCAAGTCCTTTTGATGTCTCAACGGCCTCTGCCAGTATTCCGCAAATCTTCTTTTCGCCAACTAAAACGTCATTTGGCCACTTGATATCCGGATTTAGTGCATAGTCCGTTTTGAGCAATTCAAAAACAGCGACGGCGCTCATTAGGGTTAACAGGGGAAGTTTTTCTTTTGGAAGATTTGGGCGAAGAACTGAACTAAAATACAGTCCCGAGTTTTCGGAAGATTCCCAAACGCGTCCTTTTCGCCCCTTTCCGGCAGTTTGCCCTTCGGCAACTATGCAGAGCCCTTCATCGGCTCCTCGTTTTGCCTGTTCGATGGCTTCGTCGTTGGTCGAGGCAAGAGATTCAAATTTGAGAACCGTGATATTCAACGTTCTATTTGCCTGCCTTATTTCGGGATACGATCTGGATTCCAAATCCAACCAGTAAGCAAACCGCGGCACCGGTCGCCGCATTACTCAGCAAATGAAAAGGAGTAAACGTCTGAACGACCCAAAGGATGGCCAAAAGTATTCCGACCGCACTAAAGAAATAGCCTATGTTGTTAACCATAGGGATTTATACCATCAAACGGTTTGCCAGAGCGAATTTGTGTAGAACTTATTTTCGTCAAAGAAGTTTCGTGCAATCTCAAAACCGCTTTCCGCTGCGAGGTTTTCGATCATATCGAGGTTGTACTTTTGTGAGACTTCCATGTAGATAGGCTCCCACTTCTTAAAACCGAACTCCCGGTCAAGCGATTCTATGAAAACCGTTTGATCCTTTTGCGAGATCAGATACGAGCGAGCCGCACATTCCGTTGGGTGATAACTTGCGTAGTGCAGAAAATTTTCGATTTGAAAGTTTGCGCCGAGTTCGCGGTTGATGCGTTTGAGTAAGTTCAGATTAAACTTTGAAGTGACGTGCTGAGAATCGTCGTAGGCATTCAGGATCGTTTTGGGGTTTTTATGAAGATCAAAGCCGATAAAAATCATGTCCTCAGTGCTCATTACTTCGTGCAGATGCCGAAAGAAGTCGACGGCTTGTGCCTCCCTGAAATTTCCAATGTTGGAACCCAGGAAAAGGATGATCTCTTTACGCCGGGACTTTTCTGAAAAGGTTTTAAGGGTCTTGAAATAGTCGCCGCACTCGGGTTGAATCTCCAGCGTCGGATATTCGCGGTGGAATTTATCGGTTAATAATTCGAGGGCTTTTCTTGAAATATCTATCGGAACATATTTAAAGTCGGCACCATTTTCTAAGAAATGTTTGACCAAAAGGGAAGTTTTCGTGCCGTCTCCGGCCCCAAGTTCGATCAGATCAAAGCCGCCATTTGTGACCTCAAATGCCTCGCAGATTTCTTCGGTTTGCTCTCGGAAAATCTCGGTTTCGGTTCGAGTAAGATAGTATTCCGGAAGCTTCATTATCTCCTGAAACAGCGTCGAACCCGCTTCGTCATAAAAATATTTTGAAGATAAATGTTTGGGGTTGTCGGAAAGTCCTTCGAGAACATCCTCGGCAAACGTATTGTGTTTTTTGGAGTTTTTCATTTTTTATTAGCTAACGAAGCAGAACTGATATAAGACACAGTTCCGAACGGCCGGTCCGAAACTTGTAGAGTCGTTACGGCTGCGTACTAGAACCTACATGATTTATTGGTTCTAGTACGCAGCATTTCCTCAGAACGCCAAATTTTCTTTATTTCGCCAAACGTAAACCGGTAAACTGCCAACGCAGATGCGGATGGAAGAAGTTGCGGTAACTTTTTCGGCTGTGGTTTGGAGATGTTGCGACTGAAGCGCCGCGTAAAACTTTTTGGTTTACCATAAACTTGCCGTTATATTCGCCGACGGCGCCCTCAGCGGTTTTAAATCCCGGATAAGGAAGATATGCAGAACTTGTCCATTCCCAACGCAATCCCCAATCAAACTCCTCACATGCGGCTTCCCATTCAAACTCCGTAGGAAGCCTCATTCCTTTCCATTCAGCGAAAGCCGCTGCTTCGTAAAATGAAATATGACAAACTGGGTTCCGCCGGTTAAGTTTCCGCAAGCCGCCCAAAGTGAATTGATGCCATTCATTATCGATTTTATTCCAGTAGAGGGGCGCACCAATCTCTTTTTCGTTTACCCAATCCCAGCCTTCTGAATGCCAGAGAGAATGGGTTTCGTATCCGCCATCCTCAATAAATTCAATAAATTCCTCGTTTGAAACAAGACTGCTGCGGATTTCGAACTCTTCTAGATAAACCTTGTGTAGTCCGAGTTCGTTGTCGAAGCAAAAACCTTCGCCACTAAAACCAATCTCTTTTACGCCGGCCTCGATTTCGATAAGGTTTGTTGAACCAATCTCACCTTTTTCTACGAGTGCAAAATCTTTACTATAAACCGGAAAGGTAGGGTTTACGCCAAAAGTATATTTGAGATCGGTCAGAAAAAGTTCCTGATGCTGCTGTTCGTGATTTAGTCCCAAAACTACCAGATCACGTACCTCGTCAGTCATTTCAGCGGCGAAGAGCACCTGCATTTCAGTATCGACATACTTGCGATACTCAAATACTTCTTTAACGGTTGGGCGGGATAAGTCACCCCGTTTGTCCCGTAAAGTTCGCTCGCCGACTGTGTTGTAGTAGCTGTTAAACAGAAAGCAGTAGTTTGGATCAAATTCTTTGTAAGACGACGCATGTTTTTTGAGTATTAATTCCTCAAAAAACCAAGTGGTGTGAGCAATGTTCCATCGCGGCGGAGAAACGTCAATAATCGGTTGAGGTATATAATCCTCAATCTCGAGCGGCTCGCATAGCTCTTCAGTATAAGAGCGAACGTTGTTGTACGAAGTAGGGAAATCGATTTCGATGGAATCCAGCTGGTGTTTCGGTTTCATTCCTTTTATTAAATCAAAGATAAACTCAAAGACAAAAATGCGGGTTTTCGATTCTTCAGATCAAGTTTGTGGAACACCATCCGAATTCGCGAAATTTACGCTCGCAATCACCTTTCGAAGCGATTCTTCGCAAATCTCTGCAAGATAATAATCTTTAGAATTCAGTTGAGCTTTTAGAATTTGAATCGACGAGGCATCTCCGATTTCTCCAAGAGCAAAGGCTGCTTCGCGGCGTACATCATTTGATTCCTTCACGTTTTTCAAGATTTTTATCAAAAATTGATTTGCGGTGCTAAACACTGGAAACGCCTCGACCAGCTTTCCGTAGCGCGGGCGCCTAATTTTCTTATATTTTTCGGGTAGAAAACTCTCCGGTGTAGTAGTTGTAACAACTTGCTTTTGCATCGTTTGTGCGATTTTTCCAATCGAACGTGCAGCAGCTCGCCTAAGAAAAACGTCTTTTTTCCTTCGTTTTCGCTTAATAACTTCGGCTAAAGCACCTGCCGCTGAAATGTCACCGATCTCGCCTAGTGCGACGGCGCAGGCGGTTTTTACTTCGCGCGATTTGTCGCGTTTGAGCAATTCAATCAGCCTTCTATTTGCTCTTTTGCTACCCACTTTTCCAAGGGCATAGGCCGTTTCGCGTCTTACATAGACAGATTTTTCTTCGAGCAGTGGAAGTAAATGCGCAACGGCCTCACCTTTCGGCAGGAAAACTAAGGTGTGGGTCGCGGTAGCGCGTACAATTTCAGATATGTCGCGAAGTGCCGGAATAGCGACACGGGACGCAGATTCGGTTTCAAAGTTGCGAAGCTCAAAGAGCGCGTTTCGTTTTACTTCTATCTCGCCAAACTCAATTCGTTCGGCATAATATTTAAGCTGTTTGGGCGTTTGAGTATAAGACGTGACTACGAAAAACACAAAAAAAGCGATTAGTAATCGAGCGGGAAATTCGACCCATCTTTGCATTAGCGTTTCGTTCATTCTGTTAAAAGTCTAACAGCTGTTGCAAAGCGCGAACAATAGCCGATTCTAAAAACTGGACTAATTTTCGCAATTTGACTAAACTTCCGTTTATGCGGTTTTCGAAAAACAAACTCCGCCTTACATTGCCACTCGTTAATTTCTTAGCGTAGTGGCGACTCGCGTTATTTCAACCTACAATTTATGATCTATCGGCGGGCGATTAATTGCCTGAGATAGTAGTTTTTTATGAGGTTTTAGTTTAGAAACCATGGATGAAAAATATTTTGCACAGAAAATAGAGAGAAAATGGCAAACGCGTTGGGCGGAGCGCGGAACCTTTGAGGCGAATATGGACGCTGATGGCGAGAAATTTTATTGCCTCGAGATGCTTCCATATCCTTCGGGAAAACTCCATATGGGACACGTTCGCAACTACTCGATCGGCGATGCTCTGAGTTGGTACAAGCGTTTGCAGGGTTATAACGTACTGCATCCGATTGGTTGGGATTCGTTTGGGCAGCCGGCCGAGCAAGCCGCGATCAAACAGGGCGTGAATCCGCGCGATTGGACCGAAGCTAACATTGATGAAATGCGCGATCAGCTGAAAAGCTTAGGGATCGGCTATGACTGGTCGCGTGAGATTGCCGCCCATCGACCCGATTACTACAAGTTTGATCAGTGGTTTTTCCTCAAGATGCTTGAAATGGGGCTTGCCTATCGCAAGGACTCAGAGGTGAACTGGTGTCCGAAGTGCGAAACAACACTTTCAAATGAGCAGGCTTCGGGCGGCATTTGCTGGCGCTGCGGGAGCATTGTCGAAAAACAGTTGCGTCCGCAGTGGTTTTTGGCTATTACAAGGTACGCTGACGAACTTCTCGACGATATGTCAAAGATCAAGGAGGGCTGGCCCGAACGCGTTTTGACGATGCAGGAAAACTGGATCGGGAGGAGTAAAGGCGCCTTTATCGAGTTCAAAGTTCAGGGTTCTGAGTTTAGGGTTAAAGTTTTTACCACGCGAATCGATACGATTTACGGCGTTAATTCAATCGTGGTTGCCCCTGAGCATCCGTTTATTGAAGAATTTGGTGAAAGTTTTTCGGACGAAGTTAAAGCGAAAATCGAGGCGATCAAGGTCGAACAAGCTGAGCCCAAAGATTACGGAGAAGAGGTTGAAAAAGACGGGATTGATACCGGTATGAAGGGTATTAATCCTTTTTCCGGCGAGGAGATTCCGATTTGGGTAGGGAATTACGTAATGATGAGTTACGGGACTGGCGCGGTGATGAGCGTACCGGCTCACGACGAACGTGATTTTGACTTTGCGAAGAAGTTTGGGTTGCGTATTAAACCGGTGATTCAGCCACAGAGGCAAGGAGAAAGGGAGGAGGATTCCCCGCAAAGTCGCAAAGGAGCAAAGGAGGCGGAGACGCGACCGCAAGGGAGTGTGCACGAAGAGGATTCCCCGCAAAGTCGCAAAGGAGCAAAGGAGGCGGAGACACGACCGCAAGGGAGTGTGCACGAAGAGGATTCCCCGCAAAGTCGCAAAGGAGCAAAGGAGGCGGAGACACGACCGCAAGGGAGTGTGCGGGAAGAGGATTCCCTGCAAAGTCGCAAAGGAGCAAAGGAGGCGGAGACACGACCGCAAGGGAGTGTGCGGGAAGAGGATTCCCTGCAAAGCCGCGAAGGAGCAAACGAGGCAGGAACCCGACCGCCCGGGAGTGTGCAGAACGAAGTTGTAGAAGCGTTTACTGAAAAAGGTGTATTGGTAAACTCGGATTCCTGGACTGGAAAAACTTCAGATGACGCTTTAATAGAAATGACGCAATTTGCTGAAAATAAGGGATTTGGCGAAGGTGCGATGACCTACCGTTTGCGAGACTGGGGAATTTCGCGTCAGCGGTTTTGGGGTGCACCGATTCCGATAATTAACTGCGATTCGTGCGGACATGTGCCTGTGCCGTTTGAAGATCTTCCGGTTGAGCTGCCTGAATCAGCACCGTTTACCGGCGTGGGAGAATCACCTCTTGCAAAGGTAGAAGAATTCGTAAACGCGGGGTGTCCGGAATGCGGTGAGCCGGCGAAACGTGAAACTGATACGATGGACACTTTTGTCGATTCAACGTGGTACTACTTTCGCTACGCGGACCCCAAAAATGAAGAAATGCCCTTTGATTCGAAGGTGGCGAGTTATTGGCTGCCGGTTGATCAGTATATAGGCGGCATTGACCACGCGGTAATGCACCTTTTGTACACGCGTTTTTGGACAAAAGTTATGCGGGATATTGGTTTGGTTGATTTCGATGAGCCGGCTAAGCGTTTGTTAACACAAGGGATGGTGGTTGCGGAGTCGTTTTACAGTAAATCAAAGGAGTCATACGTTTTCCCCGATGACGTCGAGATCAAGCGCGATGACGGCGGAAAGGCAAAGGGTGCGAAGCTGAAAGAAGATGGATCGTCCGTGCGGGTTGCGGTTGAGAAAATGGGCAAATCGAAGCTCAATGGCGTAGACCCAAACGACATGATCTCGATTTACGGTTCGGATTCGGTAAGGCTTTTTTCGATGTTTGCAGCTCCGGTTGAAAACGAGCTGGTTTGGCAGGAGACCGGGATCGATGGCGCGGTGCGGTTTATTCAGAGGGTCTGGAGATTTGTTTATAGATGGGTAGAAAGCGGCCGTTGGGCGACTGGAAACGATGATGACCCGAATTCGGTTTCGATCGCCGAACTTTCAACTAAAAAACTGGAGTTTAGCGATTCCGCGCAAAAATTGCGGCAAAAGACCCATCAGACAATAAAACGCATCACAGAGAATTTTGAAAGCGGGCAGTTTAATACTCCGGTTGCCGCTCTGATGGAGTTGTCAAATGCTATGTATGACCTCAAGGTTGAGCCGGAAAATGCAAACCAAGGGGATATTTTTGCCGTTCGTGAAGCCTGCGAAAGTTTGATCTCGATGCTTGCTCCCTATGCGCCGCATGTCTCGGAAGAATTGTGGGAAGCGATCACGGGGCGCGATATGGGTATCCTCGAATCCGGTGCCAGATTTCCGATCGCGGATGATGAAATTGCGAAAGCCGATGAAATTGAGGTTGTCGTTCAGGTAAACGGAAAACTTCGAGCGCGGGTAAAGGCTTCGCCGGAGGCTTCTAACGAAGAAGTGGAAAATCTGGCTCTCGCTGATCGTAAAATCAAAGAATATACTGAAGGGAAGGAGATTGTAAAAATAATCGTCGTCCCAGGACGGCTCGTAAACGTCGTGCTAAGATAAATTCTGTTATTGAAGCAATTCTTGTCGGTATATGCTATTCCATGCTTTTTGCGCCTAAATCCTAACCCTTATTGGAATGGTTTTTAGGCGCTGGTTTCATTTCTAACATCAAAATCCTTGATTGACCGCTTGAAAGCATTTAGAATTAAGGATTGGCGAATATTCGCCGACGATGTAGTTCTTCGGTCGAGAAACGGATGCTTTACCGTTGCGGCGTGTCTGCTTAATTTCGGGAATACAAATGAAAGAGTGCCAACACTGCAAAACTTGCTACGCTGATGATGTAAACGCCTGTCCTGACGATGGTATGCCGACACTACATACGATTGCCGGCGAGCCAGTTTTGGAAGGGAAGTATCATTTGGAAAGCAGGGTTGGGCAGGGCGGAATGGGCGTTGTTTATAAAGCTCGGCACGCATATCTAAAAACACTCCACGCGATCAAAATAATACTTCCGGATCTGGTAGGGAACGATCCTCAACTCGTTCAACGTTTTAGACAGGAAGCGCTCGCCGCTGCCGCTATAAGCCACCAGAATGTCGTTAATGTGACGGATTACGGGGTTGCGCAGGGCACGATGCCCTTTTTGGTTATGGAATTCGTTGAAGGAGAGGACCTTCATGATTTTCTAGACCGAGAAAAACGCCTTTCACCTGAAAAAGCGTTTGAGCTGACCTCAGCAATCTGTAAGGGAATCGGAGCCGCGCACAACCAGGGTATTGTTCACCGCGATATGAAGCCGCTAAATATTATGCTCCTTAAGGACAAAGAGGATATGTCTGAGGCGGTGAAGATTCTGGATTTCGGGTTAGCGAAGATTAAATCAGGCGAATTGCTCGGTTCTTTTATTCAAGCGCAAACGACGGGTTTGATGGGGTCGCCATATTATATGGCTCCCGAGCAATGGTCTGACGAAGAGCTTGACGCTCGTTCGGACATTTACTCGATTGGCGTAATGCTTTATCAAATGCTTGCCGGCGATGTTCCTTTTAAGGGTTCTTCGATTCCGGCGATTATGAAAAAGCACCTTACGGATTCCCCCCCCACTTTCGCGGATATGGGTGTTGAGATTGATCCAAAGATCGAAGCTGCTGTAAGACGAACACTTGAGAAAGATCGTGCGAAGCGGACGGCCAGTGTGGAAGATTTAATCCAGGAACTTAGCTCCGCGTTGGGATACTCACAAGCCGGTATTAATGTAACGAGTAGCGGCGGAGAGCTTCCGGTTTCCAGCTTAAAAGTCTTAACGAATCCTCCTGAGTCCGACGTTTATGTTAATGAAGTGGCGGTCGGGAAAAGCAGAGATGATGGATGGTTGTTGCTCGATGGGCTTCAGAGCGGAAATCACAATCTAAAGGTTAGGCATAGAGGTTATCGGGATTGGGAAAAACGGGTTCTTTGCGACGGAACCCCGCAGCAAGTGGTTGCGGATCTAAAAAGCGATGAGAAGCCGATTGAGAAACCCGCGTCGCTCGGAGAGACTGTCCAGTTTGAAGGATCAATTTCCCAGGACACTCCTCCCAACCTTTCCGTAACCCACGGAACACAGGCTGAACTCAAAAATACCGTTCATCAAAATTCGAGAACGGTGACCCAAGATACGGCTTCCGGGGCGGCCTCGCGAAGTTGGTTTTTGTCTCCGCTAGTGTTGGCACTTACTGGAATATTGGGCCTATTCTTACTTACTGCATTTGTAGGGATTGGTGCTTACATGTCTGGTTTTTTGGGGAGTTCGGGCCCAACTACGTCGGGCACGCCGGAGAAAAGCGCAACTCCAAAGCCTGAGGAAACGAAGACCAAACCGGCACAGTTATTGATAAAGAACGTGATTGTCGAAATCCCTGAAGGCGAATTCAAGATGGGAAGAAATGGCGGGTTGCCGGAAGAAGCCCCTGAACATAAGGTGATGGTTAAAAGTTTTGGAATGGATAAATACGAAGTGACCAACGCCGAATATTATGAGTTCGCTAAGGCGACCGGTTATAAGATCTTTCCATTTTATTGGGAAGGCGGAAAGCCTTTTTCAAGAGACCTTAATATGCCGGTTCGTTCGGTTTCGTACAAAGAAGTTCAGGCCTTTGCGAAGTGGCGTTCGGAGCGAGACGGAGTTACCTACAGGCTTCCGACCGAGCAAGAGTGGGAATACGCTGCCCGAAGCGGTGGTGAAAGTTATCTTTATCCCTGGGGAAACGAATTTAAGAAAGATTGCGTCGTATTGGATAGAAAAACAACGGCTCCGGAGGCCGTTGGCGGAAGGGAATGTGGAGCAAATAAATGGGGTGTCGAAGACCTGGTTGGAAACGTTTTTGAATGGACGAGTTCGACGCCACGTCCCTATCCAGGTAGCAGACTGACTACGAAGAAATTGAATGAGCCTCATTACATGATTCGTGGAGGTTCTGCCAACTTTAAATCGACCGGAGAGTTTGCGATGACCTCGACTTTTAGGCGGGAAGTGAAGGCGAAATTGAGAGATCAGGCTTTGGGTTTTAGGCTTGTCAGATCAGATAGATAGCGGTTGGTGATTTATGTTTAATTTAGTTAGGAAATACGGGTTTTGCGTTTTGTTGGCAATAGTTTTTTTGTTGCCGACTTATACATCTGGTCAGAATTTGGGGAGTAGCAGCGGACTGTTTAAAACCTCGAAAAAGAAGACCGTAAAGAAAGCCTCTTCAAAGAAGAAATCAACCCCCAAAAAACGTTCTTCGAGAAAGAAATCCAAGTCGAAAACATCGTCTAAGAAAAAACCAACCCGTAGAAGAACTACAGCGCGGAAATCAAGTAGTAAAGGTTCACGTGTGGCGAGAAAAAAAACCACAGCCAAGAAACCCTCTACGACCAAGAAGAGGACTTTTTCAGCGTCAAAAGCGACAAAACCAAAGACACCCGCTAAGAAACCGGAAAGATCAAATTTAGCTTCCAAGAAGGTTATAGTCTATGGCGCGGGCAAAGATGTTACTTATTCGGAACGGTTTGAAAACGCCATTCAGACCGGGAATATAGCTCGCAATCAGCGTGAATATGTGCGTGCGGAAAGAGCCTACAAGTTAGCCCGAACAATTGATCCTTACGATTCCCGTGCTATTTACGGGCTAGGCAATATCTTTAGTGACCAGCAGCGTTGGGAAGAAGCTGAAAACGCATATCGACAAGCGATCTCTTTGGAAACCGAAAGTGCTGCACCATATCTTGCGATTAGCTATGTGTTGACTCAGCCGGTGGTGGGCAGCAACCTGGGCAAAAGATTTGAAGAAGCGGAGCAAATGGCGCGTCGCGCGATCGAATTGGCTCCAAATAATGCGATTGCTCACGATCAACTTGGCGTGGCAATGGAATCGCAGGGCTTGATCGACGACAAAACTCAGGCTGCGTACCGGAAAGCGATTGAACTCGATCCTGATTTTGCGCTCGCTTACGCCCATCTGGGCAGAATTTTACGTCGAAATGGTCTCACTCGACAGTCTTCGGATGCGTATCGGAAAGCAATACAGCTTTCGAACGATGTTCCAACGATGATTCTTGTGGCGGACGTAATGCAATCTCAGCAGCGGTATTTTGAATCTGAGCAGCTCTTGCGTAAAGCTTTGAGGCAAGATTCGAAGAACCCGACAGCATTGTTTTTGCTTGGTCGGGCATTGACGACCCGAAAGAGTTTTACTGAAGCTGAAAGCGTGTTGGCAAAGAGCGTGGAAGTTAGTCCAAACAGTTTTGTCTCATATGCGCTTTTGGGTTCGCTTTACTCTCGTTGGGGAAGGCTGGACAAGGCGGAGGAGACGCTAAATAAGGCACTCGATGTTATTTCCGATAAGGAAAAGAAACGGCTTGCTCAGGAGTTTGAAGAGGTCGGTGATGGCTATGCTGAGCAAAATAAGCCGGCTGACGCTATGCGGGTGTATAGAAAAGCGTATTCACTGGATAAAAATAGTAAGACCTTGAACGGCAAGATTTCGAGGGCAGGAAAACGATAGTTTATAGAGCTTTGGTTTGCAGAAGTTTTATGAAAATCGTTGCGAATTAAGCGTTTCTCACTAAAGAAGAGTTCGAGGCTGTCCAAAGCCTCGACGAGATAAACTAAATAAAGGCAGAGGTTTATAAGCTACAATGTCAACCTTGGCGGTGAAGGGATCAATGCTCTATTGTCCAAAATGTGAAACTAAATACGAAGCAGGAAGCCAGCGGTTCTGTGATAACGATGGCGGTCGGCTGCAGCCCGCGCCGGAAAAGAGTGCGGGAGGGTCTCCGAAAAAAACAAAAGTTTTCACTAGCCTGTTGCGTCAATCACCGACTAGGAGTGACCGTGACGAAACATTGGCAAAAACACCGAGGTTTACAAAAGCTCGACCTGAAGCGCCAAATTTTGAGCCTCCGAAAAAGAGTACGGTATTTACGACTGAATCAACGCTGGAGGTTCCGAGTGCAGAGCCGAGGAAACGAGTACCCTCTCCAACGGTTATTGAAGTCAAAGAAGGTGAGTTACCGACAAAGCGAGTTGAATCCAGCGAAATAGCATCAGGAACTGCGGAAGTAAAAAGTCATGACGAGTTACACGGCGATCGATCTGAATTAACCTGGCAAAACCCGAGGGCTTTGTTGGGGCAGACGGTCAAAGGTAGGTATCGAGTTGCCGATATTCTCCATCAAGATCAAACGAGCATTGCATATTTGGCGGAAGATGGAATTGTAAAAGGGAAGCGGGTTGTAGTAAGAGTTTTGATGAATAAATCCGCGAAAGAGACTTTTCGAGATGGCCTTTTTGCGGATGAACGAGTCTCGCTGTCACATATAAATCATCCAAACGTCGTAAGAGCTGTCGATTTTGGCGAATTGCCTGACGGTAAACCGGTAGTGATTACTGATTACGTCGAAGGCAAATCGGTCGGCGACGTGCTAAATAGCAGCGGACACGTAAATCCGATGCGAACCGCACGAATAATTCGTCAGGCGTCGTTGGCGCTCAGCGAAGTTCACGAAAATGCTATTTTGCACAGAAACCTGAAACCCGAACATATATTGTTGATGGTTTCAGACGCCGGTGTTGAACAGGTTAAAGTAACTGATTTTTCGGTTTCAGATGGTAAGCCGCGAATTGATAATTTGGGCTATAAGTCACCGGAACAGCTGGGAAGACAGCTTCCAACCTACGCGAGCGATGCGTATTCGCTTGCTGTGATCGCGTACGAAATGCTTACCGGACAAAAGCCTTTTAATTCAAAGTCTGAGGGCGAACTCCTACGTGCTCAAAAAGCCGGATTAAAAGTGAATGCGAGCGACCTAAGATCGGAAGTGCCGGAAATTGTTGATGAGATTCTCGCCAAAGGACTTTCGTATAATCCGACCGAGCGATACGGGAAAGCTAGAGATTTTGGCGAAGCATTGTTCAACGCTTTAACGACCGCTTCTCCGTGGGAAGAAAAGGATGTAGAAGCTGAAATTGAGCGATCGGCGAAATTTGGAAATTCGGATAAGGAAGTTATCGATGAAGCTCCCGCTGTCGTTTTACCTGATAGTGACGCGATCAAAAAGAGCACTTCGAGCATTTCTTCTGATATACACATCGCATCAACAGATCCGGTTGAAATCGATGTAGAAGGCGATACTGAAGAGGAAAAATCCCCAAGAGATGTAACACCTGAAACGAGTAAAGAGCTTTGGAAAAATCGATCTCCTGAAGGAACGAAAGAACGGGGGTGGTTTTGGACGTTTATTTCGGTTTTAGGGCTTCTTGCGCTACTAGCTGGTACGACCTGGCTACTTTATTATCTTTACAATCGAAGTGAACAAAACGTCGCGGTCGCGCCTCAGGAGAATTCTGAGATGCTGGAATCGGAGCAACCTACGATTAAAAAGGGTGCGGAAGACGAATCCGCCGATGGTATTGAGACGCCACCCCAACCGCGTCAGATAGAGCCGCGCGAAAACTCAAACCACTTCGAAAACTCAAGGGAAAAATTAAGCCCCGCGCTCGCGAAAAAGTTCCGTGGGTTTTCGCTTTACTATCCGAAGTCGTGGAATAAAGCAGAAGCCGGTAAAAGTAACTTTTTGGATATCAAGAGCGAGACAAAAGATGGACTGCCGAAGGAGCAGATGATAGTTACCAGCTATGACAGTGATGGTACCTTCAGCGCAGATCAGGAAAATTTCCCGAAGCTTGTCGAAAAATCTAACAAAGATTTAAGCGGAATTCTTCCGAGCTATAAAGTGGATTCTGAAGGCAAAATCACGGTTAATAATGGTTGGAAGGCCTACGAGGTGAAGTTTACGTCAAAGGCAGAAACGGCTGAAGGGAAGCCACTTGAGGTATGGGGGCGCAGAATCTGGATTCCCGCCGCGCGTCCTGGGGTAAAAAACGGCATCGTGATTACTATGCTCGCGACATCTTTATCTGAGGAAGTTAAGAGTTTAGACGATGTCGGGATTAAGGGCGAATTAGCCGATATTCTCGAAACTTTTGAGCCTGATCAGTCTTACGATTAGGACACTTTTCGTTGAAAACATTCGAAGCGTAGGCGGAAATTTCGTTTACGCTTTTTTGTTTTTGTCTGTTAAACTAACAGG
Source organism: Aridibacter sp. (assembly GCA_965216195.1). Classification (GTDB taxonomy): domain Bacteria; phylum Acidobacteriota; class Blastocatellia; order Pyrinomonadales; family Pyrinomonadaceae; genus Aridibacter. The sequence continues at coordinate 1,783,968 of OZ244151.1, read as the reverse complement.
CAATCAAAAACGGTAACCCTGATCTTTAAGGGATTTAGCGCTGTTTAGTCCCCTATGAAAATTGTCTTAGTTGAAAAAGGAGCAGAGGGAAGCCAGCCCGCCGAGCATTCTTTTAATCAGGAAGTTGTTCGGTTTGGTCGTGATGCTTCCAAATGCGATGTAGCTTTCAGCAACGACGAGTTTCGAATGGTTTCTCGTAACCATGCCCTGCTTGCCTGGAAAAACAGCCAATGGAAAGTTTACGATCTCAAATCAAGTTTCGGTACATTTCTCAACGGAAACCGGATCTCCGAGCCGCAGCCGATTGCCATCGGTGACGCGGTTCAGCTGGGGCAAGACGGTCCTACTCTTTTCGTGATTTTTATCGAGACACCGGCGGGTGCTCCCGCCCGAGAGGGCAAAGATCAGAAGTCGGAGTCCATTAATTCGCCTTCCGAAGTTTCTCAAACTCCACAAGGTCAACCGAAATCACAAAAACCGCAAGTTCAAAAAGTCGCTCCCGCGAGACTCGAACTTATTGGAAAAGGCGGCGGGAATCCGAAAGAGATTCAAAAGGAAGTCTTTTGGCTTGGACGCGACCCGGGTGGAGATATTGTGATCGCCGCTTCTGCGGTCATGGTCTCGCGAAAACATGCCGAGATTCGAAGGCAAAACGGATCGTATTTTGTGTTGGACAACGATAGTTTCAACGGGACATTGGTCAATGAGCAAAGGATATCCGCTGCGACACCGCTTTACGATAACGACCGTATCCAGCTTGGACGGGGCGGACCGGTACTGAAATTTAACCAACCCGGGAATGTTTCTCCACACGGATTGGGAACAGCCGGCCAGCGCTCGGTAGATTCACAACAGATTCCGACGCCCGAAGCCGCACCTGAGGACGCGAGTCCCGGAACGATGGTTTTTCGGATGGAAGATCTCTCCCAAACTCAGCTTGGCGAAGAAGTTGACGAAGAGCAGCTTTTGATGCGCGTCGCTTTTAATGACGGAAATGAGATTAAAATCGGGCGAAACGAATCAAATGATATAAGTCTCGACGGTTTGCAGATCTCGGGCGTGCATGCCCGGCTCAGGCGTACATCTAGCGGGATTTCGGTCGAGGATCTGAATTCAACCAACGGTGTTTACGTTAATGGTGAACGTGTAACCAAGCAGGTCGTGGATTCCTCCGATTCCGTACAAATCGGGTCATTTTTACTTCGCATCGATGAAACGGACAGCATTTGTGTTTTCGACACGCGATCTAAGACTCGAATCGACTCGATAGGAATAACCAAAGATGTAAAAAACCGAGCTGGTCGCGGAATGATTCGCCTCCTCGATGATATTTCACTTTCGATCCAGCCAAATGAATTTGTAGGTCTTTTGGGGCCATCCGGTGCAGGGAAATCTACCTATATGGATGCGCTTAACGGAACGCGTCCAGCGACTGACGGCAGCGTTTTTATAAATAATCTCGATCTTTATCGCTATATCGATTCGCTCAAGCAATCCATTGGTTATGTGCCTCAAGACGACATAATTCATCGCGAACTCACGGTTTATCGTACGCTCTATTACGTCGCAAAACTCAGACTTTCCTCGGATGTTTCGCGTTCAGATATCGACCAAATAATCAATGAAGTATTAGACGTCACGGGGCTTGACGAGCGACGCGGCGTTCCGATTGTCGAGCTCTCCGGCGGACAACGAAAACGAGTCTCGATAGCGGTCGAGCTGATTACTAAACCGTCAATTATTTATCTAGATGAGCCTACCTCGGGACTGGATCCCGTTACTGAAGAAAAGATAATGAAGCTTTTCCGCCAAATCGCCGAATCGGGACGAACGGTGATTCTTACAACTCACGCGATGGAAAATGTGAAACTCTTTGATAAGGTCGTCATCCTGATGCGCGGCAAACTTGTCTTTTACGGCAATCCCGACGCCGCGCTAAAGCATCTTGGGGCTTCAAATTTCAAAGACGTTTTTGACAAACTCGAGGAGCCGGTCGAAGAAAAAGTACGTGAATATGGAGAAAGCGAGCGTTTCAAAGTAACAGACGAGGTTGCCGAGGACTGGAAGCAACGATTTCTTGGTTCGGAGCAATATAAGAAAAATGTCTATGAGCCGCTTAGGGAAGTTTCAAAGGGCGACTCGACCAAGACCCGAAAAAGGCATAGGTTGGGAATTTTGGGGGCCGTGCGCCAGTGGGCAACTCTCTCTCGACGCTATTTTAGAGTTTTATCGAAGGATAAACTAAACCTCTTTATCCTTTTCGCTCAGGCTCCGATAATAGCTATTCTCGTTTATTTTGTGATGGGGGTGAATCAACCGAGAGACTTTGTTTACTTTGCCCTTTCGCTTTGTTCGATTTGGTTTGGAACCTCCGTAGCTGCGCGGGAAATCGTCCGCGAACGGCCCATTTACGAGCGGGAGAGAATGGTTAATTTAGGGGTATTGCCGTATCTTGGCTCGAAACTCTTTGTACTCGGAGTGATCGTGGCCCTTCAATGTGTGATGTTGTTCGTGCCGCTTAAGTTCTTGGATTTAATAGGCTTAATGCCGATGCCTGGCATTTTCGGGGGAATCCCGCAATTTATCGTCATGCTCCTGACTGCGGCGGTCGGCATCGCTCTCGGACTTTTTGTTTCAGCGCTCGTTAAAACTTCGGAGATGGCGACGAGTTTAATACCGCTGATTCTAATTCCTCAAATAGTATTTTCGGGACTAATTGGCGTCCCTGAGGGTATTAATAGAGTGGTTGGGCTCACGATGCCCGCGACATGGTCGTTTGACACGATAAAACGTTTTTCAGGTTTGGATACATTGGAGCCGGAAGGTGCGTTAAAAAGTGGCAAAACTGAAGGACTCGGGCTCTATAAGTCCGTCGAAAAACGAAACGAACAAGTGATCGCAAATGCGAAAAAGAACATCAAAGAATACGAAAAAGAGTTGGAGACAAAGCTCGAGGACGCACGACGCAGAACTGAACAGGGTGAGAAGGTGCAATTCTTTCGTATGCCAGAGCGACCGCAAGTTGCTAAACCTGCAAAAATCCCTGAAAATTTGAGTAGCTATGTTACGTTTTTGCATCCCTGGATGCATTCAATTTTGAACCAGCTCATATTGATGGTAATGTTCTTTTTACTGGTAGTATTGACGCTTATCGTGTTGCGTTTACAAGACATAGGATGATTTATGAAAGGATTTATTAAGACGGCATTGGTATTTTGCGGTCTGAGCATGGCTTTTTCTATTCTCTACGGATGTGGTTTTTCAACTGCGACCGGTAGCCGGGTCGAGAAAAAGGAGACAGAAAATGTAAAGGAGAAAAAATCGGGAGCCGTTTATCCTTCCGCACCAAAAGCAATCGCTACTGCGAATTTCAAGATGCTTGACGGAAAAGACTTTAACCTTGAAGAAAATAAAGGAAAAGTGATTTTGATTAATTTGTGGGCGACGTGGTGCGGTCCTTGCCGAAAGGAAATGCCTGATTTGGTTGAGATGCAGGAAAAGTACCGCGACAAGGGCTTTGAAATTATCGGGCTTGATACGGATCCGGAAACCGAGGAACAGGTTACCGCGTTTAAGGACGAGATGAAGCTCAATTACCGTCTTGGATGGGCGGAGCGCGAACTAGTTCAGGAATTCTTTAAGCTAGGACAAATGGGCGGAATTCCACAGAGCTTTTTGATCAATCGTGAAGGACAGCTTACCGGTATGTTTCGAGGCGGCGGCGAGGCGGAAGTTGCCAAAATGAAGAAGCGGGTTGAAGAAATCGTTAACGAGTAATTTGATGATTCGGCACTTTCCGCACGATTAACTCTATTTCTTTTTAACATTCTCAGGGATTTTCGGTTCTACCAATATTGTCTTAAAACTCGCCAAGCTGACTAAACCCGGCGCGCCTCCTTTGGGTTTATTTACAAATTTCTTTTGGGTGTAATGTACAGCAGCTTTAGCTTCTTTTCGAGCTTTAGAGTAAAAGGCAGCCAGCTGCGCAGCTTCCAAAAGTGTCGTTTGCGGAATTTCCTGCCGCCTCGGATTTCGTATGACGACGTGTGAGCCTGGATAGTCTGCTGCGTGGAGCCAAGTATCGAGTGACTTAGCGATTCTGAAAGTCAAATAATCATTATCTTTTGACCGCTTGCCGACCAGGATTTCAATATCGTCGCTGGAAACAAAACGTCTTGCGGCGTTTAAGTTTACCCGTTTCTTTTTGCCAGTTTTTTGTTTTGGTAGTCGCTTTTCTTCAATATAAGATTCGATCGTTTCCAAATCTTTACTTGTAACTGCCGCTTCGAGACGTTCTTTTTCTGCTTCCAGTTTCTCAATCTCACCAGACAAAACTCTGAGGCGTTTTGTGATTTCTTTTTTCGCGTTTCGCGCCTTTTCGTACCGCTTAAAAAACTGCTCTGCGAGTTCCGTAATCGGGATATCTTCATTCGTCTCAATCTCGATTTTTGGCGTCGCTTCTTCGAAATAATCGATCACGATAATTTTGTCGTCTTTACGCTCCGCAGTTGAAACATTTGCAAGCAGTACGTCTCCCAGGTGCTTCCATTTTTCGGCTTTGCCATGATTTTCCAGATCACGAGCTAGTTTCTTTTTTAGACGAAATCGTTTTTTTAACTTCTTGCTAACGCTGCCCCGTGCAGCATTCGCTTTTGACTCGAAAAGCTCTTTGGATTCTTTTTGGAGATAGTGTTGGTCAAGCGCCTCCGATAGACTTTCAAAACCACCCTGAGGGAACGGTTCCCATTTATCCTGTCGCTCTGATTCCGGTTTTTCGGGAGGGGAGTACTTTTGAGGAGAAACGGCCTCTTCTGTTTTAGAATTACGAAGCGAATCCAAGACAAGCTCATTTTCATCCAATAACAACAGGTTTGAGGAGCGACCGGTCAGCTGAGAAACAAGCATGTAAACGCGCTCGCGACCAAGTTCGTCTTTGCCTCTAAGCGTAAATCTTAAAACTCGTTCATTTGGGAACTTTTCGATAGCGGTGACGAGCGAATTGGCAATTCGCTTTCTCAGTATTGAAACAAAGGGAAGTTGAGCGCGGCTAATTTTTTCAAGCTGCTTGAGTTTGCGCTTGATGAGATAAATGCGAGGAGAATTTGGTTGGACGCTGATAAACAAATACTCGCCGCTTTTCAGCCGGAAGTCGATCGCGATTTGTGTTTTCGAGAGGGCAAAAATTTTGCCGAACTTCTGACCGATTAAACGATCTGAAAGTTCGGCGCTGATTTTTTCTAAAGTTGGTTCGTTCATTTTGCCACCGCGTGTGAGAAATAATAATGCTACTTCACCCGGCGGTTGGCAATGCCGGTTTACGGTTCTCTTACAACTATCGTGCCCGAAACCAAATCGTGTATAGCTCTGGAGTCCTCGTCAGCAAAGACCGTCAAAAAGCCGGCACCTCCAAACGCGGTTGAAAGAAGGAAAATCGACGAGCTAACGGCAGCCTGATGAAATGTTGGATATTCTTCGCCATCAATATCGATAAGTTCTAAGGAGAACAGATGCATGCCGAAGGTTCTGCCAAAGAGGCCGATCGTCGTAGTCATATAGATAAACATTACGATCGAAAACGTGGCTAGAAATCCAAAAACACCGCCAAGCGAAAACCAACTTCCGCCAAGTAGCATAAATGGAGATAGGAGAAACAGCGTAATAAATGAGCCAATGATGAAGTCAAAAAGCCCTGAATTAAACCTCATAGAAAACGGAGCAAAATCTTCAAATTCTTCGTTTGCTTCATTTTCGATCGTTGTATTTTCTTCCACTCTCTCAACATTATCGGGCGTGTCGTCTGTTGTCTTCGGGCTTGGAGTCGTTTCTAAAACTTTTGGTTTTGCGGTACTTTTATCAAAGCTCGTCGAGACTTTTGCTTCGACAAAGCCGGGGTCGAGTTCGTTGGTGTCGTAAGAAGTATTCGCCTTTGCCGGGGCCACCGCTGTGGCGACAAACGTTTTAGTCTTAGCTTCCGGTTTTTCTTTTTCAGCTACCAAAACCGGTTTTGTCGCCCGGTTTTCTGAATTGGTCTCAGGGTTTGTAGTTGCTTCCGGCTCGGCCGTTTTGCAAGCGATGGTAAAAGGAAATTCCTTTGAAGTACGATTGTCGTTTTCGGTTTCTTCGACTTCAGGAGCCGTAATCTGCGGCTCTTCAATCAAATATTTTCGCCTCGATAGCTCGATTCGCTGGAGAGCCTTTGCGAGGAGCTCATTATCGGGTTCGATCGGGATAGCCTCGTCGATTACGGTTGGTTCAACGGTTTTGGTGTGTTCCCGTGAAGCGGGTTTTGAAGGCGCGACCGCGACGGCCATCCCGCTTATACCTGATGTCGTTGATGAGTTTTTATATCGTTGTCTGACGACGTTTTGTAATTGTATTCGCCATTCGGGTGTTTGAGTTTGCTGCGCTTGAAATTCGACCAGTGTCCGATTCGTGTGCTTTATCTCAATCTCGGCGGTGTTTTTAGGCTTGGTTTCAATTTTCTTAGGCGAAGGCTTTAGCTTTATGCGGTTGGGTGTTTTGTTTTTAATTTTCTCTTTCCTCCTGGCAGGTTTTTCCTTTGGGGACTTTTTGTCCGCTTTTACTTCCGGGATTACTCGTGTGGAAATCTTGGCGGCTAACTCTTCTCTTACAGAATCATTCACCATCGTTCCGCAGCTAGGGCAAACTGACAAACGAATCACGCTTTCTCGACTACAATTCGGACAACTCATTTTTTTGGTAATTTCTTAGATTTGGATTTGCGAATCAGGAAAATTTCGCATGAAATGATTAAAACTGGAAAGATATTATCAGAAGTTACTTTAAGTCGTCAACAGTAAATTGGTGTGAAAACAGGTTTTGTGGCGATATGTTTATTAAATGGGTTGTCTTCCGGCGAAACCGGCTTCCATATCGTGCCACCATTCTATCTCGTCTCCTTCGCCAAGTTGCCAGCATAGTAGAACGATTCGGCCATCGCGCTCGCAAGGGAAATCGATTAATCCGCGTGAGAAATCTTTTATTTGCACCCCGAGAGAATCGAGCTTAGAGGTTTGTCTTCCGAATTCGGTCAGAAGTTTTACATATCGCGAACCGCCTTCCATCCCGCCACCGCCAAACTGTGACGAATTGGAAGCAGCCAAAGAAAACTCGCGGTACTCAGCGACTTTCGAATGTATCAACCGGATCCGCGCGACAACGGGCCTGACCTTCGTGAGCGTCTTGTTTGCTTCGTCGAGCGTAAAAACTTTCATAACGCCAAAACTATCGATCATCGGTCACTCTCACCATTTCCTCCACTTCTTCGGAACCCTCAGCCTCCGTCGAACGCGACTCTCCAATATTCTCACCCGAATTAGTGTAATTACCTTTTGCCGGAGGACTTGAATTCTGTTTGCCGCGAATCATTTCAGGCATTTCAACATCTGGTGGGACAAAAGATGGAACGTCGTATTCGCCCTGCGAAGCGTCTTTGCTGACCAACTCTGCAATGTCGCCAAGGTCGATGAAGAAATCTGCAACATCAATCAAATGAGGTGCTGTGTTTGACCGAAAGCCCGCCACCTCCACGCGACAGCCCTTATAAGCGACAGCATTGAGCGCATAGACAAAATCTTCATCGCCTGAAACCAGAACCGCTGTATCGTATTTTCCCGCGAGGCTGAGCATATCAACCGCTATTTCTACATCGAGATTCGCCTTCCTGGTTCCGTCATAAAACGTTTTCAGCTCTTTTTGAACTACCCTGAATCCATTTCGTTTCATCCAAAGCAGGAATCCTTGCTGACGTTCTGCGCCGGCGTCCACACCAGTGTAGAAAAAGGCGCGTAGAAGTCTTCCATCGCCCAACAGGACGCGCAATAGCTTGTTGTAATCAATGTCTAAATTGTGAAAACGTGCGGCGTGGAAAAGATTATTGCCGTCGATAAAAACCGCTACGCGCCCTCTGTGACCAAATTGCCAGGTCGAACTCGTTTTATTGTCAAACTGCATTTTAAAATCCTTCTATTAAAATTTCTGCAATATTTGGGATCGCGTTTGACCGCGGAAGGAAGCGTGTTTGACTTGTGAAAAAAATGGTTTAACTATCTGCCGTGTACTAGTGCCATTTAAACGCTGCCCGCAAATTCAACGCAATCGATAAAGCCTTTCGGCTGTTTTAAAATAGTGCCTGTTTAAAAATTATAGATTCAGGCGTTTTTATTCCCTTAACAAAATAAACGTTTTTCGGAGTATAATCAAAAAAGTTAAAAAGATGGATAAAAATAACGAAAAAGAAAACTCTGATGAATGGCTTTCCGATTTGCCGATTCGCTCTCAAGACGAAAGTTATGCCGCAGATGAGATGGTCGGGTGCGGGAAATGCAACCGCCAAAATCCGCCAAACAGGCTGGACTGCATGTATTGCGGCGTAAAACTGGAAATATCAGAAACACAAAAACAGAATCTCCGCCCAAAACTCCGAAATACTGAATCATGGAAAAACGCTTTAAACTTGATTCTTGTTTCAAAAAAATCAGGGTGGGACGATGAGACGCTTTCGGAAGTTGCGAAAATGACACCGTTTGATTACGCAGAGCTACGTGGCTTGATTGATCTGGAAAAGCCGATGCCGATCGCGCGTAGTGAGCAGGATGAGGAAATCGAGATAGTAAACGAGCGCCTTAAAGAATACGGAGCCGAGACTTTGCTCTTAAAGGACGAGGCTTTAGATCTCGAGACTCCAAACCATAGACTCAAATCGGTTGAATTTGGCGAAAAGAGCGTCGCTCTAAGGTTATTCTATAAAGATGAAACAAGAGAGTTTTCCACCGAAGAAATAATTCTAATTGTGACTGGAGCGGTTTTCCTGAGGCGGGTTGAATCAACGGAGAAACATAAACGCAAAAAAGAAAATAAACTTGTTGATATGACGGAGACGAGCGCCGACGAACTATTGGTAGACTTGTATGCGAAGGATGAACCCATAGGCTTCCGAATTTCGACAAACGGTTTTGATTTTTCGTGTCTTGGCGAGCAAAAGGCGATGTTGGCAAACGAAAACTTGAAGACCTTGGTACAGAAATTCCGAGAGTTTTCGCCGCAAGCGAGTTTTGATGGAGACTATGCCGCGATGCGCGCCTATCTAGGCAGTGTCTGGGAAGTTGAGGAACACACGGACTCAAAATCCCTGAAGCGGAAGGGGTTTGGCGGCTATAGTCGCGAAAAAGTTGCGACGACAAAAAACATCCAGCAGTTTTTAAGATATTCACGCCTACTGCGATATTTGAATGAGAACCAAGAATAGAAAGAAACGATACACGACTTCAAATAAAGGGCGCGTTTCCAAGGAGTCAGCACCTAACGGAAACCCGCAATCAATTGTCTATGGGGTTTTGCCGGTGCTCGAACTCATTCGTTCGGGCAGTCGTAGGATCGATAGGATCTTTATCTCAAAGGGCGTTCGCGAAGCAAAAGTCGCGGAAATAGAGTCGGTTGCGAGTCAGTTCAAGCTGACGGTTGATCGCGTTTCAAAAGAAGAATTCGCCGCCCACTTTAGGAACGCGGAAAATCATCAGGGGGTTGCCGCTTTCGCCGCACTTCCCGCTTACTATGATTCTGAAAAATTGATTTCCGAAATCGTTTCAAAAATGGGCTCGCTTTGTATTATTTTAGACGGCGTTGAAGACCCGAGGAATTTTGGAGCAATTTTACGTACTGCGGAAACCGTTGGAGTTGATGGAGTATTCGTCCAGGAACGAAGGGCAGCTGGAATTACAGAAACGGTTGTGAAGGCTTCGGCGGGGGCGACGGAATACGTAAAAATTGGCAAGGTAAAAAACATTAACCGCTTGATTGATGAATTAAAAGAGAATGGAGTTTGGGTTGTAGGGTCGAGCGGTAGTGCGAAAATGGATTTTACCGAATGGGATTGGAAGGAATCGAGCGCGCTGGTATTGGGCAGCGAGGGAAAGGGACTTAATCGTCTGACAGCTGAAAAATGTGACGTTTTGGTGAAAATACCTATGGCTGGAAGAATCGATTCTCTGAACGTATCGGTCGCGGCTGGCGTATTACTATTTGAAGCATTAAAACAGAAGGGAGAAAGCTAAATATGTTTTGTCCGAAGTGTGGTACGAATAATCCAGAAAGTGGTAAGTTTTGCAGGAAATGCGGAAGCGATTTGTCGGTTGTTTCAGACGCTTTGTCAGGCAAACTGAGCTCTGGAGATGGAAAAAGCCGCCATAGCGGACATCGTAAAGAAAAACCCACCTGGGAAAGCGCGATGAGTTCGCTTTTTGGAGGGCTCGCGTTTCTCACGATCTCGATTATTTTGGGAACGACCGGACTTATGGGTGGCAAAGCTTGGTGGTTTTGGCTTTTGATTCCGGCTTTCGGGGGAATCGGTGTTGGCCTCGCTAAGATAATCCAGCTTAGACAGGAAACTTCAAATGCGAACTTTTCCGATTCAGCTGGGCAAGCAGAAGAAATAAACAGAAAGGAACAGGGCGCTCTTCCTTCAAGTCAAACAGAATTTGTATCCCCGGAAGATTCAGGGTATAAAACCGGCAATCTCGTTCCGCCCAGCGTTGTGGAAAATACTACAAGACACCTTAAAACGGATTCAGAAGGCAAAACAATGACTTTACCGGAAGATAGGGTTTAGCAGGTTATTTTATTACGAGCGTTCTTCCGCTGCCGGCATTTCCATTGGCGTCAAAAACTCTCAAAGCAACCGAATGCTCGCCGGCACCTTTCAAATTCAAACGGATCGTATAGCGTTCGCTCTGGCTATCGGAAATCCCATCGTCGGCATAAACCGTTTTCCACGTCTTGCCATCTACATTGTATTCAGCCCGCTTGATATAACTCGATTTTTCGGTCGCGCTAAAAACAACCGTCACGGAATCCCCATTTACCTGAGGAGATCCGACTGCAGACACCACCGGCGCCGTATTGTCTATATCAAATGGCTCGGAAACCCGTTCACCCGTAAGAACCTGATTTGCCGGATTCGAAGGCGAATCGTTTGCAACGATTTTGAAAACGTAGCGTCCGTCAGCTAGAGCCAAACCATCAAGAGTGAAAAAAGTCGTATCCAAATTTTCTCGCAAAAGCTTGAAGTTTGTTTCGCTAACCTCGCGGTAATAAATCGCGTATCGAAGTTGATCACCATTGCGATCGTTTGCCTTCCATTGAAGTGACCTCGCGCCGCTTTGAAAAACTTTTCGCGGCACCGCAGGCGGTATCACTACTCCAAAATCCTTTGGATCCAGGCCCAACGCACGTATGTTTGGATCAACCGGAACAGGCGGATTCTTCGCAAGTCCAACGTTTGTTGGAAGTATACTGATCGACAGTACCTCCGGCCGAATATTCCTCGAGAGAAAAGACACGTTTACCTCGCTTAGCACGGGCGCCGCAGCGGCTCCGTTTTTTAAAATCGCACGCCACTGAAAAAACTGTGCGTTCGGGCTCGTAATTCTCGTGCCTCGCTTTGAGGTTGAAGATTTGCTCCAGCCTGACCAAGTTTCATTCGGTAGAGCTGTATTTCCGCTTCGCGTTTGTATTACTACATCGCCGATCGCACGCCACCAGATCATCCCCCAATTTGCAACGGACTTTGCATCCAAAACGGGCGATTCAAAGATACCTTCCGGTTTTGAGTTTCCTCCAAATCGAAAGAGCTTGCCCTGATTGCTCGAAGTTGCGTAGAGTCGATTGCCAAAAGTTGAGATTGTAGAAATCTGTTCCTCGCCGGTTTGCAACGTAAGTTTTACGCGTCCGTCGTTGCGCACACTATAAATCCGTCCCTTGTCGGATGTTCCAATCAATACGCCGTTTCCAGTAAGGTGTGCGTAAATCGAAAAGGCTGTGATGCTTTCGGACTTCCAGATGATATCGTAACCGCCATCGGGTAGGATTCGATAGACAGCTGATTTTGCCGAGGCGAGATCATAGCGGCTTTTTGCAGGGGTAGCGATTACCGTTGCGTCTTTTTTTTCGAGAGAAACCGTTTTATTTTCTTTCTTTTTTTCTTCGGTCGCTGGTTTTTTTGTTGAGGCGGACTCGCTCAGCGCCAAAACGTAAACCGATCCATCGACACCGGGTGCTATTTCATGTATTTCGCGCAAAGTAGAATCGAGAAGCGCAAAAGGTTTTCCGTCGGGCGCGAAACGCAAAACAAAACCTTCCGAATCGGTTCCTGCGTAAAGATTGCCTTTATTGTCGGTTGCGAGCGAGATGATGTGAGTTTCGCTGGTATCATACAGGATCGAAGATTCGGGTATGGCGTTTGCGGATTTCACTTTATAAATTTTTCCGTTTTCGCCTGTTCCGACGGCCAAACTGCCATCACCTAGGACGGCGAGCGACCAGATATATTTTTCTTTTGGTTCGAAATAGACGTTTGTACTTCCGCTTGCGGAAATTCGATAAACTTTGCCGTCTGGAGAAGTCCCGGCATAAACCGCGCCGTCATTTCCAACCGCAATTGCTGAGACGTTAATTTCCTCAGTGTCATAAAGAAGCTTTCCTTTACCGGTGGAATCAACTCGAAAGATTTTCCCATCGCCGCCCGTGCCGAGGTAAAAGTTTCCGTTTTTGTCGTAGGCGCTCGACCAAATAAAAGATTGTTGGGTATCAAAAACCTCGTCAAATTGCGGCGAGAGCGTAATCTCGCCGTTATCACCAATTGAGACACCCTTTGAGTCGCCTTTTAAAACACCTTCGCGAGAATTTATCGACCAGATCGAAGGCTCGCCGGCGCTGATTAAACCGAAAAGAAGGAAGAGCAGTAGAGTAGAACCAAAAATATTTTTCATGAATTTATTTTGAATCGATTATGTAAAATGCCAATGATAAAAATACACGAAAACTCAAAAAAGACCTACAAATAAATAGGAATTTTCTAACGTTGTTTTGAGCGGTGATGCTCAGAGTTTTCGATGAGGGAGGGAGTTTCAGCTTTTGCTTCAAGGAATTTTAGCGCTTCTTCAAGCTCGTCAGCATCCCCGGTGATCAAACGCGCACTCCGTTCCCTCGAAATGTAAGCCAAAAACCACTCAAACATTACCCAGATTCGATTGCGAAAGCCAATCAGCGTAAGCACGTGGACAAAAAGCCACGCGAGCCACGCAAAAAAGCCGGTTAGTTTGAAGCGGCCGGCTTCTACGATAGCTTTATTGCGTCCGATTGTAGCCATCGAGCCTTTATCCCAATACTCAAATTCGCTGCGGGGTTTATTGTTCAGATCGCTGAGGATATTTTTCGATGCGGTTTTTGCCATTTGAATTGCCGCCGGAGCGACACCCGGGACAAGTTCGTTGTTTTTCCATTTGATATGAGCCATGTCGCCGATGACAAAAATGTCCTCATTGCTTTTGAGACTCAAATCATTTTCGATGATAACGCGTCCTGCTTTGTCCATTTCCGCGCCGAGACCTTTCCCGACTGGCGAAGCCGAAACTCCAGTGGCCCAGACAGCAACCGTTGTATTGACCCATTCATCGCCAACTTTTACTTCACCCGGTTTTATATCCGTTACAAAACTGTTTAGATGAACTTCCACGCCGAGTTTTTCAAGGTCTCGTTTTGCCTTTTCCGACAAGTCAGGCGAGAAAGTATTTAGAATTCGACTCCCTCCTTCGTAAAGCATTACGCGCGCCGTTTTCGTATCGATCTCCTTAAAATCTTTCGCGAGTGCAACCCTTGCAATACCTGCGATAGCGCCGGCAAGCTCTACTCCGGTTGGACCGCCTCCGACGACGACAAAGTTTAACGGGTCGTGACTTCCTGTAAGAATCGCTTCCTTTTCTGCGAGTTCGAAAGCTAGCAAAACCCGGCGACGAATTTCAAGGGCATCTTCAACTGTTTTGAGCCCTGGTGCGGATTCCTCCCATTCGTCATTTCCGAAATATGAATGTCTCGCTCCCGCAGCGACGATCAAATAATCAAACGGAATCTCCGATTCGTCCTGCAGTTTCACAAACTTCTTTTTGGGGTCAATCCCGGTCGCTTCTCCTAAAACAACCTCTATGTTTTTTGCGCGGTAGAGAATTCTACGAATCGGCGTTGCTATCTCACCAGGAGATAATACAGCGGTTGCGACCTGGTATAGAAGAGGTTGGAAGGTGTGGTGATTCTTGCGGTCGATCAGGGTTACTTCTACGTTTTCGTTACGTAGCTCTTTAGCAGCCTGCAAACCGCCGAATCCTCCTCCGATAATCACAACCCTTGTTTTTTCATTCATCGTAGAAGTTTAACTTCCCACGTATTTTGAATAAACCGAACGCGCTACTGTCGGATCATCCGTTCCGCGCACGATCGCGCGTGCATCTTTAAACAGAGTTAGCTCGTAATTATCCACATTAAAGCGCAAGAGATACTCGTTTACTTTTACGTCGCCAAGTTTTTTAAGGTCTTTTGCGCAGCTTCTTAAATCAACATTTGAAGAATTCGGTGGGTGCACCTGTACGGCATTTCGTCCGCAGAGGGAAGTTGAAAAATCGATATTCTCGGCGGCGAGAAACTCGTAATTTTCCTGAACGCATGTTTTACAATCGGGGTTTGGCCCCGAGAGTTTTATTTTTCGCCAGTCGTTTTCCCAAGCGTCCGCCTGCACAAGCGAGCCGTGAAGCTTATCTTTTTTATCGACAAGGATTTTAAGAGCTTCGGAAACCTGAATCGAAGAGATCGTAGAGATAACTGGTTGAATAACGCCAGCTGTATCACATGTTGGCGAACTCCCGGCTGAAGGAATTTCTTCAAAAATACACCTCAAACACGGAGTCTCGCCGGGAATGATGGTCATCGACGTACCATAGCTCGAAACCGCGGCGCCGTAAACCCAAGTCTTCCCATACTTTACACACGCGTCATTGACCAAATATCGAATCTGGAAGTTATCGGTTCCATCAAGCACTAGATCGATATCTTTAACGAAATCCTCGATGTTTGAATGGTTTATGTCTGCGATGACCGCATCAATTTCGATTCCAGAATTTATTGCGGAAAGGCGATTTCTTGCAGCAACTGCCTTTGGAAGACGCTCTTTTGCATCCGATTCCGAGTAGAGCGTCTGTCTCTGTAGGTTTGAAAATTCAACAAAGTCACGATCAACGATTCTAAGGAAGCCGACGCCCGCACGGGCCAGCATCTCCGCATGCGAAGCGCCAAGCGCACCGCATCCAACCAGCAAAACACGGGACTTCAGGAGTTTTTCCTGTCCCTCCTTGCCAATTTCGGTGAAAAGTACTTGACGGCTGTAGCGTTCGCTCATTTAGGTTGCTTGAGCAATTTTATCAGATAATCCAATTGAGTATCGAGTGTTTCATAACCGCCGGACTTCTTGAAACGAATGTACCCTTCTGGGTCTAAAATAAACAGCCGTCGCTTACCCGGATCAATTTGTTCGGTTTGCTTTTGGTTTGAAGTAAACAAAACAGGGAATGTTGGCCTGAATCCGCTTAGATAATGGTTTATTGTCCGCCGCCTTTCCCTCACCGATTTGTTTGAGCTTTTCTCGACGGCGATCACTACGACGTCATTCTGATACTTCTGCTGTATTGCTTCCAAGCCCCTAAAATATGGAAGCAAATATCGATCTGCATAAAAAGTTCTAATTGCGAATATTTTACCTGGGAAATCGGTGTGTTTTATGATCATCCCTTCTGAGTTTTTCAGCGAAAACCCGGGATAAGGGATTTTTGTTAAGTAACGATTTACAAAAAGCCTCAACTTACGTTTCCTGTCTCTCGCATCAATTGTATCCTGAAGACCATCGAGGGAACCGTGTTGCGTGCGATAGATCCTTTCAAAGTCTTTTCTAAAAGAGCCATTTTTATCTATTTTCCGACGTGGCAAATTCAGGAACGCCTCGAGCGCATCGTCGATTCGCCCCAACCGATAATAGGAGTATCCAATGTAGTATGAGTAAGATTGATCCAAATCGGCAACACTTTTGGTGCAACCGCCCGCTTGAATAACAACTCCACTTTGGCCCGATGCTTTTGGGTTCATATTTTGATCGTGAACTATTATCTTTTGGTATTTTTCCCAGTGGAAATCTAACAAAAATCTGATCTTTTCGGGACGACAATCTCTAAATCCGCCTGTTCCAATGAAATCGGAAACTGGTCGAGGGAGTTTAGCAGCTAATTCGAGAAACTCCTCTGCCCTATCCAGTTTTTCGCCTTTATACGCCAAATGACCAGCGATGTTCAGCAATATATCACGATCAGGCTTTTCAAAACCCTTGCCGACAACCTTAAGAATTTTGCCTGGTGATGCATCCAGTTGTACTAAGATCGCAACAATTTTCTGACGATATTGATCAGCTTTTTGAGGTTCGGTCTTAACTTTTCGCTTTAAGCGTTTCAATGTGGTCTTCAATTTCTTTCTTTCGAGGATCCTTGATGCAGCCTGTTCTTCCGCATAGTAATTTGGCGGCACCTGACCATATGAAAAGACGCTTAATATTAAAACGACACAAGCGGAGATTATTAAAGTATTTTTCGACAACGACATTGAATCTTCCGGTTAGCTAGTAAGCGTCTTGAAACGCATGAATTCAATAAACTCTATGATGGTATGAGTTGAGGCAAGGTTGTGTAACCGGCTTCTTTCCCGTGCAACTAACGATCAATGATAAACTCTATAAACTCGCGAATTGCCATCGTTGTACCGCTCTGGGGAATTCTCGATTGTTTTTCACGACTGTATCGATCAACTGAGGTTTTGAATTTTTCCGCGCGGATTTTTGCTTTTTCAGCGTCGAGATATGATTTCTGTTTTTCGCGAGCGTAATCGAGTCCGCCTTTCCGTATGAACTCGATTATTCGCGGCAATTCTTCAGCGTCAAACCAAACGCCATGTGTCTTACATATGTCAACTATGGTGCCGGAAGTTCGCGCAAAATTGTTTCTGTTCATCAAATGTTTGCAATCGGGACAGGGAACATACTGAATCTTTGCCGGATGAACATTGTTGGAGATATCGTCAAGCTTTCCCAGCACAGCGGCTTGTTTCTCGTTATTTGCACAAACAATTTCAAAGGTCTCTGCGTCCATCCAAACACCATCACAGCGCTCGCATTCAGAGAAAGAAATTTCTTCGACCTCAACCAATTGAAGTTTTTTCTTACACCGAGGACAATCTCCAACTTTTCTCGCCGTGATTTTCGGTGCAGTAGCCTTTCCGCCGCACAACGGACAGAACTTATTGCCCTGGAAAATGGTTCCATAACATTCCGGACACGACATTGTTTTTAGGCGCGAACGGCAATGTTCACAATGGTTTGCGTTGTCGGCGACTGCTGCACCGCAGTTTGGACAATTTAGGGCTTTAACTTCCATTTCTATTCTTTGACCCGGCAGGGATTTAAGGCTGGTTTGGCGTGTTAGACGCACTTTTAATATTATAGATGAGCCTAGTACAGAAAGACAAGACTTTTTAGGCTTAGGTGGTGTTCTAACTCGTTTACTGGAAGGAAACTTGAGTCGGTTGCCCCATTTTGGCGTTTAACAATAGCGGGCGCTCAATTCAATCTTTCGGTTACCGCCTTTCTCATTAAATCGGTTGGTGCGTCTTGCCCGGTCCATATTTTTTGTTGAGCTGCGGCTTGCGCTACTAGCATTTCAAGCCCTCCGATCGCCGCAACTCCGGCTTTTTCCGTTTCCTGTATAAGAACCGTCTTCGCTGGGTTATAAACAAGATCGTAAACGAGCTTGAGGTTTTTCAGTTCTGCAGCCCTTGCGATGCTTTCGCTTACAAGGTCTCCCCTCATACCCAACGGTGTTGTGTTTACGAGGATTTCAAATGCACCGAGGTGCGAACTCAGGTTGCTGAGTTTCGCAACCTCAATTCCAAAATCTTCGGAAAGAGCGTGAGCTTTTACGGTGTCGCGAGCAAAAACCGTTACATTTGCACCCTCGCTAATCAGAGCATAAATGCACGCCTTTGCCGCGCCGCCCGCCCCGGCGATTGCGACTTTTGCACCGCTCAACACACTAAAAGCTTTTTTCAACGGAACTAAGAAGCCATCGGCATCCGTGTTAAAACCGTGTAGTTTTCGATCAACAATCTTGACCGTATTGACGGCACCAATTTTTTGGGCAGTTTCATCGATAAAATCGAGGTGCTTGATAATCGCCTGCTTATGCGGAATCGTAACGCTGAAACCTTTGAAATTGAGGATTATCTCTCGACTATTAGCTTGAAGTGCTGCATTAATAAATTCTTCTAAAGTATTGATTGCAAAAGGTATATATACTGCATTTTTATCTTGCTGCCCGAACAGCGCATTGTGCATATATGGCGACAAGGAGTGAGAAACGCGGTCGCCCAAAACGCCATAAACCTCGGTTTTTTCATTAAGCTCCTTAACACGGTAAACGTTTTTTAGCTCCATTGCCGAGATCTGTCCGGGAGCGGTTTCGCTTGCGCTTTCGAGCGCTCCATAAGTAATCGGTGCTCCATGGGCAAGACCGAGTATTCTCGTCCATTTTCCAGCCTCTCCCATCGCAATTGGGATCAATTCTTTCCCGTCAGATTTTGCTTTTTTGAGCAGTTTCCAGACCTTAACCGAGTCGGTAAAATCGTTTGCCCAAACGGCGATTTTTACGATGTCCGGGTTTTTACTACTAAGTTCGTCGTAGATTTGGGTAAGATTATCAGGAGTTTTTTCAAAATCGTGGTAGGAAGCAATCACATATTTTGTCCTTAATACGTCTTCTTCGTCGAGAAGGTCATGCTCAAAGTCACCGTATAAAGTTGTTTTGCCTGAGTTCCAAAACTCCTTTCGCCTGGTGAGCGACAAGGCTCTCTTGCCTCCCTGATTATCGGGTCGGAAGGTAGTTATCTCAAACTTTTCGGACGCGGGCAGCTTCCAGACCTTCTCAAGCTCTTCCGGCTTTAGGTAGTCGAGTCGCAGCTCAATCATGTCGCCTATTTCCGCCGCTTCTACGACTTTTCGTTCAAGTTCATCTGCCGTCTCCGCACCTACGGAAACACAAATATTACCGTTTTGCATTGGGTTTTGCGCCTTTTAAGACAAACGTAAGAGTTGAGATAAGCAAAGCAATTACTGCGATCGCACACGCGAAAATCACCGCAGTTTTCCCGCCCTGCTTAACTGCGATTGCGGTTATCGCCCAGGCAAGGGTCAATGGATAAAGCGACACGTTAAGTTTCTCTCGGATAACGATTCCCGCCAGAGTGACAACGGCAAGTAGGCCGCACGCGATCGCCGTTGAAGCCAGGTGCCCGGCCGTGAACCCGAGAGAAATAACGTAGATCGAGACGTTAAGAACGGTTGCAATAGACACCCACCCGAAATAGACGCTAAAAGGGGCTTTTATCAGCAAGAGTTCTGCGCGGTCTGTCATATTCCATGTCTGCAAATTGATCAAAATGAGTGATCCTAAAAGGACGAACATCGCCACGACACTTAGGCCCAAATACCGGTTGTGCCAGGCAAAAATCCATGAAATATTTGCGACGCAGCTCAGTATAAAAAGCGAACGAATCGCAGGTAGTTTAATGGATTCGGACCGAATAAGCTGGAATATCGAAAACGCGATAATGCCAAGATATATCAAACCCCAGATCGTAAATGCGTAGCCAGCAGGAGTTAGATAAGTTGGATATTTATCGGAAATGTAGCTTGGAGTGATGCCTCCAATTGCTCCGGTCGTCGCCAGGTAGTTTACGTAGATTACCAAAGCTGTTGAAATCAACACAAGAATCTGGCCGATTATATTGGTCATAAATCTATTTCTTTATACGCCTCATTTTGAAGGATTCTTCACGCAGTTTTTTGTTTTTGTCTCTCAGCGCAAGGTATATATTGAGCCGTTTGCGTCCCGCTTTTTCAAAGGTTAAACCATGAAAATAAAAACGCTCGCCTTCTCTTTTTATAAAACGGAAATTGGTGGTTTTGTCTTTTTCCTCCCAGCTAACCATATCGGGATTAAAATGTTTTAGCTTCAAAAGAAGTTCGCCATTTTCCACGGTGAAGGTCAAAAATTCGTAGAAAACCGGCTTGTTCGTTTTTGTTAGAGCAAACATCCCTATCATTCCGCCGGCGTCAGTTTTCGTCCAAACTTCTTTTACCTTTCCTCCGAGCGCTTTTCCCGTCCAGGTTCCTTCCATCCAACTCATTTCCGAAACTTGTGCGCTGGCGCCTTTTTCGCGCTTTTCGAGTTTGAGCGTATTTTCAGTCAATTTCGTCTGCCCAAAGGCGGCGGATGAAACCGCGAGCCAAGTAAGCGCGATCAATAGTATATTTTTCATATTTTTCTCCCGTTTGTTTATCAGTTTCCAGATAAACGTTTGAACCAACGGGTTTAGGACAAAACGCGTCGTGTTTTTGACGTTGAACCTTATTGGCTAATTTTCGCACCAAAGCAACGATACTTCAATCGGTTTGAGTTCTTATTGCGCATTACGGGGATTTATTTACGTTTTCGTATGGATTTTACGGAAAACGTAATGTGGAGTTTTTGAATCAGAGTGTTTGAAGCCGTGTAAGTCGTAAAAATCACGGAGAGTAACTATAAAGTAAGTTTTGGCATCCTTCTTGCGTTAACATTAAGCGGCATTGATAAAACCTTTCCCGAGTGCCGAAACTAAAACGGGAAAAATCTTAAGTTAATGAGAAAATTCGTAAGACAATTATTTTTCATGGCGATCATGGTGGTTGGATTTTCAGTCACGGCTTCTGCACAGAAAAAGCCACCTCCGAAACCGAAACCACCGGTTATTAAGCCAAAGCCGAAGCCGCCAAAACCCAAGCCAAAGCCAAAGCCTGGGAGTTTCAAGGTGGATTTAGCAAATTTCCGAGCCATTATTGAGTAATTAACCGCATATTTTGCAAAACTCAATTTTGCTTCTTCAAAGAAAAGGGCGACCCCGAAAAAGGGTCGCCTTTTTGCGTTTCGCATAGTCTCCAACCTAAAGTTTGAAATTGTAAACAATTATTCCTCTGGCTTTCACCGGAACGTTAGATAAATACGTCGGCGAGAACTTTGAAGATCGAGCTGCTCGTAAAGCGGCGCCGCGGAGTAGAGGGCTTCCCTTGAGCGCAGTTGCGGATACAACGTTGCCCTTCTTGTCTATCAACACCTGAACGGTGACCGTCCCGGATGCGCGAACCGCTCTCGCTGCCGGAGGGTATTTGGGCATAACAAGTCGCTTCGCAACGCCATTTACGACACCAAGTGATTTGACTACATCTTTCTTTGGGGGAGCGTTTTTCTTAATCTTTGGAGGCTTCGGAATCGGCTTTACCCGCCTTACTACTTTGGTTTTAGCGTCTGTCGACTTAGTCGTTGCCGCTCCTATACCCGTATTTCCAGAACAATCTCCTTTGCATCTCGGACCCGCTGATATCGTGGCCGGGGTGTCATTTACAGAATCTTTACCGGTCAAAACGAAGGGAGCAGTTGGGCGCGATTTATACTTTTGTTTTTCAGTGGATATCCGGCTTGGTATCTTTCGTGGGGACTCATCGACTCTTTGGATATTGTATTTTCGCGTGATCGTTTTTGGATTCTTAGTCCTTTCACCCTTAGGTTCCGGTGCAACTTGAGGTTTTGGCGGTAACGTTTCCGGCATATTAGGCGGGGCAATCAAGGTCGAAATGTTCAGATTCTCCTGACCCATCGCCAGATTCTGGCTAAAGAGACTAAATATCAAGGCTGCGGTAAGCAACGTTGTAGTGAAAACTGCAGTTGTAAGCAGCAGTGTATTGCGTTTTCCATTTTCGTTGGCACTGCTTTTTGAAACAATTAATTTATCAAGCATAAATTCCTCCTCAAATTACGGTGCCAATCGAATCGAGTGGAGCCTCATTGAAAGCTCCGAATAGTTAGACAAACCCGAGCGGATTTTGTTCCCGCGCGGACAAGATTTTGCTTTTATTTTCATAAATTTACATTAAATGTTTGACCAATCGGCGGGTTATTGAGTAAATATATTATCAATCAAAACTTCTCGACTTTTTGATATGGAAAAACAGAAGGGTCAACCCTCGGGATCATTTAGATTCTTTATGAAAGTTTTTCGGGGTTGGAAAAATTTGCGGGATAGATTTGCGTCTGCGTTGGATGTGGATTTTGAGCGCAAGGTCGAGATTTATACCCAACTTTCGACATCTGCCACACTCAAAGACATTGTCTACTGGCTGCAGATTTTTTTCTCAGCAGGAATCGCTACGCTTGGGCTTGTTCAAAACAGCACTGCGGTTGTAATCGGCGCGATGCTTATTTCTCCCTTGATGGCTCCGATTTTGTCGCAGGGGTTGGCACTTGCCACGGGCGATCTGACTCTTGGAGTAAGAGCGCTTGCGAATCTGATCTTGAGCACACTTCTAGGGGTTGTTGTTGCCGTGGTCTTGGTTGTGCTTCTGCCATTTAAGGATCTAACAAGTGAGATTATCGGGCGAACCGAACCCAACACTTTGGATCTGGGGATCGCGCTTTTTTCCGGTGCGATTGGAGCCGTAGCAATATGTCGCGACGTGAAAGGAGTGGCGACCTCGATTCCGGGAGTCGCGATTGCGGTTGCTCTGATGCCGCCGCTTTGTGTGATCGGGTTTGGGATTGGTTATGCAATTAGTGTCGATTTTGGGGAAGGCATTAGATATGCCAGCGGCGGCGGACTTCTGTATCTTACAAACCTTGTAGCTATTACGTTTACAGCGATGCTCGTGTTTGTGTCTCTGCGAATTGATACGGTTAAAGTTAGGCAGGCGGTTCACGATTGGCGGGACAAAGATGAGGAAAGCCAATGGTGGCTTTCGCAGATCAACAGAATCCCTTCGCTTGAAAAGGCCAGGGAAGTGCGCAGCTTTTCGCTTCGTTTGTTGATGATTCTGCTGCCGCTTTTGATAATTTTCATACCGCTTAGCACTTCATTTTCGAAAATGCGGACCAACATTACGAAACGCCAGTATGAGAATAAGGTCAGCCAATCCATAAGAATGAAGTGGAAAGAAAAGTATGAGGAGGATACGGAGGGCAATGTTAGGAGCTATCTTGACGAACTTAGGGTGAGCGAAAATAAAGAGGGCGAGCTAAAGATATACATGCGTGTTTTTGATAATCGTCCATATACGCAGGGTGAAAGATCGGAGTTCATATCTCAGGTTGCAGCCGATCTCGACAGAAAACCGGAAACCATTTCACTCCAATTGGTTGAGATTCCAACCTCAGAGCGAGAAGATGTTTCACCGGTTATCGAAACGACTCCGACACCTCTCACGATCGCCCAGCGTCAGACAAACTATATTCAAGAAGTAAGCGCCGGGCTTTCGGACATCAAGTTGCCAAACCACGCTACCAAGGTCGACCATAACATCACTTTGCGGTCGGACGGCAGCGCGTTTATAGAAGTCTTTTACCTTAGCTCTAAGGAGATTGATTCAGACGGCAGAAGTGTGCTTCAGGATTCGATTCGCAGGAGGCTCGATATTCAGAATCTGAGTCTCGTTACGTCCCTTATTTCTTCTGATGAGAGAAAAATTGTTTTCAAAAATGGAAGTACCGAGATTGACGAGGGGCAATCCGATGAGCTTTCGGAAGTCGCGAATGATCTTCGCCGTCATGCGAGACTCAAACTTCGTGTGATTCTTTCCGGAGATGAGGACGATAAGGAACGTTTTGAAGAGAAGAAAAGGAGCGTGGTTGCATTTTTCAGTGAGAACGGAATTGAAGCCGAAAGGCTCGTTTTCGGGGAAGTTAAGGAAGGCGATTTAACGGATACATGTCAGTTTTTTATTAGGAGTTAGGTTAGGTACGTAAGTGCTTATTAGACAGTTGGATGAGTGAAGAAAAAGGAGTACGATTTAGAAAAACCTAGATATTAAAAGGGGAATCTTATGAGCGCAGAAGAACAAGGACAAAATTTTCTAGAGAGCGTTGACCGATATTTTGGAAAAGCGGCAGCCGCGACGGATCATCCTGAGGGATTGCTTAAACAAATAAAAATATGCAACAGCGTTTATTCTTTCGAGTTTCCCGTTAGAAAGGGTGACAACTACGAGGTAATAAAAGGCTGGCGTGCTGAGCATAGCCACCACAAACTTCCCGTTAAGGGGGGCATACGCTATTCGGATGAGGCGAGCGAAGATGAAGTTATCGCGCTCGCTACTCTGATGACATACAAATGTGCGATTGTTGATGTGCCTTTTGGCGGCGCGAAGGGTGCTATCAAAATAAATCCGAAAGAGTTTGAAAAAGAGCAACTTGAGAGAATCACCCGCCGCTATACGACTGAGCTAATTCGAAAGAACTTTATTGGTCCGGCGATCGATGTACCTGCGCCGGATTATGGAACTGGTCCGCGTGAGATGGCCTGGATCGCAGATACCTATTTGGCGTTTCATTCCGAACAAATAGATGCGCTCGGATGTGTAACCGGTAAATCGGTTCCGCAAGGCGGGATTCGCGGTCGTACGGAAGCCACCGGTTTAGGTACGTATTACGGTTTGAGAGAAGCCTGTTCGCACGCTGACGATATGAAGGAGCTGGGATTGGAATCCGGTATCGAAGGCAAAACCCTGGTTGTTCAAGGACTCGGAAATGTTGGCTATTACGCAACGAAATTCTGTACGGAAGACGGCGGAGCAAAACTTATCGGCGTTGCGGAATATGAGGGCTCGATCCACAAAGCGGACGGTATCGATCTTGAAGATTTAGTTGCTCACCGGAAAGAAACCGGTTCGATTCTGGGGTTTGAAGGTGCGACGGATCTTCCTAAGCGTGAAGACGCACTCGAACTCGAATGCGATATTCTGATCCCGGCGGCGCTCGAGAATCAGATTCATAAAGGAAATGCCGCAAATATTAAGGCGAAAATTATTGCCGAAGCGGCAAATGGACCGGTTACGGCAAACGCTGAAGAAGTTCTTGAGAAGAAAGGAATAATGATCATTCCGGACGTTTATATTAATGCCGGCGGTGTCACGGTATCCTATTTCGAATGGCTCAAGAATCTGTCGCACGTACGTTTTGGCCGTATGGGCAAACGTTTTCAAGCTGGCGCTTATGACCGGATTCTGAATATTGTGGAGGGGCAAACAGGACGCACTTTGACAAAAGAAGAGCGCGATGCCGTTGCGCGTGGAGCCGATGAGCATGATCTGGTTTATTCCGGTTTAGAGGAAACGATGCTCTCGGCTTATGACCAAACAAGGGAAATCTTAAAGGGCAACGACCGCGTTGATAATTTGCGGACTGCAGCATTCGTAAATGCGATTGATAAGATTGCGCTGTGCTATATGGAACTGGGAATTTTCCCGTAAACGAAGTTCGGTTTGTTGGTTTTTTTGGGGGCGATCTTTGGGTCGCCCTTTTTTATTTCGCAACCATGTTAAATTGTTTTACAAGTTTCTGGAAACGGGGTTCACTGCGTAAAAAATCAAATACTGGGTCCGGATTGACAAACCAAAAGTCATACCCAAACTTTTCGGCGGTTTCCTCCAAATACTGGAGAGTTTGTTCTTTGTTTTGCAAGCGCGCGTAGAAATGCGCAACTGCAAAAGGACTATGTCGACGCTTTTTATTACTCAGACGATCTTTTATCCTAAGCTCCAAGTAATGTTTTATATCACCCTTCCTGAAAGACGTCGCAGCTTTGTTGTTTTTAACTTCCTCCGGCTTAAGATCGCCAAATTCAATGTTGAACGCATCCTGATAATTTTGATTATCTACATATAACCAAAACAGCAGCTTCGGGGCTAAACCATGTTTTGGATCAATCGCCAGAGCCTCTTTGCACGCCTGAATTGCCGATTTTATCTTCTTGTCGAAGTGAAGGTGCTTGCAAAGTGAGGACAAAAAGAATGGTTCAAACGGATTAATCGAAAGAGCGGATCCGTAATTTTTCTTAGCCTGCGAAAATTTTCTTTGGAAATCCTGAACCGTAGCTAGCTCGTGATGTGCGATTGCATAGTCGGGATTTATCTTTATTGCTCTCCTAAATGAGTCCTCCGCTTTATTCCATTCACTTCCAAGGATGTGATACCAGCCTTTTGCGAGGTGAGGTTCCCACAAATCAGCGTTCATCTCGAGCGCCTTATCTACCGCACGTTTTATCTCCAAACGCTCGGCTAATCCACCATGCAAAATCACTAATGCTTCGGCGTACTTTGCATGTCCTTTTGACCAATCAGGTTCGAGCTCCGTGACTTTCTTAAAAACCCCAACCCCCTCTTTCCAGCGATTGAATTCGTAATTCCTCAGAATGGTTTGTCCCGCCAGGTAATTTTTCTTAGCTTCATCCGAAATATTCTGGGTTGTGAGAAAACTTTCGTCTTCGATTTCGGCGAGTCTCCTGTAAATCGCTCGAGCTAATCTAAGGGCAACAATTTTCTCCGACTCTAATCTACCGCCTGCTTTTATATCAAGATTTTGCGAAAGGATTGTTTTTCCGGTTTTTGCATCAAGGAGTTTTGCATTTACTCGAGTCGCGTCTGAACCTTCAACTCGATAGTTTCCGACCAATACCATTTCTGCGCCATATTTAAGCCCCAAATTTATCGCGTCCGAGTCCGAGAAATCTCGAATTTCATTTGCCGCCGTTACCCTTAAATTGCTAATCCTTCCAAGGTTAAATACCAGCGAGTGTAAAAGTCCCTGCTTCAACCTTTCTTGATTTTTGGCGTCATCTCCTACTACTGAAAACGGTATTACTGTCAACGTTCTCCCTTCGTCCGTCGCACGGCTAATGCCGCTTTGCCATAGGTAAAATAGTGTTGCGCCAAGTAACAAAAATGCGGTAGTAAACGCGACCAATCTTCGAGTTGAGGATCTTGATTTCGTTGCGGGGCTATCTACCTTAGAACTTTCAGCTCTTACGTCGGAATTTTCTGTGACAAATGGAGGCTCGTCGTTCGAATTTAACACCACCCTTGGGGTAAACCTGTATCCGCGTTTAGGGACTGTTTCAATGTAATGTCTTTTTAAGATTTTTCTAAGGGAATGAATGCAGTAGCGGAGATTGGTTTCTTCGACGAAAGTGTCCTTCCAGACCGCATTCATCAGTTCATCGTGCGTAACAAGGTGTCCGTGATGTTCGACCAGTTTTGAAAGCACCTCAAACACTTTAGGAGAGAGTTGTATATCTTCGCCTTTTTTTTGCAAACGTTGTTCGGCGACATCTAACACGTAGTCGTCAAACTGAAAAATCTTCGGTCCCATTTTTTTTGTTCTCAGCGTCGAGCAAACTGATCAAGACATAACGCGTAAAACCCCCAGGCGCGTCACTCGTGTGTTGCCAGTGATTTAGGGGCCCACGTCAAGGTTAAGCTTTGTGATCTTACGGTCATTCTAACAAATAGCAAACGGTTTTTTAACTTTTTTTTAACGTGAATTAAAAGACTCCAGTATTTCGAAAAACCATAATAAACAGCATTCTGTATTTATCTGCGCGGTAGCGTGAATCCATAGTTTATCTAAAAAAGGAGGTTGCTTTGAAAAATAAATACCCAAAAGCCAGGGTTTCGGATATGGTCGTCAGCGATTACCAAGACGAGGTGCTTATCTACGACCTACGAACTAATCGATGTCATTCCCTAAATAAAACTGCGTTTTCGGTTTGGTCAGCATGCAATGGAAATCGGGACCTCGATCAAATTGCGAGGCAAATAAAAGGTAATCCCGCTAGTGATTACGGAAGAAAACTCGTAATTCTAGCGCTAAATGATTTAGCTAGACTCGATTTGATTGATGAAGCTGACCAATACGGGTTAGATTCAAACGTTTCGCGACGCGAAATTATAAAAGATATTGGCAAAATTTCTTTAATTGCGCTGCCTTTAATCGCATCGATATCAGCACCAAAAGCGGCAATAGCTCAAAGCTGTCTACCGCTTCAAGCTGCATGTATGAATCCTCCCGATTGTTGTTCGGGAAGATGTGTAACAACTTGTTGTTCGACTATAGGTGAAACGTGCGGGGCAGATGCGGACTGCTGCGGTAATGCCGCAGGAACGGAAGTTTGTGGTAACGCCAGCACTTGTTGTACAAGTAACGGGTTCTCGTGCTCCGTCAATTCTGATTGTTGTTCCGGCAACTGTATGAGCAATCCTTTTGGAGCGGATATTTGTGCCGTTTAGTTTTGCGCCGATTTCCAGTGTTCAGATTCGTCCGACGATGTCAACGGCGAACATTGGAACGAATCGTAAATAATGCGGGCAAGGGTAAAGTATTGACTTTACATAGATTAAACCGCCCTCGCTCCCACGTTTTTCACTTTCCAACGAATTCCTAACAAATTTCTAACATTTAAAAACGCAAAATTTGTAGACCTATACGGTCTATCGGGTAGTACACGAACCTATAAAACGAGAAGATCAATCTCCGCTTTGGTGAAAGTTCAAGATAATAAATTAAGGAGAAACCATGAAAAAAACTTCCATAAATATTCCAATGATCGGGTTATTTATTTTTGCTTCGGCGCTTTTTACAAGCGGACAGAGCAAAGCTTACGCTGAGAATGCATACGTCGGATCGGAAAAACTACTTTTTCGAGACGGGAATTCGGATTCGGACTACCGAATTCGGGGGAGACGAGTTCTAGCGGTCGGCGTAGGCAGCGTTTTCGTCGGTCGAAACGCAGGAGAGTTATATCCGTCCCGGGCAGTCGGCACTCAGAACACTTTTGTGGGCGACAGCGCGGGAAAAGGTATGATTGGCGGTAACTGGAATGCTTTTTTGGGGACAAACTCAGGCTACAGTAATTCTTCTGGAAGCTACAATTCATTCTTTGGAGGAATGTCCGGTTCGAAAAATGCGCGTGGTAAATTTAACTCGTTTTTCGGTTACGGGGCTGGTTACAGCAATTTGACCCGGCATAACAATTCATTTTTTGGCTATCACGCCGGAAATTCAAACGTCGTAGGCGAAAACTCTTTTTTTGGAGCTTTTTCAGGGGAGCGTAACACTACCGGGATGCGGAATTCATTCTTCGGTTACCGCTCCGGACGAAGTAACGGGGCAAGCAGTAACAATTCGTTTTTCGGATATATTGCCGGGGAACGTAACACGAGCGGAACTGGGAACTCATTTTACGGAGCAAACAGCGGGAACCGCAATACTACTGGCTCAGGCAACACTTATTTCGGACACAATTCGGGAAGCAGTAATGCGTCTGCTTCCGACAATTCAATGTTTGGAAAAAACAGTGGTTCGCGGAATACGGCTGGAGGTAACTCATTTTTTGGCGCCAATGCAGGAGCTATAAATTCAACCGGTGCGCGAAATTCGTTTTTTGGAAATACCGCAGGAGCTAGGAATAGAGACGGAAATGATAACTCGTTTTTCGGTGTTGGCGCTGGTTTTCAAAATTCTGGAGCAAGTGGAAATTCGTTTTATGGTAGCAACGCCGGCTTCAGAAATATATCCGGAAAAGAAAATTCCTTTTTTGGGGTCAATGCAGGTCGGAGTACCACGACAGATGCGAACTCTTTTTTCGGCGCCGATGCCGGGAAGGACAACACCGTGGGTTTTGCGAATTCTTTTTTCGGATGGCATGCCGGAAGCCGGAATATAAACGGGCACAGTAATTCGTTTTTCGGTGTCAGCGCGGGTTTCAGAAACACTTCAGGCGTTTCAAACTCGTTCTTCGGAACAAATACCGGTGTGTTTAACACCACCGGAAATACCAATTCGTTCTTTGGAGCTGGAGCGGGTCGTCAAAATGCGTCCGGAAGTAGTAATTCTTTTTTCGGGTTTCAGGCTGGCGACGCGAATGTAACGGCTAACGGAAATTCATTTTTTGGCGCTGGGGCAGGCAAGTCGAACACTGCCGGTTTCAATTCTTTTTTTGGAAACGGAGCGGGTCAAGCAAATACTACTGGCGAAGGTAATTCATTTTTCGGACGATTTGCAGGGCTTGCAAATACAACGGGAAACAGCAACGTCTTTTTGGGCGGCAGTTCGGGAGCCCTAAACACTACAGCCGGGGGCAACACAATGGTGGGCTGGAGTTCCGGAAATGCAAATCGCACAGGTTCCGGGAATACTTTCGTTGGGAATCAATCCGGAAGAGCGAATGTGACAGGGGCGTTTAACACTCTTTTGGGTGCGAGTTCAAACGTAGCTTCGGATGGATTGAGTTATGCAACGGCGATCGGTGTAAATTCTGTGGTGACCTCGAGCAACACGATTCAGTTAGGTAGAGAGGGTCAGGACACTGTTCGAATTGGTACTTTGGGATCTACCGGCTCGAACACACTTTGTCTGAACGCCGCAAGCGAGATATCAAACTGCTCCTCCAGCCTCCGTTACAAGTCGGACATCGAAGATTTTGGCTTCGGATTGAACATCGTCAAGAAACTCAGACCGATTTCTTTTAGCTGGATTGAGGACGGCAAGCCGGATTTCGGGCTAGCTGCGGAGGATGTTTTTAAGATCGAGCCTCGGCTCACAACTATGGACAAAGCTGGGAGAGTGGAAGGCGTGAAGTATGACCGTATCGGTGTCGTTTTAATAAATGCGATCAAAGAGCAGCAGTCTCAGATAGAGCGGATGCAGCTTGAAATCAAGCAGCTTAAAAAACTAGTGTGTGCGAGCAATAGCAGTGCTAAGGTTTGTGGTTAGCATCGGGTATCTATCGTCCGGACTGACCATGTTCACAATTATTTGCAGGTAACGTTGAGGTGTGCAAAATGCGAAAATTAATCATAACAATAGTAATTTCATTATTTATTTATAGCTCTGGTACGGCTCGCGATGTCGTTGATCAGGAACAGCTTATGACGACGAACACACCGCTTGCAATCGGCGGCGGGTCGCAACAGAAAATCGCACAGTCATTCACGGTTGGCACCGATGGGACGCTAACCCAAATTCGCGTTCCGGTGTCGTGTTCCTCGGGCGAATTGATCGTTGAGATTCAGCGCTTAAATGCAGACGGTGAGCCAAACGGTGTGGTCGTTGCCAGCGCGCGTATATCAGCTGAAGATTTGCCGGCGCCATCGAGTGAGTTTAAAACCATAGTTTTGTCTCCACCTTTGGTGGTGGATAGAGGCGATAAGTTTGCCATCGTTTTAAGAAACCCGACAGGTACTTGCGTAATTTTAAACGGACCGTCAGGCGACAGTTATCGTGGCGGTCGGTATTTTTACGATTCGCGACCTAACCCGCCGGGCTGGGTCGGAGGTAAGGACCGACCGGCGCCTCGCGGTACCCCGGGCGACATACCTTTCCAAACTTTAATTGACGATGGCACCGACGGTTCAAATTTGTGTTTTGGTACTTTTGGAGCGAAGCGAATACCCTTGCCAATTTCGCGAGATGTTCCCGTTTGCTATTGTCTTTCGGACGCCGGTTCGAATTCATGGCGTTGTCGCATCTTGCATCCCGATTTCTTTCTCATTCGGCGGGTGGAATTTCTACCCAACGCGCGAGGGCGATTTGTGGAAAGGTGGGCTTTTACTCCTCTTACGAGGCTAGCGTCACCTGTGAAAATATCATTCAAAGGGGCGGGAATGAAAAGAGATGTTATTTACGAGTTTGGTAAGCGCTCTCGTATCGGTTCTTTCGAACATTACCGAATTTCACGGACGTTTCGGAAATTAGACAGGACGATTCCAGGGGAGGTTATGTTTTCTTATCAGAATCCGAATGTTATCTCGTCATATCAGAAGATGTTTGGTTTTGACGCAACACTTTCGACCCGAAAGAATATAAAAAATCGTACGAAGCTAAAAAAATGATGTCGAAGAAGGTTGTTTAGAGAATCGCATTTTGGGTGATGCGAAAATGTGGAAGAAATCTTTTTTACGGCAATCGCGGCATCTGTTCATTCCTCGGAGCTCGGTTGACAGTTCCAGGAAACACTGTGAACGGAGGGGCCGCGATCCTTTTTTCTGAGACTCCGACAATTTCGTAGCGGATGCCGGCGTTTATTCAGGAGCTAGAAAGGATGCCAGCAAATATCGTTGCCTTTAACCCGTTTCGGGACATAAATCGTTAAGTTTCAAGAACTTTTTTCTATTTCAAAATCGGGTGTCCGCCGCCTTTGCTGTGATCCGCGGTGCGGTTAAAAAACCTACGATTGTTGTGATAGAGGACAAGATGCTCTCCCTCATAGCGAACCACATTTGAAACGCGCTTGAAATCTTTAGTGTGCTCCGCAATCACGAAAGCGCATGGATTAAACGCAACAACCATTCCGGCTGCGTAAATATATCCGCCCTTGTCGTATTTCGAACCGGCGTATTGATTTGCCGCTACGGCTATATCCGGCGAATATTTCCCTCTCGAATCTTTTTTACGGTCAGCCTTGGCAATAAAAATCGAATAGCTCGAATGTGTGAGCCGCTTTCTAAAGCGATATTTCTTTTGTTTTGAAATTGCAAAAAGATCGTCCAGCCCTTTGTCGATCGCCGAGATCATACTCTTCGTGGGTTTCTTAACTGAATAAATTCTTGCTCCTTTTGGCGATCTTCGAAAAAACCTAAAACGGTCGCCCGTAATTTTTTGCGCCCGTGCAATCAGGGCACTTTGGAGACGACTAGAACGCGACTGCGATTGAATCGGTGTCTGAAAAAAGAAGAAAACCAACGACGAAAGAAGTAGCGTCAAGCAAGCAACTCTGGTAAAAATATTCATAAAAACCTCACGCGAGAGACGTTCTCAAACGGTTAAACGCAATGTGTGTGCCAGAGAACCCGATAGTTTTCGAAAACATAACAAAATGAGAATTTTCATAGAAATATTGCCCCAAAACGCTATTTTTCCAAAATCTCGCGAGCTTTCTCGGAGAAAACGTGAAGCATTTCGTCAATTCCCTTACTCATTTCGGTTCCGATTACCTTAGCGCCCGCCAATCCCGCAAGTATATGTAGTTGCGACGCTGACCTGCGCCTTAGATTTACAATTTTAGCTAATCTGACTAAAGTCTTGCTTTTCTTTTTAGGCTGAAAATCTGCCGAGCAGCGCATTAAATTGTGCTCTTCATCTTCAACCGGAATCCATTCGATGCGTTCATCGCTATTTTCGGCCTCGTAAACCGGAAATTTTTTGGTCAAAGATCCTACAAAAGGGACTTCAGCATTAATTTTCCAATGCAACACGCCATTGGCGTCTTCGTGAATGTTGCTGACGTTTGGCATATAGCGGACAAAATTTTCCAAGTCAGAGAAAAAATCTCGTACACTTTCCAAATTCGCTGCGATCTCAATATTTTGGGAGCTGCTGGCGTTCACTTCAAACATATTTGCAGAGTAGATTTACCGAAAACTTGATAAGATATTAAACTGTAAACCGTAAAACGCAAAAAGTACTATGGAAATCAATTCTAAAAGCTGTCCGAAGTGTGGAAACTCAAGGTTAAAACGTTGGGAGGACTTGGACTACGAGGATAAGATTCTCGTTGAAAAGCTGCCTTTGAATGTAGAATTCACGTTGGGGCAGCGGAAGGCGCATTTGTTTTGCGGACGCTGCTGGTATGAATTTGTTGTTGACGCAGCCAACCGGAACGATGAATTTGTGTAATAAGATTGAGGTTTTTGATCAATTCCATTCGTTTAGCAAACGGTCTGTGACCGTTGTGGCGGACTATCGTATTCGAATACCAAGAGCTACGATGTGTTTTATTTTTTTGTCGTCCATCACTCAATTTGTAATACAAAAAATGTTGCCAAAATCTATCGCGGTCAAAGACCGCTGGCTAAACCACTATGGAAACTCCTCTAAAATTGGAATTAATGAGCGAAATCGCGACCATACGTTTTAACCGTCCTGAGATAAAAAGTCCGCTTTCAATAAAAACCCTCGAAGGTCTTGATAAAGCTTTTGATGAGTTATGCTCAGATAAAAACATTAGCGCCATAGTTTTTACCGGTTCGGAAAATACTTTTGCTGCCGGTGCGAATTTGAATGAAGTTGCGAAATTGAACGAAAAAACTGCAGTCGAATTTGGTTTGCGGGGACAGAATTTGATGCAGAAAATTTATCGTTCGGATAAGACAACAATTGCAGCGATTGACGGCTTTTGTATGGGCGGCGCGCTTGATTTGGCACTGTCGTGCAAAGAAAGAATCGCATCCGAACGTGCTGTTTTTGCGCATCCCGGCGCAAGCTTGGGAATAATAACGGGGTGGGGTGGAACTCAGATGCTACCGCGTCTAATTGGCGAGAGCCGCGCGATGGAAATGTTTCTGACGGCGCGAAACGTGAGCGCGCAGGAAGCGCATCAGTTTGGTCTAATTGACGAAATCCAAAACAATCCGCTTGCTGCGTCCGTATCCAAATTGTCGAGGAAAGAATTATGAAAAAATATGCATTTGCTTTGATTGTTGTGCTTGCCCTGTTTTCAGGCTTAATGGGGTTTACATATTTTGATTACGCGAGCATTCTACGTGCACAAACCGGAGCTACTCCGACCCCCACACCGGTCCGAAGCGAAGACAAGATAGACCGACCGACGAGCAATCCCTATCGCGGGGATTTGGCTCGTTTCGACCGGGAAAATAGAGCAGAAAATCTACAGATCGAGCGTGTGATGGATATTCTCGGTGTTAAGGAAGGGAAATCGGTAGCCGATATAGGCGCCGGCGGAGGTTGGTTTACCGTGATTGCGGCAAGACGCGTCGGTGAAAAAGGAAAGGTGTACGCCGTTGATATAAACGAGGAGTCAAAAACCTTTATCGATGAACGGGCAAAGAGAGAGGAGCTTGGAAATATAAGAACAATTGTTTCAACTCCGGACGATCCAATGCTGCCGAAGAAATCGGTTGACGCGGTTTTGATTCTAAACACTTACCATGAAGTTTCTGAACCGATTGTTCTTTTGAAAAACTTGAAAAAATCTCTTCGAAAAGGTGCGCGGGTGGGAATTATTGATCGGGATGGCGAAGGCGACGATCATGGAATTGATTCAATTGAGGTTGTAGCCGAAGCTGCAAGAGCAGGCTTTAGACTCGTGGAAAATCACGACTTTGTAAACGCCACAAACATGGATTATTTTCTGGTTTTCGAAGTCGCAGGCAAAAAGGCGAAAAAGATAACTCACTTTTTCAGGAATCTTTCCACTCCTTTTTTGCAATCATCCGTAAGTCTAGCAATCGCATTAACTTCCGAGCCGAGACTTAAAGCAGATTCAAAGTTTAATCCGTCCATTTGGTAGAGAAGTTTCTTGGACAAAATCACCGCCGAGCGGCTTACTTTCTTATAAGTGTTTACATACTCCTCGACCACCGTATCAAACCCATCTTCAACGAAAACTTTGTTCACCAAACCCATTTCTAATGCTTCATTTGCCGAAAAATCAAAGCCTTGCGTTATGAGTTCGAACGACTTTTTCTCGGGGAGATTTCTTCGTAAAATCGCCATCACCATCGCGGGAACAAATCCTATTTTAACCTCTGGATAACCGAAACGCGCACCTTCCGAAGCGAGAACAATATCGCAAGCCGTTGCAAGTCCACATCCGCCCGCGAGTGCGCGCCCATGCACAGCGGCGATGATCGGGATTTTAACTTTGCGCATTAGGGCAAATAACTCCATGAGACTTTCAGCATCTTCCAAATTTTCCAAAATATCGCTTTCTGCAATTTTTTGAAGCGAAGAAAGATCGGCACCGGAACAGAAATCCTTCCCAGCTCCCTTGATCACAACCGCTCGTATCTCGTTGGATTCGTCAATTTCGACTAAAGCCACTTTCAAGGCCTTAATCAAAGCGTCATTTAGCGCGTTTCGCTTTTCGGGGCGGTTTAGTGTAAGTATTGCGATTGAATCGGTTTGTTCTGCTATAAGTTCACTCATTATTATTCTGCCAGAAAACTCCTCAGCGCCTCGGTTACTTTATCTTTCGCCTCGTTTTGTACCCAGTGTGCGGATTCGGGAATTCTTAGCTCAGTATATTGCGCATCTATGAAATCGCCAACGTCTTCGACTGTTTCGCGCAGGATCGCGTGATCCTTTTCGCCATATATAAAAAGCGTCGGTGCTTTTATCTTTTCGGGCTTTGGACCCTTTTGAAACAGACGTCGTATTATATTTGCCCGATAATAGTCGATTCCACTTGTAATTGCGCCCGGCTGATTCCATGCTTTCTTATACTCGGCTATGTCTTCATCACTAAATACACCTCGCTGAGCCGTTGTTGTCTTTAAACTAACCGCAAGTTTCTTAAAATCTTGACGGCTTAATATCCATTCGGGAAGTCTCGGAAGTTGGAAAAAGAACATATACCAGCTCGCTTTGAATTGAGCCATCGTTTGATTTTTTTTCCACACTTCAGGCGGTGGCACCTGCATACAGACGAGCTTTGACACCACTTCGGGATGGCGTGATGCGGTCGCCCAGGCGACGCCCGCTCCCCAATCGTGACCTATGATCGCTGCTTCCTCTTTTCCAAAATGCTTGATTAAACCGAGGACATCGCCAACCAATTTTTCAATTTCATAGTCTGAAACATCTGATGGCTTATCGCTCAAATTGTAGCCGCGCAGATCAGGTGCGACGTAGGTGTAACCTTCCGGTACATTCGCCAACTGATTTTTCCATGAGTACCAAAACTCAGGGAAACCATGGAGCAAAAGCGCGAGTTTTTCGCCAGACCCGGCTGTCGCATAATGCAGCTTTACATCAACGAGATCGGCGTAATCGAAGGAAATTTCGCGAGCTTCTTTTGGCTTCACTTTTTAAGACCCAACTCTTTTGCTTCCCTAGGTTTTACGTTAATCTTCATCCTCAGAAGGGCAGTGGAGAACGTCTTTCCTTGTGCATCTGTCATCAAAGAAAGGGTGCCGCCGCCGCCGAGCGATTCGTGCAAAAGGAAGTTTAGCGCACCAAGATTGGGCAATTCGAAGCGCTCAACCTCACCTTTTACAATTTCGCCAAAATGTTTTTTTACTTTATCCGCTGTTACTTCTCGAACAAGTATCGGATAAATGTCTTCGCTGAGGGCTATTAGCCCGACGTTTGCAGTATCGCCCTTGTCACCTGAACGCGCGTGAGCCAATTTTGTAAGTTCAACTTTCATTTTCTAATTTTTCGGCAGCTTGAAAATAATAAAAAACCTTACGATCCAAACCGCCATAACTGCCATGAATCCTATAAATAGCACTAAAAACCAACCTGACAAGGCTTGTGGATCACTTAAATTAGCATTGTAAACAAGTTGGTTTACGGCTATGAAAAAAATAACGACTGCGACAAAAATCCAACCCATTTCACGGTCGAGTACTTCAAACGTCTCTTTCTTCCGACCTTCTTCAAGCCAATAATCACGATTGGGTATGTTAATGAACGACTTTCCGATGTTGTTAACCAATCTTGGAAGTCCAAACTTCGCAAAAGCTACTAGCGCCAAAATTGCACATTGGAAAATGATGAAGAAAGTTTTAGACATCCATCCATCCGGTCTGCCGCGTGCACCAAAGTGGGTCGACATGTATTCGGGCAGCGCCGGGTAATAATAAGCATAGTGGGCTAACAAAACGAAAATAAGAAAAATGGCTATGTAATGGGGCGTCTTCATTTTCAATTACGCCTCAAGTATTTCAACCCGCGTTTGAATCAATTCTTTTGGAATCAATGCCGGAAAGTAAGCAATAATCTCTTCTACCTTTGGACGCCCGCCCGCAAAGCCTGTCACAGCAGGTGGTCCGGTCAGGATTAAAGGTGCGATTTCCTTTGTAAAACGGACAACATCATCACGATTTTCTCCGCGAACACCGATTCTAAGCTGAACCTCCGGGATGTCTTTCGGCGGCTCGCCGGAAAGATGCCCATGTGTCGCATTTACGCCAACAAATTCCGTCAAAACCAGATCAAACTCTAAACCGAGTTTTTCCAGACGCTTTCGCAGTATCCTATCCGCTGCCTTCGCTTTCTCGTAGGCGTCCGGATATGAATAGACGAGTGTTCCAACCGATTTCCATCCGGCCGAATAGCTGATCGAAACCTTGTAAAACTCCGTATTTTCCTGACCCGTAATTCCGCTAACTTTTACACGATCTTCGCCATCATCCGATAAGTTTATTGACGTGAAATCAGCGACGACATCCGGAGTAATGTATTCATGCGGGTCGCCCATCTCGTAGAGTAGCTGTTCTTTTACGGCTTGTATATTTACGCGTCCGCCCGTGTTTTTATGCTTCGTTACAAAAAACTCGCCTTCCGGATAAGCCTCGACGATCGGAAACCCTATATTTTCAAGCTCAGGTATGTTTTGCCAGTCGTATTGGCAGTTGCCTCCCGAGGCTTGTCCGCCGCATTCGATAATATGTCCGGCAATCGTTCCGGTAGCGAGCATGTTCCAATCTTCAAAGGTCCAGCCAAACTCATGCATCAAAGGAGCAAGCGTGAGCCCCGTATCCGTAAGTCTCCCGCCTACAATAATTTGAGCGCCTTTACCTAAAGCTTCTACTAAAGGACCCGCACCGAGATAAACATTGGCAGACTGCACCTGATCGCGTATCGCTGAAAGCGGTTCGCCGGTATCCATATTGTTGATTTCGATTCCGTTTTCGAGAAACTCATCAAGGCGCAGGAGTATATCGTCGCCCGTGATCATTCCTATTTTCACTTGTCCGCCGAGACCCAATTCCTGTGCTACCTTCCGTATTTCCACCGCACAGCCTTCTACATTTACGCCTCCCGCGTTTGATAAAACCTTAATGTCTTTTTCAACGCAATCTGGGAGGATCTCCTGCATTAGCGAAATGAAGTCGCGCGCGTAGCCTGCTTCTGGTTTTCGCGAACGCTGCTTTTGCATGATCGACATCGTAACTTCGGCGAGATAATCGAGCATCAGGTAGTCGATTCTGCCACCGCGAACTTGTTCGACCGGTGCGGTCAACAAATCTCCCCAAAAACCTTGCCCGCTGGCTACTCTAACTTTCTCTTTCATCAGTTGTGTGATTTGCGAAATGAAGTGCTGTGCAAATTTTTTATGTAATGGTTAACGTTACTTATTATAATCGATTTGTTGAGAAATCCTTAATCGCTATAGGGGCGTCAATCTCCGTTTAAAAGGAAAAACAGTCAATCTCCCTTTAACGGGAAATTGACCGCGGCTAAATTACTACGTTTAGCGTTTACCTTTTACCGATTATTACCTTTTTCGTGGCGCTCCCGGCTTTACGTCCGCCCCACCAGACTCTTTTTGTAACCCACTTTGTGCCGTTCCAGGTCGTTTTAGTCGCCCATTTTCCGCCTTTGGCAGTCGAGGAGGCTCCCTTTGAAGCTCCCTTTCCGGCTCCTTTAACCCCTTTTTTCGCGGTTGAGACCGAACCCTTAGCGCCGGATTTAACTCCCGAAGCGGTTGCTTTTGCGCCTTTTTTTACGGTCGTGGCAGTTGTTTTCGCAGCTTTTTTTACCGTGGGCAAAGCTTGCGCGTTTGCACTCTCGTTGGCTACAAAGATCAGACCTACTACAAAAATAAAAACGTATAAACTTCGATACTTCATAAAACTTTCTCCTCTAATGCGTGCTATTTAAGGTGCAAATAGCAGGAGAAAAGTTGTTTTTTCTTAATCGGTTTAGGGGAGAAACTTATATTTTATATACTGAATGAGTAGCTTTCGAGCGAATGGAAATGTTGTCTTTACGGTATTTCCGCTTTGTTTTAATGGACAAACCCCCTAAATATTGGACAAAAGTGTCAACTAAAAACTGCTTCTCTTTGAAGCAAAAAACCGTTGGTAAGGGAGGAAGAATCGAGTGCTTCCTCAAGGTCAAAAAGTTTCATATCAGTGCCTTTTCCGAGCAGAAATTTGTACGGCGATTGATATCCGACTCCCGAATGAATTCTCTTAAAGTTATAGAATCTGACAAACCTATTCAAGGTCTCCTGGAGTTCTTCGAGCGATTCGAATTCGTATTTTTGGCAAACGATCCGTTCGAGTATGCTGTGATAAGACTCGATATGGGCGTTCTGCTGAGGCGTTGCCGGTTTACAAAACTCCTGAGTAACGCCTCTTTTTTCAAAATACTCCTGTACCTTTTGTGCTTCAAACTGACCGCCATTATCGTTTCTGACGTAGAAATGTTTCGGCAGAGGATACACGTCAAACAGTTGGTCAAAGAGTTTGGTAACGGTATGTTTCGAGATACTCCACTTCGCAATTTGCCCCAACACCCAACGCGTTTGAACGTCGATCACCGTTAGCAAAAGGGCGTTTCTGTTCTGCCCCGCGATGTAGATATATTTGATGTCAAACTCCAGATAATCAAACGCTTCTTCAGTCTTCGGAAGCAACTCCTTGACCCAGTTTCTGTTGTTCCTTTTGGCTTTTACAAACTTGTTCAAAAGCCCTTCTTCAGCCATTAAACGATAGACTTTCTTTGGGTTTATAAGATACCCCTTCTCCTGACGAAGCCAATGTGTCACCTTCAGATAACCGTAATCCACAAACTCCTCTGACAGGATTTCCTCAATGTCCACGACCACCAGCTCGTTTGAAATAAGCCGCCCGCCCGTTGTCCATGTGTGTGTGCTTTTCCTTCTTCCCTTACGCCCCTTCTTTATCGCAGGTCGATAGTAAAAACTGCTTCTCGGTACTCTCAAAACTTCAAGCACCAGTTTCTTCGGATGCCCCTCCTTGATGAAATCCGATGCGATCATTTCCCGCTCCTCCCTCGTGGGTGGCTTTTTTTTAACATCTCTTCCTGAATCCGTAAACGCAGTTCTTTTTCAGCCACGAGCTTTTTTAGTTGTTCGTTCTCGCGACGCAGCCTTTTAAGCTCTATCGAGCCGGAACCGTCGAGCCGCTTGTTCTCAAGTCCTGCCTGCCCCTCTTCGTCAAACGCTTTCTTCCACTTGAAAATCGATGCCGTCGATACCTCAAACTCCCGCGACGCCTTCGCTGCTCCCCACTCGTTGTAATAACTCAAAATCTCAAGTTTTTCTTCAACATTCCATCTTTTTCTGTGCTTTTTCATCTGTTCACAAACCGTCTACTTAAAGTATAAATCCGTGTCCAGTTATTTAGGGGGGTGGAGGGTTAACGCGAATTTTGTAACCTTTGGAGCGGATTTTACAATAATCGGCTTTGCTACCCTTTTTGCAGCGAACTTTGTTGTTTTGTATCCGGCTTTAGCGGTGGTTCCAACTACTACGACCACTACTTTTTTTGTGACTTTTAGCGTTTTTACTGCCGGGCCGGATTTCTTTTTATCCTGAGCATTGGCAACGATGGCAAACGCAAAGACTAAAACACACAGAGACAGAATCTTTAGTAGGTTTTTCATTTTGTTTCTATTTTGGGTGAAGGGAAGGAGTGTTGAAATGATTGGAAAGGCAGGTTTGTTTCCAACAACTATTATAAGTTTTTCGCGGAAGTTAGTAAACGTTTTTGTGAGACGGGCGAGCAGGCAATAATATTTATCCTTCGTTTCTGACGTTGTTATTTATAAATTCAACAATGTCTTCGGTAGAGGTTCCGGGAAGAAATACTTCCGAAACTCCTTTCGATTTCAGATCTGGGATGTCTTCATCCGGAACGATCCCGCCTACGAGGACCAGCGTATCGTCCATTCCGTTTTCCTTGAGGAGATTGACGATTTTTGGACAAAGTGTTTTATGCGCCCCACTCAAGATTGATATTCCGACGGCATCGACATCTTCCTGCAACGCCGCAACGGCTATCATTTCCGGCGTTTGCCTGAGACCCGTGTAGATTACTTCCATTCCGGCATCACGCAATGCACGCGCAATAACCTTAGCCCCGCGGTCATGTCCGTCCAAACCGGGTTTGGCAACCAAAACTCTAATTTTTCTATCGCTCATAAGTTGCCTAATTATATTAGTTTATAAACTTCTTGAGCAAGCCGTCGCGCTTTATAAAGGCATTCAAATCCGCCCAACTGAATAAATATTTGCTGTTTGGCTCAAGCGCCTTGACAGCATGCGGGAAACCGTAATCGAAGTAAAAGATTACGCCTGCTTCGTCTACCGAGAATTCCTCAATCTTTGAGGGTGAATAGCGATAAGTTTTTATCAGATCGTCCAATACCGTTGGATCTTCTCCGTCTTCCTTAAGCTCAGACTTTTTGTGTAAGACCGCCAACACTTGTCTGCGGTCAATCTCGACTAAAAGATCCTCGAAGTTAGTAAATACCTGCGGAAGAAAAATACGATTTCCAGTCTTTAGATCGACTACGAGCCTCTTGTAGGCCGTGCTCGGATAAGCCCCAGAGCCCTCCATTATTAACTCAATCGAAAGAATTCCATTTTTGCTATAAATTGTTCGATAATCTAGGCTACTCAACCACGTGTCGTCAAGGCTTTCCTTGAGAGTAATCCCAAAATTCTTCCAATAGCTGATTGTCCCATCGAGGGTTGCTTTTATAGCTGGATCCGTAATACCTGAAACTCTCGGATAGCGAGCTTCAACGGTTTTCTTATATTCAGGCAAATCCGCGCCCTTTCGCTCATAGGTAATCTTTTTGGGCGTGATTCTTATCTCCTGTGCGATGCCGGAAAATGCACAAATCGCCACACAAATCGCTGTAAGTAAAAGTTTTGTTTTCATTGATTTTATCTCACGTCGTTGGAATTTGCCGTCCTCTTTTCTCAACGAAGTCCATGTTTGGAGACGCAAACACACAACGGAGTTTGCCAAAAAGTGTTTTTCGTTCCTTCATTGCTTCAAACATTTCGAACCACGCGTGGGTGTTTATCCAAAGCGGATTGTAGCTTTTCACAGGTTTAATAATTCCATAGCGCACCTGCTCGCGTTCTTCTTCAAACGTCCCAAAAAGCCTGTCCCAAATGATAAAAATTCCAGCGTAATTTTTATCGAGATATTGTTTGTTTACGCCGTGGTGTACGCGATGATGCGAAGGCGTATTGAAAATTAGCTCGATTGGTTTTGGAAGTTTCCCGATGAGCTCCGTGTGAATCCAGAATTGGTAGATAAGATTGAGCCCATGCATTGTGACAAACGCCCAGAACGGAAAGCCCAAAAACGCAACGGGCACATAAAAAATCCAATGTGCCAAACCGCTAAACCAACTCTGCCTTACCGCGACGCTTAGATTGTATTTGTTTGAGGAATGGTGAACGACATGGAAGTTCCAAAAAAATCTCGATTCGTGGCTAACGCGATGAAACCAATAATACGCGAAGTCATCCGCAAACATTAGCAAAACCCAAGCCCACCATGTGTTCATCGGCATGCTTATAGGCGTAACCGAAGTCGCCCACATATACGCCTGGCTCGTCACCAACGCAAACAAAGCCCCAAACGCCACGCTCACAAACCCGATCAGGATATTTGTCCACGTATCCCACCGGTCAAACTCATCACGATTCCTTTTGATCAAGGCATACGCCTCGATCGCAATCAGAATCGCAAAAAGCGGAATGGCAATGGTCTGCGGCTTAAGCATGATTCAACTTTAAATTATGAAGCGTTTTTTGGGAAGGAGGTTGTGAGAGAAAGTTGTGCGTACATCTGGAAACCAAGCTTGCTAAACAAACAGGCTATATCTACAAAGTTTTTATGTGAATGAACTGATCTGCAAAATGTTCCGCATTTTCACGCCCCGTCTCAATATCTATTGTTTCGTTATTGTATCTTGCACGATTTGTCCAATTGTATGAGCCATGGATTACAGTTTTTAGGTCGATAATGCAGAATTTATGGTGCATTATGTTTTCATATGCTCCCTGCTTTTGCACCCGTAATGTGTAAAAATCTTTACCGAAATTAAGCCCAGAATCACGGTTTATTTCATCGTCGAGAATAAGAGCTTGAACGTTTAAGCCTCTTTCGCGTTTTGCAGTCAGAATTTCGTAAAGGGTTTCGTCCGTAAACCATGCTACTGCAACCCAAATCAAATACCTTGCTTTTTCCAACTCAGTGATGATTTGTTGTTGGATTTCAGCAAAGTGAATTTCAGAGGTTTTGTCATCATTGAAATCGGTGGTTACAATTTTGTATATGTCGTTGATGTTTCGCAACTCGTACCCTTCGTCTCTGATGACAATGTTTACGTCATCGACCGCTAATTGTAGATCGAGTTCCCGGTTCGCCCTAAAATGTCGGGCACTTAAAATAATCTCGAAAACTTCTCTAAGCTTGTCTGATCCATTTAGCTTCCGCAAATTCTTTAAAACGTAGTCATTCCGACTCGGAAAGCCGTGTCCATAAGAGTCGTCATTTCCAAAACTATTGAATAAAGCGACCAACTGCGGTCCACTTTGGTATGGAGTCAATCCATTGTCGCCCGAAACTGTAGTTTTCAATTCGTTCAACGCATAATCTGTTAAATTCATGTTTTTTTGGTGTTGTGGATTGAAGTGCTCGCTTTACAATGTTTTCAATTAGATTCTTTATTTTTGATTTCATATGTTAGTTCAACCATTCCATCCTTAAATGCCGTTACATTTGTTAAGTGCAGCTTCTGTTCTTTTCCTATGTAGTCGAAAAACAGGGTTCCGTCGCCAAGGATTATTGGGAGGATCGAGATCACAATTTCATCGGCGAGTGCTTGGCGGATGAACTCTTTTGTCACTTCCGCACCGCCAACCATCCATATGCCTTTGTAATTTGGCTTTAGTGTTTCGTTTACGAGTTTCTTGAGATCGCCGGAGTAGAATTCAACTGTTTCTCGCGTCTTTGGCAGGTCTCTATTTGTCAAAACAAAAGCAGGCGTGTCGCCATATGCCCAACCGAGATCGAGGGCGTGTTCGTATGTGCGGGAACCCATCACATAGCAGTCAATTTTCTTTAGAAACTCCGCAATGTATTCGTTCGTGAGTTCGACGCCTTCTTCAAACGAATCATCCGAACGCATCCACGAAATATCGCCGTCATTTTTGGCAATAAACCCATCGAGACTCGAAACCATGTGGATTGTTATTTTTGACATAAGTTAAATCCCTTTAGCCACGTCGTTTACGACGTGGTGGCGGGTTCCCAAGAATAAACACAGGGCGTTTCAACGTCCTTTTCAAGTCGCTTTAGCTTTTCCA
Source organism: Aridibacter sp. (assembly GCA_965216195.1). Lineage (GTDB taxonomy): Bacteria > Acidobacteriota > Blastocatellia > Pyrinomonadales > Pyrinomonadaceae > Aridibacter. The sequence goes on along the minus strand of OZ244151.1, from coordinate 1,739,067 downwards.
GTTTTATCACTTTTGCTTCTGTCGCCGACGTCAAAACGCCCTCAGGTACATTAGGGTACTCACGCCCACGCCGTAAACGATGTGGCATTGGGAAATCCAAAATCGGTTTCTTCGGTTTAACTGTCGATTGCATTGATTTCGAGTTCTTGTGTCGCCGCTCTTTCAAAATTCTACATTATTATCGAAGCCGACCTAAGATTCGTAGTATATTCCATCGAAATCAGGTAAGGTAGCGTTAAACTCACAACCGACAACAACCTCACGAGTATGAACAACTTCACCGAATTATGGGACGACGCGGAGTTCCCGATTGCCTACTTGGTCACCTTTAGAACTTATGGCACATGGCTTCACGGAGACCGACGCTCGTCGGTCGATGTACACCATGGTAAAAACCGGTATGGAAGCCCGAGGATTCAGCCATTCCCAAAGCTTAGGAACAGGATGGAAGCCAACTCCAGACAGGATTCGTTTATTCTCGACCGTAAACAACGGACCGTTGTAGATGAATCTATTCGAAAGAGCTGCGACGTTCGCGGTTTCAGACTACTCGCATTAAATGTTCGCAGCAATCATGTTCATGTTGTCGTAGCGGCGCAGGAAAAGCCGGAAAAAATTCTAACCCGATTCAAGCGGTTTTCGACACGGGCTCTGAGGGGAAAAGGCTTGGTCGGGAATAATCGAAAAATATGGTCGCGCGGCGGAAGCCGTAGATACTTATGGAAGCGAAGGTACGTAGATCTCGCCATCGACTACGTGGTATACGGACAAGGGAAGTTGGAATTCGAGGATCCGTGGTAACAGGCAGAAACACGAGTGGGAACGAGCGTGCAGATGGTGATCTATGCTCTCTAATGAATGTTCGGTGGGTGCTGAGCGAATCACGTGCACGTCCATGCCTGTCGCGTCTCCGCCTGTGGTGCGGTCAGTCAGAAATGCGAGTAAAACGAGTGCGCAGATGGTGATATGACGGGGCAGAAACGCGAGTGGGAACGAGCGTGCAGATGGTGATCTAGGGCGTCCATCGAATGTTCGGTGGGTGCCGAGCGCATCACGTGCACGCTCCATGCCTGTCGCGTTTCCGCCTGTTCAGACCCTCAAGACACCTCGAAAACCTCCCGCCTGTCCTCTCCATTTCATTCAGCGACCGGAGTTTTTCGGGATTGGTTTCGAGTTTTGTTTGGATGTCAGTCCAATAAAGACCATCGTGGCGGTTCATGTTTTCTTCAAAACGGATTTTTAAGGTGGTTATAAGTTTGTCAAACGAATCAGCCATGGTTGTTATATTAAACCATATTCGATTAAGGCAACTTTCCAAATCAATTTTCGGTTTTCAGGAATAGCCGTCGAAGACGGCAACATATTTGTAGCCCATAACGCGAGTTATGGGAATAGGTCATGCGTATATAACAAGCGGTTAAATAACCGCGACATAAACGTATGCCGCCATTTTCAACGGCTCCGCCGAATCCCGAACCTTTCCCCACGGTTTGCACCGTGGGCGGCGAAGCGGGGGATATAACGGCGGTTTCACCGACTAAATCCGAATTTCGCAATCGTTCGCTCGCCCTATGCAATTATTTCAGTCGCTTTTTAGCTACTTTTATCCATCAAATCTAGATTTTCTTTAGCCATGTCATTCATGGCGTGGACTCAAATGAACAAAAAACAATAGGGCGTTTTAACGTCCTTGCTTGAGGCTTTAGCAAAGAATCTCTCACCGCTAAAGCGAGTTGGAAAGGACGTTAAAACGCCCTCTGATTTTGCGGGAACCCTCGACCACGCCGTAAACGACGTGGCTAAAAAATCAAAACCAGCTAGCTACGATTGGCATCCACTAGCTATTAACCTCACGAGGGAGAAAACCGGTGCCGGTTCCATACGATTTGTGTTCACCAAATTCTTTATTCCTGTCACCAACGGTGACAAATACAATAGCGTAGGGTGAAATGAAGCGACAGCGAAATGAAACCCTACGAAAGATCGGAAAAATGTTTTGCTCGCTGAAAGTGAGCGACAATTGCGTTGTAGTTGCTCACTTTCAGCGAGCGATTGCCTTTAATACAAAAACGTAGGGTTACGCTCATTCTTCGCTCACCCTACGCTATTATATTGGTCGCTTTCAGCGACCGATAACGATAAAAACAGAATTCTCTATTTAGCCACGTCATTTATGGCGTGGATTCAAAAAAGCAAACAAACGGAAGGGCGTTTTAACGTCCTTTTAGTACGCTTTAGCTTTATAAGACAAATAGCTGAAGCTTTAAGCAAGGACGTTAAAACGCCCTCAGATATTTTCGAGACATTTTTACCACGCCGTAAACGACGTGGCTAAATGGAAGTTCAAAAATTCTCACGCCTCGCGGTCATAACAAAGATTTGTGCGACCTTGCGGACTCTCCTTTGAGCAATTATAAAAAATGTATTCGCCCCATTCTTCATCAAACCCAACAACATCCGGCTCACCGCCCGTTCTTTCCATTTCATTCAGCGACCAAAGTTTTTTGGGATTGGCTTCGAGTTTTGTTTGGATTTCGTGCCAAGTGACGTCTTTGTGACGATTCACGTTTCGCTCGAAACGGTTTTTTAATTTGGTTATGAGTTCCTCAAACGATTCAGCCATGGTTGTTATATTAAACCATATTCGATTAAAGCGTTTTCCCACCAGTATTCAAGCTAATCAAAGAAAATGCGAGTTCGAAATAGCCGTCGAAGACGGCAACATTTTTGTAGCCCATAACGCCAGTTATGGGTACAGGTGATGCGTATTTTTCAAGCGGTTGAATAACCGCGATATATTATGCCGCCATTTTCAATGGCTTTGTCAAATTTGGAACATTTACCCACGGTTTGCACCCCGGGCTACAAACGTCGGTTTCACCGACTCTTAACTTCGAATTTATGTCCTTTTAGCCACGTCATTCATGGCGTGGGTTCGATTGAATCAATTATTTCATGCTTTAGCACTCAAACAAATTAAAGCTAAAGCGAACGGGAAGGACGTTAAAACGCCCTCTGGTATTTTCAGGAACCATCCACCACGCCGTAAACGACGTGGCTAAATTTCAAATCAGTTATATAACGGATTAATCCACCAGTTTTTAATCCATGAGGAGAAAACGGAACCGATTCGATTCGTGTTCACAAAATTCTTTATTCCTGTCACCAACGGTGACAAATACAATAGCGTAGGGTGAAATGAAGCGACAGCGAAATGAAACCCTACGAAAGATCGGAAAAATGTTTTGCTCGCTGAAAGTGAGCGACAATTGCGTTGTAGTTGCTCACTTTCAGCGAGCGATTGCCTTTAATACAAAAACGTAGGGTTACGCTCATTCTTCGCTCACCCTACGCTATTATGTTTGTCGCTTTCAGCGACTCGCAAAATGTCTAACTAAAGATAAATTTGTCCGTCTTTTATCAAACCTAATATCATCCCGCTCACCGTCCGTCCTTTCCATTTCAGACCAGCTTACACCTTTATGAAGAGTTATGTTGCCGGCGAATCGGTTTTCGGGATTTTGAAAAAAGTGATTCACTTTGTACTTTTGATAGGTGCTTTTTTTTCGTTGGTTTATTGCATACACGAAGAAAAATCGCCATCTCTTCTTCAGTACACGTATCAAGATTCGTGAACACTCCGCTTGTTAGATGGAGTATGTGGTTCTCAGTTTTTAGCACGGAAAGAGCTGACAACATCCAAAACTTTCTGACTTTTCCAAGTTTAATATCCCCGCTCTTGTCGTTCCGCACGTATATATTCTCGTTCCTTGAAATACATCAACTGTGATCGGATATAATCGACTTTTGCATATAATCTAATGAAGTTTTGAGTAGCATCTCGATAGAAGTCCGATGCACTTAAACGAACGTCAACGTGTTCGCCGACCGTTTGGAAAAAGCCATTAATTTCGTGTTTGGTCAAATTATTATAAGACCACGCGTGAACCACAGCGTTTCTCATGTCTCTTATCATATGAAAAATCTTCCTCAATCGATCCCTTTCTTCGTCTGTTATTAACCGACCCAAGTTTTCTTTGCCCGGACAAAGATGTATTTGATCGCTAAAAAAGTCTGTATTGCCATTTGAAAATCCAGAGTTAATTCTATTATTTGCTGTACGTAATGCGCCAAAATCAGCTTCGGTTTTAAAGCCTGATAAAACAATAATTCCGTAGGTCAAATACTCGAAATAACTCTGTAGAGAAACTAGTGAAATGTAAAATTTCTGTCTAAAATCTAATTTATCATTATTTTGAACTCCGGTGATTAAGCTCTCAACGCTTTCTTGGTTCAACTCCTCTATCGAGTTTTCGCGGCTGATGTCCAAATAGTAATCATCTCCTGAAAAAGAAATTTCGGGTCCTGATAGAGAATTATATTCGTTTGGAATGTAATAAGTGCTAGACCTGAGCGAATAATACGGTGTGCTCCACTCCGCTGGTATTTCATACTCGATTTCTAGATCACCAATAGGAATTTCCCAGGAAGCTGCCGCATCTTTGTTAGCTAAGTCAAAAACCGTAAACCTCGAAGCTTCGGGAATATTGTCAAAGACTATTTTCATATCTATTTTTTTTACTCTAGCAATTAATATTTTAAATAAACCTATTTTCAAATTGAAAACGATAAGTTCAATCAAGGCGGTAAAAATCAACGCTTAATTAAAAAGCCGGCTCTTCATAAACGCCATAAACATCTCTCAACGCCGTGCAGATCTCTTCGACGGTTGCATATGCCTTAACCGCTTCGATTGTCATTGGCATAAGGTTTTCGTCCGCGATCGCGCCTTTCTTCAACTTCTCAAGTACATTATCAACCGCCCCTTGATCGCGGGTTGATTTAACTCGTTCCAGCCTCGCTAATTGGTGGTCGCGGACGGTTTCGTCAATCTGGAGGATGTTTACATCGTGCATTTTTTCGTCCATCACGTGTGTGTTTACGCCCACAATCATTTGCTCTTTTCGTTCGACCGCTTTTTGATATTGATAGGCGGATTCCTGGATTTCGCGCTGCGGGAATCCGGCTTCGACCGCCTCGACCATTCCGCCGAAACCATCTATTTTGTCGAAGTATTCGAGAGCGCCGTCGATCATTTTTTGCGTGAGCGATTCGAGATAATACGAGCCGCCAAGCGGATCGACCGTGTTTGCAACACCCGTTTCTTCGGCGATGATCTGCTGGGTGCGGAGTGCGATCAGAGCTGCTTCATCGGTCGGAAGTGCGAGTGCCTCGTCGTAAGAATCCGTGTGCAGGCTTTGCGTTCCGCCGAGAACCCCTGCGAGTGCTTGAATCGCGACTCGTGCGATGTTGTTGAGCGGTTGCTGAACGGTTAATGAAACTCCCGCCGTTTGCGTGTGAAAACGCATTTTCATTGTCCGGGGATTCTTCGCACCAAAACGCTTTTTCATCGTCTCAGCCCAAACGACTCTCGCTGCACGGTATTTGGCAATCTCTTCAAAGAAATCGTTGTGGGCGTTGAAGAAGAAAGAAATTCTTGGGACGAACTCGGCAATGTCTAACCCGCGATCGATTCCGTATTGGACGTATTCGACGCCGTCTCGAAGCGTAAACGCGAGCTCTTGAAGGGAAGTCGCACCGGCTTCGCGTATGTGGTAACCGGAAACCGAGATCGGATTGTAACGGGGAAGATGTTTTGATGAAAATTCGAAGGTGTCAACGACCAATTTCATCGCCGGTTTGATCGGATAAACCCATTCTTTTTGGGCGATGTATTCTTTTAAAATATCGTTTTGAAGTGTGCCGGAAATTTTATTGAAGTCCGCTCCTTGTTTTTCAGCAAGTGCTGCATAAAACGCTAAAAATATCCAAGCTGGAGCGTTGATGGTTTGAGAAACGGTTACATCTTCAAGATTTATACCGTCAAATAAAGCTTCAAAATCTGCAAATGATGAAACCGCCACACCGCATTTTCCAACTTCGCCTTCGCTCAAGGGAGAATCAGCATCTAAACCCATCAAAGCGGGAAGATCGTATGCAACTGAAAGACCCGTCTGCCCTTGTTTCATCAAATACTTAAAACGTGCGTTGGTTTTCTCGGGCGAAGAAAACCCTGCAAACTGCCGCATTGTCCAAAGCTTTCCGCGATAACCCGTAGCGTGAATCCCGCGTTTGTAAGGATATTCGCCGGGAAAGCCAACATCGCCATCGGAAATAATATCTTCAACATCGGCTTGGGTGTAAAGTCTTTCAACAGGCTCAAGCGAAACGCCCTCGAACGATTCTTTTCGCTCGGGATGCCGATCCAGATATTCCTGCAGCGTTTCCTTTTCCCAACGTTCCTTTTTTGACTGACTTTCGGTTAATTTTTTTGTGGTTTCAGGCATAAAAAATTTCTTCAATTATAGGTAAATAAATTTCCTATTATTTTAATTTATGGGGTGGTAAATAACAACGAAGTTAATTGTCAATTGGAGCGCGGACATCTTTGTCCGCATGAACGCAAAGCGTTCGATAATGCCTGAAAAGGAGGGGTTCGCGCTTCGCACTCAATGCGGACAAGAGTGTCCGCGTTCCTACTTTTTAATACTGAATCAGACTTCCTTCTCGTTTCGCACGTTTTACAGCACGCGAGAAAACCCAAAGCGAGAAGGGTAATAGGACGACGAGGAAACCCAAAAGGACGAGCATTTGCGGTTGTACATCGGCGAAGGTCTTTCCCTGAATTAGAATACTGCGGATTCCGTCGAGTCCGTGTGTTGAGGGGTTGATCGCAGAAAGCGCGTTTCCGGCCCCGCCGAGTTCTTCCTGAAGCATCTCTTTTGGATAAAAAACGCCTGAAAAGAGAGCAGTTCCTGCTCCAAGCAGCACGGCAAAAGGGTCACCGCGTTTAAAGACCATCGCAAACGAGGCCGAAAGTATCCCGAGACAGGCGAGACATAGCGTAGTGAGAACCAAAAACAGAGCGGCAAGGAGAAAATTTCCTTTGTATTGGACGTTAAAGAAAAACCAACCAAAAAACAGGTATAAAAACGAATAAAAGGTTGCTTCAACGTAGGCCCATGCCGAACTAGAAATAATCACGGTCGGTACGTTTATCGGCGTAAGCAAAACGCTTTCGAGCGTTCCCTGCATTTGTTCCTGTCTGATTGCGTGAGCAAGAGCGCCAAACCCAACGAGAAAATAATTGAGCACAGCTAAACCGATAAGCCACGCCGGGAGCAGGTTTTGCCAGTTTGGGTAGCGAAAATCGATAAAGCCCGAATTTGCGAGTCGCGATATAAAATAAAAGGTTGTTGTAATTCCGAGAATCCAGAGAATCTTGATAAAAAACTCAAAGCGGTAGGAAATCGCTAGTTGGAAATCGCGAATGATAAAAGCTTTAATTCTGCGTAAAAGATTCATGGGTTTTCGTTTGAGCAGACCGGAGTTAATTTAACGCGAAATCGTGAGTGATTACAATTCGCTAAAATGACGTTGTTGCAAACGAGTTGCGAGAATTCTACAATTACAGAATGTTAACCCCCCAAATGAAAGTGGCAATAGGACTGTTTTTATTGGTCTCTCTTTGTGCCTCCTGCCTGTCCCCAGAAGAATCAACCGTTGACAGCAACACGCTGCGTCCGAATAGAAACACAAACTCGAATTCGAATTTAGTTGAAGCAAATGCAAACACTGCCGAAGACGACGAGAATAAACTCGAAGACCTCGTAAAGCTTCCTTTTACGCCTGAAGAAAATGTTTGGCGGGTCGCTAAGCCGGGAAAAGACGCAAACTCAAACCGAGTTCCGGGCCCAAACGATTATCAACTTACGGCCGTTTTGAAATTTTCCGATGAAGATAAAGCTGCTTTGCTTGAGAGCCTAGGCGGTAAGGCGCCATTTCCGACCACCGTTGCGCCGGAAAGCTGGTTTCCGGCGGAGTTGATAGCGAAAGGTGAAACGTCAGGAGATTCAACGCTCAAAGGCGTGGCATATCCGGCTACAAATTTCCTGAAGACCCCTTATTCTGAGGGGAATTTGATTCAAATCAACGAAACGGATTACTTTGTGCTTCGACTACAAACGAAGTAATCAAACCTCATTGTATTTTTTAAGCTTTCGGTAAAGTGTGGAGAGGTCTATACCGAGGATTCTAGCGGCATCTGCCTTGTCTTCGTTTACGGATTTCATGACGTCCAAAATATATCTTCTTTCGATTTCCTGGAGCGTCGGACGCATGCCCCCGGGATTGTTAGCTTCAACGCCGTCTTTAGCCTCGCTTCTTATTCGCGGCGGTAGATTTTCAACCTCAATTTGCTCGCCGCTTAGGATAAATGCTCGCTCGATTGCGTTTTGAAGCTCGCGTACATTTCCACGCCAGTAATGATTTAAGAGCAGCGCCGTGGCATCTTTGGACACCGGTTTTTCTGCTGCGTTTTGGCCGCTTGCTGCGCGTGAAACGAAATGCTTTACAAGCAGGGGGATGTCTTCCCGGCGCTCACGCAAAGGAGGAAGATTGATCTCAACTACGTTCAAACGGTAGTACAAATCTTCGCGGAAACGCCCTTCTTTTACTTCCTTTTCGAGGTCTTTATTTGTTGCAGCAACAATCCTCGCATCAAATTTAACTGAGGCGGAAGCGCCAAGCGGCGTTACTTCAAATTCCTGCAGCGCCCGCAAAAGCTTAACCTGAAGCGGAGTCGGCATCTCGCCGATTTCGTCGAGCAAAAGCGTACCGCCATCAGCCGAGCGGAAGAGTCCCTTTTTATCTGAAGAGGCCCCGGTAAAGGCTCCTTTCGTATGTCCGAAAAGTTCGCTTTCAAGCAACGATTCGGGGAGCGCACCGCAGTTTACGGCGAGAAAAAGCTTATCCGAACGCGAGCTATGCATATGGATTGCACGCGCGATCAGTTCCTTTCCGGTGCCGCTTTCACCTTGAATTAGAACGTTTACGTTTGTATCCGCAACCTTTTCGACGACGCGAAAAACGCTTTCGAGCGACTCGCTATTTCCGATGATTTCCGAAAAACTATCGCGCTTATCAAGCTCGCGTTTGAGAAATCGATTTTCGGTAAAAAGCTCCTTGGTTTGAATCGCGTTTTTTATTGTTTGAATGAGGTCTTCATTGACGAAGGGCTTGGTCACGTAGTCGTATGCGCCTTTTCGAAGGGCAGCGACTGCGGAATCTACCGAAGAATAAGCCGTCATAATGATTACGAGCGCGTTTTCGTCAATCGACTTGATTCGGTCAAGAAGCGCCAAGCCGTCTAAACCGGCCATTTTTATGTCGGTCAAAGTTGCATCGATATCGCGAGAAGGGAAAATTTCAAGAGCGCTTTCGGTGCTATCGGCTGTTAAAACTTCGTAACCCTCGTCTTCAAGCAACTGGCGAAGAATCGTACGCATCAATTCTTCATCTTCTACTACGAGAACGGTCTGTTTTGATTCGGAAGACATTTGTAGCCAGAGTTTAGCACAAGAATTTAGCTTTTAGGGAGTTTCGTGTTAGCATCGAAAATGTTCCCAAACTGCCAAAAATGCGTTACTTAGCCGCTCTAATAATCCTTTGCTTTCCCTTTGCGAGTGGGGTTTCTGACGCCGTCGGACAGGAGACAAATCCCGTTGATCGCAAGGTGGCAAATCCGGTAACCGACACGCCGAATATCAATCCGGTCGCTCCCGAAAGAAAGTTAAAATCTGCCAATAAACGAAGGCAGGAATCCGGTTATAAACAGGAAGGTGGCGGAGATGAGCTCGTCGTTTACTCAAACAAACAGGAAGCGAAGGGCGCCGAAGGTAAGCGGATTATTATTCATCAGGGAAACGTCGATGTTCGCTACGGAATCTACCGTCTGCAGGCAGACCGAATCACCCTTTACGAGGAGGCAAATTTAATTATCGCAGAAGGCAGCGTTGTTTTTGATCAGGGCGAAGATCAGAGAATTACCGGAACAAAAGGCACCTGGAACTATAAAACAAAACTCGGAAACTTTGTAAATTCAACGGGTTACACAAATCAAACTCGCGACGGAGACGTCTTGTATTTTACCGCGGACAAGGTCGAGCGAACGAGTCTGACAGAAGTTTTGATAAAAAAAGGGGAGTTTACGGCTTGCGAAGATGCGGTACCGCAATGGAGTTTTACTGCCGATGAAGCGATCGTGATTACCAAGGATCGTGTGAAGCTAAAAGCGCCCGCGTTCCGAATAAAAGGGATTTCGTTGATCAAGCTTCCTTATCTTTCCGTTCCGCTGCGGGAAGATGATCGAAAGTCGGGTTTTCTAATCCCGACCGTAGGTTTCTCTGCAAACAAAGGCTTTAGAATTTCAAACGCCTATTACCAAACGCTTGGTCGCTCTGCCGATGTAACGGTTCGCGCCGATCTTTTTACGTCCCGCGGTATTGGCTATGGTTTTGATCTTCGAACGCGAGCAAATTCACGTTCTTATTTTAACGTAGGGATGTATGGCGTTCAGGACAGGATACTGGGCGGCGGTCCGAGTCCGGAAAGGCCCGATCAGGGCGGTACGAGCATTTACGCAAATGGAGTTCACTATTTCGAAAATGGATTTGTCGGCGTAGCGGATGTAAGGATTACTTCAAATCTCGATTTCAGGCAGGTGTTTTCCGATGGTATCCAGCAGATCATATCTCCGATCGAGGTTTCGGAAGCATATGTAAACAGGAGTTGGGGAGATTATACGTTTAATGCAAGGGCTCGTTCGGAAGTAATTTCGATTCCCAACGTTCGCGTTAAATCTCGAAATCTTCCGAGTATTGATTTTGAGAAACGTCCTTCGCCCCTAAAGTTTTTTGAGAATGCATATTTTTCGTTTAAGACAAGCCTGGGCGGAATCAGCAGGAGGGAAGAAGTCGATAGCATCCAACTTTATCGAGACGTCGCCGGCTCCGATCCTGTGGTTGCGCCGGCGATTGGGCAGCGGTTTGACGTTCATCCGCAGGTGACGATTCCCTTTAATTCTAAATATTTTTCGCTTACTGCGACTGCAGGCGGGCGGTTTACTTACTATTCCAATTCCTTTAACGACTTTCGCCAGGTTGTTGGAGGAGACGTAGTGCGCAAATATGGCGAGCTCGAACTCGATCTGCGTCCCGTGGCGCTCGCCCGAAATTTCTACGGGAAAAACGAAAAATTTCGCTTCCGTCATGTGATCGAGCCTTACTTGAAATACAAACTCGTCAAGGGAATAAACAATTTCAACCGCATAATCCGTTTTGACTATGGCGACACGCAAACAGATACGAGCGAAATCGAATGGGGAATCACAAATCGGTTTTTCACTCGAAAATATACTGAGGCTGTTACGCCGGACGCGCGCACTCTACTCGCAAATGACCCGAAGAAAAAAGACGAGTCGCTTTCGATCCAGCCGTATGAGATTTTTACTTTAACGGTGCGCGGAAAGTATTTTTTCGATCCGACTTTTGGTGGTGCACTCGAGCCTGGAAGGCGGAATCAGATTACGCCGATTACCGACCTTTCGTTTTACACGTTTGGCGGAATCCCGCGGAGGTTTTCACCGATCAGCGTTGATGCAACCTATCGTCCAAGACGTCCTGTTTTTGTAAACACGCGACTCGATTATGGAGTAAACGGAGATGGGCTAAGAGCGATTTCGGCGACGATTGGTTATGAAAAGAGACTACTGAAATTCTTTCAAACTTTTTACTACACCCGTGCAGTTACGCTCATTCCATCACTAGCACACCTTTCGGACGACCGAGGCAAAGAGGCGGGAACTCTCCGGGGTTCGCAGTGGAGCCCAGCTGTGTTTCTTGGCAACCGCAATAAAGGTTTTTACGGCGGAACCTCGCTCTTTTTCGATTTTCAAAACCGCCGCGCCCTAAAAGCGAGCCCATTGATAAGCTCTTTATTTACATTGGGATACGCCTCAGACTGCTGCGCGATTACAACCCAGTTTTATACCTTCAACGTCGGCGTTCGCCGCGAAAACCGATTTGTCGTCAGCTTCCGCCTAAACGGTATTGGCTCATTTGGGACTGAGCAATACGGTCAGCCGAGGTTTTAGCAATGGCACCCTTTCATCGTTTGCAGGTGCTAAAGTCGGTTACATCTTTCTTTACAAGTTTGAAAGGTAAGCACTTAACTGAAAGCCTTTTTTTACCAACGAATTCCCTTCTCTTTTTTCCTAAAATACTCCTTTCAGATTGAAAAGTGTGGTGTTTGCCTTTAGCTTTTCGTGACAAGCTCTTAATTTGTTTTGAAGAAACGTATTTGTATGCCCTAGTCGCGAAGCCAACCCGGACAATACCAGCCCATCTACTAAGCGAATAATCGTAAAACCAAATTGATGGAATAGAAGAATTTCCAAGCCTTAACGATTTACGGATTACGTTTCTCGCTTTTGACGAATCTGGGGATAAACCTTCTTTCTGTAAACGTTTAAGTGTCCAGATAGTTGGTATCCGGCTTCGGGAACCCCTATTCCATCTTTTGACAATGCTATTTTCACGGTAACCAGCTGATGGGTTAATTTTAATCAATTGGTCTACTACTAGCTTGATCTCTTCAAGTTTTTTACTGTTTATTTCAACAGATTCTACAGCTTCAATTTCGTCACCAATGGTTGATCCGATTCATTAATCAATTTTCGGTAGGCGTTAAGGTATTGAAATGTCAAACGAGCCATCTCATGGGCCCTCTCCGGTTTGCTCGCTAAGAAGTCAACTCGATCATATCCCATGTGACCGATAACGTGTCTAAACCCTCTGTGGGAGACAGAATCTTGGAGATAATGAAGAAATGGTCCGGGATTACCTTTAAGCCTAACTGTACGCTTCCAAAATTTTTCTTTGTCTTCACGAACGAGCTGGTTTGAGATGCGTTGAACTTCAATATCCAAACCGAAAAGCGGGTTGAAGCCTTTGATTTTTCGTTTCGGGAGGTGTTTGTTAATTTCGAATACTGATGGAAAGGCGTGATATTTCCGGTGAATCATCTGCATATACTTACGAAAATGCTTGCGGTTTTTCCAGTGTCTTGCTGACGTGGTACCTGGCGCTGTTTCGGGAGCGAGATCGATACTGATATTTGCGCTCGCAATTTGGGTAGCCTGAATCGGTGTAAATCCCGCCTTAATTGACAAGTAGTATGTCAGCCAAAAGTGCGCGTCGTTGTCATATGCAACGATATGGACGGGAAGAAGCAGAACTAGTATTAGCGTGCAAGATCGAAATAAATAGGCAATTGTCATATGCTCAACGTTTACCGCTAGTTTTCCAAATGATGAGGTTTATAAAATATATGCGTCTCACCGTTCTTAGTTCAACGCTATTCAAAAAGAAGCCGCGAGAACAACTTGCGACTAAAGCTGTGACCGGTTGCCCCAGCTCTTAATCAGATTTATAAAATCAATTCCGATTCCTGCGGAATACTGATCTCGATGTGACCGCAAAAACCGACTTTCGGTAATCGGCAAAATGTAAGTTTTATCATCAAATACGTCTTGGACAAAAATCGGTTTTAAAAGGAAATTCTCTCTCTCTCCATCGTCATTGATCCTTCCCAACCGTAACTTGGCTGATCCAAAGAAATAAACATAGTCGAAGCGGCGGTTTGGAAAGGGATAAAATCCTTCTAGTCCAAGAATAACACCTCTAATCTTTTCAGTAAGGGCTTCGTTCTGCCCTAGAGTTATATCAAAAGTCGCGGGAGACGCATTAAGCAAGTCACCAGATCTGTTATACATTAACGTGCGAGTTCTTAACCCGGCGAAGTATTGCCGATAAAATCGAGAACGTTCTCGTTTTACAAACGCAATATTTTCGAAACCCTTGGCGTCTGGAAATAGTGTCTCAAATGAACCCTTAGCGGGTTCTGAGGTTGGAATCAAAAAGGTCTGCGCAGTCCTCACAGAGTTTAACGGATTACTGAATCCGCCACCAAAAATAAACGATAGCGCCGTGCGCTGCTTGAAACCAAATAATCCTTGCTTTTTAGTTTCGCGAAGTTTTACTTCGAGACCGCCGACAACGTCAAAGCTTTGTACGACGCTATTTATCTTGTCCGTTGAAGCAATCGGATTGAATCCGTTAAATGCAGATCCAAAGGTGGTATTATTTGCAGATTGCTGTTCGCTGAAAGTGGTTAAACGTACGTTACCCCAAAGCGACAACCACGGAAATCGTACTTCCTTTTGATTGTCATTCGTAGCGCTATTACTAGGTAAATCTTTGAATAATGGGGCAGTAAAATGAAAATCAAGAAACGGTTTTCCGTTTGCAGATGCCGATGCGGCGCCTGTGAGCTGATAGCCTACAATTGCACGAGTGTACAAATTATTTATGTTCGCCGAGTAATTCTCTGTACAATCGGCACATTCAAAACTCAAAACGTTTTCGGTATTTTTAATTCGACGATTATCTTTGGTTTCACCGTAAACCTCGACACGATTTCTTTCACCCACTCTGGTTAACTCAAAAATACTGTCGATCGGTTTACCATCATTTGTTTGATATTTTTGGCGTTTTGTAACAGTAGAAATAGTATTCCCAGCCGAATCCAGCGCATGGTGAGTAATCACATAATGGTCAATTTTATCGCTCTCTTTAATGCCATTAGGGCTAATTTGAATTTCATTTTTTAGCCTACCGTCTCGAGAAATCTGCAGTTTCGATTCCCGAGAAAGTTTATCCCGGTGTTTAACGGCAGTCTCGACTGCCTCTGCCGCAATTTTAATCCCATCAGTGGGGTCTTTCTTGACCGATTTGTCTTCAATAGTTTCAATTTTTATTTTCTTGTTTGAGAAGGATGGTGTGAAGCCATCTTTTACCTGATAAGCAAGGATAAACGTATTCTCTTTCTTTAATTCGACTCTTACTTTCAAAAATAATAGTTTGCTGTCCGGCACGTCTGACCATTTTCCAAATTTGCCTCCATCCCACAATGCTACTTTTTCAATATTGTTTGCAATTACCTTTACGGCAATATCTAGGTCTCTATACCGTGCTTGAGGATTGACTTTAACGGCGATGATATCGCCTACAGAGAATTTATCCTGAGCATGAATTATTGGTGTATTGCATAGAAACACACCTAGTGCGAATAGAAGCGTGAAAGAAAAATACCGCATAGACCCTCCATTAAATTGTAATTAGGCAGCGTAGGAATTTAGGAGAACGCAAGTCCAATTTTCCTGCTACGGGAAAACAGCAAAATCTGTACTTAAGCCAGACGAGCACAAATCAGAAAAAACTCATTCGATGGTGCGAACCTACTAGAGATTCAGACGGCTTGTCAAGATTTTTTCTAAAACGATGTTCAACGTTTGTGTAATTGCCTTAAACAGTTGTTGAAGATTCGGTCGGTAGCCTGGCTCAACATTTCCGCCGCACACAGAATGAAATATCTTGATGCACCGCGGCAGTGCCTTACTTCCGTCGCGACGCTAAGTAAATGTCTGAATTAGTTTTGTACTACCTATGCAAGATTGAATTACAGTATTCAATTGGAGCGAGATCGTCTGTTAAAATCTGAGTTGAAGAATCGAACGTTTTTTCAGCTCTTTGGTTCAACAATCGTGTAATTTCACTATCGATTTTTTCTTCATGATTTGAGTTTGTCTTTTTAAGGGCAACGATTACAAAGTTCTGAACTTCGTCATTTTTCTTTTTAGGATCGACTTTAAAAAGCATCACTTCATGAAACACCTCGCGATATGTTTTGAGTTCCGCCTTTAAAAATCTGTCGCCTCTTCCTTCCAAAACGCCGCCGAGGTTGAGGATTACAACGCCGTCATCCGTAAGCACGCGATCAATTTCTCGAACCGCCTCGATAGTGGTTAGTTGCCAAGGGATTGAGAAAAGCGTTGTGAAGGCGTCGATAAACACGGCATCGTATTTTCCGCTTGGGGCACTATTTAGAAAGACACGACCGTCTTTGTGAAAGATCTTGAGACGAGGATTGTCTTTAAGACGAAAAAAGCGTTTGGCAAGCACGGTCATTTGCGGATCGATTTCTACGACGTCGATCTCAGCTTTTGGGTAAGTTTTGAGATAATCCTTTGGAAAAGAATATCCCGCACCACCGATCATCAGAGTTTGTTTGAAGTCAGGTTTGAAATGGCGTACGAGGTGATAGTACTTTGCGTATTCCGACGTAAGTTCGTCGTTTTCAAGATACATCGAAGACTGAAAAAACCCTGGGTCGATGCGCATTGCGCGGATCGGTCTGCCGTCTTTTTTGTGTTTGGTTTCGAAGATTTGCACGCGGCTGTATTCGGTGTCGAAATCGTAAAAACCGCGGGTCGTTCGTAGATGGTAGGTCTGTAGTTCGGTAAAGGCTATGCCTAGAAGAAACAGAACGAGTATTCCAACGTTTTTTCGCGAAATTGCGAAAGGAGCAAGAAAAATGGAGAGCAAGATCAAACAGCCCGCGATGAGATAAAGTGTCCGCGTACTTCCCACAAAAGGTATCAGGAAAAAGCCGGCAGCAAACGTGCCTATGATGCTCCCGATAGTTGAAAGTGCGTAAAGCCTTCCGACGGTTTCTCCCGTTTTATCGAGTGTTTTTGTTTTGAGCTTTACGGCGTAAGGCGTAACGAAACCCAGCAAAACTGATGCCGGTGCGAAGAGAAATATCGCAGCAAATACAGCCTTTAGTTCGAGTGGCAGGGAGGTCGAAGCGATCATGGCAAGCACGGAATCTTTAAAAAGTATCGTGACGGAAACAAGTCCGCCAGCGAGGAATATAGCAGACGCGAGAATTCGAACATCGGGTTTTCGGTCTGCCCATTTTCCACCGAGCCAGTAGCCGAGGCTAAGTGCTGCGAGGATAACTCCGATAAGGCTTGTCCATGTGTAGGTAGATGTGCCGATATGAGGAGCTAGGATCCGTGACCCGATTATCTCGTAAACCATTACGAGCGCTCCGCAGACGAAGACGGTGATTTCTAGGAGATACTTTCGCATAAAACGGAACGCGGACACTCCTGTCCGCCTTTCCCGTGCGGACAGGAGTGTCCGCGTTCCGCCCAAGATTTCCGGAAACAAACTACGCTATTTCTAGCTCGCTCCCGCTACCGACTTTTTTTCGGCTTTCACCTCAATTGGCGTAAGCCAAGGTGCATTGTTTGGCGCCGGGCGCTCACCTCGTATCACTTTGAAAAACTCATCCTGAAGACGTTTTGTGACTTCACCCCGTTTTCCGGCTCCGACCGTGATTTTATCAACCGAGCGAATTGGTGTGATCTCAGCAGCCGTTCCGGTAAAGAAAAGCTCATCGGCGAGATAAAGCGCTGCACGCTGTATCACGGCTTCCTGCACCTCAAGTCCCATGTCTTTCGCTATCTGAATAACGGAATCTCTTGTGATTCCGGGAAGTATTGCTGCTCCAAGCGGCGGAGTAATGAGTTTACCATTGTTTACCAAAAACAGATTTTCGCCAGATCCTTCCGATACAAACCCGCGATCATCGAGGGCGATTCCCTCTGCATAGCCGCCCAGGATAGCTTCCATCTTGATCAACTGCGAGTTCATGTAGTTTGCACCGGCTTTTGCCATCGAAGGCATGGAATTGGATGTAATTCTAGTCCAGCTCGAAACACAGACATCGATACCTTGCTCAAGAGCTTCCTCGCCGAGATATTTACCCCATTCCCAAACCGCGATATAAGCCTCAAGCGGATTGGGGAAAGGATTTACGCCAAATGCGGGGTTTTCTTCGTTGAGTCCACGAAAAATTATCGGACGAATGTAGCATTCTTCCAAGCCGCTATCGCGAACAAGCTCGACAGCGCCTTCGCAAAATTCATCTCGGCCAAATTCGATATCCATCCGATATATTTTTGCGGAGTTGATCAGCCGCTGCATGTGTTCCGTCAGGCGAAAAACAGCCGAACCATCTTTACCTTTGTAGCAACGAATACCTTCAAAAACGCTCGATCCGTAGTTGATTGCGTGGGTCATTACATGGACGCGGGCGTCGTCCCAATCAATAAACTCGCCATTGTGCCAAACTTTCGGGGCGATTTTTCTAGTGTTGACATCTTTTTTTGACATATTTTTATTAAAGCTCCTTGATAGCGGTATGAAATTAAATAAGTGATTCTATTAAACAAAGAAACAACGAATTCGCAGCAAATGCCGAAAAATCGTCGTCAGGGAAATTTACTTAGCCTAAAGGATAGTATAAAAATAATGCTCAGGCAAGGTGTTCGCCTCCGCGAAAATTGAACTCAATCCGGTAAAAATAAGCGTTTTACGAAGATAATAAGTGGCTGAAACCAAAACAAAAATAATGTTCGTCGTCGGCGAAGCGTCAGGAGATTCGCATGCGGCAAAGCTCGCGGACTCTCTTCGAACGGAATCCCCCGAAACTGATTTTGAGATGTTTGGTGCGACCGGTGCAAAGATGCGCGCAGCAGGGGTGGAAACGACCGTTGAGGCAGATCAATTCGGGATAGTCGGAGTTCCGGAAGTGGCAAGAGCGTTGCCGATGTTTTGGGGCGTTTTTAGGAAGTTAAAAAAAGAAGCGCAGATTCGCGAGCCGGATGTAGTCGTTCTGGTCGATTTTCCGGAATTCAATCTTAAACTCGCTAAAGCCTTGAAAAAATTAGGGTTTAGAGTGGTTTATTACATATCGCCTCAGCTTTGGGCATGGAGAAAATATCGCATAAAGACGATTAGGGAAGACATCGATCTATTGCTGGCTATTTTACCGTTCGAAAAAGACTGGTATGCGAAAAAAGGGGTTACGAATGTTGAGTATGTGGGCAATCCCTCGGCAGGGGAAGTAAAACCTGATTTAACACGGGAGCAATTTTGCGAGAAATTTGATCTCGATCCGGCGAAACCGATCGTCGGACTTTTGCCTGGCAGCAGACGTAAAGAAACTTCAAGAATGCTCCCGATTTTGATCGAAACAGCCTCCCTGATGGCAAAAAAGGAGAATAATCTACAGTTTGTCGTGGCTTTGGCTTCCAATCGCGGCGAAAAAGATGTTGATGATGCGCTCGAAGAAATGAGAAAACGGGGTGTAAGAGCGCCTGCTAATTTCATTGCGGTGCGTGGAAAGACTTATGACGTTTTAAATGCGGCTGACGCTGCGGCGGTTACCAGCGGAACCGCGACAATGGAAGCTGCGATCATCGAGACGCCTCTTACAATCATCTACAAGACATCGGCTCTAAATGGATTTATTTTCCGACCTTTTATATCGACCGAGCATATTGGGCTAGTTAATTTGATTGCTGAAGAAAGACTTGCTAAAGAGTTGATTCAAGATGGGTTAACTGCGGAGAGGCTATCTCGTGAATTATTTAGGCTGCTCACGCCCAAAATAAACAACGAGATGCGCAAAAAACTCGCTGAGGTAAACGAAAGTTTGGGAGAAGGCGGCGCTTCTAAGCGGGCCGCCAAAGCTATTCTAAGTGTTTTGGAGCATTAGCAAACTACCCATCAGGATTCTCAATCTCTTCAGGCAGTTCTGTATCAACCATGTCTTCTCTATGCAGCGGCAGCAGGAAAACGGGGCAAAGCGTTTCGCCTACGACTTTCTCAGCCACGCTGCCGATCGGAATCTGCTCTTCACGGTGAACACCACCCCGTCCATGCGAACTCATCATAATCAGATCAACTCGTTCGTCTTCGCTGACGGCCAAGATCGTCCTTGCCGGTCCGGAACCCGTTACGAAAGTCGATACGGTTAAGCCATCGTCTTTGAGCGTATTTGCAATGCCTTCTAGATAGTTTTTGATAGTTTCGCTGTAGCCTTCGGATTCTGAGCCTTCCGGTACCGAGAAAAGAAGCACTTTGCTGTTAAATTGATTCGCAAAAGCACGTATGTATGGAAGCACGCGTTCGGCTTCCTCCGAGCCATCGAGAGCAACCATTATGCGTTTGAATTCAGAACGACGGCTTCTCCAGTTGTTGGTCGGACGTATAAGCAGTGTTGGCGTCGAGGTCTTTTGCACAACGCGTTGCGTCATACTCTTTGAAATAAGTTGGCCGATTTCAAACTTTCCGCGGGTTGTCATGATAATTAAATCGGCATTTGTTTCCCGCGCGACGGCGTCAATTTCGCCCGAAGGTTCTCCGACGCGGAAGTGGGTTTTCACGTCGAGGCCATCTCCCTCGATCAAATCACATACCAGCTGTAGATAAGTCTGAAGTTCGGTGCGGTTTTCTTTCCGCTCCGCCTCGGTCATATGGATATCGTCTTCTGCCTCCTTGTTTTCAACACAGACAAATTCGAGCTCGGCGCCGTACGACCTGGCAAAAGAACGAGCCGTTGGGATTACCTGTTCGGAGAGCGAGGAGCCGTCAAGCGGCACAACAATTTTCTTAAACGGAATTTCGTCAAGTTTTAGATCGCTAAGCGAGGTTGGCGAATAAAACTGCTCAGAAATGATCGCACCAAGCCTTTCTTCTACGGAAGGCGGGCTTCCAAGACGCTTTCTATAATAGGAAAAGCCGAGATACAAAAGCGGTATCAAAATGAAATAGAGCCACGCGCCTTCTTTGAAACGCTCCTGAAAAATAATAAAGGTTGCGATTGTGGTTAAAACGGAGGCGATGACAGTGCCAAGTAGCGACGCCAACTTTCCTGGCGAAAAGTCTTCGCGAAGAAGACGCAAAAGCCGTTTTGAAGCTGCCCAACCCGTCATACTCAAAAGAATAAATACGCCAGCTGCGTAAAGTGCAAGATAAGTTTCTTCGTGAGTGCCGAAAAGTGCGTAACAAAGAGCGATCACCGCAACCATGATCCAGACGGGCTGTCCTGCAACGTCATATTTATTTCTCTGCCCGAGGCTGGCTGCGACGTAATGTCGGTAACGCAGTCCGAGCGCTAAATTCTGGACGCCTTGAGCCGCTGCCGCAGATGCCGATAGAAGTACAGCAACTCCGGCGATCGTTCCGAGGTATGAAGCCCAGGTTGGAAGCAGTTGGTTCATCGTCTGTGTGAAAACCGAGGCCTCCGCGCCGCCGTGTCCGCCACCACCGGGTGAAACGTGCGAAACTTCAAGAATTGCGGGACCTACGATAATCATCGTAAGAGCGGTCGTACCCATAATAATTATCAAACTGCCAAAGGCCTTTTTGCTTCGTTCGGCGCGCTTGCCGTCATAGGCGGCAACGAGGTTTGCAAAGATTTCGATTCCGGTCATCAGAGCAAGAATCCGTGCGTATCCTCCAAGCGTAAATGTCAGATACTCAGAGCTGAACGCCTGAAAATTTAGCTGCGGAATATTCACACCGGCGATTAGCCAGGATGCATCGAGCTGAACGCCCCAGAATTTCCAGATCGTCGCAAAGATCATTACCCATAGCAGTATCAGAACGGCCATCGTGGCAGGGCCAAACGCCCGCGCAGAAATTTTCGGTCCAAGGTTTACAACCCAAGCCGTAAGTAAACTTACACCAACCGCCACGAGCAATTTATAACCCTCTTTTATGCCGAACAAGGAGTCATTAAGCGGGATTCCAAATTCGATTGCGCGATCTGCCAGAAGCGTTACAAGAGCCGCCATCGAAACGAGAAACGTCAGGGTGTATTCAATTACGGTAATTGCCGCATTAATCTTTACCGCCCAACTCCCGAACTCCTCTTCGGCGAGTCCGCTTCCGCCGCTCCCGTCCGTAACCCAGGTCATTACCTGTCGGTACATCGCCGAAACCATTAAGACCGTGAAAACCACCAGCCAGATCGATGCTCCGAAGGTGATCTTCGCCACCCCTGCGAGTACGATCAACTTTAGAAACGGACCAAAAACGTATAATGGTGAACTAGCCGGATCGCCCCCGCCAGCCAAAGCACCTTCAAAGGAATTTGATAACTTTCTCGATATTGTTGCGCCCATATTTATTAATTCGGTTAATGTAGTTTGTAATATTTACTACTGATATTCCGTCATTATATTCCTGCCGTTCAAAACCCAAAAGCATGGAATCTTAAGGTTTCTCTAATTCTTTCATTAGCAGCTTTAATTTTTTAATTTCCTTCTTAATGCGCGGGATCGACCTAAGATGTGCGTTTTGCTTTTTATAATCATCAAGCGGTTTAACAGGAATTCCACCCCATACGCCTCCGCGCACAATTTTTCCGGGGTAAACTGCTGATTTCGCACCAATTATCGTTCCTTTTTTTAGGGTCACGTGATCAGCAATTCCGACTTGTCCACCAATAACGCAATCATCCTCGATCGTTGTGCTGCCGGAAATTCCGCTTAAAGCAGCTACAATTACGCGCCTGCCCATTTTTACATTATGTGCAACCTGCACCAGGTTATCGATTTTTGTTCCCTCGCCAATTCGCGTTTCGCCAAGCGCTCCCCGATCGACGCAGGAATTTGCTCCTATTTCGACATCGTTTTCAACCACAACCGTGCCGATCTGCGGAAACTTTACGTGTGCTTCCTTGTCGCGAACGTATCCAAAACCCTCGGCCCCAATTATAACGCCTGCGTGTAAAACTACATTATCGCCGATTGTGCAGCCTTCTTCCACAAAAACACCCGGATGCAGTACACAGTTCTTTCCGATCGAAACACCATCGCCCACCTTCGCTCCTGCTCGAATCTGCGTTCCATCACCGATTTTCGAGTTTTCGCCTATGCAGCAAAAAGCACCGATAAATGTTTCTTTCCCAATAGATGCCTTTTCGGAAATGACGGCAGACTCGTGTATTTGACCCAAACGTTTTTTCGGCGGATGAAGCAGTTCGCTAATTTTCGCAAATGCGAGTTTTGGATCTGGTACTTCAATTGTTGTATTTGCAAGATCTTGCCGGGATTTATTCGGAACCAAAACGCAAGTGGCCGAAATTTTTTCGGGAAGTTTAACTTCGACATTCTTTTCAACGAAAACGAGATCGCCAGGTCTAGAGTTTTCCAAAGACGCTACTCCTGAGATTTCAATCTCTTTGTCGCCCTTAAGTCGCCCTTTTAAGTATGCGGCAATCTCTTTCGCCTTCATCTAGCCCTTTTTTCCTTATCGATGGTCTCTTCGACAATTTTTTGGAGAAACAGTTGAAGTCCCTCGATCTCAAAACCGTGTTTCTGTTCAAGCCGCCTTACCACAGGTGCAGAATCGCTATCCATGAAGTGAAGATTAGCAAGATCTATAGTCAATTCTTTTTCTTTGGTTGCGCGTAGGTCGAGAGCTATTTTCTCAAGCAAAACAGCATCTTCGTGTGTAAGTTCACCTTCAACCCTCAGAATCGTTTTGTTGCGTTCGCTATCCTCGAGTTCGGTAATTTTGGTTGGCATCGGTTTAGAAATTTAACGCTAATTTTTAGCAAAAAGCAACTGATACTCGTTAGCATATGTCGATCTAAAGCAAAAAGAAAAGACCCCGCGGGATAATCCTGCGAAGCCTCTTCTGCTTGGCGGTAAATCTCCGGGGTCTCGTGGAGATATTACACGCGTCTAGTTTGCACCTGCGCTGCGCTTTTCAGCCCATTTCGCTTTGCGTTCTTCCATTTTCTTCTTAAAAGCGGCTTTCATTTCTGCGAGCTTGGCTTTTTGTTCGGAAGTCAGAACTGCAAACATTTGTGCTTTTGCCTTTTGTTTCTCGACGATCATCTTAGCGTGTAGATCACCTTGTTTCTGGGCGATTGCCTGCACCTGAGATTCATTAAACTGACCATTTTCGGTTGCCTCGTGAAGTTGCTTTCGAAGCTCACGCGACTGAGTTCTTAGCGTTTTTGAACTCTCACGACTCGATTTCATGATTCCCTGAATCTGCGTTTTCTGCGCATCGGTCAAGTCCAACTTGCGAAACATGTGTCCCACCATAGCTCCACGTTTTCCACGTCTGCCTCCAGGGCCGCGCTTACCGAACCTCTTGTGCATTCCGCGTTTGCCAACTCCCTTTTTGCCGTCTGCGGGTTTATCCGCTTGTCCGGTTACATAAACAGCGCCAAGAGCTAACAAGGCGATTGCGATTACAACTACAGTCATTTTTTTCATTCTTTTTTCTCCTAATATTTAAAAAGTAAAAATTATTGCTTTCAAATAAAGCCACGGTGTTTTCCGTGTTCAGATACTTTGACGCATTTAGAGGGGCTCGAAACGTAAGGTTTTAGCTATGTTGTGTAAAGAAACGTAAATGAAAAAAAACGAGCGTCTCCAATCGGAAACACCCGCCCTTTGATGAGTTGTGGATAGCTTTTACGTGATCGGAGGAGGGGGTTGCCGGCCATTCGAATTGTGATACGCATTATAGATTCTACGCAGCCGCTTTTTGAATTTCTTAGACTGCCTGGGGTTTAAAATCGAATTGATTTCACGTAGGACTTGTTTCTTAGAAGCTCCATTTTCACGGGCTTCTTTAAGAATGTGCTTCAGCTGCCTCTTCTGCTTCTTATTGAGATGCAATCCTCCGACGAGTTTTCGCACCGTTATTTTGGGCTTGTGGTGAGGTGTATTGCGCCTGGGCATGTCCCTTGAGACCTGGCGGACTGGTCTTATCTCGCGATTCACGACCCCAGCGTTACGTGGCTGCGGACTCCTATCCTGACTCCTCCGCGAACTTCCGCCCCGCTGTTGCGCCATGATTGACAGACAACCAAAGACAAGCACAGTCATAGTTAAAAGAATAGACCTTTTCATAAAACTAACCTCCATTTAAAGAAAAATCTACAGTCGACTGCACTTGCAATCTTTGACGTTTTCGGGCGTCCTATAGTCTGAAAAACTTTACAAATCTTGACAGAAAGCATCCGCTATGTGATGTAAAATCGTTTTCGCGGGGATCGCTGATGGCTTATGGGAAAAATCCTGATTATTGATGACGACGAAGAGCTATGTGAGCTTGTTTCTGAGTATTTGACCGTCGAAGGGTTTGAAATTGAGGCGGTGCACGACGGCGAAACCGGTTTAAACCGTTTACTTGAAGACCAGCACGATCTCGCGATTCTTGACGTAATGCTTCCGAAAATGGATGGTTTCGCAGTGCTGCGGGAGTTGCGCAAAACGTCAAAAGTACCTGTATTGATGCTCACGGCGCGCGGTGAGGATATGGAACGGATCGTTGGCCTCGAAATTGGAGCTGATGATTATCTGCCAAAGCCATTTAATCCTCGGGAGCTTGTCGCTCGCTTAAGAGCAATTCTACGAAGGGTTGAAGACGCCGGGCGTGAGCCTGCCGCAAAAGATAAGTTTGAGATTGAAGATTTGGAGCTTTCTCTGTCGGGACGCTATGTGGAGATAGGGAAAAAGCAAATTGAATTAACCGCTGTGGAGTTTGACTTACTGGCGGCGCTGGTAGAAAAAGCGGGGAGGGTTGTAGATAAGGAAGATTTGAGTTTGCAGGTTCTCGATCGCGAGCTTTCTCCGTTTGATCGGAGCCTTGATATGCACATCAGCAACCTTCGAAAAAAAATCGGAAAGCGCGAAAATGGCGATCCAAGAATCAAAACAGTGCGATCCGTTGGCTACATATACACTTTGGTTGAGTAAATCGATTAAGACTGTGAGTTTGTTTCTTAAAATTTTTCTTTGGTTTTGGCTGGCAATGGCTTTGATTACCGGGGCGATAATACTTGTAAGCTGGTCAACCTCGCGCGCTCCGCTTGCGCGTCAACGGGCTACGTTTTTGGGAGAGATGATTAGTTCGCGGTCGCAAACCGTTGTGCAGATTTACGAAAGCGATGGTGTTAGGGGGCTAAACGAGTATTTCGACCGACAAACCAATCGTAGGAGAATAAGGTCGGTTGGATTTTTTAACGGTGAGCGGAAACTTCTCGCCGGGAATCTGCGTGTGGCAGAAATAAACGATCTATTCGACGAAGCCGAAACTGCTGAAGTCCCGAAATTTAGAAGGTTGAAGATCGAAGGAACGGATGGGAAGGAGTCGCTCTACGCTGCTAAGAAGGTAATTCTCGAAGATGACAAGCCCTATTTTTATGTAATTGAGTTTGAGGCTTTCCAGCGCCCGGCATTTTTCACATCGCGACTCATGTTGCAGATTTTGGCCGTTGCTTTGATAGGAAGCTTGCTCTGCTATCTCCTCGCTCGTTATATTACGACGCCGATTTCCAAACTCCGCGATGCAACAAACCTGATTGCACAAGGAGACTTCGGTGTTCGGACGCGTAACGAAGTTGGACATCGACGCGATGAATTGGGGCAGCTTGCCAACGATTTCGATGAAATGGCTGGGCAGATCGAGAATTTGATAAAGTCTGAAAAACGCCTTACCCAGGATATTTCTCATGAGTTGCGTTCGCCTCTCGCACGTATGAACGTTGCGCTCGAACTCGCGCGGAAGAAAGCAAATGAGGAAACGATGCCTTTGATAGCTCGGCTGGAAGGGGAGTCCGATCGGTTAAACGATCTTATCGGACAGCTTCTAACGCTTTCAAAACTCGAGACCGGCGCAAGAGAGTTTGACAGAACATCTCTGGAAATTTCGCGGCTGATTGAAGACATTGTAGAAGACTCAGATTTTGAAGCTAAGGCAAACAAAAAGAGCGTTGAAATTGTTCAAAATGATAAAGCAAAGGTTTTTGGTAATGAGCGGCTTTTAAGAAGCGCCATTGAAAATGTGTTGCGAAACGCGATTCGCTACACGAAAGAGGGTTCGAGCGTTGAGGTTTCCGTTTTAAATAAAGATCAAAAGGCAGCCGTTTTGATAAGAGATCACGGCGGCGGCGTACCCGAAGAGGAACTAGGTAAGCTCTTTAAGCCTTTTTATCGCGTTCAGGAAGCGAGAGACAGAAAGTCGGGCGGTATTGGCCTCGGGCTTGCGATTGCAGAACGCGCCGTTAGTAGTCATGACGGTGAAATTAGTGCAGAAAACACAGGGGACGGGTTGCTCGTTGAAATTGTTTTGCCAATTCTTAAAGCCTAAAAATCTTCAATCAAAAACAAGATTACCTCGGCAGTCAAAGGTTTGGGAATATGCCTTTCGTCTTTCCCGGCTTCAATAAAAAGCGCGTCGCCTTGCCCAAACTTTAAAGTCCGCCGATCGAAAATTATCTCCAGTTCGCCTGAAACGACATATCCGGAGTGTCCCGTTTCACACCAATCAGGATGCGATAAGCCCTTTCTTAGTTTCAGAAGTCGAAACCTCTTGTTATAGATATCAAAGGCTTTTTCCCAGATTCCGTCAGCTTTGTCAGTCCAGTCAACCGATGAAAAAACGAGTTTCGACGAGGTCATTTCGCGCGTGCGTCCATAAACGATTTAACACAGGCGATAACAAATAAAAGGCATGTAAGCGCCATAACGATCTGAGCCGTAACGGCCGTCGATAATGTCAATTCGCTGAACTTCGAAATGAGTCGATAGGCAGGCACCAGAAAACCGATCAGCCCGATAAGCACTGCAACGTGCATCAGATGCTTTCGTAGGTTTTCCTTTGCACGGGCTGCATATCCCAGAATCAACAAAACGATTCCAAACGCCGCCGGAATAAGGGCAGTCAGGCTCGCATAGCCGTTATAGAAGCCTAATGCGTATCCAATAATCCCTATCAAAATCAAAACTCGTCCAAACTTAATCGCTGTATGTGGCATAAATTCCTCAAACAAAAGCTTTTTCTTTACGGTAAAAAGATTCACGCCCGAAAGCAAGTTGAGATTACTCGGGAAGTTTCTCTTGTCTTGAGTCGCTGAGCATTTGTTTAATACGATTTTTCAGTTTCTCGGTCGCTTGGGCGTAGCCTTCCTCAGCGCTCGTGCTTTCAGCAACTATCTTATGCGCGTCAATCTGCTCGCCAAACTCAATCGAGATTTTCGCGAGTCTGATTCGGTTTGATTTTCTTGCCCAAACCTTGTGAAGTCCATCAAGCGCAACCGGCACGATCGGCAAATCGAGTTCAGATGCAAGAATCGCAGCGCCCTTCTTAAAGGGGTGGAGTTTGCCGTCAAAGGCCCTCTCGCCCTCGGGATAGATGTTTAAAATCTTTCCATTCTTAAGTCCTGCGGCACCCGCCTTCATAGCTTTTAAAAGCTGAGAGTCGGGGTCAATCGGAACAATGTTTAGCGCTTTTCCAAGACCTCTTGTGATAAAACTTTGAAAATACTCGCTTGCTCCAACATGAAAAATATCCCTCAAAATCGAATAGGGATAGGTTGAGCAAACCACGAAAGCGTCCAGAAAACTCTGATGGTTTGGGCAGACGAGGAAGGGTTTCTCTTGTTTTGTGAGGTTTTCGATTCCTTTAACTTCAAGCCTTAGGAAAACCTTAAAAACCAAATACGCAATCTTCAGCATCACGAATGCGAACGGAAAAAATATCGAGCGACTACGCAGAATTGGTTTGATTTCCAGTAAATCCTTGTCCGCTTCTTCTACAATTTTTCGCCAGTTGAATTCGGTCGAGATGTCGCCTTCAAAATTCTCAGATCCGGCGGACTTTTGAACAAGTTTGATTACCTCGGCGATGGTGAAAGCCTGTGTAGCCTCCTCCTCGGCAAATTCAAATTCAAACGTCTGCTCGAGGCTCGCCAAAATCTCGGCACGTGCTAAGGAGTCGAGTCTTAAATCGATTTCAAGATTCATATCCGGATGTACCTCGGCGGCGGCTTCTTTTTGTTGCTTGATTGACGAAAGTAGCGCTTTTCCGGCGTTTGATTCCAGAAGTTCTTGGTCTTCCTCTGACAAATCCCAGCTTTTCGAGTCTTTTAATTCAGCATCCGCAAAACCATTCTGCTCGATTTCTTTTTGAAGCTCGAAACGTTTAATTTTTCGGGTTGCGGTTCGAGGAAGAGGTTCGGCACGCACAATGTAATCTCTTACTCTTTGATATTCAGGGAGTTCGCGTCCCAGGTTGTCGAGTTCGAATCGGATCACCTCGCGCGAGTTTGCGATGTTGTTTAGCTTTAAATACTCAAAATCCGGAACAGCAACGGCTACGAGCTGCTCCTCGCCCTCATGTTTTGCAGTCTTATCGGCAACTCCCAACACACATATCTCGCCTACGACGGGTGATTTTGCGTAGTGCACCTCCAAATCCTCCGGGTGGACATTTTTTCCGGAAGGCAGGACGATTACATCTTTTGCACGACCGACGATGTATAAATGTCCATCCTTATCGAATTTGCCCAGGTCACCTGAGCGAAACCAGCCATCTTCGGTAAACGCTGCGGCAGTCGCTTCCGGATTCTTGTAGTAGCCCTTAAAAACTACCGGACCCTTTATCAAAACCTCGCCTTCGCCCCTTTCATTCGGTTCGTCAATTTTGATTTCAACTCCCAGCATTGGTTTTCCAACCGAACCGACGCGATTATCGTCAATGTATGTTCCGGTTGCTGCGCCGCTTGTTTCAGAAAGCCCGTAGCCTTGCAAAATATTGAATCCCAGGCGATGAAAATCGATTGCAACGTCTTTATCAAAACGCGATCCCCCTGTGACCGCTAAATTTAGATTTCCCCCAAAAGAATCGTGTACTTTCTTAAAGAAAAAATGCCCGAGATTGAGTCTTAGATAGTCACGCGTAAACCCATTTGTCCGAAGCATCGCGGAAAATAAAATTTGCAATGCCTTAGGTTGCGCCTCGACCGTGTCAAAGATTTTCTTGTGGAAGAGGTACCAAAGCCTTGGAACGCTGGCAAGCGCCGTCATTTTGCTTTCGATCATTCCTTTCGAAAGTTCATCAGGTGTAAGCTCTTTCAAATAAAAGACTTGGGCGCCCTTTGTCGCCGCGAGCCAGAGGTTGACGATTTGCAGATAAACATGAAAAAGCGGGAGCAGACTCAACACGGATTCCTTGTCTGTAAACTCCAAAACCTTATCGATCGCATCAAGCTCCGACGTGATATTTCCGTGGGTTAGCAAAACGCCTTTTGGTTTTCCGGTCGTGCCGCTTGTGTAGATCAAAATTGCGTTGTCATCAGGATCGTTTGCCGGAATCTGGTTAGCAAAAGAAGCGGGGAAGTCTGTTTCCGCCCAATCTTCAAACCGCCTAAATCCATTAGAAGAATTTTCGTGCCTCCAAACGACTGCCGGAATAGCTATGCCTAGTTTTTCCTGAATCTGGTGAAACTTTTCCGTTACATCCGGAGAAAGAAAAGCGACCTTCGCCTCAGAATCTTCAAGAAAATTCGTGAGCGTCTCAATCTCTCCATGGGGATCGAGCGGAACGCAAACCGCTCCATGATAAAGCGTAGCGAGGTAGGAAACTGCCCAGCACGGGTGGTTTTCGCCAATCACAGCGACGCGGTCGCCGGGTCCGACGTTTTCTTCGCCGAGTTTATACGCGATACTCCTGATCTGTCGTAGGAGTTCGCCAAAAGTGAGATCTTCGCTTCTGTCGCCTACAACACGCATCGAAACCTTTTGCGAATGGGTTTCGCAAGAGTCGATCAACCGTTGGCAGAAAGTTTTTGTCATTTCTAAACTTTATCTTTGCGCGGAACGCGTATTCGCAGCTTTTTTGTTACGTTCTCAAAAGTTGCCGGTAGTTTTCCAATTATTTCGCCGTCCGCTTCAATTTTTATCTCATCATTTTCGTCCGCAAGCATCACCTCAATCTTTTTTACGCGGGAACTTTTCACCTCGGGCAAATCGAGGTGCGAGCCGTTATATAGCTTGTAGCCGTTGAGTAAAATTCGTGCTGTTTTTATATCCCCAATATTTACTAGATCGAAAAACCCATCGTTTATTTTCGCGTCTGGCGCGATTTTCATACCGCCTCCAAAGAAACAAGCATTGCAAACACAAAAATTGAGTGTTTGTAACGTTTTAGCATCCTTGCCATCAAGTGACACTTTAACCGTGTCAGGTTCGATTTCCAGTACTTCCTGAACCGTGGAAAAAGCAAATTTCGCCTTTCCTTTCAGCCTTTTTCCAAAGGGGAGCCATTTAAAAAATGAATTCGAGCTCACCCTTTCACCTATCTCAGCACTCAATCCAAATGACGAAACGTTAAGAAAGTAGCGTGTTTCTTCTTCGTCTTCAAAATTTATAAAACTGATTTTTCCGACGTCGATTTTCTTCGAACTCCCAGTGCGTAGCGCGCTTGCCGCATCTCGCGATTCGATCGGCATTTTGATCGAACGTCTAAAATCACCACCCGTACCGGAAGGAAATACTCCCATCTCAGTATCTGGATTGTCGGAACCTAAGATTCCATTGGCGACCTCATTTATCGTTCCATCACCCCCGCAAGCTACAATAAATGATCGTCCGCTATTCGCCGCGTTGCGCGCGATCTCGATTCCATCACCCTGCTTTTTGGTAAAGGCAACCTGAAACGGTCCAAAATGCGCCCTCAGGTCGCTAGCTATCCCCGCCCAGTTTCCTTTCGTAGCACCGCCCGCCGATTTCGGGTTTACTATAACCAAAGGCAGCTTTGACGACTTATTCTCTGGTGAAGAGTTGTTGGTTTTTTCTCGCAAAATCAGCTATATCCTTTATTTTCTTATAGTTTTCCAACTTGTCGTTAGCGCTGACATTTGTATAAAACCCTTTTCCATCGTTAATAAAAACTTCGTTTCCCTGAATGTCTCCCGATTTTGCGCCGCATTTTCCGGTAACGATAATATCTGTAAGTTCGTCAGCATTTACATCCTCAAATCCGACCGATTTTACCCAACAGGTAGCGGCATTAGGGTTATAGCGGCTATCGAATTTGTAGATTTGCCGCCCGTCTTTGTAAATTGAAATCTCGGAGCCTAGCGGGGGATCTTCGTATTCCGGATCATAGGTTGTGACAAAGCACGAATTCTCAAAGGGTTTGAAATTTATCGGGAAGGTTTGCTTTTTTAGGAGGAATCGATCCCCTGTATTGACGTCGAGACACTGAGTTGTGGCGCTTTTGTCTAATTTCGGGCGTTTCATTTTTTCAGGATTTTCGGTAACGTCCGCATCTTTTGAAGCTTCACGATTGACTGTTTCTATTGGAGATTCCGAAACAGGTTTATCGACCTGATCACTCCCCACTGCCTTCGGTTTTTCAGAGGTTTTCGGCTTTTCAACAGGCTTTTGACACGAGGCACCTATCAGCAATGTCGCAATCAATAATGCAAAAATTCTCATAGCTTATTCACGGGGATGGATTGAATGCCCTATTCTAACACTATTTCCCGGGAGTTCTGCCCTCGATTGCGTATTTGGCGCGGTCTTTTTCGCCCAGTTCACCAATCTTTTCCATTAAGAAGTCTGCTATTTTCTTGTGCGTACGAAGCGCATTTCGCTCCCCATAAAAATCCGCAAGATCGATTTCTTCGCCAAACCAAATGCGAACCTTTTCACCACCCGTCCAGTTTCCCAAAATCTGTTTTGGTAAATCATTGCCAAGTCCCGTGATAAACACAGGAATCACCCGAGGCTTAGCCTCCATAATCACTTTCCCCACTCCGGGCTGGGCTCTCGAGAATTTGTAGGGGTCCGGGTCTAAGTTTCGCTTGCCTTCGGGATGAAACCCGATTACATGGGCCTCTCCATCCGCACAAATCTGAATCAGGCGCTTGAGCGAATACTTATCGAACTCGCGCTTTTTTGCCTCTTTTGCCTCGCGAAAAAATGGTGGGTACATCGACCACCAACCCATTACTAAATTTACAAACCAACCGAACGGATTATCGTAAAAAAACCTAGCCCGAACGGGGAAGAATAGCTTGATTGGACGCGTTGTTTGGCGAAACATAACGCTCGAAACGCAGTACATATCGAAAAATGAGCGGTGGTTTGCGACGAGCAGGAGGGGGCGCTTCGAATCGCTATTTTCGACATTCTCGATGCCGAAAACGTTCATTAAATTGTAAGTGCAGATTTTGATCCAGAGCGATCCGATATGTCGCTGACAAAAGCCCCAGAAGCGTTTCCAAACGCCCAAATTCATTCGATGTGTGATCCAAAATGCAGACCTCTCAACCCTACCCAAAACCGACAGTTCTTCACTCGTTGGAACGAGCACTTTTGCAATTCTTCGGTCTGAATTTTGCGAGATTTCGGACATCTGCAAGAGTTTAAACGAATTGAATTTTAATAACAATTTGCTTGCGGGCGAATTGGGCGATGGGCGATATCTACGTAAGGCTCTTTTTCATACAGACACTATTTTCGATCATTTCGTATTGTCCGTAATTTGGAATTTTTTCATCACCGGATTTTTCGTAGAGGCGAATTGCTTCGGGCTGGTTTTTTTTCCGGTTTCAAGAATCGCCGCGGAGAAACCGAGTTCGGATGCTCAGATTTCCAGTTTGGCTAATACTTCGACTGCGATTCCTTTTCGCGATCTTCGAGCGGGACAAACATTCGTTTGATCTCAGCAGTTTTCTCGTCGTATTTCTTAAATGCGCCGCAGCCGACAGGTTTTTCGCGGTCATAGGCCATTACAACGTGCCTAATCGTACCGATTTCATTGTACTGATGGTAGTAATCGTGGAGGTCACCATATCTCGTGCTGCTAGTTCTTTATCAAGAGAAACAACGAGTTTTTGAAAGTCCTTATTATCCGAATTTGTGCGGATGAGTCTAAGCGTAGAAAAGACCTATTGATGATAAACTCGACTGACAAAATTGCCGTTTAAGAATTCTTTTGGATTGATATCGCTCTGCATTACGACGCCCTTATATTTTCCTGTCGCAAGCATATCGGCGCATTCTACTAAGGGCGCGGCGGTGGTCGTCTGAATCGCGCGTAAAAAGTGTCCGTTGATTTCAAGCGGCTTGATATGAAAGGCTTTTTCGACCATACGGCGCTTTCCCTGAGCGTCAAATCCATCTACCGAAGAATGAACGATCACAAAATCATCTTCTACAGACGGAACCTCCTCAAGCATTACATCTTCTAAATTCTGAGGCAGCTTCTCATCGAGCGGGAGGTGTCTGACCAATTCTTCAACCCACTCGTAGTGTCCTGGGTGGCGGAGCGTTTTGTAATCCAGATTCTTCGCTTTCCCTTTAAAAAACCGAGGTAGATTAGCTGCTCCACCAGAAGTCAAATCCGCCTCATATGCGTAGCCATTGATAATAATTTCTTCTCTTTCTGAGAGGGCGGGAAGCTGCACACGTTCGAAATCCCTTACGACTCGGGCATTTTTTACATATTCCGTTGCAACACCAATTGGCGACCATGTAAAACCGTAGAAATGAGGTGCGTGGGCGTGGGTTGATAAGGCTCCGACCTTCATTCCAATTCGCTCAACCTTCTCATTTTCATGTTTTTCGACAAACTCGTTGTAAAGCGAAACGGCTAATACGTTGATAAAGCCGGGTGCCAAGCCGGTTTGAACGACAAAGCCCGTATCTGCATCCCTCGCGATTTCAATTACGGCGTCGGTTTCCTCAACGTACTCTGTCAGGTTGGCATAGTGCATCTTAAAATCTTTCGCAAACCGCGCCATTCGCGGTGCCTGAGAGCCCGGCGAGCAATCAAGTAGAATCTCACAGTCCTCAAAGGCGGATTTCATTTCATCGTTAATGCCATCTTTAGCCATCAGAACTTTTCCTACGTGGCTCGTTTTTTGCGACAAATGAGTCACAAATTGTTCAGTCTTGTTGAGGGTTTCCTGAGAAATGTCACCGAGAAAAAGCTCTACATCAAACCTAGCCCATTCGCGTAAAAGAGTGGCGACAGCTTTACCGATTCCCCCCGAACCGGCGATAAATATTTTGTGGTTCATAAGGAAATAGGTTACAGGTGATATATAACCACTGACAAGTGGGTCTCTGCGGAATTAATCGCGTATAATTTCTTGATGGAAACTGTTGACAAAATCCTCGAAACCGATCGATTGATTCTGAGGCGATTCCACCTCGAAGACGCAGAATTTATTGTCGAGCTGCTCAATACGCCTGGCTGGATAAAATATATCGGGAATAAGAATGTAACGTCTTTGGTAGAGGCACGAGAATATCTCGAAGACGGTCCGTTAAAAAGCTATCGGGAGAATGGTTTCGGTCTTTGGATGGTTGAGCTCAAATTTGTTTCTGTGCCAATCGGTATGTGCGGGTTGATAAAAAGGGATACGCTGAATGATGTGGATATTGGCTTTGCGATGCTGCCTGAGTTTGCTGGATTAGGATATGGCCATGAGGCTGCGTCAGAAACCCTCGAATATGGACGCGAGAAGTATGGTTTGAGAAGGGTCGTTGCTATTACGGTAGAGTACAATGTTGCTTCTATTCGGCTCCTCGAAAAACTTGGATTGAAGTTTGAAAGGAAAATTAGAGTTCCCAATGACGACGGGGAATTGCTGCTTTATAGCGTAGACTTTTGAGAGTCGGAGGCAGGGATCGATTATGTTACGAGTTAAAATTTTTCTACTCATCGCGTCGTTGGCAGTTTCGACGTCGTTTTCGCAGGACACCGAGTCAGCGGAAATGGAGCCGACGTTGCTCCAAAAAGCACTTTTAGCCAAACTGACGGGGCATGAGAGTGTTTCTGTGATGACGGTTTTTGGAAATGCCGAGCGCAAAGTAGCGAGAGAACGTGAAGTAAAATTAACCGACAGATCGAGTGTGCGCTCAAGGAAAATAACTGCGAATGTTTTATACCGATCACTTAGAAAGATTGGTTTGAAGCCGCTGAGACATACGTACGAAGCTGAGGCTAAGAGACTGGATCGCACCGTCGAGGGGACAAACCTCTATGCAATAATTCATGCGACGGCAAAATCAGATGAATACGTGCTGCTAGGCGCTCATTATGATTCGGTAAGAAATAGTCCGGGGGCAAATGATAACGCTTCAGGAACCGCTCTCGTTTTCGGTGTTGCTTCCCAACTGGCGAAGTTGAAAACTCGAACGCGAAATTTCATTATCGTATTCTTTGACCAGGAAGAGATAGGCTTGGTCGGTAGCCGCGCGTTTGCAAGAAAATTGAAATCAAAGGAAATTAATCTTCATTCAGCACATACTGTCGATCAAATGGGTTGGGATAAAGACGGCGACCGCGCGATCGAACTCGAGCTGCCGACACTGGAGTTAGAGGCTTTGTATCGTGAGGAAGCGAAAAAACTTTCTATCCCGGTCCATAAAACGAACGTTCCTTCAACCGATCATACGGCTTTTCGAGAGATCGGTTTTAACGCCATCGGAATAACTGAAGAATACAAAAACAAAGACACCACCCCGCATTATCACAGAGAAACCGACACTTACAAAACGATAGATTTTGACTATCTGGCATCTTCAACCAAACTGGTATTTAACGTAATGAAACGCCTGGCCGATGCGAGGTAGGATATCCCTGCCAATCCGGTCATTTAGGGCCAATCTACTATGAACAAAGTGCAAGCGGAAAAGGCAAATCGGCTCCTCGAACTTCATCGATCGGAAAAAATTTTGATTCTCCCAAATATATGGGACGTTTTGGGAGCAAAACTTCTGGAACATCTGGGTTTTCCGGCGATTGCTACGGCGAGTGCGTCGGTTGCGTTTTCGCAAGGCGTTGATGACGGGGAGGTTATAAGTTTTGACGAGCACGTCGCCATCCTTAAGAAGATCGCGCAATCAGTAAAGGTTCCCGTAACTGCGGATATTGAAAGAGGTTATGCGGATTCTGAAGAAGAACTATCGAAAAACACTGAGCGCCTTCTAGAGGCAGGGATTGTGGGAATCAATATCGAAGATTCGATCGTCGAGGGAGGGGAACTGGTTTCGATCAAAGAGCAATCGAGACGACTTCGTGCGATCAGGGAAACTGCCGACGGTCTTGGAGTTCCGCTTGTGATAAACGCACGAACCGATGTTTTTCTCGCGGAGGATTATGATGGCGATCGGGTTGCTGAAGCGGTTAAAAGATCTCAGGCCTACAGGGAAGCGGGTGCAAACTGCCTGTTTGTGGTCGGTTGCAGCGGCGGGGAATTGGCGGAACTTTTAAAGCAGGTTGAGCTTCCGGTAAATGTTTTTGCGCACAATGACCTGCCTTCGATAAAGGAGCTTGAAAAAATGGGAGTTGCCCGACTAAGTATTGGACCTGCACTCCTGCGGTCTTCAATCTCAAGGATGAAAGATGTCGCTGAAACTCTTCAAAACTACGGAAGCTACGATGTTTTTACCGAAGACGTTTTGTCTAGCGATGACGTCCGGGAAATACTGGGAATTTAGGTTTGAGATTCGCTGAACGCCTTCCGCTCTTTCTCCGTCAGCTCCGTGATACCCGTTAGCATTGTGTCCCGACGAATATACAAAAGCTCCGCGACCCGAAGAAGATTTTTCGAAATACCCGCAACGTTGTCGCTGTCGTTCGCTAACGAAGTAGCCATCTGACTGTCAATAAGTCCGTCGCGAATTAATTGATCAAGGCGGCCGTTCACCAAAACATCGGATTGCTTTACGGAAATTTTAAGCGACATGAGTCTATTCAAACGCGTTTCTGCATCAGGGCCTTCGGTTGCTTTTCTAGCCCGGTAAATTCTTTTCAAAACTTTGGCGACTTTGCGTCTAAGTTGGTCGTACTCACGACGTATATGTTCGTTCTCCGAGTTCATATACTGAGATAGGTTTTTGTTAAGTCCGCGGGAATCCTTAATCGCCTCCACCATATACCGATTGGCTACCTTGATCTGGAATATAGCGTCCATTTTCTCATCACTTAGGTTGAAGTCACTCTGAATCCGCGTGGCGTACTCCAGGATCTGACTATAAATCGACTTAACTTTCGTGTAATAGATCTCGTCGATATCAATATCAAGTGTGTCCCGTGATGAGAGAACGATTTCTTTTAGTTTTTTATCCGATTTGATATCTTCCCGGTGCAAATTCAGGGCATGAGAAATGATTTCAAAACAAGGACCTTCAAAAAGTCTTTTCGTTTCTTTGAGCAGTGCGCTGATTGCGGTTTGTGGATATTGGAGCGCATTTTCGCTGAGGTATTTCGGTTGGTCGATATCGGGTTCATGTTCCGCAGCTTCGGGAACGATCCACGATACCAAATTCCTGATAGCTGATATAAACCAGATCAGGATCAACATATTGAAAACGTTGAATGCCGTGTGGAACATCGAAAGGGCCACCGGGATCGCTGTTGCCGAACTGAAAGCCGATACACCTCCGCTTTGAGTGATTGAGTCGATGAAATTAAGAAACGGGTAGAATAAAATCAGAACAATCGTAACTCCAATAATCTGGGTAATAAAATGAGCTCGCGCGGCTCTTTTAGCCTGATAGTTGGCAACGAGTGCGGCCAGGTTTGCGGTGATCGTGGTCCCGATATTCTCGCCTAAGACCATTGCCGCCGCCATGTCGAAAGGTATCCATCCCTCATTACACATTACCAAGGTCAAAGCCATCGTTGCGCTTGAGGATTGAACGATAAGCGTGAGTATAGTTCCAATTACGAGGAATAAGAGCACAGATGCATAGCCCATACTCGTGTAACTCTTCAGAAATTCGAGCACCGCCGGATTAGCCTTGATATCCGGAACGGAATCTTTTAGAAACTGGAGGCCGATAAACAAAACGGCAAATCCAATAATGAATTTTCCCCAGTTTTTAAACTTCTTGCTTTTTGAAAAGGTCAGAAGAAACCCAACACCAACAAGCGGAAGCGCAATGGCGCTCATACTTACCTTGAAACCAAGAATGGCGATCAACCAGGCGGTCACCGTTGTTCCGATATTTGCTCCAAGAATTACGCCAATCGCCTCGGTTAAGGTAAGGAGGGACGCGTTTACAAAGCTCACCACCATCAATGTAGTCGCTGACGAAGACTGAATCACAGCAGTGATTAGAAAGCCCGTAAATACTGCAAACACCCGGTTGGACGTCATTGACGCGAGGATGCTTCGCATCTTGTCACCGGCAACTTCCATCAAAGCGTCGCTCATGACCTTCATTCCATAGAGAAAAAGTCCGAGAGAGCCTAAGAGAGTGACTAAGTCCGTAAACCCGTAGTTCATCGTTTCAGCAATAAATAATGAGCGTCAATATAATTGATTAACAAAGATTTAACAAATCTGTAACATTTCGTCGCCCTGCGGTAGGCTAACCTATTGCCAGTTAATTAATTTGTAACATAAAATTTACTTCAAAATATGTGTGATTCTAATTTCGAATCGGTTTGAGGTGGAAAACCAATTCGATTAGGATAATTACGTATACAGACTTCAGGATGGTTTTTAAGTCCTTAGGCCTCTGACACGACGTCGGAGCGCCCGGGTAAATTTCGTCTTTAGGAACGCCTTAATAACGGATTACGCGCGGTTTGGCATACTCCTCGGCGACTCCTCTTTTTTATAAGATTTTCATCAGTTTCAGGACAGAAAAGTGAGAACGAATACGGCTGATCGCGGCCACCAAAAATATGACAGAAATCTATTTGATTATTGTGATCGTTTTATTTTTTCTTGCTATCTCCGATCTTATTGTCGGAGTAAGCAATGACGCCGTTAACTTCTTGAATTCGGCTGTCGGGTCAAAAGCAGCCAGCTTTAGAGTAATCCTGATCGTAGCTGCTTTAGGTATTTTGGTTGGTTGTACTTTTTCGGGCGGCATGATGGAAGTCGCGAGAAAAGGAATCTTTAATCCGGAAAACTTCTACTTTTCTGAAATAATGCTTTTGTTTCTCGCCGTGATGGTAACGGACATCATTCTGTTAGATACCTTCAACTCGTTTGGGATGCCGACCTCGACCACCGTTTCGATCGTTTTCGAATTATTGGGAGCCGCTACTGCTTTTACAATTATCAAGGTTTATACGGATCCAAACGCTCTGGATGTCGGCAACTATTTAAACTCGGGAAAAGCTCTTGCAATCATTTCAGGAATTCTACTTTCGGTAGTTGTAGCGTTTACTGCCGGTGTGATTTTCCAATACCTTACCAGATTGCTGTTCTCCTTTGATTATAAAAAGAGTCTTAAGTACTTTGGCGGCCTTTGGGGCGGTTTTGCGTTTGCCGCGATGACCTATTTTATGCTGGTAAAGGGAGCGAAGGGTGCGACTTTTATGAACAGCGAAATGAAAGCCGCGATCAGCGAGAATTCCTTGACGATTATTCTCGGGAGTTTTATCGCCTGGGCGTTCGTATTAATGCTAATTACCTGGTTTACAAAGCTAAACATTCTGAAATTGATCGTCTTGGTCGGAACATTTTCACTGGCAATGGCTTTTGCCGGAAATGATTTGGTCAACTTTATTGGTGTTCCGCTTGCCGGCTATAACTCCTATCAACTCTATCTTGCGGGCGGCGGCACCGGAGCGGAGTCGTTTGCGATGACAGATCTTGCCGGTAAAGTCCCAACTCCGACAATTCTGCTCTTGATTGCCGGGATAATAATGGCGGTTACTCTCTGGACATCGGCAAAAGCCAGGACAGTCTTGAAGACATCTCTTGATCTCGGAAGACAGCATGATGGATACGAACGCTTTAACTCCTATGCCGCTTCAAGAAGTCTTGTCAGAAATTTCAGTAAAATGGCGATATTTGTGAATAATGCGTTG
Source organism: Aridibacter sp. (assembly GCA_965216195.1). GTDB lineage: Bacteria > Acidobacteriota > Blastocatellia > Pyrinomonadales > Pyrinomonadaceae > Aridibacter. The sequence goes on along the minus strand of OZ244151.1, from coordinate 1,698,808 downwards.
CCCGGAGACTTGAATGAGAGCGTCACAAGACGTTTCGATCAAAGGCCTTTTACTTCCGAACAGGCAAAACTCGGTTCGGAAGCGCCCGCTTTCGACATGGTCAGAGCTGCGACGACTTTGGTAGTGGCAAGTATCCTGATCTCGATCGGTACGAATTTCAAACTCCCTCTTTCTACAACCTATGTGACCTTTATGGTGTTTATGGGAACGTCGTTGGCTGATGGTGCATGGGGAAGAGAAAGCGCAGTTTATCGGGTCTCGGGCGTCTTATCCGTGGTTGGCGGATGGTTCTTTACTGCATTCTCCGCTTTCACTGTTTGTTTTGTAATCGCCAATATCTTCTATTTTGGCGGCAACATTGCGATTCTCGCCATCTTGTTGGTAGCAGGTTTCGTTGTTTATCGAACTCACCGACTGCACGGCAAGAGAATGGAAGAAGAGGAGGAACTTCGGCAGAGCATATTCGAAGGCGAAGTAACTAAAGAGAAACTACTTGGCGTCAGCGCGCGCGGCTTAAGGAACATCTTGGGCGGGTTGATGGAAATCCTTGACGATACTCTCGACGGTCTTGAAAGGGAAGACCTATCTAAGCTAAATAAGGCTTACCGCGAGTTTAAAGGGTTGTATTCGAGGTCTCAGAGGGTCAGGAATCTGGTAAACCAAGTATTGGATCGCATCGGGGATGAGGAACTGGAGGCGGCACAATTCTATATCTTGACCGTAGATTATCTCAATGAGATGGCGCTTCACGCCAGACACATAATTAAATCAAGTCTGGACCATATTGATAACAGTCATAAGTCCTTGCTGCCGGTTCAAATGGAAGAGCTAAAGCTCGTTCAGGAAAGGCTCAAAGAACGGGTTGACGGGACTATTGGCGTATTCGAAGCAGCGGATGGAGTAAAGCCACCCGAGATTTTGATGCAGCTAAAATCCTATGGGAAAACGCTCCGAAAGGTTAGAAAAAACCAGATCAAGAGAATAAAAAATCACGAGATCGGCACGCGCAACAGCCAATTGTTCTTTAGCCATCTGGGTGAATTTAGAAACCTCGCTCTTTTCACTATCAGACTGTTAAAAGTCTATGATGAGTTGTTTTTGGAAGGCGATGAAAACGATCCTGACGATGTTGATTTCGAACTCGGTGAAGGGGACGAGCAAATTGTCGAGGAAATACTGTCTCCCGATGAGGATGAAATGAGTTAGAACATACTGTCGCAAAGTGGCAGATTTAGTCGAGGCTATAGGTAAATTCAACCGTTTCCTTACCTTCGCCCCCGGTCCGTTCGTAAAGTTTTAAGGCGGGAGTATTGTCCGCCCATGCTTCGAGAAACATTACACCGATCTTCTTTTCTCGGCAAATTTCTTTGAGCGCATCGATCAAGGCGGTTGCGACGCCTTTTCGTCTGTGAGTTTTCTTAACGCCTAACTCAAAAAGGTACATTTCCGAGGTTTCTTGCTTAAACATCGGTAATTCGTAAGCGAGCAATCCGCCAACAACATCCGAATCGACATCGGCTACGATGACGTGGATATCATTCCTAGCGAGCAAATTCGTGACGTAAACATCCGACGCAGTTGTCGGGTGTTTCACCTCGTCTTCTTCCTGAAAATATGAGAAGAGCGCTGCCGCAAGTTTGAAATCATCCGAGCGTAATTTCTTGATTTCAAACGACATTTTCTTATCTACTCTTCCCAAAGTGCGCCCCTGCCGAGAGCCCACATCGCTTTGTTAAACTCCGGAATATCCTGATTGATTATTCCGTTTGCACGCGCTTTTAGCGTCGCCCATTCGGCGTTCATCTCGTTTCGCAAGTCGAGAGAAGGTTGATTCACACGCGGAATACTGCTTTCCGTTTGATTGATCAAAAAGATGTAATTCGCGGTGAATTTGTTTTGAAAGTTTTCTACGTCGTCATATGCTTTGGTTTTGCGCTGAACCATATCGCCATCCCAGGCCTGCATTTTCTTAAGAAGTGCATTTCCCTGATTCCGAATCCCGGTGTACTTTGCATCGGCAGGGAGTGACTTGAGCAGCGATTTCAGGCGTTTTTGGCTTTCGTACAGGCTGTTGACAAGATTGTGCATCGTCGCCAACTCGGTTTCCATGCTAGTCATCACCTGGTCGTATTCGCGATAGGTTGCGGCGTCCGTTGGATATTTGGGATTTGGAAGAATTTGTGCGTCGGTTGTAACTCTTCTCCCACCATTTTTAATCGTAAAAGTATATTTTCCGGGGATCGCCTTGTGTCCGGAGTAGCTACCTTCGATGTAAACGCCGGGAACGCCGGGCGCAGTCGGATAACGCATATCCCAAACAAATCTGTTGAGTCCCTTCGATTTCGGAAGTCTCGGTTCCGGACGCGGCCCACCGGCCCATCTCTTATAGTTTTTATCAGCTTCTGATGAAAATGTACGGATTAATTTGCCATTCGCATCTCTTACTTCCATCGTGATGTGTTCACTTTTTTTAAGCGCGGGCAGATTGTAGTAAATCACGATACCGTTGGCGGGATTCACGCCACGATAGGTGCTTGCTCCCATAAATTTCGGGTTTGAGCCGTTTAATTCACTAAATCCGCTATCGAGATACGCATCGGTCGGTTTATAAACTGAAAACTCCGGCAAACCCCGTCTGTACTGGCGTAAAAGGCTCAGATCATCCAGAATCCAAAACGACCTGCCCGAGGTTGCCGCGATCAAATCCCCGCGGTGGACACGCAGATCGAGAATCGGGGTGATCGGCAGATTCAGTTGAAACCGCGACCAGTTTTTTCCGTCATTCCATGAAATAAATACGCCAAGTTCCGTTCCGGCAAACAACAGTCCTTTTCTTACATTATCCTCGCGAACGACGCGCGTGAAGGCGTTTGCAGGAATACCATTGTCAATTTTTGTCCAGGTAGCTCCGTAGTTTGTAGTTTTATAGAGGCCCGGTTTGTGGTCGTTAAACTTATATCGCGTGGTGGCAATGTAGGCTGTGGCTTTATCATGTGGAGATATCTCGATGGCGTTTACCAAAGTCTCGGGAAGCCCTTTTGGAGTAACGTTTTTCCACGTAGCGCCTCCGTCGCGTGTTAAATGAACGAGTCCATCGTCGCTGCCTGTCCAGATCACGCCTTTTTCAAATGGCGATTCAACCACATAAGCGATTGTCCCGTAGTTTTCTGCCCCAACCGCTTCATTCGTGTAGGGACCTCCGCCTTTCCCCTGTTTTGACTTATCGTTGCGCGTCAGATCGGGCGAAACTTCTTTCCACGTTTTGCCCATATCGCTTGTCTTTAAGAGATACTGCGCTGCGTGATAGTAGGTATTTGGTTCGTGTTTGCTCCAAATGATAGGGGCGTTCCAGTTAAATCGATATTTAAGGTCTTTTGCATCCAGACCCAGGTATTGACGCGGCGATGCCATAATTCGTGTGCTTCCGCCCGCCTTTGTATCCAGGACCTCGATTGTTCCCTGATAGCTACCGCCCAACACATATCTGGGGTTATCGGGATCAAACGCAAGAAATGCACTTTCTCCGCCAGCCGAGGCCGACCAATCGTTTGTGGTTATCCCGCCCCTTCCCAGCGAACGGCTCGCGATCTTAACCGAGCTATTGTCTTGTTGCCCTCCATAAATGTTGTAAGGGAACATATTATCGACATTGATACGGTAGAATTGAGCGGTCGGCATGTTGCTTTGTGTGCTCCATGTTCTCCCCCTGTTAAAGGTGATCGCTGCACCGCCGTCATTTGAGATAACCATGTTCTTAGGATTATCGGGGTTGATCCACAGGTCGTGAAAATCTCCGTGGGTGCCCGAAAGACGTTCCCATGTTTTTCCGCCGTCTTTTGAACGCAACGCCGGTGCGCTCAAAACGTAGACCATATTTTCATCTTTTGGATCGATGAAAACCTCTATGTAATACCACGCTCTTTGCGTGAGACGATTATCACCGGAGATCATTCGCCAACTCTCACCGGCGTCGCTAGAAACAAACAAACCGCCGAGGTCCTTTTCGGTATCGCTTTCAACAAGGGCGTAAACTTTCTGCGGATTCGAACGGCTGACCGTGATCGCCATTTTACCCATTTCGGTCGGCAATCCATTTTTCAATTTCTTCCATGTCGCGCCGCTATCGGTCGATTTGTAGAGTCCGCTTCCGGGTCCGCCCGAAATCACTTTCCAGGGACGCCGACCGTGTTCCCACATCGCCGCGTAGAGAATCCTCGGATTCGTCGCGTCCATTGATAATTCCGAGGCTCCGGTTTTTTCGTCAACGTACAAAATATTTTTCCAGGTTTTGCCGCCGTCCGTGGTTTTGTAAAGTCCGCGCTGCTTCGAACTGCTGTAAAGCGCTCCCTGGGCTGCAACGTAAACGATATCCGGATTTTTGGGATGAATGATGATCCGCGAAATGTGCTGCGAGGACCTGAGCCCAGTGTTTTTCCAGGTCTTACCGGCATCGGTAGATTTATAAACGCCGTCACCGTGACTTGTCATAACGCCGCGTGGTGCGTGCTCGCCCATACCGACAAAAACTACGTTTGTATCGCTTTCCGAAACAGCGATCGCGCCAACCGAACCTGTGGTGAAATAACCATCAGAAATATTTCGCCAGCTAACGCCCATGTCTTCCGTTTTCCAAACGCCGCCGCCTGTCGTACCCATGTAATAGGCTTTTGGATCACCGACAACGCCGCTTGACCCGACCGAGCGGCCGCCGCGAAAAGGGCCGATCGAACGCCATTTCATTGCATTAAAATAGCTAGATGAATCAGACGCCTTAGTAGCTTTTGATGTTTGAGCAGTGATGCTCAATACGAATAGACAGATGACCAGTAGGAAAAGTAGTTTCTTAGCCATGGAAAAACTCCTCAAAACTTATAGAATATGTATTGCTTGTATAACCTTATTATTTATCGCGTTTGAGCAGTTTGTAAAATGAAATTAACGAAAAACTGAAAAAGACGAAGAGCTTCGAAACTTTATGTTTTGCGTTTCCGTAAAATTCATAAAATTAAACATCGCCCAATTTAGGAGATTCTATGAAACGATCAATAGTTTTTGCTTTCGGAATATTCATGCTCTCAGCGTCTATTGTCTCGGCGCAGGAAAAGCCGGACGCCAAAACGCTCAAGTGTATTGTCGAGTATTATCACACTCTCAAAACAAAAATTTATCAAACCGACTCTACCCAGAAAGATATAGACAAGGTTTTTGAACTGTTTTCCGAGGACCTCACCTACGTTCACCCAAAATATGGCGGAACTTACAGCAGGGAAGTTTTGTATAACGGTTATGTAAATAATCTCAAAAAAGGCCGTTACAACGGGCGTGTTCAGAAGATAAGGATCAACAAAATTATCGTCGGCTTAGATGCGGTCGTGGTCGAGACCCAGGACGTACTGAAAGATCCTGAAACGGGCAAGGTAAAGCTTGACTTGGAGCATATGACGCTATTCGAGTTTGAGGGCATGAAGATTAAGAAGATCTATGAGTATTGGTAGGCAGCTGAGGGAGCGCTAGCCTGAATATTGTACGAAGGGATGGAATTTCCGGGAAATATGGCAAAGAAGCTTGGACAAAATCGCGAATGGCCTAATTGTTTTAAGCCTTGAGCTATTTTCTTCAAGATTCGAAGCCATATTTTTTGGAAAACCATTCCGGTACAAACTGTAAATGCCCAATTTTCTTATAACTTGTTATTAAGCATAAGGTTGCGGTCGTTATGTGCGTCCTTCGTGCAATATTCAGGCTAGGCTTCAGACAATTTTTTCAAGAGTTCTAACGCCTGTGGAAATTTTTCGTTCATAAAGTCAAAATATTCTTTTACCGTATCAGTCTCCGCCGTGACGAGTGTTTTGCCGTTTGCTTCTTTTAAACGGTAGCTTTCAATTCCATCTGTCCAGTCTGCTTTATCAAAAGGCTTTTTTTCACCGTCAACGATCATTCCCAGATGTCGGTAACTCATTAATTCGTTGTCGATCTTTTTCTCAATCACGCTATACATTCCTTCGCCGCTCGCGGTCAGGAATCTAATTTCGTCACCTTCTTTCCAGGTCGATTCCGCATAGGATGTTGGATCAAACGGTTTTGTCCATTCTCGATAGGTCTCGTCCGACCAAAGCACATCCCAAACTTTTTCAGCGCTCGCATCTATTTCGATCTCATATGTTAGTCTTTCCATAGCAATTCACTCTTTTATTTCCTCGTCTGTATAGTTTTCCAAACCTTCCGGCAGGTAATCGCCGACAAAATTTCTTTCCATTCCGTCGCCCCAGCCTTCGCCATGGTCGCTCGTGTTCATCTCGCAATGTTTTTCGCTAATCCAATGATCTCCAAATTGCAGTAAAAACAAAATCCTGCCCGGGCGCAAATGTTCGCTCGCCCATGAAATCGGTGAATCGCCGTGGGCATCTCGTGCTTCCTTATCCGCCCCGTTTTCAAGCAAATAAGAAATGATGTGCTCATCGGCGTAGGCCGCGGCACGATGTAGCGGCGTTTCGCCCTTAGTACGAACATCGCGCATAAAAGCACCTGTTTCTTTTCCCGGAACTGTTTTAGCGTTAACATCCGCTCCGTTTTCGATCAGGAGTTTTACAACGTAAAGGAAATATGGGCGTCCGGCTTTTGCAAGGGCACTATGTAGGGCGGTTTCGCCGGTATCGGGCTGCGAGAAATTTACGTTAGCACCATGTTTGATAAGAAAATCAACTACCTTCCAATGCCCAAAAAATGAGGCGTGTCCGAGCTCTTCATCGAGATTAATACTGCTCAGATCAACGCCGTTTTCGAGTACCGCTTTTAGCGCGGTCGTGTCATTGTAATAAACAAACCACTGCAGAGGTTTTACGGCTCCTTCATTTAGAATTTCTTTCCAGGAGGGAAGTTTTATCAATTCAAAAACGAGGTCGGTTCTGCCGCGGCTGATTCGGTCTAGTATGAGTTCTTTTTCCATTGTTATAACGGTATTTTAACCGATATGCATCAACGGTCAAAAAAATCATCGGGTAAGTGCTCGCCGTAGGTGCGGAAATAGAGTTGTTTTTTTAATTCCTCTTCAGACAAATCTTTCGGTAATGAAGCAATTAGTGCTGTTCTTCCTGCGGAAAACATTGTCGAAGCAAATCTTGCACGCTCTTGTGGAGTTTTTTTCATCCAGAGTTCGTTTTGTAATTCCTCGATTTCACGAGTCGTGTCCTTCATCATAGTTTTCTTCTAAAAGTTCAAAACACTCTTTCAGTAACTTTTCAACGCCCAGTATTTCTGCCCAGTATTTGACATACTCTTCGTCAAAGCCATTTCGAATAATGCTGGCGACGTCGAGCATTTGTCTTTCTGATTTGGTGTCTTTAGCCCAATTCAATTTCGATAATATCAAGTCCTCTTTGGTAATTATCCAAACATCGAAATCACCATCATAATCGACCTTTTTACGGCGCGAAAAAGCGTTAATTTCAAATTTCTTTTCCTTAAGAACAACGCAGTCTATTTTTAAGATTGCCTGATTGTTGAGCAGGCTAAACATTCCTTTTCGCTCAATCGCCCGCTTCGTGCCGGCAATCGGAATGTAATAATCATTTTCAAACTGCCTTATGAATTTATCAATATCCTGGGTTGAGATCTTGATAACTATGTCAATATCAACAGTCGCGCGCGGCATTGCATAATGCACCAAAGCCATCGAGCCGACAAGCATATATTCAACGCCGATCTCATCCAGACGTTTTGTGAAATCACCCAAAACATCATTCTGTTCCCTTACTTCAATCACAAGTAAATTTTACGTTAATAACAGGAAAGGGCAAACACTATGTTTTGCGCCAAATCTAGTTACAAAACGGTGTATGGATTTGTATCTATAAACTTAATGCAAGGCGGTAGAGAAAAATTCTAGATGTTGATTGATCGTGCTAGAGCACAAACAAAGGACTCCTAAACTAGCGTAATCAAACCAATGCTTTTACCACAATATAAATTACTCAACGTTAAAATACCTCGCTTCGGGATGATGCAAGAATATTGCTGAAGTTGATTGTTCGGGATCGAGCATAAACTCATCGGTTAGCGAAACGTCTATTCTTTCCGGCTTTATCAATTCAAACAATTTTGTCTGGTCTTCCAGATTCGGACACGCGGGATAGCCGAAACTGTAACGCGAACCTTGGTAACCTTGACGAAATAGTTTATTTAGATCTTCCGCGTCTTGTCCGGCGATTCCGAGTTCTTCGCGGATCCGTTTGTGCCACATTTCGGCGAGGGCTTCGGCGGATTCTACTGAAAGACCGTGGAATAATAAATAATCTGTGTAGTCGTCGTTTTTGAAAAGTTTGGCTGAATGCTCGGATGCACGCCGCCCCATTGTTACAAGATGAAACGGCACTACATCAATTTTTCCCGAAGGAACGCGGACACTCTTGTCCGCTTGTATTTCTTCTTCATTTTTGCGGACAGGAGTGTCCGCCTTCCATTTTGGGGCGAAGAAATCAGCCAGACAAAGATTCCGACTGCCACGCTGCTCGAGCGGTTGGCGTGGGAAAGTAAAACGCAATTTTTCAGTTTTCTCGTCATCTTCGTAGATGATTAAATCATTGCCTTCCGATTGGCAAGGGAAGTAGCCATAAACTAATTTTGCTTCGAGTAATTTCTCTCGAATTGCTTTAGCTTTTACTTCTTCGAAGCGTGGATAAACCTCGCCCTTGAGAATTTCTTGGTATTCCTCTTTCGATTTTTTGCCTTGTTTGTATTGCCATTGACCTTTAAAAAGTGCAGTTTCGTTGATGTATGCGAAGACTTTGGTTAGGTCTTTGATTTCAACAACCTTTGAACCGTAAAAAGGAGCCGTTGGGATATTTTCGACCGGTTGGATATCGGACTTAGTTTTATGAGAAGTGTCGCCGGTTTCTCTAGTGGAGACTCTTGCGGCTTTTTTACCGAGTTTCGCATCTTCACCAACGAGATCTTCCTCATCTGCAACTGTCTGGACATTTGCGTTTTGTTCGTCCTTCGGACTCAGTGCAGGCGAGCCGCCTGCGTTCCCGACTTTGCCATTTCCCGCGTTTGCGCTTTGCACACTCCCTTGCGGTCGTGTTTCCGCCTTTTGGTCGGAAGCAACTTTGGACTTTGGACTTTGAACTTCGGACTCCTGCTCACCCAAAGTGAGCAAGTCCATCGCATTCAAGCCGTCAAACGCATCTCTCGCATAAAACAATTTACTCTTAAACAGCGGGATCAGATCATTATCAACATACCGCCGATTTAGCGCCGCACCGCCTAGCACTACCGGCGTAGTAACGGCTCTTTCATTCATAATTTCGAGGTTATCTCGCATTATAAGGGTTGATTTTACAAGCAGACCGCTCATTCCAATGGCGTCCGGTTTGTGCTCATCGCAAGCGTCAAGAATTGCGTCAATCGTTTGTTTGATGCCTAGATTTACTACCCTGTAACCGTTGTTCGTCAGAATTATGTCCACAAGATTTTTACCAATGTCGTGAACATCACCCTTGACGGTAGCAAGAACCATCGTGCCCTTGTGTGTTTCGCCTTCGACTTTTTCCATATGCGGTTCGAGAAATTTTACGGCAGCTTTCATTGCTTCGGCTGACTGCAAAACGAAGGGAAGCTGCATTTGTCCAGAGCCAAATAAATCGCCGACGACTTTCATTCCGCCAAGCAGATGTACGTTGATGATGTCTAACGCTTCGTATTTTTTGAGTGCGGTGTTTAGCGAATCTTCGAGACCAATTTTTTCGCCGTCAATGATGTGTCTTTGGAGTTTTTCTTCGATCGGCAAATCGGAAATATCCTGCTTCAAACTCTTTCGTTTTTTACCTTCAAAAAGCGTTGTAAATTCCGTAAGCGGATCGTAGATGCAAACGGCGCCCGGAACTCGGACACTCTTGTCCGCTTCTTTTTCCTTCCCTTTGGGTTTGCGGACAGGAGTGTCCGCGCTCCGATTGCTTCCAAAGATCCATTCCTCTGCGGTTTCGCATAGTCCTGCTTTTACGGGGTTGTTCTTAATATATTTAATGGTTTTGAGAAAATGATCTTCATCTCGTATGAATCTATCAAAATAATCGGGCTGCCAAACCGATCCGCTTGAGCCCTCAAGTTCATTTATCTTTCGTGCGGAAACCCCTTTAATTCGCTTGAGTATGTCGGATAGACTATGACCATTTAGCGGACGCAGCAGAATATGAACGTGATTTGGCATCACTACCCAACTCGCTACTTTGCAGGTTCTTTCATTTTCGTATTCGATTGTTTGTTGAACAATCTCTGCGATTGTGGGATTTTTCAAAATGCATGAACCAACGCCTTTATCCAGATATTGTTCAACCATTTCCCGGTATTCATCCGAGTTTTTAGTGAGCTTGTCATGATCGATTTCTTTTTCAAATCGTTTCAAAACACCCTGTGGAAGCGAATCGGCCAGGCGAAATGTGACAAACTGGGTGACGGCGCCATCAAAATGGGGCAGATATCCCCTTTTGTGCCAGCCCTTTTTGTTTTCTATTCGGGCTTCGCCCTCATTGCGGACAGGAGTGTCCGCGTTCCATTCTCGTTTGTCATAAATCAACTCTCGTGCGACTTCGATCTCACGTTCGTTAAATCTCGAAAGCGGTAAAATCTTGATAGCATTGACTATAGCCGAATTCATTCCCGCTTCGACGGCATCGTTCAAAAATACAGAATTTAGTACAACACGAGCCGCAGGATTCAAACCAAAAGAAATGTTTGAAACACCCAAAATGATATTTGTTTCGGGCACTTCTTCTTTGATTTGTTTGATTGCTTCAATTGTTTGATGTGCGTTGGCACGATCTTCTTCGATCCCCGTTGAAATCGGCAGTGCGAGCGGGTCAAAGAAAATATCGTGTGCAGGAATTCCAAATTCTGTCGCATCTTTATACGCTCGATGGGCAATTTTTACCTTATCTTGCGCTGTTCGAGCCATGCCGTCTTCATCGATCAAACCGATTACGACAGCCGCTCCGTATTCTTTGCAGAGTTCTAAAACTTTATAAAAACGCGGTTCGCCGTCTTCGTAGTTGGTCGAATTCAAGATACATTTTCCGCCCGCGTATTCTAATCCCGCTTCCATTTTTTCCCATTCGGTCGAATCGAGCATCAAAGGGATTTTGACGTTGGTAACGAGCCGCGAAACGAGCTCTTTCATATCTTGGGCGCCATCTCGTCCTACGAAATCAACGTTTACATCCAAAATGTGCGAACCTTCGCGTTCTTGTTCTTTTGCAAGCGAAACAAGTCCATCCCAATCTTCAGCATCGAGGAGGCGACGCATCTTGCGTGAACCCGACGCATTCACTCTTTCACCGACAATCAGAAATGAAGCGTCTTGCTTGTATGGCTGACGGAAATATATCGAGGATGCTGATGGAGAATGCTTTCCATCGCGTTGTTTTGGCGAAACGCGTTCGATATTTTCGCGTAGCATTTGAATGTGTTTAGGAGTAGTACCACAACATCCGCCAACGATATTTACGCCGTAATCTTTGGCAAAATGGACGACTTGTTCGGTAAACGATTCGGGCGTTTCGTCGTAGTGCTGTTTGCCGTCTTTTACTTCGGGAAGTCCTGCATTCGGCAAAACCGAAACGGGCATTTCGGCGTGTTCGCAGAGATATTTGAGCGAATCAGCCATCTGTCTTGGGCCGGTTCCGCAGTTCATTCCGATAACGTCAATCGGGAAAGGTTCAAGAGCTGTTAAAGCCGCACCGATCTCCGTTCCATTGAGCATCGTGCCGAATGTTTCAATGGTTACTTGTGCAAATACCGGAACCCAGATTTCGTTCTTTTCAAAATGGTCAAAAATCGCCGCAAGTGCGGCTTTTGTTTGAAGTAGATCCTGGCAGGTTTCGACAACTAAGAGATCAGAACCGCCATCAATGAGTCCGTGAACCTGGGTCTCGTAAGCTGCTTTCAAATCACGATAGGTAATGTGTCCGAGCGTTGGCAATTTTGTTCCCGGACCAATCGAACCGGCAACAAATCTCGGTTGGTTTTTGGTCGAATAATCATTTGCCAAACGCTTTGCCATCTCAGCGGCTTTACGATTCACATCGTAAGTTTTCTCAGCGATTCCAAACTCCGCCAAAACGACTTCCGAACCGCCAAACGAATTCGTTTCGATAACATCGCAACCCACGTCCAAAAAATCACGATGGACGATTTCAATCGCTTCGGGTTTTGTATAAAGCAAATTCTCCGAACAGTTTTCAAACTCAGCTCCGCCCCAATCTTCCAAACTCAATTCCTGAGCCTGCAAACTGCTTCCCATCGCTCCGTCAAAAACGACGATTTTTTCTTTTAGTAGATCTAAAAATTTCATGATTATTCGAGTGGAGCGTAAGCATCCTTGCTTGCGTCGAACGCCTGGCGTTCGAAAATGTTTTCGTGCTGCCGCACACATATCAGGCGAGGACGCGTGTCGCTCCAATCGAAAAGCCCTGTGCTAAACAACACAAGGCTTTCCGCAAGAAAATCTTTTGTATGAGCTGTTTAGCAGTTTATTTTTCGTGGTCGCAAGTTGCCATAACTCACCACAGTATCAACTAGCAAGTTTAGACTCTCGGAGGTCGCTAGTCAAAGAAAAATGCCCGCCTGACCATAGCCTAGCGGGCTTTGTTGTATTTTCTGTCTCGGTTAGGGTTTAATTACTGCCGAAACAATATCGTTTGCCGACTTTTCTATTAGATTCAGCAGCGCCTTTTCGTCGTTCTTTTTCTTAGCCTTGGCGTCGATACTCTTTTCAAGAACTGTTTTGCCTCTCACATCAGTCATCAAGTAATCGAGCATAAACTTATCACTTTTTCTAACCTTGTAAGTCATGTTTGACATCGTATAGCCCGTATTAATAATCGCCGAACGCGCTGCGGCTCGTCCAATTCTTCCGCCTGCTGTTCTACCATATGGTACCTGTCGTGACGTCTCCCACGTCGCTTGTCTCCCCGCGCTCCGAGCAACTTTCCCAAATAATCCGCCGCCCTTTTTCTTGGCCTCCTGCACAAGATTTAGCTTCAGAATGAAATCCACTTCCTTTTTCTTTGCTTCTTCCAGCGCAAGCGTCGCAAGTCTGGAATCCATAGCTACTATTTGAATTCTTTCGGAATTGATAAGCGCCGCATAAGTGTTTCTAAGTGCTGCCCCGGGCTCGATGTCACCCTTTGCGTCGCGTAATTTCACATTCGGCATCAATACACCGATTCGTGTTACTTTACTGCCTTCATCGCCCTCAACTATATCTTCGCCCTGGGCATACCCAAACGCGGCTAAAGAAAGAATTGAAACTATTACAAATAAATAAGACCTAAACTTTTTCATTACTTACAACTCCTGATAAATTTCGAATAATTACAAAGGATTGACTGCTTTTCGGAGAGATTTTTGCGAAATTTTCAAAACGATACTTCAATAATTCTTATGAATTGAGCGGGAATTGTCAATGAATTCGGTTTAAGGTGAGAAAAAAGAGGAACGAAGACCGGTCAACGTTCCTCTTTCTGCGGAATGGGGGAAGACTAAATCTGAGCTATCCGCCCACCGCAATCATTTCGCCACAGGTTTTTACCTTCAAGGTTGAGAGGTTTTTCTGGCACCTTTGTAACGCCTGCCATTTTCCGCTGACTCCACGAGGTTTTATCGGCAAGATTATTCGCTCCAATGAGGAGCGGATTAGCGCCAGCACCTTTTGCGGAGTCGGATCCACTTTTCAGTCCTTCCTGGCGTAAGTTTGCGTCGCAACTTGCCACTTTTTGAACCGGGCGATTATGTGCAGTTTTCAAGGACGCAAGTACAAATGTCATTAACGCAAGTTATATGAGAATCCGTGGCACCGTTGCAACAGTCCTGTTGGCAATATAGATGACAGGGAGACTTAGATGCACACGACATGGGGGTTGCGGGAGGAAGATTTCCAGAGGGGATCATCACTCCTGAATAGCAGCTTTGTGCGTTAGCCGCACGAGGCGCAACCAACGTAGAAATCATCGGCAGCGCTACAAGGGATCCGAAGCCTATCTTCGCAATTACTTCGCGCCTAGATAGCCCTTCGAAATAAGTCGGCGTATCAATATTCTTAAGCATCCCATCTTTTCCGAGTTGATTAAGCGCCAGCATCACGAGTTCTTGGGTTATTGGCGCCTTAAACTTAACGGACAACTCGTCGCTAATTTCGGAGACGTTTCGTTTCCCGTTACACAATTTCCAAACGGCTGCGGACGTGTCGTTTAAGCAGACGGCTTTGTTTGTTTTAAGATCATAGATGAGGGTTTCATCCCCGGATTGTTGAACAACAATATCGCTCTGCCGAGCAAGCGGCTTCGGATTCATATTTCGTATTCTCCTTTCGTATCGGGTTTAAAAAAGCTTTTGCGATATTGGGTGCAAGGAGTATGCCATTCAGGCGAGCGCGAAAGTGTTGATCTTATTGAGGTTTAGAGAGTGGTGGAAGGACGGGGTGTAGAAATATTTGGACGAATCTTGCTAAGGTGCTTCGGTGTTTGGTTTGTTCCCAAGAATACGGTGAGAAAAGGGATTGTTCAGCATAAAGGACAAGTTTGTCTGGAAAGGTGGACAACGCGTGACGGATGGGTTACCCACGAATCGGCGCGAACGAGGCGGAAACACGACCGCGAGGGAGTGTGCGGAAAGTTTCTTTCAATGGAAAGGTTCGTCGCCCTGACCGATCTCACCCTTACTTCGTGCGGGTTTCTGCATTACTGCTCATTATCCGCTGATCCAATCCCGTATTCCTTCATCTTGGCGTGTAGCGAACTGCGCGAAACACCCATTGCTTCGGCTGTTTTGGTAACGTGTCCGTTGTTTTTTTCGAGTTGGCGGACGATGAAAGCGCGCTCGAAAAGCTCAGTATTTCGTTTTGCAGCAACTTTTAGATTGTCGCCGAGTGTTTCGAGATCGGCTTCCACCTTTCGCTCGATTGAGTTTTCGATGATGTGCCGAGGTAGGGAGGTTTCGGAGATTTTTTTTGAGGGCGCGGTTACGACGAGCAATTCAACCAGATTTTCGAGCTCGCGTACGTTTCCGAGCCAGGTTTGACGTTCAAGAATGTCCATAACATCATGCTCAAACACGCAGGCTTTCTGCTTTTCACGATTATATTTTTCAAGGAAATGCTGCGCGAGAAGACGTACATCACCAAAGCGCTCGCGCAAAGGCGGGAGATCGACGGTCGCGACCGCGAGACGATAATACAAATCCTGTCTAAATCTGCCGGCTCCAACGGCTTCAAGCAGGTCCTGATTAGAAGCGGCGATAAAACGCACATCCAGCGGGATTGTCTCGGTGCTGCCAACCCGGCGAATTTCGCGTTCTTCAATCGCGCGTAGGAGTTTTGCCTGCATCTCAAGCGGCATCGCACTGATCTCGTCTAAAAGAATCGTTCCGCCATGCGCCGTTTCAAAAAGCCCTTTCTTGCGCATATCGGCGCCGGTAAAGGCTCCTTTTTCGTGTCCAAAAAGCTCGCTTTCAAGAAGGTGATCGGGGAGAGCGCTGCAGTTGATCGCGACAAACGGGCGATCCGCACGAGGTGAATTGTAGTGAACGGCACGAGCGATAAGCTCTTTGCCCGTGCCGCTTTCACCATGGAGCAGGATGGAGATATTATGGTCGGACGCGAGCGGTCTAAGGCGCTCGAAAACTTTGATCATCGCCGGACTCTTGCCAATGATTTCATCAAACCTAAACTTGCTCTCGAGTTCCTGTCTGAGCCGCCTGTTTTCGTCTGAAAGCTCTTTACGCGAGAGCGCGTTGCTGATTTTCAGCTCGATTTCTTCTAGTTTTGGGGGTTTTGTTAGGTAGTCTGTCGCACCGAGTTTGATCGCTTCGACCGCTGATTCAACACTTCCATACGCCGTAAGCATAATCACTGGCGTATCATCGCCGCTTTTTCGAATCGTTCTCAAAAAATCAATCCCGCTCAACTGCGGCATCTTGAGGTCCGTGAGGATGAGGTCAAACGATTCGTTTTCAAGTTTTTCCAAGCCGATCTTACCACTTTCACAAACCACAACCTCGTGACCGTTTTCTTCCAGAAAAAGTGAAACGACACGGCGTATGTTCTTTTCGTCGTCGATGAGAAGGATTTTTGCCATCGGAACTCAGGATGTTGCAAAATATTTGGCTCCAATTCTGGATATTACTTCAATTCAGCTACGATGCGAAAACCACGGTCATCGAAAGCATTAGATGAAGCATTGCCCCAACTGCGGTCAGCAGCACGAACGATTTTCCCTCGCCAAGAACCTCCGCGAAGGATATGCACGGTTTGTTTGCCCGTGCTGAGATTTGGAGAACCATCGTTACTTAGACCAACGTAATTCTCTTTGTAAATATCTTCGACCCATTCGGCAACGTTTCCAAGCATATCGTAGAGTCCAAAGCCGTTTGGCTTAAATGAGCCTACCGGAGCGGTACCTTTGTGACCATCTGTACAAGGTGCCGTGGTAAAGAAGCCTCCGATATTTTCTGAAGCGTCATAAACATTTGCATATTTACAAGAATTTGCACTGGTTAAATCATCGCCCCAGTGCTTTAAAGTGCTTGTTTCGGCTTTCGCGGCATATTCCCACTCCGATTCACTTGGCAAACGGTACTTGTAAACACTATCCGTCGAATTCAATCTTTTAATAAATTCTTTGGCGTCATTCCAACCTACACAAGTTACGGGGTGGTTATCGCCGCTAAAATTGGAAGGGTTATAGGTATTTTTATAACAATCATTGGGGATGCTCCCCATCACAGCCTGCCATTGTTTTTGGGTTACTTCATATTTCCCCATCCAAAAGCCATTTTTGATCGTCACTTTTCGCTTAGGCATTTCATTCTCAAACCATTTGCGTTCTCCTTCACGTTTTAGGTTTTTATATGATTCCAACACCTTTTTAATATCATCTTCATCTGTTCCCATCATAAATGAACCGCCTGGAATGTAGACGAACTCCATACCGATAGAGTTTGACTGAGCCGTGCCTGCTTTGATTTCAGCGCTTGGTTTTGACGGTTTCCCTCGCGTTAAATAATGTCTGATAGAGCGATTCGGAAGAAACTGCCCCTCCCAGCGACCTTCTCGCTGAAGAGAGAACCTTGTCGTTACACTTCCGCGACTATTTTTAAACACTAAAGTGCTGCCTTGCAGTTCCCAAAACGATTCATTTGGATGGCACCCCTTTATCTTGTTGCCATATTTTCCTTCGACGAGCGTAAGCGTTAAGTCGCATAGAAACACGTTGCTCTGGACGCGTCCAAATTTCCAAAAGCCCGAAGCTGCCAAAACTTCAGGCTCGGTTACTTTATATTCATCATTTCCATTTGACGGACTATCACTAGACTCTATTCCCTTCTGTTGGAGGTAGGTATTGTAGTTATTTATATTGAATAAAGATCGGCGTGCCTCTCCGGATGTATTTACAACAAGTTTCTCTCCGGGTTTAAGCTTATATGTTTTATTGCTTTTTATGGGAGAAACCCAAATTTCGCCTTCACGAAGTGTGAATGTCTCAGCACCGGTATTTTCGTCAATCTCGATCGTGAAATCTGTTCCACGTATGCCCATAATTGATGTTCCAGTGCGAATCGAAAATTTGCTGCCGAAGCCCAAATTTCTTGAGAAATTTCTGATAAATCCTTTTATCAAGTGAATTACTCTTGACTCATTTACCCTTTCAAATTTCTTTTCGAGCTGCATCATTTCCAAAACAGTATTGGGACCTAGATTTATCACCGTAACCTTTAAAGGATCTTCGATACGTTCATCAGCTAATTCGATTCGGGTTCTGGTTCTGCCTTTGCCGGTAATCACCCTGTCATTGATATGTAGCGGGGTCATTCCTTCAGACCTGCAGCGGGTGCCATCTGACCGCACGACTTCAACGTATTCGCCATAGACTGAAATTATTCTTCCAGCGAAGAAATTGGTACTCCTGTCAACTTTCGTCCCGGCAGCAGGTATGGGAAAACTTTTCGAACAGATAGTTAACTCGCCTGGCTCTCTGTCTTCCTGTTTAACACTAGTTGCTCGACTGCTGCCTCGCTGACCCCCGAAAATATATCGTGCCTCAAGCTCTCCTTGTCGGGAAGTCAGTCGAATGGTTGTTGGTTTGTTATCTACCATACGAAAACGACCTAGTTCTTTGGTTTTAAACTCTGCGGAATGGTAAGTATCATCTCCTTTTTTTTTCATCGTTCCAGCCGAAAATTGAATACCAACCTTTTTTCCTGATTGTGAAGGCACTCTTTCAAAAACCAAGTCATCTGGCGGGAATATAATACGAGGAGTTCTTTTACCGTTGGAATCGTAAGAAGACTGTCCAGAGTTAGGTGGAAATCCTTGAATTAAACCGTTTTCCAAAATTATACATATCGATTTGGAGTCATCAGTGCAACGCTTCACCCGAAAATGAATGGAGGTCCAGACATACTTTTTGGATCTATAGTAGCAAGTCGTTGCAACTACACTTTCCTTTAGAGTGGCAGAACATTCATAATTTGCCCCAAGAATAAAGGGCAATGGCTCTTTAGTCTTATAACTGTTTTTTACCGACTCATATACGTACTCGGACTGTTGTGCCGACAAAGGCATCTCGGGGGAAAACAACATTACAATAGAAGCCATAAGAGAAAGCAGGCGTAACATTGTTTTCATATTTATCCACTTGACTGGGCGACTACTTTTGAAAAAGTAGTTATACGTAAAAAGAAGTTGATTTACATCTATAAAATTTGTCGATTTTGTTATTTTAAACTTCATCGCTTTTTTTAGGGGAGAGTTTTTAAATTTTATGGTTCAAACGTTTTTACCAAATAAAGCTGTCAGCTGACACGTAAATTCCATCACTTAGATAAAAAGTGAGTAATAGAATCGTTTGGTAAAAATGGTCCTTTCCAATAGGTTGAGCTTTGACGAGTGAACCTTGTAGTTATACGTCCCGACCGATTTCTGAAAATCAAGGTGTTCCCGCGTAATTCCCAATAAGACTCATTAGAATCACAGCTGTTTATAACATAACCATACCTGCCCCTTTTGTTTGTCAATGTTAAGGTGCAGAGAACTACATTCCCCCGTACCCGACCAAATCGCCATTTTCCTGCCATCGAGTTTGAGTATGCACCTGAGCCACCACTTCCTGTAGAGGATGACGATGAACAATTATTAGCAATGTGTCTTGCCAGATAATCTATTGTTGAGGTCAAAGAGCGATACGAATTAGAAAGATTTCCGCCATCCCTCATATAGTTTCTCTCTTGGCTAATCCGGTTTATTTGCGTAGTACCGAGACAAGGTTTTAGGCTGGTTGCCCAGCTTACAGAAGCCTCAAGAGTTGATGTAAAACGCCTGCGGTTATATGCCGCAAGACGAGCTGCCCCCAGCGCGTAGCCAAGTTTGTAGAGAGTCAGGTAATAGCTTCCGCAAATCGAACCCTTGCCTTGTATGCTTATATTTAAATCCCTAAAGTCAGCAAAGAGATTTCTGGAGTTTCCCGTATAGCTGATTTTTGACGCAATGGAATCGATATCGCTCAGGTTGCTACTGATGCAGGGCATTTGGAGCGCCGCGGTTTTCAGAGGGGTTATTGAACCGCTAAAGAAATTCATCTGGTGACCTAAACCCGCCGCAGTTTCCATTTTGCCTACGTGAACCCCAACCGCAAATGCTCCCCACGGACTCGCTGAGCCGCTACCGGAGGTAGACGTATTTCGAATACATCCTAAAAATGCCGGTTCGACTCTGGCGGTTCGCTTCTTCCAAACCAAAACGGATCGTTCAAACACATGAACTCGAAATGTGTCGTTTAAGATCTTGTATTCGCCGGCAATTGCTCTTCCGAATCTTTGGCTTCCACCTTGACGATTGTAGTAGCTTCTAATGTCTCCATGCGTAGCTGTGTGGCTGTTTCTGAATACAGCT
Source organism: Aridibacter sp. (assembly GCA_965216195.1). Classification (GTDB taxonomy): domain Bacteria; phylum Acidobacteriota; class Blastocatellia; order Pyrinomonadales; family Pyrinomonadaceae; genus Aridibacter. Next base: position 1,678,872 of record OZ244151.1, on the reverse strand, counting down.
GGAATTCTTGCTCGCTGCCCGTTTGAATGCCTGAAGACGATTTCATTGTAGCTGCAGGCAACATTTAGTTCGCCCCTAAACAGACTCGTTAAAGCAGGGCTTCTCGGTTCATTTGGGTTTTGTTCAAACGCTTCAATTTGCGCAGAAAAAGCAGTCAAGAAAAGTAGTGTAAAGCCGAAAAAGATAATTCCTTTCGCTGTTTTGATTTTCATTTTTTCCTCCTACGGGAGAGAAGTATTTGGGTTACCTTATTTAAGGAGGCAAAAAGCGTACCTATGTTGGAACCTCCGTAAGTTACTGAGTTTGTTGATTTAAGTGGGAATTGACAATAAACGGGATTGTTCAAATATTTAGACTGTCCCCTTTTGATCTTGCGCTCAATAATGCAGATCAACTATGTAATTAAGGCTCCTCAGCTGATTTGTTTGGCTCATAGCGTATTCGTCCAAAATATTAGACAGTCACGCTAAAAGGTCCGAGCTTTAGGAATAGAAATCGAAAACGTCGTTCCTCTACCAAACTCGCTTTCGACCTCAATTTTGCAATTGTGAGCGGCGATTATGTTTGATGAGACGGCGAGACCAAGACCGCTGCCGCCGGGTTTAGTTGAATAAAAGGGAAAGAAGATTCGTGCGAGGTCTTCGTCCGAGATACCGTGACCATTGTCTAGAATAGTTAAACGAATATCGGAGTTTTCTGAGTATGCTGAAGTCGAGATTTCAACTCGTCCATTTTTTTCAATCGCATCGACGGCATTTAGGACAAGATTTAATACGACGCCTTTGAATTTTTCTTCATCAATCTCGACATCCGGCAGCTCGTTGGCAAGATTTAAAAATACCTCCGCGTCCTTTTCAGCGACCTTTTTATCCGCGAGCGCCACCGCTTTCTTCACAAGTTCGTTAAAATCAACTTTTGATAAATTGAGAATAGGCGTCTTGTAGTATTCCTTGAGAGTTTTGAGGAGGTCCATGAAGCCGTCCATTCCGTCTCTCATTTCTCTCAGGTATTCGCGTCGTTTTTCCTCGGTGAGTTTGTCGGAATTGATGTACTGAAGCCACATATTCATCCCGCTGATGCGGTTTTGGAGTTCGTGGGAAATTTCAGACGCCATTTCACCAATCGTGGCAAGCTTAGCTGATTGGACAAGCTGTTTCTGATAGTCGTCCAGCTCGACAGACATCGATTTGATCGCGTCCGCAAGCTCCTCGACCTCGTCATCGGTTTTGATATCGAGCTCCAGATTTCTGACACCTTTAGAGATTTGTTTCGTCGCTAGATTTACTTTTTCTAGAGGGTCAGTTACTCGCTTTGCGGCTGTTGATGTGAAAAGGAAAACCGCGCCAACTGCGGAAGCCAGTATTACAAAAAACAAGAACTGAAAAACGCGGGTTGCGGTTTCGACCTGGACCTCTTTGATCGTTCCGAGAAACCATGTTTGACCGCCGCTTTGGGCTAAACGTGTGAGTCTAAAAGAATCAGCCGGGAAAATTGAAACTTCAAAAGTCCTTCCTTCTAAAACCGTATCTTTCCGGCTAAGGTTTGGAGTATTTTCCGATAGTAAGGAGGACGCTTCATTTTTCAGGTCGAGTTCATCGGCTAACTTTCGCTCCGTATTTGATTCGAGAACAGATGCGAAGAGGATTCCCCGGTCGTCGAATAAAAATGAAGACAGATCTCTTTCAAAAAGCGGTCGAATGGAGCGCTTAAAAACCTCAACATCAAGCACCAGGACGATCATCCCGTTTACTTCTTCATCTATCGGAACCCCCGTGGAAAGAATCATCCCAAATTGATCGCGATTAAACTCACGCACTGAAGTTTCGGCGTTTCCGGCTATGAGCGTTCGCTTAAAATAATCTTCGGTTTCTTTAACTGAAAACTTATTCGTATCTTCAAACTTATCGAAATCGATCAACTCACGTGCTCTGTTATCTGCGAGCGTTAATTTTAAGTAATAAGGGTTTTTCTCAAAAAAAAGTTTTAGAAGATTCTTAAGGTCGGTTTCCGCCGTTTTATCTTTCGGGTTGGTAACATATTCCTTTACGGAGGCTAGGTTTGAAAGAAGCCTGATATCTGTTCTAGCCGCTTCCAACTCTTTGCGAATATTCAGAACCGCTTCGTTAACGTTTTTCTTTTGCGCCTCTTCGGTCTGAATTCTGTTGGCGCGAATCACAAAATAATAAACCGCCAATGCCATGAGCAGTAGCGGTATCAAAATCAGAGGGAGTGTGAATCTGAGAATTTTATTACGAAGTTTCATTCTCTAATTTATAAAGTGCGATATCGTCAAAATATGTCGGAGCCTGAACTAAACCGCCGACGCCGAATTTCCCGCGGGGTAAAACCAGCTTTTCTCTGTGCGACAACATTAAACGATTATCGATGTAATAATCAATACCGTCAGGCAAAACCAGAAGCCTGAATTCGTACCAATTGCCGTTTTTGAAAGGAAACCGCTTTTGAGCGAGTAAGTTTCCTCCGACGCGGTGTAGTCCGATCGAAAGATCGTTGTTCTTTACGCTTAGCCAAGCTCCGTTTCGAAACCTATTTTTTATAACATAGTGTTTTAAACCGCTTTCGTTACTTCGAAAATAAATCGCCGCTGTGTCATGCGAAAGCTCATCCAGTTTGAAACGCCCGCGAAGAATGTAGGAATCAGGCTCCGTGAATTTTGCGTATGAGATAAACGGTTTAGGAAACCGCTCATTCTTTGGCTGCACTCCGCGATAACTTCCATTCACGACCGTCCAAACACCATTTTTCGATACCCATTTAGAAGCATCTCGCGTGGAAAAGTCGTCCGAGAACACGAGCTCGTCCGGCTTCAAACCCAGCGGGAGAGATGATGGCTTCTCGCCGCTTACGTTTTTCTTTTGATCGGATAGTCGAATACTTGTTTTATCAATCGAAACCGCGACCGGTTCTAAATTTTGGTAGGTCTCTCGAGTCCAAGTTCCATACAATCCACCGTTTTTTGAAGAAAGAAGGAAACTAGTTCCTGCTTCGATCATTTCATCCTGTTTCGTAAGCGGAACGGAAGGCGACCATGTATCGCCAAGGTCATTTGAGTAAGATAAAACGATTTGTCCAAAAAGCGTATCCCTTCGCGTATGCCAAAGACAATAGAGATTCTTTTCTTTATCAATGGCGAGTCTGGGATCACCATCCTTACCTGGCGGGTTGTCATTGATTCTTCTGTTGTCTTCCCAAGTTTCACCATTGTCACGCGAAAGCGAGAAATATATGTTCCAATCGTTGTCGTCAAAATCACCTTTATCGCGAAAGTCTCCGAAAGCGATAAATATGTTTGGACCATCGTTAACAACAGAGAAACTCTTTTGCCAGACTGGCATATTGTCATCGTTTATTTTCCGGCTCTTCGACCACGTTTTTCCGTTATCGTCCGAATAGGAATATCGGATATCGAGAAGCGTTTTTTGGTCGCGATGATCTTCCCAAAAGACTAGGATTCTTCCATTTTTACCGAGTATGAGCTGCGGAACGGTCTGGTCGCCCTTTTGGAAATCGAAGTCAATCGCTTTGTTTGGCGACCACGTTTTACCACCGTCTTCGGAATGCGAAAAAAATATGAGAGGAAATCCGATTCGTTTGTCCATCCAGGCGGCGTAGAGTTCGGTTTCGTTTTTGCTCACGAAAGCTCTACCGCCCCGAAAAGAATTGCGTTCGTCATTTATTTGGACGGGTTTGGTCCAATTTTTGAGATTAGAGGAATGAGAGTAAAATAGGTTTTCTCTAATTGTAAAGAGGGCGGCAATGCCATCGTCAACAAACCAAAAAAGAACACCTAATTTGGTCTTTTTTTTTGGGAAAATTACGCTTTCATTGATCTCATCGCCAAAGTCTTTACCGCCGTTTTCAGAATACCGAAAGAAATAGCCTACGGTTTCACCATTTTTCTTTGCCTTTTTCTCATAGCTCACGATTATGCGATCGTGGTCACCTACCGTAAATCGAACATCGGAAAATTCGAATTCGCTCTCATCTCCAAGTCTAAAATCGATAGGTTCGATAGTGTGTTCAAAAAAAGGCGCAAACTTTGAAACATTTGTCTGCACACAGGTAGAGACTGCAAGGGAAAGCGTAATGATTGCAGACATAATCACACCCTCGACGAGTCTCTTTTTCATAAAAAATAAGGGGGCGTCCGGATTTTTTACTTTAAAGCATCCTTAAAACGTTTTTCGGTCTGAAGAATAAAACCCATCAAACCTGACTGATCTTTGTATTTCTTTTTGAGCATATCAAACGCTTCTTGTCCGCGAGGATCGCCTAATCTAATTAGAGCGTTAAGATTGCTAAACATAGCTTGGAAGCTTCCGGCATCGAATGCTTTCTTAAAGTTTCCGAAAATTAGCGGATATGCTCTAGGATCTCCTTTTCCTGCCGACGCAACGATTCCCGTAGCGGCGTTTCGAAGGCTTGAAGGTGCCGAATCATCGGCGCCATATTTGAAGCCGAGATCAAGTGCACGTTGATCGCCGAGTTCTGCCAGCCCATTTAATCCGGCTATCTGCACGCGATTTTTCCAGGAGGCCGTTTGGGCGAGTTTTCTTAAAACGGAATATGCGCCGGGGTTTTTGGTTTGAGCAATAGCGACAGCTGCACGATCAATAACAGTGTAGCTCTTGTCGGACGTTAAAGCCCTCTGATAAATCGCGTAATGCGCAGGATCTTTTGTTTCCCCCAAAAAAGAAATTGCTTCTGCGCGGACAAGTGATTTCGCATCCCTGGTCGAATCGATAAGCCTTTTTGTAGTCGTAGCATTTATCTTAACAGGGGAGTCTACAGCTTGTGTTCTGTTAGCGGGAGGGGCAACCAACGCGCGAAGGTTTCGAATCGCCGCTCGACGTATTCGCCAAAAGGGATCAGTTTTACTTGCCTCAAGAACCGAGGTAACAACAATCGCTTTCTCTGGGGCAGGCGTTTCCTTTTTTCGGGCTATTTTTACCAGTTCGTTCATAGCCCAGTTTCGGCCAATAACGTCCCGATCGTTCTTAAGCTGAAAAAGGAGCTCGCGAACAGATTTCTCAAATCTAAGTTCTTTTATTAGCGTTCCTTCATTATCAAAATCAACCAAAACCGGTTTGGAATCGACGTCGAAAGTAAAACTGTTTTCTGTTTGAGGTTTAATGAAAACTGTTTCAACTCGGGTGCCTGAAGCGGTTCGGATTTCAATATCCACAGGGGTTTGGAAGTATTTGACCTGAGGGAAAAGGGAAGTCATATCCTTTTTCTGTACTTGTTTAACCGACATCGAAAGTTGCTTTTTCGCTGCGTCGTAAGATTTTGAAACTTCAAAAACCGGATGTCCCATTTTGTAAACCCATTGATCGAAAAACGCGTCCATCGATTGCCCGGTTGCCTCCTCAATTGCTATTCGCAAGTCTTCGGTAGAAACCGGCTGGTTAGCGTTTGATTTCAAATAGTGTCCAAGTGCGCGCCAGAAATTTGCCTCGCCAAGTTGTTTGCGCAGCATATGCAAAACAGCACCTCCGCGAGGGTACGCATAGGTATCAAAAACCGCATCCGGATTCGCATAATATTTAGTTACGATCGGACGGCGATTGCCCTGTCTCCAGGCGTTGTAATAAGCGTTTTGATTTCCGCGGTTTTCCCAAAGGAACGCGTCTTTGCCTTTTGATTCGAGAACGAAGAGTGCATCCATGTAGGTCGCAAAACTTTCGTTGAGCCAGATTTCGCTCCAGTCGCGGCAGGTTACGTAGTCGCCAAACCACTGATGAGCGAGCTCGTGAGCCTGGAGCCCGTCGCTGTCTCTGTCGAGTTCGGTTCGAGCGTCGTGAATCAATCCCTCGGTCATTGTTGTAGCGGTAATATTTTCCATTCCACCGCCAAATTCACGTGCAATAGTTTGAGCATACTTTTTGTAGGGATATTTCACGCCGAGTTTCTCAGAGTAGAATTTAACCATCCGCGGAAGGCGGCTAACAGAAATCGCACCCTCATTTGCCCATTCCTTATACATATACGTCGAAACCGGAATGTCTTGATATTTGCCTTTGATTTCTACATATTCGCCGACAACGATTGAGGTCAGGTAGTTCGTATAAGGAGAATCCATCTTCCAGTGGAAGGTCCTTGTAGCACCATTGTTTCGTACACCGAGGAGTTTGCCGTTACCGATTACTCGCAGCGGTTTTTTTACGGTAACTTTCATTTCCGTTGTGCGAAAATCATTTGGATAATCAAACGAAGGAAACCAGTATTTATTGTATTCACTCTCACCCTGCGACCAGATTTGCCATGGGCGATTCGGATCTTCTTTTGTCGGCTGAATAAATGTTAGTCCACCACCGCCGCCAAAACCGAGACTTCGCGCCGCCGGCCCGCCTTTTGTCTGGTAATCAATTACAACCGTAACGTTCTCACCATATTTGTAGGCGCGATCCAAAAATATTGTAAGCTTAGACGTCTTTTCGTCGTATTTATACTTTAGTTCGCTTCCCCCGTTTAATTTTATCGAATTGAACGTCATATACCCCGCATCAAGGACGAGCCGTTTGAAATCAGACTTAAGCGGAGAAAAAGTGAATTCCTCAACCCCGAAGGTTTGCTCTTTTTCCCAATTGAAGCGCAGGTTGAGTGCTATATGTTTAGTATCGAAATCGCGACTCCGAATATAGTGGAGCGGAGGCAGCGGTTTAACTTTTGTTTTGTCGTCAGTTTGCCAAATCGGTTTGACGAAAGGACGCGCAAAAACGGATTGCCCGCCAGTCAAAAGAGAAAGAAGTAAAAGGGTAATAAACTTGATATAAAGTGTTGATAGTTTCATAGAAATATTGTTTTGGTTTTTTAATTTAGTTGAAATTTATCTTGTTTCATTTGCAAAAAGATAATTTACGAATAAGGGGACATTTGGTTTCACGAATTCTATCGCGAAATCGAAACGAAATAAAAAAGCCGAGCATCGACTCACGACGCCCGGCTCGAAAACAAATCAACCTGATTTAACTAGCGAAGAAAATAGTTTGCCGCCATTGCCGCAAGATCATCCATTGCGCTGCCGTCGCCATCTGAGTCAAGCATTTTGGACGCCATATCCATCATAGGGTTTCCGGAAGCCTGTGCTTGCTGTTGCTGCCCGGTAAGAAGATCCGTGATGCCGCCTGCGTCCAAACCATTTTGACGTTTCTGTTTGCCCAAAAAGCCCATTACGATTGGAGCGAGCGTGATCAGGAGTTTTGCAACCTGCCCGATATCCATACCGGATTTATTACTGATTTCCTGCGCGACCTGCCCCTGCTTCGGACCTAAAATATGTCCTAAGATGCCGCCGCCATCTGTTTGACGAGACTGAGGAGCCTGCCCGCCAAGAAATCCGCCAAGCATATCGAGGATGCCGCCATCGTGGTCTTTTTCGAGAGCGTTGTTCAGGCTTTCAGCGCCCTGCGGGGTCGCCGCGTTGTTTGCCAAACCGCTCAAAATCACGGGCAAAGCCATCTGAATAGCTGAGTTCGTTACGTTCTGGTCAGCGCCGAGCATATTACTAATTTGTCCCAAAGCGTCACCGCCGCCCTGTTGACCCAATAAATCTTCAAGTGAAAACATTCCTTAATCTCCTTTTCTAAAGTCCGCTAAATTTTTGGGGAATCAACGTAATAGTAACAAAATTCGCTACGATTGTCGCTCGAAAAAACGGAGTTGTAGCGGTGAGGCGTAGAATTACGCGCGACTAAAAAGGGCGATCCAACTAGGGAGTTGTGTTTTGTAGTTCCGCCCGAAGAGCAGCGTTGACTTGTGGATGATTGGGAAGGTCATTCCACAGTGTCGGATTACCCTGTCTTAAAGACCAATTGAGTTTCACGATAGTCCAGGTATCGTGTCCATAGGTGCCCCCAAGCGCCGGGTCGATAATACCGGCCTCGTTTCGCTTAAGGCGGCGAACGTGATCACCGTTGAAATATCGAATCCAATATGCGGTGTTCATGTCCATTTGTCCGTTTATAACGAAACCTTGCCGAAGAGCCGGATTAAACCAACCGGGTTGTCTTATGCGGATTACCTCGGCAATCAGAAGTTTTACAAGGTCAACGTCGGTTGGGACATTTGGACTCGTTACGTGATCGCCAACGGGCCTGGAGACATTCCATACGAACGACATGCCCTGTACCGGTGCGTTTAATATTTTTTTATAAGCCATAGTTCCTCCTATGAATTGCGCTCTGGTAAAATAACCAAGACTTATCGAGTTGACGCACCTTCATAAAAGTTTTTGCATGCCAAATTTCCTTAAGCAAACAATCATATTCACTTCATTGCTGTTTACGCTGGCTTTTAGCTCGTGTTGGCAAGGAACTAATTACCGGAAGGGTTTTACTGCGGTCCGAACCCTCGTCGGCCCCAAATCAGAGATTGGGGAGCCTTTTGGAATTGCCGAAAGGAACGGTGACGTTTATGTTTCGGATGGCGAAAAGGGAGTTATTTGGAGGATATCGAAGGACGGAGCGAAATCTGTATTTGCTGGTGGGCTGGACACACCATCACAAATTGCGTTTGACAAAAATGGCGAGTTACTCGTTGCAGATAGCGGAGATCATACGATTAAAAGCGTTGCCGAAAACGGTGAAGTTCGTCTGGTTGCAGGTAGTTCGGGAAAGCCCGGATATCGCGATGGCGGCGGGGTTGAGGCGTTATTTAACGCTCCCATCGGAGTTGCGGTTTCAGAAGATAAGATTTTTGTCGCCGATACTTACAACGATCGTGTTCGCGTCATTGAGAATGGCCAGGTAACGACTATAGCCGGCAACTCCCAAGGATTTCAAGATAGCGCAAATGGAATCGAAGCGCAGTTTGACACTCCCACCGGTTTGGCCGGGTGGAAAGATGGAAGGCTGCTGATTGCAGATACCGGGAATCGCAGAATCCGGGTTCTGGAAATAGACGGAGGAGTATGGACTCTAGCCGGAAGCGGTCGACAGATTCTTAATGACGGGCTATTAAACGAAGCGGAATTTGTGCAACCGACTGCATTGGCGGTTGGGGAAAACGGTGCAGTATATGTTGCCGATGGAAACGCCATCCGTGTCATCGGTCGTAGGTTGGTCCCGTTGGTCGAGACTATCTCCAGCGAAAGACACGGGTTTCGGGACGATAAACTAAATCTCGCGCAGTTTAATCGTCCAAGCGGTCTGGTGTTTGATAAAAAAGGAAATCTTTTAGTTGCAGATTCAGATAATCGGTTGGTCAGGGCATTTACAGCCCGGGATATTGGCAGGAAGGTTTCAAAAGAAGACTTTAAAACGGCACAAACAAGAGCGGAAGAGTTTCGAAAACTTTCAGAACCGCGCTGGACATATGACCCACCCGATCGAACACGGGAAATTGCCGGAACACTTGGAGAGATTAGAGGGGAGATCGCTGATGAAAACTCCGAAGCCTGGTTTCACAATGGGCTTGATATCGTGGGCGGATATGGTGAAACAGCCAGATTTATTCGCGACGAGAAAGTTTTAAGGCCGATTGCCGTTCAAAATTTTGACACAACTCGCGAGCTGATACGGATGCCCACCCTCGGATATATTCATATACGCCTCGGAAGAGACGTGGCGAGTAAACCGTTTAATGATAAGCGATTTCAGTTTTCACTTGACGCAGAAGGGAAGCCCGACTCCTTGAGAATTCCGCGCGGGTCGAAGTTTGAGGCTGGCGAAGCAATCGGCACGCTCAACACACTAAACCATGTTCACCTCATCGCTGGAAGAGCGGGCCATGAAATGAATGCCCTCGACGCCCTGATTTTGCCCGGAGTTTCGGATAAGCGTTTACCGGAGATTAAGGATATTGAGCTTTATGAAGAGGATTGGGAAGAGTTTGAAACCGCAAGTCCCGCACAGCGTATAAAACTAAACGGAAAGACGCGCATCGTAGTCGAAGCATATGATCAAATGGATGGAAATGCTGCGCGTCGGAAACTCGGAATTTACAAACTCGGTTATCAGCTTTTTGATTCCGAAGAGAACTCGGTAAAAGGATTTGAGAAACCGCGATGGACGATTAGATTTGATAAAACGCCTGATTCCAGGGCTGTAAAGTTGGTCTACGCCAAAGGGAGCAAATCCGGGGCTACGGGCGAAACGATTTTTCGTTACATAGTTACAAACGAGGTTTCGGGAGGACTCTGGCGAGAAAACTTTTTCGATGCGGGAAGGATCGAGAAAGGTGTTTACGTCCTGCGAGTTTTCGCATCCGATTTTTTTGGAAATACGGCGTCAAAGGATTTTGAATTTGAAACAGATGGGCAGAGGAAAGGTGAATAAGATGAAGGTGAATGCGCGAAGGTTTTTGGTTTTTGGTTTGATAGTAATGGTCTGCGTATTTGGGGTGTTTGCGGAGGACCTAGGAAGCGCGGTTAAGGATCCGTTGATGCCGATTACGCCGTCCGCTCCTAAATTTACCACCGCTGAGAGGCATAGAGAACTTGCTGCGCGTCGAAAACGAGTCGCGGATCAGATGGATGACGACAGTATGCTGATTCTCTTTAGCGCTGATCCAAAACTCTACACAAACGATGTCAATTACGTCTATCGGCAGGAAAACAATCTTTATTATCTAACGGCACTTAAACAAAACAATGCGACCCTTGTGATGACTAAAAAGGGCGGAGATGTAACAGAGTTTGTGTTTTTGCGAAAACGGATTCCGGCAGCTGAGGTTTGGAACGGAAAGATGTATTCAAATGAAGACGCTGTGCGTCTATCGGGGATAAAAAAGATTGTAGATGCGCGTTTTCTAAGGGCATTTCTGGAGTCGGTCGAGAAAAGATCGGCGTTTGAGGCCGAAGACAATAGCTTTATCAGCGATTTCACGCCAAAAAACCTGTATTTAGTCCTAAGTAATAAACGCGAGTTCCGAAAGGCGAATGAATTTAAGGAAAAAGTCGCCGAGAAATGGAAAGCCTCACCAGAGGTGTTTTCGGTAAGAAACGCTTACGGAATTTTTTCGCGCTTGCGCCATATCAAATCACCTTACGAGCTAAAACTGCTTCAGCATGCGATAGATATAACCGGCGAAGGGCTTGGTCGTTCGATGGGAGTTGCGGGACGTGCGAACTGGGAGTATGAAGTTCACGCTGAGCTCGATTACACATTCCGTCGTCGTAATGCTGACTTTTGGGGGTTCCCATCGATTGTCGGCTGCGGTCCGAATGCGACGACGCTTCATTACGTTGAATCGCAAGGGAAGGTAACGAAAGGCGATTTGCTTTTGATGGATGTCGGCGCTGAATACGATCATTACACGGCGGACGTTACGCGGACTTTTCCGGTTAACGGCAAATTCACTGAGAGACAAGCTGAAATTTACCAAATCGTTTACGACGCGCAGGAAGCTGCTGCAGCTGAGTTGAAGCCCGGTTCGACCGTTAGCGCGGCAAGCCGAGCGGCTAGACGCTTAATTGAAGAGCGCCTGCTAAAGTTGGGGTTGATTACTGAACTTGGCGGTATGGTTGAAGCCAAATTTAGAGGGCGCACTTTCAAAATGCCGCAATCAAATCTTTGGTTTATGCACGGCTGGGGACATTGGCTCGGGATGAATGTTCACGATGTTGGCAATAAAAATACGCCCTTAAAACCTGGGATGGTAACGACGAATGAGCCCGGAATTTACGTAAGAAGCGATGCGCTAGATAATTTACCTGATACTCCGGTAAACCGTGCGTTTATCGAAAAGGTGAAACCCGTTTACGAAAAGTATAAGAACATAGGAGTTCGTATCGAAGACGATATGTTGGTTACTGAGGACGGTGTGGATTGGATGACGAAGCGCATACCACGGTCGATCAAGGATATCGAGAATTTCATGGAGAAAGCGTCACGAGCGATGAGCCAGGTTGCATTGAAAACTGGAAAGCCAAAGGTTTCGACATCTGATTTGAACCAAAAATATCGTTTTGAGAATTTCGCGTCCGCAGTTTATCCCAATGGTGAAACTTTAAGGACAAACTGGACGAGTGCGGAGATGCAAAGCGCCCACCGGCATTGATCTTTTGTTTATTTGGAACCGATTGGACGGTAAAGTGCCGTGCTATTTTATTCGTAATTTAAAGCCTCAACAGCGTCGAGCTTTGCCGCGCGGAGTGCCGGGTAAAGTCCGCCAATTGCCCCGCCAAGTAGCCCTACGATCGTTACGATGGCGATCACCCAACCATCAAGATCAACGGTTAAAACTGTAAGAAAATTGAGCAGGTAGCGGAAAACAACGGTAAGCAAGATTCCCGCGACGATTCCGAAAAATGAAATGAGAAGTGCCTCCTGCGTAATTATCCAGGCTATTCCGCCATTCTTCATTCCGAGTGATTTCATAATGCCTATCTGTCGGGTTCGCTCGGTAACGGTCGTGTACATTGTTAATAAAATAACCAACGCGCTAACTATCGCAGCCACACCAATTACAACGTTAAGAAAAATTCCGAGCGCGGGGATCGAGTTCATGTAGAGTTCCGGGAAATCTTTTGTAAGTAACACGCGATAACTTGAAAACTGTTCCTGGATCGCGGTTGCAACATTTTCGTCTTTCGCTTCCTTTTTTAATTTGACCAGGAACGCCGTAGATTTTCCTTCGCCACCAAGTTGGTCCTGCATTGTCGCGAGCGGGATTTTAACACGCGAGCCGGCCGCGGGTTCGTAGGTGCCGACGATCGTGAAATCACGCTCCCAAATACTCAGTTTGTCGCCGATTTTAAGGTTTCTGCGTTTTTGATAACCGGTGTCAATTACAGCTTCATCGCCCGTTCTTGCAAGCGCCCTTCCATCGATAACGACCAAATTCGCAACTTTCAAATACTCCTCAAAATCGACGCCGTCAATCAGGCGCATACCGGTTTTGCTGTCGGAAACCTTTACCGACGCTTGCCCAATCGGCACAACTTTTTCAACTCCTTCGACACTTAGAACATCTGCTTTCGCTGCAATTGGAAGAGTAAAAGCATCGGCTCCGATTAACCCGGTCGAACCTGAAGCACGGACAAATATTTCCGCATTGACATTTGCCTCGCGGTTTGCGATTTCGCGCATCGACCCATTTGCAAGTCCCACGGTGAAGACAATAAGCAAGACTCCCAGGGCAATGCCCAAGATGCTCACAATTGTGCGGGCCGGACGATGCATGAAATTTGAGAAAACAAGATTATTCATAAATGGACTTACGCCAAAGGCATAAATTATAACGGTTACCGATCGATAATTCGAGCACGGTGAGGAGAATTATCGCAATGAATGAGCGATGGGAATCATAAAGCGGTTCGTTAGGTTGTAGAAAGTAGAAACCCGGGTAAAGAAATGGGCAGAAAAATATAAAATAAATATAAAATCACAACGCAGAAGTGCTTTAAAAATCAAGCATTTAAAGGTTTTCGGGGAGTTTATTAACATTTTATATTTTTTTGAAAACTTATCTCCGGTTTCAACGCATCATATAGGTATAAAACTGTAAGTTTTATTTTCAGCTGAAATAAATTTTTTTGAGGATAATTTCTTATTTCTCAATTTATCGAGGAATTCATTTTAAATCCGGATTTTTGCTTCGGATCTTAGGAATTCAGGGGCTTTGAGTTTAGCTGACGAACCTAAAGCGTTCACATGCTTTTTTGCGTGGTTTATATATTTCATTTTGGAAGCGCAGAAAGGATTAATAAATTTATACTTTAAGGGGTCTTAATGTCAGAAAAAAAAGTAGATTGCTACGAATTTAACGATTTCCGACTTGATACAGCTAATGGTCAATTATTTCGGGAGGGATTGCCTGTTTCTTTAACTCGAAAAAGTTATGAAATTTTAACCTTTTTTGTTCAAAATAGGGGCAGAATCCTCAAGAAAGAAGAACTCCTCGACTCTTTATGGGAAGGGAACTATGTGGAAGAAGCTAATCTCACACAGCATATCTATATGCTTCGCAAAGCTTTGAAACAAAATGGTGGCGCCGAGAAATATATTGAAACAATACCGAAAAACGGTTACCGGTTTGCCGCCGACGTCCACGAAGTCGCCGACCTTAGCCGAGTAGAGGTTGGAATCAATGGAGGTTCAGGAGCCAAGCGGGGTTCCGAGGGTGACGGAAACGGAAGCTCCAATTTTTCTGTAACGGGAGAAAGCCTAAAAAGCGAAAATGATATCCTTCAGACGTATTCACCAAAGCTAACTCAAACACAATCTAGAAAAAGTGGCCTTACCTATATCGCCGCCACAGTTTTGGTATTGACCGCCACTGCGTTTGGCTTTTTCTACTTCGCCGGAGCGCGAAGCGTTTTCACAACCGATGATATTCGGAATAAGTCCGTGGCTGTGTTGCCCTTTAGGCAAATTGACGATAAGCCCGACGCGAAACTCGGAGTCGGTGTTGCGGATGTTCTGATTGCGCGGCTGGCAAATATCAATGAAATCGATGTTCGGCCGACTACTTCGATTCTGCGGTTTGCCAATCTGGAAAACTCCGATTTGTTTTCCGTCGGCAAAAAATTGGGCGTTGACTGCGTTATCGAAGGCACGATTCAACGCGATAAAAATATCGTGCGCGTTACTGCCCAGCTCTATGACGTAAAAGAACGACGGCAGGTCTGGACCGAAAAATTTGACGAGAAGTATTCGGATATCTTTACCCTTCAGGACAAGATTTCGGAAAGACTGTCGCAAAAAATTTCCGGCGAGCTGGCGAAAGATGCTGAGGTGTTTTCCTACAAGAAATACACCAAGAGTCCTGAGGCTTACCGTGCCTATTCGATGGGTTTGTCGTTTTGGAGCATGCATACGGAAAGTGGTTTTCACAACGCCCTAAAGCAGTTTGAAAAGGCGGTTGAAATCGATCCTGAGTTTGCGCCGGCTTACGCTTATATGGCTGATACGTATGGGCATACACATCATGTTGCGGAGCTGTTTTCAAGCGATGAAGCGCGAGACCGTGGGATCGCCGCCGCGAAAAAAGCTCTCGAGATCGATCCGCGGAGTGCCGAGGCCATGTCAGCTTTGGCACTGATTTATGCGAGTCGGGATCGACAAAAAGAAGCTTTTGAACTGATGGAAAAGTCACTTTCGATCAAACCGAACGACGCACATTCTCGTCATCGAATCTCCTGGATGTATGCGAATAAGGGGCAAATTGATAGGGCTGTTGAAGAAATGAAAATTGCACAACGGCTCGACCCCCAATCAACTTACATAAATCTATTCTTGTCGGAAATGCTTTTGCTCTCACGCAAACCAACCGAGGCGAAGGTTTTTATCGAAAAGGCACTTGAAATCGAACCCAGTTCTGTTTCAGCGAAAATGCGTTTAATTGAGGTTTATGAAGAGCTTGGGCGATTTGATGAAGCGGAAAGAGAAGTCGACGCCGTTCTTTCTAAACTCGGAAGAAGAACAGGGCTTCTGTTGATCAAGAGTCGGATTTTGGCAAAACGCGGAAACTTAGAAGTTGCGCAGGAATTGTTTGACGAAGTTTCAGAACGAGGCGATGTAGATAAGGCACCGTTAAATGCAGCGCTTGCAGAGATTGCGCTTGGATTAGAATCTAAAGCCGCTGAGCGCATGACAAAGGTTGTCAATCATATCGAAGACAACATCTATTTTTTAAAATATGAGCCAAAGCTGGATCCGATCAGAGATAATCCAATATTTGCGAAGAGTTTGGAAGAAAAGGAGCGACAGCAGGGTTGGTAACTATTGGGCTTTTGCTTTTTTCGGTGCGTCGATACTTACCTTTGCCGTCTGAGTTTTTTCTTCAGTTCCAGCTGTAGCACTACTTGGCTTGCGCCAGCCGACTTTCTCCAACAGTTCAATTGCAAAGCTAATCGGGATAGCCATATTTGCGGCGTTATTTTCGGTAAAAACTCCGAAATTAACACCAATTACTTTTCCTGACTGTCCAAAAAGTGGTGCTCCTGATCCGCCCTCGGCAGTTTTCGCATCGTGCACGACGCGGCGTTTATCAAGATCGGTTATCGCTCCCTGGGTGGTTAACGGAACAATTTTTCCGGACTGCGCTAAGTAGTTGATCAGCGCTTGTCTGGATTTTCCAAACTTTGCGTTTATACGACGTGCCTCGCGATCATCAACCATCGCCAAAAGCCGATCAGGACCGTTCGGGTATCCCATCGTGACAACGGTTTTTCCGATCGCAACCGCCTCAGAATTCGCGTCCAGCGGCAGAACCGGAATGTCAGATGTTACCAGATCTGAATTGACGGATGCGACGGCGATATCCTCGCGGAAACTCAACTTTCTAATCTTTAAGGAAAAGGGCATTTGCCGATTCGGGAAATATACGACGAGCCTTTTAATACGCGCCCGCCCGTCAGACTCCCGCATCAGCTGTTTAACAAGGTCGTCTTCCGTCCATGGCTGCAAGACGTGACGGTTTGTGAGAATAAAGCCGTTGCCAACGTGGAAACCAGTGCCGATGAAGTCGTATTCTACCGGCGAACCATTGCCGACCGTCGTAAGCCCAGACTGCTCCGGAACCTCGTACATTCCTTCTTCTGTTTCCTGTGGGTCATAATTTTCCGTATTGAAAGATTCTGGATCAGGATAACGCAATATTCTGCCGGTTTTTCTGTCCACTAAATCGTAGACTCCTACGATCAAGCATACACCATTTCCGTAATCGACCCGCAGATTTGGAGCCAGCGAGATGTTTTTAATTATGTCCTTGTTGGTTTTATCTAGTTCACCGATTTGGTTGTTTGTTTGAGCGATCTCGCTTTCCATTTTTCGGATTACATTGTTTTGTTTCTCGACGAGCTGACGGCTTTCTTTAATTTCCTTGTAGAAACCGTAACCGAGATAAAACAATCCGCTCAAAACTCCTACGGTTAAAACGATGCCGATAAGTTTTGTTGTCCAGCTGATTTCCCGAAGCAATTCTCTCGAAAATTCCCTAAGAAAAGCCTTGGCGTCATCGCGTTTTTCGGTAGCTGCAGCCCCGATTGCCGCGTCTTCGATAAAGGGCACAACGTGCGGTTCGCGATTGGTGGTAATTAGTGCCGATTTTGAGGCTAAGGAGAAAAAAGAGAAGCTGATATTTGCGGAATCAATCGAGATTACGTCGCCATCATGGATTGCGGAAAAGCGCGTGACAGATTTACCGTTAAGCTGCAAATCAAGCGATTTATCGCATGCAATTAGTCGGTATCCGCCGCTTTTAAACTCCAGATCAAGCCAAACGCCTTTTTGTTCCACCCTCTTCGAGTGAATCTGCAATTCGCAATCTTCTTCCGATCCCACACGGATTCGCACTTCACTAAAGAACTCGGTTCTTGATTCCGCGCCAACCGAAACGTGAATGATAATTCCTGCTTCCATAAATTCTGAGGATTTTCCGCAATCCTAAACCGTTAAAATTTTATCATACATGGGTACAATTAACTCACTATTTAGAACCAATTCGATACAATATCTTGCGTTTGCACCGCTATATATTTGAGGCTTTGGTATATTGTCTCGTTGAAAATATGCAGGTTGGGGCACCGTGCATTTTAGATTCTTGCGTGGCAAAATATCGAAATGTCCGAATCGAAATTCATTGAAGATAAGAACCGTCTTCGCAAACTTGCTCCGGTCGCTGGTGCAGATATTAAGCACCACGTTTTTGTTTGCGGCGGAAAATCGTGTTCTAAAGTTGGCGCTTCGGAGGTCAAAGAAGCGTTTGTAGATGAGCTCGAATCGAGGAATCTCCGCTACGGCAAGAAGTCAAAAGGGCGCAATCCTGATGGCAGCATATTACTCACAGAATGCGGTTCCGTCGGATTTTGTTCGATTGGAACGGCAGTTTTGGTTTATCCCGAGGGCATCTGGTACGCGCAGGTGAGCGTATCGGACGTTAAAGAAATCGTCGAGAATCACCTGGTCGGAGGGGAGATAGTCGAACGACTATGTTTAATAAAATAATCAGGCCGATTTTGCTTCGGCTTCCATATCGGGCTGCCATTTGAGAATCGGTTTTCGCGCAGCCGTTGCTTCATCAAGCCTGCCGATTTTTGTCGTGTGCGGTGCATCAATTACGAGCTGCGGATCATCCTGGGCTTCCTTATCGATTGACCTCATTGCGTCTATAAACACATCCAATTCCTGCCTTCCCACTGACTCGGTCGGCTCGATAAGCATCGCGCCATCAACAATTAGAGGGAAGTAGATGGTCATCGGGTGAAAGCCGTAATCAATTAACCGCTTGGCAATGTCGAGCGTGTGAACGCCCTTTCGCGTTTGGTTTTTATGAGACAAAATTACCTCATGCATGCAGTCAGCCTCAAAGGGTTTGTGGAAATCTTTTTGCAGATAATGGGATAAATACCGCGCGTTAAGCACCGCGGTTTCGGTAGCCTCTTTCAAACCATCCGCGCCGTGGGTTTGAATGTAAGCTAACGCGCGAACCATCATTCCGAAGTTTCCATAAAATGCCTTCACCCGTCCGATTGAATCAGGTCGGTCATAATCGAGTTTGAACTTATCTCCATCTTTTACAATTTGCGGTTTTGGCAAAAACGGTTCCAGCTCGGCTGTGCAAGCACACGGTCCGCAACCCGGGCCACCGCCACCATGCGGAGTAGAAAAAGTTTTGTGCAGATTCAAGTGGATTACATCAACGCCCATATCACCCGGACGCGCAATGCCGACGAGCGCATTCATGTTTGCTCCGTCCATATAAATCAGACCGCCGGCTTCATGTATAACGTCACAAATCTCCTTAATATCTTTTTCAAAAATTCCAACAGTGCTCGGATTCGTCAGCATCAATCCGGCAATTCCGCCTTCATCGCAGAGTTCCTTAAGGTGCTCCATATCCGTTAAGCCTTCGTCAGTTGAGCGAATGGTCTTTACGCTAAATCCAGCGAGTCTGGCAGATGCGGGGTTTGTGCCGTGAGCGGAATCGGGAACAAGCATCACTCTTCGGTCTTTTGATTTCTCGCCGTCACGTTTGTCAAGAAAATCGCGAATCAGCATCACACCCGTCATCTCACCGTGGGCACCGGCTGCTGGTTGAAGCGAAACTCCATGTAGCCCGGTAATTTCCGCGAGGTCTTCCTGCAGTTGGTACATCAACGCTAAAGCACCTTGAGATTCGTTTTCGGGAGCCAAAGGATGAAGCTTCACAAAACCGGGAATTCGCGCGACATTTTCGTTGAGGCGCGAATTGTATTTCATCGTACAGGAACCAAGCGGATACATTCCAAGATCGATCGAGAAATTCCACGTTGACATGCGGGTAAAATGCCTTACTACGTCAACTTCGGAAACTTCGGGTACGCCCTCGAGGTCGTCTGTGCGACGCAAGTCTGCCGGAATGATTTCGTCAATTGGGGTTTCATCTACGTCCAGTTTCGGCAAACGATAGCCCGTTCTACCGGTTTGCGATCGATCAAAAATCAACGCTTCATTCTGCGTTGGGTGCGGTGTAACTTTTTTAATGCTCATAAATTATTTCTTAAGTTTTGGTAAACCGTTTTTTGCAACAGTTGTTATGATTTTGCAAAATCTATCGAGTTCCCAAAGCGTCGTATAGACGTTGGGAGTAATTCTGATTCCTTCAAATTCGGCGTGAGTAATCGGCGTAGTCATAATTTTGTGTTCCGACATTAAATACCTACCGATCTCTGTCGATTTGATTCCTTCAATTCTAAAATTTGCAATCGCGCAAAACTGAGTTTCATCAAATGATGAATTGAAGCGAACATTCGGAAGTTTCTTGAGTTTGTCCATCCAATAACGCGACAAATATCTTAGCCGCGCTTCTTTACGTTTCCCGCCAATCGCATTGTGAAACAAAACGGCCTCACCGATAGCAAGGCGCATCGCCGCGGAATGGGTGCCAATTTCCTCAAACTTTCTAATATCGTTTTTATTTTTGTGTTCTGAAGCCATCAAAGCCCAAACTTTCGGAATTCTGTCTTTCTTAACGTAAAGCATCCCTGTGCCTTTCGGTGCGTGCAGCCATTTGTGTAGGGAAGTTCCGAAATAATCACACTGTAAGTCGTCGCGTTTGAAATCAAACTGGGCAAAGGAATGTGCCCCGTCAACAATTGTCTCGATTCCTCTCGCTCGCGCCATTTCGCAAACTTTTCTGACCGGAGTTATTTGCCCTGTCAAATTTATCTGGTGCGATATCAAAATCAGTTTGGTTTTTGACGAAATTGCATTTTCAAAGGCGGTTGCGATGTCGTTAACATTTCTCGGCGCGATCGGAACTTTTATCAGTTTTAGCTTCAAACCCTCACGCACCTCGCGCTGCTTCAGGGTCGTAAGCATTCTTGGATAATCTTGCGTAGTAGACAAAATCTCATCGCCCGACTTGAGGTCCAAACCCATCAACAAGATTTCCAGTGATTCCGAAGCATTCCTTGTGATCGCGATTTCCTCGTTGGAGCAGCCAAAGATTTCCGCCAGACCGATTCGAATCGTTTCCGACTGAGGTTCGAGAATTCGCCACATTGTGTGGGCGGTCGCGTCCTCCTGCTGCCATGTGTAACGAACAAAAGCTTCCGTTACGATTCTTGGGCTCGGACTAACCCCGCCATTATTCAGATTCACGATTCCGCGTGTGACGGAAAAAGACTGTTGGATTCTCGCCCAGAAATCTTCATCTCTTGCGAGCTGTTCCGGTGAAAGATGCGCAGTGCTCTTTGTCACGGCCTGCAAATTTTCAAACAATGAACCGACGGCGGTTGAAGCGGCGGCCATCATCCCCAAACCCTTACCCGCCGAAGACAAAAACTTTCTCCGGCTGACATCTCGAGCAAAAGTATTTGGGGTTTTCATTTAAACACCGTTTTTAATAGCTTACGCTAACCGCCAAGCGCGTCGATTAAGTCGTCGATCTGCTCTTTCGTATTTGTTTCTGTCACGCAAACAAGAAAATCATTGTCATGATTTTCGTAGTATTTCGACAAGGCAATTCCGCCCAGGATTTCTTTTTCCTTGCTCAGCGATTCGAGCAACCCCTCCGCATTTTTGGGTGCAGTTACTACAAATTCATTAAACTTAGGAGAATCAAAAGTAATGGAGAATCCATCCAACCTGGAAATCTTCTTAGCAGCGTATGCCGCTTTTTGGGCGTTCTGAATCGCTACTTCCTTGAGGCCCTTCTTGCCCATCGTCTCCATGTAAATTGTTGCGGCGAGTGCGATTAACCCCTGGTTTGTACAGATATTTGATGTGGCTTTTTCGCGCCGTATATGTTGTTCGCGTGTAGCGAGTGTCAGTACGAAACCGCGGTTTCCATTCTTATCGTAAGCAACACCGGAAAGTCTCCCGGGCATATTTCGAACATATTTTTGGCGACAGGCAAAAAGCCCTACATGAGGACCGCCAAAGCTCATCGGGATACCAAAACTTTGTCCTTCAGCGACTACGATATCTGCACCGCATTCACCAGGAGTCTTTAGGATCCCAAACGAAATCGCTTCGGTTACAACAACAACAAGCAATGCACCGACTTCGTGTGTCTTTTCCGCGATTGCTTCGAGCTCTTCGATGCAGCCAAAGAAATTAGGCGACTGCACAACTACCGCCGCCGTTTTTTTGTCGAGATTGCCGAGATCACTCTCCAGAATTCTTCCAGTACCTTCCTCGAATCCGATCGTGCCGAGTGTTAGATCGCCATGCTGGGTGTAGGTTTTCGCAACCTGCAAATACTCAGGATGAACCGTCTCAGCAACCAAAACCTTGTCTCGGCGGGCCACTCTCTGCGCCATCAAGAATGCCTCCGCCATCGAGGTCGATCCGTCATACATAGACGCATTTGCGACGTCCATTCCCGTAAGCTGGCAAACGAGTGTTTGAAACTCAAAAATGTATTGAAGAGTGCCTTGCGTGACTTCAGGTTGATAAGGTGTATACGAGGTAAAAAATTCGCTTCGTTGAATCAAATTGTCAACGATTGTCGGCGAAAAATGTGAATAGACGCCGCCGCCAAGAAAGGATGTCTTCTGTGCCGCTGAATTCGCATTTGCGAAACTTTCCATTTCGCTTATTACTTCGTTTTCTGCAAGCGGTTCGGTGACGTTCAGTCTTCTATTTAACAAAACATCGGCTGGAATCGAACGAAAAAGCTCGTCTGCCGATGAAAGCCCGATTTCTTCGAGCATCTCCTGACGCTCCTCGGGTGAATTTGGAATGTATCTCATTTCTAATTTTCGATTTCAGATTTACGATTTGCGATTGCGCCAATACCAATTAGATCGCCTTTTGGTTTGCCAGAAATCCCCTAATCGCAAATCAAAATCGCAACTCGCGTTTTAATTATTCTTCGGATTCTAAAAACTCGCCGTATTCTTCTGCTGAAAGCAGCGAGTCGAGTTCGCCGGTGTCGTCCATTTTGATTTTCACCATCCAAGCAGCGCCGTACGGATCTTCGTTTACCGTTTCGGGCGAATCGTTCAAGTCTTCGTTTGCCTCTGCAACTTCACCGCCAACCGGCGTAAAAATTTCGGAAACCGCTTTCACCGATTCAACCGAACCAAAAGCCTCGTGAGCCCCGAAGCTCTCACCTTCATTTGGAAATTCGACATAAACCACGTCGCCCAAAGAATCTTGCGCGTAATCGGTGATTCCGATCGTTGCGACATTGCCTTCAACTCGAACCCATTCATGGTCCTTACTGTATCTCAATTCTTCTGGAATTTTTGACATATTTTTTGTGTAAAAGTCCTATTTCTCTCTCTTATAAAAAGGTGTCGGCACAATTTCTGCCCCTAAATGTCTTCCTCGTACGTCAATTTTAATCTCTTGTCCGATGTTTGCAAACTCAGTTGGAACAAACGCTAAACCGATGTTCTTTTTAAGGTAAGGAGCGGGTCCGGCTGAAGTTACTTCGCCAACTTTTGCATCGCCGATATATACGTCCTGGTGATCACGAGCGATTCCACGGTCTTTCATCTCAAAACCCACGAGCTTACGTTTCAATCCTTCGGCTTTTTGTAGTTTGAGAGCATCGCGACCGATAAAGTCTGTTTTTAGTTTGCAGATCCACCCGAGATTCGCCTCAAGCGGTGTGATCTCCTCTGAAATCTCGTTTCCATAGAGCGACATTCCGGATTCGAGTCTAAGTGTGTTCCTAGACGCGAGGCCGCAGGGAAGTATTCCGTCGTCCGCACCGAAGTTTCCGGCGTCAAGCATTTTATCCCAGATTTGAACCGCTTTCGACGCATCGGCATATACTTCAAAACCGTCTTCTCCCGTGTAACCAGTGCGGGAAATAATTGAAGGCACGCCATCCACGTCGCCGTTGGTAAACCAATAATACTTGATTTCATCGAGCTTCGTTTTGGTCATTGTTTGCAAAATTCGGGTCGCCCTCGGACCCTGAATCGCAATCTGACAATATTCAACACTCGCATGGCGCAGATCGACGTCAAAGTCGCCGCGATGCGAACGGATCCACTCCCAGTCTTTATCCTGGGTTGCAGCATTTACGACCAAAAACAGCTTTTCTTCGCCAAAACGATAAACCAGAAGATCATCGACCACGGTTCCGTTCTCATATGTCAGAGCTGAATAGTGTGCTTGACCATCCTTGAGTCGGGCAACGTTGTTAGTCGTAAGCGAATTGATAAAGGGAATTGCGTCTTTGCCGTCAACGTGAATTTCTCCCATGTGGGAAACGTCAAAAAGACCGCAGTGTTCGCGCGTTCGCAGGTGCTCCTTGATGGTTCCGGCCGGGTAAACAACCGGCATATCCCAACCGCCAAAATCGACCATTTTCCCGCTGAGTCTGCGATGTGCCTCATTGAGCGGAGTTTTCTTCAAATTGGTATCAGACATAGTTTAAATTGTTGCGTAAAAAAGGAAATTATCACGCGCTAGTAACAGCGTCAAGAATAGAGTGATTGAATTATTTGTAGGGATATTTGAAAGAGTTCCGAGCTAATCGAACTCGTAGGGTGGATCGTTTTGATCATCGCCTACACGGCCGATTTCTATACCTGCTTTGAAATAGTTCTCACCCTTGATCGGCGAATCGGCTAGACGCCGCAGCATTGCTAGTTGGCCGACATGTGTTAAGGAATCTGCAATAGGTCCCTGGAAAAGATTTTCTATTGGCGCGTGAATCTCTGAGTCGGATGCGAGGTAATCGTCGAAAGCTTTTAGCGATGCAAAAAAGCGCTCAGTTTCTTGCTCCCACGGCAGGGCATCCGAATCTCTCCAGACCTCGTCTCCCTTTACCTGCGAAAGTGCCCAAAAGTATAGGTCGCCCATATGAGAAAGAATTTCGAGAGGAGTTTTGCAGGTTTCTCCGGCCTTAAAATTTGCGAAAATTTCAGGCGCGTTGCGAATCGCTTTGCCGCCGCGATAGGCGACGGTGGCGACTATATGTCGTATGAACTCACGTTTTTGCTTATTCATGATTTTTCCTCAATATGACGTAGACCGAATCCTCCAAATTCATTTCCGCATACCGACTTGCTTCGATAGGCGTAAAGTACTTTTTACTAGTTTTTAGAATCTCATCAAGGTTGTAACGAATAAAACTCAGATCCTGAAATTCGTTTTCCCCGGCGCCGAGCCAAAAGGAATGGAAAATAATTCCTCCACTGTTTAACAGTTCGTTTTGGCGTTCGAACGACGTTCTAAGTTCCTCGCGCTTTAAATGATGCAAAACCTTGTTTGAGTAAATGCAATCAAATGTGTGTTTTGTTTCTAAACTCGTTGCATCAAGCTCGATTAATTCGACTCCCGGGTTTCGCGTTCGATAATGCTCAAGAAATGCCGCAGAGATGTCAGAACCAACTACGTCATAATATCGACGCAGAATATCCAGGTCGTTTCCTGGCCCAAGACCAAGCTCTAATACTTTTGATTTGAGCGGAAGATGTTGGCGGAGTTTTTTGATGAGATGTCCGCCATCGATTCCATCGCGCATTTCTATGTACCGTTTTACGTTTTCTTCGCGATCAAAAAAACGTTTTTTAAGCGATGCAGTCACGAGCGCCCTTTTTTCCTTTTGCCTTTTTCGGGTCGTTTAACCTTGGTGGAGGCCTCGATGATGTCCCTGCAGTAGTCCAAGGAACTGGAAATAACTGCGAGCTCACGATCTTTTTTTGTCTCGCTTGCAATTTTTTCAAGACGCGGAATAAAGCCGCGGGCGGCGTCAGCAAGTTTGTGAACTGCTTTCGGGAAAAGCTTGCTTTTCATATCGCGTGAAGCAACGTCGTCAATTTTGTTGATTGCTTCATCGATGATTTTTTCAATGTCTTCAAGCATCTGTGTCTGATCACCTTTTGGAAGGTCGCCCCATTTTTCGAGGTCTTTTTTTACACGCTTTTGTTGCTTCGGAGATAAATTTTCCGTTCCATTCATCACCATAAAACGCCGCTCAATGGCTTTTATATAAACCTCCATTCGTTTGTCAACTTCCTGATGGAAGCGAATTAGATCCGTTTCTTCGTCCGTTAAATGATCGCGTCTTTGCGCGTTGGCATCGCTTGCAGCAATAAAAAGTCCCGTCAATAGGAATACGGGCAGCCAAAGTAATAGTATTCTCTTCGAATTCTTCATCGATTTTTACCTTCCGGAATTACTGTATCGCCAAAAAGTGGCTCGATCGCTCTACTCCTTGCATCGCGCACGTTCTTCATCAAACGACGTATGTGATAGCCATATTTAGACGGAGTTTTTCGCCTCAAAAGAGCAAGTTTTGGTAGAAACTTTCGTAGCGACATTTCAAAACGCTTGAAATTCTTAAAAGAACCTCGCTGTCCTTCATTAGCGTCTAAAAATTTCAATGTGTTTCTCATCAGAGCGTAAAAACTGCCGAGCTGGTTTAGAGATTTTTGAAACTCTTTGTCTTCGGTAAACTCAGCTGCTTTATCAAGCCTCGCTTTCATTAACGTAACAGCGAGGAGAGTGCGGCGTTTGAGTCTGGTTTCAGCCGAAAGAGATTTCATTTCCTGTTTTGAAATAACTGCGAGCGGTGGCGGAACAACGCCTTTTGGGAGTTTTTCCTTTTGCGCGAACGTGTTTATAGAAAGAAAAAGCGAAAGCAAGACCGCAGCCAAAATCGAGATGCGGGTTAACTCAAGTCTTCCTTTGAGTTGCTCTAAATTGAGCATATAAACTTTGCCGTTAGTCATTTGCATTTCGTTTGCTTTTCTTACCCTGTCCCCTTTTTATCTGGCCTTCCAGAATAGGTAGTCTCAGATTCACTTTTTCAATCTCGAGTCCATTAGATTCCGGGTCAGAGAGGCTTAGGAATTTTTTATAACCAACCAACGCATCTCTATACTCCTGAAGTCGGTCGTGGGTAATCGCCAAAAAATAATAAGCGATAGCCAATTTTGGACGCCTATTCGTAATCCAAATATACTCTGTTTTTGCCGCTTCAAAATCATTCAATTGAAACAAGGCCGTCGCAAGGTTTGCATGAATTGTAAAATTTTCCGGTGAATGACTCAACAGACGCCTGAAAAGCCCAACCGCCGGTGCGTATTGTTTAAGTTGAACCAAAGCGGCTCCATAGCCGATCGCGTGATTTATATTCTCCTTGTCAATCGCTAGCGCACGCTTGCAATAATTTAGCGCTTTTTGCGGGTTTGAAACGCGCATGAGGCTACAGAGTTTTCCAAGCGCGCGGGCATTTTGTACGTCGTTTTCAATTATTTTCTCAAGACTCTCGATGCTCTCCGTTTCGCTGACGATCAGTGATTTATGAAAAGCTGCAATTCTCTCATCGGGTTTTTCGACCGATTGCAATACTGCGAGCGCCTGGCTTCGATCTCCCTTTCCCTCGTGTGCTCTTGCCGCGAGCCATTTTCCGGTCACTGATTGAGGCTTAATTGAAAGTATTTTCCCCGAGGTTTCAACGGCCTTGTCAAACTTTTTCTGGTCGATATAAATCTCGCACAGCTCGGCAAGAGCATCTAAATTATTCCGATCAAATGCCAGCGCATTTGAAATGCTCTTTTGGGCCGCATCATAAAGTCTCAATCTCCTTTCAACGGCCGCCTGAGAAACTAAAATTGCCGGCGTGCGGCTGACGGAAGTCTGTTTGCGGATTTTCGCCAAAAAGGTCGAAAGTCGCTTCTGATCCGCATTCAAAACTAGCAATAATTCGGTAAGGGCGGAATAGGCAAGCGGACTATTTGGCTCAATGCGGATCGTCTTGTTTAGATGTGTTTCAGACTTTGAAAATTTTTGCTGCTTTAAATAGAGGAGACCCAGCTGGAGGTGGGGGAGTGACCAATCGCCCCTCATTTTCGCAGCGTTCTTAAAAGAAAGTTCAGCTTTCGAATGCTGATTGAGGTCACTATAAACAAGTCCGCGCTGATACTCGGCTTCGGGAAAAATCGGTTGGGATTTAAGTGCTTTTGTATAAAACTCGAGCGCCTTCTCGAGGTCGCCCTCAGAGTGGGCATCCTGACCTTTGTTAAAGAACCCAATCGGATCATTTTCGGCTTTTGTTGTTTGGGTGAATTCTTCCTGCGTAAATTCTTCCTCTTCCTCCTCTTGTGCCGTGATCGCGGAAGAAAGGATAACGCTGAGGCATAAAAGCAGAACGCCAGCCGATAAAAATCGCCAATTGGAAAAAGGATAAGTGTTTCGCAAAAAGTTCATTTACCGTTTATAAATTGGACACTAAAATCTTAGCATGCGTCTAATCGAACGTCTATGATTTTCGCACATCAAAAGTTACTCGAATTTCCGCATCATTAGAGTTGATTCGTGTTTAGAGCTATAGTATTTTTCCGTTTAGCGACTACTCCATTTCCCGATTTAGATATTCACTATTCGTGACACTTGCTTTAAGAAAAGAATCGCCGTCCGAACAAGACGCGGAAACTAAGGAACTGATTCTGCGTCATTTGATGCGGGATTTTAAGACTGTGTTGGTTGCCTTTTCGGGTGGCGTTGACAGTTCATATTTGGCCTCAATTGCGTCACAGGAGCTGGGGCGGAATGCATTGTGTGTGACGGGAGTTTCGCCAAGTGTTTCTGAGTTTCAGCTGTCTCAGGCGAAAAGTTTTGCGGAAAAAAATGGGTTTAGGCATTTAATAATAGAAACCGAGGAAATGAACGACCCGAAATATAGGTCAAATCCGACAAATCGATGTTACTTTTGCAAATCGGAATTGTACTCAAAATTGGCTGAAATCGCTTCGGAAAGAAAAATTGCGGTAGTTTTGGACGGTGCGAATCACGACGACTTGAGTGATTTCCGTCCGGGGAAAAAAGCAGCCGAGGAATTTAATGTTAGGAGTGTTCTTGCCGAGGTGGGTTTTTCAAAAGAAGACGTGCGAGCTCAAAGCAAGAAAAACGGACTGGAAACTTGGGATAAACCGGCGAGTCCGTGTCTAGCATCGAGGGTTAAATATGGTTTGCCGGTTACGATTGAACGTCTAGGAAAGGTCGAACGCAGCGAGCAAGTTTTACGTAGCATGGGTTTTCAGGAGTTCAGGGTACGGGTTCACGGGCGGTGGGCACGAGTTGAGATTTCTGCAGATGAATTGCCAAGGGCGCTAGAGCCGGAAACTTCTGATGAAATCGTTTCATTAATAGGTAGGTCCGGGTTTGAGCGGGTTGAAATTGATACCAAAGGGTTTCGTTCCGGATCAATGAACCGGGACACTGATATAAGTTTATAAAGGAATCGATCGTTTCTGTAAGAGAGTGGAATACTAAGTATGGCTAATCCGATGGCTGATGAAATGCGGCGTTTTAAAGGGAGTGATGAAAAAAACCCTTTTGAGGCGATGAGCGAGAGGTTTGATCGAGCCGCGAAACTTCTGGGGCTGGATCCTGACATATATAAGGTATTGCGTGTTCCGAGCCGGGAGATAAAAGTGTATATCCCGGTGATGATGGATTCGGGACATATAGAAGTATTCGAAGGATACAGGGTACAACACAATTTCGCCCGGGGGCCCGCGAAGGGGGGGATTAGATACGCGCCGGATGTGAGTTTGGATGAAGTAAAAGCCTTGGCCGCCTGGATGACCTGGAAATGTGCTGTTGTAAACGTGCCATTTGGAGGCGGAAAAGGCGGAATTGTTTGTGATCCGAGGCAAATGTCTGACGGGGAACTCGAACGTTTGACGCGGCGATACACAGCGGAGTTGATTGATTTTATTGGACCGGATAAGGATGTACCGGCTCCCGATATGAACACCAATGAGCAAACAATGGCGTGGATTATGGACACGTATTCGATGCACTCACGTCATACGGTTAATGCCGTAGTTACCGGTAAACCTGTGGCGCTTGGTGGTTCGCTCGGAAGAAGGGAAGCGACCGGGATGGGAGTAATGTTTGCGATCGATGAAGCCATCAAGAGGTATGAGCTCAAACCGGAACAGACATCGGTAGTGGTGCAAGGGGCTGGAAATGTTGGCGGGATCGGTGCAAACCTAATGTTTGAAAAAGGTTATAAAATTGTAGGCATCTCGGACATTTTTGGAGGCATCTATAATCGCAACGGTCTTAATATCCCTAAAGTTTTAGATTATTTGACAAAAACGAAATCGCTGGAAGATTTTCCTGAAGCTGACTATCTTTCTAATGAGGAGTTGCTGGAATTGGAATGTGATGTTTTGGCGCCGTGTGCTACTGAAAATCAGATAACTTCGGAAAATGCCCAACGCGTCAAGTGCAAAATTTTAGCTGAAGGTGCTAATGGCCCAACGACCCCGAAAGCGGACGAGATTCTTTTTGAAAACGACGTTTTTGTCATTCCGGATATTCTTGCAAATGCCGGTGGCGTAACGGTTTCCTATTTTGAATGGGTGCAGGATCGAATAGGTTACTTCTGGCGTGAAGATGAGGTTATAAAGAGGTTAGGAGAGACGATGGTTGCGAGCTTTGACGAGTTGACGAGTTTTGCAGACCACCATCAGGTTGACACGCGCACGGCGGCGTACATGCTGGCGATTGACCGAGTCTCTTATCATACTAAAATGCGCGGAATTTACGCGTAAATAATTCTCGAGTTTATACAGGTTAAACTGATATAAACACTTGATTTTAACTCAGTTCTGGGTTAGAGTTTTTCGAAAGAGTCTTTTTGCATCAGGAAGTTTTTAGGAACTTTAATATAGGCTCGTTATATTGATTGTAAAAACAGTTTGCGAAATGTTGTACTAAGATGGGATTTTCCAGATTTTGGTTAACACCGAATCCGAAGATTTCCATTGTTAGCAATAATTACGTAGCTTATTGAGGATTCTTGTGGTATTATCTTTTTCCTAAGAAGCTACTTTTTTGAAATTTAAAATATATTAATTTATTTTCGGCGGAGGAATGTGATGAAACTCGCGAAAAAAGCGCTTGTATTAACGCTTACGATGTTGGCACTATTTACTTTTGTGTCGGCACAAAAATCTGAAGACGACCCAAGGAATACAGCTCCAACGGTCGGCACTGGTGGTCCAGTTGGTGGTCCTACCGGTCTTTTCACAGTTTATGATGGAAGCACCTTACAAAGAGGTGAGTACACGTTTAGTGCGGCGTATAGTAATTATGACCGCGATCCAGGGGACGTCGATATCTCGGAAGTTCCGATTAGTTTCCAATTGGGATTAACTAACAACTTTGAGGTTTTCTTTAATACTGACGCCTACCGCGGAATAAAGGTTAACTCACCGAGAAACCTCTCTGGGTTTTATCTGCCAAATTCAAATGGCGGAGTTAGCTTCCCGGCGATTGTTATGGCACCGGGAACGGGGACCTTAGCTGGTACTGCGCTGTTTAGACCTGCTGGGAATCAAGGTTTTGTGGCCTTTCCGTATTCCGGCGGTTCTTCCGCTTATGGATATACCGGTGTGGATCCGGTTTTTATCAACGCTTTTAATGCGTTGTTCGGAAGTACTGCACCAACGCTTGGACCGGCTGGTGCCGGCGGAAAAGCAAATATATTTCCGGGTATCGGTTCCACCTATGGTGGGATACTACCAGGGGTAGTCTTACAAACGGCCACGTTGCCCGGTGCCCCGGGGGCGGGTCCAGGTGCAACGATGAACATAACTGTTCCAAGTGTT
The DNA here is from genome assembly GCA_965216195.1 of Aridibacter sp. Lineage (GTDB taxonomy): Bacteria > Acidobacteriota > Blastocatellia > Pyrinomonadales > Pyrinomonadaceae > Aridibacter. The sequence continues at coordinate 1,647,887 of OZ244151.1, read as the reverse complement.
TTCACGATTGCTCCTGCCTACCTGAATGACGCTCCGCTGCTAAACCGTTCCTACGGCGAATCCGCCTTTAGTACATTTACGGTTGGTGCGAAATGGAGATTTACGAGCAACAATAACCCGATTGGTTTTGGTGTGATTCCGTTTTACAGGTTCTACGCTGAAGGCGCTACGGATGCCGATGGATTTAACCAGCTCCAGCGTGGTGCTAGCCCTGGTGGTCAAAATGGTGACTTTGGTGCGGTGTTGTTTGCTGACGCTAGGCTCCGGAAATGGATAAACGTATCCGGAAACATTGGCTATATTTACAATAGCGAGATTGAAGGTCCGGGTAGCACGGTACTTCTTGACCGAGGGGACGAGTTTTTGGCCGCTGTTGGTCTCGACTTCCCAGTCAATAAGTTTTTCCAGCCAATCTTGGAATTCCGTTCGCTCAGATATGTCGGCGGACGAACACCAAATGCCTTTGAGAACAATCCCTTTGATGGACTTGCTGGTGTAAGAGTATTTCCGGCTCGATGGGTAGGATTTAGCTTGGCGTACAGGTATCACGCTAATCAGCAGGATAGAGATAGTCTTGAAAACTCTGATTTCACGGGTACGGTTACGGTAGCTTCGGCTCCGCCGTTGTCGCCAACGCAGGTTGTTAACACCTTTACGGGCGTACCTCCTGGGTTTAGAACTTCGAGCGATCCGCATGGATTTATCATCCAAGGATTTATCGGACGACGTAACGCACGCGGAAAAGGTCAGGTTCCGAATAAGCCTGCTGAAGTTTCCAGCTTAACGTTGAGCAAGAAAACGCTTACGTTGCCATGTCCTCCGGGCAAGAAATCGAAATCCGATGGTTGTGACGATGACATGACTGTTAACGTGACAACGACTGCGAACGATCCTGAGAATGACCCGCTCACCTATAACTACACAGTTTCCGGTGGACGCATTGTTGGAAGCGGCAGTAGCGTAACGTGGGATCTCAGCGGTGTAAGCCCGGGAAGTTATACGATTACTTCTGGTGTTGACGATGGTTGCGGTGTTTGTGGCGACACGAAAACTGAAACCTTAGAAGTTGTGAATTGTCCTGACTGCGTTGATGTTTGCGAATGTCCGACAGTTAGCGTAACCGAGCCTCCAGTTACTGTTCAGCCATGCGAGAAGATGACCTTTACGGCGAACGTAAGTGGTGGAAGCCAAGACAACGTCACGTACAACTGGTCAGTAAACCAAGGTACTATCGTTGAGGGTGACGGTACGCCGACCATAACGGTTGATACCTGTGGCTTGAAAGATACAACGGTAACCGCGACAGTTGCCTTTGGCGGTCTTTGCGACGCGTGTGGTGAGATGAGCGCTAGCGGCTCCGGAATCGTTGGTGGTACACCTGATCCACGTTTGATCGATGACTTTGGTAGAGCTCAGAATAATGATGTCAGAGCTCGAATCGATCAGCTGTTCATCGAACTGCAGAACGATCCAAGTGCGACCGGTTACATTCTCAATTACGGTCCTGCAAGAGCTGTTGCAGCAAGAGAACGTTTGATTAGAAATCACATCCGCTTAAGAGGATATGATGCAAGTCGAATTACCCTTGTAAATCGCGGAGTCGCGTCTGAAATCAAGACCAGACTCTGGGTTGTGCCGGCTGGTGCCGATGCAAGTACGATTGACTAAATAGCTCGCTCAATGCGACATACTTTACGAGGCTGTGTTTGAAAAGACGCGGCCTCTTTTTTCTTCCTTTACTTTTAATGGGGGAAACGTATAGAATTGTATGAATTGAAGCCCCCGGAGCCTGCCTTTTTTTGGCAACACGGTAGACAAGTTATACATCGGAAGAATGTCTGCCCTTTATCCTTTCCTATATCATCCCGGTCTTAATTAGAATCCATGAGAATAACAGAAAATATGAAATCGATGAGAAATCAGAGAGTTGGACAAATTTGTTTTGGTTTTTTTGTTTTAGCGGCATTGGCGCTTCCTGCGTTTGCAGAGGACTTTGTCAGCAAATTCAATGACTGGAGAGTCAGCGGCCCTTCGGGTGGTGACGTGAGAGCTATCGTTGTTGACCCAAGAGACAAAGACCACCTTTTCGTTACCACGTTAGATGGGCAGATCTATGATTCTTTGGACGCCGGCGCTAATTGGCGTTTGTTGGTAAATCTAAAACGTCCACAGCTTATTCTCGATAATTTTGTTGTCGATGCACGAGACTCAAATCTCCTCTACGCCTCAGGGCACAGACATAAGTTGCCAGGTGGGTTTTTTAAGTCTGCTGACGGAGGAAGAACGTGGAAAGAAGCACCTGAGCTCCGTAGAGAAGCGGTTCACGCGATGGTGCAGTCGTCGAAGGATCCAAATTTGATTCTGGTTGGAACGGTTACAGGAATTTGGGTTTCCAGAGATTCAGGCGATACCTGGAGTAAGTTTTCTTCACCTTCGACACCAATAAAGCTAGATGCTTTGGCGATTGATCCACGCGACGCTGACACCATATATGCCGGCACGTGGTGGAGAGCTTTCAAATCAAAGGATGGCGGGAAAAATTGGAAGCTTGTAAAAAAGGGAATGATTGATGATTCCGACGTGTTTGCTATAGATATTAATCCGCAAAATCCCGACCATGTTATTGCTTCTGCTTGTAGCGGAATTTACCAGTCTTTTAATCAAGGCGAAAGCTGGAAGAAGATTCAGGGGATTCCGTCGCAGTCTCGACGAACGAGAGCAATTCTCCAGAATCCTTCAAAGCCTGGCTACGTTTATGCCGGTACTACGGAAGGTTTTTGGATGTCGGCAAACAAGGGTGTAAGTTGGTCGCTGACCACCTCTCGCAAGTTGGAGATTAATTCGATTGCGGTTCATCCCGACGCTCCAAACCGCGTGTTTATCGGTACAAACAATAATGGCGTCATGGTTTCCAATGACGCTGGGCGAACCTTCGCATTCAACAACGGAAACTTTAGCAGCAGATTTACTTATAACGTTGTTCACGATATTGAACGTCCCAATAGACTCTATGCAACGACGATTAACACTGCGACGGGCGGAGGATTTTTCTTTGTAAGCGACGATTTCGGTAGAAACTGGAGATCCTCTACCAAGAACTTAGATGTTAAGAGGATACAGGCCAATTCTCTTCTTCAGGACAGGACCAATCCTAACCTTATTTATTTAGGGACAAACACCGGTTTGTTTAAGTCTATTAATCGTGGAGTTTCCTGGACACCCATAAAAGCTCCTAGAGTACGACGTACCTATCGGCGATCCAGGAAAAGTCGCAGGAGATATAGAGCGCCGGCTTTACCTAAGGGAGTTGTGGCGGCCCTGACCGGAAAGGTTAGCGTTTTGAAACACACCGAAGACGGGAAAAATGGTTACCTGGCTGGTACGAGTCGTGGTCTATATAGGACCTACGATGCTACAAAAAACTGGAAAAAGTTAAATCTCGGGCCTGGGATTTCTGAGAATATTCTGGCGATTCACGTTTCTCCAAAGGCTCCTGGAACGATTTGGGTTGGAACATCAATTTCTGGGGTACTTGTTAGCTATGATGACGGGGTTACCTGGAAGCGGACTGGAATGATTCCGCAAAGGGTGCCGGTTAGTTCGATTGCTACCAATCCCGATAAACCGAATGAAGTCTATGTAGGTACTATCCAGACGTTTTATATGAGCAAGGATGGTGGAGCTACCTGGAGACGACGCGGAGGTGGTTTGCCACTCGGCAATTACAACAGCATCTTGATCAATCCTAAAAACACGGATGAGATTTTTGTTGCCAGCGCTAAACGAGCAAACGGTGGCATCTATCATTCTACGAATGCAGGATTGACCTGGGAACGCATTGATCGGGGCGTTAATCTTGCGAGTAGTAGGGTTTGGAAGTTAATGTTCAACCCAACGAATGAAAATGAGCTTTTAGCGGCTACACATTCGTCCGGAATTTATAGAATTGGACGGACCCAGGAGGCAAAAGCAAAGCCTGTTGAAGCCGAAAAAAAAATTAAGGTTGTGACAAATGAAACAATAACTCGTTCGCGAGTTGCTGGTTCAAATTAAGTTTCGACTTCAGTTTAACCCCTTCAAAAGAGACGGTCGCTGGATCGTCTCTTTTTTCGTTTGTCGGAGTCAGTCGCTAGTTTTATAATGTGGAAATGAATCATGAAACCGCCCTCGCGTCCGGACGGCAAATCTTCAAGGCCGAAACCCTACCGTTTACATCTATTCCGGATCAATCAAAAATCTTTCTTGATTTTGAAAGTGAGCTTAAAAGCGTTTCTAAGTTCTATCCCCATGTGGGTCGCGAGGAAAGTGGGTTCATTCATGAAATGCTTTCAAATTACAAGACAGATCGAGATTACCTTTGCGATATCTTAAGTCTCGAAAATGAGCGATACGGCGCCGAAACGAAAACACTGGAAAATATCGAGAAATTACGCGATAAAGATTGTGTTGCGGTTTTAACGGGGCAGCAGGCCGGGCTTTTTGGCGGTCCCGTTTATACAATTTACAAAGCTCTGACAGCGGTAAAGTATGCTGAGAATCTCGTTAAACGAGGTGTAAAAGCTGTTCCTGTTTTTTGGGTAGCGTCAGAGGACCACGATTTTGAGGAAATTCGCAAAACCTTCCTTGTCGATGAGATTGGATTTTTGAAGGAGCTTTCGAATCTGCCTGAAGATTTGGTTGATTCTCTGCCTGTTAGCGATATTTTGATCGATGAGTCCATAGACGCTACTATTCGAGACCTCGAGGATTTCCTACCAAACTCGGAGTTTAAAGCATCTACGGTCCAATCAGTGAAGAAAAGCTACAGCGTTGGGCATGATTTTTCCAGCGCTTTTACAAGTTTACTGAGGGAGTTGCTCTCGGGATATGGATTAATCTTCGTTTCACCTCAAAACTCTAATATTCGCAAACTCTCTTCAGCAGTCTTCAAGCAGGCAATTGAGCAATCAAACGAGATTCGTTCACGATTGTTGTCCCGGAAAGAAGAATTGATCGATGCCGGCTATCACAATCAGGTTCATCTCAATGAGGAGTTTTTTCCGTTTTTCTATCTGGATGATTCGGGGCGTCGAAAGGCGTTGAGATATCAGGCTGATACGGATCAATTGACTACCGACGACTCCGATCTGGTGTTTACGATACCAGAATTGGCGGAGGTGGCGCAGGATGCCTCTGAGCGCTTGAGTCCTAATGCATTGATGCGTCCGGTTGTGCAGGATTATCTCTTTCCTACGGCGATGTATTTTGGCGGCGCTGCTGAAATCGCCTATTTTGGACAAAATAGCGTTGTGTACGAAGTTTTAGGTCGACCTACGACACCAATACAGCATCGGTTTAGCGCAACGATCATCGAGCCAAAGCATCGGCGCACGTTGGGGAAATATGAAATCGGATTTCATGACCTTTTCGCGGGGCGTGACAATTTGCTTGGAGAAATAGTCAAGAAATTTATCAATGCGGATTCGGCGAGAGTTTTGGAAAAGGTTGAAGGAAATATAGATCGCGAACTCAATAAACTAGATTCCGAACTGGCGAAAGTCGATCAAACGCTCTCTGATAGTCTAAAAAACAGACGAAAAAAGATTGAATGGCATCTCGAAACTTTGACAAACAAGTTTGTTCGGGCAGAACTTGCAAGAGATGAGGTAATCAAGAGACAGATCGAAAGTCTTTTTGAGAGCGTTTTTCCGAAATCCGGTTTACAGGAAAGAGCCTTAAATGGACTCTATTTTACAAACCGCTACGGTGAAAACTTTTTTGCATGGATTTATGATCAGATCGATTTTGAAAAAGAAGGACATAAAGTTTTGACTTTATAGGATTATGAAGCTTATTGCACAAATTAATGGTGAATCGAAAACTGTTGACGTTAAGCGCGAGGGGGAAATGGTTTTTGCGGAGGTTGATGGATGCGTTTACGAGCTGGAGAGCTCAAACCCCGAAAAAAATGTCTACCTGTTGAAATCCGAAAATCGCATTGTGGAGGTTTTTGTTTCGCCCGAAAAGGAAGGCGCTCTTACGGCCTCGCTAAACGGGGAAGATTATGAAGTTTCGATCGCCGACCCCAAGAATTTGAGAGGAGGCTTAGAAAATGCCGCGGATTCCGATGGTGTTGTAGAGATCAAAACAGCAATGCCGGGGAAGGTTGTTAGAGTACTTAAGAAACCTGGCGACAAAGTAAACGCTGGTGAGGGATTGATTGTTGTTGAGGCGATGAAAATGCAAAATGAAATGAAGTCGCAAAAAGACGGCGTCGTAAAAGAGGTGCGATTTCAGGAAGACGAGACCGTAAACGCCGGTGACATCCTTGTCATCGTCGAATAGCGCATTGCGCCGTTTATTGTCCGTAAATCGGTTTCAGAGGGCCCACAAGGTTTTGCATCAGGTCAGAAAAATCCGGGAAAGCTAGCTGCTGCTCTTTATCCGATTGGGCATTTTCCGGTTCCGGATGTACTTCGACGATGATGCCGTCAGCTCCTAAAGCAATAGCAGCTTTAGAGGTTTTAGAAATTAAACTCCTTCGTCCGGTAGCGTGAGAAGGGTCAACAATCACCGGCAAGTGGGTGAGCTCGCTAAGGAGAGCTACGGAGGCTAAATCAAGCGTATTTCTAAGCGAAGTATCGAATGACTTCACACCGCGCTCACACAAAACCACATTTCTGTTTCCGCCGTGAAGAATATATTCTGCAGCAGACAGCCATTCCGAAACCGTTGCCGATGCACTTCGCTTTAACAGAATGGGTTTATCAGCCGTCGCAAGTTTTTTCAGAAGTGCAAAATTTTGCATGTTTCTTGCCCCGACCTGCAACATATCTGCATATTCCGAAACTTTCCCAATATCGTCTTCGCTCATAACTTCGGTGACAATCGGCAGATCATAGGCGTCTCCGGCGTCGCGGAGAATTTCGAGTGCGTCGATTCCGAGCCCCTGGAAATCATAAGGGGAAGTTCTGGGTTTGTAGGCACCGCCTCGCAGCATTACCGCCCCAAGATTCTTTACCGCTCGGGCCGTTTTAAATACTTGCTCTCGACTTTCAACTGAGCAGGGGCCAGCGATTACGACAGCGGCTATTCCTCCAATTTCAACATTCTTTACCCGGACGGTGGTTTTCGAAATAGGCTCGCTGACCAAAGGGTATTTGGGATTTGACTCGCGCATAACTCCGCTGTTTTCGGTTTGAATTAGTGCATCTAACATATCTTCAAGTGCTCCTAGTTGCCTACGAGATAAAAAGTAGTCTTATTTATTGCGCTTCCTGCCAGGTCCTTCAAAAGGACCTTTCCGCCGTAGAGTCTTGCCGCCCGAAGGCTTCCGATCGCGGCATTTTCAGGTATTTGTTCCTCGATGACTCTTTTAATACTTGAAGCTGTATCCGCCCCAACTACTGGCTGGACGGTACGATGTTTTCTAAAAAATCCACGACACTGCCTTAAGGCCTCTATATGTGATCGAGCGCTTCTGATGTCTCTTAATTCAGAGCTTTTGGTTCCAACTAGCACGTGTCTAATCTCAAGAGATAACTTTTCGTGAGTATGCAAATCGGTCTGGTCGAGAAAGTCCTTAGCCGACTTAATATCGCCGATCAGAGTATTTTTAACGGGGACGACCGCGTAATCTACGGTCTTTAACAGCAGGGCCTCGAAAGTCCTAAAAAACGACGGGAATTCGCGGATTTTGGCCGATTCGCCGCATATCCTAGCCGCCGCCTCTTCGCTGTATGAACCTCTGGTTCCTTGAATAGCAATTGAATCCATCTAGTGTATTTTGCTCCCTCTTTTTACAAGCTCATTTGCGATACGGGTCTGGATAAGTCGCGATTCGTGAATAATGCTCCTGTATACTCTCGCGACAGATGCGTCAAGCTTCGAACTGTTTTGATTTGCTTTTAGAATAACCTCGCGTTCACGCCCTTTATCGATAATTGGTAAACCGGTTTCAGCTTTGAGCTCGCCGATTTTAGCCGCGATTCTCGCACGTTGATCAATTAGCTTTACGAGTTTCGAATCAATTGAATCAATTTCCTGGCGCCAGTCTTCAAGTTTCATACTCACTCCCAAACGCAAAAAAGCCGCGAACGTTCGCGGCTTTTTTTTGTAAAATTTAGTACTTTTTACACAATTTTAGCCGCTTTCCAAAAAATAGAAAGTAAAGAAAAAGCTAAAATATTCGAAAAAGTTTCTCATCAAATTTTCCTTCAATCGAAGTTGAGTAAAACTAACAAAAGTGAAAATTTATGTCAAGAGATATCTTAGGTTCTGTGAAATTTTCTTTCGATATCTTTCATCGAAAGTCTCAAAATTACCGGTCTGCCGTGCGGGCAAGTTGTTGGAGATGAAGTAGTTAAGAGCTTATCAATCATCCATTGCATTTTTTCAACAGTTAGTTTCATATTTATCTTAACTGCGGCTTTGCAGGCCATCGAAGCGGCAAACTCGTCCCGGAAAGTTGCTTTTGCACCGCCTCTCTTATCTTTTTCGACCGCATCCAATATCTCGGCAAACAGGTTTCTGACCTCGTCAGCGGGCAAATCGGTCGGTACAGACTTAATCGCGATTGTTCTACCCGAAAGATTCATCAAACCGAAACCAACCGCTTCCAGCTCTTCTTGTATTTCTTCAAACGCGGCAGCTTGTGCGGGTGTCAGATCGATAGTTTCCGGAACGAGAAGGTTTTGCGATTCTGTTTTTCGTTTCGTTTCTCTTTTTCGAAACCCGTCGAACAGAATTCGTTCGTGAGCAACATGTTGATCGATTAGGAGGAGTCCTTCGTTATCCACTGCAATGATGAAGCTCTCGTGCAGTTGACCAACCGGCTTAACTTGCCGGGCCGAAATTTCTTCCGGCTCCACGGATTCAACGACGGGTTCAGCGGAATCCACTGGAGGGAAGTTGGTTTTGGTGAGGCTCGAGACAACACTGAGGTCATTTGCTACCGTGGCCTCTTTTTCTGAACTTTCGTCGCGGTTGAGCAGGGTCGCATCTTTACTAGGGGGATTAGTCTCCCGGTTTAACGCCAGGGACTCAAAATCGTCAGAGGTTACCGGAATTTCGAAGTCGATTTTTGTAGGTATATCAGCAACTTCATTTGTCGAGCCTTGGTCGGGATGAAAGTCTTCTGTTACGTCAAGTTGAGCCGGTGCGGCAGTCGCGGCTTTCGTTTTAGACTCAGTATCGTGATCGTTCTCAGATTGCCCTTTGACAAAGTTTTCGCGTACGATTCCGGCTTCCTTGAGGCTATTGCGAATTGCCTCAGCGATTACGTCTTTTACTGCCTGCGCCCTGCGAAATCGAACCTCCGTTTTCGCAGGGTGAACATTTACGTCAATTTCCTCCAAAGGCAGCTCCAAAAACAAAAACGCGACCGGATAAACACCGTGTGGCAAAACCGAACGAAATCCTTCGAGCAATCCACCCGAGATGATCTTGTCTTTTACGTAGCGGCCGTTAATAAAAAAGTACTGGGAGTCCCTGGTTGTGCGGCGCTCGCGCGGTGCAGAAACAAATCCCGAGACGTTTGCAACGAATTCGCGACCGCCGCTTACCGGTAAAAGGCTCTCAATCATATCCGAACCAAACAACTGATAAGCTCTTTCACGCAGATTCCTGGCTGGCGAAACACGTATCGTCTCGCGTCCGTTATTTGTCAACGAAAACGAGATTTCGGGATGTGCGAGCGCGTAATGAGTAACCGTGTTTGTTATGTGATAGTTTTCGGTCGCTTGCGAGCGCATAAATTTGCGCCTTGCAGGTGTGTTAAAAAACAAGTCTTTTACCGTAATCGTCGTCCCGGTCGGACGCGCAGCATCCTTTACGTCAATTAATTTTCCGCCCTCGATATCTACGCGTGTCGCGGCTTCCCAGTCAAAAACCTTAGTGATAAGTTCCAGTTTCGCAACCGAGGCAATTGAAGCAAGAGCCTCGCCTCGAAAACCCAGCGTTTCAATACGTCCCAAGTCTTCCTGTTTTTCGATTTTCGATGTCGCATGTCGCTCAAACGCAAGGATCGCATCATCTTTCACCATTCCTTCGCCGTCATCAGTAACACGCATCAGACGCCTTCCACCCAATTCAATTTCGATTCTAATTCGCGTTGCACCCGCATCAATCGAATTTTCAATGAGTTCCTTGACCACTGACGCTGGGCGCTCAACAACCTCGCCCGCTGCGATTTGGTTAGCTAGATTATCTGGAAGAATCTTAATCTTACTCATAAAATCAGAGTCTCAGCTGCCGCCGTGTACTTGGAATTGAATGATAATTCTAACAGAATAGACGAGAATAGTTTATTGGGGTTCTTGCGGAAGTTTGGTGAAAACGATGGGAGAAAAATACGACCGGATTGGCAGACATTACAATCAAACCCGATGTGCCGATCCCTATTTGACCGACCGACTTTTGGAGCATCTAAGTCCAAACGGAGAAAGCCTATATCTCGATATTGGCTGTGGCACCGGGAATTATTCGATTGCGCTTCGAGAGAGAGGCGTAAATATCGTAGGCGTTGATCCCTCAAATGAAATGTTGAATAAAGCGCGGGCTCGAAGCTACTCCATCGAGTGGAAAAACGGTCGGGCTGATAATCTTCCGATTGGATGTGAAGAAGTGGATGGCGCATTTGCGACCCTCACAATTCATCATTGGAGTGACATCCCTTCCGCCTTTATGGAAGTCGGGCGGGTCTTAAATAGAGAAAGTAGATTTGTGATTTTTACATCGACTCCCGATCAAATGTCAGGTTATTGGCTCAATCAGTATTTTCCTAAGATGCTGGAAGCCTCTTCCATGCAAATGCCTTCTTACGAAGCGGTCAAATCTGCACTGGAAGCCAGCGGCTTTGAAATTTGTGAAACGGAGAAGTATTTTGTTAGGGAAGACCTCGAGGATCACTTTCTCTATTCGGGTAAACAACGTCCGATTCTCTATATGGAAGAGGAGTTTCGACAGGGTATCTCGTCCTTTTCTCTTTTATCGACCCAAGAAGAGATCGAGCGAGGACTCAGCGAGCTTTCAGAAGATATAACGTCTGGGCGGATAGAAAAAATAGTCAAAGATTTCGAAAACGACCGCGGTGATTATCTGTTTATTGTAGGACAGAAAGTTCTGCGATAATTACGCCGCATTCTCCATCAACATATCGATATAAGCCACGGAAATGAAATCCTCTTCACGGATTTTCATTTTTTTCGTGAGGTCCGCAAGCTTTGCTCGTCCTTTCTTCTCATCCTCGTCCTGATTTAACACATATTCAAACTCGATAAACATTCCGAGCCGTTCGACATCGTCCATGTGGATACGAGTTTGTCCAACGAAATATAACTGCCGCTTCTTTTTTACTTCACCGATTAATCCAAGAGATGAGATCAGAATCGGCTTTAAGAGGGCAGGTGAATTGGTCTTGTAGATCTCGTAGTTGGAGCTTTTGGCTGTTTTGATATCCGGGCGTTGATAGGAAATTAACTCTGCCGAGCCGTTTCCAAACTCACGAAGCTTCAGTCTTCCGCTTGGCACACGAAAAAAAGTGTCGTGTTGGTTTAAAGTTTCCCCTGGAGTATCTGATATGCCTTTTGCAATTGCGTGCTGCGTTTCGAAAAGGTTGGCACGTGCTTTTAGTTCTATGTTACTGGGCATAGGGTTCGTCAGTGTCCCCGGAGCCGTTGGCCGCTCTTTTTATTCGCAGAAGTTGGATTCGCTTATCTTCGGCCTTTAATATCTCAACGTCGAGTCCGCGAACGGTCAATTTTTCTTTTACCTTTGGAACGTACCCAGCTTCTGTTGTAACCATCCCAGCAATCGTCGTGAAATCGTCATCGTCGATTTCCATATCGAAAAGTCGCTCAATTTTTCCAATCTCGGTGGATGCAAGTACGTCATAGAAGCCGCCATCAGCTTCTACAATCTCAACAATTTCGTCTTCAATATCTTCATCTTCGATTTCGCCAACGATCTCTTCGAGGATGTCTTCTACTGTAACCAAACCGGCCACGCCCCCGTATTCATCAACCACCATTGCTATTTGAACGTGGTTTAGTTGCATGTTTTTTAGCAATTCGGAGACCAGCTTCGTTTCGGGAACAAAGTACGTTGGGCGCACAATCTGCATTATAGTTTGCGTTTCCTTGCCGTCCGCCCAGGCGTTTAAGATATCTCGAACATAAACCACGCCCTCAATATTATCGATATTTTCTTTATAAACTGGCAACCTTGAGAATTTTTCACCGATCATCAAATCGCGTGCCTCTTCGATAGAGGATTCAGAAGGAAGTCCAATGATATCGGTTCGCGGTGTCATGATTTCATCGACTTCCGTATCGCCGAATTCAACCATCTTTTCAATCATTTGCCGCTCTTCTTTTTCTATAATTCCTTCGGCTTCTCCAACCTCGATTAGCGCTTGAATGTCATCATCGTCATCACCATCGGCCGTTTCAGGAGGAACTGAAATTTCGGGGCTCGCAGTATGTCGCCCCTTAAAGGATGGTTCAATTGGGTCAGCAAGGAATGGAAGAACGTTATAAATTGGCCGGATCAACGGAAGGAGAAAAAGAAGTTTTCCTTCCGGATTTGTCCAGGTAATGAAGCGAGGAATAATTTGTCTAAATACAACTGACGCTGCCAATCCAATGATCAAAGAATAGATCAGCATCTCGCGCGGGTTTTGGACAAAACGATAAACGATCAATACTACGATCACCGAAAAGACAATAAGCAGGATTTGAATCGCGGACGAAAGCGCAAATCTAAAACGCGGACGGTTTTCTGTAACTTCTCTTAAAAACTCTATCGAGCGAGGCTTTCTGTTTTCCTCTTCCGCGTCCGAGAAAAGAATTCTCAAGCTTACGTCGCTTAGCTGGGAGAAAGCCATGTCCACTGACGCAAGAACAGTTAAGGCAAGGAGGATAACTACCGCGATGGCTATCTCAATTTCCATAGTTAGCTGAGCTGCCTAAAAGCGTAAGCTTTGCCCAGGGGCAATGACGTTGACTCGAGATTCACTTCCCCTTTTTTCCTTTTAAGAGCTCTGAAGCGGCTTTATCTAATACCCATAAGACTTTACCCTTTGAAGGAGAAACGCTTTGGGCCGGGAACTTATCCGGATTTTTTTCTCCTTCCAAGACCTCTTTAAGCGCCGGTGCTTTTTCCTCGCCACCAACCATGAAAATTATGTTCTTAGCCTTATTGAGCACCGGAAAAGTCAACGTCAGCCGATTCGTATCGAGTTTCTCAACGTAAGTTGAAACGGCAATACGTTTAGTTTCACTAAGTGCCTGCGTTTGCGGAAACAATGAAGCTGTATGTCCATCGTCACCCAGCCCCAATAAAATCAAATCGAAAACCGGAAACTCACCATTAGATAACTCAAAAAATCGGCGGAGGGTCTTTTCGTACGTTTCCGCAACCCCAACGGCATCAATAATTTCAGTTTGCCATCGAAGTATGTTTGTGACAGGAATTTCGAGCGGTTTTAGGAGGTTTTCATTTGCCATTCTGAAATTGCTCCGGTCTGACATCGGGGAAACGTCGCGTTCGTCACCAAAAAAGAAAAACACCTTTTCCCAATCGATTCCGTCTCTAAATTCTTCGGATGTCAGCGCATCATAAAGTGCGGCGGGTGTGGTGCCTCCAGAAAGCGCAACCGTGAATCGCCCACTGCTTTTGATCGACCGTTTGCCGATCATAATAAACTGTTTTGCAACAAATTTACTTATTTCTGTCGCGTCCTTAAAGACTTTCCTGTTTTTCATCTAATCTATATCGTTTTTCCAACTTCTGCCGTCGTTTTCCAAAAGTTCGTCAGATTTTGCCGGTCCCCAACTCCCAGCTACGTAATTCGGGAAGCTCCTCGCCGGAATGGCTTCCCAGACGTCTAAAACCGGGGAAACAATCTTCCAACTTGCCTCAACCATATCCGCGCGCTGGAAAAGGGTAGCATCTCCAATCATACAATCGTACAGCAAGCGTTCGTATCCCGTCGAGACCTTTTCATCGAAGTGCTCGGAATAATCAAAATCCATATCAACGTCGCCCATTTGAACTACGGGTCCCGGAATTTTCGCCCCAAAATGAAGATCGATTCCCTCATCGGGCTGTATGTGTAGCACAATTCTGTTAGTCGTGAGCTTTTCGATCGGAGTGTCTCGAAACAACACAAAGGGTGCCTTCTTAAACTGGATTACGATCGTTGTATGCTTTTTCGGCATACGCTTTCCCGTGCGAACATAAAATGGAACGTCAGCCCAGCGCCAATTGTCAATCGACAATTTTAACGCAGAATAGGTCTCTGTGTCAGAGTCCGGCGGCACATTTTCTTCTGTGCGATACGCTGGAGTATTTTCTCCGTTTACTTCGCCCGCGTCATACTGCCCTCGAACGGTTTGCTTGAGCACGTTTTCCGGTGTGTAGGGCTGGATCGCCTGTAAAATCTTCGCCTGTTCGTCTCTTACGGCGTCCGCCTCAAATGAAACGGGTGGTTCCATAGCCGTAAGCGTTATCAACTGGAAGATATGATTCGGTATCATATCTCTCAGAGCACCTGCGCGATCGTAATATCCGCCCCGTTTTTCAACGCCCAGATGCTCAGCGACCGTGATTTGGACGTGGTCGACAAAATTTCGATTCCATATCGGCTCAAAAATGCTGTTTCCAAACCTAAAAACCAGTATGTTCTGAACGGTTTCCTTTCCGAGATAGTGATCGATACGGTAAATTTGGTGCTCTTCGAGGATTTCGAGCAGTTCGGAGTTTAGATTTTGTGCGGACTCTAAATCCCGTCCGAAAGGCTTTTCGAAGATGAATCTGCGCCAATTTCCATCCGTCTCCTCGCTTAACCCGTGTTCGCAAACCTTTCTCGCCACATTGGCAAATAGGAAGGGAGGAATCGCAAGATAATAAAAATAGTTTTTCGGAATATTGTGAGTAGATGTTACTTCGTCAAGCAAATTGCCAATATCGGTAAAAAGGGCTTTATCATCGTCGAAGTCTCCACCGGTGTAATAAGTTCTTTCTTCAAACCATTTAACAAGCTTATCTTCCTGTTCTACTTTAACAAACGATCGAAGGTCTGCAATAATTTGTTTCCGAAATGCCGCGCCCGATAGCTCCTGTCGTCCGACTCCAATAATCGCAAAATCCTCGGGTAGAAAACCGTCCTTCGCAAGGTAATAAAGGGCCGGGAAGAGCTTCCGTTTAGTAAGGTCTCCCGTCGCACCGAAAATCACCATTACACAAGGATCGGCCTGCTTTTGCTTAAACTTATTCATTATTTAGCGATTAACCTTAAGTTTATCACGAAGTTCCAATTCTAAACTATTCATTTCGCCGTCATCCGTTTCGTGATCGAGCCCGGCAAGATGAAGTAAACCGTGCAAAATGAGTTGTTTAATTTCGGCAAGAAGCGGGAGTCCATTTTCATCAGCCTGTATTTTCGCTTGTTTAACGGAAATGACGATTTCGCCCGAAAAATTGTCACGTTCAAAGGCTTCATTATCAAAGGGAAACGAAAGAACATCCGTTGTTGCATCCGTTCCACGAAAGCCCTTGTTGATATCCCGCATTGTTTCATCAGTCACGAGCGCTAACGAAACGTTCCGGGCACCGGACTCAGGTACAACACTCATCGCTTCTAACAGAAACTGTCTGAGTTCAGACGTATCGATATCGATTCCGCTTTGATTGGTGATCACACCCGAACTAGGATTGCTCTGCCGGTCTCGTTCCATTGGAGTGTTTCTCGTAAGCTCTGACAATCATTTGCACAAGTTTGTGCCGCACGACATCCTTATCTGTAAAATACGTAAAGTCAATACCTTCAACGCCTTTCAGGATTCTTTGAGCCTGCACCAGACCACTCTTCTGCCCTCGCGGAAGGTCAATTTGAGTCTGGTCTCCCGTTACTACCGCCTTTGAACCAAAGCCAATGCGAGTTAAAAACATTTTCATTTGTTCGCCGGTAGTATTTTGAGCTTCATCAAGGATAATAAATGCGTCGCTGAGTGTACGGCCCCGCATAAAGGCTAAGGGAGCAATTTCAATAATTCTTTTTTCGAGCATTTTGTTGACGCGTTCGCCGTCGACGAGGTCGAAAAGAGCGTCGTATAGAGGCCGTAGGTACGGATCCACCTTATCCTGTAAATCTCCCGGAAGAAATCCCAGTCTTTCACCAGCTTCCACGGCGGGACGAGTAAGAATTATTCGTGAAACCTTCTTTTCAAACAGTGCGTGAACGGCCAGAGCTACGGCAAGAAAGCTCTTTCCTGTGCCAGCCGGACCAATGCCAAAAACAAGATCGTTATCGTGAATCGCATCAATATAGATTCTTTGATTAGCAGATTTTGGCGCAACTTGCTTTTTGCCGGACGGGTTAAAACGTGCTTTTGTGAAATAGTCTTTCAATGAGTAGGCACGATCTTCGGCGATTTGCTGGAAGGCGCTCTGCAGTTCCTTATCGGTAAAAGAACTTCCTTCGGAGAATAAGTCTCCAAAATCTGTGAGAATTTGCCTGACTGTTTTTACGTCTTGAGGATCGCCGTCAATCGTTAAATCCTGCCCGCGTGTATTTACTCTTACGGCGAGTATCGATTCGAGGTATTTTATGTTTGCGTCGTGGACTCCAAAAAGCGTTTCCAGAGCTCGCGGCGGTAATTCAATCTTGTTCAAATTTTACTACAATTCACTCCTAAATTTCGGTAAACAAAAACGATTTTAACGTATTAAATTCGGGGCGGAAAGTAATTCGCTGAAATCGAGATTTTTTTCACAAACTACCTTTGCCTAACGGTAAATTCGTATGATAATCTCTTTGCTTTGTTATCATACCGTTTTAGTGGTTTATTACAAGGAGCATATTAAAAAATGGCTAACGAAGGAACTCAGCAAATCGGTCAAGTTGTGCAGGTGATCGGACCGGTTGTTGACGTAGAATTTTCAGATAATTATTTGCCGCCGATTTATCAGGCGCTACGAATTGTTTCCGAGGGCTTTGAAGTAGATGAGCCGATTGATGTGGTTGCGGAGGTTCAGCAACACTTAGGAGAGGGACGTGTGCGCGCGGTTTCAATGCTGCCGACTGACGGAATGGTTCGCGGGATGAAAGTCATCGATCAAGGCGGACCGATAACCGTACCGGTAGGAGATGCGACTCTTGGACGCGTGATGAATGTAATTGGCGATCCGGTTGACGAATTAGGCGAGGTGAACGCCCAGGAGCGCCGCCCTATTCACGCACATGCGCCGGATTTCGAAGAACAATCGACCGAGCTTGAGATGTTTGAAACCGGAATTAAGGTTATCGACCTTGTTCAGCCGTTTTTGCGCGGCGGGAAAATCGGTCTCTTTGGTGGTGCGGGTGTTGGTAAAACGGTTCTGATTATGGAGCTTATCAACAACGTAGCGAAAGGACGCGACGGTTTTTCGGTTTTTGCGGGCGTTGGAGAAAGAACGCGTGAAGGTAATGATCTTCTGCGCGAGATGGTTGAATCCGAAGTTATCCAATACGGTGACGAATTTAATAAAGACTTTAAGGAAAATCATGCCTTTGATTTGACGAAAGTCGATAAAGAAGCGATTAAGGATTCCAAAGTATCATTGATTTACGGACAGATGACGGAGCCTCCGGGAGCTAGACTTCGCGTTGCACTTTCCGGTTTGACGGTTGCTGAGTATTTCCGCGATCTAGGAAACGACGTGCTTTTCTTTGTTGATAACATTTTCCGATTTACCCAAGCTGGTTCTGAAGTTTCTGCACTTCTTGGGCGGATGCCGTCGGCGGTCGGATATCAGCCAAACCTTGCTTCTGAGATGGGTGAGATGCAGGAGCGAATTACCTCAACGAAAACTGGCGCGGTTACGTCGATTCAGGCCGTATATGTACCGGCAGACGATTACACGGATCCTGCTCCAGCGACGACATTTGCGCACCTTGATGCAGTTTCGGCGCTTTCCAGACAAATTGTGGAACTCGGAATTTATCCGGCGATCGATCCGCTTGCGTCTAACTCGCGTATTCTCGATCCACAGATTGTCGGTGAAGAGCATTACGGAGTTGCACAGGAAGTCAAGCAAATTTTGCAGCGCTATAAGGATTTGCAAGATATTATCGCGATTCTCGGTCTCGACGAATTGAGTGAAGACGACAAACTCACCGTAGCGAGAGCGCGCAAGGTTCAGAGGTTCTTCTCGCAGCCGTTCCACGTCGCTGAGCAGTTTACCAGTCTTGAAGGTCGCTACGTGAAAATTGAAGACACCATAAAAGGCTTTAAGGAAATCATTGAGGGTAACTGCGATGATATGCCGGAGCAGGCGTTTTACATGGTAGGAACAATTGATGAAGCGCGCGAGAAAGCTAAAAATATGGCGGCAGGTGCCTAAAGCAAAGGGAAAAGGAAAAGGGTAAAGGATATCCGATTTTGCATTTTTACTTTTAACTTGTGAATTATGATTAATTTAGAAATTGTTACTCCAGAAAAAATGGTCGTAAGCGAAACGGTCGATTCCGTTAGTGTACCGACACAGAAGGGCGAGATAGGAATTCTCGCCAAACACGCCCCGCTCATTTCTACTTTGAAACCGGGAATTCTCAGTTATTCGAAGGGCGGCACGTCGGACGAAATGGTCATTTCCGGTGGGTTTGTAGAGGTAAGCACGGATAAAGTGTCGATCCTGGCTGATATTGCAGAACGCTCTGACGATGTGAATGTTGAAAACGCAAAGCTCGCAAAGGGTGAAGCCGAAAAAGTTCTTGGTAGCTGGAATGGCGCGGAAGAAGAACTAGAAGCGGAACTCGAACGTCTTGAGCGAGCGCAGGCAAGACTCCAGCTGGCGTCGAAAAATTAAGACTAAATAAAATTTATCTTTAACGGGAGAAAAGCGATTGCTTTTCTCTTTTTTGTGGATGATATAATTTCACAAAAATAGAAGTTCATGAAATTTCATAAAAACGTTCCCGAAATTGACCGGAAAAGAATTGAAAGGGCGCTTGAAGACATTAAAACCTACGGCGACCGGTTTCAGCGGGAAACGGCAAAATTCATCGAGGAAACGGACGTCGAGATATTCCTGGATATCGCCGAAAATGTCGGTGGATCGGGAAGTGTTCAGCTCAACAATCAAAAAGCGGCGCGAAAGGCTGTGAACTCTGGCGAACTCAGTATTTATGAGGCGGCGAAGTATGTCAGACTTAACATCGCTCGCGAAACGATCGATACCGGTGGTCAGCGCGGAATCGAAGGCACTTTTGTACATGAGGGAAAACACGCGCGCGATTTTGCGTTGATGCTTTCGAGTTTTTCGATAGGCAGTGCTAAGGAGATCTTTAACCCAACCGCCTATCAGAGGGAGCTATCCGCTCATATAACTTCAGCACTATATTTGAAGCGACGGGGCGGCGAATACACCGAGGAAGGTGTGTCGTTGGGACTTCTGTTTGAACGCGACGGCAAAGTCCGCGTCAACAGCAAGGGAATCCGGGCACGTTTGAGAAAAAATTATGGTTTAACTGAAGAAACTCCTGGGGGATACCTAAACGAATGTGCGAACCCTAAAATTGGCTCGCCCCGACGAAAATTTCTAGGACTTTTTTGATGAAACTCTCTCTTTCGACATCGATTATTGATCTGCATAAACACAAGATTGGCGATTTATCCGCGGCGATGTCAAAAAAACTCGCCGCGTCTGTAGCGACCCATGCTGGTAAAACCGATGTAGCAGCTTCAAACGTCGAGGATTTATTAAACTATTTTCCGATGAGGTATGAGGATCGTTCTAACATGATGCCGCTCGACCAACTATATGATGGGCTTGAGGCGTCGGTAGAGCTGTATGTAAGGGTAGCCGGGGGATTCCGCGTTGGAAAAAACAGACCGAGAAAAGCTCCGCCTCTGTTTATCTTTGAAATTACCGCAGCCGACATTGAGCGAACCCAGAAACCTGTGGTTGTTTGGTGGTTTGTCTCCGGGAAAAGCGCGTCACATATTGTGAGTTATTGGAAAGCGCGTTTTGAAAGGGGGACCCGATTTGTCGCCTATGGAGAATGGGAATGGGATTCTCGGCGAAATACATTTGCTCTGAAGTTAAACAAACCTGATGAGCTTGAAATACTTCCGGGCATTGAAAACCCGGATGAGTTTGGTTTGTTGAAAGAAGCAGCAAAAGGTTCGGGAGATTTTGAGGCGGCGTCGAAAAAATTGAGGGAAACGTCGTCTGCAAAGAACGATAAGGAAAAACTCGAGGAGGATGCTGAGACTCCCGCATTAGCAATGGTTCACGTTGGAAGGCGGGTGCCCGTTTATCGAAAGCTTGGGCAATTTCAAACGAAACGTTTGCGGGAGATAATCTTCAACGTGGTTCAAGAAATGGATAAGAATTCGGTAAAAGAAACCCTTCCCGAAAGTTTGCGAAAAGGACACAACCTGGTTTCGAGGGCTGAGGCGCTCGAAGAAATACATTTTCCGCCTGAAGATTCGAGCCTTGTAGAATATGCCGGATTTAGAAGTCGAGCACACAGACGCTTGATTTTTGAAGAGTTTTTCTGGGTCTCGTTTGCTCTTCAGTATCAGAGAGGTGTTCGCGCAAAGGAACCGAAAGGCGCTGAGATACAGATTGCAAAAGAAACTCATGCCCGAATCGAAAAGTTGCTTCCGTTTAAGCTCACCGGAGCGCAAAACAGGATCATAAAAGAGATTTTTAGTGACATGGAATCTGACTCACCGATGAACCGCTTGGTGCAGGGAGATGTCGGTAGCGGTAAAACAATTGTGGCGTTTTTAGCAATGTTTGCCGCGATGGAAAATGGATATCAAGTGGCGTTGATGGCACCAACGGAAATCCTCGCGGAGCAGCACTTTAAGAATGCGAAAGGTTTCTTTGAAGGGGCCGGGTATGAAGTTGATCTACTGGTCGGAAGCCTGCGGGCGGCGGAGAAAAGAAAGGTCCAGGAGAAAATAAAAGACGGCAAAATAAACGCAGTAATTGGCACACACGCTGTAATTCAAGACGCAGTGGAATTTGAGAAGCTAGGACTCGCTGTAATCGACGAGCAGCATCGTTTTGGAGTCGTTCAGAGAGCTAAGTTGAAGGAAAGTGGGCACAACCCGGATATTTTGGTGATGACTGCGACTCCGATACCGCGTTCACTTGCGATGACCGTTTACGGCGATTTGGATGTTTCGATAATTGACGAGTTTCCGCCAGGGCGCACACCGATTAAAACCGTTGTTGTCGGCGAAGACAAGCGCAAAGGAGTTTATCGCGGTATTGAACGCGAGATCGAACTTGGACGGCAAGTTTACGTTGTTTATCCCTTAATCGAAGAGTCAGAAAAGGTGGACCTAAAAGCGGCGACAAAAATGTACGATGAGCTGCGCAAGAAAATATTCCCTCAATATGAAATCGGTTTGATTCACGGAAAGATAAAGCCTGACGAGAAGGAAGAAATAATGGGTAACTTCGCGGAAGGCGAAATTGATATTCTTGTTTCGACGACCGTAATTGAGGTTGGGGTCGACGTGCCAAACGCCTCATTGATGATCATCGAACATGCTGAAAGATTCGGTCTTTCGCAGCTTCACCAACTTCGTGGAAGGGTGGGGCGCGGCGCAGAACAATCGTATTGCGTTTTGTTGACCGACGACAAGAAAACGGAAGTTGCTAAAGAACGACTCGGAATAATGGAGGAAACTTCTGACGGGTTTTTGATTGCGGAAAAGGATCTGGAGATTCGGGGTCAAGGCGATATTTTGGGTACGAGGCAATCAGGAATAGAAAATTTCAGGATTGGGAATATAGTTCGGGATTTTGAACTTCTAGATCTAGCGAGGAAGGAAGCAGAAAAGTATCTTTTTGATAAACAATTTGCGGGAGATCGCGAGACTTTGATTGGGTTTGCAAAAGCCGACCAACGTTTTAAGCTCGGGTTGATAGGATGAGATTGTATTAATAACAGTACAAATAGAGTTGAATTATTTCTTTGAGAAACCTATTATTTAAAGAGACGCAATTATCTATATTAAGAGAGGTTTAAAATATGTTGTAGAACAATTTTAGATCAGTTACCTCAATTTGCACCTAAAGATTGCATTTTACTGCTCGAAGAATTGCCTTTTAGACATACAACGAATAAGGGTGGGCAAAAATGAACGACCGACGTCACGGAGCCGCAAAGGCTCGTAAAGGGTTCGAAAGAGGCCAGTTAGGTGTGGAAGGGGAGAAATCTTATCGACCTCGAAGCACGCGATCACGATATAAACGAGGGCCATCCTCAGGAGGATTTACAGCTGGTAAGCGAAAATACAATGCGTCTGGCGCCAAAAACTTCCGATCAAAGAAGCGCTTCGACCGCAAGCCAAAAAAGATATATCCAAAACGTGAAACGTTACCGAGTATTGTCTCCGACATGCAAATAACTGACGGCAAGCATCGAGGTAAATATCTGGAAAGCTCAGATTCTCCCAAGGTTCGGCCAACTGCGAGACGAATACGGGAGGTGTTTTTCCGCGTGTTGTTTCGTCGCGTCAGAGCAGGAAGATTTTTAGATTTGTGTGCAGGCGCTGGAACAATGGGAATCGAAGCGATTTCTCGTGGAGCGTTAATTGGCACCTTCGTCGAACGCTCTGCGAAGATGTGTAATTTTATACGGAAGAATTTGGAAAGGTGCGGGATAAATGAGGGCCACGGGGAAGTGTTTGAAATGGAAGTGATTCCGTTTCTCAAGAAAATGTCAAAGCGCCGTCGGTTTTGGGATGTCGTTTATTTCGACCCGCCTTATGATGCAGATTATGAGAGCGTTCTCGCGTATCTAAAACGCGGGGCCGCGATTTGCCCTGGCGGCATTTTAGTAATTGAGCATCACGCGGAAATGTTTTTCCCGGAAAAATTGGGTGTTTTAAGACGCTGGAAAGTTGTCGTTCAAGGCGATACAGCTATTAGTTTTTACGATCGAAAATCATAGATGCGCGTTATAGCCGGTCTCTATGGTGGGAGGGTTTTGAAAAGTCCTCCCGACCGCAAAACTCGACCAACCTCGGACCGCCTCAAAGAAACTCTATTTAATATTTTAGTTCCGAGAATCGGCCCCGATACGCGATTTTTAGATTTGTGTGCCGGGACTGGAGCAATTGGAATCGAAGCGATTTCTCGTGGAGTAAGACATGCGACGTTTGTAGATAAATCGCGTCGGGCATGCGCACTAGTCGAGCGTAATTTGGATTTACTAGGTATTTCTGAAGACACGACAGAAGTCTATTGCAACACAGCCGCGAGGTTTCTATCCAAACACACTGGGACGGCGTGGAACGCAATATACCTCGACCCGCCATACGATCACGAATACGCCGATGTGTTGGCCTCAATCGGTGACCACACTTCCAACCTGCTTGAGGAAACCGGCGTATTGATTGTTGAACACCATTCTAAGAAGATCATTCCCGACGAAATTGAAACGATCAGACGTTGGAGGCTGCTAAAACAGGGCGAAAGCTGTTTGAGTTTCTACGAGCAACAATAGGATAGTGAAGACTTTTTAGCTTAGACGAAAACCTCTTAAACCACTACAATCTACTGATGAAAATCCTCGTATGGTTTGCACTTTGTTTAATTTGGGGCTCGACATGGTTATTTATCAAGGTCGGACTCGAAGACCTGCCTCCCCTCACATTTGCTTCGATCAGGTTCATCCTCGCACTAATTATAGTGGGTGCGATAATCTTGTCGTTAAAGATTCCGTTTCCAAAGACGAAAGGACAGTGGAAGTTTCTGGCGTTGACCGGAGTTTTACAGTTTTCTGTTAATTACAGTCTCGTATTTTGGAGCGAACAGTATATTTCGTCAGGGTTGGCGGCTGTGCTCCAGGCGACGATTCCTATTTTCGGACTACTCCTGGCTTGGTTTTACTTACCCGATGAGACGATTACCTGGCTAAAGTTGTTTTCGTTGATAGTTGGGCTAAGCGGTGTAGCCGTGATTTTTCTTGAGCAACTTCGATTAGAAAACTTTTGGGCCTTTGCCGGAGCGGTTGGTATCGTGGTCGGTGCATACGCTGCAGCACATGCCTCAATACTGACGAAGGCCAAAGGGAGTTCTCTGCATCCAGCCAGTCTTGTGTTTGGGCAAATGCTCTGCGGAATTTTGCCGGTAGTCATTCTGGCACTCGCTAAAGAGGGCAGCCCTTTTAAGATTCATTATTCCCCGATGGCGATTTTTAGCATTTTATACCTCGCAATAGTTGGTACAATTGCGGCTTTTTGGCTTTATTACTGGCTTTTGAGTAGAATCGAATCGACCAAGGCGATGACGATTGCCTTGGTAACGCCTTTGATTGCAGTAATTTTCGGAGCCATTTTCCTTGACGAGCGTTTGCAACTGCAGACGTTCTTTGGTGCAGTATTAATTTTGGGCAGTGTTGGCCTAATTGTATTTAGAAAAAGAATAAAACCTGCTTGATATCTATGGAATTCAGATTTACAACGGCTGGGGAATCCCACGGGAAGGCACTCGCGGCAATAATTGAGGGATTGCCGGCCGGGCTAAACATCGACATATCCGAAATCGATTATGAACTCTGCCGCAGACAGCAAGGGTACGGGCGCGGCGGACGTATGAAGATTGAAAAGGACGAGGTCGAAATCTTGTCCGGCGTACGCCACGGGAAAACGCTCGGCGCGCCTATTGCAATTCTTATTAAAAATCTCGATTTCAAACATTGGGAAGATGTGATGTCTTCCGAAGAGATTGAAGTTGATGACAAAAAGTCGCGCGTTGTGAAACGACCGAGGCCCGGACACGCTGATCTGGCCGGTGGGCAAAAGTTTCAAACTCGAGATTTACGCGACGTGCTCGAGCGTGCATCTGCAAGGGAGACTGCCGCCCGTGTGGCATGCGGCGCGTTTGCAAAACAGTTGCTAGCCAAATTCGGTATAGAGATTAAAAGCCATGTTGTAAAGCTTGGAAGCATTCCTGAAAAACCGCTTAGGAAAAGCTGGAACGAGATTTTGCGTATTTCCGAAGACGCTCCGTTGAATTGCGCCGATGAGGAAGCTCAAAAGAAAATGGTTGAGCTGGTAGATGAGGCAAAGGAGAAGGGTGATACGCTCGGGGGTGTTTTCGAAGTTGTCGCGAAAAATGTTCCGGTTGGACTTGGCTCACATACTTCCTGGGGTGAAAAATTTGATGGAAGAATTGCACGCGCATTTATGTCGATTCCTGCGGTAAAGGCGGTGGAGATTGGCGGCGGAGTTGAAAATGCGAGCCTTTTTGGCTCTGAAGTTCATGATGAAATCGAATATCGGGATGGTAAATTTACGAGAACTAAGAACCGCGCAGGTGGTTTAGAGGGCGGCATTACAAACGGGGAAGAGCTTCGCGTTCGCGGGTATAAAAAACCTATCGCAACCCTTAGAAAGGCTCTCCGATCGGTGGATATTGATTCCAAGAAAGAGGATCTTGCGGCTTTCGAACGCTCGGATATCACGGCTGTTCCGGCTGCGGGTGTGATTGGTGAAGCTATGCTCGCCATCGAACTCGCCAACGCACTTAGGGAGAAATTTGGCGGGGATAGCCTTGATGAAATGAGAGATAATTTTGACAGTTTTCAGCGCCGTCTAAATGATTATTGAGAAGTTTTGATTAGGGAAGCACCTTATAGGTAAGTACGTAAAGGCTTTCCTGAAGAAATAGTGCAAATTCACCGCGAGAAAGAATGCGGTCGCCCTCTTTAATTTTCTCAAAGTTTACCGGCAATGCATCGGAACCAAAAATCCTCCCCCAACCAGCTAGAACCTCGTTGTGTGTCATCGGGAGATTTCCTACAAAACGCTTCTCATTATCTACAAACGCGATATCATATTTTGAAATTAAAACATCAAGCGATTCGGCATAAGGGCTGTCCGGATTGAGATCTACAATCTCCTTCGCAAACTCAATTTTTCTTGGATTATATGATCTGTAGAGGTCTAGCTGCTCCGGGTCTTTTTTGGCGAGTGCTGCGCGTTTGCGCAATAAATCCAGGGTATTGCGCAAAAAATGTGCAAATTCACCCCGGGTGATTGGTGAAGATACGTGAAATTTCTTGTCGCGAAAACCAAACGCTAGTTTGTAATTTTCGGTTAGATACAAAATCGGTTCGTAATAATCTGAATCTCGATCAATGTCCAGAAAACCTTCGATTGAATCCGGAACGAAATAGCTTTCCGTGAAAACGTAGGGGCTGAATCTGTAAACTACCAGACCTTTAACGCTAATCGGAACACCGTCACATTTGGTCGGCGTGAATTTTATTTTGAGCGCTGCGTCCGTTGCAGCTCTTTTCAGGAGTTTGTGTCCTTCGATTCCAAGGATTTTAGAAACTCCGCCTTTTTCGTCAATAAGCAAGCTCACCTTGACGCGGCCGCCTAAGCGAGCCGTTCTTGCTTCATCCGGATACTTTGGAGGAACTGAAAGTGCGGCTTTTCCTACTGTGAGATTGGAACAGCCCCCGGTGGGCCCGGCCAACACCTCTCGTGATACTTTTATTCCCTTGCTCGCTTGTTGGGCTGAAACAGCCGAGCAGAATATAAGCAGACAGAGGGCTGACTGAAAAAGGATGAGAATTCTCATTTCTTCTAACACACTTTGTTATTTAAGTGTGATTTTACAGAAAAACGCAATAAATACAAGGAAATTTTTACAAATTTAGACGCGTTTTTTGCCCCACGCGTTGCGCAGAATCTGTTCGCAAATGCGGTTTTCGAAGCGTTTGTGAAAAGGTTCGGGTTTAACTATTCTATTTGGGATGGGCAAAACCACATTCAAACTTCCTTCGTATGCGAAAACCAATTGGTTTTTAAGGGTTTTGGGTAGAAGAGAGGACGGGTATCATGAAATCTGTACTGTCTTTCAAACCCTTTCGCTATGCGACTATCTGACATTCTCCGAAGATGACAAGCTGAATCTGACATCAACGTCCGCCGAACTTCCCACCGATGATCGAAACCTGGTAATAAGAGCTGCTAAAGCACTAGCTCGCGAGTATGACGTAAAAGTTGGAGCCGCAATTCATCTTGAGAAACACATACCCTTTCCCGGCGGGCTGGGCGGAGGCTCTTCAAACGCCGCGATTGCTCTCATCGGACTGGCGAAACTCTGGAGTCTGCCAGTTAAAACAAAGGATTTGGTTTCACTTGGAGCCGGAATTGGGGCAGATGTTCCTTTCTTTTTTTGGGGAGGAACTGCACTCGGCAACGGAACCGGAACGGAAATTTCGGGCGTCAAAAATATTGAAGAAAAACATATGCTGCTTGTCACCCCCGACATTGATATTTCGACCGAAAAAGCCTACAAAAACCTTGCTTTGCGACGCTTGACAAAAAACGACTCAAAAAGTATTCTTCAAATTTGCTGTGACGACGCTGAGAGGCTTCAGTCAGGGCGTTTTGAGTTTTTCAACGATTTCGAGAAAAGCGTTTTTGCTTTAATACCGGAAATTGAAATTGTAAAAAAACGGCTTCTAAAAACGGGGGCAAAAAAAGCGTTGTTATCCGGAAGCGGATCGAGCGTTTTTGGAGTGTTTGACAATGAAGAAACTCGGCGGAAAGCTGTTCTTTCTTTTAAAAATCAAGAGGGAATTAAAACTTTCCCCGTCGAAACAATTTCGCGGCGTAAATACCTGGAAGCGTTAGAGCCGTGTATAGATTTGCTTTCGCAGGAATTCTAAAAGTTTATTGGGGCGTCGCCAAGTGGTAAGGCACCGGGTTTTGGTCTCGGCATTCGTAGGTTCGAATCCTTCCGCCCCAGCACATTTAACATCGAGGTTGACGGGTAACTTGTTATATCAAGATTGCTCGTCATTTGTTTGTTTTTGCACGCAATATGAGCGTAACTGGCAACATAAAAATCTTTTCGGGTAACGCGCATCGTGATTTAGCAGAAAAGATCTGTCAGCATTTAAGCTGCGATTTGGGATCTGCTAGTACCGACCGTTTTTCGGACGGCGAATTCAATTTCCAGATCGGCGAGAATGTACGCGGCGCTGACGTTTTTATAATTCAGCCGACGTGTCCTCCGACCGACGAGCATTTTATGGAGCTGTTGATAATGCTCGATACCTTTAAGCGTGCTTCGGCGGAGAGAGTTACGGCAGTGATTCCATATTTTGGGTATGCGCGTTCGGATAAGAAAGACCGCCCAAGAGTTCCGATTGCGGCCAAGTTGATGGCGAATTTGGTCGATACTTCGGGTGCCGACCGCGTTTTAACCGTTGACCTTCATGCGTCGCAGATCCAAGGTTTTTTTGATATTCCGGTTGACCATTTATTTTCGGCTCCGGTGATTGTCAATTACTTCCAGAACAATCCGATCGAGGACATGGTGGTTGTTGCTCCCGATACTGGAGGAGCCGAGCGCTCCAGGGCATACGCTAAGAGGCTTAACGCCGGATTGGTTTTGGTTGATAAACGGCGCGAAAAGGCAAACGTTGCTGAAGTAATGAACGTCGTTGGTGAAGTTGACGGTAAAAATTGTTTGATCGTTGACGATATGTGCGATACGGGCGGCACGATTTGCAAAGTTGCAGCAGCGCTTCATAACAACGGAGCTAACGAGATTTACGCATGTTTCTCCCATGGAGTATTTTCGGGAAACGCGATTGAGAATCTGAGCGGTTCGCATATAAAGAAGATTATTGTTACGGACTCGATTCCGTTACATGAGAAAGGACTTGAGTTGAAAGAGAAGGGAAGGATTGAGGTATTAAGCGTGGCCGAACTTTTGGCTACGGCGATCAAATCGATCCATGATGAAACGAGTGTTTCGTTCCTTTTCATCTAAATTTTTATAAGTAGGCAAGAGCAATGGCAGAAAAGTTTGTAGTAAATGCAGTAGAAAGGAAAGGACGCGGAAAAAATGATTCGCGTAGACTTCGCCGTGAAGGAAAAGTTCCGGTATCGATCTATGGTGGCGATAGCGAGGCTGTTGCCGCGGCGGCTAATCTTAAAGATTTAGCGGCGATTATTCGTTCGGATACGGGGGCAAACACCCTTTTCACGTTGGAGATTGAGGGTCACGATGAGGCGCGTGTAATTTTCCAGGATAGACAAATTGATCCCGTTACGGGAAGGCTCTTGCATGCTGACCTGCGTCGTTTGGCGAAGGGCGAAAAGATCGAAGTTACGGTGCCTGTTCATCTCATCGGTACGCCTTTGGGTGTGCGAGAGGAGGGCGGCCTGCTCGAACAACAGCTACGTGAAATTCGAGTTTCATGTATCCCAAGTAATATTCCTGAGTCAATTGACGTTGACGTAGAGGAACTGGGAGCAAATGAATCCGTACACGTTTCGGATATTAAGGCGGATGATGATCTTGACATTCTCGAGTCGCCTGAGACCTTGATCGGTTCAGTGGTGTTCGTTAAGGAAGAAATCGAAGAACCGGAAGTTATCGACGAAGATCTCGAACCGGGAATCGTCGGCGAAGACGAGGAAGGAGAAGAAGGAGAAGCCGGCGAAGAGCAGGACGGCGGAGACGCTCCGGAGGAAGACGGCGGCGAATAAACTGGAATTCAGCAATAATCGTGAGAGCGATTCTTTGCTGAAGTTGATTCCGGCATGGATGATTTGAAAAGCTGGTTGATAGTCGGATTAGGTAATCCGGGATCGGAATATCAGAAAACCCGCCATAATTTGGGTTTTATGGTTGTCGACCGGTTGTCAAATGAATTCGGCATCCAGGTTAAGAGAGATGAATGTAGTTCGTTAATCGGACAGACGAATTTTGACAATCAAAAGATCGAGCTTGCTAAACCGCAGACTTTTATGAATTTGAGTGGTGAAGCGGTCAATTGTCTTGTAAAAAAGGTCGGTCGGAGTTTGGATAACGCGATTGTAATTGTTGACGATCTAGCAATTCCGTTTGGAACGATCCGTTTGCGAACAAAAGGTTCGGCGGGCGGACACAACGGTTTGAAATCGATAATCGGCGCCACGAAAACTGAAGAGTTTGCAAGACTTCGAATTGGGATAAAACCGGAGCATCCGATTTCCAATACGCGAAAGTTTGTATTGGAGGAGTTTTCCAGGCGAGAGTTTGTTGCGGTAGAAGAAGTTGTAGAAAGAAGCGCGCAAGCGGTTCGCATAGTTATTTCAGAAGGCATCGGAAAAGCGATGTCTGAATTTAATAGGTCATTTGAGGCCGACGAATAATTTGTTAAGACCTTCTTACTTCATCCCTGAGATGAGGTTTGATAGCCATTAGGAGGAAAGAAATTGCCAGAGAATAGAGTATATGAGGTTATGTACATCGCCGATCCGTCGACGAAAGACGATGTAATAACAAAACTCAACAATGAAATTGAAGAGCTGATCGAGGGCGAGGGTGGCAAAGTTGTCAGCATTGATGATAAGGGAATACGAAAGCTCGCTTATCGTATCAAGCAGTTTACGGAAGGGTATTATTGCCTTTTTGAAATCGAAGGATCGGGTCAGGAAATTGCTGAGCTCGAACGCCGGATGCGTGTAAACGATAAGATTATTAGATATCTTACAGTGAGAGTAGATGAAGAACGAAAAACCGCAGAAAAGCTGGAGGCAAAACGCATAAAGCAAAAGGCACGGGCTGACGCGATTGCGGCGAAAAGAGAGGCTGCAAGAAATGCTGCGAGAGAAGAAACTGAAAGAGGAGGGAGTGAATAATCATGGCTGAAGAAGAAAAGAAAGAAGCACCAGAGACTGCGAAAAATGAAGCGAAAACTAGCGCGGCTGCGACTCCTGAAAAAGAGAACGCTTCCTCGGAAACGAAAAATGAAAGTCGGTCCCAGAATCGTCGGCCGGAAAGAAAACCCTATAGACGTTTCTACCGAAGACGACAGAGGCAGATCGTTCCGTCTTATGTAGATTGGAAGGACGTGGAGTATCTGCAAAGATTTATTCCGGAGCGCGGCAAGATTATGCCGAGACGGATTTCCGGTGTTTCCGCCAAAGACCAGCGACGAATTGCCAGAGCGATCAAAAGAGCACGCGCGATGGCGTTGTTGCCGTACGTTGGAGATTGATTGGAGGTATTTTAACTATGGCAACCACGAGTATTTTATTAAAAGAAGATATTGATAGTCTTGGCGGGCGCGGCGAGATTGTAAAAGTAAAGGCAGGTTATGCGCGAAACTATTTGCTTCCGCGCGGCTACGCGATTTTAGCGACCAAGGGAAATATCAAACAGGTCGAAAAAGAGCGCGAAATTCTCTTAAAGAAAGCTGCGGAAGAAAAATCAACTGCTGAAGCTCAGCTTGATCAAATGAAAGACCTTTCATTTACTTTCGAACGAAAAGCAGGTGAAAGCGGAACGCTGTTTGGTTCGGTCACTTCGATTGATGTCGCCCAGGCACTTGTTGATAAGGGTTACGAAATAGACCGACGGAAGATTGTACTCAAGCATCCAATTAAGGAAATCGGCGACTATACGGTTCCTGTCCGTCTTCATCGCGAAGTCACATTGGAGCTTCCGATAGCCGTAAAAGTCGAGGGTGAAGCAATTCAAGAGCGTCTTGAAGAGGAGGAGCCGGAAGTACCGGAAGAAACGGTTGAAGCTGAAGCAGTGGACGCAAAGGCCGAGGACGCCGCGACCCAAGAAGCACCTTCAGATGACAAGGAGACTGATTCAGAGTAATTATTTAGACCAAAATTACGACACTTTTGTCTGTGGTTAAGGTTTGTAGTAGCATCTAAAGACTGCGAGTTTTTTCGACTTGCAGTCTTTTTTCACCTCCAAAAAGCACTATGGCGACATCGAATCCACAAATGATGCGGGATCAATATCTCGAAAAGCCGCTTCCATCAAGCGAAGAAAGCGAACGTGTGATTCTTGGCGCGATTTTGCTCGATAATGCGCTCATCTCGCAAGCCGTTGAAACTCTAAAACCCGTAGATTTTTATTCGCCTCGAAACCGGCAGATTTTCAAAGCGATGATATCGCTCTTTGAAAGTAGCGAGCGAATCGATCCGATACTGATCAGCGAAGAACTAAAGAAAGACGGACTTAACGAGTCAATCGGTGGCGTTACGACGATCACAAATCTTACCTACGGATTACCACATTTTTCAAACATTGAAGACTATATCGAGGTAGTTTACGAAAAAGCTGTAACCCGCAATTTGATTAAGGTATGCAACGAAATTGTAAGCGAAGCTCTTGCGGAAGAAGAGGATGCTACGGAGATTTTGGATAATGCGGAGCAAATGATTTTTGCGCTTGCCGATGAACGAACAAGACAAGGATTCGCTCACGTAAAACCGGTCGCGGAAGAGGTTTTGGCTAAGGTTGAGGAATATGCAAAACGTGAAACTCATGCATTGACAGGGCTCGCCACGGGTTTTCGCGAACTTGACGAGATGACGTCAGGCTTGCAGAAGACTGATCTGATTATTATCGCGGCGCGTCCGTCGATGGGTAAGACGGCGCTCGCTCTTACCATGGCGCAAAACGCTGCGATTCAAGAAGGCGCGACGGTTGCGCTCTTTTCCCTTGAGATGTCCAGAGAGCAGCTCGTGATGCGTATGTTGAGCTCGGAGGCGAAGGTTGATGCCCACCGTTTTCGAACCGGATATTTAACCCGCGAAGAATGGGGAAGACTCGCTGGCTCAATCGGGACTCTGTCAGAAGCCGGAGTGTTTATCGATGATACCCCGGGAATTTCAGTTCTTGAAATGCGCGCCAAGGCCCGACGCCTGGCAGCCGAACAGAAAAAACTCGATTTAATCGTTGTAGATTATTTGCAATTGATGTCCGGCACTGGCCGCACTGAATCACGCCAACAAGAAGTTTCCAAAATTTCCAGGGAATTAAAAGGGCTTGCCAAGGAACTCAACGTTCCCGTAATGGCTCTATCTCAGCTCTCTCGTGCACCCGAGGCGAGGAATCCGCCCCGACCGTTAATGTCTGATTTGCGTGAATCCGGTTCGATCGAGCAAGACGCAGACGTAGTTGCCTTTATCTATCGTGAAGAATATTACAAACCGACGGAGGAAAACGCAGGTGTGTCGGAAATAATTGTCTCTAAACAGAGAAATGGTCCGACCGGAATGGTAAAACTTGCTTTTCTTAAGGAGTTTACGCGATTTGAAAACTATTTCGGAGAATAAATATGAGTGAAGATTTGAGGTTTCCGATCGGCGATTTTGATCCGGATTTTGAAGTAACACCGGAGCTGCGTAGTTCGTTTATCAAAACAATCGAGGAGCTTCCAAAAGTACTTTCCGGGGCGGTTGAGGGGCTGAGCGAAGAGCAACTTGATACACAGTACCGACCTGAAGGATGGACGGTAAGACAGGTCGTACACCACGTTGCCGACAGTCATTTGAATGCATTGTGTCGTTTCAAGCTTACGCTCACCGAAGACGAACCAACTATACGCGCCTATTTTGAAGACCGCTGGGCGAAGCTTCCGGATTACAAGTTGCCCGTTGATCCTTCCATTAAGATTCTTGAGGGTGTTCATGAGTGCTGGGTGGCGTTGCTTAAATCGATGTCCGATGAAGATTTTGCGAGGAAACTTGATCATCCGGAATCGGGCGAGTGGGTTTTAGAAAAAATGCTCGGCATGTATGATTGGCATTCAAAACACCACACCGCGCATATTACAGAACTCAGAAAGCGAAACGGTTGGTAAAATTGACTAAATTCAAATGCAGGATAGACGATTTCTCGATTGTCTATCCCTTATTTTTATGAACCCGGAAATCAAACGACGCCCTACCTGGGCAGAAATAGATCTGGATAATCTCGCATTTAACTTCAAATCGGTGAAGGAGTTTGTTGGCGATGAAATTATATACATGGCTGTTGTAAAGGCTGATGCCTATGGCCATGGAGCGGTTGAATGTTCGAAACGCCTGGAACGCGAGGGGATCGATTGGTTTGGGGTTGCGCTTGTTGAAGAGGGAATCGAACTTCGGGAAGCTGGAGTCTTAAAACGTATTTTATGCCTTGGAGGATTTTTTGACGGTCAGGAAATGGAGTTGCTCGATCACGATCTTACGCCGGTGATATTCAGGCTTGATCAGGCGAAACGAATTAATAAAGCTGCTGAAACTCGCGGGACAGTAACCGAAATTCATGTAAAAGTCGACACAGGAATGAACCGGGTCGGCGTACGCATGGACGAGCTAGAAGATTTCGCGCGCGGATTAAAAAAATTCGAACATCTTCATCTCGAAGGCGTAATGACCCACTTCGCATCAGCTGATGATTTGAGCGAGAATGAATTTACCCAGTCTCAGATTGAGCATTTCGAAAATGCGGTTAAAACCTTTGAAGGGTTGGGTTTTAAGCCATCGTATAAGGACCTGGCGAATTCGCCAGCCAGTGTTGCGCACCCCGAATCGCGAGGGAATATGGTGCGACTCGGCGGTGTTCTATACGGTTTAGGGGGAGACGTATTGCCAAAAGGTATCCCGACTCCAGAACTCAAACCGGTACTTTCGCTTCATTCGAAGATAGCGCATTTAAAGAACATTTTGAAGGGAGAAACGATCGGCTATAGCCGGACGTTTACAGCGGAGCGGGATATGCGAGTTGCGACGGTTCCGATTGGATATCAAGATGGATATAGACGCGTATTTTCCAACAAGGTTCGCGCGATTGTAGATAATTCCTATGCGCCGGTAGTAGGCAGAATCTCAATGGATTGGACGATTTTAGATGTGACGGACGTCGGTTCGATTTCGGTTGGCGATGAGGTCTTACTGATTGGGGAAACGGGAGACCTGAGTGTTTCTGCGGTAGATTTGGCTCGATCATCTGATACAATTTCCTACGAAATTACCTGCGGCATTAGCAAAAGGGTCAAAAGATCATTTTCCGGTTAGGAAGAAAGCTATTTAAGAGGAAATTATGAACTATCCCATAGACTTGAGCTTCAAAATACTCGCGCTCGCGAGTCAGATTTACATGCGTGACGCGAATGGGCAGTTGGTCGGTTATGTAAAGCAAAAGATGTTTAAGTTGAAGGAAGACATTGGCGTTTTTGCCGACGAAGGTAAAACGCAGCTTCTCTTTAACATAAAGGCTGATCGAATCGTGGATTTCTCAGCCGCTTATACATTCACTGATGCGAGCGGGAAGGTTATCGGATCTATCAAGCGGAAAGGGATGCGCTCGATTTTGAAGGCGCATTACATGATTTTCGATACAAATAATCAGCAAGTGATGGAGATCAATGAAGAGAACGGTTGGGTTAAGGTTATTGACGCATTAGTGGGGGAAGTTCCGGTTTTGGGAATGTTTACCGGTTATCTTTTCAATCCGGCCTACATCGTGTCAAAAATGGATAAACAGCCCGTTGCAAGACTACAAAAAGAACCGGCTTTTCTCGAAAGCAAGTTTCAGATATTACCTCAAAGCAAAATTGATGGTGAAGAGGAAACTTTGGTTTTACTGAGTATCTTGACAATGACGCTGCTCGAACGCTCGCGAGGTTAAGTATTAGTAAGGAAACCACAGGGTTTTTAGGGGCTAAGTTTGACAAACCTTCCCGATAATTTTCTTGATTTATTGAGTCCAAAAGTACATACTCTACGCACCCCCTTATTTAAGGCAAGTTATTCTTCGTTAAAAGCGATCTCATCGGCTGTATAGGTCGGTGTAGATTATGAATGGTAAAAGGAGATATGTATATGGAAAACTTTGATTTTTGGTGGCTTTTAGTTTGGGTGGTTTTGGGACTTATTGCGGGAGCGATTGCAAAGGTGATTATGCCTGGTAAAGACGGTGGCGGTTATATTACTACGGCGCTTCTCGGGATGGCTGGATCCCTAGTCGGAGGTTTCCTGGCTTCGTTTTTGAATTTGGCGCAGGGAAGTATGGGATTCGTAGCTTCGCTGATTGCTGCAATTGTTGGTTCTCTGGTCCTTCTTGTTATTTACAGACTTGTAACCGGAAGAAGCGTTACCGGATAGAATTGGTTTAGCTGAAGTTTGAAGGCTGATCGAGGAATCGATTGGCCTTTTTTCGATTTTAAAAGAGTTTCAATTTAATTGTGAGAAACTTCTTCGGATTCTGGCGAAAATCGTAAATCAGCTTGGTTCCTTCACTCGAAAGTTGATTAATATTCGAACTCGTTTTATTCAAATTATTGTAAAGAGTCTCGTCTGTGATTAGCTTTCCAACGGTTCCTTTGCCGCTTTGAGCATCGGCGAGTAGGGTTTCAAATTTTTGAGCAGTTGAATTCAAACGAGCGATTGTAGAGCGCGTTTCTTCGTAGAGGCGGTCATCCTTAAGCAGCTTTCCGGCGGTACCCTTACCTTCACTTAGTTCCTTAACCAGCGCCTGCATATCGCCCGAAATCTGATTGAGATTCTTCAGCGCGGGTTTGATCTCTTTAAGAGAGGTACGCACATCGCTGATCGTTTCTCTCGCATCGTTGTAAAGCGCTTCGTCGGTAAGAAACTTGCCAGCAGTTCCTTTTCCGTTTCTTATATCGGTCGAAATTTGCTGAAGCTGTGCAACCGTTTTATTTAGGTTGTTGTAGAGCGCGGGGTCGCTCAACAATTTACCCGCCGTTCCGTCACCCGATTTCACACTTTCTAGCAGGTTTTGGATCTTGAGCATCGATATTTTTGCTTCGGCAATCGTCGAATCTAGATTTTTATAGAGCGATTCATCGTTAATCACCCGACCAAGCGTGCCATCGCCTTGATTTGCCTTGTTGAGAATCTCATTTGTCGGAATTGCTAATTTATTTATTTGCTGAAGAAGGTCGTTTCCCGTTTGAGTCAACTGATTAATCGAAATCGCTGCGCTTGAATTCAACACATGGTTGGCAGTAACCGCAGAACCCTCAGGCGTTCCCGGAGTTATATTGATCATTTTATCGTTTGCTAAAACGCTCGTTGCAACGAGCTGGGCAGTAGAATCAGTACGTATTCGTTCGGTGATCGGTTTGCCATCGAGCTCCGGACTGACGCTAAAAACCGCCTCGATCTTCGCGTCTTCGGGACTATCGTAAGGTAGGAGTTTCACTTCACGCACCTTACCAATATTTACGCCGGCAAGCTGGACTTCGGCCCCGTCTCGCAAACCATCGGCATTGGCAAAGCGAGCTTTAAGCGTGAGTTTCTTTTCAAACGGATTAAAGTCGCCAGTCGCATTAAGAATCAGAAACCCAAAAACGGCGAGGCCGAGTAAGACAAAAACCCCAACGCGCAGTTGGCTAAATCCTAAGTTTCTTTGAGTTGGCGGCATATACTACACTCGCAAATAAAAATGCTATTTTCCGTTTAGGAATTTCTGTATGTAGGGATCCTGATTTGCCATAAGTTCTTCCTCCTTACCGCTGAAAATCAAGTTGCCCTCTTTCAACATAATAATTTCCGTATTAATTAAACACAAACGCTCGCCCTCTTCTTCGAAAATCACCTCGCCGTCATCATTTAACAATGCGTACTCTGACGCGAGATATTCCAGGTTTTTCATCTCGTGGGTAACAAAAATTGAGGAAACGTCTTGAATGTCACGGAGTTTGATTGCTAATTCACAAATCGTTCTTGCAGTAGGTGGATCGAGACCGGCCGTTGGCTCGTCAAATAATACGATTGAAGGATCGCCAACTAACGCGCGGGCAATTCCAACGCGTCTTCTCATGCCGCCGGAGAGTTCAGACGGCATTTTCTCAATCGCATCGTTAAGGTCGACAAAACTGAGCATTTGTCTAACTTTTTCTTCGACAGATTCTTCGTCGACCCCCTGCTCGTGTAGCCTATAGCCTACGTTGTCATAAACGGGGAGCGAATCGAAAAGCGCACCCTCTTGAAAAACCATCCCAATCTTTTTCCGAACGCCCATCATCTGGCGTTCAGATAAATATGTTATATCTACGCCATCGATTAGAATCTCGCCACCGTCGGGTTTTAACAGTCCGAGTACAAGTCTTATTATCGTTGATTTTCCACTGCCGCTTCGACCAAGGATTATTTTTGTTTCGCCCCGACGAACCTTAAAACTTACGCCGTCTAAAATTACCTTATCGTCAAAAGCGAGATAAACGTTTCGAAATTCGATCGCTGGCACAGCCCTGTCGGCCTGGTAGAAAGCGCCGTTTGATTCCGTCTTTGGTTCGATAGAATCGACTGTTTCTTCCTTTGATTCTTTTTCGTCTTTTGATGAAAGCATAATCGTGCGAGGTTTAATCAAGTATATGTTGAAGTAAACGAGACAAAAAGAAATCTGAAATGATCACGGTTATCGACGACAAAACCACAGCACTTGTTGTTGAACGACCAACACCGACCGTGCCTCCCTTTGTGCTAAGCCCTTTATAGCAGGAGACAGCACCAATTATTAGACCGAAACATAGAGGTTTTATGATGCCGCCGATCAAGTCACTGGTTGTAACTCCCGTTCTGACCGAGGTCATAAAAACTGTGTAATCCAGACCGAAAAGTGATTTCGCTGTGAAACCGCCTCCGATGATTCCCATTAAGTCAGCTGCTACGGTTAAAAGCGGAAGCATTAAAATCAAAGCGATAACGCGCGGCCCTACGAGCTTTTTATATGGGTCAGTTCCGAGAGCCCGCATTGCATCGATCTGTTGCGAAACGACCATTGATCCAAGTTCAGCAGAAATCGCCGACCCGATCCTTCCCGAAACCATTAGGGCCGATAAAACCGGACCTAGTTCTCTAATTATTGTGTACGCAACGAGTTGGCCGGTTTGGCTCTGTCCGCCGTAATAGGCGAGAGTAGGGTATCCTTGTAACGTCAAGACGCCTCCAGTGAAAAATCCTGTAAGTAAGATAATAGATAGCGATCCTACTCCAGCGATATCCATCTGACGAATCACTTCGCCAAAATATCTCGGTTTGGAAAAAAAACCTGAGAAGGCGTAGAAAACCAAATATGTGATTTCCTGGAGTTCAAACAGAAATTTCTTGAATGGATTCATCGGAAAGCAATTAATTTATTCGATGCGAAAAATTAATCTAGATTATAACGAACCCACCGTTACAACGAAAGAAGCCGACCTAAGTAGATCGGCTTTGCGATAACACTATGGAGAAGGTTTAAGGTCTTTGGTTTGGTGCAGGCCGAGACGGCGGTCGCCGGTCAGTCGGTCTCCGCGGTGAACCCCTCCTAAGACGCCTATTTCTTCGGGGGCTAGCCATTTTTCGTTTGCGCTCGGCTGCTTTTCTTCGAAGGGCTCGAAAACGTGTCAATTGCTCCGGGGTCAAAATCTTGCGGACAGCAAACTCACGAAGAGCCTGCAC
Source organism: Aridibacter sp. (assembly GCA_965216195.1). Classification (GTDB taxonomy): domain Bacteria; phylum Acidobacteriota; class Blastocatellia; order Pyrinomonadales; family Pyrinomonadaceae; genus Aridibacter. The sequence continues at coordinate 1,608,678 of OZ244151.1, read as the reverse complement.
TTTAGTAATTTCGGCTTGAGCTTCAACGACTGTTCTTATTTTCTCTCTCAAAATTTCTTCATTAGGATTTTCACCATAAATTACCGTGTTTAATTCCGCTCGAGCGTCTCTGAACCGACGCTGCGCATTCCGTAGATTCATGCGAGTCTTTTGGTTTATTTCCTTAAGCTGTCGAACTTGATCTTGAGTCAGCTCAAGCTCGCGAATCATTCGTATCTGCCGACTATTTTTATTCCCTTGTCCGGATGCGAGTGGCTGAGCGGCAAGCATTCCACAAGTGAGCAGCGTAATTAAAAGTGCGAAAAATAGTTTTCCTTTCATCTTGATTTTCCTTCTAAATTCTTAATCGTCCGAGCCAACTTCATCAAGCAAATCGGTTAGCCGGAGTTCTTCATCTTTCGTTTCGTCAATCGCAAATTCTTCCGTTAAGCGGTCAATTGGTTCATTAACAACCGGGGTCGTTTTCTTTTTCACAGGACGCCTTTTGCGTTTAGCCGGAACATTTTTCTTTTTATTTATATTTTTACGCGAAACCGGTTTTTTTTCTTTTTTCGACTTGTTAAAAGCAACTTCGGTGGGCTTCGCAACGTTCTGATTCTTTGATTTGGTGTCGACAATCGGATCGGTCGTCACTTCCGTGCTTTCGACATCCGGAAGCGGTTTTGATTCCTCGATTTTAGCGATATCTGGGTTGGCAGGCAGCTTTTCCGACGACTTTTGCTCATTATTAACTGGATTGCTGGCTACATCACCCACGTCCGAAAACGAACCTAAAAGAAACCAACCAAGCGCGAAAATAATCAAGAGCGAACTGAGCGCAGCAGCTGTTTTCATTAACGCAGGCGAAATTCCCAAAAGAGCTTGTAGGCGATCAAACAACGAAACCGTTTCACCGCTTTCAACCGTCGCAACGGTGGACGCTTTCTCGTATGGAATTACAATCTCAGGAGTCTTCAACCTTTCGAAATCATTTTTTCGCCATTCCTGAAATTCCAAACTCAAACCTTGAAAAGCCGCGAGATCCTCTGGGCACTCATCACAGCTCGCTAAGTGAGTTTCAAATTCCACTTTTTCGGTAGAATCCATCTCATCGTAAAGATAAGAAACTACCCCTTCGGCAAAATCACAATTTCGTTTTGATTTTCTGCTATCTAACATATTATTCACCGCTACTAAACAACTTCGAGAGCCGATCTCTCGAGTTTCATCCGTAATTGCTTTAGCGCCGTATAAAGACGACTTTTTACCGTGCTAAGCGGGATATCCATCGCGTCGGATATTTCCTGAAAGGTCATCTCCTCAAACTCTTTCATAATGACAACTTGTTTTAGCTCATCGGGCAGCGTTTTGACCGCCTGTCGCACCGTTTTCGTACGCTCGTCCTGCTCAGCTAATCGAGATGGCGTATACCTTGCTGGGGCAACAAAAAATTTTTCCTCAGTAGATTCACTCTCATCAAAAAAACTTTCCGAGCGAGTCTTGTCTCGCCGTTTGCGGGTTAGGCATTGATTTACGGCGATTCGATGAAGCCAAGACGAGACCTTAGCGTCTCCTCGATATTTCGCTAGATTCTTATACGCAGCAATAAATGTTTCCTGAGCCGCATCTTTTGCCTCGTCTTCACGGTTGAGCATACCGTAGCAGAGAGCGAATATTTTCCGCTCCCAACGGTTTACTATTTCGCCAAATGCCTCAGGCTCATCTTTGAGCGCAAGTTTGACGATCTGCTCATCCGTTAAGTCAGCTGCCATAAATATCTATGCTAAGACCTGCCCGCGAGTTTAACAATACTGCTGAGTGTATTACTTCATTGCACTCACCAATTTAGACGCTAAAACTCGTAAAAAAGTCTAAAAATGATTTTGATCGAGCGGTATCTCTAAATCCTTGTAAATATGGGCTTTATCATAGGACGTTTGCGAAACTGTATGCTGCACACTAAGATTAGCTAACGAAATAAGGAGAAATTATGCCCGTTCACGTTTTACCCGGAGATTCATTGGTCGAAATGTTTGGCAAGATTGGCTTGGAAGGCGATGTAGTAGTTTGCCGTGAATGTTTTATTGACGGAGATTTAAAAGCCGAAAGTTTGGAAGAGTTTTGGCAGATTAGGGAAGAGTTTCTTCGAAATAGCTACGGCGACAAGGAATCTGGCTATACAAAGAACGTCACTGATGAGTTTATAAGGCTTTGGAATCTTTCAGATGGAAATAAAGTCAACCTTTGGTTTGAGCGCGAACTCTTTTGTCAGGTGAATCTGTGGTTTTGCCTATGGATATTGAGGAATACAGAGCCGGAGTTTTTCGCGGTTTACCCGAAAATCAAAAGTGGGGACGATAGGTGGACTGGTTTCAGCGCTCTCTCTGAAGAGGACCTAAAAGAGAGCTTTGAAATGCGGGTTAAGATTAGCAATGATGATGTTTTCCTAGGTGCCGAACTTTGGGAGGCATTTCAAGCCCGCGATTTCGAAAAACTCCTTGAGCTCGGTGATGCGGAAAGCGAAGCTTTTCCAACACTTAAAGAAGTGTGCGAAGCGGCGGCGGAGATAGATACTCGCCCGAAAGAGACACTTCGGAAAATTATCGAAGAAGGGAAAAGTGATTTTCGCGTCGCGTTTCAGGAATTCTGTAAAGCAGAGGCAATCTATGGTTTTGGTGACCTTCAGGTAAAAAAGATATATGACACTTTGACAAGTTAAGTAATTATAACTATTTACATGGCTTTACCTCAAGCAGTACTGTAATGCCATACTGATCAAGAAATAAACTCGTCCGATCCAAAAATCCGCGGCCGTCCGGAGTGAATTGAGTAGCATTTCACATAGTGTTAGTATCACTCTTTCATAATATGATTGAGTGGCATTTGGATAGATGAATTATGAGTGAAATAAAGGTATTTATTGCCGACGATGTAAACGAAGAGAAACTGGCTCCGTTAAAGGACGCGGGTTTCAATGTTGTCAAAGAGACAAAGCTATCGCCAGAGGAATTGATCGAACGTCTAAACGACGCAGACGGGGTAATCGTCAGGAGCGCGACAAAAATCACAGCCGATGTGATGGATAAATCGGAGAAGCTACGTGTCATCGGGCGAGCAGGCGTAGGAGTTGACAATATTGACGTGAGCGCAGCGACCGAACGCGGAATTGTTGTGATGAACGCGCCGGATGGAAATACGATCACAACGGCCGAGCACACATTTGCGATTCTGGCGTCGCTTGCCCGAAATGTTCCTCAAGCTCATGCGAAATTGCAATCGGGGACGTGGGATAAAAAGAGTTTTGTGGGTGTGGAGTTGTACCATAAAACACTGGGGGTAATAGGTTTAGGTAGAATCGGGAAACACGTCGCGCGAATTGCAAAAGGCTATGGAATGAAGGTAGCTGCTTTTGATCCCTTTATTTCCCAAGACCAGGCTAAGGACTTAGGAATAGAGCTTGGATCGCTCGACGAGGTTGTCTCGAGGTCGGACTTTTTGACAATTCATACACCAGTGACGGACGAAACGAGGGGAATTATCGGAAAGGACGCTTTTTCTAAAATGAAAAAAGGCGTGCGGATGGTGAATTGCGCGCGTGGGGGGCTCGTTGATGAAGACGCGTTGCTTGCGGCGATCGAGGATGGAACCGTAGCCGGCGCGGCTCTCGATGTCTATTCGGTTGAACCACTTACGGCCGATTCGCCGCTGCTTGGACATCCGAAAATCATTACAACTCCACATCTCGGTGCCTCGACAAAGGAGGCACAGGAGGGGGTTGCGCTGACCGTAGCGGAACAAATGCGCGACTATTTGCTTACAGGTGAACTCCGAAATGCCGTTAACGCTCCAAGTTTAGCCGCCCAGGATCTCAAAGCGCTCCGGCCTTACATTGATTTAGCTGACCGTCTGGGACGTTTTCAGACGCAGGTGATTAAAAGGGAAGCGGTTAATAAGGTGAAGATTGAGTATTCGGGAGGATTATCAGATAAGGACGCGGCTCCGGTAACCCGCGCGTTTTTGACAGGACTACTTGAAGGAATTTCGGATCGTGTAAACGTGGTAAATGCGTTGCATATTGCCGAAGAGCGCGGAATTGACGTAACGACCAGCTACAAGGAGGTTGAGCGAACCTCGAATTTTGATATCAAAACGGATGTTTCGGCCGGTGAGACAAATCAAACTGTCTGCGGGAAGGTTTACGAAGATGGAGAAGGACGCATAACCCAAATCGGAGATTTCTCAATCGATGCACTTCCGAAGGGCAATATGTTGTTTGCGAAAACCCGCGACGTTCCAGGAGTGGTCGGAAAAGTAGGAACGCTTTTGGGAGAAAACGACATCAACATCTCGCGGTTTTATCACGGTCGGAGCGAGGAAGGCGGCGAAGCGCTTTCCGTTATCGAACTGGATTCCGAGCTTACAAATGAAGTTTTGGAAAAGCTAGTCGCAATCGAAACGATAATTACAGCACGTTCAGTAAAACTCTAGGCTGAGAACGAGGAAAAAGCTGCCTCGTCTGACACCTAGGCTAGACCGATTCTGACCGCTTCCAAAATACGTAGGAGACGGTCCACAAAATGAGTGCGATGACAGCGCCCGCCCAATCTCCATCACCAACGTTAAGATGAGCCGACAGTGCGAGAACGAAGTCGAAAAAGAACCCCGCGTAAGCCCATTCCTTAAGTGTTTTTGAGAAATTCGACCAAATCGCAATCAGGCCCAATATTTTTGCAACAGCAAGCGGATAGATTATATAGGTCGGGTAGCCGAGCGATCCAAAGATTTTAGTAACCTCAGCGTTATTAAAAATGTACATGCCTGCGGAAAAGAGCATTAGCAGGCTCATCAAGATGGTACCCACGTAGTAAATGATTTTCGTAGTTTTCATTTCGTTCTTTTTCTCCTTTATTAGAAAGAATGCGGTTTGACGGTTCAGATATTCCGTCCGTCGCATTAAACGCTCTAAGTTTTTTCAAACAAAGGGTTTTCCACACTCGTATTTACTTATGATAGTCTTTTTCCGGTTAGCTATATGCGCGAAAATAGGGTAACAGTCAATGTCGATGGCGTTTCAAAGCGTTTCGGGGATTTTACTGCAGTTGAGAATCTCAGCTTCGGAGTTAGATCCGGACGAATATTTGGATTTCTTGGACCGAACGGTGCTGGGAAAACCACTACTATTCGCATGATTGTGGGGATCACGATTCCGGATGAGGGGACTGTGGAGCTTTTCGGGAAACCATTTTCAAACAAACTGCAGGATCGGATTGGTTATCTTCCTGAAGAGCGCGGACTCTACAAAAAAATGAAAGTTCTGGATCAACTTCGCTATTTTGCGGCGCTTAAGGGGGTGTCACAAAAGGAAGCGGATAAACGGATCGATTTTTGGCTTGACCGAATGAAACTCTCCGAGTGGAAAACAAAAAAAACGACCGATCTTTCAAAAGGCATGGCGCAGAAACTTCAGTTTATCGCAACAATGATTCATGAGCCGGATTTACTGATCCTGGACGAGCCATTTTCCGGTCTTGATCCTGTAAATGTTGAGTTTATGAAAGATGTGATCGCCGAAATAAAGGAGCAGGACAAAACAATAATTTTTTCCACACATTTAATGGAGACGGCGGAAAAACTCTGCGACGACATTTTGCTGATAAATAAATCGCAGAAGGTTTTATCCGGCACGCTTCGAGAGATAAAAGAGAGTTACGGAAAGAATGTAGCTGCATTGCGTTGCGTTGGCGGGGATCGGGTTTTGAGTGACCGGAGTCTCGTGACAAATGTTATCGAACACGCCGATGAACTGGAAGTTTTCCTTAACGAACCAAGTGACGGAAAGGTGCTGTTGAGCAGGTTGATCGAAAACGGTGCGGACGTAACGAAGTTTGAAATGATTGAGCCGAGTTTGAACGATATATTCATTAGTAACGTAGGCGGAACAGTATGAAAAAGTTTCTGGCGGTTGTGAAACGCGAATATAAGAAAACGGTATTTGCGTGGACATTTTTGATCACAACATTTGTAATGCCTCTGGCTGTTGTTCTCCTCGGCATAATTTCGGCACTCATCTTTACCGCGGACGGAGATCAAACGCGAATGATTATCGTAGATAAAAAAGGAAAGGTGGCCGCACGTATTAAGGAGAATCTCTCGCCAAAGAAAATGGTGGAAAAGCAAGAAAAGGCGGTAAAGGAGACGCTCGGAAATCTTGCAACTGGTCAGGAGGAGCAATTAAAACAAAGTCTTGAGAGTCTTGGAGGAAAATTCGAATTTATAGATTTTGACCCCACAGGTAAATCGCCTTCTGAGATTAAGGCTGAGCTCAATTCGATGATTGCCGCCAAGCAGATTGAGGCATATCTGATCATACCGGATGACATTAGTGCCCCCGAATCCCGTTATGAGCTGTTTTCCAGAAAAGCGGGAGACTTTATTCTGAACAGTTCGATCGAAGATTCCGTAAATGATGCAGTCGTATCGCAGCGTCTGGCCGATGCCAATATTGACGAAGACCAGCTCAGACGGCTCCGTCGGCGGATCGTGTTTGAAACCACCTCGCTCACTGAAAAAGGCGAAGAGAACGAGGAGGCGTCTAGTCCTTGGGCGGGTTTCGTTGTCGCATATCTGCTTTTCATAATCTTGATGATTTATGGGCAAGCGATAATGGGCGCGATTGTTGAGGAAAAAGAAACACGAATTTCTGAAGTGCTTTTCTCTTCAGCAAAACCCTTTGAGCTCCTAATGGGGAAGCTAGTCGGAGTTGGATTAGCCGGACTTACGCAACTCGCAATTTGGCTTGCTACGCTTGGTATAGTAGCGGCATTTGGTTTTGCAAATGCGATATCGCGTGGGATGGAGGTTCCGATTCCCGAGATTACCCCATTGGTTATTGTTTATTTCTTCATTTTCTTTTTTCTCGGGTATTTTATATATGCGACGATCTATGCCCTCATCGGCTCGATGGTCACAAATATGCAGGAGGGCGGGCAGTTTCTGTTTCCGGTAATCCTTATTATGCTCGTAAATCTATATCTGTGTTACCCGATCATACGTGATCCAAACTCGACACTTTCATTTTGGGTTTCGATAGCGCCATTTCTTGCGACAATGGCAATGCCCGTACGGATTCTCGCTGAGATTCCTCCCCTATGGCAGGTCGCGCTTGCAATTGTTTTAAACCTTGCGACCATCCTGGGTTTGACCTGGGTGGCTTCAAGAGTTTACCGCGTAGGAATGCTTATGTACGGGAAGCGGGCGACGATTCCAGAGGTTTGGAAGTGGATTTGGAGTAGCTAGTAATGGAATTGTTGACCACACTCCTTTTGGAAGTTCTAGCTTTCATAGCGGAGGTGGTTATTGAGTTTGTATTTAGCGCAATCATCGGACATACGAACTACGGTCGCGGTCTCTTCTCATTGTTTGACGGGCTATCGGATGCGATAATATTTGGAAAACCTATACGCAGGATTTTATACTTACTTTCTTCATTTCTTTTTGGCGCTTTGGTTGGGATGTTCAGTCTCCTTGTTCACGAGGACAGAATCCTTTCATCTCAAACTGCAAAGTTTGTTTATGTAATTCTCGTCCCGATATTATCGGGGGTTGGCTTATGTGTTATTTCTTTTTACCTTGCACGACTTAGAAGTGTTCGTAGGGAGAGCTTTCTACTTAGCCCAGACAAGTTTATGTTCGGTGTTTGTTTCGCGATTGCCTATATTGCCGCAAGATCAATATTCTGAGTGACATGACCTTTGAAATCGAGAAAAAATATAAGATAACACAAGAACAATATAAACAAGTCACGGCGGACTTGGAAGAATTTAGTGCGGATTTTTTGGGCGAAGATTTTGAGGAGAACCTGCTATTTGGAAATGAGTATTTAAAGCAGATTGAGGGATTAATAAGAATCCGAAAAACGGAAAATAAGAACACTTTGACTTTCAAGCAATATGTTTCCGATAGTGCGGGCGTTAAAAAACACCTCGAGCTGGAATCAATTGTCGAATCTCCGGACGAGGTAGCGAAAATTGTTGAAGCATTAAGTTTTGAATTGCGAATGGTTTACGAAAAACGCCGTAAAACTTGGAAGTTTAGGGAAGTCGAGGTAGTTTTGGATGAATTACCTTTTGGGCTTTTTATGGAAATTGAAGGCACAAATATGCATATTGCCGAAGCAGAAATGTTTCTGGGAGCAGATGAGTTCGAGGTTGAACCTAAAACATATCCGTATCTTACAAAAGAGTTAGGAAAAAGGTTTGGAGATCGAATCGAAGCGCGTTTTGGGAATAATGAAGACGCGTTTGAGGATAAATACATACAATGATGATGCTTTAATGGAAAAAATATTGTCAGGATGCAAGATAATCGGTTATCATCGTTCAAGGAAAGGTAAGGGAGATTTATCATGACAAAACATATCGCGGGCATAATACTTTTTACATTTATTGTTGGAACGAGCGCTGTGGTTGCGGGCTTGTTCTTCGAAACTCCACATCGTTACCGTTCATTTTCTGCGAAACACAATTACTCGGGTTACAAACGCAAGAAGCGTAGAAAAAGACGCTGCAGAAAGCATCGAAAACCCAAAGCTTATTCGAACGTGCGTCTGAATCAAGCTGTTTTTGAAATGCGGACGGGAGAACTTCGGACGTCCGTATCTTTCGGAGATGCCCTGTATTCGGAGGAAGGCGAAACGCCGACTTTTTATTACCATTTCTATACGCTGAATGAGATGGGATCCAATTATCTTGGCTCGGAAAGGATTGGCCAAGGGGCACAATTTGTGACCGGAATGAGAGATCGTTTTGTTAGAACGAGTCACCTTGGTTGGCTTTCTGACCGGATTGCTGATGGAGAGGTTTACATCATTGTTCGAAATGTTCCTGATCAGCCTTTCGGATTTGATGTTTCTAAAGCTACTCCGATTTTGATTAAAAATGGATTCTAAATAACTCAAAAAAACTTGCAAGTTAGTGCAAATGGTTCGTTCTCAAATTTCAGAGAACGAACCATTTCAGGTTTTAAAGCGGTAGATATTTGGAGGAATAAAAATGAAGAAGCAAAAATCGCAAATCAGAAATCTTTTAACGGCGCTTTTATTAACTTTCAGCCTTATTTTAGGAGGTTGTTTTAGCGAATCGTCTAACGTTGGAAAAAGGAGTAACGCAAATACGACGGCAGAAGGCGAAGAATATGTTGTCAAAGATTACGAAGCTACCTGGTCAAATACAGCTGATAGGAAAATGGCGCCTGCCAAACCAGTCGGGACACCGGGAAAATACGAAGAAGGAAGAAACTCCGAGAGATACGCTGAAATTAAGGAAAATCCTTTTCTTGAGACAGCACGAGCGCCGCTCTCGACCTTTTCAATCGATGTTGACACGGCTTCCTATGCAAACGTCCGCAGATATATTAAAAATGGTGGCTTGCCGCCAAAAGACGCCGTACGGATCGAGGAAATGGTTAACTATTTTGAATATGATTATCCGCAGCCGGTCGGTAATGTTCCATTTTCGGTGAAAACCGAGATTGCTCAAACGCCCTGGAACTCCAAACACAAACTGCTCCAAATAGGCTTGCAGGGCAAAAAGGTGTCACTCGACAATGTGCCACCCTCGAATCTAGTGTTTTTGCTCGATGTTTCCGGTTCGATGACGGATGACCTGGAGCTCCTGAAAACTTCTCTTAGAATGCTTGTCAATCAACTCACGCCAAAAGATCGCATAGCAATCGTTGCATACGCGGGTGCGAGCGGATTGGCTTTACCTTCGACGAGCGCGAGCGATAAAAACAAGATTCTAACTGCTCTAAACCGGCTAGAATCGGGTGGCTCGACAAATGGTGGGTCGGGAATCCAACTCGCCTACAAAGTTGCGCAGGATAATTTCATTTCAAATGGAAATAATCGCGTGATTCTAGCCACTGATGGAGATTTTAACGTTGGTTTATCAAGCGACGATGCACTCGTGAAGCTCATTGAAGCGAAACGGAAGAGCAATATTTTCTTATCGGTCTTTGGTTTTGGAAGCGGGAACCTAAACGATTCGATGATGGAAAAACTTTCAAACAAAGGTAACGGAAATTACGCTTACATCGATTCGAATCGGGAAGCAAGAAAAGCGCTCGGAAGCCAAGTAGCCGGAACACTTTACACTATCGCCAAGGACGTAAAAATTCAGGTTGAGTTTAATCCGACGAAGGTAGCGGGCTACCGCCTGATCGGATATGAAAATCGCATGCTTGCCGCTAAGGATTTCAACGACGACAAAAAGGATGCAGGTGAAATCGGTGCAGGACATACGGTTACTGCGCTTTACGAAATTGTACCGGCTGGACAGAGAGTTGAGAATCCGGGTATCGATAAATTGAAATATTCCAAAACGGTGAGAAGTGACACAAGGTTTAATGACGAACTTGCCACTGTAAAACTACGCTATAAGGAGCCGAAAGAAACCAAAAGTAAACTTCTTTCGATCGGTGTTTTAGACAGCGGCAAATCCATCGAAAGCGCATCGAACAATTTGAAGTTTGCCAGCGCCGTTGCGCAATTCGGTTTGTTGCTTAGAAGTTCACGTTATAAAGGGAGTGCCAATTACGGAAGCGTTGCGGCGTTGGCTGCCAGCGCAAAGGGAAGCGATTTGAAAGGTTACCGAAAGGAATTTATCGAGATCGTAAACAGCGTAAAAAACAGAAACGGCTGAAACGGAGTCCTTCAACCTCGTTGCCGGTCCTGGTTTTATTGTGGAAAACATTGAGAAAAGAATGGATTTATAGCACAATATATCAAATATCGGTAAATTTTTAAGGAAGGAGCGAACTTATGATTCACATTCTTGGTCAACTTTTGGTTGGATTACTTATTGGTGCGATCGCGAGATTTCTATTGCCTGGAAAGGAAGCAATTGCAGCAGGTCCGATCGGATGGGTGATAACTGCGCTGCTCGGAATGGGCGGTTCGTTTATCGGAACATTTATTGGACGTTTTATTTGGGGAAGCGAGAAATACGCCGCCGGATGGGTTATGTCGATTCTCGGTGCGGTGCTTTTGGTTTTTCTTTATCGCATCGTTTTTTAGTTGGAATGGTTTTTTTATTGAGAGACTCCGTCTTTTGGCGGAGTCTTTTTTGCGCAGCGTAAACATCCTTGCTTGCAAGCTCGCGTTCGAAGCGAGCTAAACAGATATGATTTACTAGAGTACGATTGCTTCGCAATCGCGCAAACAGGACGTTTACGCTCCGCAAAAAAAAAGGCTCCGTTCAAACGAACGAAGCCTCAAAATCTAATCTTTTACCAGATTACATCATGCCCGGCATTCCGCCCGGCATTCCACCGCCGCCGCCTGGCATACCACCCATCGGATCGTCATTGTCGTCCGGAGCATCCGAGATCATAGCCTCAGTTGTAAGCATCAGGCCCGCGATTGAAGCCGCGTTTTGAAGCGCCGTACGCGTAACTTTCGCCGGATCAATAACACCAGCCGCGACCAGGTCTTCAAACTTCTCCGTAGCTGCATTGAATCCGTAGGTGTCATCGTCTTCACCGCGAACGTTTTCTACGATAACCGCGCCTTCACGACCAGCATTGCTGGCGATCTGACGAAGCGGCTCCTCAAGCGCACGTTTAACGATGGAAACACCGATCAATTCATCCGAGTCTTCGCTTTCCGTATCGAAACCTTCGAGTGCTTTTGCAGCGCGGATCAATGCGACGCCTCCACCCGGAACGATTCCTTCTTCGACAGCTGCGCGAGTCGCGTGCATTGCATCCTCAACTCGAGCTTTCTTCTCTTTCATCTCGGTTTCGGTTGCAGCGCCAACTTTAATAACAGCAACCCCGCCAACCAATTTAGCAAGACGCTCTTGAAGTTTTTCGCGGTCGTAGTCTGAAGAAGTTTCTTCTATTTGGTTGCGAATTGTCTTAACGCGTCCTTCGATTTCTTCAGCCAAGCCAGCGCCTTCAACGATCGTAGTGTCATCCTTGTCGATCGTGATTTTCTTAGCAGTACCGAGATCGTCAATGGTTACACCTTCAAGCTTGATTCCCAGGTCTTCGCTGATAACCTTACCGCCTGTTAAGGTAGCAATATCTTCGAGCATTGCCTTACGTCTGTCGCCAAAGCCCGGAGCTTTAACCGCAGCAACGTTGAGCGTACCTCGAAGTTTGTTTACTACGAGAGTAGCAAGTGCTTCGCCGTCAACGTCTTCAGCAATAATCATCAACGGTTTGCCGAGCTTAGCAACGTTTTCGAGAATCGGCAGAAGATCTTTCATGTTGCTGATTTTCTTCTCGTTGATCAAAATATATGGATCTTCGAGATCAGCAACCATGCTGTCAGGATCGGTCACAAAATAAGGCGACAAATACCCGCGATCGAATTGCATACCTTCGACAACTTCAAGCGTTGTATCCATCGTACGCGATTCTTCAACAGTGATTACGCCGTCTTTACCGACTTTTTCCATTGCCTGAGCGATGATCGTTCCGATTGTCTTGTCGCCGTTTGCGGAAACGGTTCCAACCTGAGCAATCGAATCACCCGAGACGGGTTTTGAGAAACTCTGAATCTCTTCAACGAGTCGCTCCACAGCTTTATCGATCCCTCGTTTGAGAGCCATTGGGTTTGCACCCGCGGCGACCGTGCGAACGCCTTCTTTGAAAATCGCCTGAGCCAAAACCGTCGCGGTTGTCGTTCCATCACCGGCAACATCCGAGGTCTTTGAAGCAACCTCGCGAACCATCTGAGCGCCCATATTTTCAAGCGAGTCAGCTAGTTCGATTTCCTTTGCAACCGTTACACCGTCTTTGGTGATGGTTGGCGAACCAAATTTCTTATCGATAACAACGTTTCGTCCCTTCGGACCTAATGTTACTTTTACTGCATCGGCGAGTTGATTCACGCCGCGCAAAATCGCCGCTCTCGAATCTTCGCCTTGTACTACTTGTTTAGCCATGATGTTTTTATCTCCTTGTCACGGGTTACGTAATACGTAAATCGTGATTCGTTTATCCTAAATACTTACTAAATATCTCTGTAACTCTTTTGATGATTTCGCAAGACGTAATACGAAAACCTATTACGAATTACAAATCACGTGCTTAGCCCGCATTTGCACCGGCGCGTTCGATAATTCCAAGAATTTCATCTTCACGCATCATCATAAATTCTTCGCCATCAAGCGTGATCTCCGATCCGCTGTATTTCCCGAAAAGCACGCGGTCGCCTTCCTTCACATCTAGCGTTTGGCGGGTGCCATCTTCTTTGTATTTTCCTTCACCCACAGCGATAATCTCGCCTTCCTGGGGCTTTTCCTTTGCTGAGTCGGGAATAATAATTCCGCCTGAAGTGGTTTCGTTTTCTTCAATGCGACGAACAATTACTCTGTCGTGCAATGGTTTAATTGTTGTAGCCATTTTTGTTACGTACTCCTTATTAAAGTTAGTTTCTCGTATATTCGAACTTAGACCTACAGGTGAGAAATTCGCGATTTAGCACTCTGTGTCTAAGAGTGCTAGTATATAAATGTGCAAAAAAATGTCAAGTGCGGGAAGAGACGCCGCAGAAAATCTGATACAAGCCTTATAAGATTTCGAAAGTACGTTGCGTTGTATGAATGTTTCCGGAATAAATATTTACCCGGTTAAATCGCTTCGCGGAATTGGCGTCCCGCGAGCAAAGGTTGAAGATCGAGGATTTGAAGACGACCGCCGATTTATGTTGGTCGATGCCGAAGGCTCTCTGATTACGCAGCGGGAAGTTCCCAAGATGGCGACCTTAATAGCCGAAAACGGCAAAGGTCTTTTAGAAGTTTCAACTTCAGATGGAAAAAAGATCGAGTTTTCGAAAGATTTCAAAGGCCTCGAAAAAGCCACTGTTCGCGTTTGGGATAGTCACTGTGAAGGGTTAATCGCCGAAGATTCGGTTAACAAATGGTTTGGCGATGCTTTAAAAGTTGATTGTCGTCTTGTTCAGATGCCCGAAACTACGAGACGCCAGATTAATGAAAAGTTTAATAATGGCGACGATGTTGTAAGTTTTGCGGACGGGTATCCATTTTTATTGTTAAGCGAAAATTCACTTGAGAATTTGAATCAAAAATTGGATAGGCAGATTCCGATGAATCGGTTTCGTCCTAATTTGGTTGTGTCCGGGGCGGCCGCTTTTGAGGAAGATGGTTGGAGAAAAATAAAAATTGGCGAAACGGTTTTACGCGCGACAAAACCATCTGCAAGATGTGTTGTGACGACAATTGATCAGAAAACCGGGATTTCGGAAGTAAGGGAACCTCTAAAAACGCTCGCGATCTACCGAATGGCTTCCGACGTCCTGCCGACAAGTTTTGAGGATTTTGGTTTGAAGCAACATGATGTCGTGTTTGGACAAAACTTTGTCGCCGAAAACTTTGGCCAGGACATCAAGATCGGAGACGCAGTCGAAATACTCAAGTAATACTGGCAGTTTAACTATTCTAATTCCTTACCAGTCAATAGCTTATACGCATCCAAATATCGGGCCGTAGTTGCTTTAACGATTTCCGCCGGCAGCTCAGGCGCAGGCGGGGTCTTATCCCAAACAAGTGTTTCCAGATACTCACGCACAAATTGTTTATCAAACGAAGGTTGAGCTTTTCCGGGCTCGTAGGTCTCAACTGACCAAAAGCGAGAAGAATCCGGCGTAAGAACTTCGTCTATTAATAAAACCTCGCCGTTTTCGTCTATGCCAAACTCGAACTTTGTATCGGCGATAATAATTCCTTTCGAAAGCGCATATTCGCAGGCCGCTTCGTAAATTGCGAGCGTTCGCGTTTTCAAGGTTCGGGCCGCGTCTTCTCCGATAATTTCGATAAACCTTGATTCGTCTATGTTTTCGTCATGACCGGTCGGGGCCTTGGTAGCTGGAGTAAAAATCGGCTCGGGAAGTTTCTCGCATTGCTTTAGTCCAGAAGGGAGTTTATGACCGCAAATTTCTCCCGTGGCAAGATAATCCTTTAGACCCGATCCCTCCAAATAACCTCGCACGACACATTCGACAGGGAACACTTCAGTTTTTCTAACGAGGCTCGAACGGCCGGCAAGTTCTTTGTGTTCGCGTATTTCTTCCGGCATTTCCTCTAACGAAGCAGTGATTAAATGATTCGCCGTAATGGTCTCAAATTTCTTAAACCAGAATGCAGAGATCTGCGTCAGGACTCGCCCTTTTTGAGGAATCTGGTTTGGCATCACGCAGTCGAATGCGGAAATACGGTCGGTAGCCACCAATAACAGCCGTGAATCATCGACTTCGTAAACATCGCGAACTTTACCGCGATGAAGACATTTGAATTCAGAAAGAGTCGTTTTTGAAACTGTTTTTGCACTCATTTTTGTTAAGGATTCCGATATTGTAGTTGAATAAATAACAATAATACGAAAAGTGCCCGGTCGCAAAAGCAAAACCGCGCCGAGATAGGCAGTAAACAATTTTTAACAATCTTAAACTTTTTGCTTCACTTTTCTGGAAAAAAGTTGCATAATAGTTGTTGGAGTTTTGCGCCGTACGATTCTCATAGCTGCAGCACATCTTCCCGGATTCGGCGAAAATCTTTCCTGTCATTCTCATTCCCTGAGTTTGAATCAATTGAAAATGGTTAAACTTATGAATATTCAAAGTTTCAAGTATCGGTTTCTAGGCGCGGCGCTTTTCGTTTTGACTGCTCTAGTTGAAATGTTCGCCCAGATGCCGCCGGTAAAAGTACCCAGCAAAGCTAAAAAAGCTGTTCCAAGACAAGCCCCGCAATTGCCGCAAGAAGATAATACCTGGTGGTATTTAACCCTTTTGCTTTTGCTATTGGGCCTCGGCGCAGCTATCTACGTATGGTATACGAAGAAAAAGGCTGCTCAAGGTGAAGGCAAAGAGAGCAAGGAAGAACTTCCGGGCTGGGAGGAGGATGCACTTGACGCGGACGCCGAACTCGAATGGTTTAGAAAGAAAACCAGGAAGAAAAAAGAGGCTCAACCGAGTGAGGCTGCGGTCAAAAAGAAAAAAACGAAGAGGAAGCTCGAAAAGCTTGAGCAACGTGAAAAACGCAACAAGCTTGAGCAAAGACGTTTTCAGCAATTGCCTATTACACTCATTCACGGTCTAAAACCTGAAACACCATATGAACCGTTAGATGTTTCTGACGACAAAGGACTTCTCAGTGCAGTAGAACAAGCACAGGACGAATTTGAGGAAGATATCTCCGTAAGGGAAGTTGCCCTACGCGTTTTGGCGAAGTTCCGAACCAAAAACTCGGTCGAAGCACTTACCCAGATTGCTCTTTATGACGTCGCTGCGGGGCTTCGTTCAAGTGCTGTGGGCGCATTGGCAGATTTCGATCATCAATCCGTATTTGAAGCGATTCTCCTTTCTTGTGCGGACCCGACGAGAGAAGTTAGAGCCGCCGCCGCGAGAGCGCTATTTAAGCTGAGTTTCGATAGAGCAGAGGCGTGGGCAAGAATTGCGCGATGTGGCGACGATTTCAGAATAGTTCGGGCGGCGAGAGCTGCGATTGAAAGTGAGTTGGTTGATCGTTCGATCGATCGTTTGGTTCACGATGATGAAAGACACGCTTACGAGGCGTTTGCACTCGTGGCTTTATTGGTCGAAGCGGGCGAAACGAAAGAGCTTTTTGAAGTTATCGAAAACAATCGGAATAAATCTGTTAAACTCGCGGTTTTCCATTGCTTAAAGGTTCTGCAGAATCCCGCAACCCTTCCGGATCTATATACTTACATCGAGCGCAATTCGCTGCCGGAAGACCTGAGCAATGCTGCAAACGAAGTAATCAGGAGTTTCGAACTCGTTCCCGCGTAAAGAAAAACATCCATTTGGAAAACTTTAAAGTTACGAAGTACACTCTTAAAACTTCGTAACTTTTTTGTTTTTAAATGGAATTGAAACTCGTCTCAGAACACCAGCCGACCGGTGATCAACCGCAAGCAATTGAGCAGCTCGTTAATGGTTTAAACGACGGCGTAAAGGATCAGGTGTTACTCGGTATCACCGGAAGCGGCAAAACCTTCACGATCGCGAACCTAATTTCCAAAACTCAACGACCGGCGCTCGTTTTGGCACATAACAAAACCCTGGCGGCGCAGCTTTACCAAGAATTTAAGTCCTATTTTCCGGAAAATGCGGTAGAGTATTTTGTTTCCTACTACGACTACTATCAGCCCGAAGCATACGTTCCAGCTTCGGATGTTTATATAGAAAAAGAAGCGACGATAAACGAGGAAATTGATCGACTACGTCTTAGCGCAACGCGTGCGCTCTTTGACCGTCGAGACGTAATCGTGGTTTCGAGCGTTTCCTGTATTTACGGTTTGGGAGATCCCGATGCCTATTATGGAATGCTGCAGTTTGTCGAGCCGGGAATGGAGCTGGACCGCGAAGTTTTTTTGCGAAAACTCGTAGAGATGCAGTATTCGCGATCGCATATACAGTTTGAGCGAGGGAATTTTCGCGTACGTGGAGATATCGTCGAAATTTATCCAAGCTATCAGGACGAGGCTTATAGAATTGAATTTTGGGGAGATGAAATAGACGGCGTTTATACGATCGACGCCCTTTTGGGCGAGGTCATTCATAAACACGAAAACCGAGTACCGATTTATCCTAAATCTCATTATGTTATGTCGAAATCCACGATTTCTCGTGCGATTAAGACGATCAAAGCCGAGCTTGAGGAATGGGAAGAGAGGTTGATAAAGGAAGGGAAAATCGTTGAGTCGCAACGCCTTCACCAGCGTACGATGTACGACCTCGAGATGATAAAGGAGATGGGTTATTGCCACGGTGTGGAAAATTATTCTCGTCATTTGACAGGAAAAAAGCAGGGCGAACCGCCGCCAACGCTTCTCGATTACCTGCATGAAGACACGATCATGGTGCTTGATGAATCGCATCAAACCGTTCCACAGCTTGGCGCCATGTTTAAGGGCGATCAATCGCGAAAGGGAACCCTGGTCGAGCACGGTTTTCGTCTTCCGAGCGCGAAAGATAATCGTCCGCTTAATTTTGAAGAATTTGAAGAGCGCGTCGGCCAGACCGTATATGTTTCAGCTACTCCGGGGGATTACGAGCTTGAAAAAACCGAAGGCGAAGTGGTCGAACAAATCATACGGCCAACCGGATTACTTGATCCGAACATCGAGGTCAGACCGGTAAAAAGTCAGATCGATGACCTTTTAGAAGAGTGCCGAAAACGCGCCGAGCGAAACGAACGTGTCCTCGTTACAACTTTAACGAAGAAAATGGCAGAGAATTTGACAGAGTACTTTGCTGAGGTCGGAGTCAAAGTCAATTATCTCCACTCAGATATTCATACACTCGAGAGGATCAAAATTTTGCGGGATCTTCGCCGGGGCGAGTTTGACGTGCTCGTAGGCATCAATCTTCTGCGCGAGGGGCTTGATCTTCCCGAAGTTTCGCTTGTTGCGGTTCTGGACGCGGATAAAGAAGGGTTTTTGCGTTCGGAGCGTTCGTTAATTCAAACGATCGGACGAGCGGCGCGAAACGCTGACGGCGTTTCGATTTTGTATGCAGATAAGATTACGAAGTCTATGAAGGTCGCAATCGATGAAACAAAACGCCGACGGGCAATCCAGGAGGAATACAATCGCGACAACAAAATCGAGCCGAAAACGATTGTTAAGCCAGTTGAAGCGACTCTCGTTACCGCCTACGAGGCCGATTATTTTAAAGTGCCCCTGGAGTTTGACAAATACGAGGAATATTCTCCTAAGGAACTGAAGAAAATGATCGAAGGACTCGAAAACGACATGCGCGAGGCGGCGAAAGATTTGAAGTTCGAACGAGCTGCTGAGATACGTGATAAAGTGAAGTATCTTAAGGAACGGCAGATTGAATTGAGCTAGTAGGTTGAGCGAGGATGTTTCGGCTCGGAGGAATTAGAACGCGGAATAAACGAATGTCGCGGATGTGTAGGGACTTCACCAAATCCGCGTTCAAAATGATGCAAGTAAAGACTGAAAAAGACCAAATTAAAGACTACCTAAACGACGCCAGTAACATGAGCGGCGGTCATGCGGATAAACTATTTGCGCCGAGCTCGAGTCAGGAAATTTCGGAAATTCTCAAAGAAGCAAACGAGAAGGGGATTTCAATAACGATTTCTGGCGCTCGTACGGGCACGGTTGGTGGAGCGATTCCGTTTGGGGGCTACGTGATTTCGCTTGAGAAATTTAAGAAACTCGAAATCGAAAAAGGGGATAACGGCGGAAGAGCAGTTGTTGGCGCCGGCGTTTTGCTGGCTGATTTGCAGAAGGCGGTTGATGCTGAAGGGTTATTTTATCCGCCTGATCCAACCGAATGGAGTTGTCAGATAGGCGGTACGGTGGCAACAAACGCGAGCGGGGCGAGGAGTTTTAAATATGGTTCGACAAGGGACTACGTTGAGCGTTTGGAATTGGTACTGGCGGATGGCGACTTAATTAACTTGAGACGGGGTGAGGTCTTTGGAAAAGACGGTTTCGTTCTAATAGAAACCGAAAGCGAAAAAACTCTCCAAGCAAAACTCCCAACCTACATTCAGCCGGACGTAAGAAAAAATACTAGCGGGTATCACACAGCTGAGGAATTTGATGCGATCGATTTGTTCATTGGAAGCGAAGGAACGCTTGGCGTCCTGACCGAGGTCGAGCTAAGGCTTTTGCCAAAACCAGAAGGGTTTCTGAGTGGTATCGTTTTCTTCAAAGACGAGATAGACCTTTTGAATTTGGTTGGTGAAGTTAAGCGACTTTCGTTTGAAACTCGAAGTAGGGAGGCGGACAAAGAAGCCGTTGAGAACAAAATTGACGCGACAGTTTTGGAATACTTCGACAAAAACTCGCTCGACTTTATTCGCGAAAAGTTTCCTGAAACACCCGACGACGCCGAAGGCGCGATTTTTTTTGAACAGGAAACCCATCAAGAAAACGAGGATGATGTTTTCGGACGTTGGAATGATCTTCTTGAAAAACACAACGCCGAGCTCGAAAAGTCGTGGTTTGCTGTAAATGAGCAGGATCTCGAAAAAATGCGTGCATTTAGGCACGCGTTGCCGGTTTCAGTAAACGAGAGAATTGTAAAATACGGGCAGCGAAAGGTTGGGACGGATATGGCTGTGCCGGATGATCGTTTTGAGTCTTTCCTGCGATTTTACAAAACAAAACTAGATGAAAGCGGGCTAGATTATTTAATTTTTGGTCACATCGGCGACAATCACTTACACGCCAATATGATTCCAAAAGAAGACGACGAGGCGATAAGAGCACGCCATTTGTACGGGCGTTTTATTGCTCAAGCGATAATGTATGGCGGAACGGTTTCGGCGGAGCACGGCATCGGTAAACTCAAGTCGAAATACCTATACGTAATGTACGGCGAGCGATATTTAAACGAAATGGCGGAACTAAAAAAGGCATTTGACCGTAAAGGTATTTTAGGTCGTGGAAATATGTTTGACGCAAAATTCCTGAGTTAAATACGTCAGGTAATCAGGAGTAGTACATTTTCTACAATTTAGGAGACGAAATGAGAAACAAATTTACGGTTTTGTTATCGATGGTCCTCGTGCTTTTTGTTGCGATGGGTTGTAGTTTTGGCGGATTGTTTGGCGGTTCTGATGGTGAAAGCAGGACGAGTAGATCTGCTGATTCGAAATCCAAAGGGGAGCGAACTGAAAACACCGAGAAAGAACCTTCGGGCGAGATTGTCGAGATTGGGATCAAAGAATGTGATGAGCTAGCGACCTATGTTAATGACAATTCGGAAGAGATAGAGGGAAGCTACGCTGCGCGTGCAATCGTTTACGTTTATAAAAACTGGATAATTGCGAAAGTGAAAGAAGGCGTTGAAAATATGAGCGAAGAAGATAAAGCAAAGCTCGGTGAAGCATGTGCTAAGTCTTTCGAGCAGCTCAAGAAAAGCTTAAAGAAAGAATAATTTAAGAGCTTAATCAATATTTGAATGGAGCGTTTTCGCTGAAGCGGGCAACGCTCCTTTTTTGCGTTTGCGGCTCAGAACGTTGAGTTATAAAATACGCCTTTCGCAACGCAACAACTACGAGGGATTTATAGATGATAAAGGCTTTGCTATTTGATTTTAACGGTGTAATTATTGATGACGAGCCGGTTCAGATGGAGGCGTATAAGGAGGTTTTCAAGGAAGTGGACGTAGATCTCACCGAAGAAAAATACTATGCGTGCCTCGGAATGAACGATGAAGTATTCGTGCGGACGATTTTTGAGCGCGAGGGGAAGGAAGTATCTGACGAAAAGCTTAGCGAACTAGTCGAGGCTAAGACCGCCAACTGGCAAGAACGGATCAAAGACAATATTCCCATTTTTGAAGGCGTAGGTGATTTTGTTAAGCGTATGGCAAACGAATTTTCGATCGGTCTCGTGAGTATGGCGCGGCGTCCGGAGATTGACTACGTGCTCGAAAGTACGGGGCTTAAGGATTCGTTTTCGGTCGTTGTAAGCGCGGAAAATATCGCGACAACGAAACCGGACCCGGAATGCTACCGGGAGGGTTTCCGTTTAATTGATCTCGCGCGGGCGGCGGAAGGGAAATCGTCGATTACACGCCGGCAATGTGTTGTGATTGAGGATTCTCCGCAGGGAATTGTTGCCGGTAGAGGTGCAGGTCTGAAGACCCTCGGGATAACAAGTACCGTCGATGCGGAACAACTCCGTGAGGCCGGTGCCAATGCTGTTACAACAAATCTTGCAGACTGGTCACCCGATTCTTTCCGACGAGTCTTTTAGCAACAACAAATAATGAACCAGGATAATCGAGGCACACCAAGCTCAGCCGAAACGCTTTTGGAATCGGCAATTTATCTCGCCGAAAAGATCGCAAGTAGCGATGCGCGCGGCGCTGCGATGGAAAATATTATCCCGCATGTAATCGAAACCGGTGATGTGGATCGCGCTGCGGAGCTCGCAGATTCAGTCGATGATGCCTATGTACGGGATCGAATGCTTGCGGCGGTGGTATCAAAGTGTGCGGCTATTGACGATGATGACTACGCGCTTCAGCTTATTGATGCGATTGACGAGCACTCTTCCCGCAATACCGCACGCGAACAGATGGCTCTTCAGAAGGCTAAAAAGGGAGAGTTTGAAAAGGCGTTTGCCGCCGCCGAGGGGCTTGACCATACAGCGGAGGTGTTAGCCGGAATAGCGGTTTTCCAAGCCGAGAAAGGATTCGCTGCCGAAGCAAACAAAACTCTCGAACGAATAGATTTTAACAACGCCAAAGTGGATGCTCTTCAAACGATTGCGGTTCATCATTTAAGGGAAAAAAACGTCATCATGGCTGGCGAAACGCTTGAAAAAGCGGCCTTGATCGCTGACGAAGTTGAGTTTACGGAAGACAAAATCCGCGCATTTTTAGGCGTCGCCGGCCTGTTTAACGAGGCAAACTTAAGAGATCGTGCGATTGAGATGTATGCGAAAGCAAGCGATTTTGTTGAAGGGCTCGATGGAGTGCACAAAGACAATCTTTTTGTTGCGGCAGCACTCGGATTCATGAGGTCGGGAAGTATTGATCTCGCCGATCGAACGCTTGATTTGGTGACAGATAAGACTCAGATATCTGATTGTTTAATCGGATTTTCCCAAATTTTCAGGCTCGAAAAAGATTTCGAAGAATCTCTCGAAGCGCTGGATGAAGCTTACGCGATTATCAAATCTCAAACCGAAAAGGAGATTAGGAGTACCCAGGCTCGGAATCAACTCATTGGGACAATTGCTACAGAATTCGCCGAACTTGGAAAATTCGAGCGCGCGATCGAAATCGCCCAGGAAAATCCTGATGAACAACAAAAAAACGCCGCTTTGATTCGAATAGTTCAGATCTCCACTGCTAAAAATGAATTAGAAGTCGAACGCCTGACAATGAAAGCGATTAACGAAGTGCCGGAGACCATTGCAGCGCTTACCGTTACGGCTGAAACGAAAATAGCTTTAGACGATAAAGCTGGCGGGGCTGAGAAGCTTAACGAGGCACGATCGTTATTGGATTCAATACCGCTTCCGCTCAAGCGTTTTGAGGTTTTGGGTGAGCTCGCGTCGCTTTACGAGAAGGGCGGAAACAGGGACGACGCCCGCGAAACCCTAAGCGAGGCGCTCAGGACGGTAGTCGATATTAGGGGAAACGAGAATCGTTCGATGGCGCTCTTTTATTTAGCCCAGGCTTTTGGGGAGACAGGTAATAGTTTGTCAACGGAGGATTTTGAAACCCTAAAGCAAATCGCTCCTGACGCGAAATTAAACCTCTTAGCAACAAACATTCCTGCCGACGAAGTTTAACGCCGCTCTTTTCGATCCCTTAAACCAACAATACTTTTGGGAGCTCCCGTCCATTGTAAGGAAACATCTGAGAAACCGTATAGGCACCGCAATTGAGAAAAGCCAAAACGTCTCCAACCTCTAAATTTTCGGGCAAAAGTCTGTAATCGGGCAGCCGGTTTTTTCCTTCGATATCAAAGTAAACATCGCCGCCATCGCATAAAGGGCCAGCGACTTTATAAGGAGTTTTGTGGGGGAGATCAGCTTTTTCGACGGAAATCAAATGGTAGTACCATTTGTACGTTTCCATTGAAAGAAGGATGTTAAAACCGGCGTCGGTTAAGAGCCATTGATCAGTTGTCGGTCCGCTTAAAGTACCTTCTTTCGAATCTTCGGGCGGCAAACGCCTTATTGGTCGCTTTTTTTTATTGCGCACCTTTGTTAAACACACCGCGGCATCGGCGACGACGCTTCTTCCGGGTTCGATCAGGAGTTCGATTCCCTCTAATAAATCGGTTGCATCAGCTTTTTCCGCAGCCTTTTTAACGCCATTCCAAGCTTCCCGAATCACTTTAGAAGGGTCGAGATCGGCCGAGAAGAGCTCTTTTTGCTCGGCAGAAATATTCTGTACGTTAGAATCATCGCGCAGATAATTTATGGGGAAGCCGCCGCCGATATTTAGATGAGCGAGTTTGTGTCCGGTTTCATCAAAAATCTTCAAGAGGTTTTCAAAAAGAATTGCAAAAGCCTTTGAATAGGGCGCGGCACGCGGATTTTGTGAGCCGATGTGAAGATGGATTCCGCAAAGATTTAGGTGTTTGTCATTAGGTCTCCAACGGCGAAAAGCTTCTAGCGCTTCATCGGGCATCATCCCGAATTTTGACGTTAAGAGTGCTGTTTGCAGCCCCGACAGCGTGTCACTCTCGATTTCCGGTACTAAGCGCAAAGAAACGTTCGCAGTTCTTGCAAGTTTCTTTGCAGTTTTTTCGATTAACTCCACTTCATAAAAAGAATCGGCTTGTATCGCGTATATTTTCGCTTCGATCGCCTCCGTTATCTCCTTTTCTGTCTTGCTGGTGCCATTAAAAATGATTTGATCGCCGCGAAAACCAGCCTCCATAGCCATTCGAAGCTCCCCTCCGGAATTTACTTCGATATCGCTTCCGGCATCTCTTACGACCTTCAAAATGTCATGTTCGGAGTTTGCCTTGGCCGCATAGCAAACCTTTAATTTGCAATCAATTACATCCTCTATCTTAAGAAGTCGCTTGATATTATGCTCGATGCGCTTCTTGCTGAAGATAAAGACGGGGGTATCGTATGTTTCGGCGAGTTTGGACGCGGAAACTCCAGAGATGTGCAACACGCCATCTCTTACTTCAAGAAATTCTTCTATTGACCAAGGAGGATTCATAGATATTATTAAATCTTACGGAGGAAAATATCGCAATCGCAAACATAAATTACACAACAATTTAAGTGCAAACCCATTTACGGGAACTTCATCGGAGAAATGGATGGTTTTGAAACGGACAAAAAGATTTTTATCGACATTGATTTTGCTTGGAGTTATCGGGATTCTCAGCTTTGCTCACACGGAAAGTTCGGTTTCAAAAAGAGTAAATGCCGAATCAGCAGATTTTTATTCTGCGGCAAAGCGAAATTCTCAATTAAAAAATACCTTGCGTTGGTCGCTAGGTCGGCGTCGTCAGACGGGTTGGGCACTATACGTTCCCTTAATTCAAAAGACGCTCGGCACAGAGGCACACGAAGACACGGTTCAGTTTGCACGCAGTGTCTACTACTGGCAGAAACGCAAAAAACTTCCGGCAAACGGAATCATTTTCTCAGGAACGCTCTACTCCTTTATCAAACACTGGCAGGCAAAACGGATAAAACCTATCGTTCTAGCAAAAGAATATCAACTTCTGACCGCACCAATTACAGATTTTTACGACCCAACCCGCGAAACACGTCTGCTTAAGGTGGAAAAACAAACCTATGCTGCCTACAAGAGGATGATTGCGGCCGCTCTCGCCGACAAATCGTCCGGATTGAAAGTAGATTCAAACGGCGAACAACTGGCGGAAGACAAGTTTTTGCGAATTATTTCGTCCTATCGTTCGCCGGCGTATCAGGCAAGTTTAAGAAGGAGACAGCCAGGTGCGAGCCGCGCACAAATCGCCTTTAGAAGTCCGCATTTTACAGGCAGGGCATTAGATATTTATGTAGGCGGGGAACCTGTAACAACGCGTGGAAACAACAGGGCGATTCAGGTTAAAACGCCGGCCTATCGTTGGCTTGTGAAAAATGCCGATAAATTCGGCTTCTACAATTATTTTTACGAACCCTGGCATTGGGAGTATGTGGGTGATTCGTGATACGTGATTCGCAATACGCAGTTCGTCATACGTAATTCGAAGTTCGGTTCGCCAATTAAGCCGTATCGTCACGGAGCTTTAATAAACAAACTACCAATTCCCACAAACGCAAAAACGTACTACGAATCACGACTTACCCCTACCTTCTACGCCTTTTCCGCTTAGATTTCTTCTTCGTAAGTACCGGAATGACTTGTCCACCGAGATAGTTACCTGCTCGCAGATCATCCATACTTACAACATACTGCTTTTTCGATTTCGCCTTCGCAAGCATTTTCGCAAGTGTTTCGTCGGAAGCGTTTTCGTCATCAATGCCATTTGATTTCAGTTCTTCGCGCAGATTTTCAACCGTATTCTTTTTGTACGCGTATACGTCGGGGTATATATGCAGTTTGCCAGCCTCGACCACCAAGGTGTCATAGGTCAATTCGATTGGCACAGGGGCTGCGAGTTCGATCACGAAAGTCCGTTTGGTGTTTTTCGCACGCCAGATTTGTTTATCCGTGATCGGAAGCGACTGTGCAGAGACAAATTTATTGCTCAGATCGATTAGATCACTTTTTAAAACACGTACGCAGCCATGTGAAACCAGATTGCCGAGATCCTGAGGACCCTTCGCCTGGTGGAGTAAATAGCCATAACCAAGCGGCATTTTTATTTTTCCGAGCGGATTTCTGGGATCGGTCGGTTTTATAACTTTTCCTTTGAGCGAAGCCGAAACCCATTCGCTATCGGGCGGAATCCAAACGGGATTCCAAATTACGTGTTCGATCTTTCGTCGGCCAATATAAATCGGGTAATCTTTGAGCCCAACGCCGATTAAATAATTCTTGACGTCTTTGCCGTTTTGCCACAAGGTCATTTGAAACGCAGGGACATTTACTGTAATCCGTATGTCACTCTCACCAGGAACAAATTCGGCCTTCTCAATCACGCCGCCCGTGACTTTGTCAGAGCGAGCAGAATCGCGCTTGATATCGATCATGTAATACTGACCAAACGAAGTTGATGCAAAGATCGGGATGGTTAAGATCCCTACCGTAAGTTTTATAAATAAATAAGTTAGAAGTCTTGACATATAATTTTGAAGGTTTCGTTTATTCTTTCGTTGCACCGATTTTTGCGACTGCTTTTTTTACGATATATCCCGATTCGGAAAGCGCAGTTTCAGCCCTCTCGACGGAGACACCGGTTTTACACATTACTAGAGCGATTTTTATGTCGTTTTTTGCCGAGGTCAGAAGTTGTTTTGCTTCTTCCGGTTCAAGGCCTGTTTCGCCTTCGAGAATCCTTAAGCTGCGTTCGACAAGCTTCGCATTTTTCGGTTTCAGATTTGTCATGCGATTTCCGCTTACATAACCGAGCTTGATCATCGTGACTGTCGAAATCATATTTAATATCAACTTTTGTGCGGTGCCTGATTTCATGCGTGTCGATCCTGTGATTGCTTCCGGTCCTACCTCGGCTACTATCGGGATATCGACCGATTTCGTAATTGGAGAATCGGGACTGCAGCTTACGCAGGCAGTAAAACAACCGATACTTTTGGCAAACTCAACCGCACCGATTGTATAGGGGGTTTTGCCCGAGGCGGCAATTCCAATGACCGCATCTTTTTCGGCTACTCCTCGCTTTATTAAATCCATTTTTCCGGCCTCTTTGTCGTCCTCAGAAGCCTCGACGGCTTTATATAGCGCGTCGTAACCGCCCGCAATCACACCCTGAATCATTTCCGCCGAGACGCCAAAAGTTGGAGGAATCTCGCTCGCATCTAAAACCCCTAAGCGTCCACTTGTACCCGTGCCGATATAGAAAAGCCTCCCGCCATTTTCCAAACGCGTGAAAACTTCGTCGATCGTTGCCGCGATCTCCGGTATGGACTTTCGAACGGCAGCTGCAACTTTTTGATCTTCTGCGTTTATCAGACGAACCGCTTCGAGTGTCGATAGTTCGTCGATGTTTTGGGTCTCGGGATTTTCTTGTTCGGTTAAGGGTAGGGACATAAGCCTAGTAAATTTTGAAATTGTATTGCACGCGCTTAGATACCGAATATGGTACCCCGTCTCTGGTTGGAGGAAAGAACTTTAATTTAGAGGCCGCAATTATTGCCTTTCGAGTAATTCCAAAAGGCACCTTTTCGAGTGGCATGATTGTTCCAATCGTGCCATCGCTTTTGAACGTTATCCGAAGCATCACAGTGCCTTGGATATTGTAAGTTCGTGCTACATCGGTGTATCCGGGTCGGGGTTTGGTAAGGATTTGGAGGTCGCGCGTCCCACTTCTATCTAATTTGTTTGAAACCGCAGAACTCCGCCCTGAGTACGGTGCTGTAATTGGCTTCGTACCGCTAACCGATGCTTGAACGGCCACTGCCTTCGTGAATCCAGAATTATTAAGGTCGGATTCTTGAGATATATCTTTTTCAAATCCAATCGAATTGATAAAACGGAAGATGTGCGGGGAATTTTCAGTCTCGCTCACGGCGTTAAAAATATAAAGACGTTTTTTTGTTCGTATCGCGACCGCGGAATGGAAGAATCCTTCCGGTTCGACAAATATAAACTTTATGCCTTTGAACCCATCTATTTCCACCGCTTTCTCAGTGGCGTCGTAACGTCGCGCAAACCTTACCAGTGCACTCAACCGACTATTCGCGACCTTACTTGAGGAGCTTATAAAAATGTAAGTTTTTTCGAGCGTTGTTCTATAGTCGCCAAAAAAGAGCCCCTTTTTCTGTCGATTATTTACTTTCAGTCCATTTTTTGACGGTATTTCAACAATAAACTCCTCCTTCGGAGTCTCGAAATCAATCCAAATGCCATCGTCATCGTTCTGGGCGCATATAGGAATCGCTAAAGAGAGAAAGACAGCAAATAGTGTAGAAAAAGAAATAAAACTCATCATTAGTCCACTTTGTATTCGAATGCAATTACGGCTGCGGCGTTTGCCGGGCTCAATTTTGGAACCTGCAAAAAGGCTTTTGGCGCGTAGGAATGCACCGTTTCTTCAAGGGGCTTTGTAAGAAGCGCGCCAGCCTTAAAAATGCTTCCGACCATTCCTATCGGCACCTTTCGCCTCTGCATCTTCAACTTTTTGATTACCGCATACGCCGCAAGTCCGAGTTCGAAGCCGGCCACCGAAAGTATTTCGATAGCAATTTCATCACCATTCTTTGCTGTTTCTACCACGCTTTTTGCAAATCCGGCAAGTCTGCGCGTGTCCATTTGAGGCGAGTAAATCGCGATGATGAGATCTTCCGGTGTCGACGCACGGAAGTATTCTGTACCGACTTCGCAAAGTTTTGTTTTTCGTCCTCTGCCGTCAAGCGCCTTCGCAATGGCTTTAAGCCCTTGTTTAGCTATACTCACGCCGCCGCCTTCATCGCCGGCAATCGGTCCCCAGCCGCCTGCTGTCGCTATGTTGCCTTTCGCGTCTTTTCCATAGCAAATCGAACCCGTACCCGAAATGATAACCAAACCGGGTTTTCCGAGAGTTGTGCCGAAAAGAGCGATTTCCGCATCGGTTATTACCTTAATTTCGCGAATACCGATCGTTTGTACAAGTCTCTGCTGAATTCTCTCGCGGAGATCGCCACGTCTTACGCCGGCTAAGCCAATCGTTGTTGAAGAAGCGTCGTCCGGCGCTGCTCCGATGCGATCACAGGCAGAACTAATCGCTTCCGTGATATTTAAGACCGCCGTTTCAAGTCCTACCCGAAGAGGGTTTGATGGTCCTGCAGTTCCTTCGGAAAGAACCTTTTTTGAGCTATCCATCAAAACGGCGTGGGTTTTTGTGCCGCCTCCATCAACCCCTAGGAAGATATTGTTGAAGAAAGAGCGACTCTTTTTTGGTTTTTTGGCTCGCGGCATTCCCTCTATTTTAGACGACGAAAATCGATTTCTATTCTATTTATACTTGACATATAATCAAATTAAGCCGATTTTATAAACGTGATAAGTTTTTCTGATTGCAATTCCTTTCGTATAAAATCTAGGTTTTGATACTTTTCGTGCTTAAAGTATCACATTAATGAATTTATGGAAATCAAACAACTTAAAGCATTTGTAGCGATTGCGGAGGAAAAAACCTTTACCGCGGGAGCGAAGCGCGTAAATGTAACTCAGGCTGCCGTTTCGATGCAGATTCGCCAATTGGAAGAGCAGGTTGGCCTCCCTCTGTTTACGAGAACGCCCCGAAGAGTGTTGATAACGGAAGCGGGCGAGAGACTACTCGAAAGAGCGCGTAGGATTTTGCGTGAGCATGATGCTGCGATTGAAGAACTCGCGGAAATTGCGGGTGCGGAGTATGGGCGGCTTAGAATAGGTTCGGCGTCGGCGATGTTTGCCACCGATCAGCTTCCGAGCATTTTGGAAAAACTTCGCAATGAATATAGCAATGCGGAGGTTTCTGTTAGCTCGGGCACAAGTAAAACCCTTGTGGACAAAATTCTCCACGGCGAACTCGATATTTCGTTTGTTTCGCTTCCGGTGGAAAACACTCATATCAAGACGGAATTGCTTTACAGCGACGAGGTTGTGGCAATTGCCCACCCGGACCATCCGCTTGCAAACGATAAATATATCAGCGCAGCGAAGCTTGCCGGTGAGCCTTTGATTCTGGGCGAAAAGGGCGGAAACACTCGGCGTATGATTGACGATTTTTTTGACCAACACAATGTAAAACCAAACATTGTAATGGAGCTTTCGCGCCAGGAAGCGATTAATAAGATGGTCGAAAATAATATGGGTGTTGGAATTGCGGGGGCGAAAAGTTCGCTTAAAGATGTCGCCGATGGAAAAGTAGTTTCTTGGTGGATAGAAGGGGCGGAGATTAAGTGGAATCTTGGTTTAGCACATCTCAGAGGAGGCTATTACTCTCCGATTGCAAAAGAATTCACAAAACTTTGCCGGGAAAACTTTGAGGAGCGCGAAAAAAAGTTTAAGGCGAGCAGATAATGAAAAGCATTTTGCTAACCAATATCAGGGCAATTCTTCACGATTCTACACTTCAAAACGCATCAATTCTAATTAAAGATTCTCTGATCGAAAAAATTTCGACAAAGGCTGAAACCTGGGCTACTGACGAGATATTTGATCTTACCGGAATGACTGTTTTTCCCGGCTTTATAGATATCCATAACCATGGAGCGGTAGGTTTTGATGTAAATAGTGCCTCGGCTGAAGATTTAATCGAAATTGCCGCATACCTCGCATCAAAGGGCGTTACGGCCTGGCTTCCGACGCTTGTTCCGGATTCCGACGAAAATTATAAAAGAGCAATCGATGCGATTGATGATTTGATGGAAGCACAAATCCGGATGCCCATCGCGCAGGCTCTAGGCGTACACTACGAAGGGGTTTTTGCAAACGAAAAGATGTGTGGTGCCTTGCGTCCTCAGTTTTTCAAAAGTTTCAAAGATGGCAACGAAGCTTGCGAGCTTCCGCGGTTAAAAAAAGCAGTTCATTTCACAACACTTGCTCCGGAGGTCGAAAACGGAATTGATTTGGTTAGGGAACTTCGACGGCAGAATTGGGTTGTTTCGATCGGACACACCAAGGCCGAACCTGAAGTTCTCGATGAGGCTTACGATGCCGGAGCAAGGCATCTGACACACTTTTTTAATGCGATGACGAGTTTGCATCACCGCGATATGGGGGTGGCCGGATGGGGCCTGACAAAGGGGGGCGTGAGTTTTGACATAATCGCTGATGGAATTCACGTCGCGTCGGAAATGTTGAAATTTGCGGTCGAAAATAAGTCTGTGGAGAAGGTTTCGCTGATCTCCGATTCGGTTTTACCGACGGGCTTGGGCGATGGTGACTACGAAGTTTGGAATGAAAAGATCTCGGTTGTTGATGGCAAGACAAAAAATGAAAGGGGAAGTATAGCGGGAAGCGTGATCACCTTGCTTGATGCGGCGGAGTTGATGCTATCTCTTGGGTTTTCTGAAGTTGAAGTTTCGAAAATGGCATCGCTAAATCCGGCGAAACTTCTTGGAGTTGAAGGGGAATACGGTTCGATTGAAGTAGGAAAGCGCGCGGATTTGGTTGCATTTGATGATACTGGAAATGTGAAAATGACGATCGTGGGCGGAAGAATTGCGGAACCCCGACAGTAACGGAGGGGTGTTTTCTGGGCTCAGGTATCCTTAGGCAATTTCTGCCCCGTCGAAAACGTCCGTCTCGACTAAATCGCATCAGTTTACGAGCACCCTCCATTACTGTCGGGTTTCTGCCGGTTTCCTCGTAACCAAAAACACACCTAAAAATATCAATGCCATCGAAACAGGGATCTTCGGTTGCCACTTTTCACCCAAAATCGTTATAGCCAGAAACGCTCCGATGAGCGGCTGCAGGTAGACGTAGGTTGCGACAACACTTGGCTCGAGGCGTGCGAGCGCCCAGGTGTTCCAATAGTAAGCGATAATCGTCGGGAAAATTACGACCGCAGCGAGCGCGATCCAGGCTTTTGTTGGAACTGCAGCTAAATCGACCGATGAAAGCGAGTACAGACCGATCGGCACATTGGCGATGCTCCCAAATAAAAACAGCCAGGCGATAGATTTCAAAGAGCCGTAACGGCTAATCAGACGCTTGGAGATTGCGAGGTAAACTGCGTAGGAAAGGGAATTCAACAATACCAAGATATCGCCCTGCGTCGTCGCCGATGAAAAGCTCGCTTTTGTCGGATCGATCAAATAAACAACGCCACAGCCGGCAACCAAGATTCCGATAATTTTTCGCCACGTTAAAACATCGTTTCCGACGAGAGAGCTTACAACTATTGCAAATACGGGGATTAGCACGGCGAGTAGCGAAGTGTTTGTAGCCGTTGTGAGCGAAAGTCCGTGAAAGAAAAGCAATTGGTTAAGCACAATTCCAAAAACGGCGAAAAGCGCGAAGTAAAAGTAATGAGAGCGTTTATCGAGGTGCATTCCACCCGCTATTCTTTGTAGCAGGTAAAAAGCCAACGCACCTACGCCAACGCGAAAACCGACAATTGCAAAACTCGGAAAAGCCTCAAGTGCAAACTTTCCAAGGATTGGTGCCGAGCCAAACATCATTTGGACCGCGATAAGCGCGATGTGGGGTGCGTAATTAGTCTTTTGGATAGGGTTTTCCATTGGAACGCCCGGATGCCCTGTGGCGTCGGTCAAACGAAGGTAATAGTAGCAGTTTATATTCGAATCCGCCTCCGTCGACAAAAATTCATGTGGACACCATTTAATCATTGCATGCTGGCGGCTAGCGAGTTCGGTAGCGTATTGCAGACAATCCTATAAATTATTGAACCTCAATTGTTTGTTTTGTTATTATTCCCACGACGCGGTCTAATTTACGGAGACAAACTTATGCAACTTTTTTGGTTCGGGCGACCTTTGCTGTTGTTCCAAAGGGCCTTTCTTATATGCCCAACGGTTGTCATTTTTCTGACCACCGTGTTTTCGCAAGATTTGAACAGGCAGGATTTAAAGTGCGACGGGAACGATTATCCTTGCCTTGTTCGAGAGTTCACCCGGGTAATTCAGACGGATCCTGATGACTTCACGTCCTATGTTAAAAGGGCAGAGGCGCACCACTACGACGCCCAGTACGAACAAGCGGTTTCCGATTACACGGAGGCTCTCAAGATTAAATCCGGGCATGTAAATGCTCTGATTGGTCGCGCTCGTTCGTTTAAGCGATTAAACCAGACCCAGAACGCGTTTGAGGATGCGAATCGAGCGGTTCAGTTAGCACCAAGAAATCTATCCGCGCTGTTCATAAGGGCGCGAATATACTTCGAACAAAAAAAATACGATCTGATGATGCAGGATCGCAAAAGGTTGAAGAAGCTGGATCGTTATTTTTACGGAGGCTTTTATGTAGAAGGGCTTCGCTATGTAAGCAGGAAGCGATACAAGAAAGCTGTTGAGGCTTATTCCCGGGCTATCCGATCCAATCCTAAATTCATTCTTGGGTACAGTGGTCGTGGGCTTAATTATGCACGAATCGGGAAATATGATTTGGCGTCGAAAGACTTCGAGAGTGCACTCGCAGTGCGGCCAAATTATGAGACGGTTTTGATGCATCGTGCGATTTTTTTATATAACCGGTTTGAAAAATATGACCTGGCTAAAAGTGACTTGATCAGGGCGGCGAAACTCAATCCGACCGTTCCTCAAGTGTTTCTTAATTTAGGGGTTACGTACTGGCACTTAAAAGAATACGATCTTGCCGTCGAAAATTTTAGTAAAGCTTTAGAGCTCAAACCCGATTACGATTTTGCTTATAACAACCGGGGAGTTGCTTATAAGGATCGGGAAAAATACGCACAGGCAATTAAAGACTTTTCACGAGCAATCGTGATATCACCCAGATATTCGACGGCTTACGAAAACCGAGCCGAAACCTATGAAAAAATTGAAAAATACGATCTCGCAATCAAAGATTACACAGAGGTAATCGGATTCGAGCCAAAAGATCCGTCACGTTATAACGCGCGCGGAAATATCTATTTCGAGTTGGAAAATTATAACGAAGCGATTAAAGACTACACGCGGGTGATCAATCTAGATTCAAAAGAGGCCTACGGCTACTACAATCGAGGTCGTTCAAATTATTTGCTGGGCAAGGACCGTTTAGCGCTAAAGGATCTTAACAAAGCGATCAGATACGATTCGAATGATCCGGATTTTTATTACGCTCGCGGGTTAGTTTTATTTGAACTCGAAAAATACAAGCTCGCGATCGAGGACTTCAATCTCACCTTAAAGCTAGACTCAAAATACGCTGATGCATATAAATCCCGGGGCGAAACCTATGAGAAGCTGGGTAGGAACGAGCAAGCAAAAGCCGACCTCAAAAAGTTCGAGGAATTGAGCAAAAATTAATCCTTGTCGATATCTTTAGGTCTAGACCAACATCATCGCTGGATTCTCAAGCATTTCTTTAAAAGTCTTTAGAAACCGGGCTCCGGTAGCGCCATCTACGACGCGGTGATCACAGCTCATCGTCACATGCATAATGCTTCGGGTCGTAATCTCGCCCTCTCTGACAACCGGGGTTGTTGTTGCCGCACCGACCGCAAGGATTGCCGCCTCCGGCGGATTGATGATCGCCGTGAACTCTTTAATTCCCATCATCCCTAGGTTGGAGATCGAAAAGGTCGCGCCGGTATATTCCTCGGGATTTAGTTTTTTCTCTTTTGCACGCTCTGCAAGTTCTTTGATTTCGTTTGATATCTGGACAAAACCCTTTCTGTTTGCGCCGCGCACGATAGGGGTGATCAATCCTTCATCGATCGCGACGGCGACGCCTATGTCAGCGTCCTCATAAAAACGGATTTTGTCATCCTGATACGATGCGTTTACAAAAGGATGCTTAACGAGTGCGCTCGCCGCCGCCTTGACGATAATGTCGTTAACGCTGATTTTATCGGGTTCAATAGTAGCGTTTATCTTCTTGCGTACCGTGAGAGTCTCATCCATCTCGATCTCAACGGTCAAATAAAAGGTTGGAATCGGTCCAATCGACTCGCCAAGCCGCTGCGCGATCGTACGTCGCATTGGCGACGTATTCTCTTCGCGGAACGCTGAAGCCCCCTGAATATCAACGGTTTGAGTATAGCTGTGTGTCTGCTGACCACTGGTCGCTGCCGACCGACCACTAATCACCGCCTCGATGTCGCGTTTGATGATCCGTCCGTTTGGACCGGAACCTGCAATCGAACGCAAGTCCAGGCCATTTTCAGAAGCCATACGGGCTGCGATCGGAGAGACCAGCATTCTTCCGTTGGAAGATTGGGTTTCACGTACCGGGGCCGGGGTTTTGGGTTGTGTAGGCAAAGCAGGAGGTGAAGGCTGGGACGGTTCCTCCGGCTGCTCACCGCCGTTTGCCGACTGCTCTGCGCTCACCTCCAAGAGGTCCGCGAAATCTTCACCCTCTTCACCGATAATACCGATGGTTTGCCCGAGCCTTGCATTTTCGCCCGCAGGAACAAGGATTTTGAGCAGCGTACCCGCTTCAAGCGACGTCATTTCCATCGTCGCTTTGTCGGTATCGACTTCGGCAATCGTTTCGTTTGCCTCAATCGCGTCACCTTCTTCTTTAACCCAACTCGAAATTTGACCTTCCTCCATCGTCGGAGAAAGTTTGGGCATTAAAATTTTATTTGCCATAAATAATTTCCTAGTCGCAGCAGTCGTAAGGTTCGAAACGCCGTCCCTTCTTCTTAAATTTTACGTCCCTGAACTTCAGTCCGTTCGTAGGGGACGGGAAATCGCCATTCTTGGAAATTCTCCACAATTCAGTAGTCGCGCGATTCTTGTAACCAGCGTTCATTATTGTAATCCTGCTTATATCAAAAGCCCGGTTATCAAGTTTTTCAAGGATTCCTCGTACATGAGCTTCGTATTCACCGTAGTAGCAAACCCTTCCGCAATAAAAATAGATAACCCCCCTGCTTCCAGGATTATCTTGCAATTCTACCAAAAGTTGATCTAATCGAGCCGATCGGTCTTCTGAGCCTACCTTCACAAACTGATCAACCATCATCGGTTTATCCCTATTCATTTTTGCAGGAGGCTCTGTCTGGCAGTACACATTGTGTTGCAGTCCAAATACTACAAAAGAAAAGATCAAAATCGGTATTTTCATGGGTTTATTTGCCTCTCTAAAGACTCGAAAATCGTCCTCGTCATCAGTGCTCTCTTATCGACCATTACAAGTAGCAAACCTCTTTCACGCCCTCGACGATCTTTGGAACATCCGGCAATGCCAATTCTTCCAAGTTTTTCGCGTACGGCATTGGAGCTTCCGCGGTCGAAATACGTTTGATTGGAGCGTCTAAATAATCGAATGCGTGTTCCATAACCTGATGCGAAATTTCAGCTCCGACAGATGCAAACGAATGCGACTCCTCTGCGATAACCAGTCGATTTGTCTTTTTAACGGATTCAACAATCGTGTCAATATCCAAAGGCTTAATTGTTCTCGGGTCGATCACTTCTACCGAAACATCGAACTCCTTCTGCACTTGTTCGGCGGCTTGATACGCGAGCGGAACAGTCATCGAACGTGCAACGATCGTGCAATCTGCGCCTTCGCGTTTAATATCTGCTACGCCCAAAGGAATCGTAAAATCATCATCTTCAGGAACTTCGCTTTTCAAACCGTACATACGCTCCTGCTCGAGAAACATCACTGGATTGTCGTCGCGAATCGCGGATTTCAAAAGACCCTTCGCATCCGCGGATGTTGACGGCATCACAATTTTTAAGCCTGGGAAGTTTGCATAAAAGGCTTCGAAAGCCTGCGAATGCTGAGAAGAAACTTGATAAGCCGAGCCGTTTGGACCGCGAAAAACAATCGGAACATTAAATTGCCCGTCAGACATATAAAGCATCTTCGCCGCATGGTTTATGATTTGGTCAGACGCAAGAACGGAGAAGTTCATCGTCATAAATTCAATCACGGGCCTTAGGCCTGCCATAGCGGCACCTACGCCCACTGCAGCAAAACCGAGTTCGGTAATTGGTGTGTCGATTACTCGTTTATCGCCAAACTCTTTCCAAAGCCCACGGGTTACCTTATAAGCACCGTCGTATTCTGCGACTTCCTCGCCCATAATAAAGACGTTTTCGTCGCGTATTAATTCTTCTTTTAGCGCTTCATTCAGTGCGTCTCTGATTGTTAGTTCCTTCATAATTGTGACCAGTGGTCAGTTGTCCGTGGTCAGTTAAGACGTTTCTGTAAAGACCTGAGCAAACCGTTTATCAAGCGACCTACCTCTGATGCTTTCTCTAGGGTCTCACACGACGCTTTCGGTTTCATATAATTCAGACTTCTGGCAATTAGCAACTGAGTTTCGACTTCTAAAAGGGAGCCATAAGCAATTCTTAGATGTCTGATAAACTCGCGTGTCGAGCCTCTGCCTTGCCCTTCAGCGATATTTGATGGAATAGAAACGCATGCACGTCTTTACTGGTTTGTTAATCCGTAGATTTCCTCCCTGGAAAAGCATTTCGTCGCTTCATAAATTTCCCGAACCAAAATCATAGACTTCTTCCACGCGACAAGCTCGCGGTAGCTTTGTAAGGCCATTTTTTTATCCCCTTATGTGAGTTTAATAAACTAATTTCTGTCCACTGATCACTGATCACCGGCAACTTTTCTACGCAAACACGTCACTCAATAATTCCGCTTCATCAGGTAAAGGACTATTTTCCGCAAATTCGACCGCTTTTTGCGTTTTCGCTTTCGCCTGTTCTTCGATTTCCTTAAAATCTTTATCCGTAAAGACCTTGGCGTCTCTAAGAGAATCTTCAAACAGTAGGATCGGGTCACGTTCGCGATACTTTTTCACCTCTTCCGTTGTACGATATTTTCCGGGGTCGGACATAGAATGTCCCATAAAACGATAAGCACGAATCTCGAGAAGAGTCGGTTTTGATTCCTCGCGCGCAAGTTTTATCGCCCGATCGGTTGCCGCTCTAACCTCCATCACATCCATTCCATCGACGAACTCGCCCGCCATTGCGAAGCCCTCAGCCTTATGCGCAATACTAGAGATCGACATAGCCCGCGCTTGTGAAGTGCCCATCCCGTAACGGTTATTTTCACAAATGTAGATTATCGGTAAATCCCAGAGCTCAGCCATATTAAGAGACTCGTGAAAAATCCCTTGATTAACGGCCGCCTCGCCGAAGAAACAAAGCGTGACGCCGCCGGTTTCCTGATATTTTTGAGCAAACGCCATTCCGGTTCCAACGCCGATTTGCCCGCCAACGATTCCATGCCCTCCAAAGAAATTCTTTTCTTTAGAAAACATATGCATCGAGCCGCCTTTGCCGCCCACATTACCACCAGCCTTTCCGTACAGCTCAGCCATCACTGCTTCCGGCGTGATTCCCTTGACCATCGCCTGAACGTGATCGCGATATGATCCAATGACAAAGTCGCGATCCTCAAGCTGCATCAAGGTTCCAACAGCAATCGCTTCCTGTCCTATGTATAGGTGACAAAAACCGCCAATTTTCCCAATGCGATAGACTTCCGCACACTTTTGCTCAAAGACGCGCCCTAAAACCATCTGATAGAGCATCTCTCTCAGCAAATCTTTATCGAGCTTTTTGATCGCCGCGATCTGCGTTTTCCGGCGCTTTTGATATTCAGCCTTCGCTTGCTCTACATCGACGATATCCGTAACCTGCTCAGCCGTGCCTTTACCGTTTTTGGAATTTGATTTCGCCTTCGCTGCCGCATCTTTTTTTCGGGTTGTTGTTCTGGCCAAATTGCGCTCCCTATTTACACCGGAATAAAACCGATCGATAAATTCTTAATAAAACAGAATGATTAATGCAAAGGTAAAGTATAAGTTAGACAACGCGTTAAGTGCAAAATTAAATCGTTCATCACTAACCCACACAGACGTTAAATGGTAAAATTTCGGTGAGAATATGGGCCGACTTCGAAAAGTTTACATCTTGATCGCGACTCTGATCTTTCTTGCTATCGGGACTGGAAGTGTATTTGCGCAGAGTCCGGTGAAATGGAAACTGGAGTCGGAGTCCGAAGGGAAGTCTTTGGAAACCGGTGACACCGTAAGCGCAACTGTAAAAGCAGAGATCGAGGGAGACTGGTACCTTTATGGGCTAAAACAACCCGAAGGCGGACCGATCTCAACCACCATTAAACTCCCGGACGATTCGCTTTTTGAGTCCGCAGGTGAGGCAACTTCACCCAAGCCGATCACCAAGTTTGACCCAAATTTCGATATGGAAACCAGTATTTTTCGCAAAAACGCGGAATTTACTATTCTTCTTAAAACAAAAAGCGATGCGGATGCTAAGGATTTGCGGTTACACGTTCGTTTCCAGGTGTGCAACGACACTCTTTGTCTTCCGCCAAAAACTGTAAGCGTTGGATTTGATGGCTTTGCGGACGTCAAAAAGCCATTTGCCGGCTCAACTTCGGCTGATTCCAATTCGAACGATTCAATTACAAACTTTGGACAAGATGCAAGTAATCAGCCATTTTGGTCTTTTATATGGCTGGCACTTTCGCTCGGCGCACTCTCGCTTTTGACTCCATGTGTCTTTCCGATGATTCCGATCACGGTATCCTACTTTACAAAAAACTCGGCTGGAAGCCGCTCGAAATCGGTCAGACTCGCCCTGGTCTATTCAATCGGAATTATCGCGACCTTTACGCTTTTGGGAATGCTCCTGGCATTTTTTGTAGGAGCTGCCGGAATTAACCTTTTTGCCGCAAACCCCTGGGTAAACATTCTGATCGCCGCGATATTTTTGTTTTTTGCCTTCAACCTGTTTGGTTTTTACGAAATCGCGATACCAAACAGCGTGTTGACGAAACTCGACAACATCACCCGAACAAAAGAAGGCGAGGGAAGTGCCTATATCGGTGCGCTTCTGATGGGACTCACTTTTACGATCACATCTTTTACCTGTACTTCGCCCTTTGTTGGCACGATCCTGGTTTCGACATCGCAGGGTGATTGGCAGATGCCGCTTATAGGGATGCTGGCATTTTCTACCATTTTTGCGCTTCCGTTTTTCGTGTTGGCCCTTGCTCCGCAACTCGTATCGCAACTTCCAAAATCGGGCGGTTGGCTCAATTCCGTTAAGGTCGTAATGGGTTTCTTAGAAGTAGCTGCGGCAATGAAGTTTTTATCAAACGTTGATCTTGTTTGGACGTCAGTTTTTAAGAGTTCCGCCGACTCGATGAACTTCGGGACGATCTTTTCGCGCGAAGTGGTACTGATCGTTTGGGTTTTGATTGCGATTGCGATCGCGCTTTATGTCCTGGGGGTCTTTAAGTTCAAACTAGATTCGCCTGTTAAGAAAATTACGCCGGTAAGAGTGCTTGTTGCGATTGGCGCGGCGGTTTTGGGGATTTATCTTACGACAGGCATTTTCGGTAAAAAACTCGGCGAGCTTGAATCTTTTCTTCCCCCGAAAAACGCCGAGTCGGCATTCAACATCCTTGGCGATAAAGACGCCGAACTCGAGTGGATCAAAAACGATTTAGAAAAAGCCCTACTTAAAGCAAAGGTTGAACAAAAACTTGTATTTGTTGATTTCACAGGATATACGTGTACGAATTGTCGTTGGATGGAAGCGAATATGTTTGTGAGACCAGATGTTCGTAAGGAGATGGAGAAGTTTGTCTTGGTTAGCCTTTACACCGACGGCGAGGGCGAAATCTACTACAAACAGCAGCAATTCCAGGAAAAAACCTTCAAAACCGTTGCGCTTCCTTTCTACGCAATTTTTGATTCAAACGGAAAACCGATTTCAACATTCCCCGGTTTAACCAGGAATCCACAGGAATTTATAGACTTCTTACAAAAATCACAGAAATAGGTTGAAAAGAAAACTTTAGCCACAGAGAACACAGAGTAAGAGGAGAAGAAAACTTCGATGCCCCGTACGATGGGATCGATCTTGAACCTTCGTGTGCCTTTCGCCTCGCACCTTAGGTTTTTAGTAATCGGAGAGAACACATTTTAAAATGTTCCCACTAGAGTTGCTTTGGTTTGCCTTCTTTCCGGCTCTTCTTACTCTGTGTTCTCTGTGGCTAACCCTTTTTTTCCGTAGATAGCTACAGTTTAGGCTGAGTAAGGTCATCGCTTCTTTTCTTTTGACTTTGCTTCCTCCCGCCTCCTATTACTCTGTGTTCTCTGTGGCTACCTTTTTTTCCATAGACAGCTACAGTTTAGGCAGAGTAAGATAAAGAAAAAAGTTAGGATTGGAATCTCATCACCCCAACAAGGAAAACAATGTCATATATCCTCACCGGAAAGATTATTGGCGCAGCAATTGAAGTCCACCGAACCTTGGGTCGCGGATTACTTGAAGCCATTTACGAAGAGGCGCTCTGTCGAGAGTTTGATCTTCGGAATATTCGGTACGAACGACAAGCGTCAGTCGCAATTGTTTACAAGGGTAAATCAATAAAAGGACAGAGAATTGATTTATTGGTTGAAAACGAAGTCGTAGTTGAAATAAAATCACTCACAAAAGTTCCTGAATTTGCGACGGCGCAGGTATTGTCTTATCTTAAAGGTACAGGTTTTAAGCGAGGGCTTGTAATCAACTTTGGTGAGAAGATTCTTTCCGAAGGTGTAAGGCGAATCTCCGTTTAGTCCTGATCCTCGGTTGGTGAATTTGAACCATTTTGAAACAAGGTGCAGCGTTACCGATTGATAGAAACG
This sequence comes from Aridibacter sp., assembly GCA_965216195.1. Taxonomy (GTDB): domain Bacteria; phylum Acidobacteriota; class Blastocatellia; order Pyrinomonadales; family Pyrinomonadaceae; genus Aridibacter. The sequence goes on along the minus strand of OZ244151.1, from coordinate 1,566,790 downwards.
ATTCTAGAAGAAATCAGAAATACTCTCTTTAACTCCGTGCCCTCTGTGGCTAACCCTATGAAAAAAGTAAAAATCGAAAACTTAGTAGAAGGTCTCAAAGAACTTCCTGATGAGGACTTTACTTGTCAGGGCGTTTACCAGTTCTTGTCTGACAATCCCGTGGATGTGGACACCGTATCACACACGTTATTTTGGAGCGATAAGTTTTACACTCGCAATTTAATCTACAAAGACGAACGCTTTGAGCTGATGTCACTTTGCTGGGAGAAGGGACAGGTCTCGAGAGTTCATAACCACGCCGACCAGATGTGCTGGATGATGGTCGTCGACGGCACTCTCCATGGGCAGAATTATGCTGTTGATGAGATTGATGAACAGACCGGACATTGCAAACTCAGAAAAACCGTAGCGTTTGATCTTTCCGACTGCCTTTCAGCCGCTGTCGAGTTAGAAGAACCGATTCACCAGATACTAAATCTCCCCGAATTCGACGAACGGGCTGTAAGCCTCCATATTTACTCAAAGCCGTTTGAAAGCTGCCTTTCGTATTGCACTGATACCGATACTTATAAGGAAGTTCCGCTCTTTTATACAAGCATAAATGGCGAACTTTGCAAAGATATCGTTTTGTAATAAGATTCTCGTAGTCCCCAAGAAAATCAAAAGTCTTTGGCAGTTTCCTATGCGGAAACCCAGGGCTTTTTCCATTTATTTTTAAGGATTAGTGTATTTAAATTAGTATGAGAAAAATCACATTTTGGCAAAGACTTCGTTACTGGTTTGACAACAGTTTGTCGGGCGGTACTGCTTCCTTAATTGCGTGGCTGGCCGCTATTTCATTGGTCGTAATTCTAATCTCGGCAATTTTTCTGTTGGTTACGGGTTTGGCTCTCGAGGAGCCGTATAATTTATCGGAGGCCTTTTGGCAGTCTTTGATGCGTTCGATCGATCCCGGAACGGTCGCGGGCGACGAGGGGTGGTCTTTCCGGATATGGATGCTGTTGATAACGATATTCGGAATATTTATCTTCAGTAGTTTAATCGGGGTTCTGACGAGTGGACTTGAAGACAAACTTGACGACCTGCGAAAAGGGCGTTCGCTCGTTGTGGAAAAAGATCACACGTTGATTTTGGGTTGGTCGCCGAGAATTTTTCTAATTCTTTCAGAACTCTGCCTCGCAAATGAAAATGCAAAAAAGCCGAGAGTTGTAATCCTCGCAAACCTTGACAAGGTTGAAATGGAAGAGGCGATTCGCTCCAAATTGGGGAACACGGGAAAGACAAAAATCATTTGTAGAAAGGGAAGTCCGATTGATCTTGAGGATCTTCAAATCGTGAATCCGCAGGCTTCCAAATCGATAATTGTGCTTTCGCCCGAAGATAAAGAAGATCCCGATTCGCACGTAATTAAGATGCTTCTCGCTCTCACGAACAGCCCTAACCGACGCGAAGCTCCGTATCATATCGTTGCGGAAATCAGGGAGACTGAAAACGCAAAGGTTACGAAAATGATTGGCAGAGGCGAGGTAAAACTCGTTTTGATCAACGATCTGATTTCCCGTATCACGGCACAAACCTGCCGCCAAACGGGCTTGAGCATCGTTTATAACGAACTTCTTGATTTCGACGGCGATGAAATTTACCTCGAAAACGTGCCTGATCTTGAAGGCAAAACATACGGCGAATCGCTTATGGCGTTTGAACACTGTGCCGTTATGGGTATTGCACGTACCAACGGGAAAGTGCTTCTCAACCCGTCAAACGACACCAAAATCGAGCAAGGCGACGAGATCGTCTTGATTGCTGACGATGATGAGGGAATCGAAACTTCGGGATCGCCCGAGATCTCGGACAGCGTGATTTTGGAAGAACCTAAACCTATAAACGAGCCCGAAAACTTGCTCGTTTTGGGTTGGAACAAACGCGGAAACAGGATCGTAAAGGAACTGGACAATTACGTTGCGAAGGGCTCGAATCTTACGGTTGTTTCCGAATTGCCGAACACAAAACGTGCGGTTGATCGCCTCGCTTTAGATGCAACAAATCTCGAAATCGAGTTTCAGGAAGGTGACACGACAGACCGTAAACTCCTTAATGCTTTAGATTTACCGTCATACAAACACATAATAATTCTCTGCTATTCAAGCGATTACGAGCCCCAGGAAGCGGATGCCAAGACTATCATCACGCTTTTGCATTTGCGGGATATCGAAGGCGAAAAGGGTGACGCGTACAGCATCGTAAGCGAAATGCTTGACGTAAAAAATCGTGCGTTGGCTGAGGTTGCACAGGCTGATGACTTTATCGTGAGCGACGAGCTCGCCGGTCTTTTGATGACGCAGATTTCCGAAACCGAGTTGCTAGGAAAGGTTTTTGATGACCTTTTCGATGCCGATGGTTCCGAGATTTATCTAAAACCGGCCGGCGATTTCGTTAAGCTCGATGAACCCGTGAATTTCTATTCGATCGTAGAATCCGCACGCCGCAGAAACGAGAGTGCGCTTGGTTACAAAATTGATAAGGAATCGGAAGAAGTCGGGAGATACGGGATTTACGTCAATCCGCGTAAATCTAAAACGGTGAAATTTGTGGAAGATGACAAAATAATTGTCTTGACCCATAAATAAGTAAGGAGCGCGGACTCTCCCGTCCGCATTCCATTATTTTCGCTTCCACCTAACGCCTTCCGCCGTGTCCTCCAGAATAATCCCTTTCTCAGCCAATTCGTCACGAATCTGATCCGAACGCTCGAAATTTCGATTATGTCTCGCCTGACGGCGTTCTTCAATGAGCGCTTCGATCTCCTCATCGAGGATCTCCTCTTTCTCTTCGCCAAAGATTCCGAGCACCGAATCAAAGGTTTCAACTGCGCTCGAAACGGCAGCCTTATCGTCTTCACTCAGTCCATTGGTGGATAGCTCCGTATTAACGTCGCGAACCAGATCGTGGATTGCCGCCAGCGCTCTCGAGGTGTTTAAATCCTCATCAAGTGCTGCCTCAAACTCAGCAAGCGACTCCGCGACACGCGCTTTCACTATCTCCCCGTCTTCCGTTCTCCCTGCCTCTGCTTCCCCAACCAGACGCCGAAACTGCTGCAGGCGCGCAACTGTGGTCTCTGCTCCCTTCAAACCGTCAAACGTAAAGTTCAGCTGCCTTCGATAGGGAACTGAAAGCAGCAAATATCTGATCGCTAACGCGGAAAAACCTTTTTCCCGCATGTCGCGGAATGTATAGGCATTGCCAAGCGACTTGCTCATGGTGTCGTTATCAATCTTCAAAAACTCGCCGTGAAGCCAGTATTTTGAAAAGAGCTTTCCGGTAGAGCCTTCCGATTGAGCGATCTCGTTTTCATGATGCGGAAACTGTAGGTCTACGCCGCCCGCGTGGATGTCGAATGTTTCGCCGAGATATTTCATCGACATCGCGGAACACTCGATATGCCAACCCGGTCGACCGCGTCCAAAGGGTGCGTCCCAACCAGGCTTTTCGTCCTCACCAACCAATTTCCAAAGGGCGAAGTCTCGGGCATCTTCTTTTTCGTATTTGTCGGTGTCGATACGGTCGCTTCCGCCTTCGATATTGCCTTCGAAATTGATCTTTGAAAGCTTGCCGTATTCCGGAAATTCAGAAATGCGGAAATAGATAGAGCCATCCGATTCATAGGCCTTGCCGTTATCGAGAAGCTTTTGAATTATCTCGATCATCTCATCGATGTGTTCGGTCGCTTTTGGCTGAACATCGGGCGTTTGGTTTCCGAGCGCCGCCATATCCTCTTTAAACGCAACAGTAAAGGGCTCGGTCATTTCCTGAATCGAAATCCCTTTTTTGTTTGCTTCGTTTATGATGCGATCGTCTACGTCCGTTAAATTCATCACGTACGTAACATCAAACCCCTTAAATCTAAGGTAACGCTGCAAGATATCCGCAAACGTAAACGAACGGAAGTTTCCGATGTGGGCAAAATCCCATACAGTCGGACCACACATATAAAACTTGACCTTGCCCTCTTCCAAAGGTTCAAAGTCTTCGATTTTTCCCGATAAAGTGTTATGAAGTTTAAGCATAGTAAATCCCGTAAAAACGATAATAAACCAAAACGAATAGGAATTGGACTACCCGAAAGAGATTTCGGACAAGCAATACCATTAAACCAATTTTTCGCTAGAACTAGAGTTTAGAGACAACAGGATTCTTTCGGCGCGATGCCGAGCTCGTTAAGGCGGGTTTTGGGTGGTTTCCTTAAAAACATAGCTATATTTATACCATATTGGAGAAGAAAGTTGAATTATTAGTCTTGTCCAATACAAAATGATACTGAAGGGTTACCGTGATTCCAACGTAAAATGATACTGAAATAGTCGATTCTTGTTCATGATAGGGAGATGAAGACCGTCATGAATGACAATAAGATAAAAACACTTGGGCAGGTGCGCCAATTCCTTCAGGGAACAGCAGATATAGAACTTGAGATCGAGACAAAAGCAAAGCGGTACGTGTGGATAGAAGAGACCCTGATTCGATTTCGATATTTGAAGCTAAGCAAATCTGACAAAGGATTGCTGCTTAGTTTTATCGAGAAGGTTAGCGGCTACTCTCGTGTCCAGATCAAACGATTTGTCAGGCAGTACTTTCTGACAGGGCATGTACGTCAACGTTCGCCGGCAAAGAGAAGAGGATTCCAAAGAAAATATACCGATGAGGATATACGGCTTCTAGCAGAGACTGACGAACTGCACGGCACCCTTTCGGGGCATGCCACAAAGAAGATTTGCGAGCGCGCCTGTGAGATATTCGGCAAAGAAAAGTATCAAAAGCTTGCAGGCATCTCAGTTGCCCATTTATACAATCTGAGGCATTCAAAAGCTTATCAGCGTGTTCGTATTCACTATGAGAAGACGCGCCCGAAGAAATCAATAATCGGTGTGCGCCGTAAACCTCATCCCGACGGTCGTCCTGGCTACATACGCGTGGATACTGTCCATCAAGGCGATATCGACGGCACGAAAGGCGTTTATCATATAAATGCTGTTGATGAAGTAACTCAATTTGAAATCGTCTGCTCTGTCGAAAAAATATCAGAAGCCTTTCTCATCCCGGTACTGGAGAATCTGCTCAAGCAGTTTCCCTTTGTCATATTCAGCTTTCATTCAGATAACGGTTCGGAGTTCATCAACCACAAAGTCGCTGAACTGCTCAACAAACTGCTGATCGAACTGACAAAGTCCCGCGCACGCCATTCTAACGACAATGCTCTGGCTGAATCTAAGAATGGCTCAATCGTTCGCAAACACCTCGGATATACTCACATTCCACAAAAATATGCCCCGCAAATCAACCGTTTCCTGAACGATTTTCTGAACCCATATATCAATTTCCATCGCCCCTGTTTCTTTCCCAAAACTGTAAAAGACAAACGCGGAAAAGAGATAAAAAAGTATCCCTATGAAGACATGATGACCCCATATGAGAAACTCAAATCTCTACCCAAAGCAAAGCAATTTCTCAAACCCAGTTTCTCTTTTAAGCAACTGGATGAATTTGCATCCAAAATCAGCGATAATGAATCAGCCAGAAGTATGAATGAAGCAAGAAATAAACTTTTTACTAAGATCAACGAACAGGAAGAATGGGCTTTCAGAAAACGTGCGTCTTGATAACATTTCAGTATCATTTCTCTATTGGAATATACTTTATTTTAGCTTCTCTAACTCATATCAAACAAAAGAGTTGGGGGGACTGCGGAGTAGTTTGTTTAAAGAAATTTAAACTTTTTACAAAACTTTCTGAAAAATTAAAGTTATTGGTTCTTTACCTTAAGCGGTTAACACCAGTGAAATAGATTGCCCCTATTTTCACCGGCACCTAACCGATAAAGGCAACTCCGTAGTGATGCGGAGGCGCAAAAGCGTGAATCTCTCAGAGATTGCACGACTACCGAAGTGAGGTGTTTCTGTGATTAAATCCATATTTTCTGCGTTTCTATTAAACGCTGTCTTCTGTTTCCTAATCTTTTCAAACCCAGTAAACGGGGCTTCTTCAACAAATTTAGACGACTCAAATCGAGACGAAACGGCGGTTTCGAGTGAAAAACCTGTTGATAAGGTTTCATTCGCAAATCCGGCAGTCAAACGATTTGAAGACGGCTGCTCCGACAACAATCTAGATTCAAAAAAACTATCGAATGAAATTCCAGCCGAGGACCGCGTTCTTTTCTGCGAAGCGCTTCAAAAGGTTTCTGATGAGCTAAATAGCGTCAACTGGTCAAACAGTTTACGGAAAGAGCTCGAGCAGATTTGGGACGTTTTCCAAACGCAGGATGTGAAAATCCAACCGATGAAGAAAGGCGTTTCCAAAAGGATCGCTGCTTCAGCACAGGCGTTTTTACCGGATTCGAAAGCTGGGCATTTCAACGCTGTACTCTATTTGCGACCTGAATCTGCAAAATCGGGCTCGTTTTTTATGTTTTCGATGCACGAGCTAAGACACGTTTACGATTTCTATCGAGTCTGGCAAACGCAACAGGGAATAACCAAAGCGGAACTTGAAAAACGCGGGTTTAGAATCATGGGGCGAATTGCTCGCGAAACGCCGCGAAAGGAAAGCTTCTGGCAGCTGCCAAAGTTGTGGGACGATGATTGGAAAAACCTTAATGAAGGACAGATTCGCCAAAGAATGGAAAAGAAGATCGTTAGTTACATGGCGAAGAGCAAGTTTTACCGAAAGTTGATCGATAATCCTTATCGCGAATTCATCGGCAGGAGAAATGCCGCCGCCAGCAGCACAGTTTCTAATGCTGCAGTTGAAAAAGTCCTCGGTAAGGGTGCTCGCCTGCCCTATTTAGTGAGAACATCGCAATCGAAAGCAAAAATTGCTCAAGGCGTTCAGGAGATCTCGTTTGAAATTCAAAAGGCTCTTAATGTCAAAGACCCTAAGGAAATACTTGCGGCTGCGCTTCGAAACGAAAAATCGCTCTATTACAAAATGGATAACTTCGTCTACGACCAAAAACTCGATCTACGCTGCTGGAAAAAGCAAAAGGTTACTGAAAACTATATTGAGACTCGTCAGGTAGCTCGAACTGTAAGCGGCAAATCACTGTTCGAAAACGAAAATGTCGTTTTCACTGCGAAGAAAAAGAAAGTGAAAGAGCCAAGCTGCTTAGTAAACATCGATTCGATAGATACGGACGCAACGGAGACATTTTGGTCAGCACCGTATCTCGATGAAATGCGGATCAAATTTGTTCACTTTACGGAGGTAGACGGAATAGGAGTTGCGCGCTACACGGTTTACAAACCGACGATGCAAAAATACAAAGAGCTTGCGGCTAAGTATCCTTTTATCAATCCTTTCCGCGTGTTTTTCGGGTCAATTTTTGTGTCGGTTGAAGATGCACAGATCGTGAAATTCTGGGGAAGCAGTTTTCCTCAGGCAGAAACGACAGGAAGAAGTTCGGATAACGTAATGGCGAGCTACAATGCAACCGCTGTAAGGGAAAAACTCGAAAGCGGTCTGTGGGTTACCACGAAACTCGATACGGTTGCCGTAGCAAACAAGAGAGGGAAGATGAAGCCTTTTAGCTACGTTGTTAACTATCAAAACTATCGCCAGGCTACTTCGGATGTGTTGATCTTGGACGATGATGATTCGGTTGCCAGGCTGAAAAACTAGCGGGTTTCAACAGTCCCAGATCCGTAGGGTCTCAGGTGGGTGTTATACCGCCTGAGACTTTTTTATTCGAAGGTTTTTTATCCGGTTTAACAAATTCCGTGCGCGCTTTGTCAGAGAATAGATTCTCGTGACGATAAAACTTTCCCGGATAATGCTTGTCATATTTTTCAATCATTTCGTTAATTATTTCAACTGAATAACCACTTTTATCCTTTGCAAATTCACCAATCGTTTTCATCCAAAATACTGTAAGCGTTTCGTGGTAGGGCATTTCTTTTGCGAGGTCGATTTCAAACGATTCAAGAAGGCGAAAGATCCCATCCCGCATTTTGTTTAAGGCAGTTTCGAAATCGTTATTGATTGAATAATGGTAAGCGAGGATCAGGTGCTCCGGGTGACCCCAGGTTCCGCGTTCGATTGTGCAGTTTTCGAAGTTTTCGATTACTTCGAGAACGTCGTCTTCACTTTCGTATTTCATTTTGTACTCCAATAGAAAAACAGAACAAGTACGGAACTCGTCCAAACTTGCTCTGTTGAATTAAATAGATTATACCGTAGTTTTTGGAAATGGAAAAACGTGCTAAGTTGAGCGCTCTTACTTAACAGACGGTTTTTTAACGCCGGGAGGTAAAAGCAAAATCTGGTAGCTCGTTGCATCCCGCTTTGCACCTTCAACAAATGTCAGTCTTGATGAGGCAACCCCGCGCTTTTGAACCAAATACTCACGTGCCATTTTTGATAAAGTCCGCGGTGACCGAAAATTCTTCGATTCTTTCTTTCCCGGGCGGATAATAATCATCGCACGAAATGTCGGGTTGTTTTGAAGCTCAATCGCGAGCCCATCAAGGCGGGCTTTATCGTCATCATTCGATACAGAAACAAACTCATCAAAAGGGTCGCCTTCAATGGGCGGGAGTTTGTGTACCGAGATGCTCGCTTCCAATTCTTGAGCACACGATTTTCCGTAGTGTCTATCAGAGACCTGGAGTCCCACTTTTAAGGTGCTGCCCCCTAGATCAGTAGAATCAACTCTAAGTGTCTGGTTGTTTTTGTATTGTTCAAACGTCGCAGAGCCAGGAGAGACACGCCAAATAAACTTCAAATCATCGAGCATTACTGGGTTTTTTGTGACTTTGTTTATGGCTTCAACTATGAACAGGTCACCGTCTCGTCCCTCTTTCGCCGCTCTCAACTCAAAATCGTAAGGACATGGCTTCGTTTTCGTAAATTCGACTACGCCAAGACAGATACAATTCATTACACCCTTGACGACATTTATCTCGCGCTTGAAAGTGGTTCCATTGGGACCCTCAATTTCAACCGTTCGTACGCCTGGCTTTAGGTAGAATTCGGCGGCTTCTTTGGTGCCACTCTTTCCAAGAATTTTTCCATCGATTTTTACTGTCAGCGGAAGAGGCGATGTTTTTATGGATAATATTCCGACATCGAGTTTCCGCATTTTCCTGCGCTGTTCTTTTGTATATTGTGAAAAGGCAGTGTTCGCACCAAAAACGAGAAGGATAAACACCAAAATAAATTTTGCAAAGAGTCTCACTGAGATTCTCCTTTTAAGTGACTGCAGCAATCATACATCGGAAATTCGTTAGATTGAAGTTACCTGTACCACAGCTAAAACGGAAGTGACAGATCCAGTTTTACTGCCAGAACCCGAGTTGTAAAAGTCACCAAGATACAAACGATCAAACCGAAGACGTGTTCGAAGCCGAGTAGCGTTAAGCCGATATAACACCAGCAACCAAAAAACGAACAGGTTACGTACAGCTGTGTCGTTTTAAGAAAAACTTCGGGAACCTTATCTAGAAGAATATCGCGAAGAACTCCACCGGCAGTCGCTGTAACGACGCCGATTAAAACAGCGGGGAAGATTGGTGTTTTTAGCTGGAGTGCGATTCCAACACCGACTGCAGAATATAAACCGAGACCAAGAGCGTCGATCACTAGCATTACATTCCTGCGAAAAAGTTCCTTGTTGTATTTGAATAAGACTAAGCCAAATATCGATAAGAAAAATACAATAATCGGATATTGATGATTTTCGACCCAAAAAAGCGGTGTGCGATCAAGCAGCAGGTCACGCAGCGTTCCGCCGCCGAATGCGGTTACGGTTGCTGCGCTAAAGAGACCGACGAAGTCCATATCCTGACGTTTTGCCGCGACCATACCTGCGTAGGCGCTCGCCAGAATCGCCAAAATCTCGATTACAGTAAGTACGAATTCCATAGATTTAACCTCACCAAAATCGGTAAATCTACAACAATTCAAACTGGATTACAAGAACTTTTTTTCGTAAGTGAGCCTCCGATCGTGCTACCCTCATGAATTGAAATTTGTCGGGGCGATGGCTCGTCCTCGCTCGTCAGGGAAGCGAATTTAGGATGGTGCGGACAAGAGTGTCCGCGTTCCGGTGAGCATGGTGCGGAAACCCGGACGGAGTAAGGGTGTCTTTTAAGGAAAACTTGGGGACAAAAGTGTCCGCGTTCCGGTGAGCATGGTGCGGAAACCCGCACGGAGTAAGGGAGTCTTTAAGGAAAACTTGGGGACAAGAGTGTCCGCGTTCCGGTGAGCATGGTGCGGAAACCCGCACGGAGTAAGGGTGTCTTAAGGAAAACTTGGGGACAAAAGTGTCCGCGTTCCGGTGAGCATGGTGCGGAAACCCGGACGGAGTAAGGGTGTCTTTTAAGGAAAACTTGGGGACGAGAGTGTCCGCGTTCCGGTGAGCATGGTGCGGAAACCCGCACGGAGTAAGGGTGTCCTTTAAGGAAAACTTGCGGACAAGAGTGTCCGCGCTCCGTTAGACGCTCGCAACGACTATTTGTTTTGACGATTTACTTTCAAACTTCCGTTCATTAAAATCGCCGTATTTCTCCTCAATTGTGAATCCGTTTTTTGTAAAGAGATAATCGAATTCCTGCGGAAAAAATTGCCTCATCGTGAAGGTCACCGTGTGTTCTTCCTTTGCATACTGATTTTTGTAGTGCCAATGAATATGATTTATTTGGGTCGCTGGATCGTAGAAAACGTTTTCGTTGATAACGACCCAGCCATCATCAGTTTTATATTCCCCAACGAAATACCTCACCTGAGGATCACGCGTAAGGAGCTGCAAACTCGGATTAAAAACTTCGACGATTATTCGCCCGTCCGGCTTGAGATGTCGCTTAACTGAAGCCAGACAGGATTCAACGTCTTCGATTGTGTTCAGATGCTGTAGGGAATTACCTGCGACGAAAATTACGGAAAACTTCTGATTCAGATTGAAATTTCGCATGTCCGCATTAATTAAATTCGACTTCAATTCTTTTTCAGAAGCGCGTTTTCTCGCGGCATCGAGCATTTCGGTTGAGACGTCGATACCGGCAATTTTTACGTCTTGCTGTTGGAGCGTGACGAGATAATTGCCGCTTCCGCAGCCAAGTTCAAGCACCGGTTGACCGTATTTTTCTATCTGCTTTTCGTAGAAAGCGATCTGCTCACTGTCGGGAGACTTCTCGTGAACAAGATCGTAAAGCCAGTCATTTTCGTAGAGATTCATCAAGAAAAAGTTACCCACGAAAATCACGAAAGGGAATACTTATCTGAAGTATTTTTCGTAAATTTCGTCTATTTCGTGGGCTGATTTTATGCAGCTACCCGCTGGTCTTCGTTCACATCTTCATCCATAAACAAATATTTCTTCCATTCAGGACGCGACTCTGCGTAATGGCAGAGGAGAACATGATCTAGTCCGAGTCGCAGGAGTTTTTGCGATGTGAGAAGCGGCATACGAGCTTGTTCGGGAGTGCGGTTTCCTTTGCGTTGGTTACACTTCTTACACGCCGAGACAAGGTTTTGCGGAGTTGTAGTTCCTCCTTGCGCGCGCGGCAAGATGTGATCAAGCGTAAGGTCTTTCGCGTGTTTGTTTTCACCGCAATATTGGCAACAGTAACGGTCACGTATGTAAATTCGCACACGCTTCATGGTGTTTTCGCGGCGCTTACGGCGCACATTTACATAGTGTCTCAAACGCACGACGCTTGGAACTTTGTATTCAACCGACGGTGAGCGCAAAACGTTTTCGCCGTCGAATTCTTCGATGTATAGTTTGTCGCAAACCTGCATACAAATCGCGCGCGCCACGCCGATGGTGCCGAGCGGTTCGTAAGAGAAGTTTAGCAACAGAACTCTTCCGGTTATCAATGGACTGTACCTCCTGTTTGTATAGTTTTAGTGTATTTCAAATTTAAGTGCAAATCCTTGCAGCCTGGTCATATTGAGCAAAACTGAGTTCTTTACCCGATATTTTAGACGATTAACGTAAAGAGATTGATTTTAAGCCGCGTGAGAGTTGTGAAAATGGCTGTTGGAGTAAAGACAAGACCCCGTTCGGCTTCTATGAATTATTCGACCTCGGTTTATGGTGCAAAGACATTAATAAATCTTATTAAGTTGTTGAGTCCGTGTGTCCCTGTTTCACGTGGCTTCGAAAAAATTCTGAGTATATAATTATGTAAAAGATTGAAATTCTTTTTACAACTATCATTTTTTAGTTTAGGTAAGAAACATGGGATTAGAAACAAGATTATTTAAAAGCGAAGAACGAAAAAGCAGAACAGACGTTTCCAATTTCCTTCATCAATTAGCCGATAAGATTTCAGACGGCAATGTTACGCTGAGTCAGGGTTCGGAAGAGGTAACGTTGGAAATCGCGCAAAGTGTAACCCTGGAGGTGCAGGTGGAAGACGAAGAGAAAGGAGCCAAAGGGATCCGACGCAGCCTTGAGGTTGAGATCAAGTGGTTTGATGGCGATGAAGGCGGCGGCTCATTGGAACTGAGATAGATAAAAATTTTGCAATTACGGTGGTCATTAAACTCCCCTCGTTATTAAACCGAGGGGAGTTTTTTTAGTCAAGAAAAACGACATTTTGCATACCCGGCGCCAGATTTTCGGTATTCATAAAAACCTGATGCCATCCATCCAAACGAATGGTTTTGTGATCCGGATGGCGGACCGTTCCGCGAGCAAAAACCTCTGCATCGCGAACCATAGGCGTCCAATTCCAGTTTCTCGCCTTTGGGCTGTCATTGATCAGCGCGTTGTACGCCTTAAGTTCCATGCCCTGTGGTCTCGCGCGGCAGACCATAACGGTTCTACCTCCGCGGCGCAAAACCTCTTCGCAGATATGCGGTTTGCTGCCGTTTCCTCTGCTTATAGGCTCATTCTTAAATATTTGAAGAGTGAAGTTGTCTGTTGCAGCCAAATTCGGCATTGGTACAAAAAACCATTCGCCCTGGCGTAAATAGACTTCGTTCCTGCGTTTGAAACGATTTTTGGTTCGTTTCAAGTTTCTATTGATTTGAAATTGCACATCTTCCGGTTGCAAAGCTTCCAAAGCTGATATCACGCCTGAAACGCTTTTGCCCGGAACTGCGCAAACAAACCAATGACGCTCATCAAATCCGCAAAGATATTTCTCTTTTTGAAGATGCGGGCGTCTCGCAAGAAGTAGAAGATGACGAATGTCTTTTTTAAGGTCAACAACCTCATAACCGACATCCTCATTTACATCCTTCCGAATATCAAAAAATTCACCGTGGTTGTCCTCGCGAATGTCGATGCCGGCTGATACCCACCATGTTGGCTCAACCTCTCGGACAACGACTCTCGCTCCGATTTTATTGAAATGTTTCTCAAGTAATTGAGTGTCCATACATTTTACCTCTGTATAAACTAGGGTTATTGCCATGCACGGACGATTAATGATTTATCGCTCCGCGCCTTTGTTTGCGGTAGTTTCTTGTTTCATCTTTTACCTCCGTATTTTTGAAACGTTGATCTTTTGGAGCGAATTAATTGCATCAAATCCGCCCCATCCGGCAGACGGCACGGTTCACGAGACTAACCAAGAACCAGGATGGAAATAAGTTTCCGTCTGCGAGAGTGTTGACTCAGTGGCAGAAAAACATTCACTTTGAGCAATCTTCATGCGACGTATCACCATGTAATTGTCATGAAAACGCACTTTGCGGTGTTTTCACCATATACACACTGAAAGTATTCTTGTGTTCAAAATTAAGAGATGAATTTTCGCGGAGAAGTTATGATTTTCGGAAATAGAGATTCGTTTATTTCAGCCTTTTCATGGCTGTTTTTGTTAGCTTTTTCATCGGGATTTACTACTAACGTCTTCGGACAAACGACGAACCTCGATTCACAAACAACTAATAAACAGCTTGATTCATACATTAGCCCATATTTATCGCAAAATGATTTCAGCGGCACCATTTTGATTGCGGAAGCCGACAGGATTGTATTACAAAATGCTTATGGATTGGCGAATTCAGCACAAAAAATCAGAAACGACATCAACACAAAATTTCGCGTCGGTTCGTTGAGTAAAACCTTTACTGCCGCCTCAATCGTGATTCTAGCAAACAAGGGAAAATTAAAGCTTGAGGATTCTTTGAATAAATTCTTTCCTATGTTCCCAAATGGTGAAAACATCACTCTTGAACAACTTCTTTTGCATCGATCAGGCGTCGGGCAATTGGACGACCCGAAGCATTACAACAAATGCTATGAAACTGAAAATTTGGTTCAAGAAATCGGGAAACAAAAACCAAAGTTACAGCCCGGCACTAACGGCAGTTACAGCAACGAAGGCTATAATTTGCTCGCTGCTGTGATTGAAAAAGTTTCAAGGCTTTCTTATGAAGGTTTTTTAAAAAAAAATATCTTCGAGCCTTTGAAAATGAAAAATTCGGGCAGTTTTTGCAAAGAATCAGACACTAAGAAATTGGCGAAAGGATACACCGCCGGAGCTATCGCCGGAACTGCTGAGGAAATAGCTTTTAATGAATCAATCCAAATTGGTTCGGGTTCGGTTTACTCAAACGCGAGAGATTTACACAAATGGCTCAAAGCTGTTGATGAAAAACGTCTATTTGATATTGAAAAATTAAGATATCCATACGGTTGGGGAAAACGGAATTATTCAGGCAAAAAATTGATTGAGCAAAGCGGATTGGTCGCAGGTTTTAATGCCTATGTGGCTCTTTATCCGAACGAAAAACTGTACATCGTTTATTTAAGCAACATTCAATCAGGTTTATTTAATCGTGTTCCAAGAGATTTGAACGCGGTAATTTTCGGTGGTGCATTCTCAAAGCCACTTGAACTTTCCGAAATAAGATTTTCGAACACGAGGGCAAAAGATTACGTGGGCGAATTCAGAAGTAAGGAGATTTCTATTCCGCTAAACGTGATTTCAAAAGGAGAAAGTCTTTATTTCAAATGGGGAAATTATCCGTTCCAACGTGGCATAACTCCAATTTCAAAGGATAAGTTTTATCATCGTGCAGAATATGTGAACATTAGTTTTGAACGAAATAAATCGGGCGAAATTGTGAAAATGCTTTGGCAATTCGAAAACGGAAGACCTTTGATATTTAACAAAATGAATAAAAAAAATAATCTAAATATTCATAACCGCATTTAGTTTCTTGAAGATAAGTTATGGAAATTCGCAAACGCAATCTTTATGGGAAAATAATCCGGATTAGCGAAATTGCTGACCTCAATTTTACCGAATCCGTTCATTCTGAAAATACCTCTCTACCTTTTCACAGTCATGATTTTGCGTATTTTTGCTTTATTTTGCAGGGTAATTTTACAGAAAAATATAAGGATAATAAAAAAACACTAGGTTCCTCCTCCATGATCTTTCATCCTCTAGGAGAAAAGCATTCCGATTTTTTTCATACCGAGTCACGATGTCTAAATATTCAGTTAAACTCACGCTTCGTTAGATATCTAGATAACGAGGATTTTGTTTTTCGACCAATGGTTGCTCAGCGCTTAGAACTACTTAGAATTGTTAGTCGGCTCTACAAAGAATTTTGTGAAATGGACGAATTTTCGACTTTGACAGTTGAGGGATTGATGCTTGAGCTCATCGCGGAGTTTTTACGCGGTGGGGAGAAAAGAAACTTAACATCTGCTCCAAAATGGCTTATTGAAGCAAGAGATTATATCAAAGAGGAGTTTACGAATAACCTGACAATTTCGGATATTGCCCACACCGTTGGAATACATCCAACTCATTTAGCTAAAGAGTTTCGAAGCTTTTTTAACTCCACAATTGGGGATTTTATCAGACAACAGAGAATAGCGTTTGCTTGCCAGAAAATTATAAATTCTAACGCTCCGCTTAGCGAAATTTCGGCTGAATCGGGTTTTTACGACCAAAGCCACTTCACAAAAGTTTTTCGCAAAACAACTCAAACGACTCCAGCAGAGTTTCGGGCAATTTACAAAGAAAACTAAACAAATCCTAACAGACAAAAGATTTACAATACAAACAGACTTCACATATGTAACCTTTACTCAAACAATTCCTTATGTCTGGACGTAATTTCGATAAGAAAAGGTTTAGTGAGAGCTATGAAACGAAGAGATTTTTTACAAAAAAGCGGTATTGGATTGGCAATGCTTGGCGTTTCCGGATTGATTTTGCGAAGTAGTGCTCGACCGACTCCGCGAAGTTTAGATGCTGATAAAGCGGAAGAAACATTTGCCTCATTTGATGACGCTGACGATTTGAAGCTGACTACATCACGTTCGGAAGGTCCCTTTTATAGAAGCGGTTCGCCATTTCGGGCGAAGGTCACTCCACCTTTTGAGCCGGGAACGGTTTTGTTTGTAAGCGGACGAGTCTGGTCATATGCAACGAAAAAGCCGTTGCCGAATACTGTGCTTGATTTGTGGCAGGTTGATAATCAAACCGATAGCTATTCGAGCGGAAACGGAGATTTCAAGAACCGTGTTCGTTTGATTACTAACGAGGAAGGTTTTTACGAATTTGAAACCGTCCATCCTAAACCATATTTAGCCGGACCAAACTTCTGGCGTTCGCCACACATACATTTTATCGCTCTAGCCAAAGGACATAAAAAACTGACAAGCGAAATGTTTTTCAAAGGCGACCCGAAACAGGATATTGATTCCCTATTCCATTCGTCTTTAGCTGTTCCTATAAAAAAAGAAAAAATCAATGGCGAGGAATTTGAAACGACTGTTTTCGATATTGTTTTGGAGAAAAAGTAAGCCAATTAAAATTATGAAATTTCGAAAATCAAAATTCATAACATTTATAGTGTTAAGTTTTCTATTGTGGGCTTCATTTTCAACAATAGCCTTAGCTCAGAACAAGATTTATGCTGCACCGCCCGAAGACATTGGGAAAATGAAAAAAGAGGGTTTGGAAAATTCTCAGGTGATGCGGATTACAAGTTATCTGACGGATGTTATCGGTGCGAGGTTAACAAATTCGCCGAATATGAAGCGGGCGAATATTTGGACACGCGATAAGATGGCAGGATGGGGAATGAAGAATGCCAAACTTGAGGCTTGGGGAGAGTTCGGACGCGGTTGGTCAATCAATCGATTTCACGCTGAAATTACTTCGCCGCAAACGTTTCCGCTAATTGCTTACCCGAAAGCGTGGTCGCCTTCGACAAATGGCGAAATTACGGCGGATGTTGTCCATCTTGATTCGATAACCTCCAAAGATTTGGAAGAATATCGCGGGAAGTTAAAAAGTAAAATAGTTTTGGTTGGCAGTACGCGGGAAATTAAGGCTGATTTTAAACCGCCTGCGGAAAGATATGATGCAGAAGATTTACTCAGATTGGCAAATGCACCCGATCCCGATTCTCTGCCGCCCAGGCAGCCCTCCCCCGAAGGCTTGCAAAGATTTGTCAAGCGTTTTGTCGAAAATTCAAATTTTGTAAAGTTTTTGCTCGAAGAAGAAGCGGCACTTCTTGTAAACAATAGCTTTCGCGGAAGTGGCGGGACTATCTTTGTTTCCGACGCGGCTGTCTCTCAGGAATTTCCGGCCGATCCGATGAAATTTTTAGCAAAAAATCGCCGTCTGCCGTATCAGAAAAGTGCAGAAAAATTTATGTTGCCGCAGATGATTTTGGCGACTGAAGACTTTAATCGGCTTGTTCGAATGCTAAACGCAGGTGAAAAATTGCAGATGACTGTCAATCTGCAAACAGACTATCACGATGAAGATTTAAATGCCTACAATACGATTGCTGAAATTCCGGGAAGTGATCCGAAATTAAAGGACGAAATCGTTATGCTCGGTGGACATCTCGATTCCGAACACGGTTCGACTGGAGCGACGGATAATGCGGTAGGCGTGGCAGTTGCGATGGAAGCGTCACGAATTATTTTAGCTTCCGGCTTAAAACCGCGTCGCACAATTCGCGTCGCACTTTGGTCAGGCGAAGAACAAGGCATAAAAGGTTCGAGGGCTTATGTTTTTAAGCATTTCGGAATCCGCGACGATGTAAATCCTTTGTATTTCAGCGGCACAACATTTGGCGAATTTACCAAAAAGGCTGATTACGACAAACTTTCCGCCTACTACAATCTCGACAACGGCACAGGGAAAATTCGCGGAATCTATCTGCAATCAAATGAAAAGGTCGCCCCGATTTTTCGTCAATGGCTTTTGCCTTTTGCCGATATGGGAGCATCAACCATCACTTTTCGAAACACAGGCGGAACGGATCATCTGTCGTTTGATGCCGTGGGGCTTCCAGGGTTCCAATTCATCCAAGACCGTATCGAATATGACACAAAAACGCATCACTCAACACAGGACAATTACGACCGTTTGCAATCCGAAGACTTAAACAAGCCTCTGTAATTATGGCAGCATTTGTCTATCAAACGGCAATGATGGATAAGAAAATTCCGCGTAAAGAACTAAAGCTACAATAATATGACCTGGCTTATTTAACCCTAAAAAGTTGCTAAGAAACACCAGGCACGGTAACCCAAATCGAATATCCACCTACCGCTCTCGCGATCGAGAGGATTGAGTGCTATTTCTTTTCGGTTCATCTTGATAACTGGGTCTGCCGAGATTTGACCTCTAAGAATTTTGGTAAATGAAGGGCGCGTCCGCCTTTCACTCACCCCTTAACACAAACTACCTGCTTCAATTCCGCAACGACCTCAACAAGGTCTTCCTGATTTCTCATGACCTTATCGATGTCTTTGTAGGCTCCCGGAATTTCGTCGATCACGCCTTTGTCTTTACGACATTCAACGCCCTCGGTTTGCGCCTCCAAATCCGCTTTGGTGAAGTGTTTCTTCGCCTTGGTACGCGACATTTTACGACCCGCACCGTGTGAGCAGGAGTTGAAGGATTCAGGTTTCCCGAGTCCTTTGATGATGAACGATTTCGCTCCCATCGAACCCGGAATAATCCCATAGCGACCCGTTTCGGCGTTGATCGCGCCTTTACGGGTGACGTAGACGTCTTCGCCATAGTGTTCTTCCAGGGCGACGTAGTTGTGGTGGCAGTTGACCGTAATTTCAGGAACGAAATCCTCACCCTTATTGAACATACGGTTAAACTGATAAACAAGACGCTTCATCATAATTTCACGATTCTTCATCGCGTAATTTTGCGCCCATTCCAGATCGCGCCAGTATGCACGGAACTCGTCAGTCCCCTGAATAAAGTAGGCAAGATTTGGATCGGGAAGTTCGCTTAAACGATGGAGCTGTTTTGCGGTTTCGATATGACGCTGTGCAATCATATTTCCGATACCGCGCGAACCTGAGTGAAGCATCAGCCAAACGACATTTTCCGTGTCCAAGCAAACTTCGACGAAGTGGTTTCCGCCGCCAAGCGTTCCGAGCTGTTTCATAGCTTTCGACTTGCGGTCTTGAACGCCTTCGTGGAGTTCGCCAAACGCGCCCCACGCTTCCCAGCGCGAGGCTTCATCAACCGGATCTTTATGCCAGTTAAATCCGACGGGAATAGTGCGTTCGATATTATGACGCAGGTCTTTGAGCTTACCGTCCAAAATACCGCTCTTAAACGGGGTTTTTACCGCCATCATTCCGCAGCCGATGTCGACACCGACCGTTGCCGGAATTACGGCATCTTTGGTTGCGATAACGGAACCGACCATCGAACCTATTCCAAGATGCGCGTCTGGCATCAGCGCGACGTGTTTGAACAAACAAGGCAGACGCGAAACATTGCGTAGCATGTTTTGTTCTTCAAACGACAGACCGTGATTAACCCAGGACAGAACGTCAGCACGTGCACCGCTTATATTTAGTTTTTGATAAGTCATATTAGTCCTCCTATTATTGCAGAAACACGCCCGTTAGGAAGTGTGTAAATGACGATCTTTTTGGAACACCATGATTTAACACGCTCCTTCACAGGCGCGTTTCCGCCCGTTTTATAAAAAAATGTTGATGATATTTGTAAGGGTAGGCACAAGACCTGCCCCTACAATGTTATGATTCTTTTTGGAATGAAATGAACATATTGATCAAGCAAATTAGAGAATCCGACTGGCAAGATTTCCGCGGGATTCGTCTCAAAGCCCTCAAATCGGATCCAAAAGTGTTTGGTTCAAATTACGAACGTGAGAAAAACAACTCAAAACAAGATTGGAAGGATTGGATTTCAGAAAAGCAGCAGGCGATATTTTTCATTTACGACGGCGAAAAACTGATCGGAATGACCGGAGTTTTTGTCCCGCAAGACACCGTTGCAAAATCAACCGCCCATCTCTGGGGCTCCTGGCTCGAACCGGAATACCGCCGAAAGGGAATTTCCAATCTGATGTACAAAACCCGAATTGATTGGGCAAAGAATCAGCCAGAAGTAAGAAGAATCGTTGTATCTCACCGCGAATCAAACGCCGCTTCAAAATTTGCAAATCAGAAACATGGCTTTGTCGAAACCGATCGAAAAGAAAAAGAGTGGTCTGACGGGACGAGTGAAGATGAAATCTTTTACGAATTATCGATTTAACAATCGCAAACTGAATAAAAATCTGGAAAAATCCTGATCACTCCCGTAAAATAGTACTTGGATCTAATCCTCTAGATTCCTTCCCACATCAATAGTCAAAATAAGGAGTACCCTATGTCGTCCAAAAGATGCCCACAATGTGGACTGGTCAACTTCGCAGACGCGGAAGAATGTAAACGATGCAATCTAGCCCTGAATGAACTTTCTTCAATTTCAGCTCGTCGGAAAGTTAACGCTCCCGAACGCGAGTTTTACGCTAATGAACTTCCGCCTCCTCCACCTGTTTTCGATAAGAGCCAGCGTTCTCCGCAAACAAGCCGAGGGCGATTTTCATCGTGTGCTAAATGTGGCTCCGGCACAGCCGTCTCTTTTCAGACGGTTAAGAAGAGTTATTTGCCGCCAGCTGTTTATCTCATGCTTTTACTTGGACCGATTCCGTTTGTCGTTGCGGCAGCTGTCGCAAGGGTAAGGCATCAAATCTCAGTACCGTTTTGTCAGATTTGTTGGGATGAATATCGGCCGTTCACAGTTTTAAGCCCAATTCTGCAATTAGTGATGGCTTCGTCTCTAATATTCGCGATAGTTCTTGGAATTTCTTTCGGTTCCCTTTGGATAGCAATTGTGCTCATTGTAATTTGTATTGCAACTGGTGGCTATCACTTTTTCTTGGATAAAAAAGTAAACCTAAAGTTTGGAAAAGTTAATGGGAATACAGTTGCAATAAAATTGTCGAACGGTATCGAACGCGATTTTTTGAATGTCTAGTTCTTTCAGAAAAAGGAGATAAAGATGTCCTCAAAAAAATGTACTGAATGCGGATTAGTAAACTTCGCAAAGTTTGATGCGTGTCAAAGATGCCAAAGTCTTTTAGGCGAAACCACTACCACCCAACACCGACAGCGTAGAAGCGTCGACAGCAACCACGGCGGTATTTGCTTGAATTGCGGTAACGAAGGAAAAATGGCTATGCATCCGGTTGAAGTCGAATCGTCCTCATTCGCATTTGAGTTGGGACAACTGTTTCTTGGACGGGAGATTGAATTGCTACAAGACGAACTGACCAACAAGTTAACGATCTCAATGCCATGTTGTTCAAGCTGCGTCGCGGGACTCAACCGGGCGGTTTGGCTTAAACCACTCGCTCCATATGGATCAGCCGCGTTTATTGGGTTAGGTATATTTTCAATTATTATCGGCGACACATATTTTTCGCCAATTTCTACATTCGCGATGCTTTTTCTGATATCGATGGGGTTTGTTTTGGCGATCGCTTTTTTTATTTTCGTTGCAATTTATTGCAAAGAACCAACCATGAAAATTAAATGCGACGAGAGTAATAAACTCGTTTTAGAACTTTTTGATGGAACTGAATTGCGAGCTTCAAATTGAAGTAATCAAGCTTAATGTCCCGAAGTAATCTCCAAAAGCTAAATGGCGGGGCTGACGGGACTCGAACCCGCAACTTTCTGATAGACAGCCAGACGAACAGCCTTTGTTCTTCAACCCCGAAAAGCGGGAGTGGGATTTGTTCGCTCCTCCCGGCTTAACTAAGCTTTCGCTGATTTAGCCTTTGGCGTTTGAAGAGTTTCGATCAATTCGATCTCCTTCTTTAAAGCGTCGCGGAAAGCGTTTATGGTGTCTGCGATACGCCCGATCTTATGGAGCGCCGCTTTTCTTACGTTTTTGCTTTCCAGACAAAAATCATACGAAATCTGGCGGTAGCAATCAGATAAACTCAGACTGATCTCGCCGTAGACAAAATCGTCCTGGGTTTTACCTTGTGTTTTGCTCGTATCTTCAACGATAGCGACAATCACAGCTGGCATTCCCAAATCACGATTTAGAAACATACGCTTTCGTATGTGGTATTTCTTGCTCATTTCTTCTCCTGCTAAATAAACCTGATCTGATGGGTTCGATTTTGTGAAAACGAAATCCTTCAGTCGGTCTATGAAAAAATTAATGTTCATAGCTTCATCTGTTGCACCTCCTTGTTCGTGTTTTGATAAATCATTTTTTTTCTCCTTTTTGGTTAATTGAGCGAATCCGCTCGAAAAGTAAATTATATTTGTAGCCACGTCGTTTACGGCGTGGTTTTAATCGGTAAAAAAGATTAGGGCGTTTTAACGTCCTTACTGTCGCTGGCTTAAGCCGCCTACTTTAAGCCTGTTAAAACATGCTAGATCTCATAAGAGCATCTTCTTCACGAGCTAAAGCACCTGGCTATTAGACACACTTACTTCGTGCGTGTTTCTGCAAAATTGGTAGACCGGGTGGGATTCGAACCCGTGACTTCCGCATTAACAGTGCGGCACTCTACCGCTGAGTTACTTGCCAAATAAACTCTAAACGCCATGCCTTCGACATTTAAGGAAGGCGAACACGAAAGGGAAGTTTGGCGTTTCGCAAGCTACGACAAGTTCGTTCATTGCGAACGGAAGTTGTATGTCGTTTGTTGCAAACCAAGGAAATCCTTTCGTGTCGTTATAGGCGGGAAAAAATTGGTCGGAACAAAAGGATTTGAACCTTTAATCTCCCGGTTATCAGCCGAGTGCTTTTGCCGTTTAAGCTATGTTCCGTAACAGTCGAGGAAGTCTGGGAAGTAGGAAGTCGACAGACCGCTCTCGATCCGCTGAGCTAATCGGCTTAAAATTGGTGGACGCTTTTGGTATTGCACCAAACTCTTCGGTTCTTCAAACCGACGCTAATCTATCTCAGCTAAACGTCCGTAAGATGTCCAAGGGTCCAAAGTCCAACGTCCTGAGTCCAATGTTCAAGGTAGTGTCCACGTCTTTGCCTTTTATTGGAGGAAAGCTACTTTGGACGACGGGCCCGAGACGATGGACTTTATACTTGGGCTGATCGGGTTCAAACCGACAATTTTCGCATTCACAGTGCGACGCTTTAGCCGTTTAAGCTACAGTCCACAGAAATAAGTCTGGTAAGTCAGGGAAGTCCAGCCAGTTTTGAGAAGATTGTCGACTGTTTACTTCCAAGACCATCGTGACTGATTATTGGCAGCGATGACGGGACTCGAACCCGCTACGACCAGCTTGAAGGGCTAGTTGCTCGACTCTTTGCATTCATCCCCCGTGAATCGAGTTCAGAGTTTAGTGTTCACAGTTCAAAGTTTTTGATGGTTAACTTCGAACTCGAAACTCTGAACTTTGAACTTTTTCTTGGTACCGGCGGCGAGATTCGAACTCACATATCACGGTTTCTAAGACCGCAGCCTTTGCCGTTTGGCTACGCCGGCGAAAATTGGTTCAGAGTTTAGGGTTCTGTGTAGAAACTTAGAAGACTAACCTTGAACTTTGAACCCCAAACTCTGAACTCGATTCTGGTCTGAGCGGCAGGATTTGAACCTGCGAACACTTGCTTCCAAGGCAAGCCCGTATAGCCATCTGCGGAACGCTCAGAAACTCAATTCAAATTTGCGGACACGAGTGTCCGCGTTCCTTTTTGTCGGATTCGAAATGCAGAAACACGCACGAAGTAAGTGTGTTTTTGATCTCCTCGAATTTGGCTTCGGGGGAAGGATTCGAACCTCCATCTCCTGAGTCAAAGTCAAGCGTCCTGCCAATTAGACGACCCCGAAACAGTTAGGTAGCTAGCGGTAAGCCGTGAGCAGTAGTAATTGGTGGTTTGCAGTTATGCAGTCTTTTGTAATCTCACTTACTACTTACGTGGGCTTGGGTCTGTGATAACGCGAGGATAAGACGTCTCAGCTTGAACCGACCGCGGCGCAAACCTAATCACAAACCCAAACTCTTTACGAGTTGAGAGTTTAGAGTTCAAAGTTCAGCGTTATCAGAAAAACGAACTCCAAACTCGAAACTCTAAACTCCGAACTCTAAACTCGACGTGGTCTGGGTGGCAGGATTTGAACCTGCGAACACTGGATTCCAAGTCCAGTCCGTATAGCCGTCTGCGGAACACCCAGAAAATTGGCGGAAGAGACAGAATTCGAACCCGCATGCGTTTTTTCACGCCGCGGTTTTCAAAACTGCTGCCCGACCAATTGGGCATCTCTTCCTTTGGCAGGAGCGTCCCGATTCGAACGGGAATATTCGATTTTGGAGACCGAGAGTTTGCCGGTTAACTTACGCTCCTGCAAGTAGTTGGAGAGGACGGTAGGACTCGAACCTACAACCTCCTCGTTCGTAGCGAGGCGCTCTGGTCCATTGAGCTACATCCCCCAAAACAGTCGTCAGTGAACAGTAAGCAGTTAGCAGTCAAGGCATTACCTGATCACTGATAACTGACGACTGATTACTCTTTCTTTTGGAGCGGATGACAGGAATCGAACCCGCATCTTCGGTTTGGAAGACCGTTGCTCTGAGCCTTTGAGCTACATCCGCGTCGTAAAATAGAACTTTTTGTGCAAAAATTAGAAAAGGCAGAGATAAGACAGACTACGGACGCAAAGTGCCCGAAGATGTTGGAAGATGGTTCCTTTGGTTAACTCGCCAAAGTTTATTTCGAAGGAATTATCTTTGAAGAATCTCTGCCTTTTCTATTCAAGTTTGGTTATTCAGTTGTCAAATATCGTTTTCGATATCGGGTGTCTGTAGCCCGACTGTTAAGAAGGGCTCCTGATATTGCGTTGAGCCCGCGCTCACGTTTGGGCTACCGACACCAAATACCGTTGAAACAGAAAAAGCGGCAACGCTTTTCTCTTTCGAGAACTTTGCGTTACCGCTCCTAAAACAAATTCGCGCTTTAATCAAAAACCGCTTAAATTTTAATTTTGGGAACGGAAACGTGTCCGTTCCCGTTTAACTAAATCTTTCTCTCCATTATATTTAAGCCCCGGAGGTTTGGCTGATCGTCCGCGGATTCAAAACACGCACAACTCGACACATTCAGCCTACCGCCATAGCGCATCTGTTTAATCGCGCTGGCGCCCAAATTGATTTGTCTTGTATGTGACCAAGTTTGAATCACTGATTTTTCTCCCAGAAATTTTTTCGCTTGCCTCTGGCAAACAGTTGCAGATTTAAGCATATGATGAACGGGCGTGTCAAGATCTTTTTGCAGGGAAGGCAAAAAATCAGAAATGCGAATAGCCTTTTGGCTTCAGAATTTCGGATTCGCCGCCCCGGATTAGCTCAATATTTTGAGGCGTTTCAGTGATTTCACCAATATGAAAACAACCTGCTAAACTTTTGTGCGAAAAACTTTTTGGATTAACGGTAAAGAGCAGTTCAAAATCCTCGCCGCCGTTCAGTGCGAGTTCCAACCTTTCATCCCGTGACGCAACGAGCTGACCTATTTTCTTCTCTACGGGAATCCTTTCTGCATATATTCTTGCGCCTACGCTGCTTTCTTCGCAGATATGTGAAAGATCGCTCGAAAGTCCATCGCTAATATCGATCATTGATGTCGCAACGTCGATCAACGAGTCGCCTTTATGGGGAAAAGGGGAAAGTTGCTTTCGAATAAGTTTTTCCTGCCATGATTTTTCGGATGGAACGCCCGCGTCGAGGAGTCTTAATCCTGCCGCTGCCCCCCCAAGCCGACCTGTGACAAAGATCGAATCTCCCGGTTTCGCCGTCGAACGCAAAACGGCGTTACCTTTTGATACTTTTCCTAATACGATCGAATTGAGAATGAGTTTATCTGGGGTTTTCGATACATCACCGCCAACAATTTCCGTGTGAAACACTGAGGCTTTCTTCCAGAATCCTTGAAAGATTTTGTCGACCAATCCTGTCTTCCACAACTTTTCTGGAACCCCGATCGAAAGAAGGGAGTGCGAAGGTGTTCCACCCATCGCAGCGATATCTGACAGGGAAACGACAAGAGCTTTGCCTCCAAGCATCGCCGGATCGGCCCATTTCATTCTGAAATCGATATCCTCGACGAGCATATCGGTGGTGACTAACAGATCGCTTTCGGCATCTTTGGGCAGTACAGCACAATCATCACCAATTATCGAAAGGTTAAAGCGATTTCTTAGGTTTTTAAGAAAGCCAAATTCGCTTTGCATAATTTTATTGACACAAATCCAATAAACACTTAGAATAACGCAGGTAGAATTTATATAGAACTTTAACATATTTTGTTATAAAAATGGCAAAAACAGAAACAGTAATACCGGAAAAGATTTTCTTTAAGATTGGCGAGGTTTGCGACCTGGTGGACGTGCAGGCTCATGTCTTGCGTTATTGGGAAACCGAGTTTCCGATGTTGTCACCGAAAAAGAACAAATCTGGTCAAAGGACATACCGCAGAAAAGATGTCGAGATTGCTCTGCGGATAAAAGATTTGCTCTACGAGGAATTGTTTACAATCGCCGGAGCGAAAAAGCGTCTTCAAATGGAAATGCGAGGCGGTGGTAAGGCAAAGAAATCTGCGAAAAAGGTTGAAGAATCACCTGTGAGCGGTGATCAACCGAGTTTGATTGACGAAGACGTTGTGAGTGCGGAAGCAGGATCAACGGGCGGGAAGTTTGAGCTGGATGATAAGCGTCGTGATGCGCTGAAGTCTCTGGTTTCTCAGCTGCTTGAGCTCAGAGAGATGTTGAAGTCGGGTCAAACGCGCGAAGCTGACCACGGGTTGAGAACAAACAAGCGGATTTGACAATAAATCTTTTAGACCCGTAAACTGACAAAGTTTGACGGGGCGTAGCGCAGCCTGGTAGCGCGCTTCCTTGGGGTGGAAGAGGTCGCAAGTTCAAATCTTGTCGCTCCGACCAGTAAATATAAGGCTTTGGAGAAATCCAAAGCCTTTTTTGTTTTCGGGATGGTTTGAGCGCTGGAACTCACCTGTATCGAAGGATAAAATAATAATATTGAAAATTGTTATTGACGGCGACTAAATAGGCTGCCAAGGAAGGTGTTATGACGAAGGGTGGAACAAAGCGTGTTGAGAAAAAATTGAGCCAGAATCAAACTGGCTATACTAATAGAATTCGCGAAGCTATTTCGCGTGTTCTTGAAAGTTTGCCTACTGGCGAACCGCAGAAGGCGGCTAGATCAGTGCGCCGGAAGCTTAAGAAAAAGGAAAGCAAGCGCATAGTCCAAAGCGCTCTGGAACGACATTTCGCCAAGGAGGAACTAGTTCCTTATCAAGCAGAACTCGTCAAGATGCTCGAGCACGTTGAGGCGACCGGCAGAAAGATAATCATTTTATTCGACGGCAGAGATGCTTCCGGCAAAGGCGGGACAATTCGTAGGGTAGTTAGGTATTTGAATGAGAAGCATTACCGTGTCGTGGCGTTGGGGAAACCTACCGAAGAACAAAAGACCGAGCTTCATATGAAGCGGTATATTGAGCAACTTCCTCATGCCGGCGAAATCGTTCTTTTCGATCGTAGCTGGTACAACCGAGCCATGGTTGAACCCGTTATGGGTTTTTGCACTCCTCGTGAGTATCGCGAGTTTATGCGGCAAGTAATTGGTTACGAGGAGCGAATGCTCGCGGATGGGACGACGAATCTTATAAAGCTTTATTTTTCGGTATCTAAAGACGAGCAGCAGCGTCGATTTGAGAGGCGCGCGAATGACCCTCTGCGGCAGTGGAAACTTAGCGAGGTTGATTTGCAGGCTCAGGCTCTCTGGGACGAGTTTACTGAGAAAAAGTATCGTCTCCTGCAAAAGACTCATACCGAAGAGTCACCTTGGTGGATCATCCGATCAGACAACAAGATGCTGGCTCGTCGCGAGACGATAAAGTTGATTCTCTCGCAGAATACCTATAGAGGGCGTAGTAGATCACTCGATTTTACGCCCGATCCGAACGTAGTGATTCCTGGTGATCGCGAGCTCAAAATAATGAAGGCACAACGTAAGAAGCACGGCAGGTTTTTGGGTTGAAGGGACATCCCTACCTAAGTTTTTTCTACACAGAGACTTAAGGAAATAGCTCAGATGTGGTTTATTCTTCTTGTTCTTTTTCTTCGCCGATTAGGCGAGTAACGATTGTCGAGGACCTTATTCTCCGGCTTCGGTTTCCGTTTGATCTTCGGGGGAGTCTTTGCCAAACATCTTATCGCGCAATCTTAGGACGATAAACTGATTGAAAAACACACCGATTGCAGTAATTGTGCTAACGGCGACGCCGACAAACGGTTTAAGAAAGTAGCTGCTCTCTTTAATGTCGTTTGCCTGCTGGAAGTTGAAAAATGCGCGGTCGAGCCAGAAAGTTTGGACGATAATAAAAACGATAAAAAACAGCAGTGAAGTCCAAAGCGCCCATGCTTTTCCATCTTTCCAAAGAAGGACGTTTGCGAACACTATCAATCCTATAAAGCTAAACCATAAAGCGGTCCAACTAATTCCAGCGTAGTTGTTGAAATTTTGCACGACAGCCTTTGGGTCGCCGATACTATGGAGCCAGCTGTAACAGAAGAATGTGAGTGCTCCCATTACGAAAATTGCGATTAAGAGTAACGCGAGATAAATTTTGCTAAACATAGTTTTTTCCGTCCGAGTTGTTTTTCGGCAATAATAGCACAAAAAAATGTCCGAAGCAGGGAAGACGCCGCCTCGGACATAACGAGAATTTTAAGAACCTTTATGATTTAGGTTTGACGGTCATAAAAACCGTTTGACCAGCGCGCGAAATAAGGAGCAGTACGGGTTTATCACCCGAATCCTTTAGCGCCGTCCGTACATCATCAAGTGATTCGACGAGTTTGCGGTTAACCTCCATAATTATATCGCCGCGCCTTATTCCTTGTTCGGCTGCAGGGCTCTCCGGATCAACGTTTGCGACCAAAACGCCTTTGGTTTCTTCAGGGATCTCAAGTCGTTTCTGAAGCTCGGGGGTAAGCGGTTGGAGATCGAGTCCGAGTTTGCCGCCTGAGGAACCCTTCTTATCGTCTTCATCCGCAGGGGCATCGTCATTCTTCTGATTGCCGACCTTGCCGTCCGGAAGATCAAATTCACCCAAAGTAGCCTTGAGCTCCAGCTCCTTGCCGTCGCGGACGATGGTAAGTGTAATTTCGGTATCGGGTTGTGTACCGGCTACTTTGTTTCTAAGTGCATTGCCATCTTCCACCGCCTCTCCATTAATTTTGGTGATTACGTCGCCACGCTTAATACCGGCTTTATCAGCAGCCGAGCCCTTCTTCACGTTACTAACTATTACCCCGTTTGTGGTCTTAAGATCCATCTGTTCGGCGAGATCTGAGGAAATATTCTGAATGTTTACTCCGAGCATTCCTCGTCGCACTTTTCCATTCTTGATTAATTGTTCCATTACAGAACTTGCCATATTTGATGGAATCGAAAAGCCGATACCGATGTTGCCTCCTGTAGGGGAAAGAATCTGCGAATTGATCCCGATCAGCTCGCCTTTTAGGTTTATTAACGCGCCGCCAGAATTTCCACGGTTGATTGGCGCATCTGTTTGAAGGAAATCTTCAAAACTGCCATCGCCTAAGCCGGTTCTGCGTCCTTTAGCGCTTATAATTCCAGACGTAACGGTTTGTCCAATTCCCAAGGGGTTTCCGATCGCAAGCACGATATCGCCTACCAAAACTTTATCAGAATCGCCGAGTTTTAAATGCGGAAAATCTTCGCCCTCGATTTTGAGCACAGCGAGATCGCTCGGAGGATCAGAACCAATTACCTTTGCTTCGTAAGACTTGTTGTTTTCCATATCGACAGTAATTTTTTGAGAATCCCTAACGACATGATGGTTTGTCAGAATTGTCCCATCTTCAGAGACCAAAACTCCAGAACCAAACCCACGGGTTGGTTGTTGGTTTCGCCGGGGCTGCGGGAATTGTTTAAAAAACTCTTCAAAAGGCGAAGTCGGTCGCTCGGAAACCTTGCCCTTTTTTACGACCGCTGTAATTCGAACCACCGCCGAAGCTGTTTTCTCAACCAAATCAGCATAGGAAGTCCGCATTCCGTCAACCACAACACGCTCAGGTGGCGCTTTTGTTTCGGTTTCCTCGTTGGTTTTTGGCTCGGCAGCTTCTCGCTGCGGCATCAGCGCGGTACCGCAGGCAGATAAAAGCAGAGAGAAACTGAGAAAACCAACGGCTGTCACGAGTCTAAAGCGTCCAGTAAACAATTTGTCGTACATCATAATCTCCAATAAATGTGTTAGCGTTAATTTTACTTCAAAATATGGCGTTTTGAAATATGCATATCCTTAGATGATTCTACGTTATCAAGGCCGAAAAGTTCCTAAGGCTCTCCTGGCTTTTTTTGAACATAAAGAAACGCGCAATCTGAAGCGTTTTTTGAACGATCGAATTACACGTCTCTTGCGTTTATAGACAAAAGGTAATTTAAGGTACTTCAATACCTATATCTTTTCCAGCCAGCGTAAACTGTGGCGTTTTCCTTGATTTGATAAACTTCGCGGCCGTTTGCGAAAGCGCGGTAACGAGCATCGGGAGCGCAATCGATGGGTCACAAGGAACGTAAGCTGTCAACGCATTCTTTAACAGTTTTCCAAAAACTGCATCATGACCGCTGTTGATCGATGGCGTCCTGACATCGAGCGGTAAACCGCTGCCGTTGATACAAACCGCATATTTGTGTCCACGAACGGCCGATTTAGTAATGTAAGAGCTCATTTCGGTGGTGTTTACCATATTCTGTCCCGAAATATCTCCGAGAGTTATCACTCCCGAGTTTCGCGTTCGTTGGGCAATTTGCATTAATTCCAGGGTGTCTTGCGTGCCGTCAAGCATAAACTCAACTTTCTTTTCAAACCGGCAGCGAGCAATTCCAACGGCGAGCGCAGTTTCCGCCAAGTCCGGACAAAAAATTGGAACGCGGGATTTAAAAGCAGCCGTTAGCAGACCATCCTCATGGGCGATTTCCGCTAATTCGCGACCGACAAGATGTAGCATCTCGCGAATCGAGTAAGGACGGGTAAGATCGAGTTGGTTTATAACGCTACCGATCCATTCGTCAGCTTCCTGATACTCTGCCGAATCAGAAAGAATATCGCCAATTCTATTCACCTTCGCGGCTTGGAGCTCTTTATCCGTCATACTCGGGTGCGCTTGATAGTGGCTCCGGCCGAGCGTTTCATGTATGTCTTGAAAAAGAACGTTACCGGACATGACCAGTACGTCAACGAAACGGTTTTTAACAATGTATCCAAGAAGTCTTCTTAGCCCCGAGGAAATAAGGTTCCCCGATCCGCATAAATACACGGTTACATTGTCATCTAGCATATCTATCCAAATTCGGTGGGCCTCGGATAGCTGCTTGGCGCCGAATCCTGCGCCTTCCATTTTTTCGAGCAAACCGGCGACCGAACGATCTCGGTCAACTGGAATTGGTCTCGTCGGCACAGTCAGATACTTAGACGCCTTTGATTTTTGCTTTGCTGCCATAAATTCTCCGTTAAATAGAAATTAAAAAGTGCGATTTTTAAACAAAAAACCTTCTTATAGAACAAAATATTGAATATTTCAACTGCCAGTTAATTGTGTGAAAATACGCCGAATAGCATAACACATCCCGGCGGAGTTTTGTTGGGTTTTTTTACTATAGAAAAAACAAGAAAATTGCCTCCATTTCGCGTCGCTCCTCGGCACAAATCTTGCTTGTTCATGTAAGTGGAACAGAGACCAGCTCGGACCCCATCTCTGTCCAGACCGCGTAAACATTGGAAGTTTGAAAAAACGCACCGGATTTCCGCCGTGTAAATTGACAGGTTTTGTCAATCTTATGATGACACTATTTGTCAGTTTTATCGCTTTAATAGCGATTCTAGTCCCACGAAACGAATCCACTCCAACTCAACAAAGCTCGGAAAAACAAAAATGACCATATTTGAAGATCTGCTTGATGAACTAAAGGAAGAAAACTTACTTGAAGAAACTAGTGTTTCAAAGGATGATCAAAAAGAGGACCCCGCTCACACTGAATCTGACCAACAATCTTCGGACGAAGTAGTTGCCGAAGAGGTTGTGCCTCAAGATGAGACGGAGCCTATAGAAGCTGAAGAGATCATTGCTCCTACGGCTGAAGAATCGCCCGCCGCCGAATCCAAAGATCCGGAGGAATATTCTGAAATCGAACCTCCGACTGCGGAGTATATAGATCTGGGCGAAACCCAAACTGTACCGGAGGAGGAATCACCAGCAGTTGCGACTGAAACGGAAGAATCAGACGTTGACGATTCTGATAGCGAAGAGTCTATTGAGGTAGACGAAGTTGCCGCCGATAAAGAAATTATCGATGAATCCGAGGAAGAAATGCTGGATCCGGTCGATGAAGAAAAGGAAGCATATCTTCAGCGTGTAGTTGAAAGCGTAAAAAGCCTTCAACACGTAGAACATATTATTTCCGGTGTTGAGCGGGAGCAGATGCGAGAGCGTCCCAACTCCTACGACCCGTTTTCGGTAAAACAAGCACTTCACAAATTCTTTGAAGCATTTGATGAGGCGGAGGCGGGTGAAAAGACACCCGCAGAAGTTGAGCTGCTTAAGGAAACTGAGGCATGGCATTCAGCACTTTTAGAACGAGACAAGAAAGTATCAGTCGCTCACTTGCGACGTTTTTGCGAAACGACCAAACCACGTTTGAGCTCACAAGGATTGGTTTCGATGGCGAGGTTTTATCGAAATTCACCTTTTAGCGAGGAGGTGCGCGCGAAATTTGACTTGATTGTTACGCGGCTTTTTTCCAAGGAGATCAAGGGTGACAAGCGCGAGGTAGTATTCGAACGCGATGAATTGATCAAGCACGTAAAAGAGCTGTACGCCGATTGGGCTAGTGTTCCGCTATATGAAGAGGACGAGGAAAATTCGGAAATCGTGCTCGCCGCGTTCAAATTCCAGGACTATGTTGCCGAAGCAAACAAGGTTAAGGATTTCGACGAGCTAATCAAGAAAGGATTCTTCAAACGCTTGAAGAGCTTCAAGAGAAAAACCGAGGAAAACTTCTTTGCCCCGTTACTTATCGCGGCAGCAGTTGAAAGCAACGTTGCAATTGGAAATCGTTACGTAGAACTCATCAGCGCAGAACGAAAAAAGGTCGATACAAAAAGCATCGGAGAAAAATACGGCGAGTTGCACGATAGTTCGGTTTCAGAGGCGACAAGCAAATCGCTTGAATTAGTTGAGCTATTAGATAATAAAGCCGAAGCCGTTAGCGAAAAAGTGCGTGCACATTCCTCGATTGGAGGAAAGCTGAAGTGGATAATTGCTGCGGTAGCGGGAGTTTTGGTGCTGGCGTTTGCTGCGTACATGTTTGGGTTGTTTGGCGGTTCTGAGAAAAAGGTTTTAGATCTCCAAACGCAGGATGGAAGTACGCTAAATCTTGAAAACTCATCGTTTAAGGATTACCTGACATCTGCCTCGATACACAATGAGACACTTATTGGAACGGTTAAAGCGACGTGGGGAAAACTTCCATTTAAGAAAAAAGAAGAGATTGTCGGGAAGATTCAGGCCGCCGGAAAAGATCGCGGATACAGTAAGGTGGAGCTCACTAACCCGGCAGGAAAGTCCGTAGCGTTCTCCTCAGAAGGCAGTATAAACGTTGTTCGGTAGCGCATAATTCGTTGATGGTTTTTCTACCTCCCCTTTAACTTAGGTCCAATGAACATTACCGATTTAATCGAAGAGTTAAAAGACAACGATCTTCTCGAAGAGACGGCTCCGAAGTCTGGCGATCCCGAGGCAGAAATCGACGACACTCCAGAACATTCAGACGAAAGAGTTGCGACTGAACTAAATCAAATTCCGGAACCTACAGAAGAGGAACTCCTGAGCGAGCCGGAATCTGTTGTGGAAGCGGAACCGCGTGTGGAAGAGCAACCAAACGCCGATTTGGTTGCTAACCAAAAAGACGAAAAGGAATCCGAGCCCGAAATTCCATCGACCGCGGAAGTCAAACCCGAACAAGTTGATTCAAATAAAGAGAAATACAGTGCGTTAGCTAAGAAATTTGAAGCTGCGATCAACGGTCTTGAAGCCGTTGAACACTTGCTTAATGGAATTATTCTCGAGCACAGAAAAAAAATCGAGCCGGCGTTTGACGTTGAGAGTCTCAGGGGGTCGGTCCATAGATTAAAGGACTCAACGTCTGACACCGAAGCAGCCAATTTGGAAGGTCAGCTTACAAGCTCTCTTGAAAACTGGCGCGAAACGTTGCGCAAAAGAGATAAAAAGATATCAACGGCCGATTTGAGGGTTTATGTCAGCGAGGCAAACCCTTCGGAGAATTTGCTCACAAGTCTCGCGAGATTTTATCGGACCTCGCCATTTTCAGAGAGAGTCCGGCGAAAATTTGATTTTGTCGCAACTCGCCTCTTCACCACGGCCGACGAGAAAAAGGACCGACGAATGATTGTTGATTCGCAAACGATCATCCACGCGCTGGAAGAACTCTATGCCCGGTGGGGTTGCTTAGAGGCAACTGCCCAAACTGAACAGGAAGAAAATCCAGCAGTGATACTTGCAACGTATAAATATGAAGACTTGATTGAAGAGCTTAGAACCTGCAAGGAATACGGCGATCTTATAGAGTCGGGATTTTTCAAAAGGATTAAGCGGTTTAAACGAGGGATCGGAAAAGACTTTTTCTCTCCAGCGGTGATTGCTAAAACGATCGAGTTTAACGTCGAATTGGGCAATCGATATGACGAGCTCGCGATCGCGGAAAAAGAAAAAGAGGCCGCAGAATGCGTTACCGAAGATTTGAATCTTCCTTCCGGGAAGTTAACAACGAAATCGGCAAGCAAGACCGCAAAATTAGCGGAATTCTTGAGTGAAAACGGCATCGAACCTCCCCTGGTGCTGGAACTCGACCGAAAAGTTCCTGACACCGAGCCCGATACAGATTCGGAGGCTGAGCGAGCGGACGCAAAAGAAGCCAGCGAGGAGCAGAAAGAGGAAGATAAATCAGATATCTCTTCTGCCGCAAAAAAAACTCAAATTTCAAAAGCCGAATTATTCAAGCGTATAGCCTTGGCAGTCGGATTGATAATTGCGGGTTATTTTATCCTTTCGGCCTTTATCGGCTCTCCAATTGAGCTTACAGAGTTTGAACAACAAATGCAGGCGGAACGGGCAATTTTCCATAAGTACGTCAAACATGGGAAGGTGAGCGACGGAGTTTTTGTTGGAGCGGTCAAAGATTCATGGTCAGGTTTGAGTAAGAAAGAAAAAGAGGATGTCGTGAGCAAGATGTTTGAAAGACGAAAGGAGAAAGGTTTTTCAAGTATCGAGTTGAAAAATGGGGAGGATAAAACGGTCGCCATCGGTAATTCTGAAAGGATTGAACTCAAAGAATAATGGGCATTTTAAAGTTGCCAAAGATTGTTGTAACATCTTCGTTTAAATTTTTGCACAGAAAGTGCACCATTCGCCCACAGTTTTTCAATTTATAATCAAATAGTTCAGGAGAATAAATGAACGCCAAAAATGTTTTAACATACGCCGCTGATCAAGGTGCAAGGTTTGTTTCCGTGCGGTTTACCGACTTGGTCGGAGCCTGGCACCACCTAACGTTTCCGATTGAGGAATTAGACGAGGATAAATTTGACGAGGGTTTTGGTTTTGACGGCTCTTCGTTAAGAGGCTGGGCATCAATTCACGAGTCTGACATGCTCCTGATTCCCGATCCGACCCGATGCTGGGTTGATCCATTTGCGGAAGATACAACGATTTGTCTAATCGCTGATGTTGCAGAACCGATTACAAAAGAAGGCTATGGGCTAGATCCGCGCTCGGTTGCGAAGAGGGCCGAGAGTTATTTGAAGTTTACCGGGA
This sequence comes from Aridibacter sp., assembly GCA_965216195.1. GTDB lineage: Bacteria > Acidobacteriota > Blastocatellia > Pyrinomonadales > Pyrinomonadaceae > Aridibacter. Next base: position 1,530,562 of record OZ244151.1, on the reverse strand, counting down.
TTGCAGACTCAGTTTTCTGTGGCCCTGAGGCCGAGTTTTTTGTTTTTGACGACGTAAGCTATCACAACGAGCAGTATTCTGCGGGGTACGATATTAATTCGGAAGAAGGTCATTGGAATACGAGCCGTGTTGGCGATGAGATGAATCCGAACCTGGGATATCACATCCGACCGAAAAGCGGTTATGTTCCGGTAGCACCGCTCGATACGCTGATCGATCTGCGCAATACGATGACAATGATCATGGGTGAAGTTGGGATCCACGTTGAATGCCATCACCATGAAGTTGCTACGGCAGGACAGTGCGAAATCGATTTTAGATTCTCGGATATGCTTCACACTGCCGATAATCTCCAACTGTTCAAATACATCGTGAAAAATACGGCCGCGGTTCACGGGAAATCGGCAACCTTTATGCCTAAACCGCTGTATGGCGACAATGGCTCGGGAATGCACTGTCATCAGTCGCTTTGGAAAGATGACAAACCTCTTTTTGCGGGTGACGAATATGCCGGGCTATCCGAAATGGCTAAACACTACATTGGTGGTCTTCTCACGCACGCGAAATCCTTGATTGCGTTTGCTGCGCCTACAACCAACAGCTTTAAGCGTTTGGTTCCGGGTTTTGAGGCTCCGGTTAACTTAGCTTATTCGGCGAGAAACCGTTCGGCGGCGGTTCGAATTCCGATGTTCTCCGCAAGTCCGAAAGCAAAACGAGTTGAGTTTCGGCCGCCAGATCCAAGCTGCAATCCGTATCTGACGTTTGCCGCGCTCTTAATGGCAGGTCTCGATGGAGTCCAAAACCAGATCGATCCGGGCGAGCCGCTTGATAAGGATATTTACGATCTCTCGCCTGAGGAATTGAAAAATGTTCCTTCATTACCTGGCACCTTAGACGATGCTCTTATCGAACTCGAAAAAGATCACGAGTATCTACTCAAGGGCGATGTATTTACTACTGATTTAATCGAACGCTGGATCGAGTATAAACGCGAAAACGAGGTTGATCCTCTGCGTCTCAGGCCTCATCCGCTTGAGTTTTCGATGTATTACGATATCTAGGATGAATTCAGTTGGTATTTTCGGTGGTCTACGTAATCAGGCCACCGATGTTTATTTTAAATCGCTGAAGTTTGAGAGTTTTGTCGAGTGAATTTTATAGTATAATTCAGCTCATGGATAAGATTAGTGTTTTATGTCCTTGTTGCGAATCCACCCTGACAATCGATGGTCAGACCGGAGCGATTATCGCGCACGAGGAAAAAGAGAAGAAGCTCGGGTCTTTTGAGGATCTTAAATCGGATATGAATAAGCGAAAAGAGCTTGCTGAGCAGCTTTTTGCTCAAGAACAGCAGACTCAGAAAGATCGACACAGGATTCTGGATGAGAAATTTGAAGAGGCGATGAAAAAAGCGGATAAAGACTCCACCGAACCGTTTAAGAACCCTCTCGACCTGGACTAACAAATGAGAAAGTGTAGCCGGGAGCTCGTAGGATAGGACATATCAGGACATTTCAGTTAAATATTTTGGCGATTTTATTGTGTCTCGCCCCGTCGGTTCCGACCGTGTCCTTCGCTTCATACCCCCAGCAAGTCTCAGCCCTCCAAAAAACGAGAGAATATGTGTTTGAGATTGCACAGAAGTCGTTTCCCGAAATTAAAAAGTCAAAAATCCGATTCAAAACTTTCGCAGGCAAATCTTCATTTTTCAAAGCGCGTTTTTCGATATCAAGATTTCTAACATTTCAGAGAACACGCTACTTAATTTATGTAAACCCAAGAGTTTACGAGCTTGGCCCATCCAAAATTGCCACCCGTTCGATCCTGGCTCATGAATTGGCTCATTTGGATTACTATCGCAGGAAGAATCGATTCGAACTGCTCGGTTTAAGCTCACTTATGTCGAAAAGTTTTACCGCGAGATTTGAGCGTAGGGCAGATATTGAAGCGATTGCGCGCGGCTACGGAACAGGGTTGATCGAGTATCGGGAGTGGCTTTACAGAAACATCCCGAAAGGTGCAATAAAATCGAAAAAACGCAACTATTTTACACCGCCAGAACTTAAAGTAATGCTTGAAGCATTGAAAGAGAAGCCAGATTTAATAGGAGTTTGGAGAAGGAAGGTGCCGAGAAACCTTGAGGAAGTAGTTAAAAGTGTCAAATAACGCAAAAGATAAAATTATTGTCGCTTTAGATGTCGAAACTGCAGCGGAAGCGCGAAACCACATTGCCGAACTCAGCGGGCAAGTTGGGGCATTTAAGATCGGTTTGCAGCTAATCACTGCTGCCGGAAGCGGTTTCGTAAGCGAAGTAGTCAAGGGCGGCAATAAACTCTTTCTCGACACGAAATTTCACGATATACCGGTAACCGTTGCAAAGGCTGCGGTCGAGGTAGCGCGCCTCGGCGTCTGGATGTTTAACGTTCACGCTTCCGGCGGCAGCGAAATGATGAAACGCGCCGTTGCGGCGGTTGATGAAGTTTGCGAAAAAGAAGGTTTAGCGAAACCGAAAGTTACTGGTGTGACGGTGCTTACAAGTTCGAACCGAGAAACTCTTGGGGAAATCGGGTTTTCGAGGGAAGTCGAAGAACAGGCGCGCTTGCTCGCAAAGTTGGCTTACCACAGCGGTTTAGATGGGGTTGTAGCCTCGCCAAAGGAAACGAGTTTGATCCGCCAAGCTGTTGGTGAAAAAGACTTTATGATTGTTACTCCCGGAATCAGGCTGGAGAGAGTAGAAAACGATGATCAAAAGCGCGTGATGACGCCGCGCGAAGCGATCGAGGCCGGGGCAGATTATCTTGTAATTGGCAGACCAATCTTGGCCGCGGACGATAAGGCCGAAGCGATCCGAAAGATTCTCCAGAACATCGAAAGTTAGGTTTTGAAGGTCGGACAGAAGGTTGCTGCCGGAAGGCCTTATTGAAATTGAAATTTGATTTCAATTGGGATAGTATTTTTGTTGTGTGAGGCGCGATACGTGATTCGTAATACGTAAACCCGTAAAAGGTAAATGACTTTAGCAAACTTAAGAATCGGCGCAGTTGGAGAAGTAACGAAAATTATGGGCTCAAGTGCGATCTCAAAGCGGCTCATGGAGATGGGAATTGTGCCAGGTGTACTGGTGAAGGTTATCAAGACCGCGCCTTTTGGTGATCCCATAGAGGTTAGGGTACGCGGTTATAATCTAGCGATGCGCCGAAACGAGGCTGAGGCAATTGAAATCGCCGACTAATGAAAACGGATCGAACGGCGAGCTGACTTGAAAATTGAAAAGTCCAAATACAAAAACCGCACCCACCCCAAACTCACAAGAACAAGTTTCACAGCTTACCGTCGCAATCGCCGGCAACCCAAATGCCGGTAAGACAACACTATTTAACGCACTCACAGGCTTAAGACAAAAAACAGCAAACTATTCCGGCGTAACCGTCGAACGCAAGGAAGGCAGCTGGAGCGCTGCTGACGAGCAGATCAGATTGATCGATTTGCCGGGGCTCTATAGCTTAGACGCAAGCTCGCTCGATGAAAAAATAGCACGGGATGTCTTAACCGGTGAATTGACCGATCTTCCCAGGCCCGACGCGATTATCGCCGTCGTCGATGCCACGAACCTCGAGCGAAATCTGTATCTGGTAACACAAATTCTCGAGTACGGAATTCCAGTTGTGGTTGCCCTGACGATGGTTGATTTGGCGGAGAAAGAAAATCTGGAGATCAATGTAGAAAAACTCTCCGAGCTTCTAAAAATTCCGGTTGTTCCCGTTAAAGCCTCGCAAAAGATTGGCATTGAAGAGCTTTCGAGAGGGGTCATAAGTGTTGCGAAAAGCAGCGCCTCTCCTCCAACCGTTTGGATATCGAATGGCGCAGAGCCAACAAGCGAAACTGAAGAGATTCATCTAAGTCTTTCCGGCGACGCTGAGGGAAACAAGAGGATTTTTGCGAGATACAAGTTTATTTCGGATGTTTATCAGCAGTCGGTTAAACCGTTTGAAGAAGGAAAGACGACATACTCGGAAAAGATAGATCGAGTTTTAACGCACAAGTTTTTTGGGTTAGTAATTTTAGTCGGGATATTGCTTCTTGTTTTCCAAACAATTTTCACGTGGGCTACAGTGCCGATGGATCTGCTTGATGCTGGTTTTGGCTCCCTTGGTGACTTCGTCGGTTCGCAAATGCCAGACGGAATTCTTAGGGATTTAATGGTTGACGGGATTATTGCTGGTGTTGGCGGGATATTGATATTTCTTCCGCAAATTCTACTTCTGTTTCTATTTATTTCGATACTCGAAGACACGGGCTACATGGCTCGCGCAGCTTTTTTGCTCGATAAGCTCATGTCGCGTGTAGGCCTGCACGGAAAAGCTTTTTTGCCTCTGATGTCGAGTTTTGCGTGCGCGATTCCGGGAATTATGGCTACGCGAACGATCGAAAACCGCCGCGATCGGCTTGCAACAATTTTAATTGCGCCGTTTATGAGTTGCTCGGCAAGGCTTCCGGTTTACGCGCTGATGATTGCGGCTTTCTTTGCCGGGCAGACTGTTTTCGGATTTGTCTCGCTTGGAGCCGTATTGATGCTCGCGATGTATGCGCTTGGAATTCTAATTGCGGTTATTGTCGCTTTTATTCTCAAGAAAACGATTTTAAAATCGCCACCGCCGCCCTTCGTGATGGAGCTTCCGCCCTATCGCATGCCGAATCTTCGCACGGTCTCCCAAAACATGTTTACTCGCGCATGGCTTTTTATAAAGCGGGCCGGAACCGTGATTCTCGCGATCTCGATTATCCTTTGGGCTCTGATGTATTTTCCACGAGAGGGAGTTCAGGGTTCAGAGTTTAGAGCTCAGAGTTTGCAAAATATAGAGCAAAGTGCTTCATCTCAGCTCGAAAACAGCTATGCGGGAATGCTTGGGAAAAGGATTGAACCGGTTATTCAGCCGCTCGGCTTTGACTGGAAAGTTGGGGTAGCGATAATCGCGTCGTTTGCTGCGAGGGAGGTTCTGGTATCCACTTTGAGCATAATCTACAACGTAGGCGAAGATGCTGACGAAGAGGATCCAACCCTTATAAAAGCTATCCAAAATGCGAGGAAAGCGGACGGCTCGACAGTTTGGACGCCTCTCACGGCGTTATCTTTAATGGTCTTCTTTGTGCTCGCGATGCAATGTATGTCAACGCTTGCGATTGTCCGTCGCGAAACAAACTCCTGGAGCTGGGTGATCTTTATGTTTGCTTACATGACGGTGCTTGCATATCTTGCTTCTTTACTCACCTATCAGGGCGGGCGTCTTTTGGGATTTGAGTAGTAAAGCCTTGTGTTATCAAACGAATGGAGCGTAAGCATCCTGCTTGCAAGTTCGCCGGATTTTAGCGAGCTGAAATATCGCTGTAAACACTTTAGATGATTACACTTTTTCAATTGTTTGAAACAATTGTGCAAGCAAGGATGCTTACACTCCACCTCTTGCGCGTCGCTCATTCCCGCTATTTTCTTTCTCGTCTTACACAGTTCGGATTTTTAACCAATTTGGTTTGTGCGAAAAAGTTCAGTCGATTTCAGCCCCACTCGTCTATTCAAATCAATTTCGTTATAATTGCTCAATTTGATTTTTAGTTGAGGAAGTTTTTCCAATGCCGAAACGTGATGATATTCACAAGATTTTGATTATCGGTTCCGGTCCGATTGTGATCGGACAAGCCTGCGAATTTGATTATTCGGGTACCCAAGCCTGTCGCGCCCTCAGACAGGAAGGTTTCGAGGTTGTCCTTGTAAACTCAAACCCTGCAACAATTATGACCGATCCGGAGATCGCCGATAAAACCTATATCGAGCCGCTCACGGTCGAAACCGTCTCCGAAATCATAGCGAAAGAAAAACCCGATGCCCTGCTTCCGACGGTTGGCGGCCAAACCGGACTAAACCTATCGATAGAGCTCTTTGAACAAGGCGTCTTGAAAGAACACGCCGTGCGGTTGATCGGCGCGAATGTTGAATCGATTAAGGTAGGCGAGGATCGTGAGCTTTTCCAAAAAGCTATGAATGAGATCGGCATCAAATCTCCAAAAGGCGATTTCGCGCACACACTCGAGGAAGCGAAAGAGATTGTAGAGGAAACGGGTTATCCGGCGATCATACGTCCCGCGTTTACGCTCGGCGGCACAGGCGGCGGTACGGCATATAATCCCGAAGAATTTGAAGAAATTGTCGAACGCGGATTAGATGCTTCGCCCGTTTCCCAAGTGCTGGTTGAGGAATCGATTCTCGGCTGGAAGGAATACGAGCTTGAGGTAATGCGCGATCTAAACGACAACGTCGTAATCATCTGCTCGATTGAAAACTTCGACCCGATGGGCGTGCACACGGGAGATTCGATCACCGTTGCACCCGCGCAGACATTGAGCGACGTTGAGTACCAGAAGCTTCGTGATATGTCGCTAGCGTGCATTCGCCGCGTTGGCGTGGAAACGGGCGGATCAAATATACAATTCGCCGTAAACCCCGAAAACGGGGAAGTTCGCATCATCGAAATGAACCCGCGCGTCTCGCGTTCGTCCGCCCTTGCCTCAAAAGCAACCGGTTTTCCGATAGCTAAAATCGCCGCAAAACTTGCTGTCGGCTACACCCTTGACGAGATTCCCAACGACATAACGAAGAAAACTCCCGCGAGCTTCGAACCTACAATCGATTACGTCGTTACAAAGATTCCGAAATGGGCATTTGAGAAGTTTCCCGGTACGGAAGATGTGCTTGGAACACAGATGAAATCGGTCGGCGAAGTGATGGCAATCGGACGCACTTTTAAGGAAAGTTTATTTAAAGGGTTACGTTCGCTTGAGGCAGTTAAACCTCTGCGTTTAGAGGGAATATCGGACCACGATTTACAACAAAAGCTCGCCCGCCCGAATTCGCAAAGATTCTCCTATATCACTTACGCTCTTCAGCACGGATATTCGATTGATGAGGTGCATCGACTTACGAAAATCGACCCTTGGTTTCTCGATCAACTCGTTCAGGTGATGAAACTTCAAGAAAACGAACTCGAAGACCGCAAGCTTGAGGAAATTGATGAAACGTCGCTCAGATATTCGAAAGAATATGCACTTTCCGACCGGCGCCTTGCGTATCTAAGCGGTTCGAGCGAGCAGGAGGTGCGCGATCATCGAAAATCGCTTGGAATTGCGCCTGTTTACAAACGAGTCGATACCTGCGGCGCTGAGTTTGAGTCGTTTACGCCCTATCTTTATTCGACCTACGAGGAAGAATGCGAGGCGGATACGAGCGACCGCCGCAAAATTATGATTCTCGGCTCCGGACCCAATAGAATCGGGCAGGGAATTGAGTTTGATTATTGCTGTTGTCACGCGTCTTTCGCACTTTCCGACGCAGATTTTGAGACGATCATGGTCAACTGCAACCCCGAAACCGTCTCGACAGACTACGATACATCCGACCGACTCTATTTCGAACCGCTCACCTTCGAAGATGTGATGAACATCGTCGATGTCGAGCAGCCCGAGGGCGTAATCGTGCAATTTGGCGGGCAGACGCCGCTTAATTTATCGGACGAGCTGCACGAAGCGGGCGTTCCGATCATCGGTACTTCGCCCGATTCAATTGATCTTGCTGAAGACCGCAAACGTTTCTCGGCGCTCCTAAAAGAACTAAACATCCCGCAGCCCGCAAATGGCACCGCCGTTTCGCCTGAGGAAGCGAAGGAAATCGCAGGCAAGATAGGTTATCCGGTGGTTGTGCGTCCAAGCTTTGTGCTCGGCGGGCGCGCGATGGCGATTGTTTACGATGAGGAAACGCTCGATGAATATATGCGCTCCGCAGTCGATGCCTCGCCTGAAAAGCCTATTTTGATCGATAAATTTCTCGAACGCGCAGTTGAAATAGACGTTGACGCGCTTGCTGACTGTGATGGAGCGCAAAATGGAACGCGGACACTCTTGTCCGCAACGGACGACGCTTCGTTGTCCGTCTCATCTGGCGAAGGTGCGTCTGCCGTAGGAATCGGCGAAGCAGACAAGGAGGTCCGCCCTTCGACAGTTGTCATCGCCGGAATCCAGGAACACATCGAAGAGGCAGGAATTCACTCAGGCGATTCAAGCTCCGTACTTCCGCCCCAACGCGTAGCCGACGAGCACATCGAAACAATAAAGCACTACACAAAGAAACTTGCTGAAGCCCTGAAAGTAAAGGGTTTGATGAATCTCCAGCTTGCGATCAAAGACGACCGCGTTTATATCATCGAGGTAAACCCGCGCGCATCCCGCACCGTTCCGTTTGTAGCAAAAGCCACCGGAGTTCCGCTGGCTAAGATCGCTTCCTTAATTATGGCTGGCGTCAAAACACTCGCTGATTTTAATCTGCCCGAAGTCTTGCCCGTGCCGCATATTTTTGTGAAATCGCCCGTTTTCCCGTTTAAGAAATTTGAAGGCGTTGACCCGATTCTCGGTCCGGAAATGCACTCAACTGGTGAGGTTATGGGAGTCGGTGAAACCTTCGGCGAGGCGTACGGCAAAGCGATGGAAGGTGCGTTTTTAGAGCTTCCGCGAGAGGGCAAAGCGTTTATTTCCGTAAATCCGGGCGACAAAGGACAAGCTGTAGTACTCGCACGCCGTCTTGCAAAAATGGGCTTTGATCTCATCGCCACCTACGGCACCGCAAACCGCCTCAAAGAAGTCGGCTTAGAATGCGAGACCGTTTTTAAAGTAAACGAAGGACGCCCAAACATCGCCGACCACATCAAACGCGGCGAAATCGCCCTCGTTATCAATACGCCCCTCGGCAAAACATCCCACTACGACGAAAAAGCCATCCGCAAATCCTCCCTTCAATACAATGTCCCAACCGTTACCACAATGACCGGTGCCGAGGCTTTGATCGAAGCGATCTCAACGAAAATGAGCGAAGACGGCGTAAACGTAAGGAGTTTGCAGGAGATACATTCAAAGGAAAAAGCTAATACCGCTGAATAATTTTCATTTACTTTTTTTGTATATTTTCATAATATACAACTGACTATGCCATTTTCCATCGAAGAGTGCGAAGGATTTGATTGGGACGAAGGTAATTCGAATAAGAACTTCTATTTACATGGCGTTTCAGATGGGGAGTGCGAAGAACTGTTTTTCAATTTACCATTGATAATTGCTTCAGATAGCAAACACCCAAAAAACGAGTTGCGTTTGTTCGCGTTAGGACGAACCGATTCAAACCGCTGGCTTTTCGTAGCTTTTACGATCCGCGAAAACTTGATTCGAATAATTTCAGCCCGCGATATGACAAAATCGGAGGAAAGAAGATATGCCGAAAAAATTAAAAGAGATACCGAAATTTAAAACTGAAGAAGAGGAAAGAGAATTTTGGTCGAAGAATGATTCGACAAAGTTTGTTGATTGGAAAAAAGCGAAGCCGACGGTTTTGCCGAAGCTGAAACCATCAACCAAAACTATTTCGCTTCGTTTACCTGAATCAATGTTGGAAAAAATAAAGCTTGTTGCAAACAAACGTGATGTGCCGTATCAATCGCTGATAAAAGTATTCTTGAAAGAACGACTCGAAAAGGAGTTCGAGCTTGAAAAAGTTTAGTGGGTATTCTAAATAAAAGAACCGGTGGTTGAAAAAAACGCCATCCGCAAATCCGCCCTCCATTAAAATGTCCCAACCGTTACCACAATGACCGGCGCCGAAGCTTTGATTGAAGCAATCCGACGAAGATGAACGAAGAAGGCGTGAAGGTTAGAAGTTTGCAAGAGATTCATGATGGGAAAGTCACAGCGGCGGAAAATAGTGTAGCGTAATGCAACAGTAATATTCACCTATATTTGTCTATTGAAAACCAAGGAGACTCAGAAATGGTTGGTAGATGTTTTGTTAACGAAGAAGTTAACGAAAATCAGAAAGCTGATATTCGCAAGAAAGTATGCCGAGATTTAGATATTGTGGGTAAACATGAGGGTAACGAGTATTGTATTCTGCATTTTCCCTCAAAGAATAAGGATGGCAAACAATTTGAGCAGATAATTAATGAGAGGGTCAAAGAGGTTAATACAAAAGCAGTAGAGATTGAGAAGTTTCAGAATAAGCAAGAACATCAATTCTCGGAATTATCATATGATTTTCGATTTGTATGGTTTCCAAATAGGGTAGATTTTAAAAATCAGGAGTTTAAGGTATCCACGGACTTCAGCAATGCAGTTTTTACGGATCACACATTGTTCAGCGAGGGAACTTTTATAGGTTCAGCAAATTTCAGTGGTGCAGCTTTTGCTAGTTTTGCATCTTTCAGCGATGCAACTTTTGAAGGTTCAGCGAAGTTCGATAACGCAATTTTTACTTTTATTGGATCTTTCCATGACGCAGCTTTTACACAAGACGTATCTTTCAGAGAAACAATATTTACAAGCTCAGCAAACTTTGTAAGAGTGGCTTTTGTAGGCTCAACATTTTTTAACAATGCAACTTTTACTCAACCCTCATCTTTTAAGGATGCGACCTTCGCGGGATATACGTCGTTTAACGAAACGGTGTTTTTTAGGGTGGCATTTGTCGATGCAATGTTTGAGGAACACTCGCGGACACTATTCAGAGATACAAATTTTTGCGAATCAGCACTTTTTAAAAACGCTATTGTAGAAGGTCATCTGTCTTTTTTAGGAAGTAATGAATCACCGATATTTCTTGATGAAAAATTTGTTAAGAAAGAAAAACTGAAGATCGCAAAAAAGTTAGATGATTTACAGGAAGGCTTAAGCGAAGAAGCACTGATAACCAGATACGTTAGAGATGAATATAAAAAGACTCATTTAGTTTTAGACGGTGCTGAACCCGTAAGACATGGCAGAATAACTTTCCATACTACCCGACTTTTACCAAATTGGTTTATTAATACTGATTCTCGTAAGCTTATTTTTACTGATGCTCGTTGGGAAAACCACATAGGAACAAAACAAGACGTTAAAAGTGAAATTGAAAATCTTATAGAACGTAAAATCGATAATCCGCATAAGTTACTTGTAATAGCGGCTAGGCATTTAGCTGCAAATGCTGAGAATGATAGAAATTATGAGGATGCTTCGCACTTTCGTAAGATGGCTTTTGAGATTGAGAGGTTTGAAAGGAAGGAAAATCGGAAACGATGGTGGAATGATTTCCTAAATATTGGTGAAGTGCGCGTTTCTTTAGCGGAGTTTTTCTTTACTTTTCCGGAAGCAAGTAAAAAAGTGTGGATTTTATTGAAAAGTTTCCCTATAGGAATTCTACAGTTCTTTTACCGTTGGTTGAGTGGTTTCGGTGAGAAATGGTTTCAGGCTTTTTGCTGGTTATTTGGCATATGGATTGTGTTCGGATTTTATTATTATTTTTTTGGAACTTTCGGTCCCTCGACATTGGGTCGATCAACAAATTTAATAAACTCACTAGGGTATAGTTTACAAGTTATGACTTTACAAAGACCAGAACCAAAACCTATTGGTGCAACTCGTTTTTTTTACGGTCTTGAAATAACTTTCACGGCAGTTCAAACTGCGCTCCTGATACTGGCTATTCGCAGAAAATTTATCAGGTAAGTTATAGGTCTTATTGTGAATAAGTTCTATGAATATTAGCAATATTTTCTTATGGTGTTGAAACAATCTTCTCAATCTCCTTCCGTCTAATATTCACTTTTTCTGCGTGTTCCTGGATTATGCTGATGAGTTCTCTTGAGATTATGCGGATGCTGTCGAGGTGCAGGTCGTAGAGGCTTTCGTGATTGTTTTCGAAGTGGTCGTAGGTGTAGGAAGTGCCGAAAAATAGCACGCCGCTGAGCATAAGGAGTGCGCGTTCTACTATTTCTGCGTGGTCGTCTGCGGTGAGCGTTTCGTTGTCTGCCTTGCGGAATGAGATTTCGAAAAAGATATCGTCGTTCATTTTGTGCCTCCGTTGAGATAGGTGTCGGGTGTTAACAATCCGTTCACAGAACGGGCGGGCTTATTCCCCGAAGGTCTTGTATTCAGCCCTCACCCGACAAAAACGTCAGACACAAAAAATCACGACTATCGGGCGTGTTACCGCTGTGAAAGGAATTGTTAGCTCCTTGGGCAGAGAATATATCACACGGGGTTTTGGGTTACAAATTTTTTAAACCTTTACGTATAACCTTCCGTATATCAAATACTTGTGATAATCGTAGTTCTTGTCACGATTCAAATTTAAAAGTAAGATTTAGAAATTCCAGAGAGTTCATTTTACGGAGGTGAGGTGGTGAAGAGCCGCTGAGCTTCAGGTGTTTTGGCGTTTTAGGAGGAGAATCAGGAGTTTTTGTATGAAAAAGTCGCTTAGAATTTTGTGTGGGGTATTTCTTTTTGTGTTGTCGGTAAACGGCGTTTTTGCGTTTCAAACGATACCGGATAATTTGCCGCCGGAGGTAAAGGAACGGCTTGAGAAGGCGAGGGCTGGAAAGCAGGACGATAAAAAGAAAGACAAACCTAAATTTAAGAAGTATGAAGATGTGATCACAAAGAAGGCGGTCACGAAAAAGGGTATTTTTACGACTCACGAGGTAGACGACAAGCTTTACTACGAGTTTGATCCTAAGGTTTTTGGGAAGGAATTTTTGTGGCTTGTGCAAATCGCCAAGGTTGAAGCCGGTAAAGGGCTCGGCGGAATGGAGGCGAAACGCCTGGTCGTAAAATTTGAGCGGTTTAAGGACAATATTTTGATGCGCAAGGCAGCGTATCGGCTTCGTGCGGACGAGGGTTCGACTGAGGATATTGCGGTGAAGGCGTCGAGCCTCGAAGCGATAGTTGCTTCGCTAAAGATCGTGACCTTCGGACCGAAGAAAACTCCTGTCGTGGAAATGACGAACGTTTTCAAGGGCGACTTGGATGATTTTAGTCCTAAGGCAAGTTTGAACGCTGCAGCGATTGATCGTTCTAAGGTTTTCATCACATCGGTTAAGGCGTTTCCAAGAAACATCGAAACGCGTGTTTTGGCAACTTTCCGCAGACGTCCTCCGCGAGGTACATCGCCACTCACGCAAAGAGGGAGCCCCGGAACCGTGACCGCAGAGCTGCATCATTCAGTAGTCGCGTTGCCGGACAGACCGATGAGACCGCGGTATTTTGATCAGCGTGTCGGGTTTTTCAATGGCTCGTATTTAAATTTCAGTTCCAATAAAAACGTAGCGGAGCGTGTGAGACCGATCAGGCGCTGGCGACTTGAGAAGAGGAATCCCGGAGCGGCGATGAGCGAGCCGGTGAAGCCAATTGTTTGGTACGTCGGGCGCGGGGTTCCGAAGAAGTATCAGCAGGCGACCTTGGAAGGAATCGAGATGTGGCAGCCTGCGTTTGAAAAGGCAGGTTTCAAGAATGCGATCATAGGAAAACTTGCTCCAACGAAGAAAGAAGACCCGAATTGGGATGCGGAAGATGCTCGCTATTCGGTTGTTCGTTGGTTGGCTTCCGAAACGCGAAATGCGTTTGGTCCGCACGTGCAGGATCCGCGAACTGGCGAAATCATCGAAGCTGATGTTCGTATGTTTCACAATGTGATTGCGCTTTTGGAAGACTGGTATTTTATACAGGCAGGCGCTTCCGATCCAAGGGCTTCGAAGCTTCCTTTAGATGACAAATTGATGGCTGAGCTGGTGAAATACGTGGTTGCACACGAGGTGGGACACTCGATTGGCTTGATGCACAACATGCTTGGAAACAATGCGTATCCGGTGGAAAGCTATCGCGATCCCGAATTTGTGAAGCAGTTTGGAATGTCGTCTTCAATTATGGATTACGCGCGTTTCAATTACATCGCGCAGCCGGGAGACAATGTGGCTTACGTGCCGAACAAGGTAGGTCCATATGACCATTTTGCGGTTGAATGGGGCTACAAGGAGTTTGACAATTCGCAGCCCGTCGAAGCCGACAGAGCGCACCTGAACAAGATTGCCGAACGTCAGCTTAACGATCCGCGCCTGCGGTTTGGTTCCGGTTTTGGCGGCGACCCGCGCGCGCAAACGGAAGACATCGGAGACGACGCGATTAAAGCGACTACCTACGGTTTGATGAATCTTGAGCGAATCGCCGGAATGCTCGTTGGCGCAACCGCCGAATCGGGTAAAGATTTTTCGCGTCTGAATTCGGCGTACGGCACGCTTGTAAATCAAATGACGCGCGAGCTGGGGCATGTGGCTGCATATCTCGGCGGCGTAGAGCGAGACAATCTCGTCACAGGGCTCTCGCGTTCCGACGCGTTCCGTCCGACTCCGGTTGCGAAACAAAAAGAAGCATTGGCGTTTGTGATGAAAAATGCGTTTCACGCACAGCCGTTTTTGACGAGACGAGACATCGCTCAGAGGATCGGCATGGGCACGATTGTGAGTCGTGTCGGCGGTTCGCAGAGTTCGATTATGAGGCGTATGTTGAGCAGCGCGGTAGTTCGCAGAATCGGAGAGATGGAGGCTGGTGGTTACACGGTTTATCCCGCCTACGACATTTTCTCCGCCGTCACAAAGGGCATCTTTGCCGAAGCGTATTCGAAAAACGATTCGCCTGATGTGTTTAGACGAAATCTGCAGCGAGCGACCGTTGACCATCTTATTAACGGTTTGAAACCGTCGCGAATACCGCCGGGAATTCCCGCGCAGTTTCGAGCTGCATTTGCTGTTTCGCCGGATTACCGGGCGCTTTGCAGGAGTATGCTCGTGATGCTTCAAAACGACCTGCGCAGGGCTTCCGGTAAATCGAAAGACAATATGGCGCGAGTTCATTACGCGGATTTAGCGGATGCGATTTCGCTGGCACTAAGCGGGAAGTAGGAAAATAGGTGATTCGTGATTCGTGATTCGTAACTCGTGATTCGTAATTCGTGATTCGTAATTCGCCCACTAAATACAGCGAATTACCTATTACGAATTACCTCCTACGAACTACGAACTACCTGTAGTTGTTTTACCAGGTTTTTGGCGGCATGTGGAGTTGCCAGACGCGCGACGTTGTTACGTATGGTCTCAAATCGCGCTTTGTCGCCTACCAGCTTATCAATCTTGTAAGCCAGGGTCGGCAGGGTATTGCATTTGATCGCACAGCCTTTTTCAAGCAGGTGGTCGGAATTGCGTTCTTCCTGACCGGGGATGGGGTTGACGATCACGAAGATCAACCCCTTTGCGAGGGCTTCCGACGTCGTTAAACCGCCTGGTTTGCCGACGATCAAATCTGCGGCAGACATAAGCTCGTCCATTTCGTTTGTGTAGCCGATAGGCAGGAACTTAACACGTTCGTTGTTTAGCTTTTCGACGGCAAGTTCGTCGATCTTTGCTTTTAGTTTGTCGTTTTTGCCGCAGATGGCGATTATTTGTGAAGGCGTTTGAAGTTCACTCAAAGCTTCGAGCAGTAACTCAATTTTTCCGACTCCAAAGCCTCCCGCTGAGACGATAATCGTGAGTTTTTCTCTTTCAAGGCTGTGTTTTGCGCGCATCTCATATTTGTCTTTCTCCTCGGCAAAAACGGGATCGATCGGAATTCCGGTAACCGAAATCGCTTTGGGGCGAATACCGACTTTTTCAAGATGCACGCGTGTTTCATCGAGCGCTACAAAGTATTGTTCGTAATGATGCATCAGCCACATCGCGTGGGCGTCGAAATCGGTGACTACGATGGCTTGTTTGGTGTCGATCTTTCCCTTCGCACGAAGCCACGAGATGATCTCCGCTGGCATAAAGTGCGTACAGATGGCGATATCCGGTTTTTCCTTTTTGATCAGCTTGATAAACGGTTGGGCGTTGAGGCGATCAAGCGCAATTCGGCGACGCTCGTTTTCCCAAGGCTTATCGAGCGAATCATAAATCCAGCCGAGCACTTCAGGCATCTTGTTGACCATTTCGATATAGGCTTTCCCGTAGAGACGTCGAAAGAGCGGATTGGTGTATTCGAGCACGTCGATATTCTTTATCTCTTTGGTAGCATTTTGGTTTATGAGTTCTTTCTCAATGGCGTTTGCTGCCGAGACGTGTCCGGCACCGACTGAAGCAGAAAGTATAAGCACTTTTTCGAACATAGCTCCTGTACTTTAAAGCACGGGCTTAAAGCTTTAAAGCACACCTCGCGAAATCAGTTCGAGGTGGTTAGTTTTTGCCGGTGTATTTAAAACAGGGCCTCATGAGTTTAAAGCGGCGGGTTAAGTTTAAAGCACCTGCACGGCGTTTAAAGAAACCGCCAATTTAAAGCACTTTTTTTGCTGTTTAAAGCAGAAACCCGTGCATTTTAAAGCCCCTGTTTAAGGGTTTAAAGCAGAAAAGAGTGGTTCTTCGATTTTCCTTGTTTAAGATTTAAAGCGGGGGCGGGTCGAGGTTAAGGCAGCAAAATCTTGAATAGGTTTTTAAAGCAGGGATTTAGAGCAGATGCTTTATCGATGAAGCAGGATAGTTTTTTAGCGACCCGATATAGTATTCTGTCAGTTATTTTTTTGCGGCTTTCTAACAAAATTGACTAATAACCCGACAAGTTTTCTGAGCTCAGGCATCACGCAGATGTTTTTCTCTACATTTTCTTTTGCGATGGCTAATGTTTTCGTAAAAGAGCTTTCCCAGATGCCCGTTATGGAAATTGTATTTTTCCGGAGTGTCGTGGCTGGGATTTTTTGCTATGTCGGGATAAAAAAGGCACAAGTACATTGGGCAGGAAACAACAAATCGTTTTTGATATATCGAGGAGTCGCTGGTACAACTGCGCTCATATTGTTTTTCCTTACGCTTCAAAATATTCCGCTTGCTTCGGCGACGACAATCCAGTATCTATCGCCGATTTTTACGGCGTTTATTGCGGTGTTTTTCCTACGGGAAAGCGTGAAGGTGGTTCAATGGTTCTTTTATGCGGCGGCTTTTTGCGGCGTGTTAATGATAAAGAATTTCGATCCGAGAGTGTCGTTGTTTTATCTAGTGATTGGCATCGTCGCAGCATTTGGTTCCGGCGTGGCGTATAATTTTGTTCGGAGGCTTAAGGACTCGGAGCATCCGCTCGTAATCATCTTATATTTTCAGATTGTTGGTCTCGTAGTATCCGTTCCGCTTCTGTTTTTTGACTGGAAGACGCCGTTTGGTTTGGAATGGCTTTATCTGTTGCTCGTAGGTGTGTTTTCGCAGCTTGGGCAGGTTTTTCTCACGAATGCGTTTTCCCGCGAACGCGCTGCAAGTGTTGCGATAATTGTCTATACCGGGTTGATTTACGCAATTTCAATTGGTTGGATCTTTTATGGTGAGGAGCAAACCGTTTTTACTTTTCTTGGAATGCTTTTGGTGGTTTTCGGCGTCGGAGCAAGCGTAATCTATGGAAGGCGTAACCGGAGTATCGAAAGGGCGGAGGCTGTTGTAAAATAACGCAGTGATCAATAGCGAAGAAACATTAAAACGGATTTTCGACGAGTGCAAAACGATTGCGGTTGTAGGGCTCTCGTCTAACTCGATGCGGGCCTCAAATGGCGTAGCGGCGTTTATGCAGGAGATGGGCTATCGTGTGATTCCGGTGAATCCAAACGAGGTTTCGGTTTTAGGAGAAAAGTCTTTCTCGAGTCTTTCCGAGGTGCCGGAAAGGGTAGATCTTGTCGATATTTTTAGAAATTCTGAGTTTGCGGGTGACGCTGTGGAGGACGCGATCATGTCCGGTGCGAAAGCAGTTTGGCTCCAGGAAGGCGTTATCGACGAGGCGGCTGCGAAGAAGGCCGAAGAGGCCGGTATGTTGGTTGCGATGGATCTTTGCTGGCTTAAGGAATACTACAAATTAAGCGGATAGTTTCTGAGGTTTTTGTCCTAAAAGGGCGAGGAAATGCAGAAACAGTCACGAAGTAAGTGTGTAATCTCCCGCAAAGGCGCAAAGGCGCAAAGGCGCAAAGGCGCAAAGGCGCGGAGATGCAACGAATGCGGTGTAAGTCTGAAACATGGGAAAGAGCGAGGCGACAAACATAAAAGCGATTGTTGTGACCGTTAGCGATACGCGAAGCGAAAGCGACGATTTGTCGGGCGCGAAACTGGAAGAGTTGTTGGGAACGATCGATGCGGATATCGTTGAGAGAGTTATCGTTTCAGATGACTTCGAGAATATAAGACTAACCCTCCATGCACTCGCTCAACGCGAAGATATAAATCTCATCATTACTACGGGTGGCACCGGCTTAGCGGAGCGCGACAATACCCCCGAAGCAACACGCTCGGTAATCGAAAAGGAGGCTCCCGGAATTTCTGAGGCGATGAGATATGAAACACTTCAGAAGACCAGAATGGCAATGCTCTCTCGAGGAGTTTCAGGCGTAAAAGGTAAAACACTGATCATAAACTTTCCCGGTGCTCCGAAAGGAGTAGAGGAATGTTTTGAGGTTATAAAAAGCGTACTTCCTCACGCAGTCAATTTGGTTTCGGGAAATACAAAACACTAGAAAGATGAAATACAAATTTGTAAAGCAGATCGTAGTTATCGCTCTAATTTTGGCTGGCTCAAATGCCGCGTTTGCCCAGGAAGATAAGAAAGAGAAGCCTCGTGCAGGAGTTGTTTTTGCAACCCAGAAACAACTGCAAAAAGATGTCGATAAAGTTCCTTGTGAGAATAAAAACCGTCTCGAAGGAGTTAGAAAACTCTTTATTGAGAAGGGGGCCCGCGTAGCGGATATCAAAATTGAAGATTTTGGGCACGTTAAGAATCTCGTTTTAGAGAAACCCGGAAAGAGCAAAGAAACCGTAATCGTTGGCGCCCATTATGACGAAACCGGTGGAGGCTGCGGCGCAATCGATAATTGGACGGGGATCGTAATAATCGCGAACATTTATCATACGCTTAAGGATCTGACTACGGAGAAAACGTATAAGTTTGTTGCCTTTGGAAGGGAAGAGCAGGGCCTTGTGGGCTCGAAAGCAATGGCGAGAGCAATTCCAAAGGAAGAGCGCGCGAGCTACTGCGCAATGGTTAATCTTGATAGCTTTGGCTTTACGTACCCGCAGGCGATGAGAAACGTCTCGAGCACAAAACTTTTAAAACTTTCAAAGAATCTAGCGGAGCAATTAAAAATGCCACATGGGCAAGCGGCGATACAATTTGCAAGTTCGGATTCTGCATCTTTCCAGAATGTGAAAATTCCTGCTATAAGTTTTCACGGTTTGACCGGTAGATGGTCGAATTTTTTACATACATCCCGAGATAAAGTTAAAAATGTAAATATAACCAGCGTCTATTATGGATATCGCTTTTCGGTTTCGTTCCTCGCGGCGATAGAGAATAGCCCGTGCGATGCCTTCCGAAAGAAGAAAAAAGCAGCTATCAAAAGGAAACCGCAATAGATGGCATTAAAGCGACTTATTGTGATCCTGTTACTGCTGGGGTTTAGCGGTTGCCGTTACTTCGACTCTGGTGAAAGTGTGTCCGTGTCTTTTCCTGAGTTTCGGAGCGAGATCGAACGCGTAGATTGTGATAATTCAGACCGTCTTTTGGAAACAAAGAAGCTTTTTAAACTGGTCGGCGGACGGGATGCCGAAATTCAAAGCGGCGATGGTGTCGAAAATGTCGTCCTGAGCTTGAAAGGGGAGTCTGAGGACACGATCTTCGTTGGAGCCCACTACGATAAAACCACTCTTGGATGCGGGGCAATTGATAATTGGACGGGGGTAGTAATAGTGGCGAACCTTTACAAGTCGCTTGCAAATGAGAGAAATAAAAAGAGCTACAAGTTTGTTGCGTTTGGAAAGGAGGAACGAGGCTTGCTGGGTTCAAAGGCGTTCGTTGAATCAATTTCCAAAGACGAGCGGTCAAAACAATGCGCGATGGTAAATTTTGACAGCTTTGGATTTTCTGACCTGTGGGCTCTAGAGAGTATTTCCGATAATAAACTAATCGATCTCGGTAGAGAGATTGCGAAGCGGCGACGAGTTCAGTTTTCGATCAAGAATTTTAAGGGGGCGAGTTCGGATTCACGTCCCTTTCGCGATGTAGGTATCCCCGCAATAACGCTTTCTGGGCTCAACGACAGTTGGAAAGATTATTTACACAAAGACGGCGATCAGCTTAAGAATCTGGACGCCGAAAAGGTTTACCAAAACTATCTTTTTGCGCTCGACTATTTGAGAGAAATTGATGGAAGGGGATGCGATTCCTTTGAATAACTGTCGTTTGATGTTGGAACGAGATTGTGAACTATCACCAAATCGACATTGATGAGTCTCTGCGAAACCACTTTCTGGTTTTCAAAATTACCAGGGCCGAGAGGTATCTAAATATGTCGGTCTCAATCAGCGTTGTCCTCGCGTTTGTATTCATTTCTTTCCTTGGTATCAGAAACGCTGTAAACAACCTCGATTCGTTACTTGTTCCGATTGCCCTTGCGATTTTATCTGTTTGTTTTGCAGGAGCAATTTTCTTTTCTCTGCTAAACGATACGAATTTGTTGGGGATTAATGGAACCGGCGGCAAAAAAGAGAATAACGACCTCATAAAACTTATCGCTGAATCAAATGAATGGGAGATATTAGCGGATCTTGAGCGAATTACCGTTTTGAAACCCGAATCAATGTGGCAAGGATTTCACTGGGGGCGTCAGCTAGTAGTGCTTTATGAGGACAAAAACATCTTCGTCAATTGCCTTGCGTTTGATAAGTTTGGCAACAGTTCTCCGTTCCATTGGTTCGGCAATCGTAAATTCGAACAATATATTGAAAGCCAGTTCGGAGAAAATTCTTGAATTTTATCTAAAAGAAGCCTCGTTTTTAATCGACTCGTTCCAAACATCAACGTTTTATGGTACTCACGATTCTCCCGTTTATCATAGTGCCGACACAATGTGTTGCGTATTCAAATGGGTCTCCGTCGTACATTGCCAGATCCGCGTCTTTCCCAACTTCGATAGATCCGATGCGTTTTTCCTGGCCGATTATTTTTGCTGCATCGATTGTTATTGTTCGCAGAGCATCCTGAAAACTCAAACCATACGCGACCAAAACTGCGGCCTCAAAAAGTACGACACGCGTTTTTGGAACATATGTTTCATAACCGCTCTGAAGCGCTACGGGAATTCCGGCTTTTTGGAGCTTAGAAGCCGTTTCCATCGAAAGCGATTTTGTTTCGCCACCTGCTCGGTACATTGTCGGATGCAGAATGACAGGAAAGCCGGAAGCCTTTATTTCGTTCATAACGAGCGGGGCTTCCGATGCTCCATCAAGGACGATATTGATGTTAAACTCCTTGGCGATTCGAAGCGCGGTCATGATGTCCTGTGCCCGGTGGGCTGTCACCAAAAGCGGCACTTTGCGGTCTACGACCTGCTTCATCATCTCTAGTTTTAGATTTCGCGGCGCTCCCTTTTTTGTACCGTAAGCTTTTGCTTTGATCAGCATTCCACGCAGCATCGCGGCCTGTTTCGCGGAAGTTCCCGGAGACTTTCCGCTGCGCCCCATCGCACGTTGGCCAATCGTTGCCGCAACCATCGCGGTTGGAACGATCGTTGCTTCGTCCACATTTCTTCCAGTTGTTTTCGCGATCATCGTTTGACCGGAAATCAACGCGGCAGGGGCGTGTCCTGTGTGAATCGTTGTAACGCCGAGGCTTCGAACCCATGAAATAAGTTCTTCGCGGGCGTTGTAAGCGTCAGTGGCGCGGAGTTCGGGTTGCATCGGTGAGCTTCCTTCAATCTGCATTTGATCGTGAGGCTGATTCAGATATCCTGCTAAACCGACTACGGAATGAGCGTCGATCAGCCCGGGTGTTACAACCTTCGCCTCGACCACCCTGAAACTACTCGGAATCGAAACGCTCGAGGCCGGACCAACATTCGTAATTTTTCCGCCCGCCGTCAGGACCACGCCGTTTTTGATCGGTTCGCCTGCCATTGTGTAAACGGTTTCGCCTTTGATCGCGACTTGCGCGCCGGCTGTGAGCAGTGAGCAGTATGCCGTAAGCAGGAACGTAAAGAGGACAAAGCTTCTTCTCATTTTCCATTTTCCGGTTTTCATTTATTTGTGCCCTCCCGCGATGTCTCCGTCAAAACAGCCAATGTGAACCAAACGGTCGTTGCCGGCACCCCAACCACCTACCGCGATCAGTTTGTCGCTTGGATTACTTCGGTCAAAAACCTTTCTGCCGTCTACAAAAGTTTGTTCGACGATCGTGTAAACACTCAAGGGATCACCCGAAAGAATAATAAAATCGGCGTCCTTGCCTTTTTCAAGCGAGCCGATTCGGTCTCCGAGATCCATCATAATTGCGTTTGCCATGGTCATCGCGTAAAGCGCTTTTTCGCGCGACATACCGGAGCGAACGCCAAAACCTGCCGAACGTAAGAACAGACGTGAATCCGTAATGTAATCATCCGTATGAAAACCAACGAGCGCTCCCACTTTTTCGAGCGCAGCGCCGTTTTCCCACTTAATGTCAGTAGTTTCGAGTTTGCCGCCAGGGGAATCAATCATAATTATCGATGAGGGAACTTTTGCCGCAGCAATCTCCCGTGCGACCTTCCAGGCTTCGGAAACGTGTTGCAAAACAAGTCTGAATCCGAATTCTCTTTTGAGTCTGAGGACCGTCAGGATGTCATCGTGGCGATGTGTGTGATGATGTACGACACGTTTTCCTTCGAGAACCTCAACCAACGTTTCCAAGGCAAGATCGCGAGGCGGCATTTTTGTCTTGTCGCCTCCCGCCTTTTTGATTTTTGCTTGATATTCCCGAGCTTTTATAAACTTCGCACGGACGAGTGCGGCTGATTTTGCACGCGTTCCCGGGAAACCGCCTGTGCCGCGCATACTGTTTGTGCCGTTTGCAAACTTAATTCCGCCCATATATTTTCCGTTTTTGTCGTATATGAGCAGGTCGTCGATTTTGTTTGCATTGTCGCGGAGCTTTACATAAAGCGTTTGCCCGCTATCGAGATGTCCTGAGCCGGGCATAATGTTTGCCGTTGTGATTCCACCGGCTTGCGCTCTTTGAATGCTTGCAGCGCGTGGGTTTATTGAATCGAGTGTTCGCACTTCCGGCTGAATCGGACCGGAGCGGTCAGCTCCCGAAACGCCCCCGATATGACTGTGCGTATCGACGAGTCCGGGCATAATCACCTTGCCTTTTACATCGACGATTCGAGTGTCCGCTGTCCAGACCTTGCCTGAAGCGCCTCCGCCGACATCCAATATTTTTCCATTTTGAATTAGTACGTAACCGTCTTCAATTGGCGTACCAACAATCGGAATGACTCTCGCACCTATGTAAACGGTTTTCATGCTTTGTGCAAACGCGGCTTTCGCGAACACCAGGACTATAAAAAAACCACAAACGCATTTTTTCATCGATTTCCTCTTTCTTTTAATTTTGAAGTAAGGATAAGGTGCAACGAATTCTGCGGTATGTCAAGAAATCAATCCGAAAACACGTGGATTATTCAAAATCCTGATAAACCGGAAGCGAGACCGAAAACATAGTCCCTGCGCCGTTTCTGTTTACAACCTCAATTTTTCCTCTATGGGCAGCTACAATTCCGTAGCATACGGCGAGACCCAGCCCTGTTCCTTCGCCCGTTGATTTTGTAGTAAAAAAGGGATCAAAAATACGCTTGATATCATCATCGTCGATTCCTTTTCCACTATCGGCAATATCTGCAGAAATAAATTCGCCATTTGGTTTTGTTTCGATACGCAGTTCGCCACCTCGGGGCATTGCGTCACGGGCGTTTAAGAAGAGGTTCAAAAAGACCTGTTCGAGTTGGTCAGGGTCGCCTACTACTTTCGGCAAGTTTCCGGAAAGTTTATGCTTGAGGTCCAGTTTCTGAAACGATTTATCAAAACTCGCCAGTCGGAGACTTTTCTCGACAACATCATTAATATCTAGCGGAACCTTTTC
The DNA here is from genome assembly GCA_965216195.1 of Aridibacter sp. GTDB lineage: Bacteria > Acidobacteriota > Blastocatellia > Pyrinomonadales > Pyrinomonadaceae > Aridibacter. Next base: position 1,506,724 of record OZ244151.1, on the reverse strand, counting down.
GACCGAGTTTGAGCGCGCGAAGTCCATCATATCGCCCGTAACTCCTTTAATTCGATCAATTTGAGTTGCGATGAGCTTTAGCTTTTCATTCGCGCGACGGCCTAAAGTTTCATCTTTCTGCAGCATCTGAACTAAGGACGAAATCGATGCGAGCGGATTATTAACTTCATGCGCGACGCCCGCGGAGAGAGTGCCCATTGCCGCGAGTTTTTCGGTGCGAATAAGTTGTTCGTTGAGTTGTCTGAGCTGTTTTATATCGGACGCCATTTTTCGACTCATCTCGTTAAACGAATCGGTAAGGAGCCCAATTTCATCGTTGGTTTTTCGCGCACTAACCTCGGTTCCATACTCACCGTCAGCTACTTGTACTGCGGCCAGTGTAATTCTCTGAAGCGGACGCGATATTGTTCGGACAATCAATAGGACCAGCAATAAATTTGGTACCAGCGCGGATATTAGACTAAACACCAGATATCGTTTCCAGGCCTCAAAATTTGTGCCATCCTGAAAAGCCCACCAGACGATTGGTATCTGAAACAGCGCGAAGCTGATAGTTGCTACAGAGGCGATCGTGAGGGCGACTTTCCAGGTTATCGGGAAAAGTCGAAACTGATCTAGAGCGGATTGAAACGAGAAAAGTCGGAAGTTCGAAATTGCGTAGGCATAAATCAAAACACCCGGCAGAACCAAAATCGTGCTATATGGAAGAAGCCCGTAATATCCAAAAAATGGGAGCGCTATGTTTGCCAGTGTTTTTAAGATTCCTGTAATAAACAGTCCCCAGAGAATGGCGCCAACCTGTTGTCCTTTTTGAGTGCCCCGATATCTACGGTACTTTTTTAAAAGTAGGTATGCTCCGTGGGCAAAAACAAAATAAACGTAAATAACAAACGCATAAGCGAGAGGTGCGCCGTCAAAGACGAATTCTCCGTTCTGGATCCCGACTTTGTGCCATAGAAGCCCGGATAACGCCGCCGGAATTAGTATCAGACTCGGTGCGAAAATAATCGCGGCTTTTGTTTTCGGCGTATTGGAATCATCCGGGAAAACCCACGCGAAGATTACCAAGGCGCATTGCATTAGTAGCGCAACAACAAAACTCGCAGCTGCCCAATGTCCCCAGATAAAGATCTCATCTTGAAAGTTCCAGAAAACGAGGTCTTTTGTCGCCCAAAGGGCCAGGAAGGCAATGAACGCGGCGAAGGTCTGGTTTGCCCGGCTCCGAGGATTTGCCACGAAAATATAGAAGCCCAGGAATACGAGCAGAAAAAGAGAAAAGAGATGAAGTAAAACTAACATCGTGTTCGTCGGATGAAATTTTGGGTTCCAAATAATGTTAGCAAAATCCAACGCAAACTACATTTTATCCAATTCCACATTTATCTGTCGCCTGGGTCGCGAAGCAAAAAAAAGGGCGCTACTCGCGTCCCAAATTAAACGATTCCATTTTCTTTGAAAAAAGTGAGGGATGAACTAGTCAACCTTAAATTTAAAATTAACTCCGATAACGTTTATGTGTTTCGTACTTGATTGAAAATTTCTTCGATATTGATAAAAGAAGACGGTCGTAAAATTCTTTGTAAACTTCTTACTTATTCCGCCTACCGTGTCGTTTCGATGAACCCTCGGGTTTTGCAGATCGAAATAGGTATCGTTTGAAACGAAAGGAGTAAACAGAGTTTTATCATCATCTTTAACCGGTATCTTGAACTTCGTACGATTTCGGTAAAATGTGTCGTCGTCTCGCCCGCCGGTCTTTAGCCTGTGCTCAAAACGACTTCGGTTTTCCACAGAAAAATTCTTAAAACTTTTCTTCGGTGTAATGTCTAGCCTGAAGCGGTGTTCGTATCGATCTGGTCCTGAACGACCTTGATTGCGGAATATATAGCTAGGCTGAATTGTTAGATTCTTTCTTGCCTTATACTTAACCGCAAACCCGATTCGTCTGTCAGATGGATCGCTGATGTCGTCAACGACGCGCAGATTACCAATTAAGATTCCACTCAATTTTTTATTGTCGCGATCAAGCGGGAATTCGAGCGTTGTTTCATTCCAGAATTGGGTGTCGTCATCATCGGTTTGGGCGATGGTAAAGGACGAAAATAAAAGAAGTGTGGTCAGAAATATTAAATATTTATTCATACGCTATCAATTTTAACGAAAAACTTGTTACGAAGGTGTTACGGAATAGTGAAATTAAGGTAACAATTTAGGAAACGGCCATGTATTTTAATTCTTCCGTAACTAGTTGGGAATGCTCAAAATAAAGGCTGAAATCCCGAGGCTAATGCCAAACGCAATTGGAAAGAACTCTTTTTCTTCAATTTTGTCACCCGCTTTGAGAAGTCTATGGAAGACCGCGAAAATCGGAAGTGCAATAGCTCCAACGGTTCCGCCGATTATAGCTCCAAAAAATGCACCAAACACAAGTAAAAAAACTCCGCCTGCTGCTCCAGATATTATTCCCCAAAGGATACCGATTAATGGTGTGACAAGCAGCATTGCGGACCAGGAGCGTTTTTCAAAATGCAAAGTCATTCTTCCTATCATCTTACCGCTGAAGTAAGCTCCTACTGTAGCACCTGCGTTTGTGAGTAGAAAAAGTACTAAGACAAAGGTCTCGATATTGTGTGTGTCAAACAAAATGTTGGCGAAAAACGCCGCCGGCGGGAAAATACCCAAAACCAGTCCGAAACGGGAAAACGCCTCTGCGGCCGTCAAAGGACGCTCCATCAAATCGGCTCGGAGTTCTCTTCATCGGAAGCGAACAGGTGCTTCTCTTTTAGGTATTCCGCGTTTGCTGATAGAAGAAGGTCTAACCTTGTTTGTGAGAATTCGCCGTCGCCGCTAGGGATTCCAATTGGGTTTTCCGGTCGGGGGTTGATTGTGGTTGTTTTTCGATGTTCCATTCTTTTTTCTCCACTGAGTTGACGGGTTTAAGAGCATTTACTCGCGAAAGTTTTTCGGTAATTGCTCCAATAGCGGCGAGTCCTCCCTTGTCATCTAGCAGACGAACAAACTCCGTTACGTCTTCGGCAAGTTTCCCTGGGTTTTCGGTTAGCTCAGATAAGCGAGATATCTCGGCGTGAAATTCGTTGCGTGCCTTTTTTTGATGGACTCGCAATTTCGCGCTATTTCGCCGGTTAAAGCAGATCGATGCGAGATCAGGGTTATTGTGATTCAGAATCGAAATGAGCTCTGTGTTTGCAAACGTTTCGGAATCAGATTTTTCATTTAGTGCGAGAGTTAAACCTTCGTAGCGTTCTGTGGCCTCTCGCAACTCGAACAGCATTTGTGACGAGTTTCTTTTTGGTAAATGAAGTTCCAGCCGGCGTTTCAGCCCCTCCAGAGTATGATCTCCGTTAGAAGTAGAAGCTTCAGATTTTTCAGAGATGTCGGATTTTGTTAACTCTTTTGTAACGCGTTTCCAACACAATAAAAGAGCGAAGGGAATCCAAAACACAGCGATGAAAAACGACTGAATTCCGGTCGAGAAATTCACCGAACGATTTTTAAGTAAGAAATAGACGCCGAAAGGAGTGCCGCATGCCAAATAAATGATAGTTGCGTCAAGGATGTTCATTGCTATTTGCAGCAGCAAAAGGTGTGCCTAAAAGATGCAAGAATTTCCAGGACAATTCGTTCGTTAATTTGAGCAGGCAAAAATCGGGCTGAGAGTGAAAAAAAGTTTGAACAAAAGAAAAACATTGGCCGTACGATTTATTAGCAAATCGCGAAATTTGATTTGGGATATTTGCAGAATGCGAAAATTACGGGAATGGCAAAAGTGAATACTTTCTGCGTCTTGGAATTAGGCATTAAAAAATGCGAATATTTTTCGACTTTGGAATAGAAAGTCGAGTCTAAGCAATAATACGGATAATCATACATATACAAGGGGAATACATAATGAAAGATAAGGCAAAAATAAAAATTGTGAAAAAGAAGGACCTTAAAGCAGTAAGAAAGGTCGTGAAAAACGAGGCAAGATTAAAAAAAGAGGCAGCCAGGGAAGTGGTTTCAAACGTTTCAAGCTGGGTAAATGAATTCCAGCACCGGAAAAGGGAGGAAACCAAGCAGGCAATTGAAACTCTGCTTCCGGCTCAACCTCAAACGGATTCAGCCTAATTGGCGCGAGAGCCTTTTAGTTAAGTTAAAAAAAGTGAACAGCTGAATTTGGCTGTTCACTTTTTTGTTTATTTGAAAAAAAATGCTCGAGATATTAACATCGCGGATTGTTTGAACGCAAAAGAAATGGGATGGGACCGTCGAATAAATGAGAGATAAAGTTGCAGTGATTACGGGGGCCAGCTCCGGTATCGGATACGCCGCTTCGCAAAAGTTTGCGGAAAATGGGGTGAAAGTGGCGGCGGTTGGTAGAAATGAAGATGCGCTCGAAAAGCTTGTAGAAGCGGCGAGCGGGTTGAGTGGAGAGATTGAAAAGATAACCGCCGATTTGCGGGATACCGACGGGGTCGAGCGGCTCGTATCTGAGGCTTTGGATCAGTTTGGACAGATCGACATTCTTGTAAATTCTGCAGGAATAATCGGGAATGGTAGTATTTTTGACACCGGTTTAAGCGACTGGGATGAAATGATGGAGATAAATCTGCGCTCAGTCTTTTATCTAACAAAGGAGTGTGTGCCGCATCTTGAAAAGACAAAAGGTAACATCGTCAATGTTTCGAGCGTCGCCGGCTCGCGCGCTTTTCCAAACGTTCTCGCCTATTGTGTTTCAAAAGCTGGGCTCGATCAGATGACCCGTTGCTCGGCACTCGAATTAGCATCAAAGGATATTCGTGTAAATGCGGTAAATCCAGGGGTCGTCGTTACGAATCTTCATAAGCGTGGCGGGATGTCAGGAGCAGATTACGAAGCGTTTCTGGAACATTCGAAAGACACGCATCCGATTGGAAGGGCAGGTAAGCCGGAGGAAGTAGCGGATCTGATTTATTTTTTGGCGTCAGACGAAGCCGCCTGGATAACCGGCGCAACTTATGAAATTGACGGTGGGCGCGCTCAAACTTGCGCCAGATAGCTAGCTTAAGAATTAAATGAAGTTTGAATTACTTCCAAGTACTATCGAAGACGGTGTTGTCACGCAAAAGCAGCACCTTTCGTGTTTTGTGATCGATGATCGGATCGCACTTGATGCGGGAAGTCTCGCAATGTCGACGAGCCTGACTCAGAAAAAGCAAATACGAGACGTTATTTTGACTCACGCTCATATCGATCACGTCGCTGGATTGCCGCTTTTTATTGATGATCTCTTTGCGAGTATAGCCAGGCCGGTTGAAATTTACGCTTCGAATGAAGTGATAAAAATCCTTCGCGAGGATATTTTCAATTGGGATCTGTACCCTGACTTTGCGGAATTGGAAAACGAAAACGGTGTAGTTTTGAAGTACTGTCCGTTTGAAATTGGTAGGGAATTCGAGGTCGAGCACATTACGGTTAAGGCGGTTGAGGTCAACCACAAAGTTCCTGCGGTTGGCTTTGTGGTTTCAGACGGGAAAACCAAATTTGCTTTCTCGGGCGATACTTCGGAGATGGAAAACTTCTGGGACGTCGTTAACGACGAATCTGATTTGGATGGGCTTTTGATTGAATGTGCCTTTCCGAATCGCTTGGATGAACTTGCCCAAATTTCACATCACATGACGCCTAAGCGTTTAAACGAAGAGCTCGACAAATTTGGTCACATAGATTGCCCGATCTACGTCATCAACCTAAAGCCTATGTATCATGAGGAAATTCGGGGAGAGCTGTCGGATTCCGTCGTCCCGAATTTAAGGGTTTTGGAAGTTGGAAAGTGTTACGATTGGTAGGTCTGAGCTCAGCATAGCTAGGCGATTTAGATTGAAATCGCTGGAAGATTAGGTGTTTAGTTAGCTGAGCAGGGAGACTTCTTTGGTTAGGAAACCACACAGCAGACTACAACAGCGAAGATTGGGCGGTAACCCGGATGCCGGGGTTCGTCCGCAGCGAAGACCCTTTTGGCTACCGGCCGGAAGCTACTATTTATTGGCAGTTGCGATAACGATTGCCGCGTTTTTTCTTGTTTGGTGGGTTTTGAGCGATGCCAATGGAGGCACCCCTTGGATACCGGCTGGCATCATATCGAGTGTTCTACTAATCATCTCGGTTTGGCTGCGTGAAGTCGTACTGAAAAAGGCGAGGATGAGGTATTTAGCCGCCAGTCGCAGACTTGATAGCAACCTTAGCAGTGTTGGTCAGGGAACGAAGCGGAGTCAAAAAGGCAAGCTTACGCGTGAGCAGAATGCGATAATACTCGATGAGATAGAGCGAAAATCGAAAGCTGCGCGGACGCTAAGGGAGGTTCCGGATGTTCATTTGGAGGTTTTTGAAGTTTGCGAGGAGTATCTAAAACTTACAGCCAGCGAGCTTACAAATATTGCAATCAGTTCTCCACGGCTTGGTTCGCTTCGGCGTGGACGCAGGCGAGTAAAGGAGCTTCACCGGTATCACTTGCTTACCTGGGCTGCTGTGGAGTCCGGTGTTTATACACGGGAAGCCCAGATTTGTGATACAATTGACGCGAAAATCGAAAATGCTGAGAAAGCTCTAGATGTATTAAATTCGGCAATACATTTTTACCCCAATGAAAAGAAACTTACTGAGTCTGCCGAGGTTGTAAAAGAGATTATCGCTTCTTCACAGATTTCTGATAAGATCGCAAAAGCTGAGAAAGCTACCAAAACAAAGGATTATGGTTTTGCGATTAATAGCTACAAAGATGCGCTCTATTTTCTCGCGAGAAGAGAAGAACGATCCGCAGAGATGGATAAGATAGCGGAAGATATTAACTCAAGGATCGAAGGCTTGCGAAGACAGGCTGAGGATTCCACCCAGATGAAAAATTACAAACCTGACGATCTGGAGGATAGGAAGCAATGATAAGTCAAAAGTGTCCGCGATGCGCGAGTAGGCGTATACGCTCCGGCTATCGGCCAACGCCGTTGATAAAAAAAATATTTTGTAGATTTAACTTGCTTTGTGACAACTGTAACTGGGTTTTTACAGGTTTTGCTGTACCCGGAACGCTCGGTAGATCCAGACCCAAACCGCCGAGGTCGCGCTCAAAAAAGCCTGAGGCAAATCACCCGAAGGTTAAAGCCAAGGGTGCTGGAACTTACTGATTAAGCTTTGTGGTTTAAGCTATGATACCCGACAAGAAGTTTTTACGTCCCCAGATTCTTCTTATCGCTTTATTGATGCCGGCAAGCATTGTCGCACAAATAGAGCCGCTCAAATTTGAGACACCGCCAGTTTCCGACGCTCAAAAAGAATCGCCAAGAGAAACAACCCCGAAATCGCAACCTACGTCGCCAGACGATTTGATCCACTTTGGGGATCTGATCGATGTGGATCTAGTAGGAAGCATCGAATATGACTGGCGAGGACGTCTGACACCAGAAGGTTTTTTGAGCGGACTTAAGTTTGCAGGTGATGAGATTTACGCAGTTTGTTTGAGCACGTCGGAACTCGAATCGGTGATTGCTGAAAGATATAGCAAGTTTTTGAAAAAACCAGAGGTAAGCGTAAGAATCGTTGACCGCTCAAAACGCCCCCTTTCAAGACTTTTCGGCGCGGTGAAAAAACCTTTTCGTTTTCGTATTCGACGTGAAGTACGTCTAAGCGAATTGATTATTTTGGCTGGCGGTGTGACGGATAAAGCGAGCGGTAAAATTCAAATCATACGTCAAAAAGGTACGAGCTGTGCGGTCGGCGAGCAAGAAAAGCAAGCTTTACAGCGAAAACCGGATTTTGGAACGGCAAAAGTGGAGTCGGTCAGTCTGAAAAAGTCGGGAGGTTCGAATGTAGTTTCGGTTTCGATCTCGGATCTCCTAAAAGGAAAGGCTAAGGCGAATCCAAAAATATATTATGGTGACATTATTACCGTGCTTCAAGCCGAACCCGTCTATGTCATTGGTGCCGTTGTGAACCCATCTAAATTGCTGTTACGAAAGGGGCTTACGGTGAGTAGGGCGATTGCATCCTCGGGCGGAGTAGCAAAGGGAGGTAAGACCGACGGTGTTACGATCTTCCGTCGAACTGAATCGGGCACGAAAATCCTCAGCGCCAATCTGGACGAAATTAAGGCTGGAAGGGAAGACGATATTCCCTTACTAAAACTTGACGTCGTCGAGGTGGAGGGTAAAACGCGCAGAAAGAACAAGCGCCCCCCTGTTGTCGAAATTCCGGACGCTCGTGAAAATACGCAACCTCTTCCGCTTCGGATAATTGATTAGTCATGTCGCGCTGTGGCAAAAACCCGAAATATCAGCTATATTAAACAAGTTTTTTATTGGATTGAACCATTATGAGTAAGAAAGAGAGTAGATTTAGCCGTAGAACTAGTGCACTTTTGTGGCTTTGCGCGGTCGCCGTTGTGATCGGAATTTTGATTTACCTAGAGCAGATCGCCTTGCTTTATGTTTTAGCGACTCTTGCGCTTGTTGGGCTGTTGTTGATCGTTGGGTTTTCCGATCTCAAGAGCATTGATCGCGAAAGTGTTAAGGGGTTTGCGTTGCCCGAAGAATAAAAGTAGCGCGATTAATTAGTTTAGGTACGTATATTCAAGCTTTGCAGCGGATAATCCAGTTGCAAATTCTTAAGAAAAAATGCATAATCACAAATGTTCACCTCCCCGGTGAACGTTTGGTCACGAGGGGTGAGGACTTGTGACCATAGGGGCGACGGTGTGGGAGACGTCGCCCCGTTTAATTTTTAAACTACGTTCGCAAAAACTGAATCCCTTTATACGCGACATTTCGTAGGGAATCGTCCAAAATAAAACTAATCTTGCTTATCTTTTTCCAGGACTTGAGGGTTAAGTACCAGGTAACATGAGCGGCAATAGACGGGTCTGCCTTGTGACGGATAAAAGGGAACCGTTGTGTTTTCTCCACATTTTGCGCAATCCACAGCTACCTCAATTTTCTGCCTCATCCCGCAAGACTGTGAATTTTCAATCGCTTTAATGCGTTCATTTTTAGCATTCTTGCAGGGTTTGCAACGTTTTGGAGGATTCTCGAGGCCTTTATCCCGAAAGAATGTTTGTTCCCCACAACTCCAGACAAATTTGCCTTCGCAATCTACACACGTAATCGAGACGTCTTCAAATTCGCAATCCGCTTCACTTGCTTCACTCCCGACTGTCTCCGAGCCGCTTAATTCGACCTCGCTTTTTGAGTCATTATGAGACATAACTGCCTCCCACATTTTAACAACCACCCAAATTGGACAGATGCAAACTGTCAGATCAAGATAAGGTTTTCGAGTTTTGGGGGGGCTATATCGATGGAGCGTTCCACCTATTGAAAAATATACCCAACCGTTTGGCGAGTCAAGTTGGATTGTGTAGGCGTATTTGTTATAAATGACGAATTATCGATATGAAAATACTTGTTGTAGGATCGGGCGGCCGCGAGCATGCGATCATTTGGTCAATTAAACGAAGTGCAAAGGAAACTGAGGTTTTTTGCGCGAATGGGAACGCGGGAATTTCGGAAATTGCAGAATGTGTAGAGATTTCTCCGACTGATGTTTCGGCCCTCGCTGATTTCGCGTCGGAAAATGAGATTGATTTTACCTTCGTTGGCGGCGAAACCTCCCTGGCGTTGGGAGTCGTGGATGAGTTTGAAAAGCGCGGTCTGAAAATCATCGGTGCGTCGGAAGCTGCCGCAAGGCTTGAATCGAGTAAGGCATTTGCGAAAGATTTTATGAAACGGCATAAGATTCCAACTGCGGCCTACGCAACAGCGAAATCTGCCGATGAAGCATATGAATTCTTAGATAAAGGCACATTTGGGGACGAAGATTCTCCGGTAGTTGTAAAGGCGGACGGTCTTGCAGCTGGGAAGGGGGTCGTTGTCGCGAAAAACCGTGCCGAGGCCAAAGAAGCAATAGATGCAATGGTTTCCGGCGAACTGATTGACGCTAATGCTGCGCAAACAATCGTACTAGAAGAGTGTCTCACTGGTAAAGAAGTTTCACTTTTGATGTTTGCAGATGGGAAAAATTTTGCACTCATGCCTCCGACGCGAGACCACAAACGCATTGGCGAGGGCGACACAGGCGCAAATACCGGCGGGATGGGTACCATTACTAACTCTAGCCTTCTATCACCCTCCGAGATAAAGACGATTACAGAGGAAACGATAAAACCAACCCTCTTGGGTGCTGAAAAAGAGGGCTTTCCGTTTAAAGGAATTCTATTTCTGGGGCTTATGATGACCGAAGGCGGAGCGAAAGTGCTCGAATACAATGTGCGCTTTGGCGACCCCGAAACCCAGGCAATCCTCGTTAATCTAGATTCGGATTTTACTGATATCTGCGAAGCAATAGTCAACCAAACGTTAGACAGAACGGTGATTTCCTGGATAGATGGTTGTTCAGCATGCGTGATTTTAGCTGCAGAGAATTATCCAAAGAGTCCGAGAAAGGGTGATGTAATTTCTGGACTTACGGAGGCTGGAAAACTTGAAAACACCGTTGTGTTTCATGCCGGAACGGGAAAAGATTCGGAAGGAAACTTTATCACCTCTGGAGGGAGGGTTTTGGGTGTGACGGCGACGGCTAGCAACCTACCAAACGCACTTCATCGAGCCTATAAGGCCGTAAACGAAATCAGTTGGGAAGGTATACAGTTTCGCAGGGATATCGGGAAATAGTCTCAAGATTTTGAACGCGGATGAGGCAGATTGTGCGAATATTCGCGGATTCTAAAATAATTGATAGTATCTGCCTCATCTGCCAAGTCGGTATATCCGCGGTTTGATTCTGCTGAAATCAGATGAGCAAGCCAAAAAAGTATAGATACTACGATCTGATAATGGCGGCCTTTGTTACCGTTATTTTGTGTTCGAATTTGATCGGCGTTCATAAGGTCTCCTACGTCACGCTGCCATTTTACGGTGATTTTATCTACGGCGCGGGCGTTTTGTTTTTTCCGATTTCATACCTTTTCGGCGACATTTTAACCGAGGTTTACGGGTACGCACGTTCGCGAAAGGTAATTTGGGCCGGGTTTGGTGCGATGATTTTTGCGTCGTTGATGGCGACGGTTGTAACTAACCTACCTTCCGCGACAACGATGGATCCGGCCCGTCAAGCTGCGATCGAAATGATATTCGGACAAACTCCGCGGATTGTTTTGGCATCAATGCTAGCATTCTGGTTAGGAGAGTTTTCAAATTCGTTTGTGCTCGCAAAAATGAAAATTCTAACGGCCGGGAAATGGCTTTGGTCACGCACGATCGGTTCGACTTTTGCAGGTGAGGCGGTCGATTCGCTTGTCTTTTATCCGGTTGCCTTTTTGGGGGTTTGGTCATACGAGCAGATCGTAAGTGTGATGATTGGAAACTACTTTTTGAAGGTGCTTTGGGAGGTTTTAGCCACTCCCTTTACCTATAAAATTGTCGGCTTTTTGAAACGCACCGAAAACGAAGATTATTACGACAGGGAAACAAATTTTAGCCCGTTTACGATTGAAACGTGATCATCACTGCGAGCGATAGCAAGTGCCTTTGATCTTCACGTTTGAGTCTTACAAATTTGCTCACTAGCGATCGCCAAACTGATAGCTTCTCGCTAATTATGTCAAAATATAAAAACCTAAAACCTACCGAGTTTGACGAAATAAAAACCTACGAACTCCAATCGCGTCCGAGTAAGGTAACCGTCAAAGAATTTGCAAAGCCGCTTTCTGATAACGATTCGCTCGAAGATTTTCTAAGTAAATTTCCGGACATTCTAGCCGTAAAATCGATTCGTGAAATCGCTCAGCGCATTGTAAAAGCAAAGAACTTAGAAAAGCCGATCATATGGGGAGTTGGCGGACACGTTATCAAAACGGGTCTTTCGCCGATACTAATTGACTTGATGAAGCGTGGATTTTTATCCGCTATAGCTTGTAACGGCTCGGTGCTTGTTCATGACACAGAGATCGCCTTGGCGGGGTTTACCAGTGAAGATGTCGATGCGACGCTTGGGAAAGGCGATTTTGGGGCGGCAAAGGAAACGGGCGAAATTCTAAATTCGGCGGCTAAAAATGGAATGGAAAGCGATATCGGTTTAGGTGAAGCAATTAGCGTGGAACTCTCGCGAAGCGTTGCTGAGCATTCGAAATACTCGGTTCTTTGCCACGCCTATCAGAATAAAGTTCCCGTTACCGCACACTTGACGATAGGAGCAGACATAGGCCATTTTCATGCCTCAGCAGACGGTGCGGCACTGGGCAAAACGTCACATACCGATTTCAAATTGTTTTGTTCGATAGTCAGGGAAATGAATGGCGGCGGAGTTTATCTGAACTGCGGTTCGGCTGTTACTTTACCCGAAATCTTTCTCAAGGCCGTAACCGTTAATAGAAATCTTGGGCACGAAATAACCGGCATCACAACCGCTAATTTCGATTTCATTCAACATTATCGACCTTTGGTAAACGTCGTGAGCCGACCGACAGCCAATGGCGCAGGGAAGGGCTTTTCCGTAACAGGACATCACGAACTCACTCTTCCTTTGCTGGCAGCTCACGTGCTCGTTATCAAAAGTTAAACCTCACGGAATACCACGTTCCGAGCCAAAAATTAATATCTTAAAGGGTGTTTGACATCCGCTCGCGATAGTTCTACCATCCTCTTTAACGAAAATGAAAGTCGTTTTCATTAAAGAGGATTTACGATTGAAAGGTTTGGTCATACAACTCTCTCCTGCGGCTTCCAGACGAACGAATAACGCAATTTCACGCCGCGGAAGAATTTTGTTGTGAAACAATTAATTGAGACGATATGAAAATCAAATATTTCTTTTTTGCCGTATTTTTTTCGGCTTTTACGGTCATTTGCAGCGTAGCGCAGACCGTATCGGGGGTTGTCACAGATTCTAATGGGGAAGCTGTTGGTGATGTAAAGATAACGATTCAAAATGAGTTTTCCAGAAAGTTGGTCGATACGAAAACCAGCAAATACGGAGAGTTTCGATTTGGCGATCTTACAGCCGGAACCTATCAAATTACCGTTATAGCTAAGGGCTTTTCGTCGCACAAGGAGAAGATTGAGCTTGTGGAGGATAGCTTCATAGAGATTCAGCTTACGCCGGGAAGAATCGCAGAGAATGTTTCGGTTAATGCATCTTATCTGGCTGGAACTCCGCAGGCTTTGGAGAGAAGACCGGGATCTATTCAGATCATAGAGAAAGAAGAGTTAGAAAATGCACGAGTGTTTAATTTCGCAGAGGCTATGAGGAAAGTTTCGGGTGTAAGCATACGAAACGAAGAGGGCTTTGGTCTTCGTCCAAACATTTCGATTCGCGGCTCAAGCCCTACGCGATCTCGAAAAGTTTTGTTGCTCGAAGATGGAATTCCACTATCTTACGCGCCCTATGGCGATAACTCGTCTTATTACCACCCGCCGATTGAACGTTTCGAAACGGTTGAGGTGTTAAAAGGGTCGGGACAGATCGAACACGGACCTGTAACGGTGGCTGGAGTCATAAACTATGTTACGCCGAATCCGACGGAAAAGCGGACGTTTTCCTTAAAACTAATTGGCGGAAACCGAGACTATTTTAACGGAAGCGGGGGATATAGCGACACATTTGGCGATACCGGCGTATTATTAAATTTCACACGAAAGCAAGGCGTAGGTTCTCGCGAGAATCTGCGAGCTGGAGTTAATGATTTGAGCGCAAAAGTCGTTCACACGTTGAACGGACGTAATGTACTGAACTTCAAATACAGCCATTTTGAAGAGAGTTCGCGGTTGACGTATTCGGGGTTAACTGAGGCGGAATTTGCCGAAAATCCTAGATACAATCCGTTTTTAAATGATGATTTGGAGTTTTTCCGTGAAGGCTTTTCGGTTGCCCATACGGCGGTTCTTAACTCAAAATCAAGTTTAACGACGAATTTCTACAACAGCTATTTTTCAAGAGATTGGTGGCGGCAGTCTTCCAATTCGGACCAAAGACCGAATCGCCTGGGTTCAGATCCGGACTGTCTAAGCATGGCGGATTTGCATACAACTTGCGGGAACCAAGGGACGCCGAGAGACTTTCGTACATTCGGCGTTGAACCAAAATTAAGTATGCAATTTGATTTTGGTGACATTCGCAACTACCTCAGTGCCGGGTTCCGAATCCACCACGAAACCCAAAACCGTCGAAAATGGAACGGTTTCACCCCAAAGGCAAGGGAAGCGGGCAGCCAGGTAACCGAACGAAATCTCAGAAATAGTTTTGCGGTTTCAGAGTTTCTTCAAAATCGGATTCTTTGGAAAAACCTTTCTTTTACGACGGGGCTGCGAATTGAGAGTGTGAACTACGAACGAAGCAATTTGCTAAATGGTTCAAATGCTAAAACTGCCTTACTTCAATTAATTCCGGGTTTCGGCGTTGCCTACAATCCTTTTGACAACACCACGATTTTTGCGGGTCTTCATAGAGGTTTTGCACCGCCAAGCACGTCGGATATTCTCACCAACAATGGCGGGGTAGTGAACTTAGACTCGGAATTGAGTTGGAACTATGAGGCCGGAATTCGCACCCGTCCGGTTAAGGCTGCGTCAGTTGAAGCAACATATTTTCGCAACGACTACGAGAATCAAATTGTGTCTTCGTCGGTGGCGGGCGGTGCGGGTTCGACGCGAACAAATGCAGGAGCCACTCTCCAGCAGGGATTTGAATTAAATGTGCGATTTGATTCAGCGAGTCTTTTTGAAACCGATTACAATATCTATTTCCGCAGTGCCTACACGTTTCTCGAAACGGCCGAGTTCCGAAGTGTTCGGTTTAGCAATATTTCCGGATTTTCTAATATATCCGTTACCGGGAATCGTTTGCCTTATACACCGAAACATCTCGCGACAACGTCTCTGGGATTGACGTACAAAGGCTTCGATGGATTTGTTGAGAATAGCTACATTAGCAGCCAATTTTCCGACGATCTAAATACAATCCAGCCCATTTCAAATGGACAGAGGGGAATTATTGGAGGTCAGATCTATTTCAATGCTACGGCGAATTATCGAGTGGAAAAATGGAATTCGACCCTCCTTATGACGACGAAAAATGTGTTTGACAGGCTCTTTGTCGTAGATCGTACAAGAGGAATATATCCGAGTAGTCCGAGGTTAATCCAATTCGGTTGGAAAATAGCTTTCTGATAGCAGTTTATTATTAGCATTTCTAATTTACGAGAGGTTTTGGAAACTTCCTGCAAGGTAATATTGTATATAAACTAAGAGGTTCCTTTGGGAAGTTGGATCTATGAAAATTAGAGTATTGAGTGATGAGGTGTGTGTAAGTTTATGAGCAGTAAATTCGATAAATTAAATTTTCTACTATTTTTCGTATTGTTATCTTGTGTCAGTGTTATTGCGCAACAAGTTGAATACTCGGTTAGTGGAAGTGTCGTGGATATGGACGGCGCAGCGATTTCCGGTGCCGCTGTTTCAATCAGAAACCTCGCGACCGGGGCGGAAATTCGTACTCAAACTGATTCGGACGGCAAGTTTGAATTTCTTAATGTGTCAAAAGGCAAATACCAAATTGTGGCTGGCTCGAAAGGGTTCTCGACGACCTCGCTGGGAATCGCTGTAAAAGATCGCGGACTGACCGACGTGAATGTCGTATTATCCATCGGCAATTTTTCGGAGGAAGTTACGGTAACGGCTGCCCGTAGGCAAGTAGTTTCGACCGAGACCGCCGTTCCCGTAAGCGTTTTGGATCGCGATTCGATCGAGCGAAAAAATCTCAACACGATTGGCGATGCTTTCCGAAATTTGCCAGGAGTCTCGACGGCCAATGAAGGCTCGTTTCAAGTCAGGCCAAGGATTCGCGGCTTTGATAGTAATCGAGTCTTGGTTTTGGTTGACGGAGAGCGGCTCAACAATGGCAGGACCTCAACTATACAGTCTGGGATCGAGATAGGACTGGTCGGAACTGAGCAGATAGAAACGCTCGAGGTTGTTCGCGGTAGCGGCTCTGTCCTATATGGTACGGATGCGCTTGGCGGGACGATAAACATAATCACGAAAGACGCCCCTCGAAATCTAGATGGAGGTTTTCGTTTTGGGGCGACGTTAAATGGGTTCTACAGTTCAAACGAGAAGGGAAGACGCGGAAACGTCGCGATTACGGGGTCAAGTAAGCATTTCTCATTTCGCGTGGCGCAATCCCTAGAGCGATATGGTAATTATTCGGTGGGCGATTTAGGCGATCGATCCATTGGTGGAATAACCGGCGAAGGAGAGGTTTTAAACTCCCAATCCCATGGCTCCAATACGAAAATTACTACGAGATTTTTCTTTGATGATAATAACGATTTGCGATTCAACTACGATCGCAGACGGGTTGGAAATATAGGTGTCCCCGCATTAGTTGGAGTTTTTAACGCTTTTTTTCCGTACTCGAATCGCGATAAGTTTAACGCCCGCTATGAAACCAGAAGTTTGACGAAAAACCTTGCTCGACTCACAGGGAGTTTTTATTACCAAAGACAAAATCGCAATTTCACAAACATTTTAGATGTCCCGGCGGCTCCTCCGTTTTTTCCGGGACAGTTTGAGTTTAGCGAGACGATCACTGAAACTGACAGCCACGGTCTGGACGTTCAAAGCGATTGGGTTTTGGGAGTGAGAAACTTCTTAACGGTCGGATTTAGCTATTTTAGAGATGAGAATCAAGATACGCGCCGTCGGGAAATAATGGAACCCAATTTTAGGGTCTTTCCGCCTGTGCTGGTGGAGAGGAATGAAACCTCGCCAAGTGTTCCAGACTCGAATTTTGGAAGTTTTGCCGTATTTGCTCAGGATCAGTTTGATCTTGGAAAGAACTTGAAGTTGGTCGGCGGCATTCGAGTCGAGCAATTCTTTGCCAACTCATCTCCGACGGAAGGGTTTACGATTCCGCTGACGCCTGATCAAATAGAAGCGCTCGGTTTGGGTGGCTTTGCGGGTGGCTTAAACACGAATGAGACTGCAGTTACGGGAGATTTTGGCGTTGTGTTTCACGCTACGGACGAAGTTAGTCTAACCGGCAGAGTTGGGCGTTCGTATCGCGTTCCGAATTTGTTTGAAAGATTTTTTACCGGTCCTGGGTCGCTTGGAGGTCTGATAGTGGGAAATCCGAATCTTGAGCCGGAAAGCGGCATAAATTTTGATGTCGGGGCAAAATTCCGAAACTCGAAATTTGTCGGTTCGATAGTCTATTTCAACAATACCTATCGCAACCTGCTCTCAAACGAGCGGATCGGAATCATCAACGGCACTCCGGTAGCCATTCCCGACGGTCTCTTTCAAACTACAAATATCGGACGTGCGCGAATACAGGGCTTTGAAGCTGATGCAGAAATACCCATCAAACTGGGCATAGGGTTTTTGACGCCAAGCGGGAGTATTAGTTATTTGCGAGGCGACGACCTTGATGCATCCCAACCTCTGACAACCATTACACCCATTAAAACGGTTCTAAACTTGCGCTGGCAAAACATACTCAACAATTACTATCTTGATTGGACGACACGTATCGTAAGCAAGCAAGAAAGGCTTTCGGAGTCCTTTTTGCGCGTGAACGGCGGCGCGGAACCCGGATTTGCAGTGAGCGATATTGGCGGCGGGTTTACTTATCGCACCGAACGCTTTCGAATTAGTTTTAACGCAGGAGTCAAGAATTTGTTTGGTAGATTCTATAGCGAGCAGTTTACGTTTGCGCCGGCGAGAGGCCGTTCGTTTGTTTTCGGAACTACTTTGGATATAAACTAATTCAAAAAGCGAGAAAAATCATGATTTTAGGAAGATTAAAAGAAGAGACGAAAGAGCAGCACGTAGGTCTTGAAAAAACTGTAGATGTAATGAACCGTATGTTTAATATGGATGATTACAAGATGCTGCTTTGTAAAAACTATCGTTTTTACTCGACGATCGAGCCGGTGGTCGCTGACCTCGATTGGTCAAAGGTTAATTTCAATTTCGAAGAACGTCGGAAAACCGGGCGTATCAGGGAGGATTTGAAGAATCTCGGCGTATCGGATGAAGAGATTGATGCTTTGCCGCCCTGGGAAAGTTTACCTGCGCTGGATACACACGCGAAGGCTTTTGGAAGTCTATACGTAATGGAAGGTGCAACGCTTGGCGGTCAAGTTATAAACCGGCACCTGAAAGAGCATCTCGGTCTCACGCCTGAAAACGGAGGCTCTTTCTTCAATGGTTACGGGAAAGAAACCGGGCCAATGTGGAAGGATTTTGGCATGGCGGTAACCGCATTTTCTGAAGCCAACGATGCCGGTGATACGATCGTTGAATCAGCAAAAGCTACCTTTGATAGTTACAAAAAATGTTTTGAAGATTCTTTGGACATTTCGCTTGGAACTACTGCTTAACTGATTTATGAGCTTAGAAGGTGTAATTGTTGGGGTAGTTGTGTTTATTGCGACTGCTCTAGCGGTGTTTGGAGGCTATAGGAAACTACGTTCGTTTTCTCACAAATCAAGTTGTCCAAGTGATTGCGACTGCGGAAAAACCGTCTGACAGAAAAACATTTACCTCGCCTGAATTGGGTTGTTCCTCGATTTCCAAAGATTCTTTACTCGAAGCGAATTCGTAATCACGGAAACGGAGCTCAATGTCATTGCCAAGCTCGCAATCATTGTTGAAAGAAGCACTCCGATAAAAGGAAAAGGGATCCCCGCCGCAAACGGAATTCCGACAATGTCGTATCCAAAAACGGTCATGGTTTTTCGCTCCTTTTCTTTGATTTTTGTGGGTATTCCGTAGAGTGCCCACTCCTAAGCGCAGCGTGTTTCCGCCTTTTTGATTCGCAGTGACTATTAAAAATGGGGCCCACGCCTTTGCCGTACAGTTTTCTTATGAGTTGCCCCTGGCTCGTTTTTTTCACGGCATAGCCGTTTGTCCGTTAATCGTCGTCCTCGTGACTTCGAATCCGACCGTCCTCCTTGGCCTGATTTATGACGTTTGTCTGAAGATTATGCGGTAGCGGATCGTAGTGGGAAAACTGCATATGGTAGCTTCCGCGGGCTTGCGTCATCGAATTCAAACGCCCTTGATAATCAAGCATCTCGGCCAGTGGTACGTTGGCTTTGATCACCTGCTGTTTGCCCCGCATATCCATTCCGCCAACGCGGCCGCGCCGTTGGTTTAAGTCGCCCATAATGTCGCCCGAAACCTCCTGCGGACAGAAAACCTCAACCTCCATGATCGGCTCCAGCAGCGTCGGTCTCGCCTTGTCCATTGCATTTCGAAATGCTTTCCGGCCGGCTGCTTTGAAAGAATGTTCGTCTGAATCGACCGCGTGGTAGCTTCCATCGACAAGCGTTACCTTAAAATCTACAAGCGGATAACCGGCGAGAGCGCCATTTTGAGCAGCCTCCACGATTCCTTTTTCCACCGCAGGACGGAAGTTTTGGGGGATCGCACCACCAAATATTTTATCTTCAAACTCAAAGCCCTTTCCGCGGGCAAGCGGCTCGAATGAAACCTTACAGTCTCCAAACTGGCCGCGTCCACCAGATTGTTTTTTATGTCGGCCCTGGACTTCGACCCGGGCAGTAATTGTTTCCTTATAAGGTACCTTGGGCGGATGCAGCTCAACTTCTACCTGGTAACGTTTTTTGAGCTTTTCAACAACCGTTTCGATATGTTGTTGCCCCGATCCACTTAAAATAAACTCGCTCGTCTGGGCATCGCGATCAAATTTCAGACTTGGATCTTCTTCGAGGATTTTGTGGAGCGCAATACTGATCTTATCTTCGTCTGCGCGAGATTTCGGTTCAATCGCAAATGCGACTGCCGGTTCGCGATACTGAACCTCCGGAAATACGATCTCAGCGCTCTTATCGCAAAGTGTGTCTCCTGTTTGCGTTTCCTTGAGTTTTACGACGGCAATTATGTCGCCGGTTTGAGCACTGTCAACCTTTTCGATGTCTTTTCCCTGGATAACGTGAAGCGCGCCAAGGCGCTCGTTTTCGTCTTGAGTTGAGTTATAGACTGTGGCATCCGACTTAACGGTGCCCGAAACGACCTTCATCACGTTGATTCTCCCGGCAAATGGATCTGCTATTGTTCGAAATACATAGGCTGAGAAAGGCTCGTCGTTTGAATATTTTCGTTCGATTTTATCGCCGTCCATATTGTAATCTGCGTAGCCGAATTCTTTCTCGTGAGTCGCCGGATTCGGGCCAAATTCCACGATGTAATCGAGCAATATCGAGAGCCCAACAAGGGTTTCTGACGAAACGGCAAAAACCGGGCAGAGTTTGCTCTTCGCGATCGCCTTAGAAAGATTTGGGATCACATCTTCATCAGAGAGCTTTCCTTCGTCGAAATATTTTTCAAGTAGGTCGTCATCAGATTCCGCGACGATTTCAACCAGTTTCTCCCGCGTAGACGAAACCTGATCTTTCATGTCTTCCGGAATATCTATTTCTTTAGCTTTTCCTTTTTCATCAAATTCAAACGCTTTTTCGTGCACAACGTCTATAACGCCTTTGAAATTTTCTTCGGATCCGATCGGTAGTGTAAACGGTACAACTGAGCGAGCGAAGGAGTCCACAGCAGTTTCGACTGCGTGGTCAAAGTCAGCGCGCTCCTTGTCGAGCTTGCTGATCACCATAAAACGCGGAAGCATAAACTCATTTGCGTAGTTCCACGTCCTTTCGGTTTGAACTTCGATTCCATTAACGCCATCCACTACCACAAGTGCGAGGTCCGCTACTCTACATGCCGGTCTAGCATGTGCAACGAAAGCTGCATAGCCGGGTGAATCGATGAAATTTATTTTTTTCTCCTTATATTCGAGGTGAGCAAAATTGTTGTTTAGGGTAATTTTCTTTTCAATTGAATCTTCATCATGGTCTGTGATTGTTGTTCCTTCATCGACCTTTCCCCAGCGCGGGGTTTTTCCAGAAACATAAAGAAGCGAACTGACGAGTTGGGTTTTACCTGCGTCGCCGTGTCCAATGATAGCCAAATTGCGTAAATTCTCGGTACTGAATGCTTTCATTCTCGGCAAAAATCTCCTTATATCAAAATATTTCGAACCCTTAACCGCGCAGCAGCGATCGGGATTGACAAAAGAATATAATTCATTTGTTGGTAAGGATTTAATTTAAACGAGACGTAGCGGAATAGCAAGACAAATCACAGCAAAAAAAATATATGGAAAACGTCACAACACATATGGGCATCGTAGATTTTAGTTTGTCCAAACGTAAAAACAATATAGTATTAGAAATCTGAGATTTGAGAGTAACTTTTCGCATATAAATTACGAGGGTCTATGAGTTTGAAGAAAGGCATTTGGAAGAGTTTTGCAGTAGGGATTCTACTGTGGTCGTTTTTGTTTACGAGCATTCCGGTTAAAGGACAGGTGCTCGTCCCGGTATCTAGTATCACAGGCGGGTCGAGTGTTTTTGTTTTTCGGAAATCACGCAAAGCAAAGAAACGCCCGCCTCGTCCGAAAAGACGTGCAAAACGAAGTAAAAAACAAAGACGTGCGACTCGCCGAAAGGTAGTTAGACAGTCGCGAAGGGTTGCGAAAAGAAATCGCGTCAAGCGCAGGATTCGCAAGGTTACGCCGCGGGAATATGCCGAGGTGAAGCTTAAACGGACGACACCTGAAAATCTTTCGCGGATTCTTGCCGGTTTGGCTGAATATCATTTAGAACGTGAGGATATCGATAAGGCGATTTTCGCCTATGAAGGTGCGGTTGAAGCGAACCCAAAAAACAAGGACGCGAAACACGGATTGAGTGAAGTTTATACCGTAAAAGGAGATGAAGCCCTTGAGGCTGACGATACCGGAAAGGCTAAGCGTTATTATGATCAGGCCATACGTTATAATCCCGAAAACTCATCAGCATATGCCGGTCGCGGAGAAGTATTTGACGATCTTGAAGACGTGTCGAAGGCCAAAGCCGACTTTCTGAAAGCACTCTCGATTGATCCGGATATGAATCAGGTGAAAGCGCCTCTGGGTATCATTTATTATCAGGAAGGCGAGATAGCGCTAGCTGACAAGATGATGAATGCCGCTCTTAAGGACGGAGCTGATAACGCCGAAACACAGTATTTTCTTGGGTTAATTCGGTATAAACAAGGAAACAATGTTGCAGCAGAAAAGGCACTCCGTAAGTCTATCGCTATTGATAATTCAAATGATGACGCGCATTACTTTCTTGGAAAAGTTTTATCCAGTCAAAATAATGAAAAGGATGCGATTGCCGAATTTGAAAAGGCGATTCAGCTTGATCCTAAATATACGTTAGCTTGGTTCGAACTCGGAGTTGCGTCGTACAACCAAGGTATTTATGACAAGGCAATCAATGCCTTTCGTCAATCAATTAAGTACAACACGAATCTAACGGAAGATTTACGCATCCTTTACGGGGAGAGTCATGCGAATTTGGCGGAATCCTATCGCCAAAAAGGTGAATACGACTTAGCGATTACCAACTACGGAATCGCGACAACCCGCATTAAGAATGACGCCGAACTCTACTCGAGTTACGGATTTGTGCTCGGACGCAGGGATAAATGGAAGCCTGCCATCCAGAATTTTGAAAAGGCTGTGGCGCTAAATCCTGACTCGGTAACTTACGCAAATTTAGGTTGGGCTCACTATCAATTGGGACTTTATGAGCTAGACAAAAATTTCTCCAAGAGTGTCGTGGCGGAAAGACTTCGAAAGGCTAAGCCCGCTCTTCAGAAGGCTGTTTCGTTAAACGAAGATTTTCTAGCTGCTCAGTTTAATTTAGGTGTAGTACTTAATTATCTAGGTGAACATGACGGCGCAGTAAAGGCTCTTAAAAAAGCCGATTCGCTAAAAGCGAATTGGGTTCCGATTCTCTACGAACTGGGAGTTGCCTACAACAATCTTGGTAAATATCGGGAGGCCGTCGCGCAGTTTAAGAAGGTTCTCAGGATCGAGAAAGACTACGATTGGGCAGTTTATAATCTAGGAGTTTCGCAGTATCGATCTGGTAACCATAAGGAAGCCAGAAAACAACAGAAACGTGTAGAGAAGCTTAATAAGCGTCTTTTTGAAAGGTTAGAAACCCTGTTTAGGACGGGCGGTCAGCTCGGGTAGAGTTTGATTTAGTTGAGCAGCGGAAGCTAAGAAGGTAATATCTTAGCTTCCTTTTTTATGTCTGAAATTTCAATCAAACGCGACGTAAAACTTGCTGAGTTCACGACCTTTAAGATTGGAGGATTGGCCCGATTCTTCGTGGAAGCACGCTCGGAGAGCGATGTCATGAATACGTTTAATGAAGCTGCCAAGGACAACTTAGAGGTATTCGTTTTAGGCGGCGGCAGTAATGTATTGATTTCAGATAAGGGGTTTGACGGAATCGTTTTGAAAATTGCTCTGCGGGGTATTTCACTTGTAGAGACTGGAGGAAGTGAAGTTCTGGTAACCGCGAAAGCCGGAGAAGATTGGGACGACTTTGTTGAATTCTGTGTGGCCAAAAAGCTTGCGGGCATCGAGTGCCTGAGCGGGATTCCCGGGCTCGTTGGCGGAACACCGATCCAAAACGTCGGGGCTTATGGGCAGGAGGTTTCCGAAACAATCCAGAGCGTTAGGGTCTATGATCGAAAAAATGATGAAATACGGTCGTTAACAAACAAACAGTGCAGATTTGCCTATCGGAAAAGCATCTTTAATTCGAAAGAAAAAGAGCGCTATGTGGTTTTAGCTGTAATATACTCGCTTGAGAAAGAGGGCAAGCCAACAATTGTTTATCGAGATTTAAAAGAAAAATTTGAAAAGCATGAACCGACATTGCGAGAAACTCGCGACGCGGTTTGCGAGATACGAAGAGGCAAAGGAATGCTTGTTCGCCAAGGCGGACTAGATGCGCAATCAGCCGGCTCCTTTTTTAAGAATCCGGTTGTTGGAAGCGAAAAGCTTCGTGAGGTAGGAGAACGCTTAGCCGCGAGCGGCGCTGGGGAGATTCCGCAGTATGTAATGGACACCGAAACGTTTAAGATTCCGGCTGCGTGGTTAATCGAGCAAGCAGGTTTCACAAAGGGTTATACAAAAGGGAACGCGGGGCTTTCAACAAAACACACATTGGCGCTGACCAATCGTGGCAATTCAACCGCCAGAGAGATTTTGGAGTTGAAAAAGGAAATTCAGACGCGCGTTTTTGAGTCTTTTGGTATTGAGTTGGTTCCGGAGCCTAATTTGATAGGTTTCGACGGTGAGAAGTGATTATGAAATTGTTTTGGGTGATAGTTTTGTTTGTTATGGCTTTTGAAACCGGATTTGCACAGCCGTCAAAGAGAACTTACCGGGTTTTTACCGGTAACGGTAAAAAGGTTGATGTCGGTAAAGTGATAAAGGCAATCGGGAAGTCGGACGTCGTCTTTCTCGGTGAAACGCATGACGATACAGTCGCACATGCCTTACAGCTTGAAATATTTAGACGTTCGTTTGAAAAATACGGAAAACGGCGAAAGGTCGCATTGTCCCTCGAAATGTTCGAACGCGACGTACAGATCGTTTTGGACGAGTACCTCGCCGGCTTGATTACTGAAAAACATTTTCTTGCCAGTAGTCGTCCGTGGGGAAACTATAAAACGGACTATCGCCCGTTGGTAGAGTACGCGAAAGAGAAGAAGTTAAATGTTTTTGCGGCAAATGCTCCGCGTAGATACGTTAATATGGTTTCCCGAAGCGGTAGGGCATCGGTAAATAAGCTGTCCGCAGAAGCTAAGGGGTGGCTTGCTCCGTTGCCATTTGGGCGTTCCTCAAAGGTGTATGCTGAAAAGATCACGGCTATGCTAGGGGGCCATGGAAGCCAGAATATCCTCGATTCGCAGGCGCTATGGGATACAACGATGTCGTATTGGGTATCTCAAAATCTTAAGAAAGATGGCTTGATCATTCATCTTAACGGCAGTTTTCACACTGAGGGTCGTTTAGGAACGGTCGAGCATCTTTTGAAGTACCGGCCCGGAACGAAGGCGCTCGTAGTGACGATGAAACGGGTTAAAGATTTTAAACAATTTAATAGGAAAAGAGATACCGGCTCTGGAGATTTCGTGATTTTAACCGACGAGAAGCAACCGAAGAGTAAGCGATAGGGCAAGCGAAAAGGCATTTTTCTCCGTCAGAGATCAGATCGCGCATAGGGGCTCAGCCTTTCATGTATTTTGAAACTTGAATTAATATTTCCTCCGAGATTTTTATGCCTAAACCCTAGAGTCAGAAACAAAAAGAGGAGCGAGAATAATTCGCCCCTCGTCACACTCATTAATTCAGAATCTAGTTGCGTTTTTCGCCGGTGAAAGCAACCTGCGGAACTCCCGGACCTTCGATGGTGCCGTTCATTTTATCGTTTTCGATCGTTCCTTTAAGATCGAGTTCCATAGGCTGTCCCTGAATTTCAACCTTAATCGTTCCGACAAAGTTGTTTCCGCTGACCTTTCCACTCTCAATCGTGCCGTCACCAAACGGTGTCGAAATTGTGCCGGAAAACTCAGATTTTTCCTGCTTTAAGTCAAAAGTGAACTGAACCTGCTGTCCGCCTGCGTCAGCATCGATATTCCATGTTCCGGAAACATCCACACTGGCTGCTTTATTCATTTCAAGCTTTTTCGGAAGTGTTACATCTTTTGGATCGACTGTTATTTCCGAGAGTCGCCTGGCAACTTTATCGGGCATGGATTTCTGGTAGCGCCCGCCAAGGTGTTTCGCCAGAAACTTCTCAGCGGATGCAACCATTGCCAAGTTATTAATCGGTCGCGCAAATCCATGTCCTTCGTCCGGGGCGACTAGATATTCAACCGGATAATTTCTATCCCGAAGCGCGATCACAATTTGATCCGATTCGCGCTTGTTAACGCGCGGGTCATTTGCGCCCTGGACAACCAAAAGCGGAGTCTTGATTTTATTTGCGTGGGTCAAAGGCGATTGCCTGATCATCTGCGCTTTGCCTTCAGGCGTATTCGGATCACCCATTCGTTTGTAAAACACCGTCCTAAAGCTTTCCCAATAAGGTGGAATCGCGTCAAGCAAAGTAATCAAATTAGAAGGTGCAACGATCGCAACGGCGGCTGCATATGTATCCGGAGTGAAAGTAACGCCAGCGAGAGTCGCGTACCCACCATAGCTTCCGCCCATGATTCCAACGCGTTTGGGATCAGCAATTCCTTCTTTCACCAAGTGTTTAACGCCCCAGGTGATGTCGTCTTGCATTAGCTCGCCCCATTGGTTATTTCCGGCATCGACAAATTTTTTGCCGTAGCCCGTTGAACCTCGGAAGTTCATCTGCAAAACTGCATAGCCACGATTCGCCAGGAACTGCGCGAACGTGTCGTAGCCCCAACCGTCACGGGCCCAGGGACCTCCATGCGGAAAGACTATCGTGGGCAAGTTTTTTGCGGGAACGCCTTTTGGCAAAGTAAGATAAGCAGGAATTTCTAAGCCGTCTGAAGATTTGTAACGAATCGCCTTCATCTTGGTAAGGGCTTTTCGCGGAAGGTTTTCGCGGATTTTATACTGAAGCATTAGCTTTTTCTTTTTGCGATCGAATAAATAGACTTCGCCCGGGTCGTCGTCGCTCGAAACGTCAATCTTATAAATGTTTTCATCCGCCGTTGAGGAGCCGAAACTCAACTCTTTTCCGGTGAATTTCTTCTTCAGCCATTTATAATCTTTTTCGTATTTCTTGTTTCTCCAATAAACTTTTGCTTTATCATCGTTGTAAACCGTTCCGAGAAGCTCATTGGAAACATCGCTAAAAATGGCCCCTCCGAAATCAACCGTTTTATTCGGATCCTGTTCGACAAAGGTTTCTTTTCCTGTTGCGACATCGAGCAACACGAGTTGGATCAGATCACGATCGCCCTTGTTAGTCTGCATGTAAACTTTTTTATTGTCCTTGTGAAAACGAACAGGCTGACAGGTTTCAAAAACATTGCAGGAATATATCTTTCGGGGTTTTTCACCGTCCAAAGAGAGGATTTCAGTGTCGCCGTTTTTTGCCGAGCGAACGGAAAGACGAATCTTGTCGTCGTTATCAAAAATCAAACCTTGAAGACGATCTTTGTTTTCCATTACAAGAGTTTTCTTTCCGGTTGAAATCGAAACCTTGTAGATGTCGTGCCAAGCCGGGTCGCGATCATTTAACCCGACATAAATTGAGTCGGGATCGCTTTTCGGTACGTTTTGAATATTTGCGCGAACTTTTTTTCCTTCAGTCAAATTTGTCGCAGATGGAACATCAGAGCCTTTCGGCTTGTCCAACGGATTTACTGCATAGACATTAAAATTTTCATCGCCGCCATTGTCCTTGACGAATAAGATGTAACTACCGTCACGGCTCCAGAAGTAGCCGCCGATTGGGCGTTTCGTTTCTGCCGTGATTACACGGGCTTTTGAAAAGGGATTGTTAACGCCTTTAACCCAAATATTCCGCGTTCCTTTATACGGCTTCATAAACGAAACCCATTTTCCATTTGGCGAGATTTGTGTATTCGAATACTCGGGATTTCCAAAGAAAACTTCGCGGTCAATGAGTTCCGGGAGCTCGGCGGAGGCCGTAGTCGAAAATGTTGTCATGATTGCAATTAAAAAAACGAATAATTTGATCTTTAACATAATTTTTACCCTAATAATTTAATGAAATGTATTTAATACAGATTACGCGATTTTCCCGAATTTGTTTCAGGAAAAACGCTCTTGGATTTCATCGATCCAAGCTTTTTTCTTAAACTTATTTTCGTCCCAAAAGCCTCTAATTAATTCAATTTTTGGAGCCTTTTTACCATTTAAGACTACGCTTACGACATCAAAGCGCCTCTTCATTTTTTCCAGACCAAAAGTTTTTCGATAAACCCTAGCCGTTCGAGTAATTTGTCTCTGTTTTCGTAAATCAACTGCAGAAAGCGGCGACGCAAAATCAACCGAGCTGCGCGTTTTTACTTCAATAAAACAGAGCTTTTCGCCATCGCGCGCAACAATATCGATTTCTCCGGTTACCTGGACTCCCTTGCGGTTTCTTCCAATGGGAGCTCTGAAGTTTGTAGCTACTATCTCAAAGCCACTTCGCCTTAGATATCCTAATGCGGCCTGTTCGCCAAACTCACCGACATCACTTGAGGTTTTCGTGGCGGCTTCGCTATTCTCTAGCAGAGAGCTAACAATATCGGTCATAGAAATGAGATTAGCATAAACATAACCTGTCAAAAAACTTGCAGTCGAGAGGATAGGGGGCGAAATCGGATGAAAAAAATAATAAAAATCGTCGTGCTTATTCTGTTTCTAGCGTTTTTGGGAATTCAGTTTATTCGTCCGGAAAGAACCAACCCGCCGGTAAAGAAAGAAGAGAAATTGGAATCGACGACCGAAATGCCCGATGGAATCACAGAAATCCTCTCTCGCTCCTGCAACGACTGTCATTCAAACGAAACAAAATACCCATGGTATTCAAATGTCGCGCCCGTTTCCTGGAGCGTTGTCGATCACATTAGGGTTGGTAGGGAAGAACTGAATTTTTCGATTTGGGCCACATACAGCGAAAGCCGAAAAGTAAGGAAGCTTAAGGAAATCTGTCGCGAGGTTGAGAGCCGGCACATGCCGCACAATCAGTATTTGTGGATTCATTGGGATGCCGTCTTAAGCGACGATGAAGTGAAATCGTTATGTGTTTGGACGGATAACGAACGAAAAAGGCTAGTTGACACGCGTAAGACAGAAAAACATTGATTTAATTGGGCTAAAATATTTATAATCGAATATCCGTCGAGGCTGAATAGGAGGAAAATGTGAACATTCGATTTCTTAATTTCATACGCGCTCTCCTGTTAACTGTGATACTTGGGGCAGTCGCTTTCCAGATTGCTCACGTATCCGCATTTTCTGAGTCCATCACTCCGACCGCCAATCATCAAACCATTACTCTAAAACCTATCGCTCGCGAGGAGCCAACTTCGCAGGAGACAGATATCTTCGTTCTCGTAAACCACCAACGGAAAATTCATAAACGAAGGAAACTCAAGTGGAATAGAAAGCTCGCAAAGATCGCGAGATATTATTCCCGGAAAATGGCAACCGAGAATTTTTTCGACCATTACGATCCGGCCGGCGGCACGCTTTTAGACAGGGCGAAACTCTTTCGGCTAAAAGGCTGGAGAAGGGTTGGTGAGAACTTGTTTTTTAGTGAGGGCTATATCAGTCCGATTGATGAGGCTGTAGATGGATGGCTCGAATCTCCCGGGCATAAAATGAACATGCTTGATAAGGATTGGACCCACTCCGCGATCGGTGTATACGAAGCGAGAGGAATGAAAACCTATGTGACTCAGGTGTTTATGCGAAAGTAGCAAATTTAGGAAGAGCTTACTAATTATTGTTCGACTGAAAAATCGAACCTTCCAGACCTTCCGAGCGTAAAATTAGTAGCCAGATCGAGGGAGGCAAATATGTATTGTCCAAACTGCGGCAAGAATAATTCCGACGAACAAAAATATTGCAGAACCTGTGGTTTCGAACTCGAAGGGGTTAATAAAATAGTAGAGAAAATACGTGTAGCGCAGGAAGACGACACTTTCTTCTCGGCTCGGCTCTTTGATAAGCTCGGTCGCTTTTTTATGTATGCTTTTTTCGCGGTCGCGTTTGCCTACGTTTTTTATCTCAGCGTTTATTACAAGTTTGAAATCTTTGGGATCGAGACAATGTTTATGTTTGCTGTCTTTGGATTCTTTCTTTTGGGATTTTTATCGTTACTCTTTTTCGGTTTCAAACATTTCAAACTCAAATCGGGTAGTACCAATCGAGACTCCGGCACTAAGACGCAGGAGCTGAACGCACCGGAAGGAGCTCTAGTCGAATCAACGTTTGAACCCATCGGAAGTGTGACAGAAAATTCTACGGAACTTTTATATACGAAAAACCGGACAACGGAATTATAGAATTGTTGGATTGTCGGGAAGATGGGTTGGC
The DNA here is from genome assembly GCA_965216195.1 of Aridibacter sp. Lineage (GTDB taxonomy): Bacteria > Acidobacteriota > Blastocatellia > Pyrinomonadales > Pyrinomonadaceae > Aridibacter. The sequence goes on along the minus strand of OZ244151.1, from coordinate 1,476,736 downwards.
GTTTTGCCAACTTTTTTCTTTTGGGATTTACCTTTCTCGTGTAGCTTTATAGAATAATTTCATGGCGCTTTTGAAAGTTGTTCACTATCCCGAAAAGGTTTTACTCCAAATCGGTAAACCGGTTTTGGAAGACGAGTTTAACGATAAACTGAAGCAACTCGTAGATGATATGTTTGAAACGATGTATGAGTTTAAGGGAGTCGGGCTAGCCGCTCCTCAGGTAGGTGTTTCAAAACGGCTTTTTGTAATGGATTGCTCTGGTGGGGAAGACGAAACACAGAAATTTGCTTTGATAAATCCTGAGATCGTATACGTCGAAGGCGAGCAATATGGAGAAGAGGGCTGCCTTTCATTTCCGGGAATTTATACAAAGGTAAAGCGCGAACTGCGGGCTGTCGTGCGCTACAAGGACGTCAAGGGCGAAACCCAGGAGCTCGACGGCGAAGATTTAACCGCACGTTGCGCTCTACACGAAACCGACCACTGCGACGGAATCGTTTTTCTTGATAGAATGAGTGCATTAAAGAGGGAAATGTCGAAGAGGAAGATACGGAAACTCAAAACAAAAGGGGAATGGGACTAAAATATTAGCGCGGATCACTTGAGTGGACACGGATATAAAGGCAGAAACCCGACAGTAATGGAGGGTGCTTTTAGTAACAGCGCGCGAAAGCACCGGTGAGAATATCCCGCAAAGACGCAAAGGCGCAAAGGCGCGACAAAAAGGCTCAAAAGCGTAAGGAAAGTAAATCCGACGATTGGAGCCCGAACGAAAAAAGACATGCAAACACAAAGAACATTAGACGAATTTAAGAACGAACCTTTTACAGATTTTTCACAGCCTGAAAACAAAAAGGCGATGGAAGAAGCGATTGAACGCGTGCGAGGCGAACTCGGTCGCGAATATCCGATTATTGTTAACGGCGAAAAGCTGGAGCTCGAAACAAAGTTTGAAAGCATCAATCCTTCGAACAAATCAGAGGTCGTCGGAATTTTCTCAGATGCCGATTCGGATGCGGAAAACCTAGTAACGAAAGCGATTGACGATGCGACTGTTGCTTTTGAGAGTTGGCGTAATGTTTCGCCGGAAGAACGCGCTGAATATTTGTTTAAGGCAGCCGAAATTATCCGCGAGGATAAACACTATTACTCGGCCTGGATGGTTTTTGAGGTTGGAAAAACGTGGGCGGAAGCGGATGGAGACACAGCCGAGGCAATCGATTTCCTGGAGTTTTATGGTCGCGAAATGATTCGCTGGGGTGGAGATCAACCGGTCACCGAATCACCTTTGCCCGAAAAAAATTATTTCGAATATATCCCCCTTGGAGTTGGAGCGATTATTCCGCCGTGGAATTTTCCGCTTGCGATTATGGCTGGAATGACGATGAGCGCGGTCGTCACGGGAAATACGACCGTCCTGAAACCGTCGCCGGATGCCCCGACAATAGCCTATAAATTTATGGAAGTGTTGGAAGAAGTTGGGCTTCCAAAGGGCGTAGTTAATTTTGTTGCCGGAAGCGGAATTAAAGTCGGTGAATTGATGGTTCAGAGTCCGAAGACAAGATTTATTTCGTTTACAGGATCTAAGGCAGTTGGTTTGCACATTTATGAAGAAGCTGCGAAAACGCGCGAGGGTCAAAACTGGATGAAGCGCGTTGTTGCTGAAATGGGAGGAAAGGACGCGACTGTCGTTGCTGATGACGCTAATTTGGACGAGGCCGCAGAGGGTGTTGTTGCCGCGGCGTTTGGATTCCAGGGGCAGAAGTGTTCAGCGTGTTCGCGTTTGATCGTGGATGAGAAAGTTCACGACGAACTACTAGAAAAAGTCGTTAAACTTACTGAAAACTTGAAAATCGGTCAGCCGACAGAAGGCGATACGAATGTTTGCGCTGTGATAAACCAAAAGTCGTTTGATAAGGCCACGGGCTACGTTCAAAAGGGGCTTGGCGAAGGTGGGGTCGTAGTGGAAGGCGGCGAAGGTGATGATTCAAATGGCTATTATATTGAGCCGACGATCATCGCCAACGTGAAACCCAACGACACGGTTGAGCAGGAAGAAATCTTTGCTCCTGTCTTGGCGGTGATCAAGGCCCGCGACTACGATCACGCACTTGAAATAGCGAACGGTACGCAATATGGCTTAACGGGCGCCGTCTATTCGGAAAGCGAGGAACGGCTACAGCGGGCTCGCAGAGATTTTCACGTTGGAAATCTATACCTTAACAGAAAATGTACCGGTGCTTTGGTCGGTGTTCATCCATTCGGCGGGTTTAATATGAGCGGCACGGATTCGAAAGCCGGTGGACGCGAATACTTGCTGCAGTTTATGCAGGGTAAATCAATCGCGGAGAAAGTTTGAGAAGTCGAGGGAAGTCTGGTTAGTCACGGTAGTCTTGGGAGTTGGGCGAGTTTGAAGGAGTTTGAGAAATGAAGGTTTTTAAGGTTTTGTGTCTTGTTGCGGTCGTAGTTTCAGGGTCAACCCTTTCTGGTTATGCACAAAAAAAGGGTCCGGCTAAAAAGCCGATTATCTTTGCCGTGTTAAACGATGGAAAAGTAATCGAGCCAATCGCCCATGTCGACAATAAGAAGTTGAAGGCGCCGGTTGGTGGCGATGAGGCGGTCACTAAAAAGAAGGCGTTTGGCGATCTCTATTACAGGCCGGAAACAAAGTACAAACTCGTCTTTGGCGGCAAAGTAAATGGCGACGTAAAGGTAAGTAAATTCGACCCAAACTCCGAATGTGCTTCTAATCTTGCCTCGGTTGAGGTTGGAACGGAGCGAACCAATATACGCGGCTTTGTAATGGGCCTGGCCACGGATATTGCTATCAAAAGGCCTGGATCTGACGTGCGTCGTTTGCCAACGAGAAAGGAGAGAATCACGATTGAGGCGCTGGTTCGGCGGAAGTTTGCGCAAAACGGCGTTCGTCGTAGCCAGATCCGAGCGATGAAGTATCACAATCTGACTGCGGTTGATGTGAACAATGACGGCCGGGCGGAGCAGGTCGGAAGTTTTTGGGTTCCTTTGGGGGTAAAGGAGCGCGGTCTTTTGTTTTTTATTGCTCAACGGGCGCGCAATGGACGCTACTATTTTGCCCACAGCAGGTTTGAACGTGTAAACGAAAAAAATGTGATGAGCGGCGAGCTCAAGGCGCTTGAGGATGGCATTTATAACGAACTGCTGCTTGATGTTTTTGACTATGATCAGGACGGCGTGGCCGAGATCTTTACATTGACCCGAGGGTTTGAGGGAAGTAATTTTACGGTTTATAAAAAGCGCCGCAGTGTATGGACGAAAGTTTTTTCAGGCTCGAACTATCATTGCGGGTATTAGGGAAGTCTAGGAAATCTATAAAGTCTGAGAGTCTTGAAGGTCTAGGAAGTCTAGGAATCGGGGAGTCCCGGAAGATATACATCGCTATATAGTGCCGCTCAGCAGATGAAGCTGTGCCTCGTTCGTGAGGAGTGAAACCGAGGTCGTAGAGGATGTCTGAAAAGTCTGAAGCGTCCGTGAAGCGGACAAATTGAGTAGCGTCGGGAGAATCCCGACGTACTCAGGCGAAGTTGTTTTTCGACGCTGTAAGTGTCATATACGCAATAGTTTGTTTGTCCCCTTCAGGGACAAAGCCCGATTATTATGGCATAACGTCGGGGTGCCCCCGACGCTATTAAATCAATCGCTTTCAGCGACAAAATTGACTTTTCAGACATCCTCTTTTTTTGTTATAGCTTCCGCGTGACACTCAAAGCTGCCGCTAATAATAAACCCGCCAAATGAGCATGAATTGGGTTATTCATGCTCATTTAATTGTTTAGCAGAACCGAGTGGTTGCTTGCAAACAGTCGAAAGGGGTAGCGCCCGATACCCCAAACGAGAAAGGGAACGATCAAACGGTCGCTAGTTTCCGTCTACCTCTTGTTGATTCGAATTTGACCTATTATTGTTTGTATTTGTATTGTCGGTTTCCTTTGGGATCCCTTCGCAGGTCTCCTTACAACTACCGTCAGGACATTCGATCCCCGAGCATCGTATATAAGTTGCTTTGACGTATTCCACCTTTTCTACACATTTGAAACTAAAAATATTTTCGTTGAGTCGAAGAAAGTTAGTCCGGCCTGTTATAGATCCGCTGATGGTAAAAGTATTTTGCTCAAACTTGAAGGTCATATTTTTTGTGGCTGATTTTAGACCGGCAACTCGATGAATTGCCGTAGTGATTTCATCAAGAATTTCCTCGTCGGATGTGTTCGAACATTCAACCGTTTTCAATGAAATCGGTGTGGCGGTCGGCGACTCCTCTGATACTCCTACCGGTGTTTTTGCATTTGTAGTGTCCTTTGGTTTTCCCGGATCACATCCAAGAGTAAGTAAAATTGAAAATATCGTCATCAACGCTAAAGAAATTCTTACAACTCGAACTGTCATAGTTATTCTCCTTTCATTTCGATTATTGATAGCAAGCTAAAGCGTGATTGCCTGCCAAAGTAGATATCTTTTCCGTCAGCTGACCACGCCAGCTTTGAAAAGAATTGTTTGGGATCGTTATTTTTTGTTACTTTTGTTGGCGGTCCGCCGCCTACGTTGGCGATCCAGACATTGTCTTTTTCCGATTGACGCGAGACAAACCCAACTTTGAGTCTGTCTGGAGACAATCTAATATTGTAGGGGTAAGTGTCGGTCAACCTGTTTGCGATTGTCTCTGCTCCGGATTCGATTGAAACACCATAGAGGACTACTTCAAAAAGCAAAGGGTTTTGCGAATTCTTATCCTTTTGGCTACGTATAAAATGCAATTTCGTTCCGGACGCGGACCAACCGATCAGCCGAATTTTTTCGCCCTTTTGCAAGACAAGTTTTTCGGCTTGTTTATCGAATTCGTATTCCCACAATTCATAACTGTACTTTGGTTTTCCACGCCGTTTTTTCGTAATCGAAGCGTACGCCATCCTTTTGCCGTCAGGTGACCAGATCGGACAGACGAGACGGCGATCCCTGTTTGAATTTGTAGTAAGCTTTTTCTTCAGCGAGCCGTCTGCAGAAACCAGCCAAATGTTTGAAACATCATCAGTTTTCTTTGAATACGCAAGTTCGGCTCCGTCGGGAGACCATGCAAATATACTTTGCTGGGTAGTATTATACGGTGAAATGCTATACCCCATCATTCGAATATTACCCGAAGCAAGCTTTCTGGATTGTGTGCCATCAGACCTTGCGGCCCAGATTTCTGTGCCATTTTTTTCGGAATAGCGCAAGAATCCGATATGCCGGCCGTCGCCTGACCATTGAGGCGAATATCCTCTGTCTGTTATTTCAGTTATTATATCAGGGTTTGACAGCGACTGCCGGACAATCGATCCGTCAAAAAGATTAGTGCCCCGATTCAAATGTCGGATGTTTTGATATACGACCGACTCGCCGTCGGGCGACGAATGCGGCCAAAGTTCCGAACTGATTTGCGCCGCAAGTGCCGATTCATTACTTCCGTCAACCCCGACCGTCCAGAGATCAGAAGATTCAACCGAAGAAGTGAAGAGCAATGAGTTTTGAATTTCGGAGAAGTCTTGAACCAAACTGTCGCTTGCATCAAATGTAATTTGAACCGGAGGGGAGGAATCCAGCTGTTTTTTATAGATCTGGACAAAATCGTCCGACTCTGCGCTATAGAAAAGACTCTTACCGGAACGCTTCCAAACCAAATTCTTAATCTCACCCGGAACCGAAGTTATCTCAGTCTCCACGTCGTCTGTCACTCCCCTGGTGACTATTCGATTCGAATTTTCGTCTACCCTAACCATCGCGAGCGTCGATTCATCCGGTGAGACTCTGATCATACGAACGGATCTGTCGTTCCGAGGAAATTTGGTAATAGCCTCAACCCTACCGGAGTCTATTTCCATTGAAAACAGGTTAAAACCGTCCATGTAGTAAATCTTTCCGCTTTTTGTCCAATCGAGTGGAATGGCTGCACCTTGAGTGATGTTTCCAATCAATTTCGGTATACCTCCGAACGAAGGAACGCGCCAAAACCCTTTTTTTTCTCCGCGAAGCGAGAAGTAAGCCAATTCGCTGCCATCCGGTGACCATACCGGATACCGATTATAGAAATCGTCTTTTGTAATACGAATGGGCTCCCCCGAGTTGTTTTGCTTCACCCATATGCTGAGTCTGCCCGACTTAGTTGATCCAAAAGCAATCATTTTCGCATCGGGTGAAAAGGCCGCCCGACTATAGAGCTCGTTTGGTGCCGCACTCCAACTTGCGACCTCCGAAGTCTTAACAGCCGGGGGATTGGAATCGTTCGAGACAAGGTTTTCGGCGTAGAACCAAACGGCAAAAAGGGTGATAACCCCGCCTGCCACGATAAGGCCAAGTACCCGCGAAAAATAGTTTAGATTCCGACTAAAAAATGATTTCGTTGCGTAAGCCTCCGCCCTGTCGGTCGTTTCGCCATACTCATCTGATGCGGGGATGGTGTTTGGATCGGTCGTTGGTGACTCAATCTCAACGCTAGATCCGTCACCGCCGACACTCAGTTTGAGATCCGAATTGTTACTCGCCTCAATCTGCGCCTGTATTTTTTGCAAATCTAGTTTCACTTCCTGGGCGTTTCCATACCGCCTTCCAACGTCCTTTTTAAGTAGTTTAGAAATCACCTGGGCGAGTTTCGGCGATAAATCTTCCGCATCTGACGGCAAAGGAATCGGCTCACCGCTTAGAATTGCGGCAACTGTATCGGCCTCAGTTTCGCCAAAAAATGGTTTTTGACCGCAAAGCATTTCGTATAGCACAATTCCGAGGCTCCAAAGATCGGTACGGTGATCGATGTTTTTTCCACGGATTTGTTCGGGAGACATATATGGCGCGGTTCCCATAATTGTACGCGACTGTGTTTGGAACACCGTCCTCGTAGATTCGACCGAATCACCCCGGGAGGCGACGAAGTCCTCAGTCAGCTTTGCTAACCCGAAATCGAGAACCTTGATAATTCCGTCCGGTCTTAGCATTATATTGGCCGGTTTAATGTCACGGTGGATGATTCCCGCTTCATGGCTTGATTCGAGAGCAGATGCTACCTGAACGCCAATATTAATCGCTTTCGAAACTCCGAACGATTCGTGATAAAACATTTCGTCCAAAGATTCACCTTCGACAAACTCGGACGCAATAAAATAGTTGCCGTCATCGTTCATCCGAAACTCATAGATAGTTAAGATGTTTGGGTGGTTGAGGGACGAAATTGCCCGGGCTTCCTGCTTGAAACGCCTCAGGCGCTCTTGATCGTTTGTTACGTCTTTAGGAAGTAACTTCAATGCGACCCGGCGGTCGAGCCGTTTATCTCTTGCCAGAAAGACCTCACCCATTCCACCGTGGCCGACTTTAGAAATGATTTTGTAATTTTTGAAGGCGTCCGCGTTTTGAATTTCCCCCGGAATTTCGACGGAATCCGCAGGGCGGTTAGTAAGTTTTTCCTTGGGAAAGCCTTGTGCAAATGGCTTTTCAAGGAACTCGCTGTCGGCCGCCTTTAGTAACGTTTTTACCTTGTTCATCACCTCGACACTATTTCCACACGCTTTTTCCAGAAATTTCCGACGATCCTCTACGGGAAGTTCAATCGCCCGCTGAAAGATTTTTTTGATCGTTTTGTAGTCAAGATTTTCCATAGACCTACGTTTTATAGGAACTAAAACAATTCTTGCGACTTAGCTTGTATTATGTGTCTCCTGCTAATTTAAACGCACCGTAGAAAGACAAAACGGGTCATAACGGTCGCGCTTTATTGATTTCAAAAATTTATCCCCGAATCCTACCTTTAGAAACTTCAACCATCCAATAAAGGTCGTGCCAGGAAACGCGATACAAGGAGTATCTCGGTCTAAGCCTTGAAGTCACTCTGAGCTGCGTTCATTCACCAACCTGACCGCGAGATAAGCCTTGGCCATTTTCCACTCCCGTTTTACCGTCGACGCTGAAATCGAAAGAGCCGCTGCGGTTTCATCAATGGTTAGGCCGCCAAAATATCTAAGATCAACAATTCGCGCCTGCTGTTCGTCTAGTCTGGCAAGATCGTTCAATGCATCATCGAGATTGAGAAGGTCTACGCCAGTGTCCGTTTCTGCAGCATGGAGCGCCTCGTCAAGTTCCAAAGGTACATTCGAGCCGCCACGCTTCAATCGATTCCTGTCCCTCGCATAATTCACGAGGATTCGGCGCATAAGAGTTGCCGACATACCAAAGAAGTGAGCGCGGTTTTGCCAACTTACGTCTCTCTGTCCGACGAGTTTCAAAAATGCTTCGTTTACAAGGGCAGCCGAATCCAAAGTGTGATTTTTTCGCTCCTTTCTTAGTTGACGGCGAGCTTGCTGCTTGAGTTCGGTGTAAACCACTGGGATGAGCGCGTCCAGCGCATTCTGATCGCCGTCCGCGAGGGTTTTTAGTAGGAGTGTGATGTCATTATTGCCTTCCGTTTTGGGGCGCATAAGCAATCAACAGGCTAAAGTTTATACTAATCTGTGAAGTATATACGAAAAACACAACAAGACTAAGAATTTTTTGCCCTTGTGAAAAGTACCTCCTTATAAGTTCATCCGCTTTTAGGGGTTCTAAAGCGTTTTTCTCGCAAGTCGAAACTGTGATTATTCGGAAAGAATGCGCCCACTTTTGAACAATTATGTCGAATACCTATAATTGATCTTTATGAAAAGTTCTACAGGAAGCGAGTATGAAAAATAGAATTTTGGTCAGGTGGATTTCCGGTTTAATGTTGGTTGGTTTGGTTGGGCAAACAGTTGCGCAGGCTCAAAAAACCAGCTTTCCCGTAAAGCGACAAGAAACGCCTAAAACGTGGGAGCGCGATGGGCTGGCAGCTGTTCAGCGTGCCCGGAAAATGAAGTTTAAACGCCGGAAAGCAAAGAACGTGATCCTCTTTATTGGCGACGGGATGAGCATCTCCACCCTGGCGGCGGCCCGAATACTTGAAGGGCAGCTTCGCGGCGAGAGCGGCGAGGAAAACAGCCTCTCGTTTGAACAGTTTCCTTCGGTGGCTCTGTCCAAGACATATACCGCAAATCAGCAAACCTCAGATTCTGCACCGACGGCGGCGGCGATATTGACAGGCCAGAAAACCAATGAAGGCTTGATCTCGGTCAATCAAAACGTTAAACGGGGGGATCATATTGCCGCCCTTAAGAATAAATCTAAAACATTGCTGGAATTGGCCGAGGAAAATGGCAAGTCAACAGGTGTTGTCTCTACTGCGAGACTGACTCACGCAACGCCAGCGGCCTGCTACGCGCACTCACCGGACCGTAACTGGGAAGTCGATTCCTATGTAAAGCGTCTCTCAGAAGACGCGTACAAAGCTGATTATCCGGACATTGCGCGACAGTTGATTGAATTTCCTTATGGAAATGGTTTGGAGGTTGCATTGGGTGGCGGACGCCGAAATTTTCTTCCTGATGGGATGAAAGATCCCGAACACCCTGAAAGGAGAAGCGCAACCGGTATGCGTCTCGATAAGCGTAATTTAACCGAAGAATGGACGAGAAAATACAGAAACGCAAAATACGTTTGGAACAAACAGCAGTTTGACGCAGTCGACGCAAGAAAGACCGATCATCTTTTAGGACTTTTTCAGTATTCACACATGCAGTACGAATTCGACCGCCCGAAGGACAAAGCCGGCGAACCGTCACTCACTCAGATGACGGAAAAAGCAATTGATATTCTTTCCAAAAACAAAAAGGGGTTTTTTCTTGTGGTTGAGGCGGGAAGGATCGATCATGCCCATCACGACGGAAATGCCTTCCGGGCTCTTACCGATACGATCGAACTTTCTAACGCCGTTAGAAAAGCAAAAAGTAAAGTAAATCTCAAAAATACGATGATCGTCGTTACGGCCGATCACAGCCACACAATGACGTTTGCCGGATACCCTGCCCGCGGAAACAATATCTTGGGGCTTGTAAGGGAAGTTGCACTCGACGGGGGGATCAAAAAAGAAACCGCAAAGGACATCGATAAAAAACCATATACGACATTGGGTTATGCAAACGGGACGGGTTATGTAAAAGGCGAACGTCCCGAGCTGACTGATGAAAAGGTTATCGCGCCAAACTATAAACAAGAAGCGACGGTTCCAAAAACATCTGAGACTCATGGAGGGGAGGATGTGGCGATTTTTGCCGATGGTACGAGTTCGTGGATGTTTCACGGTGTGATGGAGCAAAACTGGATATTTTATGTGATGCGGGATGCGATGAGGATGAGGAAAGGTAAAAGGTAGTAGGTAATAGGTAATTCGTTATTCGTAATACGTAATTCGTTGGTTGCAACTGTAAACGTAGAATCGTATCCATTTAACGAATAACGAATAACGAATAACGAATAACGAATAACGAATAACGAATAACGAATAACGAATAACGAATAACGAATAACGAATAACGAATAACGAATAACGAATAACGAATAACGAATAACGAATAACGAATAACGAATAACGAATAACGAATAACGAATAACGAATAACGAATAACGAATAACGAATAACGAATAACGAATAACGAATAACGAATAACGAATAACGAATAACGAATAACCTCTCCACCACCTATGAAAGTAGTCTTTATGGGAACGCCGGAAGCGGCCGTTCCGACGCTCAAAAGAATAATTGCTGACGGACACGAGGTGGTTGCGGTATGGACACAGCCAGACCGTCCAGCCGGTCGCGGCAGAAAGTTGAAGGCGCCGCCGGTAAAAGAGGTTGCCCTTGAACACGGTTTTGAGGTTTTTCAGCCCGAGAAGATCAGAACGAAGAGAAGCATTGCGCTTTTTAAGTCGCATGAGGCGGATGTTGCTGTCGTTGTTGCTTACGGGCGGATTTTGACGAAATCTTATCTTAATGCATTTCGTTACGGATGCATCAACGTCCACTTCTCACTTTTGCCCAAGTATAGAGGGGCTGCGCCGGTAAATTGGGCGATAGTAAACGGTGAGGTCAAGACGGGTGTGACAACGATGCAAATGGATCGAGGTTTGGACACAGGCGATATTTTGCTCCAATCCGAGTCAAAAATTGGGGAAGATGAGGATGCGATCGAACTTATGGAAAGGCTTTCCTTTATCGGGGCCGAGCTTTTAAGCGATACGCTCAAGGATATAGACGTAATTGAGCCGGTTAAGCAGAACCACGACGATGCTACTCTGGCGCCTTTGATGACTAAAGAAGATGGACGCATTGATTGGAGCATGACGGCGGAAGAAATTTCGAATAGGATTCGTGGTTTTTTGCCATTTCCAAGGAGCTTTACCACGTTGGATGGACAGAAACTGACGCTTTGGAAGGCGAAGCCACATTCAAACTCGGATATCAATGGCACCATCGACGGAGAAGTTGTTAAGGTGTCACCTGAAGAAATCATTGTAAAGTGTGGAAATCACTCATATTTAGCGGTTTTTGAATTGCAGTTGGCTGGGAGGCGTCGGATGACTGTGAGGGATTTCTTAAACGGCGTGAAATTGGAAGCAGGAATGAGATTTGGAACGTAAATTATAGGATGAGTTATCAAATAATTACATTTTACGAGTTTAAGAAACTCTCTGGGTTGAAAACGATCAAGGCAAATCTAAAAGCTGCGATGGCTGAGCACGAAATTTACGGCACGTTCATAATCGCGGAGGAAGGTTTTAATTCGACGGTTTGCGGGCGGGAGAAGGGTATAGCTGCGTTTATCCCGGCGGTTGAAGGGATTTTTGAGACCAAATTAAGCTATAAGGCATCATTTCACGATGAGATAACATTTAAGCGCCAGAAGGTTAAAATTAAAAAGGAGATCGTAACCTTTCGTAAGGAAGTAGATATTGAAAAGGGAATCGGCACACATGTTTCAAGCGAAAAGTGGAACGATATTCTGCGTGATCCGGAGACATTTATCCTTGATACGAGAAATGACTACGAATATCGCGTTGGAACCTTTGAAGGGGCTGTAAACCCTGAAACCGAAAGCTTTAACGAGCTTCCGGAATTCGTTGAAAAAAATCTCGATCCTAAAAAGCATAAGAAAATAGCGATGTTTTGCACTGGCGGAATCCGGTGCGAAAAATTCGCTCCCTACATGAAACAGCAAGGTTTTGAAGGAGTTTTTCAGCTCGAAGGAGGAATTTTGCGTTATCTGGAGGAAACTCCCGAAGCGGAAAGTCTTTGGCGCGGAGAGTGTTTTGTTTTTGACGAGAGGGTCTCAGTAGATGAAAACCTGAAAAAAGGCTCAGCACAGGACTTCTCAACCGCGAATACCAAGAGTTAGCATGCAAATATCGCCCGCCCGAAAAGCCGCCTTTGATGTTTTGCATAGAGTTGAAACCGAAAAAGCCATTACCTCTATACTCCTGCCAATTTACGAAGGAAAACTAGAAAAACGTGACGCGGCTCTGTGTCATGAATTGAGTTTGGGTGTCTTGAGAAGGCGCCTTTTTCTCGATCAATTGATAGCTGAATTCACCGGGAAGCCGATTGCTAAATTTGATACAGAGGTCTTAACCGCGTTGCGGCTTGGTGTGTTTCAGCTGAAGTTTCTTGATAAGGTTCCTGCATATTCTGCGATTAATGAATCCGTAAACCTTGTAAAGAAAGCGAGAAAGCGCTCGGCGAGCGGGCTAGTGAATGCGGTTCTGCGTCGAACTTCTAAAGAGGAACCTAAATTCACTTTTTACGATTCTGTTGAGCGGCTTGCTCTTGAAACCTCTCATCCGAGATGGCTTTTGGAGCGTTGGGAAGTGCAGCTGGGAGAGGCGGAGACACGACGGCTGGCCGCGGCGAATAACCTGCAACCCGAAACATATTTTCGATTTACGGCTAAATCCAGGTCACAAAGTGAAGAATTCCGAAAAGGCTTAATAGAACAATTTGGGGAATCAGGAATTACTAGGGATCAAGCAGCTGAGGGCTGTTTTGTAGCACCGAAGGTTACTGAAGAATTGATGCGCCTCGCTGCTTCGGGACTGATTTATTTTCAAGATGCCGCCTCCCAACTCGTCGCCCATCTCGTTGGACTAGATGACGGAGAAAGTTTTTTGGATGTTTGCGCCTCACCTGGCAGTAAATCCACTTTGGTATCGGCAATACACTCAGAAGGATCAACAGCGCAAGTTTTTGGCGATTTGCATCTTTCACGGCTCCGAATTCTGCGGGAAAGCTTTGAAAAACAGGGAGACCGAGCAAAGAATGTCGTTCAGTACGATGCTGAGATTTCCTTGCCGTTTAAAGAAGAATCGTTTGATTCAATACTCGTTGACGCTCCTTGTACCGGCACCGGCACAATTCGGCGAAATCCGGAAATCCGGTATTTCTTGAAGCCGGAAGATTTTAGCGCTCTCCCGAGAAAACAACTTGCAATACTTAAAAACGCATCAAAGCTTCTTAAGAAGGGAGGCGGACTAATTTACTCGACTTGTTCGCTGGAGCGCGAAGAGAACGAAGATGTAGTTGAAAGTTTTCTCGATGAAGCTAGTGATTTTGAGTTGAAAAAGATCGAAGGATACGAGCGGTTTCAAAAAGATTCCGGATTTCTTCGAACCTTTCCTCAAAGAGATGAAATGGACGGATTTTTTGTCGCGATGCTTGCGCGAAAGGCTTAGAATTAAGGCTTTGGCTTTGTTTTAAAAGATGATAAACTTCGAAAAGTTTGGTTTCGGATACTCTGGATATTAAGGATAGTTTATGGGATTTTTAGAGAAAGGAATGTCTGCGATTGGTCGTCTGATAGTGGTCGCCACTTTGCTTGCAACTTTTTTAGTTGGAATGCTTGGAGTTGTCTATCTCCAGCTCAAAGGTGATGAGGTTGAGATTCCTAAGGTGGTCGGGAAAAATATCAACGAGGGGAAAGACGAACTCGCGCGTTACGGATTGCGGGTGAGAACGATCGCTTCGAGATATAGCGAAGAAGAACCAAACACGATTCTAGAGCAGCGACCGCGCGCCGGGACCACCGGAAAAACAGGGCTTATGATTTCTGTGGTCGTGAGCCAAGAAAACCCTGACGGAACCGAAGCTCCGGCCGATGTTAAGGACGATGAGGAAGTGATCGAGGAAATCGAAGACCTACCTGAACTTAAAACGGAGAAACCCAAAAAGAAGAGGCGCTCGAAACCCAAGAAAACGAGCTCGAAAACACGAGATGTAATTGTTGAAAAACCGAAGGTTGAGAAATCCAAGGATGCAAAACAGGATACTCCTTCGGCTTCAGATACAACAAAGGCGACAAAAAGCGGTGACAAAAAGCCTGCGGGTGACAAACCGGTTGCTAAACCGCCCGTTTCACCATCTCAAAATAATAAGCCGAAAACGCCGGCTAAGAAAACGAACCCTCCGAAGGCGAAGCCTAAAAAAACAAACGGCGAAACTCGCCCGAGAAAGACCAAAAAAGGCAACTAGGATGACATCAACCGCAACTAACAAAATTAAGTCGGAACCGTTAAGTATGTTTGAAATTGCGCCCTCTATCTTGTCTGCGGATTTTGCCAGACTGGCGGAAGAGATTGAATCAGTTAAGGAAGGTGGGGCAAAAGTTTTACACGTCGATGTTATGGACGGGCGGTTTGTTCCCAACATTACAATTGGTCTTCCGGTAGTGAAATCTTTGAGAAAGGCGACTGATTTAAGGCTTGATTGTCATTTAATGATTGAAGAGCCGAGTCGTTATGCAGTGAAATTTGTTGAGGCAGGGGCCGACATGGTTTCTGTTCACGTTGAGGCGGATATCCACCTTCAACGAACGATAACTTCGATTCAGGAGGCCGGCGCAAAAGCAGGCGTGGCGATCAATCCGGCGACTCCCTTGAGCGCGTTGGAAGAGGCGCTTCCATTTGCCGATTTTATTCTCGTGATGTCGGTAAACCCGGGATTTGGCGGGCAAAAGTTTATTTCTACGGCGCTTGATAAAGTCAGACATTTGAAAGCCACTATCGAAGAACGCGGACTTGAAACGATGATCGAAATCGACGGCGGAGTAGATACAACGAATATTAAGGATGTTGTCGAAGCTGGAGCGGAATTTGTCGTGGCAGGTTCGGCGGTATTTGGCACCGGAAACCCGTCAGAAGCAGTCAGAAATATGACCGAAGCAGCGACGGTTTGGGTCTAACCTATTTTACAGATAATTGTTTTTATAATCAGAGGTATAAATGTTTTTAACCAAATATAGAGCGGCAATATTGAGTAGTTTTGTCTTACTCACCTTCGCTATTTCCGGTATTGCGCAGAATGGAACGCCAGCGCAGCGCCTGGACATCATGCGTCAAAAATTGGACACGTTGAATAAATCCCTGCGGTCGAATATCAGCGTGATGAAAAAGGAAAAGCGCGATGATAACAACATCAAAGATCCGGAAACGCCGCTTGGCCGCCTAGCATCGCTGCAAAAAGATGTTGCTCGGATGTTAAACGAAATCAATAACTTACGAGGCAAGGTTTCGCGTGCAGAGAAGTTTGAAGTTTCCGAGATCGAACGTCTTGAAGAAGATGTATCGCAGTTTCAAAAAAAGGTCGATACCGCGCTACTCGAAACTGCGGATTTTCGCTCGAAGCCCGTTTCAAGGGTTGGAAAAGCACGTAAAAAGAAAAAGAAGAAAAAGTTTCTTGGTATCTTCGGCGGTGGAAAAGATGAATATGAAGAGCTGATCGGAAATGTCACGCCGGGACGTGATAGGGAACTTTTTATTATAGCTACGAGAGAAGTACGGCGCAAAAATTTTGATGTCGGGCGCTTGCTGTTTCAAACCATTATTTCCACTTACCCGGATTCTCCTTACTTACCGATGTCAAAACTTGCAGTGGCTGACAGCTTTTACCTCGAAGGCTCGACCAGCTCTCTGATTCAGGCGGCCGCGAATTATCAGGATTGGCTCACATTTTTCCCTACCCATCCATTGGCAGACAGGGTTTTGCTTAAGATTGCTGAGTCTGAAATGCGTCAGATTGGTTTGCCTGACCGTGATATTACGAGGGCAAAAAAAGCCGAACAGCGTCTCAGAGCACTTTTGCAGCGATATCCTAATTCTTCGCTGAGACCGCTTGCTGAGGAAAGATTAGGCCAGGTTCAGGATAACTTGGGCTTGCACAATTTGTACGTTGGAAATTTTTACTATAAACAATCGGTCAAATACAAGAAGGGTGGTTTGAAAGGTGCTCAATCGCGTTACCTAGAGAATATTGAGAAGTATCCTAACTTCAGTTTTATGGACGAAAACCTTTATAAACTTGCTGTCACGTATCTGATTGAGGAGGAAACGGATCAGGCGGCGCGCTATTTTCAACGCATTGTTCGTGACTACCCAAATAGCGAGCACGTGAAAAAAGCAAAGGAGCAATTGGAATTGATCGGAGCTAAGGTTCCTGAGCCTAACCCAAAAAGAATGAAAGAATTAGCGCCCGAGAAGAAGTCGTTTTTTGAGAATTTTAAGAATCAGTTTCTCGGCCTGTATCCTCTTACAATCGATCGAAATGGCGTTTTAATGACGCGGAAATTCGACAAAACGAAATTTGAACTGATCGATCAGGTTATAGAAAATCAGGGCGATTTAAAGACTTCACAGATTCCTAGCTCACTTACAACCGTAATTTCAGAGCGGCGGACCGAAGGCGGAGAATAGACGTAAGAATGTTGTTTGTTCGAAATCTTTCTAGTTAGCAATGAAAAAATACCCAGTAATTTTATGGATTGTGCTTATTGCGGGTTTTTCCGTATTGGGCGTTTCTGCGCAACAAGATTCCAGGGAGAGGCGCGAGCAAGCTTACGCAAAACTTCTGGAAGGGCAAAGAAATTTCTGGCGAATGAAACGAACGAATTCCGATTCTGCCCGGCGAATTTTTGAAAGAGATGCTAAAAATGCGTTTCAAAAAGCCGTCGAACTCAACCCGAGTTTAGCCGAAGGATATACCGCTCTCGCGGAGTTGCTTTTATCAAAAGACGGAGTAACTAGGGAGCAGGTGGATGAAGCTGTGACGCTTTCGAAAATCGCCGTTAAGCTCGATCCAGATAATTTTGGTTCACATAGATATCTTGCGCGAATATATACGGCGAGAAGTGGAGTTGGCGGGAACCGAATTGATCCTGTTCTTGCGGCTAAGGCAATTGAAGAATGGCGACACCTGGTGCGCATGGATCCGAGAAATGCTGAGGCCTGGGCTTTTCTGGCCGCTTTTTATAAGAAGACCGATGAAACCAAGAAACGTCTCGAGGCGCTGAGAAAATGGGTCGCAGCGAGCTCTTCATCTTCGGAGTCGGGGTTTTACTCGAGCATTATGCGTGTCGAAGGTGGTGGACTGAGTGCAGAAAAAGCCGCCACGAAATTAGGTGCTGCTCTATTGGAGGCTGGCGAAAATGATGAGGCGCTTGAGGTTTTGACACGTGCCGTGTCGGATAGGCCTAAAAATTCAGCCGCGTTAGATTTGCTTGAGAGGGCGCTCGAAAATGCTGAAGGAAAGTCGCTTATTTCTGCAATTAGTGCGCTGCGGCAAGCTGTCTATGCCAATCCGGATAATCAAGGACTGGTTCATCTGCTAGCGGAAACAATTGTAAAAAGCGGTGAGGTTGATAGTGCGGTTCGTGTATTATCAAGCGCCGTAGAAAAAGCGGTAGGCAAAAACCGGTATTCGGCTTCAAAATACCAACTTGCAATTGGAGATATCTTTGCAGAGTCAAACCGTACGGACGAGGCTATGGCGGCCTACCGAAAGGCGCTATCTATTAGAGGAATCAAGAACGGTGAGACCGCGCCGGATGATGATCTGGATTTCGCGAAGCGGGTTATTGATCGGATGGTTAGGGCTTTGCGAAGGGCAAATCGGGGAGCGGAGGCCGAACGACTCTTGCAGGATTCGAAACTGCTTTGGGGCAAGAACACGGTTGATTTGGATAAACAGCGTATCGATTTGCTGTTTAGTATTGGCAAGAAAAAGGAAGCGCTTCAAACCGTGCGTTTGGCGAGAAAAAAGTCGCCGTATGACGTCGGACTTCTGCGAAAGGAAGCCTTGATCCTTGTCGAGCTCGGAAGGGTAGATGAAGGAACAAAGATCATCAAAGATGTTATTTCTAGCACGAACGCGGGATCCGTGGCCCGATCACTTGGCACACCGTTTTCCAATTATTTGTATCTTGCTTCTCTCTACACAACCGCGAAACGGGAAGTGGAAGGTACGAGGGCCATCAATCAAGCGATAACTCTCGCCGATAGCAAGGAGAATCTACTTATCGCGAAGCTCAATCTCGCGTTTTTGCAGCAATCGTTTGGGCGTTTTGAAGATGCGGAGAAAAATCTTCGTTTGATCTTGAAGGAATCGCCCCGGTACCCAATTGCTCTCAATAATCTCGGTTATCTTCTTGTAAAACGCGGAAAAAATCTTGATGAAGCATTGGAACTTATAAAACGCGCCGTTCAAATTGAGCCGAAAAACGCTTCCTATCTGGATAGTTTAGGTTGGGTCTATTTCAAGCTAGAACGCCTCGAAGAGGCCGAGCGATATCTTCGCCGGGCAAACCGGCTAAACTCGACGTCCCCGGCAATACTCGAGCATCTAGGCGATGTTTATAGGAAGAGTGGGCGAATCGCGGAAGCAAAAGAGGTTTGGCAGAAGGCGCTTATGTTTGTTTCTGATAAAACTGAGACAGAACGTATAAGAATAAAACTGACCAAATAGTTTCGCGTAAAATTAGTTTCGAGCCGCTGGAAATTTGTTTCGGCGGCTTTTTGTTTTAATTTTTCGGAATTTCGTACGGATTGCTAATTTCATTTAAATGGCAGAGGTTTTCACGTTGAAACTTCTGAATTGCCAAAGCGAGTTTCGGTTCACTTCTTATTGAACCCGATCTCAAAACGATAAACGCAACCCTGCAGCAATGCGGGTGGACGCAAAGCCGTGAATCTCGTGTTCGAGATTGTCTGGCTACCGAAAGTGGGGTCAAAATGAAAACCAATCATTCGTTCGCTAATAACTCTCGTTCAAAACTATTAATCTTTTCCTTTATATTTACCCTGGTATTTTGCTTTAGCACTTTTGCACAAAATGCTTCAGTTAAAAGTGATGTGCGCGTGCGTTATATTTCATCCGCACCGAAAAAGCGGGCTGTTCGTAAGAAGAGTCCCGGAATTCGGTTTGTTAAAACGGCGAAATCCACGAAAGGAAAAAAACTCTTCAATCTCAAACCTACTGATTTTACTCTTGAGCGAAAAGCATTCGATTTAATCAACAAGAGAAGGGAAGAACGTGGGTTGGCAAAGCTTATCTGGAATGCGAAAGTTGCCGAGCTGGCACGTGTCCACTCTCAAAATATGGCGCGCCACAGCTTCTTTAGTCACGTAGGGCTCAATGGGAGAATGATTGACCAGAGGGCCAACGATTTTGGGTTGAGCAAATGGCGTTCGATTGGAGAAAACATCGCATTTTCAAAAGGATTTTCAAACCCAGCCGAGTTTGCCGTTAAGCGTTGGATGCTTTCCGATGGCCACAGACGAAATCTGCTTCATACTATGTGGACAGAATCTGGTATCGGAATGGCAAGAACTGAAGATGGAAAATACTTTCTTACCCAAGTTTTCATGGTGAAATAATTACTCCGCCGAAAGGAGTTTGAGGCCGTCGCCTAAAAAGCGCGAAACTAACGCTTATTTGGCGATGGCTTTTTTTGTTTAAATAATGGACAGTTTCGCGGTTATAATCGTTTGTCCCTTTCCGTAAGAGATATGCACAATTTTACGCGAAACTTACTGACCGAATGGCGAAAACTCGAACTTCCTTTTGAAGGAGAGGGTTTTTTGATTGCTGTCTCAGGTGGGGCAGATTCATGTGCACTAGCATTGGGTATTGCCGACCTCGTAAATCGAAAAAAGCTTCAAAATAGATATTATCTTGCTCATTTTAATCATGCTTTACGAGGAGAACAAAGCGATGAAGACGAGCGATTTGTTCGAAAATTAGCGGGTTCTTTGGACTTCGAGTTTTTACATGAAACAGCGTTATCCGAAGAGATTGATCAAAGACGAAACACTGAAGAAGCGGCCCGAAAAGCACGATATCGATTCTTAACTCGAAAAACAGAAGAGCTGGATTGTCGCGGAATTTTGACCGCCCACACAATCAACGATCAGGCCGAAACCTTTCTTTTGAATTTGATTCGCGGAAGCGGTATTGAAGGTCTCTCCGGCATGAAGACTGTCAGGCAAATTGACGTCGGTCCAGCCTCGCGGTTATTAATCAGGCCTTTGCTAAGTTGGGCGAAGAGGGACGATACAGAGCAATTTTCAAACTTACATTCCGTGTCTTATCGTATCGATGAGATGAATGAAGACGAACGTTTCGGCCGTGTAAGGGTGCGCAAGACTCTGTTGCCAGCGCTCAAAGAATTCAATCCGAATATTGTTGAAACTCTCGCGCGAACTGCGAACCTGCTTGCTCAGAGCGCAAACGCACTTGAATCCTATGAAAAGGACGAGTTTGCAGCAGTTATCGGGAAAGACGAGATCGAGATTAATCTCATAAAGAGACTTAACGCTGAATCCTCGCTTCGCCTGCTTCGCACATGGCTAAAAGCGGTTAGAGGTGACTTACGGCGACTCGATAGTCGTCATATTACGGCAATCAGATCATTGGCGCTGAGCACAAAAAGTGGACGCGAAGTGCAATTGCCGGGAAATGAGGCGGTGATAAAACAAAACGGATGCCTTACATTCCGGGTAATAAAGGTTGAAAAATGAATGTCCGCCAACTACAATTAAATATTAGATTCGAGGATTGTCTTGGGTCTGTTTAAAACAACGCGGATTAGTGAATTAACATCATATGATTTGTGTTGGATAAACGTTTTTTTGGAGGCAAAAGTTGAGTTCAAAAGCAAAACAAGTTCTTCTTTGGTTGATGATCATTTCAAGTGCGTTGCTATTTGTGTATTTTCTGCAAAACAAGCAGGCAAAGGCACCGGATGATTTAACCATCGATGCAGCCATTGCGCGCATAAATAACAAAGATTTTAAGAGTGCCGATTTTAGCGCGTCTCAAGTCGAATTCACGGACAAGAGTGATAATAAATTTGTCACAACAATCGGTTCTGACGCAATTCGAGAGGTTCTCGTAAAGAAGATCGATGCGTTTAACGGAGAAAATACGGGCTCGGCGATTGCCATCACAGAAGAACCCACTTCGAGCGGTTGGGGATGGATTCTTGCGATTCAGATTCTGCCATTTCTGTTAATTTTTGGTTTTCTAGCGTTTACGCTGAGGCAAATGCAGGCCGGAGGAAACAAGGCGCTCAGCTTTGGAAAGTCAAAGGCTAAACTATTAAACAACCAGCAAAAACGGGTTACATTTAAGGATGTTGCAGGGGTTCAGGAAGCAAAAGAAGAGCTTCAGGAAATCATCGAGTTTCTTAAAGACCCGCAAAAATTCCAAAAACTCGGCGGCAAAATTCCGAAGGGTGTATTGATGGTTGGCCCTCCTGGTACCGGAAAAACCCTTCTTGCGAAAGCTGTGGCCGGTGAAGCAAACGTTCCATTTTTCTCGATCTCAGGTTCCGATTTTGTAGAAATGTTTGTTGGTGTCGGTGCTTCGAGAGTTAGAGACCTGTTTGATCAGGGTAAAAAGAATGCTCCGTGCATAATCTTTATCGATGAGATTGACGCTGTTGGGCGACATCGCGGAGCGGGGTTGGGAGGCGGTCATGATGAGCGCGAGCAAACCCTTAACCAGCTGCTCGTAGAAATGGATGGGTTTGAGTCGAATGAGGGTGTTATTTTAATGGCCTCGACAAACCGTCCTGATGTGCTTGATCCGGCGCTTTTAAGACCCGGCCGTTTCGATAGACGTGTGATGGTCGGAAGACCTGATATCAAAGGGCGCGAAGGGATACTCAAAGTTCATACGCGAAAGATTCCCCTTGATGAGAATGTCGATATCAGCATCATTGCTCGTGGAACGCCTGGTTTTACCGGTGCGGATCTTGCAAACCTCGTAAATGAAGCGGCTCTCAATGCGGCACGTTACGATAAGAAAGTTGTGACAATGGCTGATTTTGAGGTCTCGAAAGACAAGGTTATGATGGGCGCGGAACGAAAGAGCATGGTTCTTTCGGATGAAGAGAAAAAGCTGACTGCTTATCATGAGGCAGGGCACACTCTCGTCGGGCTAAAGATGCCGCAGGCTGATCCCGTTCACAAAGTATCGATTATTCCACGCGGGATGGCGCTCGGAGTAACGATGCAACTGCCGGAAGCGGATAAGCACAGCCACACGAAGGAGTTCTTAACGAGTCAGATCGCGATTCTGATGGGCGGAAGGATAGCCGAGGAATTGTTTTTCGGGGATGCTAACGTTACGACGGGTGCTTCAAACGATATTGAGCGTGCGACGGAACTCGCTCAGGCGATGGTTTGCGAATATGGAATGAGTGAGCTCGGACCGCTGACCTTTGGAAAGAAAGACGAACAAATCTTTTTGGGGCGCGAAATTAATCAGCATCGTGATTATTCTGAAGACACTGCAATAAAAATCGATAAGCAAGTTAAAAAGATAATCGCTGAGCAATACGAACGCGCGCAGAAAGTTATCGAGGAGAATCGGGAAGCGATGATCCGTTTGTCAGAAGCGTTGCTTGAACGAGAGACTCTCGATGGTGTTCAGATTAGACGAGTAGTCGCGGGATTACCCTTGGACGATGACGAAAATCCCGGATCGGATGATGACGGTACGGAAGAAGAAAACACTAAGAATCCGTTTAAGGAGCCGATCTTACCGCCAATAACGGGAAATAATCCGGCTACTGCATAGTAAGAGGAAAAGGAAAAAGTGAGCAGAGCAAGGAGAGTTTCCTGGCTCTGCTTTTTTGTGTTTCTAATCGGATTTCTTTTACATGACAAAAACAGGGAAGATATGGCAAACCTCTCAGCGTGCATTTGATTATTCAAATCAAACGCTCGTAATGGGAATTCTAAATGTTACTCCAGACAGTTTTTCAGATGGTGGTCGTTTTGAGCAAATTGACCTGGCTTTGAAACGGGCTGAGCGAATGGTTGATGAGGGAGCGGACATAATTGATGTTGGCGGTGAATCGACACGTCCGGGAAGTAAACGCGTTTCCGCCGATGAGGAAATACGACGTACGTGTCCGGTTATTGAAGCGATAAAAAGAGAATTGAATATTGCAGTTTCGATTGATACGTCCAAAAGCAGCGTAGCGGAAGCGGGTGTTACTGCCGGGGCTGAAATCATTAACGATGTTTCCGGTTTACGATTTGACGAAAGAATTGCCGAAGTCGCGTCAAAATTCAGGGCCGGGCTGGTACTAATGCGTCTTAAAGGTGATTTCAGAACGATGCACAAGCAAGATGAAAAAGAAAACACGGTTGATGAGGTTATTGCGGGCTTAAGAGAAAGCTTGGAAACGGCTAAGAAATTCGATGTAATCGACAACCAGATTTGCCTGGACATCGGGATAGGATTCAGTAAAACTCAGGATTTAAATCAGGCTTTAATTGCTAAGTTTGGGAAGTTAATCGGGGTTTTTCCGGATTATCCGATGTTGATCGGAGTCTCCCGAAAATCCTTTATTGGCGAGATTCTTGGTGAAAAAAATACGGGGAAAAGGCTCATCGGAACGATTGCAGCAAATGTGGTCGCGGTTTTCAACGGCGCAAACATAGTAAGGGTTCACGACGTCAAATCCCACGTAGAGGCATTAAAAGTTACAGGCGAATTTCGAAAATTCAAATAAATATTCGCGCACCTTGCAAAATCAAGCCGGGGCTGGATAAGCAATTTGCTATTTTCCAGCCTTTCTTACTTTTGATGGCAGTCGGATGAATCTTTTGACGGGGCACAGCCTATCTGTCAAAATTCCCTTATGCGAAAGTTGTGCGTTATTTTTTCAGTGATTGTTGTTTTATTGTTCAGCGCAGGTTTTAGGGAATGTTATAAACCCGTTACTAAGTCTGGCATGCCGAAACATATAAAAACCGTGGCAGTGCCCGCTTTTCAGTTTGAACCAAGAGGGGCAAGATATCGGGTTGAGACAAGATTCACTGACGCCGTTGTGAGGGAAGTAATCAAACGCGGACGGGGTTTAAAAGTCCGGGGATCGAGAGACGGCGCCGATGCCGTAATTGAAGGAACGATCAAAGATTTCAGTTTCTCAGGTGTTTTGCTCGACCGCGAAGGACGCGCAAGGGTTTATGAGGTGACGATACGCTCCGTGGTAACCGTTAAGGATTTGAAGAAAGACAAGATTTTATATGATAACCAGGATTTCATCTTCCGCGATTCGTTTGAATTTTCCGAGGATCCGCGTTCGTTTTTTAACGAGGAAGATCCGGCGGTGGAAAGAATGGCAAGAGCTTTTGCTGAGTCGGTCGTTTCGACAATCACTAATGGTATTGGCGTAAGGAAGGCGAAGGGTACCTAAATATGAAGGTTAATTCGCGCGAACAACTTCGTACGCAGCTTCGGACTGGGAAGCTTGCACCAGCGTATTTACTATTCGGCGAAGAGGTGTATTTAAGGGATTCGGCGGCAAACGCAATCACCGAGACAGCGCTTAAAGACTCCTCGCTCCGAGAGTTTAACGAAGCGCGGATCAGCCTCCAAAATTCAAGCATAGAAACCGCACTTGCGGCGGCAGAACAGCTTCCAATGATGGGCGAGAAGCGTGTGGTCACGGTTTCTGAGGTGATAGTTTCTGCTGTAAAAGGACGTGACACGATTAGTGAAGATTGTGAGGGGGTATTGGAGCGGTTTCTAAAAGACCCACCGGATTCAAGTGTTTTAATCGTTGTTGCAGACGAAATTGATAAGCGTAGAAAGATTTCTAAGCTTTTATTAAATAATGCCTTTTCGGTTGAGTTCAAGCCGCTTTACGACAAGGAACTCGTGTCGTGGGCCAAAGATAGGGCGCGGAGATTAGGCGTGAAGGTTGAACAAAGCGTGCTTTGGAGCTTGGTAGCGTTGATCGGAAATGACGTCAGAAAACTTACGATTGAGCTTGAGAAGCTTGTAACGGCCGCCCTGCCAGACAAGATAATTACAGAAGATTTGGTTGAATCACTCGCTCCGAATTCTCGGGAGCTTTCGAATTTCGACCTGACGGATCATTTGCTCGCCCAAAAAAAATCAAAAGCGATTTCTACGATGACGAAAATTCTCGACGATGGTGCCGAACCGCTGATGATTTTGGGGCTTTTGGCTTCTAATTTCCATCGTTTGTTTCTTGCAAAAGAGCTGATGGAGGAAGGTGTCGATAGGAAGGAGGTAGCGCGAGTATGTCGGGCGCCGTACCGGCAGCAAGCTGCATTTTTGGAAAGCGCGCGTCGCACGGAACGACGGCGATTTTCGTGGGCATTGAAGCGAATCGCAGAAACCGATCTGGCCATAAAGACTTCGGTTGGAACTCCGAGACTTCAGATCGAAATGCTGATTTGTGAATTGGCGATGTAAGGATTTAAAACAAAAAAGGGAAGCCAAAGCTTCCTCTTTCTTTATAAACTTTCAAACAAACTTAACCAACGAGTTCATTTACGTGCTTTGTAAGACGGGATTTATACCGAGCCGCCGTATTTTGGTGCAAAATGTGCTTGTTAACCATCTTGTCTATCAAAGAAATCGTAGGCTCCAGCTCCTCTTGGCATAGCTTTTTATCGCCAGCATCCAAGGCAGATCTGAGTTTCCTGATTTGTGTGCGCAGCCGGCCGCGATTACTTCTATTTACCGCAGTCTTCCTGACGTTTTGTCTCATGCGCTTTTTTGTTGATTTATGATTTGCCATTTAATTCTCCGAATAATTACTAACAAAAAGAGCTTCGTTTTTCCAACGAAACTAAGAATTATAAGTACTTAAATATAGGGTGTCAAGCCAATTTTTAGCTATAATCAGCGCTCAAAACGCATTGCCAGTGAGTGCATGATATCGACAAGCAAAACCGCGATCGGTGGATAGAAAATAAATTCTAGCTGGAGCGAATTGGAAAACAGTCGAGGCATAGCAATAGAAGCAAAAGCGCCCATATAATTCCCGATGATCAAGCCGAAAACGAGGCTAACAAAAAGACCGAGTATCAAAAAAGCCATCCCCGTAAAACGTGAATATGGACGAGTTTCTTCCTCAAACTCCTCAAGCAGCGTGTCGTGGATATCGTCTGATCGGTAAGTATAACGCTCGAAACCCGCGTGGAGCCGCCTCAGTAGGTGGAGAATTCCGACAATGAAAAGTGTAAGCAAAATAATTTTTCCCGGAATGCTGGAGTTTGACCAAAAAAGCGGTTTGAAAATTGCCACGAAACCGGTGGAAATAAAGAGCGCGACCACCGGGAAAATTACCTTTTGTAGCGCAATTGACTCCCGGCGTTCATCAGCTATCATTCTATCGATAATCGCGTTGTAACGCTTTTCATACGCCATCTGGCGCATACGCCTGGCGTGCGGATTGTCAGAGCTTAAAACCGAATCTTTTCGCCCCAAGGATTGATATTCAGCTCTCAGTATCTGTTGATCATAACCCGCTCGTGATTTTGGATCCCCTAAAACTTTGTAGGCGTCGGCAATCTTTGAAAACTCCCGCGTAGCTACGTCGTCACCATTGTTTACGTCAGGATGCTTCTTTCGCGCCAGTTTCCTATAAGCTGACTTAATCTCAGCCGCCGATGCATCAGATGAAACATTTAGGTATTTGTAATAATTCACGGTCGCAAAATTTGGGAAAGGTTAGATGTTTCAGATCTACTAAAACCCTCTGAAACCACCGGAATTATAGCATAGAAATCAAGTATTTTCCTTTATTTGCTCACTCCAGGTCGTCAATTTGAAGGCTGATTGGATAGGCACCGGCTCGTTTCACACCGTCTATTACTTTTACAACATCTCCGTAGGCGACAGACTTAGGAGCTTTGATAAACACAGTCTTTTGAATTCGGTCTTCAAGCGGCAACGAATCGTCTAAGTTTTGATTTACGACGCCGTTCTTTGTTCGTTCTGAGAAAATGAATCTGAGCTTATCAATAAGCACAAGTGGATCCGTAACCGAACCCATCGCCTTCAGGCCATTTAATTCTAAGTTCGCGTTCTTACTTATTCCTACTACGAGTAGTTCGGGCGACGGCGGAGCGTCGGGCTTTTCGGGGTCTCCCGGGATCCTTGTTTCAAAGCGGCTCGGTTTTAGCGGCGAGATAACCATAAAAATGATGAGTAATACGAGTAGAACGTCGATCAGCGGTGTTACGTTTATCTGTGGCTTCATGCGTCTCTCCTTTTTTACAGATTAGACACTCGAAGATAAGAATTGTTCCATTCCCCGATTAGTTTTTTACGCCGAGTGCATCGAAAATCGCTTTTGCCTTTGTAAGGCTCTCCTGATATTCACTTTCAGGGTCACTGTCAATTACAATCCCTCCGCCGACATTAAAACTCGCCACTTTGTTTTTCACAACGATGGTTCGAATAGCAACCGAGAGATCGAGGTTTGTATTGAATCCGGAATAACCAATCGCCCCCATAGAAAGCCCACGGCTCGACGGTTCGATTTTGTCGATTATCTCCATCGTGCGGATTTTCGGGCATCCTGTAATAGATCCACACGGGAAAATAGCCCTTATGATATTCAAAAAGGTTACATTTTTTCGGAGGGTACCGGATACGGTGGAGACAAGGTGGAAAAGTGTCGGATGAACTTCGAGATCACACAAGTTTTCAACCTCGAGGCTTCCGAATTCACATACCCTTCCGATGTCGTTTCGCAGCAAATCAACAATCATTATATTTTCGGCCCTGTCCTTTTTGCTTGTTATCAAATCCTCTTGGAGCCGACGGTCTTTTTCGGGCGTTGCCCCTCTTGGACGCGTGCCCTTAATCGGTGAGGTTGTTATTTTTTGATCGGTAACTTGGGCGAAACGCTCGGGGGAAATGCTTACAACATAATCAGACTGCCGTTTTAGAAATGCAGCAAAGGCGGCGGGATGAGTTTTCCGCAACCGATAAAATATGTCCTGTGGAGAAGTGTCTTGAGCCAGATTTACTTCAAATCTTTGCGTCAAATTGGTTTGGTAGGTCTCTCCATCGCGTATGAGTTCCTGAATTTCTAAAATCTTTGAAATATATTCAGATCGCGTTAAATTCGATTTCGCGGTTGAGGAAAGTAGCCTTAGGGCATCAATCTCTGTTTCGACGGAATTAACCAATTCAATAATCTCGCTAAATTTTCTTTTTTCGCCTCTGAGCCACGTCTTGCCCGCGGTGTAATCGTGAAAGATCAAAACATCAAACATAGCGAGAAATACATCGGGTTCATCTGATATCGCCTTTCTCGCGTTTTGCTTGATGCTTTCCAGTTTCGGACCGAAGTCGTAAGAAATGGTGAAGATCGAGGCGGTGTTTTGGCTTGCAAGTCTTTTATCGAGCGCGTTAAGCGTGAGGTCGGGGTCTTCTTCGGTTAACTCCAAAACCTCTATTGGTTTGACGCCGGCAATCAGCAGGTGCGAATCCAGATGGTTAACCCCACAACTATCCAGAAAACACACGGTTTCAGTTTTG
Source organism: Aridibacter sp. (assembly GCA_965216195.1). Lineage (GTDB taxonomy): Bacteria > Acidobacteriota > Blastocatellia > Pyrinomonadales > Pyrinomonadaceae > Aridibacter. Next base: position 1,448,184 of record OZ244151.1, on the reverse strand, counting down.
GAAAGCTCGAGAAGTTTTGATACGAGGTCGTCGGCTGATATCGGAAAGTCTTTCACGCCAAAATTTTACCACGCGGGCAACTTTTCATTACACAGTGATTTAGCGTAACATTATAAAAACTTTCCCAAAGCAAAAACATGTCTTCAAACAAAATAGATAAAAGCGGTTTGATTCGCGGTCTGGGTTTGGTTGCGGCGATTTCCCTGATACTGGGGAACGTGATCGGAACCGGTGTCTTTTTTAAGGCGCGTGTGATGACTTGCAACGTTGGTTCGCCAACCTGGGTTTTGATTGCGTGGATAGCGGCCGGGTTTCTGACGCTTGCAGGCGCGCTAACTTATGCCGAGCTCACAGCGATGAAGCCAAAAGCAGGAGGCGAATACGTTTTTCTACGCGATGCGTACGGTAAGATTCCTAGTTTTCTTTATGGCTGGATGCAGATCTTTATTGCAAAGACTGGTTCGCAAGCCGCGGTTGCGATTGCGTTTGCGATCGGGTTGAACGATTTTTTGAAAACTGACCCTGACGACAAGATCGGGCCGCTCGGTCAAACACTTTTTGCCACTTCTGTAAAGGCTCCAATTTTTGAGATTACAACGCTTCAACTCGTCGCTGTAGGAATGATTGTTCTTTTCACAGTGATCAATTGTGCTTCTGTAAGACTAGGCGGATGGATTGCGACGATCCTTACGTTTGTAAAAATAGGGCTAATCGCGTTTGTAGGGCTCGGAGCTTTCGTTTTTGTTACGGGTGGTGATTTTGCTAATTTCTCGCTGTTTAATGACGGCGGCGCATGCGAGAAGGTTAGTGAATCGGTGAGATATGGATCAGCAAATTATTCGTTTTTTGCGGGGTTTGCGGCGGCAATGCTAGGCGCGCTTTGGGGGTACGATGGTTGGAACAATTTAACGCTTGTTGCCGGGGAAGTTAAGAATCCTAAACGAAATTTGCCGATTGCTTTGATCGGCGGAACAACGCTGATCATGCTGCTCTATATTTTTGTTCACGTCGCGTATTTTTATGTGCTCGACCCAACGGCAATTGCAAACGTTTCGAAGGATTCGGCAGTGGCTAAAGTCGTTGTAGAGAATTTCGTTCACTTTGGTACGGGGCTTGCTGTTTCGATTTTCACGATTGGTTTGATGATTTCTTCAATCGGAACCCTTCACACATCGATTCTTTCCGGTGCCAGAGTACCTTATGCGATGGCGAAAGATGGTTTGATGTTTCGTTCATTTGGAAAGCTTTCAGCGACGCACGTTCCAGTTGTCGCTCTCATTTTTCAGGGGATTTGGGCTTGTCTGCTCGCGCTTTCCGGTTCTTTTGATACTCTAACGGACTATGTTATTTTCGGCTCGTGGATTTTTTATGCGCTGGTTACGTCTTCCGTTTTTGTTTTCCGGCGAAAGTTTCCGGATGCGGAAAGACCGTATAAAGCGCTCGGATATCCGGTAGTTCCGGTTTTGTTTATACTTGTCGCGCTCTGGCTTTTAATTAACACAGTGATTTCAAATCCGCGAAACTCCCTGATGGGACTCTTGCTGATTTTGCTAGGGCTTCCTGTTTATTACTATTTAACGAAAGTCTATTCGTCTGGCGAAGCTGAAGATTAATGGCAAGCGAAAGAAAAACCGGTGAGGAGCGACGTGCCGTAAGACGCTACCCGGTAACAATCGAGATTGAATGGGAAGGCGAAATCGGGCGTCAGAAGGGGACGATTAGCGATATAAGCACGCTAGGTTGTTTCATTCTTTGTTCGGGGGAAGTTGAAGACGGGGAATCTCTCAGCATCTTCATTCCGCTTGCAGACGGAATGAAGGTGCAGTTTTCAGCGGTTGTCGTAAATCACGTTTACGAAATTGGTTTTGGTGTTAAATTCTCCGAATTAAGCGAAGCTCAAAACGATGTTTTAAGAAGCTACATCGAGTCGGCGGATGGTTAAGCGGAAAGTTCGAGGTGCTCTAAAGCTTCGGCTGCAATTTCACGGTCGTCAAAGTGAAATTTCTCGCTCCCGATAATTTGATAGTTTTCGTGGCCCTTCCCGGCGATAATTACAACATCGTTTGTACGCGCCTTTGAAATTGCCTGATGGATTGCTTCCCGACGGTCTGAATTTACAAGGTAGGGGCAATCAGTTTCTTTAAGCCCAACTTCAATTTCACTAATAATATTGAGTGGATCCTCGGTTCGCGGATTGTCCGACGTAACGATCACCACGTCACTATTCAGTCCCGCAACTTCGCCCATTGGCTTTCTCTTAGTTTTGTCGCGATCACCACCACAGCCGAAAACAGTAATGATCCGACCCTGGGTAAGTTCGCGGGCGGTTTTTAAGGTATTTAGGAGCGCGTCATCGGAATGAGCGTAATCCACAACAACGGCGAAGTCGCCATCATGCGTAACTCGCTCGAAACGTCCTGGTGCGCCGACGCAGGTTTCTAATCCCCTGGCAATCTTGTCGAGGTCGTAACCGAGTTCGAGCGCGGCTGCCGATGCCGAAAGCATATTGTAAACGTGCGGTTTTCCGACGAGAGGCGAAACGATTTGGCGGTCTCCCACTGGAGTCTTCAGTAGAAACGAAGTCCCGGTGATTAAAGACACTTCAATATTCTCGGCCGTAAGATCGGCGTCGGTGTTCTGAGCGAACGTAACTACTTTTTGTCCCTTTTCTTTGAGTTCGTCAGCAAGTTTTACTCCCCATTGGTCATCGATATTTATTGCGCTGGCAGCAGGAGCTTTACCTAAACGACCGTCGAAAAGTTCTTTTTTTGCGTCAAAGTAATTCTCCATGGTTTGGTGATAGTCCAGGTGGTCGCGCGTAAGGTTGGTGAAAATTGCAACGCTAAAATTAAGCCAATCACAACGCCTTAGGTGGATCGCCTGCGATGACGTTTCCATTACGGCCATATCGCAGCCTTTTGTCACCGCGTCACGCAAAAAACGCTGGGTGTCCGAGGCCTCCGGGGTAGTACGAACAGCAGGTTGTGATTCGGTTCCTATTCGATATTCTACCGTTGTCAGCATCGCAGGAGTTTCATCATTTGCTTCGGCAAGTGCCAAGACTAGATAGGTTGTCGTGGTTTTTCCGTTGGTTCCGGTTATCCCGACTAGTTTTAGATCGCTGGAAGGATCGTCGTGAACGCTGGCAGCAGCTTTTGCCAACGCCTTCCGTGCGTCCGAAACCTCGATCCAAACTCCCTCAAAACCATCCGGAGGAGTTAATTCAGAAATGATTCCGGCCGCTCCCCGCCTCATCACATCGTCAACAAATCGATGACCGTCCATTGTGAGCCCGCGGATCGCAACAAAGAGTGAACCATTTTTCGCTTGCCGGGAGTCGTGAGTGATGTCGGAGATAGCCGTCGAGCCGTCTCCCGAAAGACTGGCTTCGAGGGTTTGAGCGAGCTTTGATGCGTTTATCTTGGTACTTGGCAATTCGTTCCTTGGGCGTGTCCGCAGCGAACATTATTTTGTTTTTGTCGTAATAAATCTTACTATTAATACAAAGGGATTTAAAAAATGAAAATACTGAAACTCATACTACTTTTGCTAGCGATCGGGGTTGGAGCGTATGTGCTTCTATGGCTTTTCGGAATTATCGCCAGTCTTATGTGGTACGCGTTTTGGATAGGACTCGTCTTAATCGGTGGTGCAGTTGGGTACAAACTCTTTTTAAGCGGTGACGATGAGGAAACGCCAAGGCTTGAACAGCCCAAACCGACGGCAATAAGCGAATTTGATAATTTTGATCGTCAGCTGGATGAGTACAAACAAAAGTATCTTCCCGGGGAAAAGCGTGACTGAATTAGCCTGCCGGTTAAGGCATTGCTAACTCGCAAATGCAAGCGCTTTGAAACTCCGTCACTCCTAGACATTCCATAATTTATTCGCTAGATTCAAGATTGCTTTGAAGATGTTTATAAAGAGCAAGCCGAGGTGGTGAAATTGGTAGACACGCTAGTCTTAGGAACTAGTACCGTAAGGTGTGCGAGTTCGAGTCTCGCCCTCGGCACCAACTGATTTTTCTAGCTTTAGCAATCATAATAATAGAACCTAATTTTGGCTCGCTTAAGGTTTACGAAGCGGGTTCGATTTTTCAAACCATATAATGAATACAGAACTAATAGAGAATTCGGCTACAAGTAAAGAAATAAGGATCGAGGTACCACCCGATGAGGTAAGAGGTGCATATGATCGCGTAAGTAGGAAGTATGCCGACCAGGCGCAGGTGCCCGGCTTTCGAAAGGGAATGGCGCCGCTGGATGTAATCCGTATGCGTTACAAAGAGGAGATCAAATCGGATGTTATCCAGGATATCCTTCCTTCAAAAGTTACGGAGGCGATTCGGGAGCATCAGTTGAGCCCGATTGCGGAGCCGCATCTTCATTTAGATGATCCGGAAAATGTAAAGGTCAATGGCTCTCAGCCGCTTTCTTTTAGCGTTCATCTGCAGGTGATGCCGGAGATACCGGAGCCCGATTATAAGGGGCTTGAGGCAGTTCGTCGTGTTAAACCGATCGGTGATGAAGAGATCGAGAGTATTATTGAAGAGCAGCGTCAGCGCGAATCGACATTAATTCCTGTCGAAGGTAGGAAATCGAAAGATGGGGATATGGTAATCGCTGACCTTAAGGGAACTTTCGAAGATGATCCGAATGCTGATCCGATTGAAGTAAATGATTTGGAGGTTCAACTCGGAGACGAGGTAATTGAAAAATCTTTTTCAGATAATCTGGTAGGTGTTGAGGCGGATGATGAGAAAGAGTTTACGGTTGAATATCCCGAAGAGTTTTCATCGTCCGCGCTCGCAGGCAGAAAAGTTAGCTACAAAGCGAAGATAAAGTCGGTCGGAACGGTGGAGCTTCCCGAAATGAATGACGAATGGGTCGAAAGCTTGGGCGAAGAATTTAAGACGCTTGACGAACTTCGGAGCAAGCTTAGAGATGACATGGAATCGGTGGCTAAGGCTGATGCTGATAGCCGGGTCCGAAATGATTTAATCGCCAAGCTCATTCAAAAACACGATTTTGAGATACCTGATGCCCTTATTGAATCGCAGGCGCAATCGCTGCTGAATAACTTCGCTCAGGATTTGGCTCAGCGCGGTGTCGATCTAAGCAAGGTTGAGGAAAGTTTTATAGAATCGACATACGGACAGATGAAAGGCCAGGCGGAAAGAGATGTTAGGGGCGCAATGCTTTTGGAAAAGATTGCGGATAATGCTGGTGTTGAGATTGATAAGGATGCTGTAAACCAGGAAATTGAGAAGATGGCCGCACACTATCAAACTTCCGTAGAAGAATTTCGTGCCAGCCTCGAACAGCAGGGCGGCGAGGCTATGGTCGAAAATAATTTGCGTACACGGGAAGCTGTCGAGGTGCTTGCCAAGGAAGCGAAAATCACAGACGGCGAGTGGGTTGACGAAAATTCTGAGAAGGAGCCTACAGAAGAAACGGCTTCGGGAAAGAAGGAGAAAAAGGAAAAGAGGGAAGAGAAAAAAAATAAGAAAAAGAAGAAGGCGAAAAAGGCTGAGGCCGAATAAACTGGGATCAAAACAGGCGGAAGATTCGTAATTCGGTTTTAGAGTTTGCAATTTTCGAAGGATTTTGTAAAATCACAGGTGTTAGGCGTTGGACTTGTTACTAACTTGTTGCCAACGATTTATCTCCACTTAGTTAAACAAACTCCTTAATCAAACTCAACTTAGCATAGAGGAAAAGAAATAATTATGGCTTTAGTTCCAATGGTTGTCGAGCAAACTTCGCGGGGCGAACGAGCTTTTGACATTTATTCGAGGCTTTTAAAAGACAGCATCATTTTTATCGGCACTCCGATAGACGATATGATCGCCAATTTAATCGTTGCCCAACTCCTTTTTTTGGAAGCGGAAGATCCCGAGCGAGACATTAACCTCTATATAAACTCGCCGGGCGGATCGATCACGGCTGGAATGGCGATATACGACACAATGCAGTTTATACGCAATGACGTGACAACTATCTGCGTTGGACAATGTGCATCGATGGGCGCTCTACTCTTGACCGCTGGAGCGAAGGGAAAGCGTTTTGCCCTTCCGAATTCCCGAATTCTAATTCACCAGCCATCGGGTGGAGCGCAGGGGCAGGCTACCGATGTCAGAATCATGGCGGAAGAAATTATCCGGATGCGTGAAATGACATCGCGTATTTTGGCAGAACACTCCGGTCAGGATTACGACCAGGTCGAGAAAGATGTTGAGCGTGATCGAATAATGTCCGCGGAGCAGGCGAAAGACTACGGGTTGATCGATGAGGTTATTGAACACCGTGAAAAAAGTAAGTAAGCTTAGAGGATAGGTTTATGTCAATGTTAAGACCCGAGGAAATTTTGCGTTGCTCTTTTTGCGGTAAATCGCAAAATGAAGTAAAAAAGCTGATTGCTGGACCGAGTGTTTACGTTTGCAATGAGTGTATCGACATATGTAACGAGATCATTAACGACGACGAGAAAGCTGAAGTTGCTTCGAGTCGGACTGCCCTTCCTAAACCTCAGGAGATTAACGAATTTCTCGACGAATACGTGATCGGGCAAGACGAAAGTAAAAAACGCCTTTCGGTGGCGGTTTACCAACACTATAAGCGCCTCGAACTTGCCAAAAGACGCACAGACGTCGAAATCCAGAAATCCAATATTCTATTGATTGGCCCTACGGGAACGGGCAAAACTTTGCTTGCACAGACTCTGGCCAGGGTCTTAAGCGTTCCGTTTTGCATCGTTGACGCAACCGCGTTGACCGAGGCAGGCTACGTTGGTGAAGACGTAGAGAATATTCTCCACAGGCTCGTTAAGGCGGCGGACGACGATATTGAGCGAGCCCAGGAAGGGATAATCTACATAGATGAGATCGATAAGATATGCCGTAAGGATGATAATCCTTCGATCACGCGGGACGTCTCCGGTGAAGGTGTGCAACAGGCGCTTTTAAAGATTCTCGAAGGAACAACTGCGAACATTCCTCAAAATGGCGGCCGCAAGCATCCGCAACAGGAATTTAGCACCGTCGACACAAAAAACATTCTGTTCATTTGTGGTGGAGCATTTGTCGGACTTGATCGCGTGATTGATCAGAGGCTCCGCAATAAATCGCTTGGTTTCCAGGCAGATGTAAAGGATTCCAAACAGCGTCAGGAAGAGGCCTATCTTAATCTCCAACCGGACGACTTGATTCACTATGGTTTAATTCCGGAATTTGTCGGGCGTCTGCCGGTGATAGGCTCGCTTCACGAACTTGATGAAGCTGCGTTGGTTAAGATTTTGTCGGAACCCAAGAATTCGCTGATGAAACAGTATCAACGGAAATTCGAGTTTGACAATATACGCTTGAAATTTACTGATGCGGGTAAAAAAGCAATAGCTAAGCGCGCATTCGAGCGAAAACTCGGCGCTCGCGGTTTGATGATGATTCTTGAAGAGATATTGCTTGATCCGATGTTTATTTTGCCGTCGCAGGAAAAGGTAAAGGAACTTGTGATTACAAAGGATATTGTTGATAAGAAGGCAGAGGCGATTCCGCTTGAAGTTATTGAAAACGTTGAAGAAGCTGCTTAGCTGATATTCGAAGGTTTTTTACGACGAGAGGCTGTCTGAGAAGGCGGCCTCTTGTGCGTTTTGATAATCAGGATCGTTTTTGATTAGTTCTCCGTAGTTCCTTTTAGCCACGCGTTTTTAGCTCGTGGGTGGCATGGAAGAAAAACTCTTTAGCCCGTTTTAACGGGCTAGCGGTTTTGGCTCGGGCCTGTCTTAAGAAAAGGACGTTGTAAACGCCCTGACGCTACTTTCACTGTCACAGCCCACGCCGTAAACAGCGTGGCCAGACTCTGATTGCAGGACCTTCAGACCGCCCCTGTTTTATTCCCAACGCAAGGCTTCAATCGGATCGAGGCTCGATGCTTTCCAGGCAGGATAAAGACCAAACACGATTCCAACGCCGGCCGAAACAAGAATCGCCATTGCCACCGCCCATAACGGTATATAGGCGGGAAGTGGGGAATAGGCATTGATCAAAAAGCTCGTTCCTTCACCTACAACGAGTCCGATGAACCCACCGATTCCGGTAAGAATCACAGCCTCAATTAAGAACTGTGTCATGATGCTGATTTTTGTCGCCCCGACGGCTTTACGAATCCCTATTTCCTTGGTTCGCTCGGTGACGGAAACGAGCATAATATTCATCACTCCGATCCCGCCAATCATCAGCGCGACGGCCGATATTGCTGTCAGAACGAGATACGTTGCGCTTGTCAGTTGGTTATATATGTCGAGAAGGGCGTCTTGAGATGAAATGCCAAACGAATCGGGTGCGCCGAGCGGATCCTGCCGGCGACGTCTCAAGATATCTTTAACTTCGGACATCGCGTTAGCCACGTCGGCACGGGTTTTCGGTCGCATCACAATCACGAAAACAAAGTCCGGGAATTTAATGTCCGGGTAATACTTACGAAAAGTCGTGATCGGAACGAAGATTGAGTTGTCGCGGGACTGCCCGAAAAACGTACCCAAATCTTCCATTACTCCAACGACCTTGAAAATATTGCCGCCGATCTTGATTTGTTCGCCAATCGGATCTTCATACTCTTCAAAAAGCGCGTTGATTACGTCACGTCCGATGATCGCCACATTACGACGCTCGCTAAGGTCAATATTATTTAAGAATCTTCCCTCGCCTACGTACTGCGAAAAAACAAAAGTGTATTCGGGCGCGGTTCCGATAATAATCGGCGTTTCAGTCTGCTTCTCCTTGAAACGAACGGTTTCAGATAGTTTTCGCTGGAAAGGAACAACTTCTGCAAGCGATCTCGCTTCGCTTTTGATCGCCTCGACGTCTTCAAGTGTGAGTTCTTTTCGCTGGAGTTCCTCCTGGGTTTTCTGGGGTGAAAAACTCGGGTTGAATTTGTTTACAAAAATAGTGTTTGAGCCGAGAGATTCAATTTGCTCCGCAAAAGTTTTATTGAGCCCCTGAATGATCGAAACCATCGATAAAACCGTAAGCACACCAACCGTGACACCCATTATCGTTAAGATTGAGCGAAGCTTGTTTGCTCGGAGCGTCGAAAACGCCATCGTCGCAGATTCTTTTACATCGTCAAAGGTCATTAGTCAGTCGGGACAGTCTCGGAAGTCCAGGAAGTCTAGCTAGTCTTTTGTAAGCGCAAAAAGTCGAGCCAGTTCACGATGTTTATGAAGCGACATTATTGCGTAAGTGGCTGCACAATCCATAAGTCATCCTCCCTACTTCATCAAGTTTTTCATAAATTTCGTCAAAGATTTTACGATCAATGTAATCCAAATCTAAAGCTAAATATAAATGAGATTTCGTTTCGGCAATGGAGCCCAAGGAGATGTTCAGAAAATTTGCAAATTCTTTATCTGTCCGTCTTCCTTGTCCTTCGGCAATATTAGCTGAAATCGAAATCGTTGAACGGCGAATCTGATTTCGAAGATCGTAGTCTCTAGAAAACGCTCCGTTTTGGGTTATCACGTAAACTTCCTTCGTTAAATTCCTCGCTTTTTGCCAAGCGTTAATATCTTCAAATCTTGTAAACGTCGCCATCCTGAAACCTCTATATGAGTAAAATCTTTAATGTATTCTATAAGTAACACTTACCAGACTTCCTCGACTAATGACTTCCAGGACTTTCTACTCATTTCTCATCGCGTCGATTGGACTTAGCTTCGAGGCGCGCCACGCAGGGTAGAGCCCACTAACCAAGCCCACTACAAAAGACACAGTAACTCCCAAAACCGCGGATTGGACACTTATTCTTAACGGAAAGCCCATTACTACCGAGAGCATATACGCGAGCCCGTAGCCCGTGAAAACGCCAATCGCACCGCCGACCATTGTCACCGTTACCGCTTCGATCAAAAACTGCATTAATACATCTTTTTGCCTTGCCCCTACAGCCTTCCGAAGCCCAATTTCCTTGGTTCTTTCTGTAACCGACACGAGCATTATATTCATCACAACGATTCCGCCAACGACAAGCGAGACAATCGCAACTCCGAACGTTGCAAAATAAATTCCCGAAGTCGCGTTTTTGTAAATTCCGATGAACGCATCCTGTGATTCAACTGAAAACCCATCATCGGTATCGGAGAATTTTTTCTTTCTCCGATTTCTCATAATCGAGCGAACCTCATCTTTTGCCGTTTCGAAATCTGCAGAATTTTCAACCTGTACGTGAACTATGATCGAGTCGCGCGCGCCAAACATTTTTTGTCCGGCTTCAAACGGGACATAGACGAAATTGTCACGCGAAAAGCCCAGAACTTTGCCAAATGAATCGGCAACACCTTGTATCGTGTAAGGAACCCCATCCACGCGAATTTGCTTTCCCAGAACCCGATCCGGAGAGACGCCGCCGAAGAGGTTCTCGACAATATCCGTTCCTACGATACAAGCGGCTCTCCCCGATTTTCCTTCCTGCACGGTCCAGAGCCGTCCCGTTTGGAGAGTTACATTTTCGATATCAAACATCGGAAGCGAAAGGCCCCGAACGGAGACATTTTCAGCGCGATTTTCGCCATACTTTACGAGTGCGATCCCGTTTATAGAAGTACCGACACGCCAGCAATAATCGCACAGGCGACCGATGGCTTCAGCATCACGCTTAGTTACATCTTTTCGTTTGTTAAACTTTATGAAGTCTTCACGGGAGGTTACGACAAGAGGTATTTTCGAAACGCTAAAAGCAGTCGAACCCTGCGCGGAAAAAGCGTTCGCAACTGTTGAATCGAGTCCATTAATAATTGTAACTACAGCAATAACGGCGGTTACGCCTACGATGATACCCAGGAGCGTAAGGAAAGTTCGGAGCTTGTTGCTTCTAAGGCTTCCCACCGCAAGGCGAAAAGACTCTAAAATTAACGAAAATATAGCTTTGATAGCCACGCTAAATATAATACGCGAATTTCAGATTTCAGGTTACGTTATTTTTGAAAATTTTCCAGATACTTGCAGCGTGCGCGAAGATCACGATTGGTACGACGATGGCGGGAAGCCATATATAAGGGAAATTTAGAACTCCGCGGTTTGGTTGTTCAAGTCCGAAGGTTTGAAAATCGGTCGGGAGCGACAATATGGCAGTCACGACGATATTGGCGAGGAGCGCTAGGCACACGAAATTCCAAATAATGAGTAATCGGCGGTTTACTTTGCCCGAGCGGAAAGCCAGCCAGGCAATAATTGGTGCGGAGATTCCCGCGAGAATGTCGAAATTTCTTCCTTCGAAAGTCATCACTTCGGGGATTTGTCCATTCTCGTAAAGCAACCAGAGAATAATTTCAACCGGGATGCGAACGATATGGAGCATCGTTAACAACTGCAAAGGAAGTTTTCCGATAAATGAGGTTCTGTAAAAAACAAAAAGAAACGCGATAAAGATCAGCGCCGGAATCGGCACAAATGTAAATCTTGGAGGGAAGCCGCGAGTCTCCAAGTAGAAACCGCTGATTGCGAGAATGCCTGTAAACATTAGCCAAAAGGTAGTCGCTGCGACTACGATTTTCGCCGCAGTTGTTTCAAGAGTTGTTTGTTTTATTGCGTAGAATAGGAATCCGATCGCAAGGAACGTCGTTAGTATAAATGAGACTGAAACGTATCCAGGGACACCTTCCATTATTTAATCTTTTCGTCGCTCTCGATTTCACCATCGCGAATCGTGATCACGCGATGGGCTCGTTCCGCAACTTCCGCTTCGTGAGTGACTACAATGATCGTGTTACCTTCAGAGTGGAGACGTTCAAAGAGGGTCATGATTTCACCACTCGTCGTTGTGTCAAGCGCACCGGTTGGCTCGTCTGCGAGAAGGATTGAAGGATGATTTACCAACGCTCTTGCGATAGCCACGCGTTGGCGTTGTCCACCCGAAAGTTCATTAGGACGGTGCGTCACACGATCTCCCAACTCTACTGAAGTAAGCGCGTCAACGGCTTTTTGATGACGCTCTCCCGAGCCAATGCCTGCATAAATCAAGGGAAGCTCTACATTGTGTAGGGCCGTCGCGCGCGACAAAAGGTTAAAGGTCTGGAAAACGAACCCGATTTCTTTGTTACGAATGCGGGCTAACTCGTCGTCGGTCATTTCAGCGACCTGCTCGCCGTTTATCCAATACTGCCCCTGGGTCGGTGAATCAAGACAGCCGATTAGGTTCATAAGTGTCGATTTACCGGATCCGGAAGGCCCGATAATCGCCAGATACTCCCCCTGTCTTACGTCAAACGAAACATTGCGCAATGCGTGAAGTTCTTCAGTACCCATTTGATAGGTCTTCCAAATTCCGCGCATTTTGATAAGCGAATTGTATGGGTGGGCGATGCCGTCGCCGTTGGTTTCGTTATTTTCCATTTTTGAATATTTATCGAAATTTAAGCGAAGCGGGAAACTCCGCGCTCCGCTCCAAAAATTTTGCTATTTACTACTTGTCGTCTTTATCGTCGTCTTTCTTTTCTTTCTTTTTAACGACGTCGCCCTCTTTAAGCTTGTTTAAGACACGGCTCGGACCTGTGATAACCTGCGCGGTTGCCTCTAGCCCACTAGTGATTTGAATATCGGATTCGCCGGTAATTCCCGTTGTCACCTCAAGAAACTTCGCCTTGCGGTCTTCAAGTATATAAACTCCTTTAACGGTTTCGTCTTCCTTAGGCTCGGGCTTCGGGGTCTCTCCTTTAACTTCGCCTTCTTTCTTTTCGTCCGGTTTCTTTTCGATTACAGCTTGGATCGGAACCGCGAGAACGTCCTTTTTAACGTCCGTCGTGATTACAGCTGTCGCGCTCATACCGGGGCGAAGGCCGTTCTTAATCTCATCGGGAACGTCTTTGAGTTCGATTACAACCTTTAGCTCCTTTGCCTCCTGCACGTTAATGTTGGTAGAAAGTCCGCCACCGGTTGCCGATTTTCCAATCGCCAATGGCGTGGCGTTAATAACGGTGCCCTCGATTTCTTCGTCGCCGAAAGCATCTACCTTGATCTTCGCCGGCTGACCAATTTGGATTTTCTTAATCTCCGTCTCGTCGACCTTTACTTCAACGTTTATCGTAGACATATCTGCGATCGTAAGAAGCGGAGTAGAAGAGAAATTCGCAGTTGCAAAGGTTCCGACCTTCGACGGTATTTCTGCGATAACTCCGCTAATGGGTGCTACCTGAAGCGTTTTATCGCGCTGGTTTCTTTGTCCACGTAATACCGCCGCCTGCTGATTCGATCTTTTATTGCTGGCACTTGCGTTATAGCTCGCAGTCGAAACACCCCGTCTTGCGTCGCGAACCGCGACCTGCTGCTGGCTCGCCCTAGCTTTTGATTCACGAACTCTGCCCTGAGCTTCCTTAACTCGGTTTTGAGCTTCCCGAACTGAAATATTTTGCGACTTCAATCTAGCCTGGGCATTTCTCAAACTCACACGTGCTGTTTGCACACGATCCTTTGCCTGATCGTACTCAAGCCGAGAAATTACGCCGCTCTCCAGCAGTTCCTCGTTTCTCTTAAGTTCTCGATTAGCGGCATTAAGCTCGACCTGACTTCTGTCCACATCTGTCTGCGCCGTAACCGCTTGCTGGCGAGCTTGGTTAACGCTTTCACGTGCGGAGCTTACTTGTTGTTGAGCCGTCGAAACCGCCGCGTCAGATGCGATTTGAGCTTGACGCGCTTGAGATAATTGATTTTGAGCAGCCGTAACCTGCGATCGGCTCGATTGTACGTCGTCTCGAGATGCCTGATAGGCGGCCAACTGTGCATCGGTGTTGGACTGGAGTTGGTTCGGGTCCAACCTTACGAGCTGCTGCCCCTCTTCGACGAAATCACCTTCCTTCACGTAGATCTCTTCGATTCGGCCGGCGACTTCGCTCGTGAGGTTCATAAACTGAATTGGTCTGATTTCACCAGGTGCAGTCACCGTAGAACGCAGTTCGGGGCGCTGTTTTACCTCAACAACCGTTACTTCAGGTGCATCCGTACGCGAGGCGAAAATGCTAGCCACAATAATGATTGAAAGCAGGGCAAGAATTGATAATCCAATTATAATCTTTGATTTACGGCTGAGTGCCATTTTTGATTCCTCTTATTTTCAAAAAATTTCAGTTATCAGTTTAATTTTTCACTGAAATAATGCAAACAATAGATGCAAATACGTCAAGCAATAGTTACGAATATAATTTCTGTAAGTTTCAAAAAAGAAACGGAGTATTTGATAAAAATTTTATCAGTAAAATACTGTCCGTTGGCGATTTGTGGTTAGATGAGCCGGATTTCTTACTTTACCATTTACGAACAAGCATTTACGGGTTAAAATGGGTCTGAAATTTTACCTAAATCATAAAGTTTGCAAGGTGATAAACGATGATTAAATGTCAGGCTTGCGGTACGCAAAACCTTGAAAGTTCTCAGTATTGCGATGAGTGTGGCGATTCCCTGAACAAGTATAGGGCTCCGGAGGCTTCCGAGGTGCAGGTGGATGAATCTGCGGACGTTTCATCGGGATCGCAACCCGTATTTCAGTCAGCAAATGTAACTTCAGTTGGAATTCCGCCCGTTTCTGAGAAACCTGTGGAAAAAAAGAGTAACGATGATGAGGAGGAATCGCTCGATCGAAATGCGGGCGATGCAACCCCGAAGAAGGTTGGAGTTCACGCGAACTTAGTGATCGAGCGAGGGAGTGCGATGGGAACAGAGTTTTCGCTGTCGGCCGATGAATCAAATATTGGACGTTGGGACGCCGACAACGGTATTTTCCCGGACGTTGATCTGGATTCGCATGACCCCGAAGCTAAGGTTTCGCGCAAGCATGCACGGATTGTTTTACGAGGGAACGAGTATTTTTTAGAGGACCTGGGCTCAACGAACGGGACATTTGTAAACCGTGGACGGCGGCTAATCCCGGGTAATCCGCAGCAACTCCGTGAAGGTGACGAGATTATTGTTGGAAAGACCTTTCTTAGGTTTCATATAGTTCAATGATTTCTCGCAGAGCCGATTAGATGGTCCGGTTAATTAGAAGACAGTAAATATTTCGCTATGAAACAATGCCTGGAATGCCAATCAGAGCTGACTGATGTCGATGCGTTTTGCCCCTATTGTGGTATTGCCATTGCGCCTGTGATTCCTGAAAGAGAAATTGGCGAGGCTTCGGATGAAGGATCTGACGTAACATCTGAAGGCCCTGAAGAAAAGAACCAAGATTCGTCGGAAGACAGTTTTGATATGTCTGAAACTATAGTTGTCGGAGCGGCAGACAGAAATCACGAAGAATCTGAGGCAGCCGATGACGAATCTGATAATGATGGTTTTGTGGACGTAAGCGAATTAAGCCAAGACGCTGGAGCGGCCGCGACCTCACCTGCGAAAACGGATTCTGACGGCGAAGAGGCGGAGTTGGAAGCATCGGATGATGTTGAAGGTGAGCATGGTTTGAGTGGGCCAGACGGCGATCCCGACTCTTCCGATGATGATGATACGGATATTGATGTGAACGAGCTAGCTCCTCAGCCCTCTCCGGATGAATCATTTTTGGAAGACAGTACTACGGTGATGTCTCGAGAAGATTTGGGTGAGGAAATAGCGGATTCTGAAGACAATGAGGATTGGGATGTTGATACGATCGTCAAACGAACTGATGATGAGGTCAAATCTTCAGCGTTAAATGATTCAGAGTCCGAAATGGAGTCTGATGAATCCCCTTTAGAACCAGTTTCTGAGAAAATTGATTCTCAAATGGATTCTGACGATGAGGTCGACGGTTTTTCGAAAACTGTGCCGTATGTTTCGGCCGATTTCGAGGATTTGAAGGACGCCGTGTCGAAACCTGAAGCGGAAGAAGCTAACGAGGAACCGAGCGAGGGACAGGATACATTTGATGAGCTGAAAGGTGAATCGGAGCCCATTCATGGAGGCGAGATCGCCGAGGATCAAACTGCAGAAGAAAGCATTGATGAACCATCTGAGGAGCTTGAAGCTATAGAGGAAAGTTTGAGCGAGGTCGAGCAGGAGGAAGAAGTTATAGCCGCCGATGGGGAGCCATCTACCGAAAAACCCGGAGGAATTGAAGTTGCCGTCGGGGAGGTTGACGTAAGGATCGAAGAACCGGTCGCGGCAGATTCTGGAAGCGTTGAATCAGGCGAAGTTTCCCACGGTACTACTCCAAACATAGGTGTTGAAGATACTGACGGCAGCAACAAAACTAAGCTCAAACCGCTCGATGAAGGAACCGTTTTGAACAATAGATATGAAATTGTTCGAAAAATTGGGGGCGGCGGGATGGGCGCCGTTTATCTCGCAAATGATAAGAATCTCGGTGGTGTTTTAAGAGCCGTTAAAGAGATGGTTCAGTCCTATATTGAGGAGGAGCAGCAGGAGAAAGCCGTAAACGACTTTAAACGCGAATCGATGCTTTTGACGTCGCTGGAGCATTCTTCGATTCCGACTATTTATGACTATTTCTTTGATGATCAAGAGGGAAGATTTTACCTCGTAATGAAATATATTTCCGGGGGTGACCTCGCCGGAAAGTTAAAATCCGCGCCGGAAGGGAAGTTAGATGAAAAAAGCGTTGTCGAATGGGGTATTCAGATTGCAGACGTATTAGACTATTTGCACAATCGACAACCGCCAATCGTGTACCGAGACCTTAAACCTTCCAATGTGATGATCGATGGCAACAGCCAAAGGGTGATGTTGATTGATTTTGGTATCGCGCGCTGGGTTAATAAGGAAGAAAAAGGAGTTACGGCGGTTGGAACAATGGGATACGCACCGCCCGAGCTATTTAGCGGAAATGTCGAACCGCGTTCGGATATATACAGTTTGGGTTCGACAATGTTTCATTTGCTGACGGGCGCTGACCCGCAAAGCAACCCATTGCTAATTTTTGATTTCGAGAAGCACCCGAGGCCGAGGCAGATAAATTCGGCCCTGTCCGATCAGATGGAGCAGATATTGATGCGGGCTGTGGAGTATAACGCGGAGGGCCGCTTTAATTCGGCGGCTGAAATGAGAAATACGCTTGCCGCTCATCTCGACAAGTTAAATGCGGGAACGGTTTCCTTCGGTGAAAAAGAAACGCCAAAAGCGATTGGTTTAGCAAACCAGCCGGTGTTTTGTGGGTTTTGCGGACAGAAAATTGTGGCAACCGATATGTTTTGTGCGTTTTGTGGGGCGAAGCAGCCACTTGCCCAACCCGGCGTGCAATCGCAGGAGTACATACCGGTTGAAGTGACGGCAAAACTTATGATCGAAGGAACGTCAGAACTCAATGTGCCCGCTTTTTCGCTGGAAAAAGATGAGAATCTGATTGGCAGACGCGACCCGATTTCCAATATATTTCCCGAGGTTGATCTTTCAAAATTTGATCCCCAAACTAAGATTTCGCGGAAGCACGCACGGATTTTGCGGGAAGGATCGCGATTTATTTTGGAGGATCTAAATTCATCAAACGGTACGGTATTGAAGTCATCCGATAAAGACTCTGTTCGTTTAACCCCGCATCAATCGAAGTCGCTCGAAAATGGTGACCGAATAACGATGGGCGACACTACTCTTCAGTTTGTGATCGGATAATAATTCCAAGGTTAAATTATATGAGCACACGAGCCGAAAAAATAACTCCCGCCGGCAAAGTTAAGGTTGAGAATGTAATCTCAGGATTTGAGCCGGAGCGCCTAAAAGCTCCGTTTTTGCTGAGGTGTGGAGCGCTGCTAATCGACTACATTTTGGTAATTACCGTTCCAGTAGGGAGTTTGCTTTTGGGACGCTCGATGGGAAATGACGGTGCTAAGCTTCTAAATAGTGAGATAAGTAATGCCGGGTGGCTGATCATGATTCTGATCGCGCTGACGAATTTTTTCCTCTTTCCAATGTTTAGCGGGCAAAGCTTGGGTAAGATGTTGACCGGTTTACGGATCGCTAAAAGTGATGGCTCACCTCCAGGCTTTGGAAGCATCCTTTTCCGACATCTTTTTGGTTATCCGGTAACTCTTTTAACTGGTGGTCTGGGCTATTTACTGGCAGCGTTTGGCAAAAGCGGTAAGGCCCTACACGATTATTTAGCGGGAACCATTGTCGTTTATGGACGTAAGAAGGTAAATAAGAGCAAACTACCGGCAAAGAGGATAGTTAAAAAGAAACCAAAGAAGTAGTACTTTTTTTGATGATTTATGCCGCAGCTTATCGTTAAAAATTCGGACGACAGTTCGGAAACCTATCCTTTGTCGCGGTTAAGGACCACGATCGGTCGCTCTGCCCGAAGCGACGTTTGTATCCCTGACGCCTTTGCCTCGAGACTTCACGCCGAGGTGCGAAAGGAGGGCGAGAGCTTTTGGCTGCAGGATCTGGGATCTGCAAATGGTACCCGGTATAACGGTTCTGTAGTTTCGATGCCTGTTCCGATTCTTTCAGGCGGCGAAATCCAAATAGGCGAGACGGTTATAACCTTTGAAGACGAGTCTCTGGCTCCCGCAAAGAATGCGACTTTAATTGCAGATGGCACGCAGTCTCTCGATCCTTCAATGACAATTTCTTTCTCCCGTCGGAAAAATCCAACGTCCGAAATTCTCGACTCGCAGTTTTCATCTCGCAACGAACTTCTGGGTCTGATAAGCAAGGTGGGTGTAACGCTTCTTTCGGCGAGTGGCCTGGAAGAGACTTTAAACCAAATCGCGACGCTTGTTTTCGAGGCGGTTCCCGCAGATCGTTGCGTGATAATGCTCAAAGATGAGTCCGAAGAAGATGGGATGCGGATTGCTGTGGCGCGCGAACGCGGGAAAGAGGATCAGCCGGAAGAGGTTCGCATAAGCCGGACGGTGATGGAAGAGGTGATGGTAAACCAAAAGTCGGTTCTGACCTCGGACGCTCAACACGATCCAAAATTTGCTAGCCAAACAATGGCCCTACTCGGGGTTCGCTCGGTGCTTGCTGTACCGCTGAGTGTGAATGAAGAGGAGGTCTTCGGGATTGTTTACGCAGATTCTCCTACTTACGAAAACACTTTTACTGAAGAGCACTTAAATATTTTGACAACACTTGCCTCGGTTGCCTCGATCAGGGTTGAGAATACGAGCCTGCTTGAGGAGCGCTTCGAACGAGAGCGAATGGAGCGCGAACTTGAGCTTGCGACCGAGATTCAGCAGCGGCTCCAACCTTCCGCGCCTCCCCAGATTGAGGGTTACGAGCTTCAGGGGATTTCATTTGCGTGTTACGAAATCGGCGGAGATTATTACGACTTCATACCGAAGCCTGACGACAGAATGCTGATTGCCCTTGGCGATGTCTCCGGAAAAGGAACCGCAGCTGCGCTTTTGATGTCGAGTCTACACGCCGCAATTCATGCGCAAACCGTTGCAAAGAGTACGCTTAGCGAAACAGTGACTGCGGTAAATCAGTACTTGGCGTATAACACCCCGGCGAACCGGTTTATTACATTTTTTATGGCTGAGCTCGACCCGGAGACCGGCGAACTGACGTACATAAATGCTGGGCATAATCCGCCCATTGTTGCGCGAAAAGACGGTCAGGTTGAAGAATTGGAATCGGGCGGGTTTCCTCTAGGTATTATGCCGACTGCGGATTTCGAGTTGGGCGAAACTAAACTTTCTCCAGGAGAAGGAATCGTCGTTTTCTCCGATGGCGTTTCAGAGGCTGAGAACGCCGAAGGCGAAGAGTTTGGCATGGAGCGGCTTGTGAAAGTGGTTAAAAGTAATCTTCAACGGTCCGCGTCCGGCATCCGCGATAAAATCGAATCGTCGCTTTCGTCGTTTACGAAGACCGCGCCGGCGAATGATGATATCACTCTCGTTATTGTAAAAAGAACTTAGTCTTGTTTCCGACAATAAAAAGACTCGCCGGGTTTTAAAGCGGCAAGTCTTTTTGTTTTCTAAAACTGGAGCCATCCATCGGACTTGAACCGACGACCTACGCATTACGAATGCGTTGCTCTACCAACTGAGCTAGGATGGCACTGACCAAGACAAAACTATACGTATCCGCTTAGAAAGTTGTCAAGCGAGACAATCCGCCAAAATTAAAACGCTACACAGCCGTTAAACAATTTTGTCAATGATTTAAATTTATTGACGTATGCCGAACGAATTAGTTAAAATTTTAGTTGGAGTTTTGCTACATAGTCTCACGCCAGCCTGCAATAGATGCCCAAAAAAGAGCACAAAAAAAAGAAGAAGGTTAGTTTGCGCATAGTTATCTTAGCGACGCTGCTTGCCGTCGGTGTAATTCCGCTTCTGGTCACCGGTTGGTTTTTAGCAGATCGGAGCGGTAAAGAGCTGCGTTCGGCCGAAGGCAGGTATCAGGCAGAGTTAGTCAGAGATAAGGCCGCCCGAATCGAAACATTCACTCGTCGCTATACGTCATTGGTTGAAGTTTACAGACAATTGTTTGAATTCGGGAACGACAACGAAGCAGTTTCGTCCGACGCCGCACAACAAAAGATCGCGGCCGATCTTAAGGCCGATGAAAGCCTCCTCGCGTTTTTCGTTAAACCGGTTTCCGGTGAGTCCCTTTCTGCCTACCGCTCTGAAACAATAAATCTTAAGGAAATCGAGGCGATTTCCTCCGAAGTTCTCGCCGAGATAGACAAGAAAGAACTCGTTGTCGCAAAACCTAGGGCGATTGAGCGTAATGGTGAGCTTGTTTTGGCTTTTGGGGCGCCCGTCAAGATAAACGGAGAGCTTTCAGCTGCCGTAGTAGCTATTGCTTCTCTTCAGGGAATTTCAAAGGTGATCGTCGATGAATCGATGAGCGAGCAGGAGTTATGGGATAGCGGTGCTCCATTGATTTTCGTTGTAGATGCAGAAGGACGAGCGATCTATCACCCGAATTCAGAAAAAATAACGAGTCGCCAGCCGTTAAACGATTTAAAGATTGTGCAGGAATGGGCACAAACGAACAGCCAGATCCAGTCAGCCTTGTTGCCATTTACAACCGTTTATAAAGGTGAGGAGCGAAAAATGATCGGCGCCTATTCTACTGCAAATGTCACAAACTCGATGAAGTTTGGGGTCATTGTAATGCAGGATGAGGAAATTGCTCTAGCCTCGGTTGAATCAATGCATCGACAGACCTGGATGATCAGCGGGATTTTGGCCCTGATAACCCTCATTCTAGGAACTGTTTTTGCCCGACAGCTGACGTCTCCAATTGAAAGACTTGTTTCGGCAGCGAAAACCCTTGCTTCGGGCGACCTCTCTCACCGTATTGAAACTAAGGGCTTTCGAGAGATCTCAACTCTCGGTTCAGCGTTTAATACCATGGGTAAAGACTTGGAGGACCATATTGCCAAAGTGGCAAAAGCGGCAGAAGAAAACCGTGAGCTTTTTGTCGGCACGGTTAAGGCACTCGCAGCCGCAATTGATGGCAAAGATCACTATACACGTGGTCACTCAGAAAGAGTTTCGCGGGTTGCGGTAGCCATTGGACAAAGGCTCGGACTTAGAGAAAAAGAGCTTGAAACTCTCAGAATAAGTGCGCTTTTGCATGACGTCGGAAAAATCGGTATAGACGACAGAATTCTGAAGAAGCCATCCCAGTTAACGGACGAAGAATTCGCAATTATGAAAACCCACCCGCAAGAAGGATATAAAATCATGAAAAACATTCCTGCGATGAAGGACTTCTTGCCGGGGATGTACATGCACCATGAAATGGTAAATGGCCAAGGGTATCCGCAAGGGCTTGCGAACGACGAGATTCCGCTTCAGGCTAAGATTGTAGCTGTTGCCGATACGTTTGATGCGATGACGATTGACCGTCCGTATCAAAAAGGGATGGAGCTTCCCGCCGCAATAGAGCGGATAAAGAGTTTTGTCGGAACGAGATATGACATACACGTCGTCAACGCGTTGATCCAAGCCTGTGCGGAGGGGCAGATTAGCGTCGGAAGAGTCAAGCTGAAAAACTTCAAACCTAAGAGTGTTGGAACCCCTTCAAAACCTCTAAAAACCACGATTCGAACCAACAGGAAGCAAGAGGCGGAATAGTTGGTAGATATCGTTGGTTAAACCAACATATTCAGTTTGCGACGACTGACATTCACAACCTACTCGTTTATAATTTCACTTTTGATTTTATAGGCGAGTAGGTTTTTGTGTATGGCGTTTTGGCGCAGAAATAAGGATAAGCTTTCGAGTTCGGTTTTGGGCTTGGATAGATCGGTCGAGGAGCTAAAGGCTCAGGAAGAGGCGATCGAAAAGGAGTTTGGTGTTCGTTTTAATAAAGCGATTTCTAAAACTCGAAACTCGATCAACGATAAGCTCGATACGGTATTTGAAAACCGCAAACAGATCGACGAAGCCTTTTTGGACGAACTCGAAGAAATGTTGATTTCAACCGATATCGGTGTTTCGACAACGTTTCACATTATCGAGGAAATTCGAAAAGGAGTTTCGCGGCAGGAGATCGGAGATATTGGCGCGCTAAAAGCTCTTATGAAATCGGAACTCCTCGCAATTCTAAACGCGTCCGGGGATGCTGGAGTTGCAGATGAAAGAAGCATCGATGATTCGATAAAACCATATGTTTTGATGGTCGTGGGGGTAAATGGAGTTGGGAAAACTACGACGATCGGGAAACTCGCGCAACGCATTAAAGACGAGGGAAACCAGATTTTGATTTGCGCTGCCGATACATTTCGCGCGGCGGCATCAGATCAGCTTGAAATTTGGGCTGACCGAGCGGGCGTCCCTCTGATCCAGCAGAAGCAAGGCACGGATCCGGCAGCTGTTCTTTTTGATGCGCTTAAATCGGCGAAGGCAAAAGACGCAGATGTTTTGATTGTTGATACAGCGGGCCGTCTTCATAACAAGTCGAATTTGATGGCTGAGCTGGACAAGATGAAACGTGTTGCGAGAAGAGAAGTAGAGGGAGCGCCGCACGAGACTTTACTGGTGATTGACGCGGTAACAGGACAGAATGGACTCGAACAGGCGCGCCAGTTTATGAAGACCGCAAATGTTACGGGAATTGTTTTAACGAAGCTCGATGGCACTGCCAAAGGCGGAATTGCAGTTGCGATTTCAAAGGAACTGGATCTGCCGATCCGCTACGTTGGGATAGGTGAAGGCGTAGATGATTTAATGGTTTTCGATGCCGAAGATTATGTGAACGGGTTGTTTAATTGACCAAAAAGTTCTCAAAAACAGATGTAAAAATGTCACGACGTGCGTTGGACATCGCGGCGAAAGGGATTGGGCGCGTGAGTCCGAGTCCGCTTGTCGGTTGCGTGATAGTTTCAGAGGATGGGAAAACCGTTGGCGAAGGGGCGTATTTTTATAACGATGTGACCCACGCCGAGATTATCGCTCTGGAAAAAGCTGGTGCGAAAGCAAATGGTGCAACGGCGTATGTTTCGCTCGAACCCCATTCGCATAAAGGTCGCACTGAGCCGTGTACTGAAGCGCTTATAAATGCCGGTATTAAAAGAGTTGTCGCTCCGATTGAGGACCCGAATCCTGAAGTGTCCGGTAAAGGGTTTGAAGCGCTGCGCGAAAGTGGAATCGAAGTTGTTACGGGGGTTCTCGCAAAGGAAGCGGAACGGCAAAACGAAAAATTTATTCATTGGCATAATACGGGGCGTCCTTTCGTTCATTTGAAATTGGCGATTTCTCTAGATGGACGGATTGCGACGCGAACGGGTGATTCGCGTTGGATTACGGGTGAGGAATCCCGCGAACGGGTTCACAAATTGAGACATCAATACGACGCCATTTTGATTGGAGCTAATACTGCTGTCACTGATAACCCGAGCCTTACAGACCGAAGCGGTAACAAACGGCACCGACCTTTGGTTCGGGTGGTTTTGGACAATTCGCTCAACACTCCGCCCAATTCAAAACTCGTTTTATCCGCACACGAGACCCCCACATTACTTTTCTTGGATTCTGAGGACGAAGAAAAGAAACGCACCTTAACAGAGGAAGGTGTAGAAATTGTTCAAATCGCGGAGGGCGGACGAAACTTGCAAGGTGTGTTGCAAGAACTCGGAAAAAGGAAACTAATTAGCGTTCTGGTGGAAGGAGGCGCTGAGGTGGCCGGATCTTTTTTTGACGCCGAATTGATCGACAAGATTTCGTTTTTTATCGCACCTGTTGTAATTGGGGGGAAAGAAGCGCCAACCGCAATCGGTGGGCAAGGCGCACAGGTTTTGGCGAGTGCGATGCGATTGAAGGATGTGAGGATTTCTCATCATGGCGAAGATATTGAAGTAACGGGGTATCCAAGACCGAATGCCTAAGCAAAATGAAAGGAAGCCTTTCGCAAAGAAATCTCTGGGGCAGAATTTTCTCGTTGATCAAATCTACATAGAAAAACTTATATCGTCGCTAAATCCACGCGGAGATCAGACTATATTTGAAGTAGGGGCAGGCCGCGGTGCGCTGACCAAGCAATTCGTGGAGTGTTTTGGAAAAGTGATTGCTATTGAAATTGATAGCGGACTGGCTCGAGGTTTGAGAGAAGATTTTGCTAACCATGAAAACTTCATACTAATTGAAAAAGATGTTTTGGAGATCGATTTTCAGGCATTGGCATATCTTCAAAGTGCGCCGAAAAAAACAAAGCTAGCCGGTAATTTGCCCTATTATATTTCGACAGCGATTTTACAGCATTTAATCCGTTATCGATATTCGTTTATGGAAATGGTTTTGATGCTCCAGAAAGAAGTGGTGGATCGTATCACCGCGGAACCGGGAAATAAGGAGCGCGGGTTCCTGACCGTTTTGATTGAAGCCTATTTTGAAACGGAAAAACTTTTTGATGTGCCGGCGAGGGCGTTTCGGCCCGCTCCAAAGGTAACCAGCGCTGTTTTGCGCCTTTTACCAAAACCGATGCGAGAGTTTAAAGAATTTGATCATGAACTGTTTCGTGATCTAGTCAGTTTGGCATTTGGACAAAAACGGAAAACGATCGCGAATAATCTGAAAAATGCGCCTGGAAGTTTAGGAGAGCTCTTCGAAAAAAATGGCGGAGTTAAATCGGTGTTAGGCGCTGCCGGAATCGATACCAAATTACGCGCGGAGGTTTTATCAAATGGGCAGTGGCTAAGCCTGTTATCGGAACTCAGCTCGAGGGATGTGTGATAGAATTACCGAATTTGACGGCCCTTCGACTCAAAGAAATATCGTGAACAAAATCGAAATAATACCGCTCGGCGGCATCGGTGAATTTGGAATGAACTGCATGGGGATTCGCTACGCCGATGAGATGATCGTCGTTGATGTTGGAATGGGCTTTCCGGAAGAGACCCCGTATGGAGTGGATATTTCGGTGCCCGATTTTGATTTCCTTGAAGAATATCGCGACGATCTTTTAGCGCTTATTCTCACTCATGGTCACGAGGATCACATTGGCGCAACACCTTACTTTCTAAAGAAATACAATTTGCCCGTTTATGCATCCGCGTTAACTCTTGCTTTTATTGACGAAAAGCTCGCCGAGCACGATTTGCTTGACGATATCTTAACGCATCGTGTGGGGCCTCGGGACACTGTTAAGATTGGGCGACATTTTAAGGTCGGGTTTATACACGCCTCGCACTCGTTAGTTGAATGTTTTTCGCTTGCAATTACGACACCGCTAGGCACGATAATCCACACCGGCGATTATAAAATGGATGAAACGCCCGTGATCGGAAAGCCATATGACCTACAAATGCTTGGCAAGTATGGCGAAGAAGGAGTTTTGGCGCTATTGGGTGATTCGACCAATGCTACTGTCCCAGGTCGTACGCCTTCGGAAAAAGATGTGATCCCAGATATTGCAGATATTTTTGAGGAGACCGATGGCCGACTTTTTTTCACAACATTTTCATCATCGTTTCATCGTTTGCAAATCGTTTTTGATCTGGCATATGAATTTGGCAAAAGGGTTTGTGTGCTCGGTCGTTCAATGTTAAAGAATGTCGAGATTGGTGAAAGGCTCGGGCTGCTAAAAATGCCTCCCAAGACATTAATTGGACTGACTGATTCTCATGAGATATCCGACGATGAAATCGTCTATTTGGTGACGGGCTCTCAAGGCGAACAGCGTGCGGTAATGTGGAATCTTGCTACGCAAAGCTACAAGGGTTTGCAGATTCAGGAAGGCGATACGGTTGTCTTGTCGGCACGAATTATCCCGGGAAACGAAAAGCGAATATCAAAAATGATCGGCGCGATTTATCGTCGCGGCGGAAATATTATTGAGGAGAAGAGGCGTCTGATTCACGTTTCCGGACATGCTTCGCAGGAGGACATCAAAATCATGGTGGAAACAGCGAAGCCGAAATTTGTAATTCCTGTTCACGGCGAATACCGAATGCTATTTCGTCACAAGGAGTTTGTTAAGAATCATCTAGGTTACGACGAAGAAAATGTGATTCTTATCGAAGATGGAGACGTTTTGGAGTTGGAAGGGGATTCTGCACGCGTCGTCGAGCAACGTGAAATTGGAAGAGTGTTTATCGACGGTTTAGGATTGGGCGAGATCGAACACGAAACCGTCAGGGAACGCAAGAAACTTGCTTACGGAGGTATCGTTTCGCTGATTTTGACGCTCGATAAAGATACCAAGAAACTAAAAGCCGCGCCCGAAATCAAGATTAAGGGAGTTGCTGGGATTGACCCACTCAATGGAACTTTGCAAAGTGCAAAGAAATCACTCAAGGAAGCGTTCCGCGATCTTAGTCAAAGGGATCGTGGTGATTCGGCGTTTCTTGCGGAGCATTTAAGGATTCATCTTAAAAGGTTTATCCAAAATGAAACCGGAACCAAACCTTTGATTGTTCCGACGATTCTTGAGCTTTAATCATTCCTTAGCGGTCTAATTCCCCGTAGCTCTGCTACGGAATCAAACGATAAGGAAATTTTCTGAATTGATACCGCGTCAGCTTGCTGCGGGGAGGTTCATTACAAGACGGGTCTAAATCGAATCAGCACCATGAGCCAGTCAGTAGAAAAGTATCTTTCAAAAACAAAAATCGAAGTATCATCGGAAATGTACGCGGTGATTTCAATATCTCATTCTGCGTGGAACGGTTTGCTGGAAAATCCAGAACTCTCGCCGAGTATGGCTACGCCGTTTCTTATCTTCAAGGATAAATGGGAAGTGACCCTGGTTTTGGACGAGGAAGACTTCCAAACTATCAAGCCCGCGATCTCGGATGCTAAAATCGAACGCAACTTCAGGCTTTTAAGCTTTGATGTTGAGCTTCCTTTTGATGTGGTCGGGTTTATGGCGCGCGTTGCTTCGATATTTGCCGAAGCGGGAATCTCTATTCTGCCGTATTCTTCTTTTTCCCGCGATCATGTTTTGATAAGCCAGGACGATCTGGCGAAAGCGCTCAAAGCTCTGCGCGGGCATGTAGATGAGATTTGTTGAATTGTGGGTTACTGGAAGGGAAAAGTCGTGTTGCTTACGGGCGCTTCAAGCGGTATCGGCGAGGCTTTGTCGATTGAGCTTGCAAAACGCGGAGCGATACTTGGGTTGATTGCGCGTCGCGAAAAATTTCTACGAGAGATAGCTTCGAGGATCGAGAAAAAAGGCGGAACGGTCAGCTATTTTCCTTGCGATGTAACCGAAAAAGGAAGAGTTTTCATGGCGGCGAAAAATCTTCGTTCCGAATTCGGAAAGATCGATATTATGATTGCCAATGCAGGAATTGGCGGAAATAATAATAAAACGAGGAATTTAGAGCCGGAAGCGGTTGCAAAAGTGATAGACGTAAATTTAATGGGAGCTGTTAATTCCGTAGCCGCCGTGCTTCCCGATATGCTTAAACGCGGAAGCGGACACCTCGTCGCGGTTTCGAGTCTTGCTGGAATTCGCGGGCTGCCGAAATCGGCGGCGTACAGCGCCAGTAAGTCCGGGATGACCGCCTTTTTTGAAAGCGTAAGACTTGATGTTCAGGCTCAAGGTGTAGAGGTAACAATCATAAAACCCGGGTTTATCAAAACCCCTCTTACATCGGGACGCGCAAACAAAATGCCTTTTATCATGGAACTCGAAGATTCCGTTCCGTACTTTTTGAACGCGATTGAGAAAAAGAAAAAATTTGCTTATTTTCCGTGGCAATTGGCGATATTGGTTCGCGCCGCGAAAATTTTTCCCGCATGGCTTTATGATCGTATCGCTGGCGGGGTTAAGTATCGAGAGTAGTTAATTTAGTACTTTTGTTAAACGCTCAAGATCGTGAAAATCCTTAAAGACATTTTTCACCCCAAATTTTCTCAAGTTTCCGTTACCTTCAAAATCAATTCCCACGAACTCTATGTCCAGCTCTTTGCAGGTTTGAAGGTCCCAAGCTCCATCTCCGAAATATACAAATCTTTCAAACCGTTTATCATACTTCGCCGCAGCTTTTTCTATCACGAATTTCACGATCTGCGAGCGAGAATAATGATCGTCGGCGCTTGAGAGTGGAATTGCGGCGGCATTAAAGCCTGCGACGTTTAGTTTGAATCGCGCAGTTTTTTCCCATCCGCCTGTGGCTATAGCGACTGATGAACCGTGATGACTCAGGTTCTTAATAAACCCCTTGGCGCCTGGAATCGCGCTAAAAGAAACCGGACTGCACTCATAAGTTTTGAGGAGCAGATCATGGAAATGTCGCTTCGTTCGAAGGACAAGGTCATGGCTCAATTCACGATGCAAAAAGTCAGAAAAGATTGTTCTGAGAATGCCAAGATCTGTTACGTACGGAAATTCACTCCAATCTACATCCCGTAAATCCAAGTCATAGAGATCCCTTATGGTTTTGGTGTAGCAGCAATCATCAACCTCCACGGTGTTTGTCAGAGTTCCATCCACATCGAAGATCAAGAGGTTTTTTTTCGGGGGCAACGTAATGGGCAGTTTCATGAAGTAATAATAACTAATAGCTTTGTTGAAAAACGTTGTATCTTGTAGTTAAATTAATAATTTAGACTACTCCTTCAACTTCCTCTCTTCATTTTATGGACATCATACAAGCAATAATTCTTGGCGTCGTCCAGGGTTTGACCGAGTTTATTCCGATTAGTTCGACGGGGCACCTGGTTTTCGCCAGTCGGTTTACCAATCTTTATAACGGCAACCCAGAACAAATTACCGCTACCATGGCTGTAATTCAACTCGGAACGCTCGCCGCCGTTTTCGTTTACTTCGCCTCAGACATTTGGAATATATCCGTGTCGTTTATACGGGATCATTTTGCACTATTAGCAGGGCAGAGAAAAAACTTTTCAGGTACAAACGGAATTCGCCCGATCTGGATGTCGGATGATACGTGGCTTGGATGGATGATCGTAGTAGGTTCAATTCCTGTAGGAATTATCGGGCTGGTTTTTAAGGACGAAATCGAAGGAGCCTTAACAAAAAACCTTTGGATCGTGGCAACGATGCTGATCGTCGTCGCACTGATGCTGGCTGTTGCCGAGTGGGTTGGAAAACAGCGAAAGGACACGAAGGAAGTGGGTGTTTTTGACGCGCTGATTGTCGGTTGTTCGCAGGTTTTGGCTTTGATGCCGGGGGCAAGTCGTTCGGGATCAACGATCATGGGTGGTTTGTTTGCGGGGCTAAAACGCGAAGCCGCAGCTCGTTTTTCGTTTCTTTTGATGATTCCCGCAATCACAGCAAGCGGCTTGCTCGAACTCTATGAAGCCTGGCACATTCTGCCTGATGACAGCTGGGTTCCGCTCATCGTCGGTACGATCGTTGCGGGAGTCGTTGGATATCTTGCAATTTGGTTTTTGCTGGCGTTCTTAAAAAAGCACTCGACCGCCATTTTTATCGTTTACCGGATAATTTTAGGACTCGTGATTCTCGTTTTGCTGTGGCAGGGATTGATTACAGCACAGGTCTGATATGAATCAAGCGACAACACCGCAGCGCTCCAATATGAAACGCTGGACAATAAAAGAATACGATCAAAAAAAAGCGAAAGCTCTTGGTGAGTCACTTCAAATTTCGCCGCTTATTGCCGGTTTGCTCGTCTCACGAGGCTACGATACTCACGAAGATGCGCGAGAATTTCTCAACCCCAAACACGAAGACCTTCACGATCCTTACTTACTCAAAGGAATGAAAACATCGGTAAAAAGGGTTTTTGAGGCGATCGAGCGAAAAGAGAAGATTTTGATCTGGGGCGACTACGACGTCGATGGAACAACCGGGACGGTCGTTTTGCGAAAGGCGCTTGAAATTCTTGGCGCGGAGACGGGCTATCACGTTCCGCATCGCTTTAAGGAAGGGTACGGCGTAAACATACCTGCTCTGGAAGATGCAAAAAAAGACGGTTACAAACTCGTAATAAGTGTCGATTGCGGGATTACGTCGTTTGAACCTGTTGCGTGGGCTAAGAAAAACGGTGTGGATTTTATTGTGACCGATCATCACTTAGCGAAGGAAAAGGGAAACCCCGACGCCTACTCCGTGATCAATCCAAACCAGAAAGATTGTGAATATCCCGACAAAAATCTCGCTGGGGTTGGCGTCGCATTCAAGCTCGCACACGCTCTCTTGCGCGAGAAAGAAAAGGAACACCTGGTTCCGTACTTTCTGAAGGTGGTTGCAATTGGAACGATCGCCGATGTTATGAAACTCACGGGCGAAAATCGTTCGATAGTAGCGATTGGTTTGAACGATTTGCCGAAAGCGAAAAATTACGGGTTGAAAGCGTTGATGGAGGTTTCCGACTGTCGGTCTGAGATGACCAGTTATCATATAGGTTTCCGAATCGCTCCAAGAATCAACGCCGCCGGGCGCATGGACGCGGCGAAACATGTGGTTGAATTGCTTGAAGCCGATGAATTTGGTGAGGCGCGCAAGCTTGCAGAGTATCTCGATAAGCGAAATTTGGAACGTCAAAAGGTGCAAAAAGAAATCACCGAGCTCGCGCTTTTGGAAACCGAAGATGCTGTTTCGCAGAATTTTATAGTCGTCGCAGGCGAAGGATGGCATCGGGGCGTGATCGGTTTGGCTGCTTCCCGAATCGCCGAAAAACTTTATCGTCCGACCATTGTTTTATCGATCGAGGATGGTGTGGCGCATGGTTCGGCAAGAAGTATAGCCGATTATCATCTGTTAAACGGACTGGATACCTGTGCGGATTTGTTTGAGCAATATGGCGGACACGCGGCGGCGGCGGGGATGAAAATGAAGGCCGAGAATATCGAGGCAGCCAAAGAAAAGCTTAATGCCCACGCAACCGAAAACCTTTCCGAAGACCAACTAATCCCTGAGGTGAAAATCGACGCAGAAGTTGATACCGATGCTCTCTCGCTTGATTTAATTGAGGATTTAAAGAAGCTCGAGCCTTTTGGACAGGGAAACCCAAAGCCTGTGTTTGTTACGCGAGGTGTTAAAATTACCGACGAGCCGTGGGTAATGAAAGACAAACACCTAAAACTAAAGCTCGAAGGTGAGTCCGGTAGGCGTTTTGAAGCGGTCTGGTGGGACGGCGTAGAAAAATCAGAAGGGCAAACTCTCGAGCCCGGAGCAAGCATCGAAGTCGCACATACGCCGGAAGCAAACACATGGCAGGGAAATACACGTTTGCAGTTGGTTGTTAAGGATTTGCGCGTCGCCGAAGATTGATATAGACTTAGCTAAGCTAGTTAAGGAGGTGGGGTTAAATGAACAAATTTTCTACTTTCGAAGCAAAAACAAAGCTGAGCGAACTTATCAAAAGAGCTGTCGATGGTGAGCCACAAATAATTACCAATAACGGAGTTGAGAGAGCCGTAGTGATTTCCTATCAGGAATATTTGACGTTAAAAGCGCGGAAACAGCCTTTGGGCGATTTTTTTCGAGATAGCCCTTTAAGAGGCTCCGATATTGATTTGGAACGTTCGAAAGATACCGGGCGAGCTCCGATTGAATTTGACCAATGAAGTTTCTTCTAGACACATGTGTTTTGGCAGAATGGAAGAAAAAACGTCCTAGTCAGAGGGTTTTGGAGTGGCTAAACTCGCAACACGAAGAGGCGCTTTTTATTAGCGTTTTGACAATCGGTGAGGTTAGAAGTGGGGTAAGTAGCTTGAGCACCTCGAAAAAGAAAACCGAACTAGAAACCTGGCTGGAGACGCTGATTTTGAGATTTGGAGCAAGAGTTGTTCCCATAGACATAAGTGTCGCAGTCCGATGGGGTGAGCTAACGGGGCAGCAACGGAAGAAAGGACGTGTATTGCCAGTTGTTGATTCCCTGATAGCCGCCACTGCGCTTCAAAAAGATATGACCCTGATCACGCGTAACGAAAAGGATTTTGTGAATACTGGAGTCAGTCTGTTGAATATATGGTCTTAGAATTCTGTGACTCGTAAGTCGAAACCGACCAAAAATTACCAGTTCCGCGCAAAGTTGCCGTTGATTTTTCGCGGCGCGGCAGTTCTGGCGTTGATTGCGACCGTTTTGGTGATTGGTATCGGTTTTTACTGGGGGAGTTTTCGTTCTGAGTTTCGTATGAAAGGGCTTCCGACCCAACTTTCGAAAGACGTTGTCGGGATAGTCAAAGGCTACGAACGCCGCGAATCTGAAAACGGCGTCTTAAAATACTTTATAAAAGCCGATAAAGCGACTACCTTTTCGGATGAACATCAAGAGCTTGAAAACGTTTTTTTACAGGTATTTAACGACGGAAACGAGGAAGACTTCGATAAAATTTCTGCTGATAAAGCGATCTATGTTCCTTTTGAAAATTCCAAGGATTTCAAAATCTACTTCGCCGGAAATGTAGATATCGAAACGCGCGACGCGCTCAAGGTAAAAACGGAACAACTCACCTATGACAGCGAGTCGGAAATCGCTGATGCTGAGGAGCTGGTTGAATTTTCGCGCGAAAATATTTCAGGTAAATCCAACGGCGCGATTGTAAACATCCGCAATAAAACTCTCGATTTGCTCAAAGACGTGGAGCTATTCGCTTATGCAAATGGCGCCAACGATGAACTCACCAAGGCTGACGTAAAAACCGCAAAAATAAATGCTCAGCGCGCCTTTGTCGACCAGACAGAAGAAAGAATAAAACTCGAGAACGACGTTGAAATATCGCTGACACCGAAGAGCGCTGCCAACGGAAACCTGACCCAACCGACCGATATTAAAGCCAATCAGGCAACCGTCTTTTTGAGCGAGCGGGAAGTTCGAAAAATTGATCTCAAAGGGAATGTCGATGTTTACCAGAAGGCGACCTCGGAAAAACCGGCTTGGACAAAAACCAAGGCACAAAGAGCCGTTGCGATTGTGGATGGCGAACTGAAAAGCCTTGAGTTGTTTGATGGTGTGGAAATTGAAACGACGGAAAGCGGCTCGGGTCCTGCGAAAATTCGTGCGAGGAACGCCGTTTACACGAAATCGACCGACACTTTTGAGCTGGAAGACAACGTAGAAATCAATGCAACTCAGAGCGGCAAGCCGACGAAGATTACTGCCGCTCGAGCGGTTTATCGACAGACCGCTGGAGAAGTCGATCTTTACGGGGGTGCGTCAGTAGAGCAAGGCGACGATTTGGTTAAGGGCGAGAAGATAGAAGCAACGCTTTACCCGGATAAATCCTTAAAATATGCGGTCGCGGTTGGCGGTGCGTTTCTGAGGCAAACAACCGATCAGCGAACTACCGAGATCACTGCCGACGAATTGAACGCCAGTTTTAACGACAAGCAGGAAATATTAATAGCAAATGCCTTAGGAGATGGCGAGGCGGTCGTTATTCCGGTAAAAAGCGATGAGTATAAAAGGTTTACACTGTCGGCGCCGAAGGCGATAAATCTGATTTTTCGCGGCGACGGCGCGCTTGAGAACCTAAATACTCAGGGTCGAACGACGATCAAACTAAACGCGCCAAATACATCGAATGATTCCGCTCACAAAACACTCACAGCCGATTCGATAAAAACGGTTTTGCGTTCAAATGGCAATGAACTCGCAAAAGCGACTGCCTCTGGCGACGCAGTATTGATCGTAACTCCCCTTCGTTCATCACCGAAAAACTATAAATCGACGATCAAGGCGTCTCGTTTTGACTGCGATTTTTACACCGGAAATAATGCAAAAAGCTGTAGATCAAGCGGAAGATCAAGTCTCGTTAGGGAACCAACCTCAAGCGGTAAATCGAAACAAACGCTTACCGCCAACTCGCTAAACGCAATGTTTAACAGAAAGTCGCAGGATGTTGAGAGATTTGAAGCAAACGGCAAGGCGAAGTTTACCGAAGGTGACCGCAACGGGATTTCGGATAAAATAACATATCTTGCGAGTGATGGGATTGTTCGTTTGCGAGGCGGCGAACCGACAATTTGGGATTCGCAGGCGCGCGCGAAAGCTCGATCGATCGATTGGGATACGCGTTCTGATACGTCTTCTTTTGACGGCAAGGTAAGCACGACCTATTACAGTCAAAAAGGCACAAACGGAGCTGCACCTTTTGCAAAAGTTAATTCGCCGGTTTTTGTTACGGCAAATAAAGCAAAATTTGATCACGATGAACGAACCGCACTCTACCAGGGAAACGCGCGAGCCTGGCAGGATAATAATTATGTGAGAGCCGAGCGAATATTTCTGCAGGAAAAAGAGGGACAGTTTTTCGCGGAAGGCAAGGTTCAGAGTCTTCTTTACGACGTAAACCGAACCGTCGCCGGGAAGCGTTCGAAAACCCCCGTGTACGTTTCGTCGGACAAAATGTTTTACCAGCGTAAAGTCAATCTTATACGCTACGAAGACAATGTAGATATACGTCAGGGAACTGATCGCATGGTGGCGGGTGTGGCGAACATTTTCCTCGACAAGAAAAACGAGCTTTCACGAACCGTGATCGAGAAAAACGTTGTGATCACCCAGCCAAACCGACGCGCCTCGGGTGACTACGCGGAATACACAGCGTCCAACGAAATCGTTAAATTAAGGGGTAATCCGGCGCGAGTTCGCGATTCTGAGAGAGGGTCTTCACAAGGTCGCGAGGTGACAGTTTTTCTGAAAGAAAATCGCGTCGTCGGAAAAGGGTCATCAAAACGAAGCCGCTCCGGCAGAATCCGCACCGTTTATAAAATCAAGAAAGGTACGTTAAATTAACAAAATGAAAATATTCCTTGCGCTTTTGTTAGTTGTATCGCCCGTTTTTATTCAGGAAGCACTTTCGTGTGTTTGTTCAGACGAGGGGATTCACGTTTTTGTTGATGATGCCAAATATATTTTTATTGGAAAAGTTAAAAGGGTGACCAAGTTTTTCGAACGGAAGAGATACAAGGACTTGTTCCAAGACGTTCACGTTGAAACAAACCATCGGGTGGAAGTAGAGGAGTATTTAAAGGGAGGAGGAAAAGCGGAAGTCGATCTGTTCAGCGATTACCGTTCGTCATGTGAAGGTCCAGAATTAGAGGTTGGAAAAACCTATCTAGTTTTTGCCTCCAAGGGTGAAAAAGGTCAACTGGTTTCATGGTCTTGCGGACTTACCCACGAGTTAGAGGGTGTCTGTCCAGATTTATATTTCATAAGAAAGAGGCTACGCGGCGAACGGTTTCCCAGAATATACGGATACGTATGGGCAGGCGATTCAGTTCGAAAATTCTTCGAACCTATAGATATTTTAGCCGGAGTTAGAGTTTTTCTAAAAGGGAAGAACTATCAATTTGAATCAGTAACGAACGAACTTGGGATTTTTTACTTCGATAACATCCCTGATGGAGAATACGAGATTAAGCCGGTTGTAGATTCGAAATTTAAATGGAGGGCTGACGGAACAAAAATCAGGGTTGAGAAGGATAGAATATACGGTCTATTTGGTGGGCTTGAAATATACGATGCCTTTTACGCCCAATTTAGTGTCAGTTGGGACAATGGCTTCACTGGAAAATTGTTTGATCGAAGCGGCACGATAATTAAGCGATACTCGATTGGATTGGCGACCGGCAGTTCGAAACCCACTTATTTTGAAAGCGATGACGTTGATTTTTATTCCCTCGACAACGAGTTTAGTTGGTATGGGGTAATGCCGGGAACACATTGGTCGTTTTGTAGTTTACGAATCCCTTTTTCTAATAGGAGTAAGGAAAGTTTCATGATTCCATGCCATGTAAAAGGCACTCGTTCGAATACCGTTAAACTGCCTCGGAAAGGAAGGCACACTATAGATTTCGAACTGCCTGAAGATTATTTGGCTAAAAACATCAAAGGCAAGGTGGTGTGGGACGATGGCACTCCCGTTGACGATGCACTTGTCGCCCTGCAGCATTATGAACAACTGAACTTGAGTAACTTCGGGTACGAGAGTTGCTCAGACCGAGAAGTTGATGCCTATGATTGTGCGAAGACCAATGAGAGAGGCGAGTTCTCCCTTCAAGGGTTTGAAGGCGCGATTTACTGGCTAAACACGAATTTTCAATATTACTTAAACTATGACGATGATAACGACGAGAATGACGTGCCGAAAGTGGTTTGGGGAAAACCTCTAAGAATCTCGAATGTAACAAGTATCTCGTCGCTCGAAATTATTCTGAAAAAGCCAAAAGACTTTAAAAAAAACTAGCCAGTGTCCAACAACTCAGAAAATCCGACTAACTCATTGTCAGCAAACAACTTGCAGAAAACCTATTCGGGCCGTCGCGTTGTGGATGATGTGAGTCTATATGTTGAAGATGGTGAAGTTGTCGGGCTTTTGGGCGCGAACGGGGCGGGGAAGACGACCACCTTTTATATGATGGTCGGTCTCGAACGAACCGAGAAAGGGGGCATTACGCTTGTTGGCGAGGACGTTACAAAGCTTCCGATGTATCTAAGGGCACGGCTCGGACTTGGCTATCTACCGCAAGAGCCATCCATATTTCGAAGGCTTTCCGCCGAACAGAATATACTAGCTGTTCTTGAAACGATGAAGATGACCCGCGCAGATCGTTTTGCGCGCCTCGAAGAATTGCTCGAGGAATTTGGCGTTACACACGTCAGGAAAACTCGCGGAGATTCGTTGTCCGGTGGCGAACGAAGGCGAGTGGAAATCGCGAGATGTCTGGCAACCAAGCCCGAGTTTATCCTTCTTGATGAGCCTTTTGCCGGCATTGACCCAATCGCGATCGACGACATACGCGAGATCATCCTATACCTCAAAGAACAGGGAATCGGCATTTTGATCACAGACCACAACGTTCGCGAGACGCTCGGAATCACTGACCGCGCCTACATCATGGCTGAAGGCAAGATTCTCAGAAGCGGCGAACCGGAAGAACTTGTCGAAGATGAGGATGTGAGAAGACTCTATCTCGGCGAAAGATTCACACTATAATTTAATCAATTTTCACATTTTAAGGCTGAATCAGGTATAATTGTATTAGTCTTTCAAATGGGTCCAAACTTCGTTTTGCATTCCGGTTACTAATTAATTACTGATGGCATTTCTGAAACTATCGCAAAAACTTCAGCAGAAGATGGTGCTAACGCCCCAACTGCGCCAGCGCATAGAAATGCTTCAAATGACCTCGCTTGAGTTGAGCGAGCTTATTCAGAACGAACTCGTCGAAAATCCGATCTTAGAGGAAGTCGAAACCGAAGACGAGATTCAGGCTTTGGCTGAGAAAATCCTCGATCAGAATGCGGATGGCACAGAGCGGGAATTTGAGAAGGGTTTTGAAGACGACTCTCCTCCAAACCCTGAAACCGTAGCGGAAGCAGAGCAATTTGAAGCTACTGAACAAGGCGAGAATGGACATAAGGAAGAAGTTTCGGATGAAACTGCATCGGCGATTGAAGAATCGGTGGCTGAAGCGACTAACGAAGAGTCTACGGATGAGGCGTCGGATTCGTTTGACGAAATCGATTTAGGCCGAGAATTCCAAGATTATCTTGATCCCGGCTACAAGACACAGGAGTTTGAACACAAGGAAGACACGCCGAGTTTTGAGCAATTCCTGTCGAGTTCGGAAACGCTTACGGATCATCTCGAATGGCAGTTGGGATTGCAAAACATTTCCGAGGAAGTTGAGGAAGCTGGAATTTGTATTATCGGAAACCTTGACGAATACGGAAGATTAAACGCTACAATCGAAGAGATTATAGGAATTTGTGGCTACAGCAAGGAGACGGTAGAGGAAGCGCGGCAGATTGTAATGACGCTCGAACCTGTAGGTTGCGGTGTCTATGACGTAAAAGAATGTCTCGTAGCGCAGCTTGAATCAAAGGGAGAGTCGGACAGTCTTGTAGTGGAGCTTGTAAAAGAACATTTCGAAAACCTGCAACCTCATCGGCTGCAGAAGCTTTCAAAGGCGACCGGAATCGACTTAGAGACCTTAAACGAAGAAATTGAAAAGATTAGGCTCCTAAATCCCTATCCAGGTAAGGAATATTCAACGGAAAAACCGATTTACGTTTCGCCCGAGGTTTATATTGAGAAAGTAGAAGGCGAATGGGAGATCTATTTTACGGATAACGGCAGCCCTCGCCTACGGATTAGCAGCACCTATCAACAACTTCTTGGGAAGGATGATACGAATCGGGAAACGAAGTCGTTTATTAAAGAGCGCGTGAGATCAGCCGTAGACTTGTTGCGAAATATCGAGCATCGTCGCCAGACTATATATAGGGTTGTAGAATGCATCGTGAAGCGTCAATCGGCGTTTCTTGAATATGGCGTGGAGCATATCAAACCAATGATGCTAAAAGACGTTGCGGAAGACATCGGAATGCATTTATCGACAATTTCGAGGGTCGTTAACAGAAAATATGCACACACTCCGCAAGGCGTTATAGAGTTAAGGCGTTTCTTTAGCGAAGGCATGCTAAATGAAGATGGTGAAGAGGTTTCGACTCGCATTCTTAAGCGGAAAATTAAGAAAATGATTGAAGCCGAAGATCAGAAAAAGCCGCTTACCGACGACAAGCTGTCCAAGATGCTTGGGAAGGATGGCGTGAAGATTTCCAGGCGAACAGTCGCCAAATACCGAGATCAGATGAGGATTCCCGGGTCGAGGGAACGAAAAATTGTTATTTAGACTCCAGCTTTCTTTTAGATTTTTAAGTTTAAACCAAATTTGAGGAGCAACAGATGAAATTTGAATACACTGGAAGACACCTTGAGGTAACTGACGCGATTCGAAACCACGTAGAAGAACACTTCGATCGAGTTAAACACCTGTTCGGGAAGGAAGATAATCATGCTCACGTAATTATCGAAGTCGAGCGAGGACAGCATAGGTCAGAAATTGTAGTTAAGTGGCGAAACCAGGTTTTGACCGCCACTACCACAGTCGACGATATGTATCAGTCTCTATCGCTTACGATCGACAAGATTGAAAAACAAGCTCTGAAACTCAAAAACAAAATTATAGATAAATCTCATAGGGCCAAAAAAGCGAGTGAGGTTGCACCGGATCTGGATGCAGAGGCGGTAGAAAACGCAACAAGGTAATGTCGCGCTTCTCGTTTTAGACTCTTTTGGGCACTATTTGCGGGGTTAATTCAGAGGGTTTTGCTCATATGTTTTTGGTTTTGAGCAAAGCATAGAAAAACACGCGCCGACAGTTCGCAGTCGCAAGTAATTTTATATAGAATAACCTTTCATCTATGCCAAACGACGCGGCGAAATCCATTAGTCATAGAAATTTTCTAATAATCACCGGTTTAAGCGGTTCGGGAATGACCTCGGCGACAAATGCGTTTGAGGATTTGGGGTATTTTTGTGTGGACAACCTGCCGGTTTCGATGCTCTCGACCTTTTCGAGGCTCCTTCTTCCGAATGCAGAGGACGCGGTCGCAATTGAAAAAGCTGCTCTTGTGATCGATATTCGCGAAGGGGAGTTTTTGTCGGAATTCTCAAGCGAACTGGAAAAGCTGGAGGAAAAAGATCTCAAAGCTTTTGTGCTCTTTTTCGAGGCTTCGGACAATGTATTACAGCGACGCTTTAGCGAAACCAGGCGCCCGCACCCAGCTGATGAGGGAACGGGACTTCTTGAAGCGATTCGTGCTGAAAGAGAAGCAATGAGCGAAGTTCGCAATCGTGCGGATTTGATTGTTGACACCTCCGAGCACACCGTGCATACGTTGCGCCGTATGCTGGTAAAGAGGTTTAGCGATAATGAAGATGGAGTGCCGCTTCACATTCAACTAGTGAGTTTTGGGCATAAACATGGAGTTCCGCGAGAAGTAGATTTATTATTCGATGTTCGGCACTTGCCAAATCCGTATTTCGATAATAAGTTGAGGAATTTGCCGGGTACAAATCCCAAGGTGATTGCGTTTCTCGAGAAAGAAGAAGAGGTTTTGGAAACGATCAAAAGATTTAGCGATCTTCTTGTTTATCTTTTGCCGCTATATAAACGCGAGGGGAAGTCGTATTTGACGATCGGAATTGGATGTACAGGCGGACGACATCGATCGGTAATGACCGCTAACGCGATTGCAGGGAATTTGGACGAATTGGAGTATGGCGTTTCGGTGGTTCATCGAGACGTTGAGAAGAAAAAGAAAGACGGTTAGAAAATATTTATGAGTAAGAAAATTGGCGGTGTTATTGTCTCTCACGGTCAATTGGCGAATGAGCTTTTGTCCGCGGCCGAGCAGGTTGTTGGAGATTTAGACCACATCAAGTCTGTTTCGATTGGCTGGCACGACAATGTGGAGGCCGCCAAGGATGGGATTAAGCGTGCGATCGAAGAAGTTTCCGATGGCGCGGGTGTTTTACTGCTTACGGATATGTTTGGCGGAACCCCGACGAATATTTCGGCGATGTTTATTGCTGAAAATGAGGTTGAGGTGGTTACGGGTGT
The DNA here is from genome assembly GCA_965216195.1 of Aridibacter sp. Taxonomy (GTDB): domain Bacteria; phylum Acidobacteriota; class Blastocatellia; order Pyrinomonadales; family Pyrinomonadaceae; genus Aridibacter. The sequence goes on along the minus strand of OZ244151.1, from coordinate 1,407,458 downwards.
AAATCTTCCGATGGTGATCAAACTCGCGACACAGGATCAGGAAATGACCTTGCTTGAAATGGCAGAGGAGCTGGAAACTCAGGGAAAAAACTCGATTTATCGCGCCGCCGGCCTGCTCGAACCCCAAAAATTGAAGAAGGATGCCTAGCGCGGAGGTAACGCTCGGAAATCGGCTGGGGCTCCACGCTCGTGCTGCCGCAAAACTAGTAAAACTGGCCGAGAGATTTGAATGTCGGATCGAACTGGTTGATTCGCTGAAAGGGAATCGCGTAAGCGCAAAGTCGATTTTAGAAATTCTGACGCTTTCTGCGTCAAAAGACGCGGAGCTGATTGTTGAAACCGAAGGTGTTGGCGATGAAAGAGCTTTAAGGGAAGTCGTCGCGCTTTTTCGTACAGGATTTGGCGAAACTGATAGCGAACTGTTTGAGGTAGGAATGAATTTCGAAAGTATGTGCTTTCCCGGAAAAGATAAGCGGATTGGAATTTTAGGTGTGCCTTTGGGCTATGCAGCAGCGACCGAGGGCAGCCAATTGGGAACGACAGCCATGCGCCTTGCCGATTTCCGGGGCGACAAACTCCTTGGACATATTAAAACACTTGGATATGACGTAACGGAACACGGTGATCTTGATGCCCCAAGACCGAAAAACGAACCGCAACCAGGTGATAAAGCAAGATATTTAGATGACGTTTTTGAAGTAAGCGAGCGAATGGCAGTTGCTGTAAAGAAAATCCTGGGCAACGGCCAGATGCCGGTTATTTTAGGAGGAGATCATTCGATTGCTGCGGGAACTTTCTCGGGTGTTTCGAGTTATTTTCGCGATCAGGGTGAGGAAATCGGGATGATCTGGTTTGATGCCCACGCGGATATGAACACTCCTGAGACTTCTCCTTCTGGTAATTTACATGGAATGCCGCTCGCGACGATCCTCGGTAGAGGCAATCCGAAAATGGTCGAACTTGAAGGGTTTTCGCCGAAAATAAAGCCGGAACTTTGCGCGCATATTGGTGCGCGGGATTTGGATTTGTCAGAAAAAGAACTCATCTACGAACTTGGAATGCGCGACAATTTCTTTACGATGAGCGATATAGATCGCCTCGGAATGGAAAACTGCGTTGAGAAATCCATCGAAATAGCGTCGCAAGCTGAAGCCGGTTTCGCCGTTACATTTGACGTAGATATAATTGACCCTCGATTTGCACCTGGTTCCGGCACTTTGGTTCGTGGCGGCGTTACGTATCGAGAGGCGCATTTAGCGCTCGAAATGATTGCGGCGCATGGCGGTATGCGTTCTTTTGAGATTGTGGAAGTTAACCCGGTTTTGGATCAAAGCAACATCACCGCGAAAATTGCGGGTGAATTAATATTGTCTGCCCTCGGCAATACGATACTTTAAAATATGGAGAAAATTAAGATAGGTGTCGTTTTTGGCGGACGCTCGGGAGAGCATGAAATCTCGATTCGCTCAGCTACAACCGTTATTAACGAGATTGATAAGAATAAGTACGAGGTTTATCCGATTGCAATTAATTCTGAAGGTGGGTGGCTTAACCCCGTTAAATCCATGGATTTGCTACCGACGGAAACTGCAGGCCTGCTCAGCGCTGACGCCGGTAGTTTTCCTTCCGAAAACATAGCGGTTCTGGGTGATACTCAATATCGAGGCTTAACAAAATTCAATTCGTCAAGCCAGGAGGATAGTGTAACTGCGCTCGACGTGATTTTTCCCGTCATGCATGGAACCTACGGGGAGGACGGTACGATTCAGGGTCTCCTGGAAATGGCGGGCATACCATATGTCGGGTGCGGTGTTTTGGCTTCCTCGACTGGAATGGATAAGGTCGTGATGAAAACGCTCTTCCGGGACGCGAATTTGCCGATTTGCGACTATGTATGGTTTTTGCGTAACGAATGGGAACAGAATCGGAATCTTGCGATAAGCCAGGTTGAAACCAAACTTGGGTATCCGTGTTTCGTCAAACCTGCAAATTTGGGGTCTTCGGTTGGTGTAACTAAGGCGGTTGATTTTGAAAGTTTAAGAAAGGGCATTGACCTCGCGGCCGAGTACGACCGGAAAATTGTGGTTGAAGAGCATCTTGATATGAGAGAGATCGAATGCGCTGTGATGGGAAACGACGAACCCATAGCGAGTCTGCCGGGAGAGTATATTGTTCACGACGACGACAAGAAGTTTTTGGATTACACAGAAAAATATTCGGGAACCGGAAACAATGAATTTGTCGTTCCGGCGCTTGTTTCGCAGGAGCTTACCGACAAGATTCAAAAGATGACGGTCGAGGCCTTTAAGGCGGTCGATGGAGCGGGCTTTGCGAGAGTAGACTTCTTTTTGAGGGAAGATAACGGCGCCTTGCTTGTTAACGAAATTAACACTATCCCTGGTTTAACAAGCGCATCGGGGTTTCCGAAAATGTGGGCAGGATCCGGAAAGGAATTTTCAGAGGTGATTAATTCACTTGTCGAGTATGCATTTGAGCGCCATCGGGATAAACTTAGAAATCGAACAAACATTTAGAATCGTCCCCAAATTTTAGAACTAAAAATATAGAGGAGATAAATATGTCAGTAGCAAAAAATATTGAAATTACTTCAACATCGGAAGTTGGATTTGAAGACGCGATTAAAAAGGGAATTGCCAAAGCGTCCGAAACGGTAAAAGGTATCCGCGGCGCATGGGTTAAGGAGCAGAAAGTAGGTGTAAGCGACGGAAGCGTGACGCATTACACGGTTATGCTTATTGTTACCTTTGTATTGGACTAGATTCTTACCAAAATCGTTTGATAGAGGAGCCCGCGGACGTGGGCTCTTTTTGTACGGTGGATAAACCTATTTCTTCGGTGCGTTATAGCCTTTACGGGTGCGTATAGTGAGATTTTCTTCAGTTGTAACCAGGGAGATTTCACGCCACTTTCCATCTTTCTTTGCATTTGACGGGTAATATCCAAACGTATATTGAACGCCCAATTCCTTGACAATGTTTTCAAAAGCATCCCGCATTTCACGTCCGCCCGGTGTTTTTACAAACCGTCCGCCCGTCTTATTGGCAAATCTTTTCAAAGCTCCTTGATTTTGCATTCTCGCTTTTCCGCCTGTGTTTAAGGACGACATATCAACCGTGTAAATCGTTGCGTTTGCTTCGAGCGCCTTGTTCAGAGCCTTTTTCGCCGAGCGCCCGCTGCGCGTGTCCGCGCCGTCGGACAGAACAATGATCGCCCGACGTTTCTCGGGCCGATTTTTCAGCACTCGAGCGGCTTTGAAAATTGCGTCGTTGAGAACTGTCCAACCTTTTGCTTTCAAATCGAATGCCCGATGAGTAAGATCGCGCAAGTTCGAAAAATCCCGAACGAGCGATATTTTTGAATCGAAGTTATAAATCGCGGCGCTGTCGTCAGCTCGAAGCCCTTCCAAAAACTTAATAGCCGCCGATCGAGCAAGGCTCACGCGACGCTCCATACTTCCGGAAGTATCGATCAAAATTACCGCGGCAAAGGGCGTTTTATGGCTTTCAAAAAAGGCGATCTCCTGCCTCTTACCGTCTTCAAGAATTTCGAAGTGACGGAGCGTTAAACCTTTCGCCGGTACTCCGTTTTCGTCCGTTATCGTTGCGTTAAGCACAACGAGCGGTGTATCCACGGTGATTAGATCGTCTTGATTGCTTATTTGAGCGGGAAGCGCGGAAAGGGCCGCGAAAACTGCGAGAAGAGAGACCGCAAATGGCGTAAGCTTTAGAGAAAAAGGCATTCAATTACAAACGGCACTATTTGCCAAAACGTAAAAATTTAACCAGTTTTACCAGCGTATTTGAACTCTGTACGGCAGCGACTGATACGCTGTGGCGAGTGGTTTTTTTAACTTCTTTGACAAGCTTCGATGTATTTTCGCCGAGAAATTCAAGGGCCGTAACGACAGAATCTGGGTTTTTCTTATCCGAATCTGGTTTTCCAGCTCGGAGTTCACGTCTTATCTGTCTAAGGAGCTTTTCCAGGTTTTTGAGCTTTTCTTTATCTTTAGAAGTAAGTCTCTTATTCTTCTCAAATGATTCACGAATTTCAATGCTTAACTTGTGAGCCTTTTCGCTACGCTCGACGAGTTTCTCGAATTCCTTTTTCTCTTCTTCGATACGCATTTTTAGCAGCTTCTCGCGCACGGACTTTGTCACCATTTCCTCTCCGCGACGATCAATTTGCCCTAAAGAGAACTGAGCAAAGATTGCGACCCAGAAAGCTGCAAGTAAAAGTTTTGTTGAAAATCGAATCATCAAAAATTAATCAAGGTTTACGCTCGTCTTCGGAAATATCGCCCGAGACGCTTTGCACAAGGGCGGCTAAAAACTCATCTTCCGCAGCACCGGAGCTATCCAATGTGGACCACTCGGAAAACAGCCCGTTTCCGGATCTTCCTTCAACCTTTGCCGTAACTGCTACTTTGTTTTTAATGCCGTCAAGCGACTGAATATCAATCGTTAGCGTATAGCGTCCACGCGTCCAGACCGAATCTGTCGAACGGAGTGACGCATATCGACGCAGTTCCGTTTTCGTTGTTATCGCGCCCTTTGCAAAAATAAATGGCTGGGTAACGATCAGTCCCTGTTTAAAACGTGAAGCGGATTCATCCACAATCATCTTGCGGTCTTTAATCATCCCGACCACGATGTTTATTAGAATATCTCTGCGAGAGTTAAGCGGGTATGGGTTTGGCAAACGTTTACGAATTTTGGTTTTGCCTTTTCCCCAGCTAAAGACGCTGGCAGACTCATTCCGTTTCTGACCGGTATTATTTTGGTCCTTGATTTTGTTCGTCTGCTTATCGACACCCTTTTGGGCATAGGTGCCTCCGGCTGCGAATATAAAAACTGCGAATGAAAATATGAAATGTTTCATGGCATTTATAAAAAACTCGATGAGGGCCTAAAGTAAAAAGCGATTATATCAGACTTTTGATGTTTGTGGAGTTTCAACGGTTGCACTCCGCGCTTTAAGATTGGCGCTTTCCGGGCGTTTTTTTGTTCTGCATCTCGAAAAGAATCAAATGTTTCAAAAAGTCATGGTGCGCCGCAAATTTCGCGATGCAATATCCTTCAAAACCATCTAGAAACCCAAGTTTTAGAAAGTAGCGTTCGATAAATGCAATTACTCCCGCAGATTTTACGCGAAACTTCGAAGTCCGTCTTCCGTTTTCAAACATTTTCTTTGCTGCAAGCGGTGCATATCTTTCGCCGATCATACGATGATGATGTTCCGGGTTTTCAACAGTATAGTGCAGAATGTTCTTTTTAAGTTTCGTAACCTCTGCCCCTGCCGACATTTCAACTGACTCGTGAATTTCCAAGTCTTTCCAATTTCCTTTCTGTCGATTAAAAAAGCGCAGCTGCCAATCCGGATACCAGCCGCTATGTTTGATAGGTCTGCCCATGTAAAAGGTTAAACGCGAAATTCGATAGCCGTCGGAGGTTTTGCCGGATGCCTTGATTTCCCGGATTGCATCTGAAAGTTCGGGCGAAACCCGTTCGTCAGCGTCGAGACTAAATATCCAATCGTGCGCGCATTTTTCCACAGCTAATTGTTTTTGTTTGCCAAAGCCGAGCCATTTCTGCACAAATACTTTCGCACCGAGTCCGCGGCAAATTTTACGAGTGTCATCTGTGCTTTCAGAATCGACGACGACGATCTCATCCGCAAAATCGATCGAATTAATCGCTTCCGCGATATGGTTTTCCTCGTTATTTGTGATTAGGCAAGCCGAAATTTTCACGTGCGTATTCTCGCAGTTTTATCGACGATTTCAAAATACAAAAAAGCGGCGACTACCCTTAAAGATAATCACCGCAGCATTCTCGGCAAGGAATACTAGTTTCCGTCTTTGCGTGGCGAATCGACCACAATGTTATTCACCGTAAACGTTGTCGAAGTTGCTTTTTGTAGGTCGGCAAGCGCTTTGTTGTAGTCTGTTTCCGCACGTATCTCAGCGTTTCTTGCATTGGTCAAAGCATTTTCTCGTTGAAACAGAAGAAATGTGGTTGAGCGCCCCACCGAGTACAGTTTCCTTTCACCTTCGAGTTGAATCTCGGCGTTTTGTCGCGCACGCCTTGAGGTTAAGACCCTCTGTCTCGCAGTTTCAACCGCCTGGACGGCATTTCTTACCTCGGTCATGACAAGCTGCTCTTGCGATCTGGCTTGGGCTTCGATACGCGATCTTTGATATTCCGCCGTCGCGAGATTTGCTCTGGCCGTTTTATTACGGAGTGGGAAGGATATCGTTACGCCAGCCGAAAAGGTTCGATAATTACCGGTAAAAATATTTGCAATCGATTTTCCATAACCTCCAACAAACGCGGGATTAATCGTTCCGCCTGAGCTTCCCGTGGCATCCGTTCCGGCAAGGCCATCCAGGGAAAAACTCGTATTGAAATCTACCTGAGGTTTTGTCTGATCCTTAAAATATTCAACATCAATTTTGTTAATCTCGCGTTGAAGATTCAGACGTTTTAGCTCAGGACGATTTGCAACCGCATCCTTCATTGCATTGTCTAGATTGACCGGATCCGTACTAAAAACGGGCGCATCCGTTGGCACATAGCTTTCGGACCACTCATTTGAGCTCGTGTCCTTCAATATTAATTGCTTTAAGGTGTTTTCGGAAATCGAAACCTGCTGCGATGCGTTTAAAACCTCAGACTCCCGGTTGGCGAGCTCGGTACTCACCTCAGCACGCTGCAACGGGGCAGCCGCGCCGGCCGCAATTCGCGCCTCAACCTGACGTAGATTTTCTTTAGTTAAATTGAGGTTTGCGACCCTGTTTTGTTGGTCGCGTAGGGCAAATACGAGATTCCAATAGGCTTTTTGAACTTGAGAAATTATTTCGATCGTCCGCCTTCGGAAATCTGCGTCGGATTGCGCGATAATTTTCCGCTGGATTTTTATCTGACGACGGTTTTGATCGATATGACGGTTGCGAAATATCGGCTGGTTAAATGAAACGCCCAAACTCGTAGAGAATGATGGGTTCAAAGTCGAGGCAAACGAACTCGTCGAAGTTCGACCATTATTAAAGAAAACGTTGTAGTTTCCGCCCCCCTTTTCCATGAACTTTGCAAGTGATGCGTTCGCCGTAAAACGAGTTTGAGATACTACACCGGAAGAATCCGCGCCTGAAAAGATGCTGGGCTGAGGCGTTACGTTGTTACTAAACAAAGGGCTTACCGTAATCGTTGGTTCATAGAACCCTAATAGTGAACGCAAGTTTGATTCCGCAATATTTACATCGCTTCGGGCGACCTCGATATCGTTGTTGTTTTCGAGTGCCATGCGAATAGCATCATTTAGGGAAAGCGATTTAGTTTGAGAAGGGTTGACGCCCACGCGCCTGAGATAGCCCGAACTAGTGGCAATCTTTGCCAACGGTCTTACCGTTTTCACCGCGACTTTGGGTTTATCAACCGGCAGATCCGGCGACGTGGATTCGCTTTCTGCTTCTTTTACAGTATTTTTTGCGATTTGCCTTACGACCTCTTGTCCATTTACCGAAAAGGCAAAAATAAAAAAGGTCGGCAGCAAACCGATCGGCATAAACCGTCCTAACTGTGAAAATTTCATTTATAAAGCTCCAAATGTGATATCAGGCTGTCTTTAATATTGCGAGCAAGAACTAACCATTCTGTACGCTAATTTTTTTTGTTTGTTTCAAAAAAAGAATTCAAATCGTTGTAAAAGATTCATTTTCTCAACTGATTTCGGCGAGTCAAGCCGCCCTTTGAACTTTGTTAAAATTTAAGTTATCTTCAACCTTTTAAGAGCTAACGATTCGGGAGGAATTTTTAACACGATGGCAGTTAAAGTTGGGATTAATGGTTTTGGGCGCATCGGGCGAAGTGTACTAAGAACAGCCCTTAGTGATGATAGCATTGATTTTGTTGCAGTAAACGACTTAACAGATACTGCAAGTCTTGCGCACTTATTAAAATACGACTCAGTAATGGGAAATCTCGAGCAAGATATTTCCGCGACGGACGATTCGATTACTGTTGATGGCGATACGTTCCGCGTTTTTAGTGAGAGAGATCCGGCGAAAATTCCCTGGGAAGAAGTCGGCGCTGAGGTCGTTGTTGAATCGACCGGATTTTTCCGTGACAAAGAAGGCGCAAGCAAACATCTTCGCGGAGACGTGAAGAAGGTTGTGATCTCCGCTCCCGGAAAGGACCCGGACACAACGATTGTTCTCGGAGTCAATGAAAACGATTACGATCCGGAGAATCATCACATCATTTCAAATGCCTCCTGTACGACTAACTGCCTGGCCCCCATAGCAAAGGTTATCAACGATAAATTTGGTATTAAAAATGCGATGATGACCACGATCCACGCATATACAAATGGTCAAAGCCTGCTCGATACGCCACATAAAGATATGCGGCGCGCACGAGCGGCTGCTCTTTCGATGATTCCGACTTCGACCGGTGCCGCAAAAGCTGTTTCGCTTGTAATACCGGAGCTTAAGGGGAAGTTTGACGGCATTTCGGTTCGCGTTCCTACTCCGAATGTTTCGTTGGTTGACGTTGTGATGAACGTTGAAAAGGAAACAACAGAAGAAGAAGTAAACCGCGAACTTAAGAATGCTGCAAATGAGGAACTGAGCGGGATTTTGGGCTTCTCCGAAGAGCCTCTGGTTTCAATAGACTATAAAGGTAATTCCCACTCCTCGATTGTAGACGCAGATAATACGGCCGTTATGGACGGAAATTCTGTGAAAATTTTGTCTTGGTACGATAACGAATGGGGATACTCTTGCCGCGTTCGTGATCTGGTTAAATATATTGCTGACAAAGGTTTCTAGACTTTCTTAAAAGAGACTGGCGATGGAGTTCGGGAATGTCTCGAACTCCTTATTTTTTTCGCGATTCATTTTGTCGATTGTTCCAAAATTGTTTATCTTTTAAATATGGTGAAGACTTCTTACAGGTTCCTCATTGGTCTAACACTTCTTTTGTTGTTATATCCCACGAGTTTTGCTCAGGTTGCTATCGGAGTAGAAGAGCAGAAAAGGCGCCTCGAAACCTTCGAGGATGTCTGGCAAACAATTAACGATAATCATTTCGACAAGACTTTTGGCGGCGTTAACTGGGAAAAGGTAAAAGAGGAATTTGAGCCGAGGGTGAGAAAACTCGAAAGTGATTCTGAGCTTCATGAATTGCTTGGGGAAATGGTTGGTCGTTTGAAACTGTCACATTTCGGTATTATTCCGCCGGAAGTTTACATAACGATTGAGGAGGCGAAGGAAGAAGCCAAGCAGAGGTTAAAGGATCTTGAAGGTGAGGGGCCAGCGGAGAAGGAAAAAACCGAAGATTCGGAAGAAGAGGATGGTCTTGAAGCTTATTCCAAGTTTGGTGTGGGAATCGAGCTGAGGTTAATAAATAAAGAATTTGTCATTACGAGGGTCGAAAAAGGGTCTGCCGGAGAGAAAAATGGACTCCGACCAGGATATATTCTTAAAAAAATTAATGGAATCGCTCTCGGAGAGTTTACTGCTGCGATACGGGAGAATGGTGGAGAATCTAAAACTTTCGAAAAACGCCTTCCGATTCAGATTGTTGATTGGTTTTTGAGAACCACCGATGCGAATTTGATTCGGCTCACGATTTCCGACGAAAACGACATCGAACGCGATATTGATCTGGTTACGGAGAAAATTCGTGGCGAACTGATCAAGGTGATAAAAAACTTCCCAGAACAGTTTTTGCAATATGAGTCGAAGTCGATTAGCGATGACATCGGCTATATCAAATTCAATTTTTTCGCTCTGGCGATCATAGAGAAGTTTTGCAAGTCGATAAGTGATTTCAAGGATAAAAAAGCCATTATTATTGACCTCCGGGGCAATATGGGCGGTCTATTTGGCGGCATGATGGGTATCTCTGGACTGCTCGTTCAAAAGAAGTTTGAACTCGGAACCGAAATTTATAGGAAGCGTAAGAGTTCAACTTCGGTTGATCCGTACCGAAAAAATTTTGATGGAAAAGTCGTGATTTTGGTTGATGGGAGCAGCTATTCAGCGGCGGAAATTTTTGCGGCGGCGTTTCAAGATAATCGACGTGCGACAATCGTTGGCGAACGAACTGCGGGAGAAGCACTTCCTTCTTTATCGAAAACTTTACCGACTGGCGCAGTTTTTGTTTTTCCGGTGGCTAATTTCAAGAGTCCTAAAGGTCGTTTTCTTGAGGGCAGGGGCGTAAAACCAGATATTTCGATTAAGCTTACACGCGCTTCGCTTTTAGCGGGGCGAGATGATCAGCTAAATGCGGCTCTAAAACTAGCAAGACCCAAGTCAACCTTAGTTGAGGCTACCAAGAGGAAAACTATTATTCGAGGGCAAGCGCCCCCGCCCCCTCGAAGACTTACGCGATTGGGAACTGTCCGAAGCGTGAAATCTAACTCGCTTCGAGTGCGTCATAGTCCATCCGCTCTGAAAATAATTGATCGGTACCTTCAACTCGCCGGAGGAAAGGAAGCGCTTTCTAAAGTAACTTCTTTTAGAGCGATCGGAGGAGCCGAGTTAAAGCGCGCGGGAGCCGTAGTAGAGGGGCTTGCCGAATTTTACTGGAAGGCGCCAAATAAGTATTCGGAAGGTTTCTCATTTGAAGGGGTAGGACAAATTCGAGAGGTTTTCGACGGGAAAAGATATTTCGTTCAATCAGAGTTTACCCCTGCAAACTCAGCCACTCCGCCTTTGGCAATTGAAGATAAGCGACTTGCTTTTGGGTTTTCCGAAATGCTCAGGATACGCGACCTGTATGCAAGGATTTTGTATAAGGGAGTGTTTGATTTAAACGGAAGGAAAGTCAATTTGATCGAAGCGACGACAAAGAATCGGTTGCAGAATGCTTTTTTGTTTGATGTTAAAACCGGAATGTTGGTCAAGCGAGTCAGTCGGGTTTCGGGTGAAATGGTTTTTAGCGACTATAGAAAAGTAGGTGACGTGCTACTTCCTTTTCATATAAATCGCGATGACACAATAACTTACCGATATTCGGAGATGGAGCTAAACCTGGAGATTAATGATTCTTTTTTTGAGCAGAAGAAGAATTGTTTTGACGAACCTATAAAAAGAACCAATGAACAAACGGATAATTAGTGATCTCGATCTAGCTGGAAAACGGGTTTTTATTCGCGTCGATTTTAATGTACCGATTAAGGACGGCACTGTAACAGATGACACGCGAATCGATGGCGCATTGCCTACCATAAACTATGCAATCGAACATGGCGCGAAAGTGATTCTTGCATCACATCTTGGCAGACCGACCGAGGCTCGGGAAGAGACGTTTAGCTTAAAACCCGTCAGCGGTCGACTATCGGAAATTCTCGGGAAAGAAGTTTCTTTTGCGACTGATTGCGTTGGCGAGGAGGTTGACAAGAGGGTTTCCGAAATGAGTGATGGTGATGTTTTGCTTTTAGAAAATGTCCGCTATCACAAAGGGGAGAAGAAAAACGACGAAGAGTTTGCGAAAAAGTTAGCGGAAAATGCGGATTTATACGTGAATGACGCATTTGGAACGGCACATCGCGCGCATGCCTCAACTGCCGGGATCACGAAATTTGTAGACCAATGCGCAGCAGGATTTTTGCTCGAAAAGGAACTTAAAGTACTGGGTACGGTTTTAGAAAGCCCTGAAAGACCGTTTGTTGCTATACTTGGCGGTGCTAAAGTATCAGATAAGATTCCAGTGATTAAGTCATTGATAAATAAGAAGGTTAATAAGCTTCTAATTGGAGGCGCGATGGCTTACACATTCTTTAAAGCGCAGGGTTATACGATTGGAAAGTCTTTGTGCGAAGACGATATGATGCCAACGGCCCTGGAGATTGAAAAAGCAGCTAAAGAAGCTGGAATTGAGTTGATATTGCCGACGGATCACAAAACCGTAGATTCTTTCGATCCACTCAATTCGATGCGGGAAATGCCGATTGATTTTACGAATTCAGGCTTGGTTGGCTTGGACATTGGCACCGAAACATGCGCAATTTTTGAAAAAGCGCTTGAAGGAGCGAAAACCATTATCTGGAATGGTCCGATGGGCATGTTTGAGGAAAAGCCTTTTGATGAGGGAACGATTTCAATTGCAAACGCGGTGGCGGAAGCAACAGAAAACGGGGCTTTTTCAGTCGTTGGCGGCGGGGATTCGGTGGCAGCGGTCAATCAAGCCGGACTGGCTGATAAGATTTCGCACATATCAACCGGCGGCGGTGCGGCGTTGGAGTTTTTGTCGGGGAATAAACTGCCAGGGGTTGAGGCTTTGGATGATAAATAGCGTGAAAGATAAGGGCGGAAACGCGACCGTTAGGAAGCGTGTTTGAGGCTTTTGAAAGATAAGGGCGGGAACGTGACCGTCAGGAAGCGTGTTTGCTTTGGAGGGCGGAAATTTACACACTTACTTACGTGCGTGTTTCTGCCAAAGATATTATGAGAAAACCAATAATTGCCGGAAACTGGAAAATGTATAAGCTTCACGATGAAGCGGTTGATACAGCGCTTAAGCTAAAGGCGCTTGTTTCAAACGCAAATCACTGTGAAATGATCATTGCGCCTGTTTTTACAGCGCTTAAGACGGTTGCGGATCGAACCGAAGGATCGAATATACAGGTCGCGGCGCAAAACTGTTCATCGCATAAAGAGCACTCGCCTAACACGGGCGAGGTCTGTGCCGACATGATAAAAGACGTAGGGGCGAGCCACATAATCATTGGTCATTCCGAACGCCGTCAGTTTTATGGTGAGACAGATGAGAGTGTGAATCTGAAAACGAAAGCGTGTTTGGGAGTTGGTTTGACGGCGATTGTTTGCGTCGGTGAAAGCCTTGAAGAGAGGGAATCCGGCACTGCGGAAACGGTCGTAAAATCACAGCTGGAGGGTGCGTTGAAAGGTTTGACAGTTTCAGATATGGAACGTATTATTATCGCTTACGAGCCTGTCTGGGCAATTGGCACTGGGAAGACTGCCACGCCCGAACAGGCTCAAGAAATGCACGCCTTTATCCGTCGTGTTTTGATAGAAACTCATGGAAATGAAACCGCGGAAGCGACGCGGATACTTTACGGGGGTTCTGTTAAACCGGCAAATGTAAGCGAGCTTATGAGCTGCGAGGATATAGACGGTGCGTTAGTAGGCGGAGCAAGTTTGGAAGCGGATAGCTTCGCGCAGATAGTTAATTATAAGTAGTTATGGAAACGTTTTTATATATAGTCTTTTTTGTTTCGTGTCTTGTTTTGGTGATTGCGGTATTGCTGCAGCCGGGTAAAACGGATGCGGGAGCTTTATTTACAAGTGGTGTTTCCAGTGCCGCGATGAATCCGCGCGGAACCGCCTCGGTTCTTTCGAAATTGACGATTGGCGCTGCAACGGTGTTTATGCTCTCGGCGCTTATGCTTTCGTTACCTGGGATCGTTGGAAAACAATCCGTTTTAAGGACGCAAGGAGAGGATAAAACTTCGAGCACCGCGGCTAATACGAACACTAACGCAAACGCAGCTAACTCAAAAACCGCGAACGCAAATAGCAGCACATCTGCGAATTTAAATGAAGCGGCAGACGAGGCGAAAAAAGACGAAACGAAATCTGACGAGAAGCCTGAAGACAAGAAGAAAGATTCCGACGTTAAATCCGATACGAAGGATGAGGCAAAGACTGATTCAGCTGATTCCGAATCGGAAACGAAGTCGGATGAAAAATCAGACGAAAAGAAAGAAGGAAAGTAGTTTTGTTCGTTACACGTGCCGAGGTGGTGAAATTGGTAGACACGCACGCTTGAGGGGCGTGTGGAGCAATCCATGCGAGTTCGAGTCTCGCCCTCGGCACCAAAAGTTAAGAGTCGGCAGATGTTTGCCGGCTCTTTCAGTTTTTTGCGGTTGTTTCGGTACGGCTTCTGTTAAAATGCCGTCATCCGGTTATGCTCTTCTACCGAAGCAATGTCGTTCTACAACTACTCCGGAACAGTAAATTCAACAAACATACCCTTACGTTTCGACTCGGGTACTTCGGAAACAAGGAGATATTTCCCCGGCTCAAATGTTGACTCGAAATATCCAGTTCTTCCCAACGGTAAATCGTTAACTCCTCCTAAAAAGGTAAAGCCTTTTGGAGGCGGGCTGATAAGCCCTTTTGGATCTCTCCAGTCGAGCCACTTTTCGAGAGCATCAAGATTAGCTCCCTCTTCCACTTTCACTAAGTTAATATCGTGTCCAACAAAATGTTCGTGTTTTATCTGATCCTCGAAGTGAACGGCAATGGTCTGATTTCCTTTTCCAATCGGTTTATCAAGCGAGATGCCATCCTTGCTTGAAATAGTGATATTACCGTCCGGTTTCGGCGGATCAGAGCCGTTCGCCTCCTCCGTTACTATGAACTGTCTGGCCATCCCGGCAGCGGCGTGAAAAACCCCTTCCGCATTTTTTACATAACACTCAATGACATAATAGCCGGGCTCGAGTTTGACCGTCGTCAGAGCGGTTGTTTTTGCCGAAACTAATCCTGAACCGCCGCTAAATATAATCTTTTCCGACCAAGCGGGAAGCTCTCCGAATTTTTTTATCGCATCGTCGGCTTTACCGTTATTAAGAAGATCCATCCCTTCTTGAAAAACCTTTATTACTTCGCGCTTTCCATCATCAATCGTTTTTCCTTCGGGATATTTATCCAACAAGAAGAAATGTGGTTCATCGGATCGGTTTATATACTTAAAGGTGGTCCAACCCGACGAAACTTTTTCTGCGGTGTCAAATTCCATAAGTTTAGTGGTTATTTCAACCATTTTCGGTGGCTTAACAACGACTTTCTCTTGGGTTACCGCGCTGCAGCCATAAAGAGATAGAAATAGCGGCACATATAGCATCGCTCCGAGAATCCTTTTCCTAAGCATCGATTTCCTCCAAATTTGCACCTGAGAGTCTGTGCAAATAACCTTATTATACGTACGCTAATGGTAAAAATGGGTGAATTTCACGGTAAGAATATCACAGAGCTTGGTAAGCTATCGATCCGGATATGGTCGCCGATCGATTGATAGAAATCGTAGGTTTCCCTTAAATCGGTAGGCAGCATTTTGTCATCCGGCTCAATTAATTTGTCATTGTAAATACTTCCTTTCATCACGCGTTCAATTAAAATCTGCACTTATTCCACCGAAGAAACTCGCAAACGAGTTAAACAGGATCGCTTCAACTAACCCAGCGAAAAAACCAAACACCCCAAAGATCAAGGGTATTCCGATTAAAGCTCCAAACGCCAAAATCGTTCCGTAGCTTAATCCCGGCGTCGACATACGCTCGGGTGAAAGCACTCCTAAGCTCACGAGAGTATCAATAATCAATCCTCCAAATGAATAAATTACTCCCGCCAATAATCCAAGCAGCGTCGTCATAATCGCCTGAAACTTAGCGAAACGAAAGATACCGATCTTTTTTATCGTTTTCATGCGGGAACTATACGCCTAAGAATCGAAGCGTGGTTGTGGAATGTGACAGTTTTCCGTTTACTCATCTGCGAGTTTTCGATCTTCCCGAATTTCGCCGATGTGATAATACGCCACAATTGATTCAATTAGATCGTCTTTGAAGTAATACCACTCGCTCACGTCCAAACGAAAATCATTTTGAACCGCCGCGTAACGTACGCATGCGTTGTTATCACCATAAATCGCATCGTGAATCTTAAAGCGGTAGCCAAGAAACTTATCTTTATTTGATTCAACTAGCTGAACGTAGGCATCTCTGCCTTCCGTCGTCCCAAAAGGGCTCGTGTGAGAGAAGTTGTCGGTGATCGGCAATTCGTGAAAATCACCCGATTCCCATTTTTCGAACCATTTTTCAACCAGTGCTCGAGCAGACATGTTTATTTAAAACTCTCCATTATTGTTTCCAGTCGACAAAAACGACGCTAGCTTGATCTTGCCAATTGTCAAAAAAGCGTTTAAGAAGCATTAAAATACCTTACTTCTTATTTAGCCAATTTATTATCATTTCCGCTTTTTTTGAATTAGAAATATCTTGAAAACTATGATCCGAGTCTGTGATCGTGTATTTAAAGCCTTTGTGTTTCATTTCCTTAAGTTCTCTGTACAAAGGAAAAAAGTGATGCTCGATCGGAACGGTCACGTCGTTCATTCCAACTATGAAGAACATTCTTTTATCCTTTAATCTCTCAGCTTGAGCTACGAAGTCGTATTTGTAGTTATTAAACAAAATATCTAACACATATTTGTCGTAGTCTCGGGCATACTTTCCCTGCCCTTCATTAGCTTCGCCCCAAATCGCATCTTTCACTTCCTGGTTGAATTTCCTCATTCCTGCATTGTTCGGATTAAATGTCTCTCGAATCAAATAACTAAAATCAGCCAACCCAAGACAGATAAATTCTTCTATTCTCTTGTCATACATTGCGGAAACAATCGTGACATTAGAACCATGACTGTAGCCTGCAACAATGATCCGTGAAGTATCGATATTGTGTTTTGAGGCATTTTCTTTCATATAAACATAATCCAAAACGTGCTTTAAATCTCTTTGAGAATTCCCGGGTGTGTACGTGCCTTTTGTTCCCCAAAGCCCTCGATAATTGAACCTGATAACGTGAAAACCTCTTTTGTTCAGCTCTTTCGCCAACTCGGATTCTCCTTTTGCCGGACCTCCGGGATTTCCATGACACCATACAATTAACGGTTTCGAATCATTTCCTTCAACCTTATACAAATAGGCGTTCAGGTTTATTCCGTCGCTTTCAATCGGTATTTTCTGAACTTGGGAAAATCCTTCAAAAACAAAAAGGAGCACGAACATTGTTATTACTAGTAGTTTTTTCATGGTTCTTTTTTCGAAATATCGGCTGTCTGCACCACTATTGCATAAGACATCCGAAATCTTTGCATTCAAGTCTTTTATTTACAAAGTCGACATCGAAAGATTTTGGATCAAAATTGTCAACTCCTAACCAATCTTTCATACGCTCATGGTCTTCGTGATTCGGATCGGTAAGAACTTCTGTCAGGTGTGCATAACCGGGAATTCCTCCGCAGTCTTCGGCTGGGCAGGCATTTTCTCCGTCAGTACAAAACGGGCAATGTCGTTCGCCCATCGTCGAAATTTTCTCAAGCTTAATTTCACGAAGCCATCCGTCGCCGAAATCATACTCATAAAGGATTTTGTCGCCAACATTTTTGAGTAAATCGCTGCACTTTACCTTATTATAGTCCTTCGCAGGAATCTCCATCGAATGGTCGCGCGCCATGTAGAATTCCTTATTGTGAATAAACTGGTGCAGATGAGTATTATACCAACCCATCGTTGACTGGATAATTTTATGCAGATCAGGTAGAAGCGTATCCGCAAACACCTCTATTCTTCGCCAGATCGAAGGGCTTGATCCCATAAGAACAATTTTCAATTGATAAACAGTTAATTGGCTCATCTTTATTTTTTAAACACTAGTTCAGCCGATTGTCAAGGACGCTTGAAAATATCGGTTTCAACTCCTTCCCAGGGCTTAAGCCGCTTGATGGTAAGCCCGTTAAAACGGACTGAGGTATCGCGGGTCGTTTCTGACCCACGAGCTAAAGCACGTGGCTAAAGGAATTTTGACGGTTGTTGTGAAACTCAAACTGTGTGGCTTAAGGAATATAGCGGCTTTTGCATCTGCTCAAACTGTGTGACTTAAGAAAATTTAACGGTTTTTACAAACGCTCAAATCGCGTAGCGATCAATTGATCTTAGCCGTGCGATTCATCGCACGGGGCGGGTGATAATAGCATTGTGAGTCGCGTCAGCGACGGCTGGATATTGGTATGTTAGTCGGTGAAGCCGACGCCATAGCCACATCGCCAGATGTGGGGAGCAGATTGAGAAAAGAAAATGAAGCCATTGAAAATGGCGACATATGCCGCGGCTTCAACCGCTCGAATAAATATGTCCACAGATCCCCACGGTTTGCACCGTGGGCTAAAACTATAACGCGATTTTCAATCGCTTACAGAATCGGTCGTATTGGTTCAGAGGTCATGAAAGTAGTCGGCAATCGCGTAGCGATTATTTGATTTTAGCCGTGCGATTTATCGCACGGGAAAGGAGAAACGAATCTCGGGTCGCGTCAGCGACGGTTGAGCTTAAATCAGTTGTCGCTACGCGACAAAGATTATCGGTTTTATCCTTTCCGTGCCTTGAAAGACACGGCTAAACTCAGTCGGTCGCGACGCGACGCCTATTCGTAGTTTCACATTTTTATCATTATTTTAGAGTTTAGAGATTCAGGCAGACTCCATTTTTGTATTTAATTAAACGGCAATCGTTAAATTCATAGATGTACGGTTTAGGGACGGTTGTTAGTCGGTGAAGCCGACGCCATAGCCACATCATGAGATGCGGGGAGCAGGTTGTGAAAGAAATTGAAGCCATTGAAAATGGCGACATATGCCGCGGTTTTCAACCGCTTGTATAAACGCGTTCACCGATCCCCAGGGTTTGCACCGTAGCCTAAAAATCTAACACAAGTTTGACTTTGAGTCTGTGAGTCAGGAACGTGTTGGTTTGGTGACAAAGATCAACTAACGGACATGTTCATTATTTTGCTATTGTTTTATTCCGCTTACTATCAAGAATTCTTGAATAATGACCCTCAAATCAGGCTTAATCTCATCGATATCATGCCGTATAGCTACAAATCTTCTGCTGTGAGCAGACTTGTCTCCTATATCTTTTAATTTACGTAGAGCCTTTTTTGCGTTTCTACTTAAATTCAAGGATGTTTCAGCTAAAGTGACCGAAATCATATCTTTTAAAAACATATAGTCGCCATTTCGTTTTATTTTGGCTTCAATTTTTTTTGATTCGAAAACCTCGATTAGTAAAGTTTCAATCAATCTTCTAATCATTACTGCGCAAGCATCAAACCAACCTTTTTCGTAACAACCATTTATCTGATTACCAATTTTTTCTATGTAGCCACGAGTGTTACTAATTAATGGGGCATAGACAATAGCTTCGCTTTCAGCTTTAGTTCCTTCGGCTGGTGGCAGCCATTCTTTTGGAGAGATCTCCTTTATTCCCTCTGAAATCTTAATGGCGTCTTTTAACAATTGCATATAGATCAATTATTCTGATATAGGTGTCTTGACATAGATTCAAATATGGTTTCGATTTGGTCTGGAGTCGCATCGGAGGAAATATGAATTTGGATATTAATATTTAAATCTGGAGCTTTATTTCCTGTAGCGGGGTTCGAAGAACGTGCTTCTGAATCTTTTTGTTTTGGGGACTTTTTTTTAATTTTAGGATTTACCTTGGTAGATTTAGTTTGAGGTTTACTTTGTTTAGGTTTTTTTTGTGAAATTTCTGCTTGCGGATTTGCTTCAAGTAAAGTAACGAAAAAGCCTGCAACTCTTCCAGCTGCTGAAGAACCCACGCCAGTTTCATTCATGAACCACGTTTTTATACTATCTTTGTCTGCCTCAGAATCTGGGAAAGCGTCTCTCACATCCTGAGGATAGTTATTCTCGAGTATTTCAGCACAAAGTTTCTTGTATCTTTCATCATCTCGAAACTTGACTGCCATATCTTGATTAGTAGTTCCATTCTCATCAATCATTCCAATCATCCTTAAAGACGGCAAAATATTTGTTCTTGCTGAATTTTCTGTCATTCCAAGAACCGACGCGATGTAGTTAGAAGTGATTGAACCGGGAATACTTTTCTTAAATTGTTTTCTTAGTCTCAACCAATGAGAAACTGGAATATTAGGGAATGTTTTTTTTTCTGACATATCTTCCTTTAGTTGCTTTAATGACCGAAGACATATTTTCGAGAATGAACATAGTATCTATCTTCATTCCGTTATTCGTCTAGTATCATTTTCGATTTTTTGTATAAACTTGGGTATTTACTTCTACGAAGCCTAAACTTAGTACCGTGATTGTGTCCTGTTCGGGCATCGAAATCTACCAAAACATTTCCTTCTTCAAGCTCGTTTAAGAAGCCGTCAAAATTTAGTGATTGCAGCATTTGAACCTTGCAATAACGATAATGTTCCTTGCCGTCGATTCTTTTCACTTCGGCTTGAACAAAGAAACAATTATGGAGCTTTGATCCAATTTTGTGCTTCAAATCTTCGAAGCCCCAATAAGGTTGCGGGTCTAATTCTTTAGTGCTGCCAACTCTTTCTTTTACCGATTTTAACCATTCTTCGTGTTTTTCGGTTACTGCATTCGAGTCAAACGAAATCAACACCTTCTTTGATCTTCGATTGATTTCTACCCTAAAGCCTCTATCACTTCGGGAGTTTCCATGAATAGTTTGTCTAAACGACATTTCCGTTTTTGGGTATTTTTTACCCGCTTCTTTGTGCTTCCAACCGTATTTTGGAAGCAAAATCGAAGGAACAAATTTTATTGCTCGTGGTGAAGGTTCCATATGAAAAAGAGTATTCAGAGCCGAAGTTTTCAGCCGTTGCGTTTTCAACTCCCATTCTGCAGCATTCGGCATCGGCAGATTGTTTTCCTCAATACCCAATAAGTCTTCTAGCGTATTGCCAATTCCACCGTGATTCCCGCTTCGTGCATTTGGAATAAAGCCCCTTTGAGCAATTTCCTTGAGCTTTTCAATTAAACTTTCTTTTGTAAATATGTTCATTCAAATAGAGCTTTTTGGAACTTGTAAGCTAATTCGCTTGATTTCGTATTTTTTTTAAGTCGCTTCTTCGCCATTTCACAATACTCAGGAGAGATATCAATCCCTATGAAATTTTTATCTAGTTCTTGTGCTACAACGGCAACTGTGCCTGAACCGGAAAAAGGATCAAGAATAATTTCTGCTTTTGTCGAAGAAATAATCCTGTCTATCAATTTCACCGGAAACGGAGCCGGATGTTCATTCTTGAACTCTTGTCCAAAATGCCAAACATCACCATGTTTGTTAGCCTTGGGGGCAAGTTTGAATTTTGGTTTCGGAATTAAATAGATTACTTCATAAGTCGGCAAAAAGTATCCCGGATTGAAATTAATACCTCCATTTCGCTGCCAAATTACAATTTGACGTACGGGAAAATCGTCCACTATATCCTGCCGGTCCTGAAGTAAGCCACCTTGTACCCGCCACTTGTGATTGTAAAAAATTGCACCGTCTTCTTTTATTAACCGGAACATTTCTTTTAGGCAATTTTTTTGCCAATGAGCATATTCATCGTGGGGCATGCAATCGTTGTGATGTGAATAACCGTTTACCAATGCAGCGTTTTCCCATTTTCCGCCACGTCCATCCTTCATTCCATTCCCGGTTGAGTTTTTCAAATTATAAGGCGGAGAGGTTACAACCAAGTCCAAACTTTCACTCGGCATTTCTTGCATAATTTTAAGACTGTCGCCGCAAATTATTTGATTTAAATATCTATCAATTTCCATAACTTTTACTAAATCATAAACAACACACTACTCATTTGTTAAATCTAAAGCGGAATATTCCCGTGCTTTTTCGGCGGATTCGTGTCGCGTTTGTTTTTGAGAAGCGATAACGCTCTTATCAACTTTGGTCGTGTAAACTTCGGTTCGATCACCTCGTCGATAAAACCTCTCTCCGCCGCCACATACGGGTTGGCAAACTTTTCTTCAAACTCGGCTTTCTTTTGTTCCAAAAGAGTCTTGGCATCGGTCGTTTCCTTAAACTCGTTTCGATACAAGATTCCAACCGCTCCTTCTGATCCCATCACGGCGATTTCAGCTGTCGGGTAGGCGAAGTTTACGTCTGTTCGTATGTGTTTTGAAGCCATCACGCAGTAGGCTCCGCCGTATGCTTTGCGTGTGATCACGGTGATCTTTGGCACGGTTGCTTCGGCGAAGGCGTAAAGCAATTTTGCACCGTGGCGTATGATTCCGTAGTGTTCCTGGTTTACGCCGGGCAGAAAACCGGGCACATCCTCAAACGTGATGAGCGGGATGTTAAACGCGTCGCAGAAACGAACGAAACGTGCTCCTTTGATCGAGGCGTTGATGTCTAAAACGCCTGCGAGAAACGCCGGTTGGTTTGCAACGATCCCAACCGAATGCCCGCCAAGCCTCGCAAAACCGACAACGATATTTTGTGCAAAATGCTCCTGCGTTTCGAAGAAATATCCTTCGTCGACAACGCTGGTAATAATGTCGCGAATGTCATATGGCTGATTCGAGTTTTCCGGAACAGTCGAATTTAGAGCCTCGTCTGCACGATCGTCAGGGTCTTCCGCCCTAACAAACGGCGGATCGTCTAAATTATTTGAAGGGATAAAAGAGAGAAGTTCGCGTGTAAGACGCAGGCAGTGTTCGTCGTCTTCGGCGGCGAAATGTGCCACGCCGGATTTTGCGTTATGTGTCATCGCCCCGCCGAGTTCGTCCTTTGTTACGTCTTCGTGCGTGACGGTTTTGATTACGTCCGGTCCCGTGATGAACATATAAGACGTGTCTTTGACCATGATGTTGAAATCCGTGATAGCCGGCGAATAGACTGCCCCACCAGCGCAAGGTCCCATGATGCAGGAGATTTGCGGGACAACACCGGACGCGAGCGTGTTGCGCAGGAATATGTCTGCGTATCCGCCAAGCGAAACAACGCCTTCCTGGATTCTCGCACCGCCGGAATCGTTTAAACCGACAATCGGATTGCCGGTTTTCATCGCGAGATCCATCACTTTGCAGATCTTTTCCGCGTGAGTTTCGCTTAGGGAGCCGCCAAACACAGTAAAATCCTGTGCGAAAACAAAAACCTCGCGTCCATCGACGAGTCCGTGTCCGGTGACTACGCCGTCGCCCGGGTATTTCCGCTTGTCCAAACCGAAGTCAGTTGAGCGATGCTCGACAAATTTATCGAACTCTTCAAAGGAATCTTCATCGAGAAAAAATTCAATTCGCTCGCGTGCCGTCATCTTGCCTTGAGCTTTTTGCTTTTCAACACGTTTTTCACCGCCGCCAGTTTCGGCTTTCTCAGACTTATCCTTTAACAAATCCAGTTTGTTCATAGTTTCTTTTTCGGTTTCCGGTTGCATAGATTAAGTTTAGCGGAATTTGGGATTTTGGCAATTACGAATTGGAGCGGTCGGAGCGCGGACACTCTTGTCCGCAAAGTATTCTAACGACTCGCGGCTGCACACTAATCTTGAAGATAGTCCAGAAACCGAACTGACTGCTACTAGCCCAGCGATTTATCGCTGGGTGCCGGTCGAAAAGAATACGCAAGTCCTGAAAGGACGAAAGATTTCTGTCGTCCCTAAGGGGACTCGAAATATCCTTTGCGTTCGTTCCCAGCCGTAAACGACTGGGCTAGTATCAAATGTTCCTAATGGAACAAGGTGAATTAGAGGACTACGTTTCTTAATTTTGTGCGCGACTTTGTTCATCCTGAGCAATAGCGTGAATTGTTTCTGGCGGGTGGGAATTAGACCGTTACACAAAGAAGTCAACCCTACACCGGGAAATCAAAAGGGAAGTCACGTTTTTCTATCAAACCGGTAACAGCTTCGACTGTTTTTTCAACTTTTCCCAAGATTTCTTCGTTATAAGCATATTTTTGAGCATTTATCCCAAGCTCATCCTGATCGAGAATCTCTATCTCCAAATCTTGGGACACCAAAATATCAACATCCAAATCCGCGAAATCAAGCACGCCATCTTCAAACTTTGGCGGCATCGCGATGTTGCAATAAAAATTTCTGAAATCGCCTTCGGGTTCGTGAAAACGAAAGACGTTGTACCAGCGATCAAGCCAGAAATACTCATATGATAATGTTCCGCGTCTGATAACGTTAAGATGTTCATGTTCGATTGTTTTTTTGAACACACCTTTGAGGACGATCAGGGAGTCCTTTCGCTCGATTAACTCAGCATCCCACGAACGGTGGATTGAACCGTCGTATTTTCGGGAGTTGATAGTTACTTTTGTATTTGTCACGGGAGATCGGGAAGTTTTCTGAGAAACCGGACAATTGCCGTGTTGAAATCATCTGGGTTTTCGAGGTTTGAATAATGACCGGCTTCGGGGATCGCTTTTAATTCTGAATTCCGAATTTGTTGAGCCATCGATTTTGCTGCCTCTAGGTTTGTGATCTTATCTTCTTCGCCGAAAACGAGCAGCGTTGGGCAATCTATCTTCGCAAGCAACGCCGTGTGATCGAGACGCGCTGCCATCGCTTTAAGCGCAGCTATCGCGCTTTCAGGATCGCATTTACGAAAACCACTTTTTAATTCGTTTACTAAATCTTGATTTTCTTTTGTCCTTTCGGAAATGAGGTTTGGAAGCATTATTTCAACCAGCGCCTCGGCGCCTCGCGATTCAATTTGGTTGATTAAGTTGTAGCGTTTCTCGCGAAATTCAGGCGCATCGGCAGAGGCGTTTGTGTCGCAAAGAATAAGTCCGGCAAACTTTCCGGGGAAGAGTCGGTAGAGATTTACCGTTACATAACCGCCCATCGAAAGTCCGCCAATGATCGCTTTTTCGATCGCAAGCTTATCCAAAAAGCTCGCAACATCTCGCGCCATTTGTTCGACTGAAATTTTGCTTGTTTCAAGTTTGTTTTCGCCAAAACCCGTTAGATCGGGAAGTAAAACGCGAAATCCGGCGTTTGCTATTGCTTCGACATTCGGCTGCCACATTTTCCGCGAAAGCGGAAAGGCGTGGAGCAACACTACGGGAAAACCGCTTCCAAGATCGTCATAAGCTAGAGTCATGAGGCGTATCTTAAACTATTCCTCTGAGCTTCGCACTACAAGCACCGAGCAAGGCGCATGGTGTACAACCGAATCCGAAACGGATCCTAAAAGCAATCGTTCCCAACGGTTATAGCCGTGAGAGCCAACGACGATTACGTCGGCATCCATTTCCTCTGCCTTTTCTACAATTTTGATTTCAGGCGAGCCAAAGAGGGTTTCAGTTGAAATCGCTACTTTTGCTTCGCCGAAGTTGTTTTCTATTTTCGCTTTTGTCTCGGATAAAACCTTTTTAGCATTCTCGCGTGCCGCCGTTTCCAGTTCGGAGGTGTCCGGAATGTACCCTGTGTAGGCGTCAAACGTCATCGGTATGGCCATATCAACGACAGATACGACTAAGAGCTCATCTCCTTCGCCTAAAGCAAACCTAGTGGACATATCGACAGCGGATTCACTGTGTTTTGTACCGTCTGTAGCCAGTATAACTTTCATATCAACCTCCTTTCGTATCGCTTCTACAGCTATATTTTATGCCCTATCGGTACTTTTATGAAACAGGGGAACTGGTAAGAATTCTAAATCGGCTTAATAAGTAACTGTGATTAATTCTGATCCGGCTCAAATGTTCAGGTTTTATCGACGATTTCGCTCTGCAGATTATTCTGAATTTTCTCAAGCAAGATCGGGATGAGTAAGCGTTCAGTCTTGCTAAAGTTCTGTAAAATGACGTCATCCAGTCGCTTCAGCTGCTCCTCCGCCTTTGGCCGAATTCGAGCTCCTTTTGCGGTCAACCTGACTTTGATCAGCCTTTTGTCTTCGGGGCATTTCTGAGTTGTCACAAAACCGGCTTCGACAAGTCTCTTAACCATTTTATTTATAGTAGGAGGGGAAACGCACAAATTTCTGACCAGTTCGGCCTGACTCTGAACGTCGTTTTCCCAAAGTGAAATCAAGATTTGCGCCTGGCCTGAGTGTAGCCCTATGTCGCACATAATACTCTCGTTAGCAATCCTTACAGCGATCGCCAGCTTCGAGAGAAGCTTGTTTATAGAAGTGTCTGTTTTCTCCGAACTTGACATATTATTAGCCGGCTAATAAAATAATCATAAGCTAGCTAAAGAATATAGAAAATAATCAAAACAGACAAGGGGGAAGGTATGAAAGAAAGGGAAGTATTGAAGACGGTGGAGCCTGAAATAACGTCAGATGGCGCGGGTGTTACTCTTAAAAGGCTCATAGCAAACAGGGTTTTGAGCGATCTTGATCCATTTTTATTGCTCGATCATTTTGGTTCTGACAACCCGGATGATTACATTGCGGGCTTTCCGATGCATCCGCATAGGGGAATCGAAACGGTTACGTATATGCTTAAGGGCGTGATTAAGCACCGCGATTCGAGTGGTAACGAGGGTGTGATTACCACGGGCGGCGTGCAATGGATGACCGCCGGCGGTGGCATTATGCACGAAGAGATGCCGGAAGTAAGGGAAGGAGGCATGGAGGGATTTCAACTCTGGGTCAATCTTCCGGCTAAACAAAAGATGATGGATCCGCGCTATCAGGAATTTTCGGCTGAGAGCATTCCAACAGTTGAAATGGAAAGCGGCGCGTCCGTAAAAGTGATCGCTGGCGAGGTCAGAGGTGTTAAAGGTGTGGTTACGGATATAGAGGCGAACCCAACTTACATTGACGTTACGCTGCCTGCCGATTGCGACTTCGAACATGAAGTTCCTGCTGGACACGCGGCGTTTGCGTATGTTTTCGAAGGCGCCGCAAAGTTTGGCTCTGCGTCTGATAACGAGAGTGAGTATGTTGAATCTCTTAAACTCATCGTCTTTGGAGAAGGGGATTTGGTCAAAGTTAAGGCGGGAGAGAGCGGAGCAAGGTTTTTGCTTGTTTCGGGTGCGCCCTTAAATGAACCGATTGCAAGATACGGTCCTTTTGTAATGAATACGCGCGAAGAAATTCAGGAGGCGATACGTGATTTACAAGCGGGGACATTTGTGAAAACGTATGACTAGGCGTTCTCGGTGGGGAAGAAATGACAAGTTTTGAGGATAGAAAGACAAATTTGAAGTTGATTCGCAACAAGTTTCTGCGGCTTCACAAGATTTTATTGGATTGGGAAAGGGCAAACTACGAGCGCACGAACGGCGTTGTTTCGAGCGGGAAGTTTCTTGAAATGCTGCTCGGAGACGAGCGGTTTGCCTGGCTCCGCACGATCTCAACACTGATCGTACGCATTGACGAATCCTTTGATCTTGATGATGGGCTTTCTAATGAAATGTTGGACGGATTCTTTGAGGAAACTCGCAACTTATTTGACGATTCCGACGAATATCTCGATTTCAAGGAAAGGTTTGCCATTGCGCTGCCGCAAAATTCCGAGGCAGAAATGTTGAGGGATGAAATCGTCAAGCTTGCCAATGAAAAAAGTTAAGCCGCGGCGTTTTCCTTGATCGAATCAAGTATTTTCTGTATCTCAAACGAATCGGTCTTGGAAAAGACACCGATTAAACCGTCTGTATCGAAGTGAGTGTAAGGCGGTTCGTAGAGGGCTTCAATCTTCATCACCCCATTTTTCCGTCAGATAATCGATGATCATATTTACAAATTCGATTTGATTCGAACTGTATTTCTGTCCGTCCAGGAATTTGTTAAACGCTCGTTTAGCTTCTACGCGATCGAGCCCCACCAGGCTGCGAATAAAGATGCCTAAAGTATTCTGTTTGCCGAATGCTTTTTCAAATTCTTCCTTAGTTCCAAGTTCGTCAGAGTCAAAAAGCAGGCGTTCGAGCTCGCGTATGTCGGTGTCAGTGATCGGTTTATTGGTTCTGAGTTTTTGCAAAGTGATGTGATTTTCATGCCTCGTGAGAAACTCCATAAACTTGGCTTTATATCTCGCTTTGTCCAAACCGGAGCTCACCCCATCACCGGTTGCTTGCGTGCCCGGCTCAAGTTCGTCTTCAAAATCTGTGTAAACTGATATTCTCTTGGTTTTATCGATGAATTTCACGAGGTCGCGAAGTTTCCTGCGAACGGTCTCCAGAATCGGAACGGTGACATCCGTCCAAAAGCGGTCTTTTTGCAGCGCTTGAATAAGCTCGATTTGCTTTTTCACCTCGGGAACGTTTTCCTTTTCCTCAAGACGGTCTGCGATTTCAATCGCCTGATCGCGAAGCTTAATGAAAAACTTATCGTTTTGGAGCGTAGCGAGCTGGAGCTTTAGCATTAAAAAATCAAACTGCTTCGCCGTTTCATCCTCCGGATTTAGCTCATTTGGAAGGGAAGCGATGATCTGAGTCAATTCGTAAAAGGCGTCAGCGTCCAACTTTTCCCATGCCTTTTTATCGCCGAATTTCTCTACTTCTCTCAAATGAGGTCTGACCACGAAATTATCCTTGTTAATCGCGTTTACCTGCAGCTGCAGCGTTTCCGAGACTTCTTCTTCGACCTTGTTTAAGCTCTCATCTTTGAGTGTGCTGCGCCTTATCGAATCTAGCAGCTCCACGCGTTTATTAAAAATTTTTGTGCTCAGCGATTCCTGTAATTTTGGTTCAACCTCTTTGACGTCTTCGCCGAAGTATTCAAAATTCTGGCAATAATCGAAGATGTAGAAACACTCCTTATCTTTTCCGATGCCGAAAAGGTCCGGGCGCAGACGGGTGCCGCGTCCGATCATCTGAAGAAATTTCGTTTTTGAGCGAACAGTTTTGAAAAACACGAGGTTGACGATCTCCGGAATATCTATTCCCGTATCGAGCATATCGACGGAAATCGCTATTTGCGGCAGCTTGGAAGCCGTTGAGAAATCATCGATCAAAGTGTGGGCATAGCGTTCGTAATTATCTATCACTCTCGCGAATTGTCCCTTCAAATGAGGATAGTTCAGATTAAAAACCCTTTCGATTTCTACGGCGTGCTTGTGATTTTTCGCGAAGATGATTGTTTTTCCGAGTTTGTCGCCGCCTTCGACTCTCAAACCGTTTTCCATCAAATTTTGTAAAACCTTTTCGATCGTATCCTGATTAAACAGCCAGCGGTTTATCGCCGTCGCACTGATCTCATCAGGTTTTTCGCCCTCTTCATTCCATTCAATCTCGTCCCACTGATCTTTTTCGTCATCGCTCAGCTCCGAGTATTTGATGCCCTCGCGTGTGAATTTCGTCGGTACACTGATATTGACCGAAGGAACGAGATACCCGTCGTTGATGGCGTCTTCGAGCTCGTAAGCATCGGTTGGCATTCCGTCTTGCAATTCAAAAAGCCTGTATGTATTTCGGGCGACTTCCGCTTTCGGAGTTGCGGTGAGACCAACCAGAAACGAATCGAAGTAATCAAAAATCGCCTGGTATTTTTTGTAAACCGAGCGGTGCGCCTCATCGATGACAATCAGATCGAAATAGCCTACGCCGAAACGTCTCTTTTCACCCTCCATTTCGTTGATTAGGTTCATCATCGTCGGATAGGTGCAAACGTAAACCCGGCTCCCCGACGCCCGCCTGTCGAGTACAAGATTTACAGGATTGGAATCCGGAAGGTGTTCCTTGAAGGCGTTACAGGCTTGTTTTACAAGGGCATTTCGATCAGCGAGAAACAAAACCCTCTTTACCCACTTTGCTCGCTGAAGCAGATCGCAAAGAGCAATTGTGGTTCTCGTTTTTCCGGCGCCGGTTGCCATTACGAGCAACGCTTTACGGCGACTTTCTTTTTCAAAACCCTCGCAGATTTTTCGAATCGCACGCATTTGATAATCGCGTCCGGCGATATCGGGGTTTACCCGTTTGTCTTGTAAGGGCTCGCGGATTTCGCGTCTTTGAATTAGAAGTTCGAGTCCGCTTTTGGTGTAAACTCCCTGAACGCTTCTTGGCGGGTAATTTTTGTCGTCCCAGAGGTGCGTTTCGTAGCCGTTTGAGTAAAAGACTACGGGACGCTGACCAAATTCTTCTTCGAGACAATTTGCGTAGAGCTCAGCTTGTCTTTTGCCATCGCGAGAATCTTTCGAGGTTCTTTTCGCCTCTATCAAACCAAGCGGCTTTCCGTCGTTTCCCCAGAGCACGTAATCCACAAAGCCAACGCCTGGTTCATTCGGCATTCCCTTTACTTCACACTCAAAGGTCACATCTTCGCCAAGCGTCCAACCCGCTTCCGTAAGCATCAAATCGATGATGTATTTACGCGTCTGGCTTTCGGAATAATCGTGAGAATCTGGATATTTTTCGTTTTCCTTCTTCGCTTTTGCGATTTGTTTGCGCAGATTTGCGAGTTCTTCATTTATCGAAGGCTCTTCGAGAATTTCCTTCGCCTGCTCGAGTGCCTCTTTGCGCTCCTGCTCGTATTCCTCGAGCTGTTTTTTGAGTTTTTTGTAAGATTCAGCCGAAACGGAAGCTTCGGGTTTTGGAATAAGGTCGCGTTCAAACTTCAAACCCGAAAACCGCGCGGGATCCTCCTGAGTATAGCTTCGCGCAAACCAATACAGCACATGAAACAATTCGGACGCCACACGCATAGAGGTCTGCTCGTTTACTTTGCCTTTATCGTGAATCGCCTTATTGCAGGCTCTCCGTAAAAATCCAACCTTTAAATAAACCGCTTTTGGCAAATTGTCTCGAAAGGTTTGCTCCGATGTGAGTCCATAAAGCGATGTGTCGTAGGGGAGTGAGAGATACTCGTCAAAGCGATACATCCAATCAACTGTAGCTTCGAGCGTTCGGCGCGCATAGAAACAAGCCGTTCGCGGATCGCTCCATACATTGCTTTCGGCTTTGACGGCGGAATCATAAACCGTCTGCCATTCGTCTTTTAGAAATGTGAAGTTGGAAGTCATACCTTTTCTCTACATTATCAAAATTTCCACTAGCACCATCAATTTCCGCTAAGATTATCAAAAATTTTACTAGCTCTATCAATTTGCACTGACTTCATCAATTTTCATTAGCACCATAAATTGCCGCTAGCTTTAGCTAGTGGGTTTGATTTTTCTCTTTTAACGGCTTTAGCCGAATCTGATCTTTTTTGGCTAAAGCCGGGCGGAATAAGAATCGAATAGATATTTGGCTAAAGCCTTTTGTTTTTGCAGCTTTGGTTCCACTAGCTGAAGCTAGTGGCAATTGATCCAAAAGCTACAAATCCACACGCAACTTGCACCCTCTCATTTCCTCTCTAACCCGCCGACGCTTCTTCAATCGCTTCCCGCCCTTCCATCTCAAAAAGTTCTCCCTTGAATGCTTTTTGCTGAAGAGATTGGAAAAGATTTTCAGATTTCATTGATGAAATTTCAAGAGATTTTTTTAACTTATTTACTTGAATTGCTTTTTTTGCAAAGTTTTCTTGTGCTGATAATGGTGGCAGGATTATTAAAACTTTATTCAAATCACCTAAATTCAACAAAGGTTGGTTTCCACCTTTTGTAATATTTTTTATTACTTTTGAAAAAAATGGGTGTGAAACTAAATAATAAAAATATTGAGGATGAACTGATTCATTTAATGAAATCATTCCTAAATTTCTGTGGAGATTAAACCCAGAAAAATCTTGTGGGATAATTGCTGCTAATCCAA
Source organism: Aridibacter sp. (assembly GCA_965216195.1). Classification (GTDB taxonomy): domain Bacteria; phylum Acidobacteriota; class Blastocatellia; order Pyrinomonadales; family Pyrinomonadaceae; genus Aridibacter. Next base: position 1,376,185 of record OZ244151.1, on the reverse strand, counting down.
TTGTTCCAACTAAAGAAATCACAATTTCTCCACCTTTAAGAATTGTTCTTTTATATTGAGTGGATAATTCAGAGGAAACTCTATGAACATTTTCTATGTTTATCTCACCTTTTTTTAAGTCTTGAATCCTTAACATTGGTATTCCATTGTCTGTGAAATCACCTGGTTTTAATATTCCATAAGTTATTGATCTATCTTTTTCTACTATTTGGGATAGTTCAGATACATCCCAACCCATCGGATTTTTCACCGGATCGCCGAACATCTCAAGGAAAACTGATTGCAATAGAGTATCGAGTTTTTCGATAGCCTGACGGCGTTTTTGGATAAGTGCGTCGGCTTTGTCTAAAACTTCCGCGATTCGCTTTTGTTCGGGTAGCGGCGGGATTAAAATTTCGGTTCTCTTTAAATATTTGAAGTGTCTATCATAACCTGCATCAGTTAGTCGTAAGGCTTTAAGATAGTAGTATAGATATTTTTCATTAGCTTCTATTTTGGGTTTTAATACTTTTACTCCATCTGCTCCCATCCCAAAAGGAAAATCTACAAATTTGAACCGTCTTGTATGATCCCCGAAAACAATTACTGGCAAATCCGATTTACAGATTTTATTTTCATCATTTGTAAATCCACCGATTAAATCTTCTCCTTGATCTACAATTGGAATTAAACCATTTTCAAGATAATCACCCTTTTTGGTCTTAATATTTCCACCAGATTCATCGTTGAATACTTTTGTAAAAGGCAAATGTTTCATTATCCGATCATCGCCTCCAATGCTTTCAAATCAGACTGAATTTCTTCCTCTAATTTACCCAGTTCTTCCAAAATCACTTTCGGTGGATCGAGATCTATTTCTTCATAAACAATTTCTTTATAGCGGTTGATGCTCAGATCATAACCGTTCTCGGCGATCTCTTTTTTCGGAACAAGAAAAGATTGCTCGGTGCGTTCCCGCTTCTGCTCATCTTCCAGATTCTGCCAACGCTTCAAAATGTCCGGGATGTTGTTGTTTTCGTGTTTTGATTGGTCTAATTTCGTGCGTTTATCATCGAGCGAAAAGCCGTCTGCCTGCATATCATAAAACCATACGCTTTCCGTCCCGCCCGAACTGGTCTTTGTAAAGATCAAGACAGCCGTCGAAACCCCGGCGTAAGGCTTAAAGACACCGCTCGGCATAGAGATAACCGCATCGAGTTTCTGATCTTCGACGATGGTTTTACGCAAAGTTTTATGAGCTTTTGACGAACCAAACAAAACGCCGTCAGGCACGATCACGGCGGCTCGTCCGCCTGTTTTGAGAAGACGCAAAAAGAGTGCGATAAAGAGAAGCTCAGTTTTCTTGGTCTTTACGACCCGAAGCAAATCCTTCGCTGTGCTGTCGTAATCAAGCGAACCCTTAAACGGCGGATTGGCGAGAATGACAGAATAAAGCTCTTCATCCTTTGAATGAAGCTCCGCCAGCGAATCTCTGTAACGAATATTCGGATTTTCGATGCCGTGAAGCATCATATTCATCGAACCGATCCGCAGCATCGTGTTGTCAAAGTCAAAACCGTTAAAGAGTTTGTTATAGAAATGGTGCTTTAGATTTTCATCGGTGAAGAGATCACGATGTTTGCGGTAAATATACTCATTTGCCGCGACAAGAAAACCCGCAGTGCCGCACGCCGGATCACAAACGATATCTTCGGGCGCCGGCGCGACCATTTCAACCATCATTTTAATTATGTGTCGAGGCGTACGAAACTGCCCGTTTTGTCCGGCTGAGGCAATTTTACCGAGCATATACTCGTAAACGTCGCCCTTCGTGTCGCGGTCTTCCATCGGAATTTGATCGATAAGATCGACGACCTTCGAGAGCAACCCGGGCGTAGGAATCGAAAGCCTCGCATTCTGCATAAGCTCGGAATAAGAGGTTTCATTACCACGAAATTCCTTTATAAAAGGGAAGACTTCCTTATCGACAACCTCATACATCAATTTCGGATCGAGGTTCTTAAAACGAGACCAGCGCAGGTTTTTCTGATCATCTGTAAAAATCGTCGTCTCGATCTCTTTATCGAGCATCGTGGATTTTAGTTCTTCTTTGGTTTGCAGATTATCGAGTCGCTTGATGAAGAGCAGGTAGGTGATTTGTTCGATGATTTCGAGCGGGTTTGAAATGCCTCCCGTCCAGAAGGCATCCCATACCTTATTAACTTTGGATTTTAGCTCGCCAGTAATCATCAGCTTTTGTGAAAGTAACTATGCCATTACCTCCCGCTATTTTTCCAATCCGCTAAGAACGCATCCAGGCCTTTATCCGTAAGCGGGTGTTTTACGATTTTTTGGAACACTTTAAACGGCACGGTTGCGACGTCCGCACCGGCAAGAGCTGAATCGACGATATGCATCGGATGGCGTATGCTTGCGGCGAGCACCTGCGTTTTGAAACCGTAGTTGTCATAGATCTGCACAATATCTTCAATCAGATCCATACCGTTTTGCGAAAGATCGTCAAGTCTGCCGATAAACGGTGAAATGTATGTTGCGCCCGCCTTTGCTGCGAGCAGCGCCTGGGAAGACGAGAAACAAAGCGTTACGTTTGTTTTCACACCTTCTGCGGTAAAAGCCTTTGTCGCTTTAAGGCCGTCCCAGGTTAAAGGAACTTTGATCACGACGTTATCTGCGATTTTTACGAGTTCGCGCCCTTCGTTTAGCATTCCTTCGGTATCGATTGCTGTAACCTCAGCGGAAACATCGCCCGAAACGACTTCGCATATTTCAGCGATTCTCTGCTTAAAGTCAATATCCCCTTCTTTTGCAACGAGCGAGGGATTGGTTGTTACACCATCGACCACCCCCAATTCATTAGCCTCTTTGATCTCGTCCAGATTTGCAGTATCTACAAAAAATTTCATTATTTTCTCCGATAAGTTTATTTAGTAATGGTATTGCGTAAAATTTCCAAGCCCTCTATTTCAACTTCGCAGACGTCTCCCGGGCGCAACATTGACACTCCCGAAGGTGTTCCGGTGGCAATAAGATCGCCTGGATATAGAGTCATTTGGTTTGAAATGTATCGCACTAAAAACGGAATATCAAACACCATCTTTGAAGTGCGTGAATCCTGCTTGATTTCGCCATTAACACGAGTGCGAATACTCAAATCAGCGGGGTCGATTTCGGTTTCAATCACTCCGCCAACCGGGCAAAAAGTATCAAATGACTTTGCACGCGTGAATTGAACGTCTTTTCGCTGCAGGTCTCTTGCCGTGACATCGTTTAGACACAAATATCCGAGGACGTGTTCAAGCGGATCAACATTTTCAGGCAGATTCTTACACTCCCTGCCGATAATGACGGCAAGTTCGCCCTCGTGCTCAACCTGTTTGGATTGCTTCGGCAAAACGATGTCTTCGCCGCTCATGATCAGGGCTGACGGAGCCTTAAGAAACAAGAGCGGGTATTCAGGCACTTCGTTTCCGAGTTCTTTTGCGTGATCGGCGTAGTTTCTTCCTATACAAACTATCTTCGATGGCTCAACCGGCGTAAGCATCTTAACTTCATCGGGTGAAATCGGTCGACGGCTTCCGAGTGGGTGTGGCTCAGATGGAAAATCGCCTATCGGAAGTATCTGGTCTTCTTTCAGTACGCCGTATTCGACTTTTTCCTGAAATCTAAACCGACATATTTTCATAATCTTAAAATGCGGTTTCCGAGACTATCTCAGAAGGGGAGCTGACATTGCCAGCCTTATCGATCGCGGTTAGGTAGTAGTAATAGGTTGTACCTGACCGGACTTTAGCGTCCTGAAAAGTGTTCGTTTTCAATCCCTTAGGCGTTAACAGATCCCATTTGGATTTCGGAAGAGACAAATTTGTTGTGCGATACACGCGATATTCGACCACGTCCTTTTCAAGATTAGTTGCGAAGAAAATTGAAATCGAGTTTGGCGCCGCCGCAATCGTGATTGAGCCCGGAGGTGTAGGAGCGAACGTATCCTTTGTCGCGACAGAGACCGTCTCGCTAGCCGCGCTTTCTACCGGTAACCCGCCGGTGCCAAGGGAGGCTGCGCGCACGTAGTACGAATACTCCTTGTCAAACTCGAAAAAACTGTCGTCATAGCTATTCGTATTCACCGGACTATCATTGAGCTTTTCGAACGGCGTATCGCCATCTGATCTATAAACGTTGTATCCAAGAATGTTTGCAGGGGTTGAGCCGTTTTCATTTTCCGCGGGAGCTGTCCAAGTAAGTTTAATGGAGTCTTGGGTAACTTCCGCTCTAAAAGACCCGGGCTTTTTGGCTATTTTTGCGGTCGGCTCAATCAAAAAGAAATTTGAAAATGCGGCTTTTTGCCCGGCGGCGTTAACAAAGCGCACCGCATACCAAAGGCGTGCCTGTTGCCCGGCAAACTGTAGGCGGTCAGTATATGTTTTTTCCTTTAGTCCGAAATCGGAGTCGGCGATCGGTATCGAGGCGATGAGGGTGCTACGTGCGGAAAACTCTTCTTCAGAAAGGGAAAGAGAAGAGCTTAAAGGTTCCGCTAGTCGATAAATGTCTGCGCGCCGTATGTTCAACGTTTTACCGTTAGCGGCATTTCTTGCCGGCATCTGCCATACGAGGTTAACGACGCTGCCAGTTTGCTTGCCTGTGATTTCCACGGTTTGAGGTACGCGCTCGACCGGTGGAAGCGGAGGCTTCCTCTTTCCGCAAGCCGCTAGCAGAATGAGCAGAACGGAAATGGTGACGACCGTGCGCTTAATTGCCAGTCTCGGCATTTTAAGCGTATTAAACTGCTTAATAAGCATATGTTTATTACAATACGTATTGTCTTAAGTCCTGGTCTTCTACGAGGTCGGACAAACGATTCCGGACAAAGGCCTCATCGATCGTTTGGCTCTTCTCCTTAAGCTCGCTTCCTTCAAAGCTTATCTCCTCAAGCAGGTTCTCCAAAAGAGTGTGGAGTCTTCGGGCGCCTATATCTTCAGTTGTTTTGTTGATTTCCACGGTCATTTCAGCTAAGGCGCTGATAGCGTCCTCAGTAAAGGTAAGTTCGATCCCCTCGGTGTTAAGCAGAGCCTGATACTGCTTAATAAGCGAGTTCTTAGGTTGTATAAGAATGCGCTTAAAGTCGTCCAGCGTAAGTGACTCAAGCTCGACCCTGATCGGAAATCTACCTTGAAGCTCGGGGATCAAGTCCGATGGTTTTGAAACATGAAAAGCACCGGCGGCAAGAAAGAGGATATGCTCGGTATTAACCATCCCGTAGCGAGTGTTGACCGTCGTGCCTTCAACGATCGGGAGCAGATCTCTCTGAACGCCTTCTCTCGAGACATCAGGACCGCTGCCGCCGCTGTCATTGCCGGCGATCTTGTCGATCTCGTCCAGGAAAATGAAACCAGACGACTCGGTCTTTTCAATCGCTTCTCTGGTAATCTGTTCCATATCGATGAGGTTTTCCTGCTCTTCGCGCAACATATATTGTCGAGCTTCCGAAATCTTCATTCGGCGCTTCACGGTTTTGGAAGGAAAGAGGTTACCAAACATATCCCCCAGATTGACACCCATATCTTCCATCCCTTGTCCGCCGACGAAGTCGATCATACGCCCGGAACGATCCTGAGCTTCTATTTCTATAACTCTATCTTCCAACTCACCGTTTCTCAGCTGCTTTTTCAATTTCTCGCGAGTGCGATTAAGATTCGGCGCTGGATTTTCATCGATAACATCAATTGACGGATCACTAGGGAAATCGTCAAAAGAGTTGGAGGATGGCAACAGTAAGTTTAGGATATCTTCTTCCACGTTTTGCTCCGCGCGCTCCTGCACATCTTCAAACGCGGCTTGCTTAGTCATATCCACTGCGATATCGGTTAACTCACGAACCATGCTCTCGACATCGCGTCCAACATACCCTACTTCCGTAAATTTTGACGCCTCAATCTTAATGAACGGCGAATTAGCCAAGTTTGCCAAGCGCCTGGCGATTTCTGTTTTACCAATACCGGTCGAGCCGATCATCAAAATGTTTTTTGGTAAAACATCACGAGCGACCTCCGGCGGCAGTTTTTGCCTTCGGATACGGTTTCTAAGCGCTATTGCCACTGCCCGCTTCGCCTTGTCCTGCCCGACAACGTATTTGTCCAACTCAGCCACGATCTGACGAGGTGTTAAATCGTCGAGTTTAGGTTTGCTGAGTAATTCCTTGATTTTTCCGCCTAAAGATATTGCCATTATGCCTAATTCGTTGCGATTACTGATCGCTTATAATTCCTCAAGTATTATGTCCGAGTTTGTATAAATGCAGATGTCTCCTGCAACCTTCAATGATTCGTTTGCAACGTCTTTTGCAGACAGATCAGTGTGTTTTACGAGCGCGCGTGCGGCTGCGATCGCGTACATGCTTCCGGAGCCAACCGAAAGAATGCCTTCATCCGAAGCAATAACATCGCCTTTTCCAGAGATTAAAAAAGAGTCTTCCTTATCCGCGACGATCATGAGCGCTTCCAGATGCCTTAAATACTTGTCAGTTCTCCAATCTTTTGTCAGTTCGATTGAGGCGCGCTCGAGCTGCCCTTGAAACTGCTCCAGTTTTGATTCAAAACGTGAAAGTAAGGTAAAAGCATCCGCCGTTGCGCCTGCAAAACCAACCAATACCTGATCATTATGTATGCGACGAACTTTTCTGGCGTTTCCTTTTATAACCGTCTCGCCTAACGTAACCTGGCCGTCTCCGGCCATAGCTGTTTTACCATCTCTTTTAACGAGGATGACCGTGGTGGAACGTATGTCCGAAGTGATTTTTTCGATTTCCATAAGCTATTGTTAGATGATAAATCTTTAATTTGAAATGCTCAAATTGACATCACACTACTAATATCTGAACATAATCGTTACGCCGTCCGGGCGAGGCGCAGAGGGTTTTCGATCTGGTTAGTTCATGTTGGGTCAGGGCAAAAATACGTGAAAATCGACATCGAAAATAATGATTATTATATTTCAAGTAAATTCTTAGTTGTAGGTAGTTAACATATGCTAAAAAAAAGAGTTAAAGTTAATCTCGGCTCTGAGGTGTTAATTACCGACCGGATAAAGGATCTAAAAGGACTTCGCGTGGGGCTTATCTGCAATCAGGCGTCGGTCAATCACAAATTCCATCATTTTGCCGATATTTTTCATGAAACGCCTGAGATAGACATGAAGGCGCTGTTTGGTCCGCAACACGGAATTCGTGGGGACGTACAGGACAATATGATCGAGACTTCTCACTCGATTGACTCCAAAACGGGACTACCTGTTTATTCGCTCTACAGTGATACGCGGGAACCGACTGAAGCAATGCTCGCGGATATCGATGCCCTGGTTTTCGATCTGCAGGACATAGGCGGACGAGTTTATACATTTATTTATACGATGGCGAATGCGATGGCGGCGTGCGCCAAGTTCGGAAAAAAGATGTACGTCTGCGATCGTCCAAACCCTATAAACGGAACGGATATCGAGGGAAGTTTACTGGAGGAAGGACACGAGTCTTTTGTCGGGCAATACCCGATTCCCATGCGTCATGGGATGACAGTAGGAGAACTCGCAAAACTATTCAACAAAGAGTTTCGTATAAACTGTGATTTGACGGTCATTGAAATGGAAGGTTGGCGGCGGGATCTTTATTTTGACGAGACGAACGCCCCTTGGGTAATTCCTTCGCCAAATATGCCGACGGTTGATACTGCGATTGTTTTTCCAGGGACCGTCTATTTTGAGGGAACCCAGGTTTCGGAAGGCAGGGGGACGACACGCCCTTTTGAATATGTTGGTGCACCTTATATTGATGCAAACGATTACGCCGATGTACTGCAAACGTTGGAGCTGACGGGCGTAACTTTTAGGTCTACTAATTTTTTGCCGACATTTCAGAAGTATGCAAACGAGGTTTGCGGCGGAGTTTTTCTGCACGTGACCAACCGCGATATTTTTGAACCGGTGATTACGGGAATCGCGATGATAAAAACGATTTTCGACATGTATTCGGCTGATTTTGATTGGAAATCTCCCCCATATGAATATGTTTACGACCGAAATCCTTTTGATGTAATAGCGGGTACAACAAAACTTCGCGAACAGTTTGAGAAGGGAGCAACTATCGACGAAATAAAGGATAGCTGGAAGTCAGACGAAGAAGCCTTTGCAAAGATGCGAAAACCGTATTTGATTTATGGAAATTAATTTAGGATAAACTGCGTTGATAGAATAAATTGCGCGTTGCCTATTAAAGTTTTATATTAGTTTGTATTATTTTCACTTGTTATGGATAATCCGTTTGTAATTGGTTTAATTTCTTGGCTTTTACCCGGCTATGGGCATATACAGCAGGGTTATTGGCAGCGTGGTGTGGTTGTCGGGTTGGTTGTTTGGACGATGTTTATCGTCGCGATTGTAAGTGGCGGCGCGTACTATCCAGGCTTTGATTTTAAGGATGGTGCGCTACTCTACCTCTTAAACACTTTTGCAAGGCTTGGTAATGGGCTGGGCGCAGCAATTAGCTTTTTTCTTGGGAGCGATGCACCGAGGGATGTAGCCTCGTGGGCGACGTTTGAGTATGGTGGAAGATTTTTAGAGGTTTCGGGTTTGTTAAATCTCCTGGCGGTTGTTGACGCGGTTGATCTGAGTAGCGGGAGGAAACGATGATTCATTTCCTTTATTTAATTGCCTTCGGTGCCCTTGTTTCTATTGCTTTTGCGGTTTTTGCAAGCGGCGATCTGCAGCAGCGGGTTCTTTACGGACTCAAAGTTTTCGCCCAGTTCATAGGCATTAGTCTTGTTATGGCCTGGGTTTTCTATTTCCTTCCCTGGTAACAGATGGCGTTTTATGAAACAGAAGCGATTATCCTGCGGACCTATAATTTGGCAGACGCGGATAAAATCGCTGTGTTTCTTAGCAAAGAGGAAGGCCTAATCCGCGGCGTCGCGAAGGGGGCTAAACGCCTAAAAAGCAAGTTTGGCGGAGGGTTAGAACCTTTTTCGATTGTCGACCTCACATATATCCTGAAGGAAGAACGCGATCTGGCGCTAATCCAGCAAATAGAATTAAAAAGCTCCTTTTTTGAAAGCGCAAGCGACCCTGACTTTCTGAAGACATACGCCTATCTGGTGGATTTGATCAATGATTTTGCCCCGCCTCACGAACCCAACGAGAAACTTTATCGAATGGTGAAAGCGTGTTTGGAGCAGGGCTCCGAAGATTCCGAAGGCTTCGAAGCGATTTCTTGCTACTTCGAGTATTGGATACTGAGTCTTTCCGGGTACATTCCTGATTGGAGTAAATGTGGAAAGTGTGCGAGGAAGCTAGCTGCGCACGAAAAAACGTATCTTGATTTAGATTTTAATCTCGTTTGCGGAAACTGCGACGGATCGAGGATGGAGGAAGTCACGCCGGAGTTCCGTCAGCTGTTTGAGCACCTCAAAAAGCTGTCTCCTGGCAAGTTTTCAGAGGAGTATTCGGGCAGGCTTGAGGCGATCCTATCGGTGTCTTCGATTTTACGTCGAATAATCTCGCGCGTACTTGATAAGAAAGTAAGAGTGAGGCCTGTTGAGCTGAAACATGAGGCAGTTTAGCCATACAATCTCGTGGCACATACTTCGAGCAGTGATCCCGTATTTCTTGATTACCTGGATGCTGCTGAGCGTAATACTGTTTGTACAGCAGGCGGGAAGATATTCAGATCTGCTTTTTAACACCGCCATTCCTGATCATCTAATCTGGCAATTAACGATTGCCCTGGTTCCAAATGTAATCGCTTTCACATGTCCGGTTGCGGCTCTTGTCGGCGTAATAATCGGACTCTCCCGAATGCAAGGCGATAGCGAGATAACTGCGCTGCGAGCGGCAGGTGTAGGGAACCTACAAATTACTATTCCAATTGTTTTTCTCGCGATTTTGCTATCGGCATTCGCCGTTTTTATAAACCTAAAAGGTGTGCCGTTTGCTGCTCAAATAGTCAGAAGGGTCGCGCTCCAGGCTGCCTTACATAAACTCGAATCACCGATCGCTCCGGGGACGTTTAATACCGATATTGAGGGTTTTACTGTTTATGTAAAGGACGGAAACCGGAAGGATGGAAACTGGCAGGGCGTATTCATTTATCACGACGACAAAGAAAACAATGAAGTGCGTCTGATAACGGCAAAAGAAGGAAGGATTGATACTTCAGATGACGATTCCGAGATTGTTTTAAGCGATGCGTGGGTTAATACCTTTAGTGGCGAAGGGAAAGGCAAGATTGGGGATTCGCCAAAGAAAGTTGTTTACGAGAGCGTAAAGGATCTACGCTTAGTGGTTCAGACAAAGCGCAGTGAGATTATCGAGAAGCTTTCCGAAACAAAGCGTACGCCTGAAGAAATGGGCTTGCGTGAGTTGGCACGCCACGCGGCGACCCTTGAAGGGCACAAACGCACGGATGCTTTGGTGTTATGGCAACGACGGATTTTGCTTTCAATCACACCTCTTCTGTTTTCACTTCTTGGCGTCGCTCTGGTCACGAAATTTAATCGGGGAGGGAGAGGTTTTGGCGTCTTTCTAGCGCTTGTAAGTCTCGTCGCATATTATCTTTTGGCTCTTTTAGGCGAGCAACTGGTAAGAACCGAAGCTATAAGCCTTTTTGTAGGCGGTTTGATTCCACTTTCAACCTCGATACTCGTTATTGTATGGCTGTTCCTTTCGCAGAGGCTTTTTATTTCCCGTACTTTTTCGATACCCAGTTTCTTTGGCGCGAGCGGTGACGAGGGAGAGTCCGGGAAGAAAGCAGAGAAGATATCCAAAAAAAGTTCCTATGTGGATTTAACTACGGGAATATTAGACCTCGATTTAATCTGGAATCTGGTTAAAAACTACCTGCTTACGCTTGGATTTCTTTCGGCGATTTTCATGATTTTTACGGCGTTTGAACTTTGGAAGTTTGCCGGAACAATCGAAAACGGTTTTACGCTGCTTGTAACATTTCTTTTTTTTCTGATCCCTTTTATCTACGATCAGATATCGCCCTCGGCTTTGATGATCGCGACCCTTGCAACATACATTATCAAATCCAGACAAAACGAAATTGTTACTTGGACTGCGGCGGGACAGAGCATATATCGCCTAATGCTTCCGTGTTTTATATTGATGATCCTGGTCGGTCTTTTCAATTTCGGCATTCAGGAGTGGGTTTTGACCGAAGCAAATCGAAAGCAGGACGCTATAAGAGATCAAATCCGGAGCCGTAATAAGACCGTAGACAAACAAGGAAAGTCTTGGGTTGCGAGTGAGGATGCGATTTACTCTTTTAAACGGAAGGCCGCGTCTGATAACGAGATGTCAGTTGTTTCAGATTTGCGTATCTTTGAAATTGACCCCAACCATTCAAGATTAAAAAGGTTATTAACGGCTGAAAAAGCCAGATGGGAACCCAATAAAATAGTTTTTCTGGGCGAGGGAAATGAGTTTGACCTGACAAACCAAGAGAGTTTTGAAAAAACCGCCGTCTCCGGTGAACGTGCCGTGTCGACAAATCCCTTTGCTCAAACGATAACGAAACCCAGTCATCTTGATCTTGACGAAACAGCAGCTAAGGCGGATAACAGTCTTTCTGCTGAAGAGCGGCGAACATACGGAATATCGCTTCACAAAAAATACTCGACGCCTTTCTTGCCTCTTATAATCACCTTATTTAGTGCGCCCTTTGCATTGAGTTTAGGTCGTCGGGGAAATGTTGTAACTCTCGGTTTTGCAGTTGTGATTTGGCTCTTGTTTATGGGAACGACAAACATTTTTTCCCAATTCGGAACGAGCGGCTACATTTCGCCGGCGCTAGCCGTCTGGGGGCCCTTGGCGATTTTTGCCATGTTTGGAGTTTATCTGCTTACACGAACTAGAACCTAGATGAGTTGTTAACAGCTTGGACTAAATGCCGATAAACCGTCGTTCGTAGGAAGAATAACCTTACCGCCAACGTACCTAGGTGGGCTTACAAACCATTGATCAACACCTACTTCAATACGGTTTACGATTTTTCCATTTTTTAGATTTACAAAAACCGCTTCGTTGCTACCGCTGCTTAGAAAAACAGCGACGCTATTATCTAAGATTGATTTGCCGATGATTCGCCCTGCTAGCTTTCGCTTCCAACGCTTTTTACCCTTGTTCTTGGTGAAAAGATAGGCAAAATTGTCGTCGGAAGATACCAGCAAGTCGTTTCCTATCGGTGCAATTTCAACTATTTTTCCGCCAGTACGGGCTCTCCAGCGAAGATTTTCCCCAGGGTCGAAAGAGCGAAGAAACCCTCGACTATCTCCAACAAAAATCGTTTCCGAATCTACATAAAGGCTACTCGGGACATCACTTACGGGAATCTGACTCAATATTTTACCAGACGCTTTTTCAATTCGCGCAATCGTTTTGTTTCGCGTTCCAATCAGTATCGAACTCGCGCCGATCGTTGGGGAAGTCGTAAGCCGGGTTTGAAGATCGACCTGCCACTCAAATCCTCGATCCCGCTTATCAAAACTTAAAACCTCACCTTGATTCGCAGCAACTACAATCCGCTTTTCGTCCATCGATATCGACAAACTCTCTGAAAAACGCTTGAGACTCAAACCGTTAACCCAATTATTGATACCGGAATCGATATCCACTGAATAAACTTTGTATTTGCCCTCCGGAAGGGAAGCCTCGCTCGAAACTGAGTCGACCTCCGGTTCAATTTCTCCCGTTAGATAAAGACTTGTGCGGTTTACCAATATCCGACGGGAGTTAATAGAATTTTTGAGATCTAAATTCCATATCGACTTGCCGGTATCTACGTCAATTGCGGAAACGGAACCGTTAATAAGCGGCAAGAGAATTGTTTTCTCGTTATCAGACGCAGATGCAAGTGATGACATTTCATCCGTCTGAAAAACCCAACAAGGTTTAACCGGTTTCGCCCAATCCTCGACCGCTTGAGCATCCACCTCAACGGTTGCGCCAAGCGTTATTATCAACACGAAGCCTAAAATGACTAACAATCGATACATCAAGTTTTGAGTTTTGGTATTATTGGGTCTAGAATTAGTCAAAACTAATCTTAAAATAGAGCGAACATTCTTTCAAACAGATGAATTAGTAACTGTTAGTGTTCGCTAAAAACATCCCAAACGGAGAGTAAAATGTCTTTTAACAAAATAACAATAGTTGGAAATCTAGGGCGCGATCCGGAATTGCGCTACACACCTCAAGGAACCGCAGTATGTAATTTCTCAATGGCTACCAATGAAAAGCGCAGGGATAAATCCGGTGATTTTCAGGATATCACGACATGGTTTCGAATTACGCTATGGGGACGACAAGCGGAAAATGCCTCAAAGTATCTACAAAAGGGAAGCTCAGTTTACATCGAGGGCAGGTTAAAACTCGATGAGTGGACAGACCGTGATGGAAACACACGTCAAACGCTTGATGTTACTGCGACGGATATGCAGTTTTTAAGCGGCGGCACAAGAGCAGATAGTGCGTCCGCCGGAGCCGGATCAGCAAATGAATTTGGGGGAACTGACTCCGAATCTAAAGATACGACGAGAGAAGCGCCGGCTGATGAAGCAGTTTCGGATGACGAAATACCGTTTTAGCTTTTAACTCAAAAATTCGTAGGCGGGCAGTTCGACTGTTCGCCTACGTTGCTACCCATTTGCCCATTTCCCTAAACTTCTCAAACCGTTCCTTTTTAAGTGTTTCACCATCAATTCCACCCAATTCTTCCAAACACTTTATCAGGGTTTTCTTAAGTTTCTTTGTGACTTTGTGTCGGGCAAACTTTTCAAGGTCTTCGTCGTCGGCTTCAATTTTCCACTCGCTTTTTTCGCCAACAATACCGTCAATCACTCCATTTTTCTCAAGTTCATCGGCCGTAAGACGCAAATTCGCTGCGGCACTTTCGGACATAGAGGCATCTTTCCAAAGGATTGCAGCACAACCCTCGGGCGATATTACCGAGTAAATAGCATTTTCCATCATAAGCACACGATCGCCAACCGCAATTGCAAGTGCACCGCCAGACCCGCCTTCCCCTACTACCACGCAAATCGTCGGGACTGTCAGATTCGCCATTTCACGCAAATTGTAAGCGATCGCTTCGGCCTGTCCGCGTTCTTCGGCATCGATACCCGGATAGGCGCCCGGAGTGTCGATGAATGTGATTATTGGCCGCGAAAATTTCTCGGCAAGTTTCATAATCCGTAAGGCTTTTCTATACCCTTCCGGTTTTGGCATTCCGAAATTCCTTACGCGCCGTTGATTTGTGTCTCTGCCTTTTTGCTGACCAATCACAGCCACGTCAAAATCGCCTAACTTGGCAAGCCCCGATATCAAAGCCGCGTCATCTGCAAAGCGACGATCCCCGTGGAGTTCGACAAAGTCTGTAAACATCCCTTTAAAGAGATCCAACGAGTACGGACGGTCCGGATGTCGCGCAGTTTTTACGCGCTCAAAAGCGTCTGTTTTCTTATCAGCCATATGTTTATTTCTAATTCCAATTAATTTGGCAGCCCAAATCCGTCAATTCCCGTTCGGTAAAACTCGATCCTTCCACCTTCAACGGCTCGGCTAGAACGTCCGCTACTACGCCGTCCTCAAGCGGCACTTTAAGAAATACGTCGCACGAGCCACGTTTTCTGCTCAAAATCGAAAGAAGATTCTCCAAAAAAGCCGTGTCATATTCCCCCGGTGGCAGCGAAATCGAAAGTTTTGAGACTGTCTCAAACGCAATATCCGATAGACGTTTAGCATCGTCAATTATCACCGTAATATCCTGCCCTTCGTTTGATTCCACGCGACCTTCTACCAACAGCAATTCATCGTCGTCCAAGACGCTGCTAAACTTATTGTAGGCTTCCGCCCAACCCAAACATTTCACACCGCCGGTCTGATCTTCAAGTCGGAAAATACAAAATCGATTGCCTTTCTTGCTGTATTTCGCCTGAAAACGCGAGACGAGTCCCGCAAGCGCGATCCGATCTCCACGCGATACCTCGAAATAATCATCCACGGTCTTTACATTAAGATCCCTCAATAGCTCAGCATAAGTTTCCAATGGATGGGTGGATAAATAGAAGCCAACCGCATTTTTTTCCTGATTTGAAAGCTCAGACTCAGACCAGGGCTTAACGTTGGGAAGATCCAAATGATCACTCCCAGATTCATTTTGCACCGACGCAAATAAATCCGTCTGTCCTCGCAGTTTGTCATCCCATGCGCGCTGCGCACGTGAAATCGCTTTATCCACCGAGGCAAAAAGTCTTGCTCTTCCTTGAGCGATCGTGTGGCCATCCGGGATTACTGAGTCAAAGGCGCCGGCACCAACGAGACTTTCTAGTCCTCGCCTGTTTATCGTTCCTTGAGGAAGGCGTTCCGCAAAATCGAAAAGGGAAGTGAACCTCCCGCCTTCATTGCGTGCTCCAGTTATCGATTCCACTCCGGATGAGCCCAACCCCTTTATGGCCGTTAAACCAAATCTCACCGCACCTTCCGAAGGTGTAAAACCGCTGTCGCTTTCATTCACATCGGGCGGCAACAGCTTCAAACCGGATTTCTTTAGTTCATTTGCATATTTATATATCTTGGCGCTGTTGTCCGCTTCGCTTGATAAAACGGATGCATAAAAATAAGCGGGATAATGCGCTTTAAGATAAGCGGTCTGATAAGCGATGTAAGCATACGCCACACTATGGCTTCTGTTAAACCCATAATCGGCAAACTGCGCCATCAAATTATATATCTCTTCCGCCTTCTCCCGTGCCACTCCATTCGCAACAGATCCTTCAATAAATTTCTCTTCATGCTTTGCCATTTCCGACCGCTTCTTTTTGCCCATCGCGCGCCGCATCATATCCGCCTCACCGAGCGAATATCCAGCGAGTTTTTGCGCAAGCTGCATGATTTGCTCTTGATAAACAAGGATACCGAACGTGTTTTCCAGAATCTCCTTCATCTCCGGAATAATATACTTTACGCGCTTTTCGCCCCTATGCCTCTCGATAAAATCATCTACCATTCCGCCATCCAAAGGGCCTGGACGGTAGAGAGCGTTTAGTGCCGCCAGGTCTTCTAATTCGGTCGGCTTAAGGCGTCGGCATATCTCCTGCATCCCACCTGATTCAAACTGAAAAATTGCCTCCGTTAGTCCTTGTCCGAAAAGGTCCATCGCCTTTTCGTCCTTAAGCGAGACCTTGCTCCAATTAAGCGTTTCGCCTGTTTTCTGTTTAAGCGTCTTTAAACAGTCGTTTATAATCGTTAAAGTGGTTAACGCAAGAAAATCCATCTTAAGCATCCCAACCATTTCAAGGTCGTTCATCGGGTACTGGCTGGTCAGCTCCTCATTTCTGGAGGAAATCGCCACGGGAACCAATTGATCGAGCGGTTTCGGTGAAATTACAACACCGGCGGCGTGTACGGAAGAATGGCGCGCACACCCTTCGAGTCTCTGAGCCAGATCGACCAACTCCTTAACCTGCGGATCGGATTTCATAGCCTTAACGAGCTCCGGCACCTGCTCCAAAGCCTGACCGATGCTTACGTTCCTACCGCGCACCGGCGGAGGAATGAGTTTTGCAATTTTCTCTACCTCAGCATAGGACATACTGAGCGCTCGCCCGACGTCTTTTATCGCAGCTTTTGAAGCCATAGTCCCAAAAGTAATTATCTGGCAGACGGAATCCCGTCCGTAGAGCTCGGACACGTGTTCGATAACCTCGGATCTTCCGTGAACACAAAAGTCAATATCGATATCCGGCATCGAAATCCGTTCCGGGTTTAAGAAACGCTCAAAAAGAAGTTCGTATTGAATTGGATCAACGTCCGTTATCTCCATGCAATATGCGACGAGTGAGCCAGCCGCCGAACCGCGTCCGGGTCCAACCGGAATTTCCTTTTCACGCGCATAATGCATAAAGTCCCAGACGATCAGAAAGTATCCCGGGTATTTCATCCGCCTGATAATCTCAATCTCGGATTTTATTCGCTCGCGGTAGTCTTCTATCGGGTATTTAAGCTCGCCTTTTTCTTCTAAAACCTCCCAAACTTCTTTCTTCCGTCGCTCGAATCCCTCGTATACAACTTGTTCGAAATACTCGTTGATGTCGCTGCACCCTGAATCAACGGGAATTGGATAATCTGGAAGTTGTAAGTTGTCTTCAAGGGGGATGTCCACGTTGCACATCTCGGCAATTTCGACCGTTCGCTTGAAAGCATCGGGGAAATCCGCGCCAAATATTTCCCACATCTCTTCCGCAGAACGCAGGTAGTATTTGTCGCTTCCGAGAGTGGTTCGCGAGGCGTCATTTACAGTTTTCCCCTCACCGATGCAAAGTAATACATCGTGCGCTCTTGAGTCTGATTTGGCCAAATAGTGCGGATCGTTTGTTGCGACAAGTGGAGTTTCGGTTTTTTGCGAAAGCTTTATCAACCCATCCCTTATTTTGGCTTCGGATTCGAGCCCATGATCCTGAATTTCGAGATAAAAGCTATCGTCTTCAAAAATCTCTTTTAGCTGCCCAACACTTTTAAGCGCACTCGCGAAATCATCGTTACTTAAAAAGTGTCCGGCAAAACCTTTTAATCCGGATGAGAGTCCAATTAAGCCTTCTGATTTTTCGGCGAGGAGTTCCAGGTCAATTCGGGGTTGATGATGGAAACCTTCCGTAAAAGCTTTCGACGCGAGGTAACAAAGGTTTAGATATCCCTGATAATCCTTCGCCAAAAGCACGAGATGGTAATAGGGACGCTCTCCCATTCTCACGGAAGCCGCCCGCTCAAAACGGCTTTCCGGCGTCACAAGCGCTTCATATCCGAGTATTGGATGTATGCCGTTTTCCTTCATCGTTTTGTAAAACGAGATCGCGCCATACATATTTCCGTAATCCGTAATCGCGCACGAATCCATTTCGAGTTCGCCCAATTTTTTTGCAAGCGGCTTTAGTTGGATAGCGCCTTTTAACAGGCTATAATCGGTGTGCAGATGCAAATGGACAAAGTTTTTAGTGTTAGGCATAGATGTGTGTGCCGCCAGAAAGTATGAAAAAAGTTTATTTGGAAACGTTCGGATGTCAAATGAATGTTTCGGATTCCGAAAGGATCGCAACTCAGCTGACAGAACAGGGCTACGAAATGACCTCGTCCGAGGATGCGGCTGATGTAATCTTGTTTAATACATGCTCCGTGCGCGAAAAAGCGGAGCACAAACTCTTCACACGCGTCGGACAAATCTATCACTCTGATAACCGCTCGAAAACGGTAGGAGTAATGGGCTGCGTCGCTCAGCTCGAAGGAGAGACGCTTTTTGAAAAGGGGCAGGGCATCGACTTCGTTGTAGGTACAAGAGCAATCGGACGCGTCTCGGAAGCAATTGAGAAATCTTTAGATAAAAAGACCAAGAAATACACCGACTTGGGCGAAAGGGAAATCGACTACGATTGGTCTACCGCGTCTTCTCAAAGACATTCCCCATATGTTGCGTTTGTCCCGATCATTGAGGGGTGCAATAAATTCTGCACTTACTGCATTGTGCCCTTTGCAAGGGGACGAGAAAAGAGCCTGCCGGCCTCGGAAATCGTACGCGAGGTTTTGAAACTTCGAAGACAGGGCGTCAAAGAGATTCATCTAATTGGACAAAACGTGAATAGCTATCGTCCGAAGGAGGAAACCGGGCTTGAAGGTTTTTCCGGCGCAACAGCTTTTTCGCGTCTGTTGAGAGCCGTTGCCGCAACCGGGATTGAGCGGCTTAAATTTACAACATCATTCCCCAGAGACTTCCATCCGGACATCGTCGAAGCGATAGATGAGATTGAAAACTTGTGCAACTGGGTTCACCTTCCCGTGCAATCCGGAAGCAATCGGGTTTTGAGAGCTATGCGCCGCGGCCACACGGCCGAAAACTACAAGAAACGTATTGATAAGCTCAGAGCTTCGGCTAAAAACATCTCGCTTACGACGGACTTAATCGTCGGGTTCCCCGGCGAAACCGTTGAGGATTTTGAAGAGACTTTGGATCTCGTTGAGTACTGTGAGTTTGATAGTGCTTACCTGTTTAAATACTCGGAAAGACCCGGAACCCCTGCGGCTGAGTTAGAAGACGATGTTTCGCCCGCGGAGAAAACGAGACGTTTCCTCGCGCTCGAAAAACGTCAAAGGGAAGTGCAGAAAAAACGTTTTGATTCCTATCTTGGAAAAACGGTTGAGGTTTTGGCAGAGGGGCTTTCCAGTCAAAAAGAGGATCAGCTCACCGGGCACTCAACGTGTCACAAGGTCGTAAATTTTGCAGCCGATAAAAATATGCTCGGCAAGATTGTAAACGTGAGGATTACCGAGTGTAAACGCAGTTCGCTTTTCGGTGAGATTTGCTAAACGCTGGCTGCTTTGTAAAATGTATCTATGGATGTTGAAGTAAAAATTGGCGCACTCATTATGGATCCAAACAGCAACACGCCCATCGTGGTGCTAAAGGCGGTTGATTCTGACAAGATATTACCGATTTGGGTTGGCGCCTTTGAAGCAAACGCAATCGCGCTTGAGATCGAGAAAATCGCTCCTCAACGCCCGATGACTCACGATTTACTTCGAAATCTAATCATTGAAATGGGAATGACAGTGGACAAAATCGTCATTTCAGACCTCCAAAACAACACCTTCTACGCCACGGTCGAAATTGCCGATTCTTCCGACCGAAAAATAGTCCTTGATGCACGCCCGTCGGACGCGATCGCCCTTGCACTGCGTTCGGACTGCCAGATATTCGTAAAACAGGATGTCTTCGATATATCCAATACTTCGAATGTCCCGGATCCACTCGACGTTGAAATAGCCGGAGATGCCATCGCGATCGATGATCCTGACGAATGGGCTGATATCATCGAATAGTTGGGCGTGTTAGGTTTTGGAAGTTTTACAAATCATGCGGCGCCGTCATATTTTTTGGGTCTAGAATCTGATCGAGCTTTTCTTTCGTTAGCAACTCTTTTTCCAAAACCAGCTCATAAACACTTTTGCCCGACGCCAGAGCCTCTTTCGCGACTTTTGTGCTGTTTTTATAGCCGATATACGGATTGAGAGCCGTTACGATTCCGATACTGTTCTTAACCATCTCGGAGCAAACATCCTCATTCGCGGTAATTCCATCCACGCATTTTTCGCGCAGGGAATCCATAGCTTTAGTAAGGAACTCAATCGATTCCAAAATACTTTGAACAATCACGGGCTCCATAACGTTTAACTCAAGCTGACCTGCCTCAGCGGCAAAAGTTACGGTTAAATCATTTCCGATCACCTTAAAACACACCTGATTTACAACCTCCGGAATCACAGGATTTACTTTTCCGGGCATAATCGATGAACCGGGCTGCATTTTAGGCAAGTTAATCTCGTTAATACCGGCTCTCGGTCCTGACGAAAGCAAACGCAGGTCGTTACAAATTTTCGAAAGTTTTACGGACATGCGCTTTAGAGCTGACGAATAAATAACATAAGAACCCGTGTCAGGTGTTGCTTCGATAAGGTTTGAGGCAAGTACAAACTTTTCTCCTGTTAATTCGGCAAGCTTTCGGGTACATAACTTTGCATAGCCAGGCAGGGAATTGATCCCGGTACCGATCGCCGTTGCGCCCATATTAATCTCAAGGAAAAGATCAGCCATTTCTGATAGACGATCGATCTCCTCTTCGAGGGTTACGGCGTAGGCTTCAAACTCCTGACCGAGCGTCATCGGAACAGCATCCTGAAGCTGAGTTCGACCCATTTTCATGACGCTTTCAAACTCTTTTCCCTTGCTGCGAAACGAAGCTATTAAACGCTCGATGTGTTTAATAAGCTTTTTATTTACATTAATTAGGGCGAGTTTGATAGCAGTTGGATAAGCGTCGTTTGTAGACTGGGAAAGATTTACGTGATCATTTGGCGAAACTATCGAGTATTCGCCCTTTTTGTGTCCCAAAATCTCCAGCGCGCGGTTTGAAATGACTTCATTGGCGTTCATGTTTGTAGAGGTACCGGCACCGCCCTGAATCATATCAATAGGGAATTCGGCGTCAAATTTCCCCTCCATAACTTCCTCGGCCGCACCCACAATCACGTTAGCGATTTCATCGTCGATCAGATCCAATTCATTGTTTGCCTGAGTGGCTGCAATCTTCACAGCCGCAAAAGCTGCGATAAACTCGGGATGATTACACATTTTTGATGTTGAAATCTCAAAGTTGTCTAAAGCCCTCTGGGTTTGAACTCCGTAGTAGGCCTCCTCGGGCACTTCCAAATCTCCGATCAAGTCGCTTTCCAGTCTGGTTTTCATAAACCTCCATCGATATTCAGAATATGTTTCGAGAAGTTTATCAAAAGATTGCCGGGAGGTTTAACATGAGGTTGGATCATGCCCAATGTTTTAGTTCGGGCAATCTCCTTATAAGGCAGTAGCGACTCGGGCTCGCTGACTCAAGAAGCTGCGTGTCCTTAATACTCTCGATACATAATCTTTATTATCGGACGCAACGGGTGTATTTCTCTATTGGGCAAAATACGTCTTATTAGAACCAAACTTGCATTGACACTTTATACAATAACTTATAAGATTTCCCTTTTGTTAAAAGGACATTATTGTAATCTCTGCTACTAAATTAAGGAGTATTGAACATTGAGTAACGAAAACTTTTTATTTACTTCCGAATCCGTTACGGAAGGACATCCCGACAAGATATCCGATCAGGTATCTGACGCGATTTTAGACGCGCTTTTGGATCAGGACCCTACGAGTCGAGTAGCCTGTGAAACCCTGGTGACAACCGGTTTGGCTGTGGTTGCAGGTGAAATCACAAGCTCCGGAGTAATCAATTATCAGGAGATTATTCGCGACACGATCAACGAGATCGGTTATAACGACGCGAATTTTGGCTATGACTGCAACACAATGAGCGTTTTGAACGCACTTGGTACTCAATCACCCGACATTGCGCAAGGGGTTGACACAGGAGGCGCCGGTGATCAGGGATTGATGTTTGGCTATGCCTGTAACGAAACCCCTGAGCTCATGCCGATGCCGATACAGATGGCTCACGATTTAACCAAAAAGCTTACGGAAGTTCGGAAAAACGGCGAGATGAGTTACCTAAGACCCGATGGAAAGTCCCAAGTTTCGATTGAATACCGGAATGGCAAACCCGCTCGTGTAGAGGCTGTAGTGATTTCCTCTCAACACGCAGACGACGTTTCTAATGAGCAGATTCGCTCGGAGGTAATGGATAAGGTGATTAAACCCGTAATTCCGGCCGACTTGCTAGATGAAAACACGAAGTATCACATCAACCCAACGGGTCGTTTCGTGGTTGGCGGACCGATGGGAGACGCCGGTTTAACGGGTCGAAAGATCATTGTTGACACATATGGCGGTTACGCTCCCCATGGAGGTGGCGCTTTTTCTGGTAAAGATCCGACAAAAGTTGATCGCTCTGCAGCTTATATGGCGCGCTATATCGCAAAAAACATCGTCGCTTCGGAATTAGCCGATAAGTGTACAGTTCAATTGGCGTACGCTATTGGCGTAGCTGAACCGGTTTCGGTTCTTGTCGATTCGCACGGAACAGGACAGGTTGATGACGAAAGGCTTTCGGAAATTGTACGCGAAAATTTTGAATTAACACCAAAATCGATCATCGAAACGCTCGATTTACGGCGTCCGATCTATAGGAGGACGGCTGCCTACGGTCATTTTGGACGCGATGAGTTTTCCTGGGAAAAAACTGATAAAGCAGAGGCGTTGAAGTGCTCAGCAACTAATGAAGCCGCTTCCGGAGCGTAAAAGACAATCAGATAAAAGCTGACTGATAATGTTTAAGTATTAGCTTAGCTTTTATCTTTTATTTTATTTATAAGAAAGGATTTATAAACTATTATGGCACAAGAAGGATCAGTAATGCAGTACGATATTAAAGATATTAATCTTGCCGAACATGGCAAACAAAGAATTGAATGGGCCAATCGTGAAATGCCTGTTTTAGAACTTATACGGGAACGTTTTGAAACCGAAAAACCTCTTGATGGTGTAAAAATCGTTGCGTGCGCTCATATCACAACTGAAACAGCTAATTTAGCGAGAACTTTACAAGCTGGTGGCGCGGAATCGGTTTTGATCGCCTCGAATCCCCTTTCGACTCAGGATGATGTTGCGGCTTCACTGGTAAAAAACTGGAATATTCCGGTTTTTGCGATCAAAGGTGAATCAAACGAAACCTATAATCGACACGTAAGAATTGCGCTTGACACAAAACCGGACATTATTATCGATGACGGCTCTGATGTTGTGGCCACGCTTTTAAAGGAGTATCAGGACCACGCCGATAAAATTATTGGAACCACAGAAGAAACAACGACGGGTATTGTCCGGCTTACAGCGATGGAGAAAGCGGGCGTCATGAAGTTCCCTTCTATGGCTGTTAACGATGCCCAAACGAAGCATTTCTTTGATAATCGTTACGGAACCGGCCAGTCAACTCTGGACGGAATAATCCGCGCGACAAACGTTTTGCTTGCGGGTAAAGATTTGGTTGTTGTCGGATACGGCTGGTGTGGAAAAGGCGTTGCAATGCGAGCGCGCGGACTCGGTGCTAATGTAATTGTTACTGAAGTTGACCCAATCAAAGCAGTTGAAGCAGTAATGGACGGATTCCGTGTTCTACCGATGGAAAAAGCATCTGCGATTGGCGATTTCTTTGTAACGGTTACGGGAAACCGCCACGTAATTGACCGCGATCACTTCAAGAACATGAAAGATGGAGCGATCGTTTGTAATAGCGGACACTTTGATCTTGAGATCAATTTGGAAGCTCTTGGTGAGGTTTCGGAAGAACCTAAGAAGCGCCGACCGTTTGTTGAAGAATATATCAATAAGGAAACCGGTAAGAGCATTATCGTTCTTGGTGAAGGTCGCTTGATTAACCTGGCAGCTGCCGAGGGACATCCTGCAAGCGTTATGGATATGAGTTTTGCAAACCAAGCGTTATCAGCGGAATACCTTGTCAAAAACAAAGGAAAACTTGAGCACAAAGTTCACGTTTTACCTGAAGAAGTTGATCAGGAGATTGCGGGCTTGAAGCTAAAAGCGCTCGGAATCGATATCGATGTCCTAACACCGGAAATGATCGAATATATGGGAAGCTGGGAAACCGGAACCTAAGGTCTTACGGTAAATTTGAATATAGAAAAAAGCCGGAGCGTGTAATAACTCTCCGGCTTTTTTCTTTTTAGAATTTCTTAAGTTAATGAGATTTCCCGTAATCGTTGATCATCGAATAAATTTCATCCTTGATGGTTAACTTCTTCTTTTTGATTGTAACTTCTTCTAGTTGTTCGTCTTCGTTAGGGTAGGTTAAATTGGCAAGTTCTGTAAGTCTTTCTTCGTATGTCTTGTGTTGATGAATTAAATCCCTGAATGTTTGGCTTTCCTTCAAAAGCTCTTCCTTAACCGTTTCGGTTGTCGAAATGTCCATAGTGCCTTATTTCCCTCCTAATTAAGTGTTAAAGACCGATTTATGTGCAATCTCGGTGATTGCAGAACGTTTTCGTAAGAGAATTTTAACTTAGATTCAACATCTTTGGCAAGTTTTTGTCTCAACGCTTTAAATAAAGTCTCATTAGAAGCGCATTTTCACGAGGATTGGCGTAAAAGTTCTTTCGTACTTGTGCAACCTCAAATCCCTTTGATTCATAGAACGCCCGCGCGGCAAAATTCGACTCTCTTACCTCGAGCCAAACCGAATCAATTTGCCGCTTTTTTAGAGTCTTTGCAAACCTAGAAAACATATAGGTTCCCAAATTCCGTCGTCGGAAATCCTCACAGACGGCGATGTTATAAATTTCCGCGAAACTTCCGTTTTCGCCTTTATCTTTGATCGCGCGAGCGACTAAAAACCCAACGGCACTCGCTGTCTTATTATCACGGGCAACCAAACAAACCGAGTTTTTGTGCAGAATCTCGCCCTGATAATGTTCCGTACTCCAACATTCCAGCCCAGATTCGCGTTCGATTTCTTTTATCTCCGCGATATCGGCTCGAGCCATTTTGCTTACCGTAAACTCCTTATCTCGTTTTGTTCGCACCAAACTCGCGTCCATAAATCGGCTCGATAGCCTTCGAAAAGTCCTTCTGCCCGAATTTCGAAACTACGCTTCCGACCAAACCGGCTATGTTCTCATCAACAGCGCTGAACTGCTCGCCAAGCGAAGATAAATCCAACTTGTCTATTGTCCCTTGGTCTATAAATAGCTCGGAATCACCAAAAGTACTTATGATCTCTACGCCACCAATCTCTGGCGTCCCAAACTCCTCTACCTTTCCGTCAAGAAAAGTGAATCTCTGATATATAAGGTCAGTTCCTCCGGCGTATGTAGCCGCAACAATGTCTTTGTCTGCGTCTATTGGAGCTTCCGCAAACACCCTCAAGGTCGGAACCCCTGCGATTTCACAACCGAGTGACGCCTTCAACCCCAACGCGGTGGAAACGCCGACCCGAATTCCTGTGTAACTTCCTGGACCAATCGTCGTAGCAACAGTGTCTATGGAGTTTTTTTCGATATCGGTCTCGTGAAGCAAAGCCTCGACGAGTGACAAAAGATTCTCAGAAAGCGGAGTTTGCGAGTTTCCGAATTTAAAAGCCAATTCTTTTCCGTCTTGCCGTAAAGAAACGCTGCCACTCCCAATCACGGCGTCGATCGCAAGTATTGTTTTCGGGGTTTTGGTCATCTTTTTCGCGTTCGAAAATAGTTCTTGAAATGCGTTTTCCAGGTCGGAAGAAACCTTTGAAAGAAATTACCGACCTGATAATGCAGGCGAGTTTTCGCGTCCAACTTCCCTTCCATTGAAATTGTCGAGAAAATTGGGTTTGGCGGGAAACGCTTTTTGAGTTGTTTCCAAAACTGCTCCCGATCGTTGAAAGTCGTATTGAGTGGAGCGATCGGTACACCGATATCCCAATGTTTTTTCACCTCATACTTGAGCCAGCTTGGCACTTTCTTCGCTTTGTCCTCAAACGGCAGTCCGGAAATATCGAGGTCTAAAAAATGATGCGCTAAACCAATTGTATAGATAACCCAATCTTGTCGGTTTTCACTTACAACGTTAATACATTTATCCCAATCAAAAGCTTCACCGCGATTTTCGACAGAATAGTAAATATCCCAAAGACGCTCCTGATTTTCCCCTCCATCCGTTAGCCAATGGGTGCACAAAACCCGCAAATGATCTTCAGCGGATAGGACACGAATTTTACCTTCCTCCAAATCTATTATTTCAGAACGGGAAAAAAGCGCTTCCCACGAAAGAGAATCCAGATGACGAAACCCTTCGTGAAAATCTATCAAAACTCCCTTAACAGGATTTGCCGCTACGAATTCCTTTGCCGGATCAAATTCCTCCGGAGCAAAACACAAATCAACATCAACGGAAGCCCGCCCGACACCGTTTGGGTAATTCCGCGCAGCAGCGTACCCCTTAATCAGAATTGGTTCAAAACCGGCGCCCCAAAACGCCCGAAAAGCCTTACAGGCGTTGTGCTCTTGGAGCTTAACCTGTAAGACTTTCCACTTTTCGTCGTTTTCCGATAAAGCCACTAAGGTTTTATAACATTTTTTTCAAAATAGTCGATTACAAACTTCGCAGCTCTTTCAACTGCACCTCGCTTGGTTTTTACAACAATCGCATCTTCAACCACTTTATTTAAGACCGTTAAAGCAAACGCGGGGTTATTCCTAATTGGCACCGTATGGGAAATTATTTCAAGCACTCCCTGTCCTCGCGACAATATTTCCGGCTTCCAACGCGCATTCTTCTTGTATTCAGTAACCAAAACCATTCCAATTTGTGCGGGATCTTTTCCCTGCTCGCCACCAAACGCTTCAACCGGCATCTCTGTTTGTACCCCACCACCATCAGGCTTACGCATCGAAAGCGTTTTCGGAAAGGGATACACTAGTCCGTCTTCGCCCAAAACTGCGTACTCATCCGAAAAATAAACCGCTCCGTTTTTAACCAGTTCCGCGACGAGGGTGGTTTTCCCTTTAAAACTGCTTGCCGGAATTATAATCGCCTTTCCGTCTATCGCAACAACTCCTGAATGGACAAAAACCTTCCCGACAGCAAACTCGGCGACGGTCAGCCTTATCTGACTATCGAGACGATCGAAAATCACTTCCTCATCGGAATTTGAAATGATCGTTTCATCGGATTTAAACAGATCAAACTTACCTTTCTTTGTTGGCTTTATAAAAAAATTGTGGTCAATCGCCTCGCCATCCCGCAAAATCCGGAAACCGACCTCCAATACTGAGTTTAATCGTTCGAGCAGGATTTCTCGCTGCCGATCTTCAGCAACTTCGACGCCGATATTAACGCCAAACGACTCAAGTTTTACTGGATTTAAAGTCATTGAAAGAAAAACTACCGCAGCTTTCTAAAACTCATTTAGTAAGATCATTTGTCATGATCGGAGTGGTCCCGACCCTCTCTACAACGATACCACCTGCGGTATTCGCAAGCTTACAAGCTTCAACAAACGAGGATCCCGCCCCTAGCGCAACACCAATCGTTGCAATCACAGTGTCACCAGCGCCTGTCACATCAAAAACCTTTCTAGCCTCTGCCACGATGTCGGATGGTTCCTCGCCGCGGGAAAAAAGAGACATTCCCTCTTCGCCGCGGGTTATAACAAGGTTTTCGAGATCAAATCTTTGCAGCAAATCCAATCCGGCTTTTTCAACATCCTCCGAATCATCAATCCCATCTGCCGCATAAGCTTCCTTTTTGTTGGGCGTCAAAACATATGCCC
The DNA here is from genome assembly GCA_965216195.1 of Aridibacter sp. Taxonomy (GTDB): domain Bacteria; phylum Acidobacteriota; class Blastocatellia; order Pyrinomonadales; family Pyrinomonadaceae; genus Aridibacter. The sequence goes on along the minus strand of OZ244151.1, from coordinate 1,348,337 downwards.
CACGATACTTCTCATAATTTTTGCCCTTTGGGTCGACCAAAACACGCTTACCGACCTCTTTTGCTGTCCTAATGAGCTTGGTTACAATCCCTTTTGTAACCGCACCTTTTGCATAATCAGAGACCACGACAATATCAACGGTATCGAGTGATCCTGACAAGGCCTTCCAAACTTCGTCTTCGAGCGACTCCTCCAGGTCATCTGATTCTTCCCGATCAACCCTGACAACCTGCTGATGATTGGCCACCACACGGATTTTTGTGCTCGTCGGCCTGTTTTCACTAGGTGTAAGAAATTCATCTGAAACACCGGTCTCCCTTAGAGTTTCAGACAAAATCTTGGCCTCCTCATCTTTTCCGATCACCCCGAAGAGCAAGGGTGTCGCGCCAAGGCCCGCTACATTTGCAGCAACATTTGCTGCGCCGCCCGCGACAACCGTCTTTTCCGCCAGCGCAACGACCGGTACCGGTGCTTCTGGCGAAATCCGATCCACTGTTCCCCACATATACTGATCAAGCATCACGTCGCCAAAAACGAGTACTTTCAGATCATTAAATTTTGCAAAATTTACACTCATTAAGAATCTGCGCTAACACTCCCGCGATCAATAAACTCACACCAGATGTGGATAATCGCGAGGTGCGCCTCCTGAATCCGGGAAGTTCTCCTAGTCGGAACCGAAACACATGCATCACAAAGTGCAGCCATCTTCCGCCCCATTTCGGAAGTCAAACCGACAACTTTACAACCACTATTTCGCGCCGCCATAATCCCTTTTACAACGTTTGGAGATTCTCCGCTGGTGCTAATTGCTACCAGTACATCCCCTTCGTTTGCCAGGCCAAGTACCTGTCTTTCAAACACGCGTTCAAAGGAATAATCGTTAGAAAGTGCTGTCAGAAGCGAGGTGTCAGTCGTAAGCGCTATCGCCGCGAGTGGCTTTCGCTCTTTTTCGTATCGCCCGACGAGTTCCGCTGCAAAATGTTGCGAATCCGCAGCGCTCCCGCCATTTCCGCAAATCAAAACTTTCTTGCCGTTATCGAGAGCTTCGAGAAGCAGTTTAGCGCCCGATCTGATGTCATTCTGATTCCCGGCGCTGAGTTTCTCAAAAACCTCGAAGTGTTCTGAAAGAGCTTTCTCAATAAAACTGCTCGAAGAATCCCCGTCATCAGGGGCGTTGCGGTCGTTTACACCGTTTGGTTTCAGGCTTTCAATAACCCGAGTTGTAGAAAGTCCTTCTTTTAGAGGGATCGTGAAGACTTCCCCGCCGTTATTCTTTACAAATTCGGCCCCGACGATCTCCGACTCGTCCCAGTCACCGCCCTTTACAAGCACATCCGGTTTTAACTCCTTGATCAATTGATCAGGCGTCAATTCCGTGAAAATTCTTACATCATCTACCGACCTAAGCCCACGTAGCACCTCGGCGCGCTCTTTTTCCGAGTTTACGGGCCGGTCTTTGCCTTTAATGCTCCTTACGGATTCATCGCTATTAATTCCGACGATGAGCTTATCGCCCATCTTCCTGGCTTTTTCCAGGAGTTCCACGTGTCCTGAGTGTAGAATATCGAAGCACCCGTTTGTAAAAACAATCTTGTTCATTTAGCCTCTAAAATTGAACCAAATCCAAGTTGGTATTTTCTACAAAAGAGGCTGATTATGCAAAATCGGTTAGTTGAATATAACGGAAGTTTGGTGTTAGATTCCTAAGAAAGCGAAATTATCAGTAGTAAGCGCATATGCAAAAGCCAACGCCGATGCTACGGCAGTATTTAGACCTTAAAAAGCAGTATCCCGGAACGCTTCTCCTCTTCCGCCTCGGTGATTTTTACGAACTGTTTAATGAAGATGCGATAGTTGGCGCCCGCGAACTGGATATTACGCTTACCGCACGTCAAAAAAACTCACCAAACCCAATACCCATGTGTGGAGTGCCTCATCACGCAGCGGCAAATTACATTTCAAAACTTATTCGAAAGGGGTATCGTGTAGCGATTTGCGAGCAAACTGAAGACGCAGGCAAAACCAAAAAGCTTGTAAAACGCGAGGTCGTTAGAATTATCACTCCGGGAACCGCGATTGACGAGCAGCTTCTGGAAAAAAAGGAACCGGTTTATCTCGCCTCGGTTTCGGGATCGGGAGAAGTTTACGGTATTTCCTTTCTCGAGCTTTCAACCGGTGATTTTTTGACCACACAGATTGAGGGGCGCGGAGCATGGGAAGACGTGTGTGCCGAAATCGAAAGTTTTTCGCCAAAAGAGCTTTTGTTTCCAAAATCATTAAAGGCGCTGATTCAGGATAGCTTCAAACACCTTGGAGATTCCGGCCTAAACGATGATAATCAGACTCTGTTTAAGTCAGGCACAGCCTCAAGTAATGCGTCAATAACCCTAACGGAAATCGATGAATCTATAAGTATTTATGGCGAAGGGGACGGAGTTCTTGAAAAACAGTTTGGGGTAAAAGATCTAGAAGCTTTTGGCCTCGATAATAAACGTGAGGCCGTTAACGCATCGGAGGCTTGTCTAGCCTATGCGTTGCAAACCCAAAGGGCGACTGCCAAACACATTGCGGGCATCAAGTTTTTCGATAATTCCGATGCGATGATCTTGGACGCCGTAACACTTCGAAATCTCGATGTCGTCGTTTCAAGCGGATTTGATAAATCCAATAAACGCACGCTTTTAGGAGTTATTGACGAAACCGTTACGGGAATGGGCGCGCGTCTTTTGCGATCCTGGATTCTTAGACCTTCGATCAAGCGAAATGAGATCCAAACTCGTCTTTCGGCGGTTGCGGAATTAACCGACACAATCCTGCGCGACAAGATTAGATTTTTGTTGAAGGGGGTAGCTGATTTAGAGCGTCTGGTTGGACGTTTAAACCTCGGCACCGCTACTCCTCGCGATCTGCTGGCGCTAAACCTTTCCCTTTCAAAAACACCGGAGATTAACTTAACGTTATCAGACGCGGAAAGCCTTTTGCTTCAGGTATTGAGTGAAAACGTGTTTGAGCTTCCGGAAATTCGCGATCTGATATCTAAATCGATGGCTGAAGAGCCTCCCGTAAACATTACAGATGGAGGGGTTATACGCGATGGCTTTCACGAAGAACTTGACGAACTTCGGGCGATAAGTAAAAACGCCAAGCAGACTATTGCAGGGTTTGAGGCTGACGAACGCGAGAAAACAGGCATCACTTCCCTACGAGTGAAATTTAATAATGTCTTTGGGTACTTTATAGAGATTTCGAAGGCCAATTTATCGCGAGTTCCGGAAGATTATGAGCGCAGGCAAACCCTAACGAATTCTGAGCGATTTACTACCCCACAGTTAAAGGAATGGGAATCGAAGGTACTCGGAGCCGAAGAACGCATCAAAGAGCTTGAAAACGAACTATTTAAGGAAGTCAGATCACAAATAGCAAAGGAAACGAAAAGCCTGCAATCGACCGCGCGGGCTCTGGCTACTATCGACGCGCTTGCTTCTTTGGCTGAAACTGCAGCTAGAAGAGATTATGTTCAACCCGAATTGCACGACAGCGACGCAATTGAGATAAAAAACGGACGACACCCGGTAGTTGAAGCGTTTTCCGACAATCCATTTGTTCCAAATGATCTGCGGATGAACAACTCTACCGATCGGCTTTTGGTCGTCACCGGTGCGAATATGGGCGGTAAATCGACCGTACTTAGACAAGCCGCGTTGATTCAGATTCTCGCCCAAACCGGTTCGTTTGTTCCGGCTTCACACGCAAAGCTGCCGATTGTGGATCGGATTTGGACACGGGTCGGAGCCTCTGACGATTTAGCGTCAGGGCGTTCGACATTTATGGTTGAAATGACGGAAACCGCAACGATTCTTCAGAACGCTACTCCAAAAAGCTTGATTTTATTGGACGAAATAGGTCGCGGCACGTCAACGTTTGACGGTCTTGCTATCGCCTGGGCCGTTGCCGAATACCTGCACAATTCTCCTGACCACTCAGCCAAAACACTTTTCGCAACCCACTATCACGAGCTAACGGAGCTAGCCGAGAAACTACCCGGCGCAAAAAACTACCAGATTACGGCGCGAGAAAAAGACGGCGAAATCGTATTTTTACACAAGCTGGAGAAAGGCAAAGCCTCGAAATCCTACGGAATTGCAGTGGCAAAATTAGCCGGACTTCCTCCGGAGACAGTCGCGAGAGCGAACCAGGTGCTGGAGAAACTCGAGCAATACGAATTGGCTGTTTTTGCCGATGAAAGTATTGTCGAGCGCGAAAAAGGGCTCGAAGCGGCTGCAGGAAAGGCGTCACAAGGAAAACTTGCATCCCAGGTTTCCCTATTTGCGATTTCAAATGAGACTTTAATCGACGAACTGAGAAACCTCGATACCAAAAACCTTTCCGCGGAAGATGCAAAAGAGGTATTGAAGAAATTAAAGAAGGACGTGATTTAGCCTCGACAGGACTTTAACTCTGAGATGTCAACTTATAGCAAACAATATAATAAGCTTTCGTTAAACGAAAAAGTTGGACAACTTTTTTTTATAGGTGTTCCGGGTGAAGAACTAGACTCCTTTACATCCGATTTAATTGACGAGATTAGCCCCGGCGGTGTTTGTTTATTTGCACGAAATACGAAAAATTCAGAAAAAACGCGGGATTTGCTGGAGAATATCCGCGAAAATCTCCCCTTTGAGCCCTTTTTGAGTCTCGATCAGGAAGGGGGCCTCGTCGATCGTTTGCGGCGTATCTGCGAGCCGTTTCCGTCGCCGCGAGATATTAGTAAATCGAGAGATTTCGAGAATGTCGTACGTTTAGCTAAAATCACGGCCGAAGCGGTAAGGATTCTCGGGTTTAATATGAATTTTGCCCCGGTTACGGATGTCGCCGATGAATCGCGAGAAGATTACGTAATGAATGCCCAGCAGCGCGTTTTTGGGGATTCAAAAGAGGAAACCTTTGAATACACATCAAAGTATCTTCAAGCTTTGCAGGAAGGAGGATGCCTTGGCTGTATAAAGCACTTTCCCGGGATTGGCGCTGTCGAATTTGATCCGCATAGCGAACTTCCGTCGGTTTTATGCTCGGGCGAAGAGCTTTTTGAAACCGACCTCTTCCCATACGTCGAACACTTCCGGAATGGCGATGCGCGAGCCGTTATGATCGGACACACAGCGTTTCCTTCGATCGATTTGCAAGAAACCGATTCTAGTGGCAAACTTCTACCGTCTTCTTTGAGTTATAACTTCGTTACTTCGCTTTTGCGCATCAAACTCGGATTTGATGATTTGGCTTTGACAGACGATTTGGAAATGGGCGCGATCCTTAAGAATTACGGGATCGGCGAAGCTTCGAAAATGGCTTTTCAGGCTGGAAACGACTTTCTGCTCATTTGTAACGATCCGGCGGCTATACGCGCGGGATTTCATGCAGTTCTTGAGGCAGCGGAGCAAGGAGAGATTTCCGAAGACCGAATCAACGAATCACTTGAGCGCATCTGGCGCATAAGACAAGATTTACAAGCCCCCCTGGAGTTTAACGAATCGCGACTTGAAGAACTTTCCCGTGAAATAGTTGAACTAAAGAATTCACTTTAGGTTCCTAATAATCAAGGTTTTACATTTTTTTGGAGGTTATTGATGCATAATAAGCGTCTTTTAGTATTAGCCCTTTTCGTAATTGGTTTTATTTCGTTGGCGTCAACTTGCAGAGACCGCAGCGGCGGCGTTTTTACGATTGCTCTTGACGGTAAATTCTCTACACTCGACCCGATCGGTTCTGTAACCGTCGATGCAAACGCAGAGCGAATCCGCACGCTCATGTACAACTCTCTGATTAAGAAGGATGAGAAATTCGAGTATGTAGGAGATTTAGCAACCGAGATAAAAGCAAGTGAAGACGGACTCTCCTATACTTTTCCACTCAGAGACGGAGTTAAGTTTCACAATGGAAAAGTACTCGACTCAGGCGACGTAAAATACACTTTCGAAAAACTCGTTGAATCTAAGGGAGCCAAGGGAGCTGCTTTCTTTGAAACTGTAGATGGAAAGAAAATTCCGATCATTGAGTCAATTGAAACGCCGGACGATAAGACGGTCGTCCTAAAAATCGGCCGACCGGAACTAAAAAACAAACTCTTACCAAATCTGGTTCCTATCGCCATCATTCCGAAAGGCTCGGAAGTAGGCGAAGGCTCAAACGCTGCGACAAATCCGCCTCCCGGAACGGGATCTTATAAATTTAAGTTGTTTGATACTTCGCAAAACGTAGTTGAAGTTGAAGCATTTGAAGAGAGCTGGGAAGGCGCACCAAACATAAAAAACATACGTGTAAAAGTTTTGGCTGACGCGAATGCTCTACAGGCCGAATTGCTTTCGGGTAGGGTTCAGCTTGCTCCGGCTGCACGCAATTTGAGTCCGGATTCGTTAAAGAGTTTGGACAATGATCCTAATCTTAAGTTGGTGGAGATTGCCGGCTCAAACATACGATATTTGTGGTTTAACACGGAAGCTAAACCGGTGGACAATCCCAAGATACGCCAGGCTGTCGCACACGCGATAAACCGCGAGAAGATTATCGATGGTGTCTTGGATGGTCAGGCAGTTTTGGCACATTCGCTTCTGCCGGCAGAATCGTGGGCATATTCTGAAGGCACGAGATACGATTTTGACGTTGAAAAAGCTAAAAAGCTGCTTGATGAAGCCGGACTTAAAGATGGAAATGGCGACGGACTCGTCGATATGGAGCCAATCGTCTTGAAGATTTCTTCGTCCAGCAAAGCCACACAGCAATACGCGCAGGTTGTTCAAAGTCAGCTTAAAGAAATTGGGCTGCCCGTAAATATCGAGAGCCTTGAAGGACAGACGATGAGGCAGCAGGTCTCGCGTGGACAGTTTATTTTAACGACCGGTATATGGGTTGGCGGAAACCAGGATCCGATCTTCCTTAAAGACTTATTTGCCTCAAGCGAGATTCCAACCGAAAAACGAGTTGCGCTTAATCGGGGTAGGTATTCGAATAAGGAAGTTGATGAGCTTTTAGACAACGCACTAAAAGAGCTCGATCGCGAAAAAGCAAAGGAATATTACGTTAAGGCCTGGGAAAAAATTAGCGCCGATGCTCCCTTTATTCCGCTCTGGTACCCGAAAAACATGATTGTGGCGAGCAACAATGTTGAAAATATTCAAATGAATGCCAGCGGCGATTGGGACTTTGTCCGCAAGTTAACTTTGAAGTAAGTCGGCTGACGCCGGCGGGAGTCGTAATTCGTTATTCGTAATACGGAATACGGAATACGGAATACGGCTTTACGCTATACGGCATACGTAGTTTCGGTTGTTTTCATACGCCCGATTCACACGGATTACGCAGACGGATCAGGTATAACGTATAGCGAATCACGTATAGCGAATCACGTATAGCGAATCACGAATTACGAATCACGTGCAACCGATAAATGACCCATCCCGAAATACTGCTGCTTCCAATTTTGATGATAGCTGACTACTATCTGACGATCTTGGGAGCGGTTTTACGTGAAAAAGCATATGGGAAACATTTCGTGATTGAAACCTACGAGATGAATCCACAATTTCGGAAAGATATTGATTCAGGGCGGCTCTTTAATCTAAAGTTTTTTGGACAGCTAATCCTGCATTTTGCGATTCTTTTCATCATCTCGATTTTCGCAAAGGGAAACTATGAATTTATTTATTGGATCGCGTTGGGTTTTTATCTGACACTTTTTGCCTACATAAACGGCCTGCACCTCTCGAATATATTTAGCTTTTTATATGTAAGTAAAAATCCTCAAGCGTTTAGCGGAAGCGTTAAAATTGCTCACTTGTACAACCTCCACAGCTCCCTTTACTCGAATTTCGTACTTCTGGTCCCGCTCCTTGTATTTGTTCTGTTTTCTTTTTCCTATTTCGTTGTTGGCGCGCTAATCGCGTCGGCCTACAACGTTCTTCTCGGTTTCATATGGATATTTAAAAGAAGAAGGGCTGAAAACGGCGAAGAGGATTAGCTTGACAATATGAGTCAGCCTTGTAGAATTATTTCTTGCAAAGGGCGGGAATAGCTCAGCGGTAGAGCGCGACCTTGCCAAGGTCGAAGTCGCGAGTTCAAATCTCGTTTCCCGCTCCAAAGTTTAATAAGCGATGATTCAGATGTTAAAATATCCGAGCATCGCTTTTTTGATAATTTCTTAAGTCTTTTAAGCGAATTATGTGTAACGCATTGCGTACCCGGTCAAAAAAGGCGGCGTAGCCAAGTGGTAAGGCAGAGCTCTGCAAAAGCTTTATTCATCGGTTCGATTCCGATCGCCGCCTCCAATCTCTTCAATACCTGATCAAAAATTCCCTTTTCACTTTCTTCAAGGAACAATCCGGTTTAGGAAATCCAAAGCGCTGGAACAAAAAGCGTTTTGCCGTAGATATGTGCCCAATATGAATGGTGCGTAATCTTTTTCAGTCCCTTTACTGGCCAGTTTTCTGATAAATAGGTATATTTATCGAATCTGTTGTCACAGAACAATTTCAAACTAATACTGCAATTCTAAACCAAGGTGCATAACCTAGTCTTTTTGTTTCAGTACCGTGAGGGGAATATGAAAACGATACTATCTGTTACGCTGACCGCTGTGTTGCTTCTATCCGGCCTTTCCATTAGTGCCCAGGAAAAATCCGATAAAAAGAAGCCGAAGGGGCCTATGTCGAGCCCGACCTTCAACTCGATGAAGTTTCGCAGCATCGGACCGGCTTATATGTCCGGCCGGATTTCGGATATCGCGGTCGATCAAAAGAATCCCAATACTTGGTTCGTAGCGGTTAGCTCCGGCGGTGTTTGGAAAACAATGAACGCGGGCACCACATGGAAACCCGTTTTCGACAAGCAAAAAGTGTACTCCACCGGAGACGTTACCATTGATCCCAGAAATTCCAATATCATATGGGTGGGCACCGGCGAAAATAATGGGGGCCGGCACATTGGTTTTGGCGACGGCGTTTACAAGTCGGTAAACGGCGGTAAAACCTGGAAAAACATGGGCCTCACAAAAACGGAGCGTATCGGTGATATCGTTATTCATCCCGAGGACTCCGATACCGTTTGGGTTTCCGCCCAGGGGCCGCTCTGGTCAAAGGGAGGCGAGCGCGGACTTTATAAAACGACAGACGGCGGCAAAACCTGGAAAAAAGTGCTCAAAACTGACGATTGGACCGGCGTTGCTTCTCTGGTAATCGATTCCAGCAACCCCGGTAGGCTGTACGCTGCCACGTGGTCTCGCCAACGAACCGTTGCAAACTATGTCGGCACCGGAAAAGGTTCCGGTATTCACGCCAGCGAGGATGGCGGTGAAACGTGGACAAAACTGAGTACGGGTTTACCGAAAGGCAATATGGGAAAAATCGGCTTGACGATCTCGCCTATGAAACCCGAAGTGGTTTACGCCACTATCGAAACTGATAATCGCAAAGGCGGCGTATGGCGCTCCACAGACCGCGGCGCAAGTTGGACAAAAATGTCTAACGAAGTTGGCGGCGGAACCGGACCGCACTATTACCAAGAACTTTTTGCGGATCAACATCAGTTTGACCGGATATACATCATGAGCAACAACAGCAAGGTCTCTGATGACGGCGGGAGAACCTGGACCCGGATCAGTACACGGCGGAAACACGTCGACGATCACGCCATGGCGTTCCATCCAAACGACCCGGACTTTGCACTTATCGGGTCTGACGGCGGTATCTATATGTCGCACGACAGAATGGCAAATTGGCGCTTCATCCGAAACCTTCCGGTTACCCAGTTTTATAAGATCGATGTTGATAGTAAAAAGCCCTTTTACCGGGTTTATGGTGGGACACAAGACAACTCGACCCAGGGCGGCCCAAGCCAAACCGGCCGTACAAATGGAATTAAAAACAGCGACTGGTTTTTGACGCAGGGCGGTGACGGCCACCAGCCGGCAACGGAACACGGCAACCCAAACATTATGTATTCGCAGTCACAGCAAGGGTTCCTGACGCGCCGTGATACGACAACGGGTCAAGTTCATTTTATACAGCCGCAATCAAAGCCGGGCGATCCAGCCGAACGATTTAACTGGGACGCTCCGATAAACGTTTCCACCCATGACCCAAAACGCATTTACCACGCCTCGCAGCGTGTCTGGCGTTCTGACGACCGGGGTGACAGTTGGACGGCGATATCGCCTGATCTAACAAAAAACGGCAACCGTATGCACATGCCTATGATGGGACGCACGTGGTCGGTCGAGGCCGGCTGGGATCTCTACGCCATGTCTTATTACCATACGATTGCAAATTTCTCTGAAAGTCCGGTTGATGAGAATATCCTCTGGGTTGGTACCGATGATGGTCTCATTCAGGTATCTTCAAACGGCGGCGGAAGCTGGACGAAGATCGATCTCTCAAACGTTAGCGGCGTACCGGCAACCGCTTATGTAAACGACATCCGCGCAGACCTTTTTGATAAAGACACAGTTTATGTAGCTTTAGACAATCATAAATATGGCGACTTTAAGCCCTATCTGATCAAGTCCACCGACCGCGGCAGAACCTGGAGGTCACTAGCGGCCGCGCTTCCTGCGAAACACCTTGTCTGGCGCATCGTTCAGGACCACGTGAACAGGAATCTGTTGTTTCTTGGAACTGAATTCGGCGTCTTTTTTACTGTCGATGGAGGCCAAAAGTGGATTGAACTAAATGGCGGCATTCCGACTATTTCCAGCCGGGATGTGAAGATCCACCGCGAAGAAAATGACCTTGTTGTCGGCACCTTTGGCCGCGGCATCTATATTCTCGATGACTACACACCGCTTAGAACCATCAACGCCGATTCGTTTAAGCAAAACGCTCTTCTTTTTGCACCAGGGCGGGATGTCAAATGGTACCAGCGGGATAGTCAACATACCCGAACGGATGGTGACGACGCCTTCGTGGCGCCAAACCCCGCCCACGGCGCAACATTTACCTACTATCTGAAGGACAGTATCGCGACCCTTAAATCGAAACGGCAGATCGCAGAAAGAAAGATGCTCAAGGAAGGCAAAAACCCTAAATATCCAAGCTGGGAAGAAGTCGAAAAGGAGATTGAAGAAGCCAGACCGGCAGTATATCTGGAAATTCGCGATAGCCTTGGTAATTTTGTTAATCGGGTCGCGGCAAAACCTGTTAAGGGCCTTCACCGGATTACGTGGAACATGACCTATTCGTCGCAGAATGCCATCACGGCGATTTTCCAACGCGGCGGAAGGACGTTTGTTCCGTCAGGCATTTCGGCAGCTCCCGGCCAGTACACGGCGACACTGTTTAAACGCAAAGGAAGCAGTATAACGCAGATGACGAAGGCAGTTTCCTTTGAACTCAAACCAATTCGCACAAACTACCTGAAGGGATCAACGTATGATGAAACACTTGCGTATCTTAAGGAAGTCGGCGAAGCACGGCGGCGTTCGTCTGCTGCGGTCGCGGTTTTGGGGGATCTATCGAGCAAATTGGCCCTGATCAGAGCAGCAATTGACCGCGCCCCGCGCGACGTTGCCCCGCTTGAGAAGTCATATGCGGCGATTCGTGATGAGATGAATGCAATTACTAATGACCTTTATGGACTCTCCAGCCGCACGGGAATGGGGGCGCAGCCAACCACCACCGCCACCCGCATTCAGCGTGCAGGTTTTATCAGCGACTATGGGCCGACTAAGCAGAACAGGGAGCAGTTTGCTTATGGTTTGAAAGGGCTTAACGAAGCGATTCAACGGATCGCAACGTTGAAGAATCGCTCAATTCCTGATCTTCAAAAAGACTTGATTAAGGCAGGCGCCCCGTGGACACCTGGATCGACAATCCCACCCAGGTGATTCTATGGAAATATGCTGATATTAAAAAACGCGGGGACAGCCCCGCTTTTTTTACAGATTAAGTCCGTTTTCAGTATCTTGGAAAGCCATTTGGATAAGAGAGAAATATCCTGTCGAAATCGGATGCAAAAGCTTTATTTGTCTGTTCGATTCCGATCGCGGACTCCAAATTTCTCTTCTCAGGTATGGTCAATGTTTACGATTCCGGAAACATCGGAGTATCGAAAACGTCCGACAACCGTGTCATCATTCGTTAAGAAACTGATCTCTTCGGAACCGACAATGAGGTATTTGTTTGCTCTTACCGTGATTACCGCCCCACTCGTCATCATAACCGCGAAGCCATTTTCCGCCGTCAGTATTTTATCTTTTTTTGCCATAATTTATGGAACCTCTCTTTTACGGGCTTGTCCCGCCACCACCAAGGTTTCGGTAGTTCTTTCCTTACAGGGTAAAGCTGATTCAACGTATCGCCGTCAAACATCTCTCCGTTTTTCATCACATATCGAATCTTGTTGGTATTTCTAATATCATCCAATGGATTTTTATCGAGTACCACCAGGTCAGCCATTTTACCCCTCTCGAGACTGCCTAAATCCTGTGCGTAACCAATCGCCTCAGCTCCCATAATTGTTGCCGTTCGCAGAACGTCGTGTGGCTTCATTCCGCCCATGGCGTAGCCCCACATCTCCCAATGGCACTGCAAGCCCTGCAATTCTCCATGACCGCCAACCCCTACTCTACCTCCTGCGGCTACAATATCTGCAGCTCCTCGCGCAATTTGAGGAAAGATATATTCGCTGTCTCTAAATTTCGGAATACGGGCCAATTTTTCGTCGAGTACAGCTTGTGGATTAAACCGCTGAAGCTTCTTGTTTTTATACGGATCCCCCTCGCCAAAGAAATAGTATTTTGCGGCGGGGCCACCATATGCAACAACCAGCGTGGGTGTGTAGGTTATTCCGGTCTTCGCAAAAAGCTGGACTACGTCGTTGTAAATCGGCACAACTGGAAGTGAGTGTTCGTTTCCCGCAAACCCGTCAATTGCGTGAGTTAGATTGAGTTTTAGATTACTCGCGCCCTCCGTCGTAGGAATAATTCCAAGTTCTTTCGAAGCTTGCGCCACCCATTGGCGCTGCTTTCTATTTCCAACAACATAGGATTTTAAAGTGTTCGTTCGATAATGTTTTTGATAGCGGGCAACTGTGTCCTTAGCCTGTTTATAGGTCTTAAAATCCTGGTCAGAGAAAATTCCCGGACCAGTAGAAAAGATTCTTGGTCCGATCATCGCACCCATATCGACCAGATCCTGATAGGCGAAGGTGTCATTCGTGTTTGTTTGGGGATCGCGTCCGGTCGTCACGCCGTAGGCAAGATTTCCCCAAAAAGTATAATCCTCCGTGTCTAAAACGGAATGCCTGACCTCCCAGTGGGCGTGGACGTCAATAATGCCGGGGATAATCGTTTTTCCTGATAAATCGAAAATCTTGGCGCCCTCCGGTATCGAAACGCTTCCGCGTTTACCGATAGCTGCAATTCGATTGTTAACGACAACAATATCCGAGTCATCGATCACTTCATTTCCCCGCATCGTAATGGCGCGAGCGCCACGTAAAACGGCTGTTCCGTTGGGCGTAAATCGACGTCTATGAATCGATATGTTTACTTCCTCCGCGGCAGATTTCCCTTCTTTTACAACCTTCGCCTCAGCATCAGTCGATTTCTTGTCGCCAGCCTCCTTTTTCGGCGCCTCAAAGGAAATTGTTGCGGTCTTCTGCCGATAAAACGTCGAACCAACCGTCCAATTAACGGTTTTACTATCGCGCGACCATCCAAATGAATCCGCACCGATATTCGTCAATTTCTTGATCGGAACTGGTGATCTACCTACGTTTATGGTCGGCGTATTGCCGCCTGCGCGAGGCACCGCAAAGTAATAAACCTGTCCGCTGACCAATGCAAGACCGTATTTGCCATCCGGACTGATTCTCGCATCACGAGCGGGATTCGGACGCCCAAAATGCCTTTTCCCAACGACCTTAAAATGCGTCCGCCGATCGGTACCGTCGAAGCGAAATGATATTAAACCCCGATTTCCGTACACATATATCCGACCTCTTTCGGGTCCAAAATGAGGCCTTCCCATACCCCTCGAAGGAACAATCACGTCTATTTTACCGCCATTTGCAGAAAGCTTTATGATATCCAGTCCCGGTTGAGGACCTAAAAAATCCGACGGATGATTTACCCGCGTTAAGCGCGAAGTCTTCAAGGCGATGATTTGGTGTCCGTCCGGAGTCCAAACCGGATCCCTGTAAAAGGCCGGAGTTCGAGTTAGCCGCTGAGGCGTCCCGGTACCATCCGCACGCATCTTCCAAATATGTCCGCCTCCAGTTGACCAAGAAACAAATGCAATCCACTTTCCATCAGGAGACCAAGATGGCTGAAACTCTCGAGGACTATTTGTTGACGTCAGTCGGACCGGTTTGCGGCTGCGCAGATCCATTGTGTAAACAGCGGTTAGCGCTGAGAAGACGATCCTTTTTCCATCTGGCGATACTTCAGGTTCTTGAATCAGGCGGGCCTTAACCGCGCCCTGATCAAGTTTGCGCGGCACGTATAGTGGTGGGCCAACATCCAGCGATACTTTCGCCCTAAAAGGGATTTCCCGTGAGGTACCGTCCGAAACAGCAACCCGATGGATTTTCCCGCCATAAGAAATCAGGATCTCCTTTTCATCCGGCGTAAACACGTACGTGGGAAGAAGATCTCTCGTTGCCCTCGATTCCTGCTCATCTCTTTGTACCGGATATTTCAGCCAGCGCTCTTCCCCAGAATTCAGATCTCGAATCCTGAGTCCGGTCTTTCCTTCGTAACGCGTACCATAGACCAAAGTTTTTCCATCGGATGAAACTAAGGGTCTAAAGGCATTTCCGCGGGCAAACGTTATTGTGTCCTCTTCACCTGTGACACGATTGCGCCTAACGATCTGACAGTTTCTGATGCTGAGACCGGAGCGACCTCCAGGTGATTGGCGGGCGTAGTAAATGTACTTCCCGTCTTTCGTCGGCAGTGCTCCATACGAACTTGGCCCCGGTCTGGGAAACGAACCGGGCATCGGTGACGGAGGCTTACCCTTACTGATCCGCAGGCCGCTCCCGCCTAGCCTATGGTACATCCAAAGGTCGTAGCCGCCGAGAGACGCTTCGGACGCCTTCGATACGATCACGTATTCACCATCAGGTGTCCAGGCCGGTGAAACAAATTCAGCTTGGTCTTCTTTTGATAGCTGCTTGGCGCCAGATCCATCTGCCTTTGAAATCCACAAATTATTCGAGCCGCTTCTGTCGCTGACAAACGCAATCATTTTCCCGTCCGGCGAAAATCTGGGCTGCGAATCAAACGGGAGTCCCGTCATAAAAGGCTTCGCCGTTCCACCCGAAATTGGCAACGAATAAAAATCACCAAGCAAATCAAAAATTATGGTCTTTCCGTCGCGAGAAATGTCTAGTGAAAGCCAAGTTCCTTCTGTTGTAGTAAACTCAACCTTTCTCGTGGTTTTCAGTGGAAGAGAAGGCTTCTTCTTTTCTACGACTTTCGCATTCTTTTGAGCCTTTCCTTTAGTGTTTTGTGCTGAAATGTAAGGCGCTGAGAAAAGGATTACCGCGACCAGGAAAATTACGCTACCGAACGTTTTTGGGATCACATTCGCCTCCAAACATTTTTACCAGATTTGTTTTGCTTTTGACGTAATTTTATAAGGAATAAGTTTAATTGCAAGGTAAAGGTTACCCGTCGATATCTTGACCGATCAGGTGGTGACTTACTTAATGCCGGTAATTGATTAGTTTTGAGCTATATCCGCTTTTTCTTTAATTAATTTCTTAATCATTGCGCCCAAATTCAAATTTTCCTCTTCGCCGGCTCCTACTCCGATATATCTGATCGTTCCCTTCCGATCAATTAATACGGTCGTGGGGAAAGCTCCAATTCCATATTCTGACTCGCTCGAACGCATATCATCCTGAATCGCGACACCGTATCTTAATCGATGCTTCTTTTTGAATTTGGCTATATAATCGTATTCCTGTTCCTTCGTGACCCGCTGTCCTCCGATCTGTCCCATATAGCCTGTAACGCCAATAATTACCAATCCACGCTTTCCATATTTTCTGTCCCAACTCCTTAAACGCGGAAATGTAATAATGCATGGCGTACACCATGTGTACCAAAAATCGAGTAGAACGACCTTTCCGCGCAAATCGCTCAACTCGGTCGGATCGAGGTCAATCCATTGATCAATGGATAAATCGGGAGCTGGAACCGGCCCGTCAAACGACTCCAGTCTCTGCATGAGGCGTTTTTCGGAAATTCGAAGCCTGCCAACTATTTCCATTACCTTGCGGTATAACCCGGCCGAAGGAATGGAAAACGACATCGCTCTTCCTTCCGCAAGAAGAGTAATGGAATCATCTTTTCTGCCAATCCTGCGATATCCCATCGCGAGAACTTCCGCCAGATCGCTATACAACCTGTCCTTCGCGCGTCGTTCGCGAAGAGTTCTCGCAGGCGCCGCTTTCGCATTTTTCCAAGCCTCTTCTCCATATTTGACGCTTTCTTTATACTTTCGACCGTTATAGAAGTGAACGGCCATTGTCCGCAGGAGTTCTTGCCTCTCGGCTGCCTTTGTTTCCCCTTTGCTCCACTCGAGGAAAGTTCGCTCCATGACATCAAAATTTTTAGTTCTTCCGGCAAACACTATAATGGCTTCACGGACCGATTGAAGGTTGGAGGGTTTTGTATCGGGTGGGGCCATCGCCAGATATTTGCTGGTAACATCGAGAGCTTTGTCGTAGTCGCCTCCGGCGTCATATATCATTCCGAGATAAAAATAATCATTCGCAGCAAGATTTGGACGCGATTCAATTATCTTCGCATTTTGACGGGCAAGCCTTTGTCGCCTATTCCTAAGCCTGTCGACGTCCTCCCGCTTGGGCCTTTTCCCCTGCTGCCTCATGGCTTCAACGCGGACTTCAACAAACTCTTTGACCTCTTCCCATAGAAGTTTCGAATCTTTTGGCTGCTGTTGCGCGAAATGCGTGGTTGAGCTTAAAACGATGAGAATCATTCCAACTGCTGCGGATAACTTATGTTTTTTCATGATCTTCTGGAATTAAACGGACTTGGGATGAGGCAATGTGAAATTTCACTTCCCCATTTTCTCTTAAAACGTTATTATATATAACAGTTGCGGTTCCCATTTCGCAACGTATTTTTTCCCACCGCGCTTCCAAATCTTTATCCAATGATATTATTTTTCAATACATTTGAAGAGTTAACGGGTTTGCCCGTGTTTATCGGTTACCTGTTTTTCTTTGCCCTAGGAGCGATCGTCGGAAGCTTTCTAAACGTAGTTATTCACCGCATACCGCGCGGAAAGTCGATTGTATTTCCAAACTCCGCATGCCCAAAATGCGAGAAAAAAATCAGGCCGTACGACAATATACCCATTCTCAGCTGGCTAATTCTCGGTGGCAAATGCCGGAATTGTAAATCCCCGATATCACCTCGCTATCCGGCAGTAGAATTTTTAACTGCACTCGTTTTTGCGATTACGGTTTGGCAAGTAGGATTTACGGTTTTTCTTCCAGTGGCGCTACTGTTTGTGACAACAATTATCGCGCTGATTTTTATCGACGCTGAACACATGATTCTCCCAAACGTCATTACATACCCGCTTTTGGCATTCGCTTTTCTGGTGCGCCTTATCTTCCCTTTGGCGTTAGGAAATGCCCTCTTTTTTTCGGATCTAAGCCATGCGCCTATGACGATGCTTCACGGACAACCGGTATTGCTTGTCTCTTTGGTTGGCGCCGTTTTCGGAGCCCTGATCGGCGGAGGTTCGTTGTGGTTAATTGGAGAGCTTTGGAAGCGTCTCCGCGGGGTAGATGCAATGGGACTCGGAGACGTAAAAATGATGTTTGGAGTCGGTGCCCTTCTTGGATGGAGACTCGTATTCCTTGCAATTTTTATCGGTGCTTTTTCTGGAGCGCTGGCGGGAGTTGCGTTAATTTCGCGTCAAAAAGATAAGGACCTTCAGGCTCAAATTCCGTTTGGAATTTTTCTCGGAATAGGTTCAATCGTTTCGCTTCTTTTCGGAAATCAACTCGTAAATTGGTATCTCGAAAATTTCATTCCCAAGTAATCCGTTAATAGCGGCGATGTCGCCGTTTAGCAAATGATCTTTGACCATCAGCTAACTTAAAACCGGCGCGGTCACAGACCGCTCACTTAACGAATTCCGACTGTCCAGACTTTAAACATCAACAACATTGTCCGTTTAGCAGATGGTCTTTGACCATCGGTTGCCGTCGATTGAAAGTAAACGCGGTCGTAGACCGCTCACTTAACGTTGGTTGCCGCTGTGGATTATAAAATAACGAAAAAGCTAATCGTTTAGCAGATGGTCTTTGACCATCGACCCCTGTGAAATTAGAAACCGGCGCAGTAAAAGGCCGCTACTTAACGCATTCGTTACATACGATTAAGCCTTCACGCCAATCGATTCCTCCATGCATTGCAGCGAACAATAATAGTTTGACTTTAGCTTTACCGCATCTTCCTGAGGCGTCCATTTACTACACGTCGGGCAGCGAGTCAGTTCAGAATCTTTGCTCGTGTCTTTTTTTGGAACTTGCTTCTTTTGTTTTGGTTTTACCTGCTGACGGAATTTGCGAAACGCCTGCCACATAAACCAACCCGTTTGGATTTGTTTGCGGTATCGATAGGCAATTATCCCGATCAAAACCAAAAATAAGGCTAGAATTATTAACCACTTCATTTATTTGTTATTTGCGCGAGTTTACTCTCCAGGAGGTTGATTCCGAGGTTTTTTGGATTAACTTCTTTAAGCCTCGCGAGATATTCGCGTGCTTCCTTTTCATTGCCCGAATCAATTTTTGCCTGGGTCATAAACTGAAGCGCTCTCTCGTGTTTTGGGTTCTGACCCAAGGCTTTGTCCAGTTCTGAAACGGCGCGAGCCGCATCCGACGGTTTCTCAAATAAGAACGTCAACCCAAAATCTGCCAGCACGTCAGTATCCTTTGGATTCTTTTCGAGCGCTGTTTGGTAAAGCGCCTGCGACCTAAGGTTTCGATCAGTGTCTTTATTAAGCTGTCCAAGATCAAAATTTACATTCCCCAGCGAAACCAAAACTTGATAGTCATCTTTATTGAGTTGATGCGCGCGGTTTAAAAGCGTCGCCACCTGCTCGAGTAATTTCGAATCCTGTTTTTTCGCCGCGTATTGATAAAGCGCCAGACCAAGCCCTTTTTGAAACGCAAAATCCTTTGGGTTTTCTTCAGCTTCTTTGAGCTTTTCGTTTATCTCCGCTTCGCTAAGAGAACTAGTTTGCTTATTCGGTGTATTTCCTCCGCCGGATTTCTTGAGCAGCGCGGCGTTTTCCGCCCTGAGTTTATTCATTTCCGAGCGATTTAAACCATTGGCGATAAAAAACCCCCCAACGGTGCCAAGCAAAACTCCCAAAATTGAAAACCAAACCAATTTCCCTTTCATTTATACCAATTCTATCAAAATAAGTTGCAAGCAATAAACGCCAACGCTTCTGAGCGTTGGCGCCTATCAAACAAGATCTTCAAAACAATTAATCTTTTCCCTTCTCTTCCGGAGCAATATAGGGCATATCCTCCGAACGTCGTCTCGGCAACGGATCCGTTGAACGCCTGCGAGGCGTTGTTTTGGGGTTTCTTCTATCCACACTACCGCTCGGCAGTCCCTTACCGTGAACTGCTTCGACTAAAATCCTTGTGATCTCCTGCGAGAGCGTACGATGCTCTGTAGCCGCCCGCCGTTTCAACGATTCTTTAAGTTCATTAGGCACGTATGCGCCGATAAAAACTCCTTTCCGATTCGCCATAAAATCTCCATTGCTCCTTAATAGTTAATAAAAAAAGCTGCCATGCTTTTCGGCAAGTCTATAAGCCGAATTTTGTGACCTCATCGAATCTGATGAAGCGATAATCATTCATCTAGGCTATTTGTTACCAAACAGCTCAAGCGACCTACCCGAAAACGCAAGCTGATCTCTCAGCTATTGAGCGAGCCGCTCAAAATACGTCTCCCTATTTGGTCTTGCACCACGAGGAGTTTGCCTAGCCGCGTTTGTTACCAAACACGCTGATGAGCTCTTACCTCATCATTTCACCCATCACCAAATGGCTGGTTTCCTTTCTGTTGCACTTGTCGTTATTCGCCAAATTAACAAACACCCGGAAATTATCCGGCTCGCCGCTCTGTAGTGTTCGGACTTTCCTCTTTTCAAAAAAGCGATTATCAAACTCGCCTGTCTGCATGGCAGGCATATTCTAACAAAAAATGTTCAACAACAAAAACCCGAGTTTATGAAGATTTTATAGTGCTTAACGATCAATAAAATCGGGCTTACTAAGAACTTTCAATAATGTCTCCGGGTTTTAGAACCGGATCCGGGACCTTGCCCTTCTTTATGTCTCGAAGCTTATAATTCTTCGATTTTAAAAGCCCTTTCTCATCCTTTCTACGGATGACGACCTTCTTAATCTTCGAGTTTCTCAACCCCCCGGACGCAAGAATCGCTTGCGTCAGGGTCATATCTTTATAATATTCTTTTCTGCCAAACTGCCTTACAAACTCGCCAAGATAAATAAAACCACCAGTTTTCGGCGTCGTGGCAACTTGCGTAGAACCAAACTCAATAATATCGCCCGGATAAATCAGAAAATCGTCATGTTCCTTATCGCTAAAAGAAAACGTCCGCGGCTCAAGATTCGCCCGTCTGACCGTCACCTGGTTGGCGTTTGGTTTTACGATCGCTTCAGCCTTTATAACGAAAAGAGGAATCGCTTCACGCTGTAGATATTTTTCGCCCGTTTTTTCTACTAATCCTGAAACGGTAACTTTGTGGCTTGCGTGCTCACGGACCTTTACGGAAACCTCTGGGTTTTCATACAGTTTTATCTTTTCGCGGAGTAACACTTCGATCTCGTCGGTCGTCAATCCAACTACGTAAACCATTTCGCCCGCTAAAGGATAATCTACCGTTCCGTCATTCAATACCGTGTAGTATGTGGATGAAACCGTGTCGTCAGCCTGCAAACTGATAAACAATATGTCGTCAATCCCCACCTTATAGATCTCCGTCGGAGGAAGGTTTGAATCAGCAGCTTTTCTAGCAATTTCGCGAGTTTTCTTCGCCAGGGTCAGCTCATCCGTGCTCTCGGTTCCTACAACCTCCGGAATCTCCGGATCAATATTTAACGTATTCGGTTTACTGCCATCCGTTTTTTCTTTTGTGGCAAATTCGCTATTGGTGTCCGTGTTGCCCTCTGCCGGATCAGCCTTTGCTATAGTATTCTTAGCGGTCGTATCTTTTACCGTCGCTTTCTTGCCGGAGCCTTTCATTTCTGCGGCTTCATTTCCTTTTTTAGAAGCCTTTTCTGCCGACACCTTGCCTTTTTCGGCGGTTTTTACCACGGGCTTTACTTTAGCCTCGCGTATAGGAGGATTTGTCGAGTAACCGAAGTTAACCTTTTTAGTCTGTTCGGATTTCTGCTCGGTTTTCTTTTCGGTCTTCTTTTTGTCATCAGAAGACTTCTGGCCAAATGCGGGTACAGCAAACGCCAGAGTCAGAAAACCTATAATCCCTAATAATTTCATCTCTACTTTTTTACCTGGAATCGTGAGAAGTATTGGTCTGGAAGAATGACGGATCAGGACGAAACGTCAATTTCTAGATTACCACATCTCAACTGTTTTCTTCACAATTTTTACATCTGAAGAAACACTCCAGTTTAGTAAAAAGCCTAATAACCACTGATTTTCCGATATCTAGTGGAGTTTCAGCAAAATAATTTTCGTTTGATAGTAATAATACGCCCTTTGGTGAAAATCTCAAACGCCTTTTGGGGTTAATATTGGGTAAACATGGCTTCGTCAAACAACTGCGGCCAGCGGTTTAGAAGTGCTTTTCTTACTTTCTCTTCTACTTCCTGCGACGTCGCACATACTTCCAATTCCTGAGCTGCTTCTTTGGCCTCCTCGCACGTAATCTCAGACACAGTCTCAGCAATAGCCGGAATCGCCTTTGGATTCATACTTAAGTCACGAGCTCCGAGTCCCAGCAAAACGGTCGCGTAAATAGGCGATCCCGCCATTTCGCCGCATATTGTTGCCGGTGTGTTGGCACGATCGCATTCTTCCAGGACAGTTTTGATCCCCTTTAACACCGCTGGATGAAGCGTCCTGTAATAGCCGGCAACAGATTCATTGTTGCGATCGGCTGCCAAAAGATGCTGCACCAAATCATTCGTACCGATGTTAACGAAATCCGACTCACGCGCGATATGATCAATAGTGAAAATTGTGGCGGGAACTTCAATCATCGCTCCAACCTTGGGGTTCCCAGTTTTGATTCCTCTTGAAATCAAATCCTGTCGCTCTTCTGACAGCATTTCAACCGCCTTCCGCATCTCAGAAACGTCAGAAATCATCGGAAAAACAACATCCAGATGCCTTTTGTAAGAGGCTCGCAACAGCGCTCTTAGTTGTATGCGAAATTCACTTTCACGTCGCAAACTCAGTCTGATCGCTCTTAAACCCAACGCTGGATTATTTTCTTCCGCTGCTCCGCTCTGAGCCGCAACCTCCTCAACACCTAAATCAAATGTCCGAATCCGTACGCCGCTTTTCCCAACTTCTTCCGCGATTCGTTTGTAAGCTTCAAACTGTTCATCCTCGCCCGGACTGCCACGATTCTGATTAAAAAGAAATTCCGAGCGGTAAAGCCCGATTCCGTTTGCTCCCAGACTTTCAGCCTCTTGATAATCTCCCAATAAATCAAGGTTAGCTCGTAAGGTAATCTCTACATCGTCGAGCGTTTTTAGTTTGCCGGTCTCGTAGGCTGCCCCCTCTCTCTTGCCGGTAAGCGTGCTCTTCCGCTCCACTCCCCTCTCTAAGGTCGCCTTTTCAGGGTTCAAAGTGAGCGTTCCGGCAAAACCGTCGACAACAACATTGTCGCCGGTCTCAACCTGTCTTAGGACGCCTTTTAACCCCGTGACCGCGGGGATCCCCAGCTCGCGAGCGAGAATAAATGTGTGAGAGGTCCACCCGCCGCTTTCGGTCGCGATTGCTGCGGGACGACTTTGTTTAAATTCGATTAGCGTAGAGGGATAAACTTCCTTGGCAACAATTATTGAATCGTCATTTAAATTCTTTGTCTTTTCGTCACCGCCACCAAGTGCGACAAGAAGACGCAAAGCAACATCCTCCAAATCGATGTATTTTTCGCGGAGGTGTTTATCCGATAGGTTTTTATATTTAGAGATGTAAGAATCGGCTACGTTACTTACGGCCCACTCGGCGTTTATTCGATCATCGTGAATTGATTTTTCGATTTTAGAAAGTAGCGATTTATCGTCGAGAAACAGCAGGTGAGTTTCAAAAATCGTCACCTGTTGCCGGCTCGCTACCTCGCCACCCGAGGAAATCTTTTTTAGCTGTTCCTTCGCGAGTTTAAGGCTCTCATGAAATCGCTCGATTTCTTGAGCGACGCCCGTTTTAGGAATTTTCGTTTTGTAGAATTGTCGGCGGCTTCCGTAGAGCGATAATGCTTTTCCAAAAGCGACGCCTTGCGAAACGGATCGCCCTTTCAGAATAATTTCCGGTTTCTTGCTCATCTAACGGGTCTTTTCGGCGGCTTCCTCCGGGGTCAGATTCCCCGCCTCATGTATCGCTTTGGCTGTATTTGTAAATAAAAGTATAACGATTCCAACCGCGAAAAAGAAAATCAAGCAAAGAATCGCTTGCCGATATGAGCCGGTAGTGGCAATTACGATTGCAAACACCATGCTACCAAGCCACGAGGTTCCCTTTTCCGAAATCTCATAGAGACCGAAAAATGATGATTCGCGTCCTTTCGGAATCATTTGTGAGAACAGCGAACGCGAAAGCGCCTGCGTGCTTCCCAGAACCAGCCCGATAAAAGCCCCCATTATCCAGGCTTGTGCCTGTGAGGCTAAAAACGCATATGCAAAAATTACAATTCCGCACCAGATCGCAAGACAGATTATTATCGTTTTCTTCGCACCAATAAATCTCGCAATCCTCTCAAAAACAATCGACCCGATAACGGCCATTATCTGCGCAACAATAAATATTCCCAATAGAAATGCCTGATCCGGTGCCAACCCGTTCGATACAAACAATTCCTGGGATAGAAAAACGGATGAGTAGAGAATTACGGTTTGAATACCGTCATTATAAAAGAGATAGGCAATCAAAAACATCATCGTGTATTTTAGACCGACGAGCTGCTTAAGCGTTGTCCAAAGCTCCTTAAACCCGACGGTCACGATATTTTCGCTTTCCGGAAGTTCCTCCGGATCCCGGCTTTTAACAAGATAAAAGGTGATTATCGCAAAAACACCCCACCAAAGTGACGCGATCAACATGGAGAATCTCACGCCAAATCCTTCGGTAATGCCGAAATATGATACGTTTTTTAAGAACAGAAGAGTTCCTACAAGGATAATAAAACCGGCAAAGTAGCCGGCGGCGAAACCATAACTCGAAATCTTGTCGCGCTTATCTTCCGTGGTTATATCGACCAAATAAGCGTTATAAAAAACATTTGTGGCGGCGAAACTCATGTTTGCCAATACCATAAAGATACTGCCCCAGATGTAGTTGTCTCCTTTTATGAAAAACAAAAGACAGCTTACCGTTACCCCAAAATAACAGAAAAACATCATCATCTTTTTCTTAAGACTTGTGTAATCGGCGAGCGATCCGAGAATCGGCAGAAAACAGACTTGTGAAACTACGGAAAGCGCTAGCGCATTTGGAACAAGTGACTCAGCGGTGACAGACCCAAGAAAACCTAAGTCGAAAACAACTCCATTTTTCCCCACGTCTGCCTGGGCAAGCGCAGTTAAATAGGGCCCGAGCAAAACCGTTATGACGATCGTGTAAAACGCCGAATTTGCCCAGTCGTAAGTTATCCAACCGAATATTTCCTTACGGTCGTTCTTAGGAAGGTCGTCCGATATCCTTGAATCTGTCATTCGGTCAATAGGTCGATGATAGTAGGCGTAATATCAACGAGACTTTTTATTCGCTCGGCCGCGACGTGTTTTTTCCTTCCCCAAATGATTGTGGGAACTCTGTTTAACGTGTGATTGCGGATGGACAGATTCTCTATGTTTCCGTGGTCGCTTGTCAAGATAAAGGTCGTACTATCGAGATCGACCAAAGAGAGGGCTTCGCGAACAAATTTGGCGAGCATGGGAAGATGCTGTGACGCCGATTTGTAATTTTGGTCGTGTCCGATCTTGTCGGTGATGAAATGCTCGTAGAGAGTAAAGCTATGTTCCCCGCAAAGATTTGCAAGAATTTCAGCAGCATCCGAAGGAATAAACTCAGGAACGTCAAAACCGTGTTTAATTAGCTGGCGATTTGTAAAGTCGTGAAAAATCGCCTTTCGTCCTATCAAATCACGCAATCTTCGAAACTGCATTCCCGCAGCTTCTACGCAGCAGGTTGTCGCCGACCTAAAGCGCCGCTTTCCCTCGAAGAACTTTGGCGTATAGGCATTCGCAAAAACCGTATCTTCGATTCCCAGGTTTTTTAGCTGTAGAAATACGGAGTGTTTGTTGATCAGTTCGCGGAGTTTTTTGTTTGGAAAGCCGTGTTTGTGCTTACCTAAGTGCTTTGCAGCGTTGATTCCTGTGTAAATCGTAGTTTGCCCCGAAGCACTCTGAGGTCGTCCTTCAACGCTCAGACGAGCATCAGTCGGAACCAAGACCCCCTTTTGGTACATTTCTTTTTCAAGACCGAGGAAGTTGTCGAGGGGTTCCAACCCCTCCGTTAAAGATAACGGGTTAAATTCGTTTTTCTCGCCGATTCCAAGGCCATCTACGAAAAATAAAATTACTGAATTTTTCTTCATGCGTTTTGACTAAAGAAATTAATCGCGACTGTCAGATTCCGGCATGAATTTTGGTTTAGTGGGGTGTCAAAAAGCCAAAACCCTTGCCTGAAAACTCGGCTGTCATTACAAGCGATTTTAGCGCCAAAACCCGTTTAAGCAAGTTTGCATTTAACGACCAAAATCGTTAAGTTTGATATTTAATGCGTAGGCGCAGATTTATAACTTAAGACGCTGAATTTTCAGCCTTTTATTAGATGAAAGCAATGATATTAGCCGCTGGTTTTGGAACGCGGCTATTTCCTTTAACAATAGACAGAACAAAGCCCGCTGTTCCCTTTTTGGGCAAGCCGCTAGTTGGATATGTAGCGGAATATCTCGCGGGCTACGGTTTTAAAGATGTCGTCGTAAATCTCCACCATCAACCGGAGTCAGTAAAAGCAGCGCTTGGTGATGGAAGTGACTTCGGAGTAAAAATCCATTACACCTATGAAGAACCAAAAATCTTGGGCACCGCCGGTGCGCTAGACAATGCCCGGGACCTACTCGAAGACGAAACCTTTCTGATCGCCAACGGTAAAATTATTACCGATATCGATATCCATGCCGCACTTGAAACTCATAAAAAATCGGGGGCATTGGCAACGATGGTTTTGAAGGAAAACGCGAAATTCGAGAAATTCACTGAGGTTTTTGTCAAAGATGGATTTGTAAAAGGTTTCGGCAATGGTTTTCCCGAACATTCCACGATCCGCAATCCGCAATCTGACATTCCGATGATGTTTACGGGTATTCATATACTGGAGCCGCGTGTTTTTGACTATATTCCCCGGGGTGTTTATTCAGATATCGTACCGACATTTTATGATCCGGCGATTAAAAATGGTGAAAAAATTACCGCCCACATTACTGAGGGTAAATGGTACGAACTCTCTACAATTCCTCGTTATTTGGACATTACGCTTGCAATGCTTAACGGAAATCCAAGTCGAAACGTGGTTGGTAAAAACTCCTTTATCTCCGACTCTGCAGACGTTGAAGACTCGATACTATGGGACAACGTAAGAATCGAAGGCGATGCGGATATTGAGCGATCCATAATCGGCGATGACGTTGTAATCAAAAGCGGTGAGAAATACGAAAATGTGGCGATCGTGCGTGGAGATATGCTCGACCATTGCGATGAAATCCCGGAAAAAGCATTGAAAGGAACGATGATTGGTGAGAATTATGTCGTCCCGCTGGACCAATAAGGTGATATGGCTCATACTTTCGATTTGCCTGCCATAAAACGCTTAAACTTGTTTCTTAAGAAACATGGAGTAATCGGTGACAGAGAAAGGCTTACACCGGATGCATCAACCCGAGAATTCTTTCGGATAAGATCAAACGACTTCTCGCAAATTGCCTGCGTTTATCCCGAGGGTTTTGATGAATCTTTACCCCAAATAGACGTTACAAACCTGTTTTTAAAGTGTGACTTGCCCGTTGCGAGAATCTTCGAGATTGATACCGAACTCGGTCTGCTCACTCACGAGGATTTTGGCGACAGAATTCTGCGCGATGCGCTGCTGGAGTCCGATCCAAAAGAGCGCGAAAATCTCTTAAATTCAGCGATTTCTTTAATCGCCAGGATACAAAAATCCACTCCCCAAGCATATTCCATGGGTTCGATCGCCTCGAAACTCAAATTTGATGAGGAAAAGCTGCTTTGGGAGTTAAACTTTTTCAAAACTCATTATTTTGAAAGTTTAAAGGGCGCACCACTTTTGGAACCGGACGACCAGGCTTTGACTGATGAATTCACCGAGTTATCTCGCGAACTGGAAAGCTACGCCAACGTTTTAACCCACCGTGATTTTCACGCGGCGAATTTGATGTTGGGCAAAGACGGCAAGCTAAGAATCATAGATCATCAAGACGCAAGGATCGGTTCGGTTGCGTACGACCTCGTGTCGCTTTTGCTTGATCGGATCACTGAAATCCCAAGCCGCGAATGGCTTGAGAAAAAGATGCGATTTTTTCTTGGGGAACGTGAAAAACATGGTCTTGAGCCAATCGAGTTTGAGAAATTTGATTATGAGTTTGATCTAATGACGGTTCAAAGATGCCTGAAAGCCATTGGAACGTTTTCAAATCAAGCTGGAAACTTTGGAAAAACCGAGTACGTGCAATATATTAATCCTATGTTTGAGGTTGTTTTGAGTGCCTGCAGGCGATTGAAAAACTTCCCAAAACTTGATTCTGTCATCGAAGCGGTACTCGTCAAAAGAGGCTAAAGAAATGCTAATCATAAGAGATACGAAGTGTTAAAATAGTGATATGGATTCTGACAGAAAAGAAAAACTCAAACAGTACGTCGAAAACTGGAAAAGAGTCGGAATGTTGCTCGAAGAGATAGAAAAGAAGGAATTGAGAGCAATTAATATTGCCGATGAGGTTTTATCACTGAGCGATGCTTCCGAAGCTGCCCTAAATATGTATCCGCCTAAACCGACTTCGGGCTTAATAGAAATGCAAAAACTTTTCATGAAACTAAGAAAATGAAAACAGTTTTTGAAGCCGCACAAAAAATCCAACAATCTTTTGAAGAGCACGACTGGCAGTTTTGCTTTATTGGAGGTATCGCCTTACAAAGATGGGCGAGACCACGTTTAACAAACGATATCGATCTGACGCTTCTTACGGGTTTTGGTAATGAAGAGGTTTTTATTGACACCATTCTATCTGAATTCAACCCGCGAATTGAAAATCTGAAAGAATTTGCGTTAAAAAGTCGCGTCATGCTTCTCAAGATCGATAACGTTGGTGTAGATATTTCTCTTGGAGGTTTGTTTTTTGAAGAGAGCGCCGTAAAGAGAGCTGAAAAATATAGGTTTACGCCTAAAGCGAATCTTAGAATTTGTACCGCGGAAGATTTAATAGTATTCAAAGCTTTTGCAAATAGGTTGCAGGATTGGGCAGACATCCAAAGTATCCTGATAGCGCAGGAGAAGTTGGAATGGGATTACGTACTCGAACAACTGAGCCCACTCGTTGAATTAAAAGAGGAACCTGAAATTCTACAAAAACTGGAAAAGCTGAAAACGAAACACAATCTTAAATGAACCAAACATACATAAACGAATTAAAAGATCATATCGGCGAGGAAGTAACGCTAAAAGGCTGGCTTTACAACTCGCGTTCAAGCGGCAAACTCGTATTTCCACAGTTGCGTGACGGCACGGGCATCGTCCAATGCGTTGTTTTTAAGGGAAACGTGTCTGAGGAAGTTTTCGAACAGGCGAAGACGCTCGGACAGGAATCATCTCTAATCGTTACCGGAACCGTAAAAGAAGATGACCGCTCAGCGCTTGGAGTTGAAATTGATGTAACCGATCTCGAGGTCGTTCAAAGCGCTACGGATTATCCGATCACTCCAAAGGAACACGGTACTGAGTTTCTGATGGACAATCGGCATCTCTGGATCCGTTCGAAGAAACAGCATGCGGTTTTACGAGTTCGGCATACTGTTATTAAAGCGGTTCGCGATTTCTTTGATTCAAACGATTTCATTTTAGCCGATACGCCAATTTTCACTCCGGCAGCCTGCGAAGGTACGACCACCCTCTTTGAGGTCGATTATTTTGGCGACAGCACCGCATACCTTACCCAGAGCGGACAACTATACAATGAAGCCACCGCGGCGGCGTTTGGAAAAAGCTATGCCTTTGGCCCGACCTTTCGGGCTGAGAAGTCGAAAACACGCCGTCATCTCACTGAGTTCTGGATGGTTGAGCCTGAGGTCGCTTACGCAACCTACGAAGACATGATGGATCTCGGAGAAGCTATGATCCTTCATATCGTAAAAGCCGTGCTAGAGGAGCGTCGCTTAGACCTCGAGGTTCTGGAACGCGATATTTCTGTACTTGAAAATATAAAGGCGCCCTTTCCGAGACTCCACTATGACAAGTGTGTTGAGCTACTGCAAGAGGGCTTCGAAAAGGGAGAACTTGAAAACAAATTTGAATGGGGTGGAGACTTTGGTTCGCCGGATGAGACCTATCTCTCGGCGCAATTTGATCAGCCAATCTTTGTCCACCACTTCCCTACTGCAATAAAGGGTTTTTACTTTGAGATCGATCCTGAACGCCCAGAATGTGCGTTGGGAATCGATCTGCTGGCTCCCGAAGGATACGGCGAAATTATCGGCGGCGGCGAACGGGCAATGGATCTCGAGTATCTAGAAAAACAAATCGAAGCGCACGATCTTCCGAAGGAAGACTTTGAGTGGTATCTCGACTTAAGACGCTACGGTTCGGTTCCACACTCGGGTTACGGAATGGGCGTTGAACGCTGCGTGGCGTGGATGTGCGGTATCGAACATGTCCGTGAAACAATTCCTTTTCCGAGGATGCTGTATCGCTTGAAGCCTTAAGGCACTTTAAAGAAAAGCCCTGGCACCTTGGTCAGCTTCTTCACTCTCCCTAGGGCGGAAGGTCTCTGACCTTCCGATTACCAGCCCAAAAATTTCAATGAGGCTCAGCCTCATGTCTTTTTTTCTTTATCTCCCGGAAAGTCATAGACTTTCTGCACTTTAATTAGATAAAGCTCGCTTTTGCCGTTGTTTCAATTCGCGTTAAAGAAGCTATACTCGTAGCATGAAAAATATTCGTGTGTTCTGGCATTTCCTTGTCGCGCTGCTCTTTCTCTCTCCGATCGGCGGCCCCTCTCAGACAATCCGAGACCTTGACCCAACCGTCATACTCATTTCGATCGACGGCTTCCGCGCTGACTATCTCAACCTTCACAAACCCAAAACGCTCCGAAAGCTCACAAAAACAGGAGTTCGCGCGAAATGGATGATTCCTTCTTTTCCGACGAAAACATTCCCAAACCACTACACGATCGCCACAGGGCTCTATCCCGAAAACCACGGAATTACAACCAATAATATCTACGACACCGAGTTTGACGCGATTTTCAGACTTTCAAAACGCGAAGAAGTGCAAAACCCGCGTTGGTGGGGCGGCGAGCCAATCTGGGTTACTGCCGAAATGCAAGGGCAAACTGCCGCCGCGTTCTTTTTTCCGGGAACTGAAACGAAGATAAAGGGCGTATCGCCAACGTACTGGAAAACTTACGATGGTGACATTCCAAACGAAACAAGGGTTGATACTGTTTTAAATTGGCTTGATCTTCCAAAAGAAAAACGCCCGACGTTTCTGACTCTATATTTTAGCGACGTAGATGATGCGGGGCATGGGTTTTCACCGCGTTCAAAAGAAACAGAAAAAGCGGTCAAAAGGGTTGATAAATTGATCGGCAGGCTCTTAAAGGGTCTCAAGAAACGCAAAGTTCGTGACAAGGTAAACCTGATAATTGTTTCTGATCATGGAATGGTGAAAGTGAATCAGCGCAACGTCGTGATTCTCGACGAAATGTTTGATACATCTCTAGCAAAACAAATCTTATGGGTGAGCGAAATCACTCAGATTTTCCCGAAAGAAGGAAAAGAAGATGAAATCTATAATTCGATAAAATCAAAGCTGCCGCCGGAAGTAAGAATTTACCGGAAATCAGAAGTACCGGCTCGATATCGATATCGAAACCACCGAAGAATCGCTCCGCTCTTGGTTTTACCGAAACCGGGCTGGCGTGTGGCTTCAAGGGAATATTTCGAACGGACAAAAAAGCGTGGCAGTCTCAACGACCCGAAAGGATCACACGGATATGATAACGAACATCCGTCGATGCGTGCCCTCTTCATCGCGCGCGGTCCGGCTTTTAAGCAAGGCTACGTCGCTAAACCTTTTAAGAATGTAGAAGTTTACAATTTGATGTGCAAAATATTGGGTTTGAAGCCGGCTGAGAATGACGGGGATTTTGACAACGTAAAAGACCTGCTCAAATAAAGCCGCTAACCCGAATTGTTCAGCAGGACAAGATCCATCTTGTAATTCCCACGGGCAATTACAAGATCCTTTCCATCAGGCGACCAGTCAAAGCGATATATTATGTCGCCCTTTAATTCGAATACGTTTTCGCGATTCCCATCTCCTTCGACGCTTTGCTTAAATATCGCTGAGCCGCCTTTTACAAATTTCGGGAAGTAAAACGACTTTCCGCCATCAGCCCATCTTAAAATCGAACGATAAGCCGGGAGTTCAATCACCTTCACGGCATTGTCATTTTTTAGGTCAAGAAAGCCGTACTTTCGCATGTTGCTTGATGGGGATTTCTCGTCGCCAACTTTCTTTTTATCGACGTACACAAATGCCAGATACCTCTCGTCAGGCGAAACGGAAAGAAAAGTGTCAGGAGAATACCCGTCAGCCTCCACAACCAGCTCATTTGCACCTTCCGGCAGTTCCTTACTCCAGATCGCTGCGTCATCCTCCGAGCGTTTGACGTAGTAGAGTTTCTTGCCATCCAATGAAACAGCCGGCTGGGAAATAACATCAGCGTCGCCAAGATCGAGCGGCTTCATATTGCCTCCGTCAAAGTCCGATATCCAAATTGTACGTTTACGTTCGAAGTAAACTTTCCCGGTAAACGCGGAAAACCTGAATTCCTGTTCCAATCGCAAATCTTCTTTGCTAAACCGTCTGCGCGAACCGCCATCCCTGTCTATCAAGAGAATTCCATCGCTTGTGCCGTCCCGATTGCTATAGAAGATTTTACCGTTCGGCATAAACCTGGTTGTCAGAAGTCCGCTGATTCCATTTTCACCTACGGTCAGCCGTTCTCCTTCGTCGGGATTCGCATCGGGGTAAAACCAAATGTTGGAATGCATCACGAGACGGTTGCCGGATAGTTTGGAGCCGTCCTCAGAAATATCAAGACTGCGATAAGCATTCGAGTCGCTGGTTACCCTAGCCACTTCTGCACCCGGGTATGACACGTTCCAGATTTGATACTGTTTGCCGACTTCTTTGGCGTTTAAGAAAAAGCTTCTCCCATCCGGTCCCCAAACCACCTGACGAATGTGACTAAACTCGACCGCAATTTTCTCTTCGCCGCTGCCGTCGGAATTTACCACATACAAATTGGTCTGTTCCTCTTTTCCCTCGGTTTTAAGAAAGGCGACTTTCTTATCGTCCGGCGAAAAAACCGGGTAGGCTGCCGGTGCAAGCTCCTTCGTTGCGGGATATTCGATAATTCTTTGTTCCACACCGGTCTCGATATCGCGTACGACAACCGAGTTTCTTGAACCAGCTGTATTTCTACTGAAAAAGGTCATTCTTTTGTCATCATGCGAAAGGCTAAATAGTCCCCAAATGTCCTTAACTATTAGCTCAGGTTCGCCGCCAAGAATTCCAACCTTGTAAACGCTGGCGAACTGCTTTGGCTTACCACTCGTTCGGAAAAATATCGACTTACCGTCCGAAGAAAATCGCAGAAAACCCGGTCTCGTCTCGCCGTCGATCTCCACCTTAACGGATTTCCCTGACTCCACCTCCATCAAATTTATCCCGTCCTTTACAAACGCAACAAACTTCCCGTCCGGCGAAATCGTCGATGACCCGATTCCTCCTGTGTCGGTTAGCTCTACGTAATCAAAGGACGCGGTCGGAATCTTCCTTTTTGTGTTTTCGCGTGAACTATACGAAGTGTAAGCAAAGAAGCCGATTGCAGAAGTCAATAGCACTGCCAATCCCACGCCTAGCACTGCGCGCCAATTTGTTGTTGCCGGGCTCAACGTCCGGAAATCGTCCTCTACAAAACCTTCTTCGATGATTCGCGTTCTTGTTTGGGTAGCTACGATTGAATTTCCGTTGCCGGTTTCCTGGGTTATCTCTGCTTTTTCAATTGATGAGTGCTTTACGGAGGCATCAAACACATATCCCTGCTTCGGAACGGTTTTAATGTACTTTTTATCGCTTCCGAATAGCTGCCTGAGAGTGTAGATGTTCTGTGAAAGGTTGCTTTCTTCGACAAACGCTTCTTCCCAAACTGCGTTCATCAAACTTTCTTTTGATAATACTTCCCCGCGGTTTTCGACCAGGATTTTGAGCGTATCAAACACCTTTGGCGGAATTTTAAGCAGCTTGTCTTCCTTCCAAAGACTCCTCTCTTCTACATTAAGCAGATATTCATCAAACTCATATAAGTTGTTGACTCTGTTACTCATAGACCCTGTTCAAGAAAATCTTTAAAAAATATTGAAGCGAATCTTGAAGATTTTAAATGGCTTTTACTCATATTCTGCTGCCATTCGAGCATTATCTGATATTTGAGCGTATTTTACGACATTTTTTGCGAATTTAACAGATTTTTTAAAACGAAAATCAGCGGTTTCATTTGGACGTGTAATAGCAGCGGTTTTAGATAAAGGAGAAATTTATGAAAGTGGTCACAATTTTTATGACGATTGTCTTGGTTTCGGGACTGATTTTTGGCAGCACCGCTGATTCAAGGACCCGTAGATTTAATCTTGCGCCGAATTCCTCAAAGAATTTTAGCTTCGGTGTGGAAAGGGAGGCAAAGGTCGAAGTCTCTACCATTTCCAGGCTCTCCGGACAAACTACCGGTTCAGGAAGGGTTCGGGTATCGGTTTACAACCAAAGGGGCAAACGGGTTGCAAGTGGAATTAATAAAGTCAGGTTTAAGACCGGAAATATAAAAGCCAAATATAGGTTCGTATTCAAAAATATGACGAAGAAAAGACTCCGTGTTACTGCCAGGATTATAACGGTTGGGGTTGAAATTAGGTGAAGAACGGAAGATTTTGATCAGCGAGGAGTTTGCTCATCTCGCTCTCGATCAGCTTAGTAAGCGTTGCTTGAAGCTGAGTGTCTCTACGGGATGTCGACGGGAGTGACAAGAAGCAGAAATGCAGAAACACGCACGAAGTAAGTGTGTGAAAAGACGAAAGAGTTAGCCCGCGAATTTACACGAATCAACGCGAATGGGGGTGTAGGGGCGACGGCTCGTCCTCGCCCGTGAGCGGAAAGCGAGGAGATGGTTGGCGTACAGAAAGCCCGTTCTCCAACAGTCAGTAACACCTGTGGGCGGGTGCGATGAAAACAGGCGGACAAAGAGTGTCCGCGCTCCGCTAAGGCAGAATTGCCCGCGAAACACGAAAGAAACCAACATAAGGGAGAAATATGAACAAACCATTGGCAAGAAAGGACAACATTGTAGTTCAGAAAATCGAAGACGAAACGCTCGTTTACGATCTGGATGAAAACAAGGCTTTTTGCCTCAACGAAACATCGGCACTCGTCTGGAAGCTATGTGACGGACAAAGAGATTCGGCGGATATCGTAGATGCTCTTGACGCAAACACCCCCAGAGGAATTCGCGATGATTTGGTACTGCTGTCGTTAAACGAACTGGCGAGAGCTAATCTGATCGCCGAAAGCCAGGACTTTGTTTCTACGCCGGCTACACGGCGAGAAATGATAAAGAAAATAGGTAAGGCAACTCTTATCTCGCTTCCGCTTGTGTTTGCGGTTACGGCGCCAAACGCCTACCAGGCTCAGAGTGGTTGTCCGCCGCTGACGACGAATCCATGTAACCCTCCCGGCTCGATTCCAACCGGATGTCCCTGCAGTTTCACCCTGTGTGCCGGGGCATGCGCAGGAACCGGTTGCAATTCGATAACCCAAGTTTGCTTTTAACGAAATTTTATCGACAGGAGAAATATGAACAAACCAATAGCCAGAAAAGACAACATTGTGGTTCAGAAAATCGACGACGAGACGCTAGTCTACGATTTGGATAAAAACAAGGCTTTTTGCCTAAACGAGACTTCGGCGCTCGTTTGGGAGATGTGTGACGGCACACGAAACCCTTCCCAGATCAGCGATGAGATGAGCAAGAAACTCAAGACGCTGATCAGCGAGGAGTTTGTAAATCTCGCACTTGACCAACTGAGCAAAGACAGCTTGCTGGATAACAGAGGTCAGGACTATTTCGACGGAATATCGAGAAGAGGGGTGATTCGGAAGGTCGGGTTTGCATCGGTTGTAGCCTTGCCGGTTGTTTCATCATTAGTTGCGCCCGAAGCCTCTGCTGCACAATCTTCATGTTTATCTGGACGCTTCTCAGGCTGTGGGTCACCGTGCTGTCTCGGGCTTACGTGCTTGACACCTGGAAATCATTGCTGCGTTCCGAGCGCAAACGGAGCGAACAATCCAAATTACACCGCTTGCGCACCCATCGGAACTTGTACGGCTGGTATGGTTCCGAACGATTCATGTTGCAGTGGGACATGGTCGCTTAATACCAATAACCCATCGCCTTGTCCTGGCGAGGAGGATTGTCGTTGTGACCCGATGCCTGCTTAAAAGCAAGGCGTTTAGTGCTTGCTTCGATTGAAGAGTTCAAATCACGAAAAATACAAAGTAGGAAATATGAACAAACCAAAAGCACGTAAACACAATATCGTAATTCAGAAAATCGAAGACGAAACACTCGTTTACGATCTGGATGAAAACAAGGCGTATTGCCTAAACGAAACATCGGCACTCGTCTGGGGGCTGTGTGACGGCACACGAGATGCTTCCGATATCAGCAATGAGATGAGCACGAAACTCAAGACTTTAATCAACGAGGAGTTTGTGCATCTCGCGCTTGACCAACTGAGCAAAGACGGTTTGCTGAATGACAGCGGTCAGGATTATTTCAGCGGTTTATCGCGTAGAGAAATTATCAGTAAAATTGGGTTTTCCACTGCAGTCGCATTACCGTTGGTTGCTGCAATTGTTGCTCCCGAGATAGTTGATGCAGCGAGCTGTTTGCCAAACCCTACAGCCGTTACATGTGATACTACTGATCCAAATTGTACTCCCTTAGGATCTTTTTCTCAGTGTCCGGCATCATCCTGTTGCTCCGGCTGCTGTGTAGCTCCTACTGGTAATCCCGGTTCGGGAAATTGTGCCAATGGAACATGTCCGTAAAGAAAGAAATGCGTCGCCTCAACGGCTAACTGTACAACGTTGGGAAGTATCTTTTGTGGTGGAAAGCCGGACACTTGATTTACCGAAAACTCGTCCGCTACGATTTTGAGTTTACGTGCGAATAATACCGCGAAATTGAATGAGCCAAAAAAGAATAATTCGACGCGAGATTCTTAGCGAAACAAAACAACTCGCCATAAAACTCGGTTCGCGTGGGAAAGAGGTCGGAAAATGCGCTGCGTGCGAAGGGGATTCGCCGATGTTTTTGCCAGAAATCGCGGCTGAGGTTTTGCCGCTAAACTCACGCGAGATATATCGGCTCATTGAGACGGAGGACATTCACATTGAGGAGCTGAATAAAAAGCAGATTTTGGTTTGCGTTAAATCGCTGTCCGAGTTTGTAGATCGCGATAATTTCAAACTGAAAACGAAAATTGTATAGAGAGGTAGAGATCATGAGAAGAATTATTTATTTGTTAGCGCTTAGTCTCTTTTTAGGGATTGTTTCCTACGGACAGATGAAACCCGTCGGAAAAAAGAAGTCAGGAAGTAAATCAGCCGGCAAGGCAAAACCGGTCAAAGTTATCCCGATTTCCCTGCCCGAGGGTTATGAAGCGGGTGAGGTAAAAGGAAATTTGAAGAACGGTACAAAGCTTTCGTCGCTGCGTTGGGCGGAGCGTTCGAGTGTGGCGTGTTTTCCGGGAACGCGTTTTGAAATGTTTAATGGAAACCACGTTTTGTATCGAATCACGCTTCCCAAAGCTTCGGACATGAAAATTATGGTTACCCCCGAAAAAGGCAAGAAAATAAGCCTTTACGCGTTGCGCCAAGGTATGAGGGTGCAGCAAAACCCGCCAAATATCACAAGCGCAATATCCTGCGAAGCAAGCTATGAGATCTACGCCAATGTTTCCAAAACCAGACGCGTTACGAGAAAAGACGACGGCGTTCGCCGGGTGGGTTATATATCGGTCAACAGTCCGTACAGCATCTTGATCGGAGTCGCGGGAGCGGAAGGTCTAACCGAAGCCGATTTCACATTGAGGATTGAGATAAAACCGCGGTAAATGTGCGGTTAGACAGTTGGTAAATGACTTTTACGGGATAGGTTGATACCCCCTGAAGCCCCGATGGGACCTGATTGTTTGTCCAACTCAGCTTTGCAACAGGTTCCGTCGGGACTCTAAAACTAAAGGAGAATTAAACCATGCATAAATTAGTCGCATTCTTGATTTGGGGTCTGAGTATTTACACCTTTGTGTTTCGAGCGCAAGAGATCGCTGATGTTGGAGGATGGTCGCTGTTGAAAACGAACGCGGTGTTATCGATACTTCTAGCCGTTTTTGGGTTGGTGGTCGGCTATGCGGTTATGACGCTGCATAGCAATTCCCGGGTTCTTCTTACACTGTGGGCTTTACCGCAGTTGTTCATTATTTACAACCTGCCGGAATGGTTATGGAGCATGTCGCCCCTGGATTCCCTAAGTATAGGCGGCTACTCGCAACGCTTAGAAAACGGTGACATCACCTTTTACAAAGGTTTTTACATAAACTTAATCGCAATCGGCTTTTTGCTGTACAACGCGTATTTGTTGAAAGACATGGTCGAACTGAAAGAGCAAGACTTGTTGTAGGAGGTAGAAAAAGAAATGGCAAAGACACCTTTACCTAACGGAGGATGGAGATATACGGAGGGTGGATATTCGGTCGACGTTGGACCGAATGGAGAGATCCTCGTGAAACCCGGGGATTCGTTAAGTAAATATTCCATGGCAATAAACGGACACTTTGGAGAATCTAAAGAATGGAATGAATTCAAACATAGGAGAAATAAACCGACAGGTCCTATATCGGCTTCGGAGATTAAGAATATTCCGAACGCGGCTATGATCTACTCGGGCGAGATTTTATATCATGTGCCTTCAATTCCCGGCAACTCACCACCCGCCGTTCCGTCCGACCCCGCGCTCACCGAACAGGAGATTTACGAGATGCTACGAAAAGCTGGATTTCCGCGAAGTTATAAACCGGCAGCGCGATTTATGTATGACTCAATGAGATTGGGACACGCAACGGTTTCGCTGGTAAACATTTTCCTGGCGTCAGGAACCATCGCCTTTGCCGGTGGATTGAGCGGTGCGTTCATGTCGATTGTAGGTAATTGCGTGGCGCTCTACCATGCGAGAAATTACGATCTCATGCAGACCAAGAAACGCGCCACGGTTTACGGCGCGGTTGCATGGGCATTTGATGACTCCAGTTCGTTGCCAACCGCAATGGAAAAAAGCATGGCAGGTCTCAAATCGGACACTGAAATTGCTCTGTATAAACATGAATGGTCTACGGCAGTTGCACTTGTAAAATCAAGACTTGACAGCCATTGCCTTTCAAATGGGATTAACGTCAGGGATGGAAAATTGGCGATGCAGGCTATGAGCTTGAGTTACGGAAGGGATAGTAATGTTCCAATGCCTGAGTGGCTGGCGGCTGGAACCTTAGTCGAAGTCGCCTACCATGAATATCCACGATCGTTGGATAGATTTTATTTTCTTCAGCCATGGTCTTGGTACCCGAACGATAAAGAAGTCGGTCGTCCAAACTATCCTCCGCTTATAGAAAACCGGTATCCGTACTCGTAGTTAGGGAGCAGTTGCGGAGGGAGGGCAATCAAAAGAGAAACAGAATGAAAACGTTTTATCGCAAAATCAGAATTGGAGTATTTATTCTATTAATTATATCGTCCGTCATTTTACTAAACGGATGCTTTAATAAAGATGAAGCTTTAGAAAACGAAACTCCGGATGGCGAATATACCTCTTTATCAAAGGCTGATGAAACGGGATTGCATTCTGCTATAGCGTCTTATTTAAAAATTGGAGGGTACGAACAACTATCCGTTCGGTCTGAAGACGTTGAAAAAACACGGGAGGTTCACAAAAAATGGGGCGCTGAAAGCAATGTAGCCGAACATTTTTCAGTCAAGTATCAAAAAGAGGAAGATGATCATCAAGTGTCTATAAACATTCTCAAATATCCTACCAAAGGAGATGCAATGAAATTTTTGGAATCGTTAGAATCATCTGCTAAAAGCGGTTTCAAAAAAAATAATGAAAATGCTGAAGGGAAAGAAGAGAACGGCTCTGTAACTTATAAGACCGAAAGAAAAGGAGTTGGAGAAACAACCAAATTCATAAAAAAAGTTGAAAATGGCGTAACTACTTTCACCAATCGGTTTGATTTGGACGATGGTTTTAGTTTCTACAGGAAAACCTACTGCAAGAAAAACTTCTGTTTTCAAGTAACCGAAGGAAAAACGGAAGAAGATTCTCATGAAGAATATTCAAAGCTTCTCGCAGACGTAGATAAAATCGTCTTTACTTTTACCAAAAAAATGTAAACGGATAAGGGGGCTTTGATTGGTCTAAATGGGTAAGAGGAAGATATGACAACTGAATACGTACGAAAATCTACCCTCGCACCTATTTACTTCGTATTTTCAAAACCGCAATTTCAGGCGGCACCCGAAAGCGTATCTGCGGACCGGAGCATCCAATTCCGGTCGTTACAAAAACGTGTTTTCCATCCACCACGGCCAATCCCTCCATAAATCTGCCATCATTTACAAACGGATAACCTCCGTAGATTGGAAATTTGATCTGACCACCGTGAGAATGACCGGCAAGCATCAGACTGATGCCTTCCGGCGCTTTGAGCAGTGAATCGGGATTGTGTGTGATCGCGAGTATGTTTTCTTTTGTTTTAATTTTGTCGTAAGACTCTTCGGTCGGGACGCTCCGGCTTTTCCAATAGTCCTCAATTCCCCACAGCCTGACGACTTCACCGTTAACGCTAATTTCTTCCACCACATTTTCCAAAACCTGAATCCCGTTTTCCTCCAGCGCCTCGGTTATTTTCTTCTCATTGTGCCACCAATCGTGATTGCCGATCACGGCATAGACGCCATATTTTGCCCGAAAGCCGGAGATTCTTTTCGCAATCGTTTCGACCGGCATTCTCAGACGGTCACTGCCACGCTTGCTTTCCGAAATGAAATCGCCGAGGAGAACAATTAGATCAGGACTCTGCTCGTTTGCCTTTTCTACCAATTCAATCAAACGCTTTTCGCTAACACCATTTGAACCGCCGTGAATATCGGAAATCGCGACGACCTTAAAACCGTTTAGCTCCGGACTCCAACGCGGGACATTCAAGTCTGCTTCCTCGGCCACGAGTCTGTGGGGCTCAATAAAGTAAGCATATCCTAAACAGCTGATGCCAAATAACACCATTGCGCAAAACGCAATTGCAATTCTTACAGACCACTTCTTCATACTTTAGACGGATTTTGATCCCGACTTCAAGTTACTGATCTCTGCTGTGAGCTGAGGATATCGTCAACACCGATATTTCCGGTGGAACAAGGAATCTGACGGGCAAAATGCTCGTGCCGATTCCGCTGGTGACAAACATATCAAGGTTTTGATCCTTCATATGTCCAAAGGCAAATTCCTGACCGTAGCTCGATGGAGTAATGAGACTTCCAAGAAGCGGCAACCATACCTGACCACCATGTGTGTGCCCGGCTAAGAACAATTTCAAATCCTTAGAAACCGGCTTCCTTCCGTTAATCCAACGAACCAAATCGGGCGAATGACTGAGGACGATAACGTTGCCTTCACCTTCGCTTGCAGCCAGTCCGTCAGCAATCCTTTTATTAAACTCTCTCCATCCCCCAATTTCCGGAACTTTCATCGGATCCGGCAAACCTGTGATGCGTAAACTCCGACCATTTTGTTTTAAAACAACAACTTCATTTTCGACTATCCTATAGCCGACCCGCTCCAGCTCGGTTTCGACAACGCCCCAATCGTAGTAAATATCATTGTTGCCAAAAACCCCAAAAACTCCGTGCCTGGCCTTTAAACCAGCAAGACTCGTGGCGACCTTCTCCATATCGAGTTTTATTCTGTCTTCCCGAACAAACCCTCGCTCATTTCTAAGCGAAATAAAGTCTCCCAAAAAGAGCACAAGATCCGGATTTTGAGCGTTAGTTAATTCGACTATTCGTTTAATCTTGCTTTCATCAATGTACGACGAGCCAGCATGTAAATCTGCAATTGCCACAATCTTGAGCCCGTCAAACTCCTTGTTCCATCCGTCGATTTCGATTTCGTATTCGTTGACCACCAGCCGATCAGGCTCGATGAATAGCGCATACATAGTCGCAAACCCAACCAGTAGAATGATTGAGCCTAGTATGATGACGACAATTTTCAGGGGTTTTCCCATTACAGAGTTTTACCGAAAATACTCTTTCCAACGTCTATCAACCAAATCTTTTACATCGCCCTTCACTTCGAGCTCTTCCGGATACCAAGGCTTCATACGCGCATCTATTACGATTGGCGAATCGTAGCAAATATGATTGTTGATTACTTTTGCTTCCCGCGAAAAGATATCTGTAGAAGGGTTAAAACGTGTCCACGTCGCCCACAAAAATTTCTCGGTAGAACGCGTAAATTCAATCGAATCATGTAAAACCACTACTTCAAAACCTTTGAACGCCTCCCACTCTGCTACCCGATTTCCAAGCCCGTCGCCGTATTCTATTTCGTTATCAGACGCAACGTTATCACCAACTTCCTGCCTCCTATTTACATTTTCGTTATCAGACGCAGGAAAGGGTTCGGCCTCCAAAACCAAGCAACCGCCGCAGAAAACTTCCGCTTTTCGAATACCCCGCGGAAGTTCGCCCTTAAATTCCCTGTTCAATTCCCTTTTCTTATCGCCGACGCCGACGAGCAACGCCTTCGAGCCGTGATTGATTTTACCGGAAGCATAATCGAGCGTATCAAAGGAGGTACGATCAAAAATAAAAAAATCGCTTTTCCAGTTTACTCTTTCGAGTATAAATTCGAAAAGTGACTTGAAATCTCTCAAATTCTGAGGTTTGTCAGTGAGCATAAGGAATTTTGTCAAAGACAATTGTCCTTCGCCCAGAATTCTAAAACCAGCGCCAAGAGCCTCTCTAGCGTATCTTTCTTTTACAACGGCTGCCGCCAACGAATGAAATCCGGTTTCGCCGTAGCTCCATAGATCCAACACTGCAGGCATCACAACCGGAAAAAGCGGCGAGAGGAGTTCCTGCAAATAGTCTCCAATAAAGAAATCTTCCTGACGAGGTTTCCCGACGACGGTTGCGGGATAAATCGCATCCTTCCGATAATAAACGGCATCGACTTCAATGATCGGGTAATCGTGTTTGAGCGAATAGTAGCCGTAGTGATCGCCAAAAGGCCCTTCCGGTTTGCGCAATCCAGGCGGAACCTTTCCGCTGATCGCAAATTCCGCCTCGGCCAAAAGTTGCAACCCGTTTTCAGATGGATTTTTCGCCGTTGTTATTTTCCCA
The DNA here is from genome assembly GCA_965216195.1 of Aridibacter sp. Taxonomy (GTDB): domain Bacteria; phylum Acidobacteriota; class Blastocatellia; order Pyrinomonadales; family Pyrinomonadaceae; genus Aridibacter. The sequence goes on along the minus strand of OZ244151.1, from coordinate 1,305,190 downwards.
TCATTAAGTAGCGAGGCAAGCATCAGCTCCGGAACATCTTCGGGCAGAGGCGCGATCGCCGATAAAATCAGCGCCGGGGGCCCTCCCACGAAAACATTAATCGGAAGCGTCTGACCCGAGGTTTCAGCCTCGTGATAGTGAAACCCGCCACCCTTGTGTATTTGCCAATGAATCCCGGTAGTTTTCCCGTCGTATCTTTGAACGCGATACATGCCGAGGTTGTGTTTTCCCGTCGAAGGGCTTTCGGTATAAACGAGCGGTAGCGTTATGAAGTGTCCGCCGTCTTTGTGCCAGAGCTGCAAAAGCGGAAGCTCTTCAAGATCGATCGGGTTTTGAGAGATACCTAGAACGGGAGCGTTTGAAACATTTTTCGTGCCAAGCTTCATCCCCTTCCATGCGAGATCGCGGAACCCCCAGAGCTTACCGGGCGTGGGTGGCATAAGTGTTTCGACCATCTCAACGGCTCGTTTAACGAAACTTTCCGGCCCTTTTCCAAAAGCTAAATCTATACGCTTGGCCGTTCCAAATAGGTTGGTCACTACCGGAAACTCTGAACCTTTTACGTTTTTAAAAAACAGGGCTTTTCCCTGTTCGTCGATTACCCTTCGGTGAATTTCGGCGATTTCAAGATATGGATCAACCGCAGCGTCAATTTCAACGAGTTCGTGCTCGTTGCGTAAAATCTGTATGAAATCGCGGAGATTTTTGTGCATCGGCTATTATTGAAACAAAGCCTTATTCAAATCGCAAACCACTTGAAATTGCTCCCAAAAGGTACGTTCGTCGAAAAAAAGGCGGAAGCCAAAAAACTCCCGCCCATTTAATCAACTATTCGTAATTCAGCGAAGCGTCGGCTTATCAAAATTTAGATCTTTTGCTTTTACAACTTCTATTGTCTGATTTGGAAAGCGTTTCTGTAAGTCCTCCATAAACATCTTCGCATCACCTACTATGATGAAATCCCCTCCAATCAAATTACGCGCTGCAAAAGTCTGCACGTCCGAATTCGAAACAGCATTTGCTTTGTTCATGTAACTATTTAACTCAGACGGGCTAATTCCATACAAATAAAGCGACCCAAGCTGTCCGGCAAGGCCGCTTACAGTCTGCAACGCACGTGCGAATCTGCCGGTTACTACAGCCTTCCGAGGCGTCATCTCCTTAACCGAAACCGAGTGGGAAGCAAGCTTCTCAATTTCGATTTTAATAAGCTCGGCAACCTGTGCCGCCGATTCATTTTTTGTTTGCGTAGATGCGCCAAAATTCGCATCCCGCGACCGCCAATCAAAATAACTGCGTGCACCATAGCTCAACCCCCGCTTGAGACGAATCTCCTGATTCAAACGCGCCGAATACCCGCTCCCTAAAATAGAATTGAGCACAGTAGCGGCGTAGAAAACGTCTCCCTTTCTTCCCTTATCAAGCTTCTTTGAATAGCCTACCGCAGCTTGACCAGACTTTGGCAGATCCACAACGAGCATCCGCCCTTTTGACATCGGTTTAGAAAGCTTGTCTCCCGTTGTCTCAATCGGTGCTCCTGCCTTCCATCCTCCAAAGAATAGAGTTGCGTATCGAAACGCCTGTTCGGCGGTAATGTCACCCGTGATTACCAGAACCGAATTCGCTGGAACATAGTATTTCTTATGGAATTCTTTTATGTCTTTTCTTGTAATCGCATTGATAGTGTTTGGCGTTCCACTTGCCAAATGTTCACCATAGCTAAAACGACTGGAAACATAAGATAGTAGTGATCCGGGTAGCTTTAGACTCACGTTAAAGGCATCTAAATACTGTTTCTTTAGCAGCTTCAACTCTTTCTCAGGAAAAGCAGGTCGAATCACTGATTGCGACATGATCGACAGCGCCTTTCCAAGACCGCTTTTCATAACCCTCACACCAACCGAAGAAGAATTCCATCCAGCACCGGAACCTATACTGGCGCCCAAAAATTCAATCTCTTCCGCGATCTCTGTGGCGGAAGAAAACTCCGTCCCCTTTATCAGCATATCTCCGGTAAGATTTGCCAGCCCTGCACTTCGGTCATTTTCAACATTCGCACCACTCTTAACGATGAGCGAAACCCTTACTAAAGGAAGACCGCGTTTTTGAATGACCGCAACTTTAAGACCATTTGAGAGAGTTTTTTCTTTAACCTCCGGAATTCTTACCGTTGGCGGATCGGCCGGCGGCGGAGGGGTTTCACTTGGCGTCTGCGATAAAACCGCAATCTGCGCAAATAAGATGAAGAGAATCAAGGAAGTTTGTTTCACCATTGACTTTTTATCTTTCACTTTCTATTTCCTCCCATATCTTCGCTGACGTAGTAAATTACGGCTCGCGTATTCTTTTTAAAATACTTTCTCATCACGCGTGTCACATCATCGGCCGTAACGGCTTGAAGCGCAGCGACATCCCGATTTACGGCTTTCGGGTCGTTTTGATAAATATACGCCCTCCCGATTGCCTGAGCTTTTCCGTGGGCAGTTTCGCGATCACCCAAAATACCCATCACGAGCTTGTTTTTCGCTTTTTGAAGCTCCTTTGCTGTGGGGCCGTTTTTTTGAATTTTTTCGATTTCGCCATCAAAAGCCTTTTCGATACTTTGAAGCGTCTTGCCACCAGCGGCAATCGCATAAAAGACAAGCAAGCCTTTCTCGTTGCGAAAATCATTGTAGTAGCTCGCTTGTTGTGCAAGCTGCTGCTTATAAACAATTTCTTGATAGAATCTTGAGCTTCTTCCGCCCGACAATATCGCACGAGCAATATCAAGCGCCGGAACATCCAAATTAGTCGCCCGAGGCGCGAAATATGTTATCCCGATCGCCGGAAATGGAACGTTTGGCCTCCGCTCCTCATGCCAAATTTCCGTAGTCCTTTCTGGCTCGACCGGAAACTCCCTTATGAGCGGTTTCTCCGGATTTTTCAGGCGCCCAAAATATTTATCAATCCAGGAATCCAATTGAGCTTGCTTGAAATCGCCTACGACGATCAACGCACAATTATCGGGACGATAGTATTCCCGGTAAAACTTAAATGCGTCTTCGATAGTCGCTGCATTGAGCTCTTTCAAATTCCCGATCACGCCCCTTTTGTAGGGGTGAACGGAATAAGAGACTTCATCAAAAAGGCGGAAAAGCTTTCCATAAGGATTTGCTTCAACTCCCTGCCGATACTCCTCTTTAACCACATCTCTTTCTGACGTAAAGTTCTTTTTATCGACCGCCAGATTAACCATTCGATCCGACTCTGCCCAAAGCAACGTCTCAAGATAATTTGACGGAACTACCTCGTGATATGCCGTAACATCCTCAGAGGTAAAAGCGTTGTTAAACCCGCCCACATCCTCCGTCAGACGATCCATCGTTTCATTCGGCATATTCTTGGTCGCCTTAAACATCATATGCTCGAACATATGTGCAAAACCCGACTTCCCTGGCGGATCGTCCTTTCCACCGACTCGATACCAGACCTGAACAGTCACGACAGGATTTGAAGTATCCCGAACCGTGACAACCTTCATGCCGTTATCGAGGGTACGCTCCCCGATCGGAAGCGGAGCTATCTGCGGAAAGACATTGGCGGCAAATGCCAAAAGAAAAATTATAAACAGTATTTTGCGCATAACGTGGCACCTATTCCTTTGCAGCATTGCGACTCTTCGCGGGAAATCCCGCCAACACAGTAATTAGCAAAGTTATTTTGAATAATCGTAAAAACCTTTACCCGACTTTCTCCCCAACCAACCGGCGTCTACATATTTCTTCAGCAGCGGACACGGTCTGTATTTTGGATCACCAAGGCCCTCGTGAAGGACGTTCATTATCGCGAGGCAGACGTCTAAACCTATGAAATCAGCAAGCGTAAGCGGTCCCATCGGGTGATTCATACCGAGTTTCATGATCTCGTCGATCGACTCCTCGGTTGCGACACCTTCATGGAGACAAAAGATGGCTTCATTTATCATCGGCATCAAAACGCGATTTGAAACGAAACCCGGAAAATCGTTGCATTCAACCGGCACCTTTCCGAGTTTTTCAGACAGTTCCTTAACAGTTGCGTAAGTTTCGTCGCTTGTAGCAATTCCACGAATAACCTCAACAAGCTTCATCAATGGCACCGGATTAAAAAAGTGCATCCCGATTACCTTATCCGGTCTTTCGGTGACGCCGGCAATTTTGGTAATCGAAATCGAGGATGTATTGGTAGCTAAAATCGTATCTTTCGATGTAAAGTCATCAAGCTGCTCAAACAATTGCTTCTTAATATCAAAATTTTCAGTCGCCGCCTCGACGATCAAATTACAGGCATCGAGATCTTTCAGATTCGTTGTTGTTTTAATACGTTCAAGAATGCCATTTTTATCCTCTTCCGTTATTTTTTCCTTTTTGACAAAACGATCCAGACTCTTCGAAATCGCGCCGACACCTCGCTCTAGAAATTCATCTTTGATGTCACACATCACGACTTCAAAGCCTTTACCCGCTGCGGTTTGAGCAATCCCATTGCCCATCGTGCCGGCACCTATAACTCCAATAATTTTACTCATTTACTTAATTATGCCTTATATTAATATTTGATTTTGAAACTGCGTTTAAAATATCGAAATTTCATTCCCATGACAAACCCAATTAAAAAAGCACCGCCTAAGCGATGCTCTTAAAATACTTTAACCGAGAGTTTACTGGAATCTACTGCCAATTGTTTGGCGGCGGAGGTATCACTCCCACTGAATGGTCGCCGGAATACAGGGCTTTCCCCTGATCTCCAAACAAAAACCAGAGGCCATAGATGCCAGCCGCCATCCCAAACGGAATACTCAAAAGCGCCGTAATCGAACCGACGATTCCCCATGTTCTCGCGTTTCCCTTTAGCTTGTAAAGCTTCCAGCCGCCTATGATCTGCGGAATAAACAACACAAGTGTCACAAATACTAACACCGCAGTTGCAATTAGAAAAATCATCCCTGCAAACTCCTGCTTTTCGTTACTTCCCGATACCGTCATGCCAATGCCGAGAAACAGATAAATTATTGTAACCAAAACCATTATCAAAAGGTTGAAACCTCCGTGAATCATCAAAAAGATTCCGACAAGTTTGTTATGATCGCGTGCCGTCATTGGTTCTTCTCCAAAAAGGGACCTACTGCCAATTTCCGGGAGGAGGAGTTTTGGCAACGATCTCATCGCCACCTTCGTAAAACCACTTTCCGTCCTGCCCCAATAAAAACCAAAGACCATAGATTCCAAGCGCCGTTCCAATCGGAAAGCTCATCAACGAAACACAACTCGCGATTATTCCCAGTGTTCGACCGATTGCCTGCTCCTTATAAATCTTCCAGCCGGTGAGTAAGTAGAATCCGGCAAAAGCAAGAATGAACAAACCAATGACGGCCGCAACGATTACGAAAATAATTCCAACAAATTGCTCTTCTTCTTTGCTGGCATTTGTAGCCATTAACGTTCCGATGCCCCCATAGACAAACGCCATTAATATCCCCATAAAAACGGAGAACCCGCCATTTGCCAAGAAGAAAATTCCTAACAGTTTATTGTGCTCCTTTGCGTTCATTAAAATCTCCCAATCTCAATTGACCTAGAACTCTTCGTTAGACCGCATCAGGAAAAACCACAAACCGTAAACTCCAAGTGCTGTCCCAAGCGGAAAACTACCTATGCAAAGTATACTTGCAATAATTCCAAAAATCTTCGCATCGGTTTTCTCTTTTTCGATTTTCCAGCCGGTGATCATAAAAAAGGCCGCGAAAATCATCGCCATCCAGGCGCCGCCGAGAAAACCGCCTGAAACCATCCAGAAAAATGCCTGCAATGCACCTTTGATAAAAAAGAAACCGGCTAAAAGCCTTCCATGCTCCCTAATTGTCATATTTTTGCTCCAACAATAAAGCGTCTGACGCTTTGTTCTTCAATATACCGTACGCCAAACGCTTTTAATTTGTTGCGAAAATCTTGCGAAACCTGCACGAAGTAGGGGTTCTTTCTTCTAAACCTTCCCACGTCCGCGTTCCGTATCATTTCTTCATCTAATCTCGCTCAACCGCCATCGCAACGGAATTCCCGCCGCCCAGGCAAAGTGCTGCAACGCCTTTTTTCACGTCTCGGCGCTTCATTTCGTAAAGGAGCGTCGTCAAAATTCTCGAACCGCTGTTTCCGATCGCGTGTCCGAGTGCTACTGCTCCGCCGTTGACATTTACCTTATCCATGTCCAAACCAAGCTCCTGCATAACGCCGAGTGCCTGGACTGAGAATGCTTCGTTGAGTTCAAATAAATCAACCTCGTCCATCGTCCAACCCGCTTTCTCCAAAACATTTTTTACGCCTTGAACGGGAGCCATCATGATCATTTTCGGCTCGATTCCGCTCGTCGCATAAGCGACGATTTTGCCCAGTGGCTCAACACCCAATTCTTTAGCCTTTTCCGCTGAAGTTACTACAACCGCCGAAGCACCATCATTGACAGATGGCGCGTTTCCGGCAGTAACCGTTCCGCCGTCAGGCTTAAATGCGGGTCGCAATTTGCTCAAGCCTTCGACTGATGTGTCATCACGAATCGTTTCGTCTTTATCAAAAGTGATCGGATCCTTTTTTCGTTGCGGAATTTCGATCGGCACGATTTCTTCGTCAAACCTTCCTTCATCGCGAGCTTCTTTCGCCTTGCGGTGAGAATCCGTCGCATATTGATCCTGCTCGCCTCGACCGATTTGATATTTTTCAGAAACAACCTCGCCTGTGTTTCCCATGTGCCAGTTTTCAAACGGACACCACAAGCCATCATGAATCATCAAATCTTTAACCATTTTGTCAGCCATGCGATAGCCCTGTCGCGCACCAGGCATTGCATACGGAATGTTTGACATCGATTCCATTCCGCCCGCAACAACAAATTCCGAATCACCGAGCTTGATCGCTTGAGCCGCTAACGAAACCGCACGTAGCCCCGAACCGCAAACCATGTTTACCGTCAGCGCCGAAACTTCCGGCGGCAATTCCGCCTTGATCGCCGCTTGTCTCGCCGGAGCTTGTCCGAGCCCGGCTTGAACAACGCAACCCATGATCACTTCGTTAACGTCTTCCTTTTCGATTCCCGCACGTTTAACTGCCTCTTTAACTGCAACCGCTCCTAAATCAGTCGCCGAAAAAGGCATCAAACCGCCCATAAACTTACCCGTCGCCGTCCTTGCGGCGCTAATAATTACTGCGTCCTTAATATCTGTCATTTATTCCTCGTTTTTATTAATTTTTTCCAGCGCTATTTCTTGCGCTGACTTTAATTCTCTACGATTTAATTTCTCAAATTCGTCGCGAAAATCCTCGAGAAGCGGTAAATCCGTTAAATCCTTTTCCCTCCCGGAAGCTTTTTTGCTAGCAATAATGTCGTTAATATTAGCAACCGGAAACTCAGAAACTTGGTGCATTCTCTTTTTCGCTTCCTCAAAGCTTTCATACCATCCGGAGCAAAAACCAAATCCAGATCAAATGGGTCCTGATTTATCTGCACAAAATCAACTCCCTTAAGGATTTTTTGCTCGGTGTCCTCCGTGAGTTCAAATCCAATATCTTTTAGAGCTAAAATCAACCGCTCACAATTTTCAATCGTTTTTTGTGGAAAGAGATCTACGTCTTGAGTTGTCGAAGGATAACCAAGCAAGATAGCGCCGCTTTTGCCTATAAACATATATTCAACCTTATGTTTGACAAATGCTACAGCAACTTCCCGCGCCTGTTGCGGCTGAAAGTATCCTTTACTCGCCATCTAAGTTTTTATCTACCAATTTATAACCCAAGTAACGCGGCAAATTTTCGTGCGCCCATTTCCGATAATCCTCCATTTTTTCAAATATTCTTATCGGTTCATCATCTTCGACGGGCTTATAATTACGAAAAAACCCATATTTTATACGTTGGTCAACGCTTCTTTTTAGCTGTCGGCGACATTGTTCGCGAAAGTCTTCCATACTTTATTCTTGCAACTTCCAGTAATTTAGACAAATCTCTCTAACCTACGGTTTTGGAACGGTCTTCCGCGGAAACCTTTCATTTCGCATCGCTGCATGGTAGGCAAAACTCGCAACAATCACGGAATTGATTTTTACATCAACTGGATTAACCGCTTCCAAAACGTCGAGATTCGAATGATGCGCCCGCGTACCGTAATCGAGCGGGTCCTGAATAAACTGAAACCCGGGGAGCCCCACCGCGTCAAAAACCATATGATCGGTACCGCCGGTGTTTAGCGAAGTCAGAGTTTTGGCACCCAAATAATGAAAAGGCTTAAGATACGTCTTGAAAATCGGTCGTGCGGCTTCATTGCCCTGAAGATAAACACCGCGAATTTTGCCAGAACCGTTATCAAGATTGAAATAGACCGAAAATTTCTCGTGATCGCGTTTCAGAACTTTTGTTTTCGGATCGCCATAATGTTTTTTCACGTAGTTAAACGACCCAAAATAATCCTGTTCTTCACCAGACCAAAGTGCGATACGAATTGTTCGCCGCGGTTTCACGCCGATCTCTTTCAATATCCGAAGCGCCTCCATCATTGCGATACACCCGGCTGCGTTATCGACCGCGCCCGTGCCGCCGTGCCAGGAATCAAAGTGTCCACCAAGTAGCACGATCTCATCCTTTACTTTCGGGTCGCTACCGGGAATTTCGGCGATTATGTTGTAACCGGTTGTGTCACCGTGAAACTTCGTTTCAAGCTTCAGCTTTAGCGAAACAGGAATCTTTTTTTCCTTCAATCGAACGATTCTTGAGTATTGTTCGCGCGAGATGACAAAAGCTGGCAGATTGTTTGATTGATTCGCATCATAAAAACCCGCCGCGCGAACAACGCCATGCTTAAAGTTGCTCGGCTGAATCAACGCAGCAACACCTTCCTCACGTAAAAACTTTATGATGGCTTTCTTCCCTGCAAGATAATCTTCCCAGCCCTTTTGCTCCTCCACATATCGCGAACCTCCCTTTGAAGGGTCAATTTCTTCGGCTCGTTTTACAAGCTCATCCTGCTTTCGGCGCTTTGTTAAAGGAGTGAACCGATCGTCAAATTTATCGAGACCTATTTTCCCGTCTAAAACTATCCTTCCTTTCAGCTTGCCGCGATACTTATCGAAATCTTTCGGCGATTTGATTTCAACGATCACTGGCTCACCGGAAACAAGTCCGTTCGTCGAAGGACTCCAGGCGAGCGGGACGGCATTTATCCGATCGTACGTCGGAGCCGTCATCTCAACCGAGTAATTTTCCACCGACCACCCGTTTCCAAATGTTCCCCACGGCTCAAGACGTGCGTTATCGATTCCCCAGGATTTGAGTTTGTCGATCGTCCAGCGCTGTGACTTCCTGATGTTTGGCGAACTCGTAAGACGCGGTCCAAAAACGTCAACGAGATAACTCAGAGTCCCCATCGCCTGCGAATTCTGAAACCCTTCCGCCTTAATTTTCGCGACGATTCTCTCGTCAATTCTCTCCTGGGCAAAAGCGATGTGACCAAATACAAACGTTAGCAACAAACAACTTACAAATACTCTTCTCATAATTTTATGATACGGATAAAGCGAACTCTTGTTTAGTCTTCACCGATGTCTTCATTCCAAATCTCCGGGTTTTCCTCAATATAAAGGGCGAGGATCTCGACGCATTCATCTGACGCCAGATCAAATACTTCGACGTTGTTTTCGCGTAGCCATTCAATTCCGCCACTGAAATTTACTGATTCGCCTACAACAACCATCCCAATTTTAAACTGCCGAATCAAACCCGAACAATACCAACAAGGAGCAAGCGTCGTGACCATTATCGTATCTCGATAACTTTTCTGCCGTCCCGCGCTGCGAAAAGCATCGGTTTCACCGTGAATCGACGGATCATTTTCCTGCACCCTGCGATTGCGACCTCTTCCTAAAAGTTTTCCATCACCATCAAACAATGCCGCGCCGATCGGGATTCCGCCTTCATCGAGTCCGATTTTCGCCTCTGAAATAGCCACGTCAAGCATCGCCTGATAGTCTCGCGAATTCATCACAGTTTAATTTTAGTTCGCTGCTTGATAATCGCAAACCGCAAATCTAAAATCGCGCTATGTCTCAAGATTTCAAACCGGGAGATTTCCTGATATTTCAGATCGAAGCCGCCTATGGTTTGCTGCGACTACTCGGGATCGAAGAATTCGAAGGAGAAACCATCTGGCATCTTTCGGCTTACGAGGATATGTTTATGGATGTCGATATGGCGGATGATGCCCTAAAAACTCCTGAGAAACTAACAATCGCCCTTTCTCATGCCGCGTTGACAAACAGAGCGTTTGAAGCGACTCAAACCTCTCGAATGAGTAACCGCGAGCCTACTGAGGATGAGTTGAAGCCTCTGAATGCGTGGAAAAACAATCCGCAACGAGAAATCTCCGATCGAACTGTACGTCTTTTGCTGGGTTTGCGCTAGTGTTTGATCCCTCGTTTCCGGCGCTCAATCTCCTTGGAAATTAAATCGAGTTCACGGCTAACCTGTCCGCTCACAGACGAATTCTCCTTTGCACGTCGGATTAAGTACGGAATCGCGTCTGAAACGGGACCATACGGCACATACTTTGAAACATTGTAATCATTTGCAGCTAAAACGTATGAAAGATTGTCGCTCATTCCGTAGAGCTGCGAGAAAAATATCCGCGGATGATTATGTTCAATCCCTTTAGCGTGCATTTTTTCCGCAAGCCTTTTGGTGCTTTCGTCGTTGTGGGTTGCGGCAACGAAAGCAATTTCGTCCAGATGTTTTAAGCAATAATCCATCGCCAGATCAAAATCTCTATCCGTTGCATCTTTGTCTGGCTGAATCGGCGACTCGTACCCCATATCGTCAGCTCGCTCGCGCTCCTTTTCCATATACGCACCACGCACCAATTTCACCGCTAAAATATAGCCGTCTTCTTTCGCCTCACGGTGAGAATTCTTCAAATACTCCAAACGGTCGTGGCGATACATCTGAATCGTATTGAAAACAATCGGTAAATTCCGATTGTACTTTTTCATCATCTCCGTCGCCAAAAAATCGATCGCGCCTTGAATCCACGTTTCTTCCGCATCAATAAAAACAGGCTGTTCGATCGAATGAGCGTATTCGCAAATTTCCTCCACCCGCCTTTGCGCGTTTGCCCATTTAGTTTTACTCGATTCTTTTACAAGCTCCCTTCCTGCGGTAACTTTCTCGAGTGTTCCGAAAGGAGCAATCCCGGTGACCTTAAAAACCGCAAACGGAATATCAATATCGTTTTTCGCGCGGTCCAGGTTGCGAATCGTCTCTTCTTTTGTGCGTTCAAAATCTTCCTCGGCGGATTTCCCCTCGACCGAATAATCGAGAATTGTTCCGATGTTTGAGTTGCCCAGACGGTCTATCACAGGCTGACATTCTTCTATATTTTCACCACCGCAGAATTGCTCAAATATGGTAGTTTTGATCAATCCCTCAACAGGCAAACCGAGCGCCAAGGCAAACTTCGTTACGCTCGTACCGATTTCATTCAGCACCGCAGAGTTCATCATCCTGAACATTCGATAATTTTCCCTCAACTCCGTATCCGTCTTATCCGCGAATGCAGTTTCGGTGTCCTTAAAATCTAGTTTGAATTCGGTCATTTGAATATTTTAGCTTTTCGCCTTCGCATCCTTCGGAAGGCTATATATCACTTTACCCTTTTCATCCAAAAAATTTAGCGTCGGGTTGCCGTCTGCCTGAACCGACATCGCAATGCGCGATCTGCCCCTTGCATCATAAAGATTTACAAAAGAAGACTTGTCGTATGCTCTTCCAAGAATGAGTCGGCGGTTCGGCGCCTGCCCTTTTTCGCTCATCCGTTTTAAGGCTTCGGTGGCAGCTTCGCGAGTTGGAAGCTTGTTTATTTCTTCCATCTTAGCCATAGTTTCAACGAGTGGTAGGTTTTGGTCATTTACCCTAATCCCGGCAAAATAACCTCCATCTTTATTCTCCGCATGAAAAAATCTAACAGTTTGGTCACCGCGAAATTTATCAAAAGTTAAAGAACTACTCTGACCCGCACCAGTATTACCTCTAAATGTCAATCCACCAATCTCGTCACCTTTTTCGCTAAAGAAAATCATGCCGGCAGGTCTTTTCCCTTCACGCTCTTTAAAGTACTTACCGTCGATAATTCCCGGATGCTGGCGAGCCTTATTGGAGATAACCATTTTCAGCTTGCCATCCTTTTCGACAATGTTAATCCTCTCGACGTTAATCTCCTCAAATTTCTGAGTTTTATTACTGGCAAAGGCGCCAAACAGAAAAATGGTCAACAAGATCGTAATAATACCCGCGTAAATTTTCAGAACCCGCACGTCTTTGGTTAGTTTTTCTACATTACTCATAGTTAGCATCTCCGTTGAAGATCTGTTCAAAGTATTGGAATATTCTCGTTCAATTGCAAACCAGAAAAAAATCGAAACCGAAGCTTCCTAAATTTTTGGTTTTACTGCCCCAATAGATTCAAGTATTATCAACCTTTTTAGTTGAGGAAAAGTAATGGCAAAAGGAATTACAAAACGAAGCGAAAACTATTCTGAATGGTATAACGAGATCATAAAACGAGCCGACCTGGCGGAGAATTCGCCGGTTCGCGGCTGTATGGTGATCAAACCTTACGGCTTTGCGATCTGGGAGAAAATGCAGCGCGCGTTAGATGACATGTTTAAGGCGACCGGGCACCAAAACGCCTACTTCCCTCTTTTTGTCCCAAAATCTTTTCTGGAAAAGGAGGAAGAACATGCGGAAGGTTTCGCAAAGGAATGTGCTGTTGTAACTCACTACCGCTTAAAAACAAATCCGGACGGCAAAGGTCTTATCGTTGACGAGAATTCGCAGCTTGAAGAGCCTCTGGTGATTCGTCCGACGTCAGAAGCCGTTATCTGGAATGCCTATAAAAACTGGATTCAATCCTGGCGCGATCTGCCGCTCTTGATCAACCAGTGGGCAAACGTTGTGCGTTGGGAAATGCGTACGCGTCTGTTTTTACGGACCGCAGAATTCCTTTGGCAGGAAGGACATACAGCCCACGCAACCGAGCAGGAGGCAATCGAGGAGACTGAAAAAATTCTCGGAGTTTACACGGAATTTGCCGAAAACTGGCTCGCGCTCCCTGTAATTCAAGGAATAAAGACAGCATCTGAGCGATTTGCCGGTGCGGTTGAAACATACTGCATCGAGGCGCTGATGCAAGACGGAAAGGCGCTTCAGTCCGGCACGTCGCATTTTCTCGGACAGAATTTCGCGAAGTCGTTTGACGTAAAGTTTCTTACAAAAGACAATCGGCAGGAGTATCCCTGGGCAACGAGTTGGGGTGTCTCGACTCGTATGATGGGAGCTCTGATCATGGCGCATTCGGATGACAATGGCTTGGTCTTACCTCCAAAACTCGCGCCGATTCAGGTTGTAGTCGTTCCGATTTTCCGTGAACCCGAAGATTTAGCAAAGATACGTGAAAAAATCGACCCGCTTGTCACCGAGCTCCAGGAAAAAGGAATTTCGGTAAAAGTCGATGACGACGATAAATACAAACCGGGCTATAAGTTCGCTGAGTACGAACTCAAAGGCGTGCCGATTCGTCTGGCAATTGGGATGCGCGATCTTGAAAACGGCACCGTGGAAATAGCGCGGCGTGATGAACTCTTAAAAGACACCATGCCACTTGAAGGAATTGCCGACCATATTGAAAACTTGCTCGGCGAGATTCAGGAAAATATTTACAACAAAGCGTTAAACTTCCGCGAGGAAAATACGTTTTCTGTCGAAACCTGGGATGAATTCAAAGAGCAGATCGAAAAAGGCGGGTTTGTCATAGCCCATTGGGACGGCACGGATGAAACCGAGGAAAAAATTAAACAAGAGACCAAAGCTACTATTCGGTGCATCCCGTTGAACTCTATGGAAATGGCCGGAGAGTGTGTTTACTCCGGCAAAGAGTCGGCTAAACAGGTAGTTTTTGCGCGAGCTTATTAGAAGAGAATTCGCCGCGGTTTTCACGGATAAACGCGTATAAGAGAAACCGAAACGCTATTTTTTCCGGGTTCGATAATATCGATGGGCAACTAAAGTATTCTTCGGAATTCGACACCTGCCCTATAAAGAAGCAAAGGAGATATATTTAGATCCGCGTTTATCTGCGTTAATCCGCGGCAAACTTTTTCACTATGAAATACAATAACCGAGCCGTCCATCGAGACATCGCATACTTCTTTTTTGGGCTAATCATTGCTTTTGCGCTTTCCGGTATTTTCCTAAACCACCGGCGAGACTGGCACCCGATGAACTACACCTACAACACCGAAGCCGTAACAATAAAACTCCCGGAAAATAAGGCCGATATTACGAAAGAATATCTGGTCGAACAGTCAAAACAGTGGAATCTTGAAACTAAATTTCGCGGTTTTCGCGAGCGCGGAGACAAACTCCAGATTGACTTTGAAAATAATCGTTTTCTCGTTGATCTAAAAACCGGAAAAGGCGAGCGCGAATACTATATGCAGACGCCGATGCTCGGACAAATGACGCAGCTACATGTTGATACCAACTGGGCCTGGATTTGGTACTCCGATATTTTTGGAATCGCAATGATTATAATTGCCTGCACTGGTATGTTTATCCAAAAAGGACAAAATAGTTTTTGGAGACGCGGTTGGAAACTCGCCTCGGTAGGAATTTTATTTCCTTTGGTGTTTCTGTTTTTGTTGTCTTAATAGCCTGAAACGGCTTCAAATTGAAGAGATTTGCTGAAATGATAGATATTATTCCGTTCGAAGACGAAAAAGTTGTAGGCGTGAAGATTTTCGGCAAAATTGAAACGGAAAGTCTCGAAAAAGTAACTACTTTGATCGAGAAAAGGCTGAAGACAATCAAAAAGCTAAATATTTATGTAGAGTTTTCAGATGGACTGAAATTCTCACCTGAAGCCTTATACAAAGACATAAAATTTGCGTTCGCTCACCTTGGTGATTTCGAAAAAGAAGCGATAGTCTCTGATAAAAATTGGCTTGAGAAGTTGATACCGATAGCAAATAGAGTGTATCCGAGCATTGAGGTGCGCCACTTTTCAAAGGACGAGGCGGATCAGGCCAAGAGATGGATCCAAGAATAAACTAAACCCGATCCCGCCACTTTTCCACTTCGGCACGCAGAATCGGATTTTGCTGAAAGCTTGCAGTTTCACCTTGCGCAGCAGTCGCTCGCTGTATATGCCAGTATGAAAGCCCTAATTTTCCAATTGCGCGTATGTAGTTAATCGTCGCACGACAATTCAACTTAAAAGCACTTCCGATAATCCAGCCGGTACTCAAAAAGGCCGAAGTAGCCCACTTAAAATCCTCTTCCGGAATCAAACCGCGCGCTACATCGATCGCTAGCATTTCCTTAAGGATTCGGTTCTGTCTAAACATGATCAGAAACGCGAATATCCAAAATAACAAAAAGAAAGGTATCTCGATAAACAAATAGACAAGGAAAAATACCGGTCCAAACAGATACGCAACGCCATTCCAAAACGCGTGTAGCGCTATCGCGAGCACAAGCCCAGCTATTGGGAAAATATATTTAAGCAGACTATTGTGCGTTTCACGAGCAAGCCCAAAACCGATTCCTGTCATAGCGGTAAACGTTACGTGGGCAAAAGGCGATAAAACCCCGCGAAGGAAAAATACTTGGCGTAAGCCCTCGGCGCCACCTAAATTTAAAGCCCTTCCGTAATAAAGCACGTTTTCAACGGTGGCAAAACCCAACGCAATCACACCGGCGAATATAATCCCGTCTAAAATACCATCGAAATACTTCCGCAAAAACAAGACGATTACGAGCAGTCCCGCTCCTTTTGAAATCTCTTCAAACAGTGGTGCCGAAATGACAGCGCCGGCGAGACCTCCGGCTTGCTCACCTACTGCGATTGTCACGGCTGCTCCAATCATCGAATTCACAACAATTGATATTAAAACCGCCAGCAGAGCTCCCCAGGCAAACGCAAGCGACAAAAGCCAAAGCGGCTCGGGATCGTACCTATCAAGCCAAATTATCGGAAAGAGATAAATAATTGCCGGCGTAAAAGCCACAACTGCAGCCACAATCGCAGCGACCGGACCGAGGCTTAAAAACAAAATCCCGGTTACGATCAACCCAAGAAACACCACTCCAAATACTGTCAAAGCGATACCTATATACTTACCTGTGTTGCTTCTTTCGGGTTCAACTTCGAGCCTTCCGAGCCCTAGCGTTGAGACAGAATTTACAATGCTTTGCGGCTCGAGTTTCTGCTGGTAAACCTTTTGATTTATTTGGCTGAGTTGAGCCACCTCAACCGGGCTCTCAGGTTGATAAGAAACCGTGGGAAGATCCGACGAGGTGAGAGGCGCGGAATCTTCGATGAGCACCTTACCCGTTATTCCATTCTTGCCAAATTGCAAGGTATCACCGGAAGTTAATTTAACGTTTTGCACCCGCTGACCGTTAACAAACGTACCGTTCGTACTCGAATTGTCAGTTAGATAAAACCCGTCCGGTTTAGCCTCCAAAAAAGCGTGCTGTCCGGACACGATTTTTTCGGCAAACGGATCGAATCTAACGCTACAGTTCGGATTACGCCCGATGGTTAGGTGTCCGGCCTCGAGGTCGAAAATTTTGCCTGCGAGCGAGCCATCACCTATTGTTAAGGTCAGTTTCATGATGCACCTATAATAGAAACAAAAAACCCAAAGTCAAATTTTTGACTTTGAGCAATTTCGTATAAGAGATGCGCCTCAGACGCGACGCTAAATGCTGAACTTAGGACGCTGCCTGAGACGCATCTCTTAAAACAAGATCGAACGTCCCCGGTGCGACCTTTTCAAATCTCTTGTTTCTGTTTAATGAAACTGCAATCGAAATCGTTGGATTCTTTCCGGAAAACTTAAAACCGCCGGCGACTAAAAGGTTGTAGAGTTCGTTCACGTGGAGAGGATTTCGCGATTCACTCAAGATCAATGTACACGCTTGAGTTATTGTACGGTCGGAAAATCGGTTGCTAATTGGTTCGAGATTTCGGCTTATAGAAGGAACGCCGCGACTATTTCCCGAATTACTCTCATCCAAATAATTTACCGGCTCATCTCTATACCTTTCGTCTCTTGAGAACTCTTCACGCCGCGAACCGATCGCGCGAACATCACCCCGAACTTGAGACTTTCGCTGCGCTGCGGTTCGGAGATCATCCGGCAACTGATAATTTTCATCTATCTGAAATTTCTTCATCAGGTTGCGCGATTTGCTCCCGGATCTCATCGTGGCAAGCAAACTATAAATCGCCGCCTCAGTTTGCTCCGCGCTATTGTCCATAGCACCAATTTCTTGTCTTAAGCGTTCGGCCTCAGTTTCAACCTCACGCAGCCTGTCAAGCAAACGATTCTGGACATTCCGCGTTTGCCTTAAACTTTGCTCCAAGGTGGCGATTAAATTTTCGTCGAATTTTGATTCTGACATGTTTAACTCCGGCTTTACCTTAAGTAACTGATTAAACTACATTGTACGCTCGATAATATAGGATGAAATCTCCTCCATAGCGATACAATACTCGTTCTTGCCAAATATTTCAAGGCTTTTCTTTCCCTTTTGAGAAAAGTCATAAGCAGTCTGCTTAACCTCGTTAAGCACCCCTGAGTCGCTTAAGCGCTTAAAAAGCGCTTTACGTGATCCGTTGCGATAATCCCCGTCCCGAATAATAGTCTCGAGATCACTTACAATCGAAGGCTCCTCTTCTCTTAACAAAATCAAAGGAAGCGTCAGCTTACCCTCGAGCAAATCTGCCCCAGAAGCCTTCCCGAGCACCTCTTCCCGGGAAGTAAAATCCAGCAGATCATCCGCAAGCTGAAAAGACATACCTAAATTCTTTCCATAGTTTCTTAAAGCAGCTCGTTGCTCCTTAGTAGCGCCGCCAAGAATCGCTCCAATTTCGCAACAAGCAGAAAAAAGAAACGCAGTTTTCCTCTGAAGAATATCAAAATATTCTGCCTCTGAGATATCCGTTCGACCGAGCATCGTGAGCTGCATAAGCTCTCCCTCAGTCATCTTTCTAGTGAGCTCCGTCAAAATATCTAGTATTTCGAGATTCCGCTCCGTTAAGCTTGTCTCAAATGCAGACATATAGAGCCAATCCCCCATCAACACGGCAGTCTGATTTCCATATTTCGCGTTGATCGACGTCCGATTTCTTCGTGTGGCAGCATTGTCTATTATGTCGTCGTGCACGAGCGTCGCCGTGTGCAGCATTTCCATCACAGTGGCGAGGCGTATCACACTTTCGGTCGATTTCGAATTCCCCAGCGCGTAATGAGACAGAATGAGAAGCGCCGGCCGAAGGCGTTTTCCTCCCGAAGCGCGCAAATAGTCCCCGAGATATTTTACTACTTGCACGTTTGAATCAACTTGCCGCTCAAACTCGTCCTCGACCAATGCCATATCGTCTTTGATCAAGGCAAAAACGTTTTTTGCGATTAACTTTGGGTTTTGTCTGGCTGTCTTAAAGGTTTGCATCGCTACCGGTAATTATCAAACTGCATATCGATACCAAAATCTTTCTTTTTGAGTTTTGCCATTACAGCCTGCAGATCGTCACGTTTCTTTCCCGAAACGCGCACTAGATCGCCCTGAATCGATGCCTGCACTTTCATCTTTACTCTTTTTATATATTTAACGATCTCTTTTGCCTTATCCTGTGGAATTCCCTGCTGAATTTTGATGATTTGACGAACTGTCCCGCCCGCTGCAGGCTCTTTTGGCCCATAGCTCAAAGCCTTTAACGAAACACCACGGCGGACGAGTTTGCTCTGCATTATCTCATTGAGGTTTTTTAGTTTTATGTCGTCTTCGGCGCTGATTATGAGGTCCTTTTCATGGACCGTTATAAGAGTTTTGCTGCCCTTAAAATCAAACCTCTGACTTAACTCCTTGCGGGTTTGATTGAGCGCATTATCGACCTCTGAATAGTCTGTTTTTGAAACAACATCAAATGAATTGTCTTTTGCCATAGGCTTAGTATAAACGCTTGGATTGAATTATTAAATCGACAAAAGCAATGGCTTCCGTTTATATCGAGAGTCCAAAAAACCGGTTAAAATTCGCGGTGGTTTTAGCAGCGAGTTCGTCAAAACCGATACCGTAGAATTCAGCGAGAAACTTTGCTGTTTCCACTACACGTGCCGGCTCATTTCGCTTTCCCCGGTATGGAACAGGCGTTAAATAGGGGCAGTCGGTTTCGACCAAGAGCTTGTCCAATGGAACAACCTTTGCAGCATCACGCAGGTCTTCTGCATTCTTAAAGGTGACATTCCCGGCAAACGAGATCAGAAATCCAATATCCATCAATTCCCGGGCCATCTCCGGTGTCCCCCCAAAACAGTGCATTATTCCGCCACGAAATGCATTCTCTGGATTTAAGTCATTCGAACTTTGGGCTTTGGACTTTGGATTTTGGGCTTTTCGAAAGCACTCGTCCCGGAGTATCTCCACTGTTTCTTCGTTTGCGTCGCGTGAATGAATGATTATCGGGAGGTCTAATTCCCTAGCCACACGAATTTGCCGTCGAAAAACCTCTTTCTGAGTTTCGCGCGGGCTGTGGTCGTAGTAAAAGTCCAACCCGATCTCGCCCCAGCCGATAAGCTTTTCGCAAGACTTCGTTAGATCGATCAAACGTTTTTCGACTGCTTCGTTGTATTCGGAAGCGTCGTGTGGATGAACGCCAACGGAACCATAAATCGAATCGTATTTTTCAGTTAGTTCGACGGTTTTTTCAAACGAATCATCTCTAGGGCTCCCTGTGCCGACATTGAGCATCGCTTTGACACCAGCGTCTAGAGCGTTTTGAATGACCTGCTCACGATCCTCGTCAAAACGTTCGCCGTCAATGTGACAGTGGGAATCAACGAGCATTATTTAAGTCTTGCCCCATTCGGCACGTCTTCAAGAAAGGTCGCAATTACAGGCTTATCATCTTCACCAAACGATGCTGCGCAGATCATTCCCTGCGACTCCGTCCCCATCATTTTTCTGGGCTTTAGGTTGGAGACGACAACGATCTTTTTGCCCGTCATTTCTTCCGGTGTGTAATGCTGCGCCATCCCTGCAAGTATCTGTCGGGGCTTTTCCTCACCCAGATCAACCTTACACTTCAGAAGCTTTTCAGATTTTGGCACCGCCTCACATTCCAAAACCTCTCCAACCCGTAACTCAACCTTGATGAAGTCGTCAATAGTTATGTAATTCATCTCGGCTTCCTCAGCCTGCTTTTTTTCTTCCTCTTCCTTCGCCTCGATCTCATTCATAATTTTGTTCCCGTCTAACCTCGGAAATACAGGCTCCGCCTTTCCGATCTTCGTACCCGAACTGAGTCCTCCCCACCGCAATAAAGACGGGTCAACGTCCGCCGGATCGCCCTCAAGTCCCATCTGGCGATAGATCGAGCGAGTGCTCTCCGGCATCACCGGATGAAGCAGCACGCATAACCAGCGCAGGGTTTCAACCGCACGATACAACACGGCGTTCAGCGTTTCCTGCTGCTCTTTGTCCTTGATGAGCTTCCACGGGGCCGATTCCGTGATCATCTTGTCTATCCGTTGGATAACAACCCAAAGCTTCTCAAGCGCAATGCTGAAGTCAAACTCATCAAATCTTTGTAAAAACTCGTCCCGAGCGAGTTCCAACACCGAAGCCAGTTCCTGATCATCCGTGCTTACCCCCACACGCTTTGCAAAAATGAAGTTTTCCTCGTGGATGCCGCCATTAGGAACCAATCCTTCCCGATACTTTGAAATCATCGAAAGGGTTCGCGACGAGAGGTTTCCTAACCCTTTCGCGAGATCTGCGTTTGCTCGCTCGATAAAATTCTCGTACGAAAACTTTCCGTCCTTTCCAAAAATCATCTCCCGCAGAAGAAAATATCGCAATGCATCAGTTTGAAAATGCTCATGTAATACTTGAGGTTTTATCACATTGCCCAATGTTTTTCCCATCTTCCTGCCATCGCCGTCTAACCACATGCCGTGAGCATACACGGTTTTAGGAAGCTCTAGACCCGCAGCCAGAAGGAACGAAAACCAGTAAACTGTATGAAAACGCAATATATCTTTTCCTACAAAATGATGGACGTTTTGCCAATATTTCTCGAAGCCTGCTATTTCATTGCGATAATCGTTCTCATAACCAATCGCCGTTATATAGTTTGAAAGGGCATCGATCCAAACATACATCACATGATTTTCATCACCGGGTACGGGCACACCCCAACTCACATTTTTCTTTTCGCGGGAAATCGACAAATCATCCAAACCGCGCTTTATAAACGAGACGATCTCGTTCTTCCTTGGTTCGGGGCAAATCAAATTTTTGTTATTTTCAATCGCCTCGAGCAAGGTTTCGGCGTAATCGGAAAGTCTAAAAAAATAGCTTTCTTCTTCGACCCGATCAAGCGGTTTTTCGTGAACCAAACAACGGGGCACGTCTTCTCCATCGCGTGTTTCATATTCCGTTTCTGTCTTAAACTCAGCACACGCTGCGCAAAACCAAGCCTTGTAGAAATCCTTGTAAATACACGAGTTACCTTTTGGTGTTTCATTTTGCGCGATCTTTTCCCAGAACTTTTGAACGGCTTCATAATGAAACTCGTTCGTTGTTCGCATGAAGATGTCGTAACCGCCGTTTTCAGTATCCAAACCGAAATCGGCAAACATCTTTTTAAGCTCGCCAGCTATATAATCGACCTGTTCCTTTGGCGTCCGTTTATTTTCTTCCGCGGCGCGCTGAATGTTTATTCCGTGTTCGTCTGTGCCGGTAAGGAAGTAAGTATCGAAACCGCGCTGCTTTTTGTAGCGGTTTACCGCGTCGGAAACGGTGGTCGTGTACAAGTGTCCCAAATGCGGTAAGGAGTTCGCGTAGTAAATTGGTGTTGTAATGTAAAACGTTTTCATTGATTCAATGCAGAAACACGCACGTAGTAAGTGTGCGCAACTCCACCCTTATTCCGTGCGGGTTTCAGCATCACTTCCTATTAGGCTGCGCCTTCGCAAACTCGTCCTTTTTGTTATATCTCGGCAGTTTCTTAACGTTCGCAGCTTGAATCGCAATATCTAGCGTGACATCGAGCATTTGAACCATCCCATCGAAAACCCAATCGTCACGAAATTCGTCTGACGGCTGATGATAATGGTTGCGGTTGTAGTCTGCGAAAAACTGTTCGCTCCAGCCTGCAGGTTTTCCGACGTAATCGCTCCCGTTTCGTATCGAAAGCGCCGGCACCCCCTTCTTCGCGAAAGGAAAGTGATCCGAGCGGAAAAAATATCCCTGCTCCGGGCGGTTGTCAGGCGAAAAGGTCATCCCGCGTTTTTCAAGTGCCTTATTCACCATCCTCTGAAGATTCGATCGCTCCGCGCCGAGTGCGCCATAGTCACGAGTCTTCCCATAAAAATTCCCGCCATCGATATTGATATTCGCCGAAGTCTCTTCAAGCGGATAAATCGGATTTCGCGCATACCATTCGGCGCCCAACAAACCTTGCTCCTCGGCGGTCGTAAATAGAAAAACCTGGGAGCGCCTGGGCTGATCTCTCTTCCGGAGTTTTGTAAAAGCCTCCGCAATCAATAGAACCTGTCCGATCCCCGAAGCGTTATCCAACGCTCCGTTGTATATCGTGTCGCCTTTCGCGTTCGGTTTCCCGACACCCAAATGATCCCAGTGGGAGGTGAAAAGAACGTACTGATTTTTAAGACTCGGATCACGACCCTCCCACAGGCCTACAACATTGTTGGATTTAACCCGTTTGAGCTGATATTTGTGGTTTAATTTCGCACGCAGCTTTAGATTTACAGGCTTAAACTTTCTCGATTTTGCCTTTTCTCGAAGCTCATCAAGATTCTTCCCAGCTTGTGCAAATATCCGCTTCGCCGTGTCGTTTGTAATCCACGATTTCATCCGCAAGAACGGCGTCGAATCGCCAGCTCCTCGTTCAACTTCATACCGCCAACTTCCACCCAAGGAAGTTTCTACAACGTTCCAACCGTAGCCGGCTGATTCTCTTGTGTGAATCAAAATAACGCCCGCCGCACCGCGCCTTGCAGCTTCTTCATACTTGTATGTCCAGCGACCGTAATAGGTCAGCGCTTTTCCGCCGAAACGATCCGGCTTATCCGACGTCGGCGGTGGATCGTTGACAAGCATAACGAGGATTTTACCGCGGTAATCACTTTTTTTGCCTTTGTAGTCGTTCCACTTTTGCTCAGGAGCATCGATTCCATATCCAACAAACACAAGTTCGTTATCGATTCGTACATTTTCGCGTTGCGCACTCGTCGAAACGACGTAATCCTTCCCGAAATCGTATTCAAACGTCGCATTTTTTCCCGAGATTTTTAGTTTGGCTTTTGGGTTTGCCTTGACTGCCACTAATGAAACGGGTTGAAAATAACTGCCTTTGTTTCCGGGTTTGATTCCAGCCATTTGCAGACGATGAGCAATATACTTCGCTGCAAGTTCTCCGCCGCGACTCCCGGGTCCGCGCCCCTCAAACCCGTCCTCAGACAAAAATTTGATCGTGTTTTTCAAACGCGCTTCGTCAAAATACTCCGCGTATTTTCCCGGAGTTTGAGCCAACCCGCCAATCGCCAAAACCAGAACCAGCAAACAACATTTCCAATGATTTCCTTTCATATCTCGTTTTCTCTTCTCTCTTCTTCTCTTTTTCCCCTTTTACCCTTTTATCAAACTCATCGCCTCGGCACGTGTACGCGGATCTTTTCTAAATCCACCGAGGACAGCTGATGTAACTGTTTTAGCACCCGGCTTTTTCACTCCGCGCAGGGTCATACAAGTGTGTTCAGCTTCTACTACGACCATCACACCAAGCGGCTCAAGCTCACCGAAAAGTGTATCTGCGATTTGCTTTGTCAGGCGCTCCTGCACTTGTAACCGACGTGCGAAAATCTCCGCTACCCGAGCAAGTTTCGATAGCCCTACAATACGTCCACCTTTCGGAATATATGCAACGTGACATTTCCCAACGAATGGCGCTAGATGATGCTCGCAAACCGAAGCGATCGAAATGTCCTTCACGATAACCATTTCATCGTGAGAATCGCCCGGTAACGGCACTACCTCGGAGCTGGCCTCCTGCCACATTCCCTCGGTAAGCTCAACGTAAAAATTTGCCACCCGCTCCGGCGTTTTTCTCAGACCGTGCCGATCTGCATCTTCTCCGATGCCTTCCAAAATCAGACGCACGCCTTGTGCAATTTTTTCTATTTCAACTTTATTTTCCGACAACTTTATTCTTCCTCGACGAATACTTAAATTCCTCTAAAACCAACTCTTCGATTTCGCTCAATGACCTGCCTGTTTCGACCGCAATCTCTCGTAGTTTTTCATACTCGGGTTTTACGTTTACAACGTTTTTCTTGTAGTACCCGACCTTTACATTTACGTCGCCATACTCGGTTTTAACTTTGCGGGTTTCGCGTTCGAGACAAGTTCGTTCGATCTCGCTAATTCTAACACCGAGCGTCGTGGTTTCGAAAAAGAGCAACTCCATTAACTCATCACGTTTTTCGTTTTCGCAAAGAATAGAAACGGTGGTCGCCGGGCGGTTCTTTTTCATCTGAATCGGCGTAAACCAACAATCAAGCGCGCCAACGTCAAACGCTTTCTCCATCACGTACCCCAGGACTTCCGAAGAAATATCGTCGAGATTGGTTTCGAGGAGAAGGAGAGTTTGGTCTTGGGACTTGGGACTTTGATCTTTGATTTCATCCCTCTTAGCGCCTTCGCGCCTTTGCGGGACCATTTCCTGAACATCCTTCGCATCTTTGCGCCTTTGCGGGATTGCTTCTCCAACAATCAGCCGCAACGCGTTCGGAAATTTCTCATATTCCCTGGTACCGGCGCCATAACCAGTTTTCTCAATTTTCATTTCGAGGATCGCGCCAAAGTCATTACAAACCGTTGAAAGTATTGCAGCGCCCGTTGGGGTTGTTAACTCACCTTCGATTTCGGTCGAGTAAATCGGAACGCGCTTCAAAATCTCGGAGACTGCCGGCGGAGGCACAGGGTATTTTCCGTGTTCCATTTCGATAAACCCACTACCGACGTGGATTTTCGAGCAAACAAATTGTTCAATTCCCAAAATCTCAAAACCTATACAGGCTCCAACAACGTCAAGAATCGCGTCCATCGCACCGACCTCGTGGAAATGAACCTTCTCGTGCTCGATTCCGTGGACTTTCGCCTCTGCCTTTGCAAGATTCCTGAATATCTCGATCGAACGAGTTTTCACAGTTTCACTAAGATCGGAATCGCCAATTATTCTTTTAATATCAGAAAAATGCCGGTGAACCTCTTCTTTCCTGTAGACCGTCTCAGAATGAAACGCACTAATCCCGGCTCGGTCAACCTTAGCAAACTTTATCTCAAAATCCGGGACGTTTAGCCTCTGGAGTATCGTTTCTAATCGTTCGGCATCAACGCCGAGCGAAACCAATCCGCCAAGGATCATATTCCCGCTTGCACCTGCAAAACAATCAAAATAAAGCGTTTTCATAAACTATCTTTATAACAAATTCGGCAAGATATCGCCTGCCTTCCCTCGAAATGACTCATCACAATGGGATGTCAACGGAGTCTCCTCAGGATTTACTTCAACGAGGTAAGCCCCATTCCGCTTTGCGACTTCCGGCAGCATCGCTGCAGGATAAACCAAAGCTGATGTACCAATCACCAGGAAGATGTCGCAACTTTCCGCCTGTATAGATGCATTTTCATAGGCCCCAGGCGGCAACATTTCGCCAAACAAGATCACATCGGGCCGAACCCCCTGACCGCATTCGTCACATTCAGTTGGTTTATGTGGAACATCATCCGCGGCCATTTGAAACCGTTTCCCGCAACCGAGACAGCGCGAACGGTTTATATTGCCGTGAACTTCAATCACGTTATCAGAGCCCGCTCTCGTGTGAAGGCCATCCACATTTTGGGTCACCAACGTAAAATCCTTAAATCGGCTTTCCCAACCGACGAGGGTCTTATGCGCTAGATTCGGCTCACACTTCCCTAAAACGGTACGCCGGTAATCAAACCATTCCCAAACCTCTCCTAAATCCTCTTTGACCATCCTAGCCGACGAAATCTGGTCAAAGGGCATTCCCTTCCAAACCGCAGACTGTCCTCCACTACGAAAAGTCGGCACACCCGATTCCGCAGAAATTCCTGCGCCCGTTAATACGCAAATCGCTTCCCAACCTTCGATATTTCGGTGTATTTTATCTGAAATCTCCATTCTATTCTCGCATTGATATATAGGTAACCGAAAGCTATACTTTGCATTTGATTTTACCGCAGATAAGCGATTAAACCGATGTCCCTAATTGAATTTCAAAGTAAATTAACGACGAAGATTAAACAAACTGTCTCTCAAAAATTCGATATGGACCTTTCGGCGGTTGCCGCTGAAGTGCCACCGAAAACTGAGTTTGGTGATTTGGCGTTTCCAGTCGCGTTTGAACTCGCAAAACACTTAAAAAAATCTACGGGTGAAAAGCAAAACCCGCGTGCGATTGCGGAGAAACTAAAGTCTGACCTCTTAACTCTGGATTTCGTCCAGGACGTACAAATTGCGGGACCGGGTTACCTAAACGTCTTTTATAAACGCTCCGACTTCCTTAGGGATTCGCTTGACGCAGATTTTTTGCCAAACGACGGCAAGAATAGCTCGCCAAAAATTTGCGTCGAGCACACATCAGTTAATCCAAACAAGGCCGCTCACATAGGTCACGTAAGAAATTCCGTTCTGGGAGATACATTTGCCCGTATCTTGCGCGCAAACGGAAACCGTGTTGAGGTGCAGAATTATATCGATAACACGGGCGTTCAGGTTGCCGACGTCGTCGTCGGTTTTGTGTATCTCGAAGAGAAAAACTTGGACAAGATAAAAACACTTTACGCAGAACTTAAGGAAAAGGGAGTTTCTTTTGATTTCTACTGTTGGGATCTATACACGAAAGTCGGATTAGAATATGCTCAAAATAAAGAGCTTGAAGAAAAACGCGCCGAAACTCTTCATCTTATAGAAGAGGGTGATAACGAAGTTGCCGAGCTCGCGGATTTTGTCGCGACCAGAAACGTGGAGTGCATTTTAGACACGATGGAGCGACTTTCAATTCGTTATGATCTTCTTCCACGCGAATCTGAAGTCCTGCACCTTCACTTTTGGAAAAAAGCTTTTGAGATGATGAAGGAAAAGGGTGCAATTCATCTTGCTGAAGATGGCAAAATGGCTGGCTGCTGGGTGATGCCCTTTGAATCGCATGAAGGTAGCGACGAACACGACCAAGACAAAATTCTCGTGCGCTCCAACGGAACTGTTACTTACACAGGAAAAGATATCGCCTTCCAGACATGGAAACTTGGGCTACTTGGACTCGATTTTAACTACAAGAAGTTTTCCGAATACGAAAACGGAAAAGAAGTTTGGATATCAACGGCGGAAACAGGTGAAAAATCTCATCCTTCATTTGGAAACTCAGAGGTCGTTTATAACGTAATTGATACGCGTCAATCATACCCACAAGAAGTTGTAAAAAAAGGAGTTGCGAAGATTTTCCCCGATAAAGGTGAGGAGGCGAGTGTTCATCTCTCGTACGAAATGGTTTCCCTTTCGCTGAAGGCAGCCGAAGAACTTGGTTTTGAGTTATCCGAAGAAGACAAGCAAAAATCTTCGATTGAGATGTCGGGACGCAGGGGCCTAGGTGTAAAAGCAGATGATCTGATTGATCGCCTCGAAGAAAATGCGTTTGACGAAGTTCGAGAAAGAAATCCCGAATTTGCGGAGAAAAAACAACGACAAATCGCCCACGACATAGCAATCGGAGCACTGCGCTATTTTCTCTTGAAGTTTACGAAAAACACTCTGATTGTATTTGATTTTGAAGAGGCAACTGCTTTTGAAGGAGAAACGGGTACCTATTGTCAAAACGCGACGGTGCGTTTGAACTCTATTTTCAGAAAGCTTGAAAAAGATTCGCTTAAGAACGCCAGACAAACGGTCACCGAAAATCAAGATAGAGTGGACGAAGTCTTAAGCGGTGAAAATGGAAATGACTTTTGGTCGGTAGTGATTTCTGCATTCCGTTTAGAGGAAGCAATTGTTCAAGCGATTTCTAGCTCTGAACCTGCAATCCTTGCAAAATATACCTTTAACCTTGCGAAGCTTTCTAATTTGTTTTATCAAAAACACCGCATAATGAATGAATCGGATAAGGTGAAAAAAGCTGTATTGATCTGGGTCGCTGAAATCGCACGCCGCTCTTTGACAAAAGCGCTTGAGGTAATGGGCATTGGAGTCCCGGAAAGGATGTAAAATTCATTTATTTGACAGATCGTTTTACGTCTGTTATTAAGTTATCCGATGGCTTTAAAAGCAAATACACAGTTTTCAGCATGGCGTTGGTGGAATAAGACCATATGCATTGGTGAACGTGTGTTTTAAGTCATAGTTAAATTTAAAAGATTGTTCGAGCACCAATGAGAAATCATTGGTGCTTTTTCATGGATAGATCGGAAAAAAGCAAGTTTAATGAATTGGTTTCGCAATCCAGTGTGGCGGAGATTTTCCCTGTCGTCAAACGAATTCCTGCGGACCTTATCACGCCATTTGGCGCTTATCTCAAACTTTCGCGTGAAGCCAAATACTCGTTTCTGTTTGAATCAGTTGAGGGCGGTGAAAATTTGGGGAGATATTCTTTCTTAGGGGCAAATCCCGAATTCGTTGTTATCGGCGACAACGGCAGAACTCATGTCACCCATAGCAATAAGACATATGAAACTGATGAATCAATCTATGAAGCGTTGAAACGACTGCTGCGAAAGCGAAAGGTCGCAAGTCTTGATAATTTACCGTCTTTTTTAGGCGGAGCGGTCGGCTATTTAAACTTTTCGATGATTGAATTTTTCGAGCCTATTCTTAAAACCTCGTTGCATAACAAAGGCGACAATATGCAATCTAAGTTTGGATTTTATAAAACTATAGTCGCGTTCGATCACGCCAAACAAGAAATTTCTGTAATCACTAACGTCTTTGTAGATGACCTTAAAGATAAAGAAAGGCCGGCAGAAGATATTCGCCAAGCACAAATAAAAAACCAAAAAATCATAGAAAAACTTCAAAGAGATGATCTACCGTCGATTCCTTCACCCAATAAAACCGACTCATCGGTTTCATCGAATTGGGAAAAGAACGATTTTAAGAAAGCGGTTTCAAAAATTAAAGAGCTGATTAAGTCAGGCGAGTGCTATCAAGTTGTGTTATCACAGTGTCTTAAGAAACCGACTAACGCCTCCCCTGAAATAATCTACAGAGCTTTGCGCGCATTAAATCCCTCACCTTACATGATTCTGATGAAACATGGCAAAAGTTCAATTGTAGGCGCCTCTCCCGAAATGCTTTTGCGTTGCCGAGACAGAAAGCTTGAGTATCGACCTATAGCCGGCACTCGTCCGCGAGGCAAAAACGATCTTGAGGATTCTAAATTGGCTATAGAAATGAAAGCTGATGCAAAAGAAGTTTCCGAACATACAATGCTGGTGGATCTCGGACGTAACGACCTCGGTCGGGTTGCAAAATTTGGGAGTGTAAAAGTAAGAAACCTCATGACAGTAGAAAAATTTTCTCACGTACAACATCTCGTAACCTATCTACAGGCTGATCTTTGTTCTGACTTCGACCAGTTTGACGCTCTTGCCTCGTGCTTCCCTGCCGGTACCGTAACCGGTGCTCCAAAAATACGTGCTATCCAGATAATTAAAGAGCTTGAGCCGTCGCAAAGAGGGATTTATTCAGGCGCCGTAGGCTATCTGGACTATGCGGGAAATTTGGATACCTGTATCGCAATACGCACCATCGTGCTCGAAAACGGAATTGCGAAAATTCAGGCAGGTGCCGGAATTGTTGCAGACTCCGATCCCGAAACTGAATATCAGGAAACTCTACATAAGGCAAATGGATTGTTAAAAGCAATTGAACTTGCTGAAAGTGGAGAGTATTCCTTGCTCTGTGATGATAAAAAGTGATTTTGAATATGGAACTGTTCCGAAAATATCAAACTCTTCTTGTTACAAAAGCTGACCTCTCCGCACGGGAATCTTCCGAGGCATTTAGCATTTTGCGATCGGCAACGGACAAAAATGCAATTCTTCCGTTTCTCGACGCGTGGGCGCAAAAAGGGGTAACAGCAACCGAACTAGTTTCGTGCGCACAAATCCTCCGGGATGATTGCGTCAAGGTAAAACCGAAAACACAAAAATTCATTGATATTGTCGGAACCGGAGGCAGCAGCGCAAAAATCTTTAATGTTTCGACTGCGTCAGCGTTTGTAGCTGCCGGTGCCGGTGCCGTTGTAGCAAAACATGGAAACCGTGCCGCATCAAGTAAAACCGGAAGTGCGGATGTACTTTCTCACCTAGGCATCGATATCGCTTCGAAAAAGGAAATCGTAGAAAGATGCATTGATAAAATCGGAATTTGTTTTATGTTTGCTCCCAAATTTCACAATCTGACTAAAGAACTAGCAGAAGCGCGAAAGACTCTCGGAAAACCAACGATTTTCAATTTACTCGGACCTATAGCAAATCCTGCAAATTCTCCATTCCAACTAATCGGTATTTGGAATCGCAAATTCATGAAGCCGTTGGCTGAAGCAATTGTTCAACTTGGAACGAAAAAAACCTGGGTCGTACACGGAGAGGATGGGCTAGATGAAATTACCTTAAATGGCGAAACGTTTGTAGCGGAAATAAAAGACGGTACGGTTGATTACTTTAAGATCTCGCCAGAAGATTTTGGTTTGAAAAGAAAACCCCTCCAGGGGTTTGGGAAGCTCTCGCCAAATCAAAGCGCCTATATTGTAAAAAGGGTTCTTTCCGGGAAGGAAACGAATCAGCCGGCTTCGGACATTGTTTTAGCAAACGCGGCCGCGGCAATTTTCACTTCAGGAAAATGTGACAGCTTGAAACTATCGAGGAAGCTTGCCGAGGACAGCATAAGAAGCGGAGCCGCTCTCAATAAACTTCGTTTGCTTTTAGAGGAGACCAACAATGATTAAAACCCCAACCATTCTCCAAAAGATCATCGCTCAAAAGCAAACTCGCGTGGAAGCAGCAAAAAAAGAGATTGACTATGGCAAATTAATAACAAGGGTTATTACGTTTCGCGAGAACGAAACTCCGTATCGTTTTCGTAATGCGTTTACTGATGAAAATGGAATTAATGTAATCGCAGAAATAAAACGTGCTTCGCCGTCTAAAGGGGTTATAAATGCAAACTTTGACGTAGCCGAAATCGCTCGGAAGTATCAAGAAGGCGGAGCTTGTGCAATTTCGGTTTTAACGGAGGAAGACAACTTTGGCGGCAGCATCAAAGATTTCATCACTGCGAGAAATTTAACTGACCTTCCAATTTTACGAAAAGACTTTATTTTTGATGAGTTTCAGGTCTACGAGTCTGCGTTGATCGGTGCTGACGCAATCTTGCTAATCACTGCTATGCTCAGCGACGGATCACTTAAAAATCTTTACTCACTCGCTCATAATCTGGGGCTGGACGTTTTAGTAGAAACCCACAATTTTTGTGAGATTAAACGAGCATTGGAAATCGGTGTTGGCATAATTGGAGTAAACAATAGAGATCTAAACACCTTCGAAGTTTCGTTGGATACTTCTCGAAATTTGATTTCATATCTACCCAAAAATGTTCTAGCAATTTGCGAAAGCGGGCTAAAACGAAAAGAAGAATTAATCGAGATGAAAGCTCTCGGATTTAACGGCTTTCTAGTTGGCGAAACGCTAATGAAATCGGAAAACGTCTCAGAAAACCTTATGAAGTTGGTGCGCGCGAATGTGCCCGCTTCTCAGACAAGCTGAGGTTAGTCAAATGATGACAAAAGTAAAAATCTGCGGGATTACGAACCTGGAAGACGCACTTCTTTCCGCAAAATTCGGTGCAGACGCTTTAGGTTTTAACTTTTACAAGAAAAGCGCTCGATATATTGAGCCTTTTGCCGCTAAAGAAATTACCGGCAAATTGTCCTCAAGGATTTTGAAAGTCGGGGTCTTTGTTAATGAAGATTTAGAGAAAATTACCGAGATCGCAAATATTGCTAACCTCGACGCCATACAACTTCATGGAGAAGAAACGCCTGAGTTCGCCAAAAAATTAAAGAAAAACCCAGGTTTTGAAGTTATCAAAGCATTTCGGATCGGCGAAGGTTTTGAGCCCGAAAATATTTTGCGATATGAAGTTGATGCGATTTTGCTCGATACCTATTCGCCTAACGGGCGCGGGGGAACCGGTGAAACTTTTGACTGGGAAATTGCTAAGCGTGTCAGAGAAATGTTTCCGAAAATGTACCTCGCAGGCGGTTTATCTGATGGAAACGTTAGAAGAGCAATTAATGAAATAAATCCCGCCTTCATAGATGTTTGCAGCCGTGTTGAAAGAAAAAAAGGTGTTAAGAGTGCAAATAAACTTGAGAAGTTTTTCTCAGCTGTCGGTCTAAGTAGGATCAAATTCGAACCAAACGAAAATGGATATTGGGGAGAATACGGAGGACGCTTTGTACCTGAAACTCTTGTCGCACCTCTAGACAATCTGACCAATGCTTATTTCGACGCACGTAATGATAAAAGTTTCCGTTTAGAGCTCGCCCAGTTATTAAAAAACTACTGTGGGCGTCGAACGCCACTCTTTTTTGCTGAGCGTCTCAGCAACCAAATCGGCGGAGCGAAAATTTATCTGAAAAGAGAAGATCTGCTTCATACCGGCGCTCACAAAATAAATAATGCCCTCGGACAAATTTTGCTTGCGCGCAGAATGGGTAAAAACCGAATTATTGCTGAAACAGGAGCGGGTCAGCATGGGGTCGCGACGGCGACCGTTTGCGCCTTATTTGATTGCGAGTGTGTTATTTACATGGGAACGGAAGATATGCGCAGACAGGCGCTAAATGTTTTTCGAATGGAACTTTTAGGAGCCGAAGTAAGGAGCGTTAATACCGGTTCTAAAACCCTTAAAGATGCAATAAACGAAGCTCTGAGGGATTGGGTTACCAATGTTAAAGCAACGTACTATCTGCTTGGTTCGGCACTCGGACCTCATCCCTATCCTTTGATGGTGAGAGATTTCCAGAGCGTGATTGGTTTAGAAGCCCGGGAACAGATTCTTAAAAGAGAAGGCAGACTTCCCGAGTGCTTAATAGCTTGTGTCGGCGGCGGATCGAACTCAATCGGTTTGTTTCATCCGTTTCTAAAGGACTATAACGTACAAATGCTTGGAGTTGAGGCTGGAGGGAGCGGCAACGAATTGGGCAAACATGCCGCGCGTTTCAACAGAACGACGGGAAATAAAGTTGGCGTTTTACAGGGCACGAAAAGCTACCTCCTTCAAGATACAAATGGACAAATCGCTACGACTCACTCCGTTTCGGCGGGCTTGGATTATGCTTCAATTGGACCTGAACACGCCTATCTACACGATACGGGACGTATCGAGTATGTCCACGCAACAGATAAAGAAGCAATCGAGGCGTTTCAAATTCTCTCGAGAGTAGAAGGGATTGTACCGGCTTTAGAGTCTGCACATGCAATTGCGCTCGCAATTAAAATAGCAAAAACGATGTCTCGTAAAGAGATAATTTTGGTAAACCTCTCCGGCAGAGGCGATAAAGATGTAGATACAGTCGCTGACAAGCTCAGTAAAACGGAAATCATCAATGGGTAAAATTAGCGAAAAATTCAAGCAGGTCAAAGAAAAGAATAAAAAGGGTTTTATTCCATTCATTACCGCCGGCGACCCTGATCTTGAAACGACTTATGACTTGATTTTAAAGTTTGCCGAACTCGACTCAACTGTCGTTGAACTCGGAGTTCCGTTTTCGGATCCAATGGCTGACGGTCCTGCAATCCAGCGTTCATCGCACCGCGCACTGGTGAATAACGGCGTCACGGTTTCGATGGTTTTGGATTTAGTGTCCGAGTTGCGGCGCGAAACAGATGTACCGATTATTTTATTCGGTTATCTAAATCCCTTTTTACGATTTGGAGTTGACCATCTTTCGCTCGAGGCAAAAAAAGCCGGAGTAGACGGTTTCTTAGTCACAGATGTTGTTGGAAATGAGTTTGAGCAAATGGCTAAGAATTTTGCCAGGCATAACTTGGACTTAATTTCTCTCGTCGCACCGACCACAACTGATAAAAGACTTAAAGATATAACCAAGGCGGCAAGCGGATTTGTCTATGCAATTTCTCAGGCAGGTGTGACCGGAACAAGAACTGATTTTAGAAATGAAGCTCAAAAACTTGTGGCTAGAGCGAAAAAGTTTACCGATCTTCCGGTTGCAGTTGGGTTTGGTGTTTCTACGAACGAACATATCAAAGAGATTTCGAAATACGCAGATGCTGCAGTTGTCGGTTCGGCCATTGTTTCAGTAATTGAGAAATCGAAAAAGGAAGAAGTAGTCAATAATGTCGGCAACTTCTGTCAGGAATTGCTCGCTAAATAGTTATGTAAGGGCGTTTGCAAAAATATAGTTAAGAAAATACTGTATTTAATTTAGTTCAAACGCCGGTTAAAAATTATGTTAATTGTAATGAAACAGGACGCGACTCAAGAAGATATCGAGCGTGTCAATAAAGTCATAGAAAAACTGGGGTTTCGATCTCATCCGATGCCGGGCGCAGCTCGGATTGCTATTGGAATAACGGGAAACAAAGGTGCGGTAGATCGCACACATTTTGAAAACCTGCCGGGTGTGGCAGACGCAATACGCGTCACAAAACCTTATAAGTTAATCTCAAAGGCTTTACGACCGGAAAAATCAATTATAAAGGTTGGGAATGGAACTATAGGTGGTGACAAACTTGCGATTATTGCCGGACCTTGTGCGGTTGAAAGCACTGACCAGGTTTTTGAAGTCGCAAAGGTCGTTTCGGAAAGCGGCGTTAAGTTTTTTCGCGGAGGAGCATTTAAACCCCGAACCTCTCCATATGCGTTTCAAGGTACAGGCGAAGACGGCTTAAAAGTACTTGCCGAAGTAAAACAACAATTCGGGCTCAATATTATTACAGAAGCGATGGATGAGCAGGGTGTAGATTTGGTTGAAAAGTATGGAGACTGTATACAGATTGGCGCCCGCAATATGCAAAACTTCTCCCTTCTCAAATACGTTGGACAAACCCGAAAACCTGTACTCTTAAAACGCGGAATGTCAGCTACTTTAGACGAGTTTTTGCTTGCCGCAGAATATATTATGTCAGAAGGAAACTATGAGGTTATTCTGTGCGAACGCGGCATAAGAACCTTCGGTAATCACGCCCGTAATACTTTGGATTTATCGGTGGTTCCGGCGGTTCACAAAATTACACATCTTCCTATAATCATTGACCCTTCTCACGGAACCGGTAGAAACTATATGGTAAATCCGTTAGCAAGAGCCGGAGTCGCAGTAGGCGCAGATGGTTTGATTATTGAAGTTCATCCTTGTCCTGAAGAAGCTCTGTGTGACGGCGCACAAGCGCTTCTGCCGACGCAATATCTGAAATTGGTCGAGGAGATTAATATACTGAAATCCAGCCTCACTCCCACGAAAGAAACCGTGGGAGCGTGATAAAATAAGAGCCGCCATAATGTTTTAGCCTCCTTTTTTAACCGAAACAATAAGTTTTTCCTCGCTCGATTACCGTCAGCAGGTGTTAGTAAATGCTTTTATAACAGCAAGGAAAATTCGCGCCAATGATAAAACCAAGGGCGCGAATCTTATATCCCGTAAATCGCCTTTTGCCTATTTTGATAAACGGAATCTGAAAAAACTGTAAAATTGCAAGTAACAGCTTAGCATCGCTGTCAATATTACGAACGTAAGCGGAAGAAAACTAACGACTTCCGGAAAAACCGTTCCAATACTCAGGTTGAAAATAATTCCAAGCGTCAACGCAAAACCTACTATAAATCCTCGTCCAATCAACCATTTCCCGAGCTCGATTTCTTCGCTCTCATCCAAAAAATAAGGCAACACCGCAACCGCAGCCATCGCAATCAACATGATAAATGTGTCAAAAGCAAAACTACTTAGATTTTGCCCTATTTCTACAGCCAAAAAGAAGAGTACGAAACTCGTATCAATAATCGGACTCGAGTGGTCGTTTTCGTAAATATGCGTTTTCTCCAGGACTTTTTCCATTTTCACCTCAAATTCTACAAGTTTATTTTCAGACTACTTTTTCTTTTTCGAATCGCTAAACTGCGAATACGCAACTCTGAAAAGCTCGGACAACGCATTTGCCGTATCTTCCGAGAGATTTTTGTCCGCGCGCAGATGCGCCTCAACGATCTCCGGAGTTGCTTCATGCGGATAATAAACAACCGGCTCCACATCTTCGTCACCTTTTCCCTTCATCACGCGATCAATTGGCATATCAAGCCATCCCGTTAGCCGCGCGATATTATCCGCATCCGGTTTGCCAGTCCCATTTTCAATGCGAGAAAGTGTTGACGCGGAAACCTCCGTCTTGTCTGCTACAGCTCTTAAACTCAACCCCAACTCTTCCCTGCGACGCTTAATCGCACGTCCGAGCTCGATCGTGCTAATTAAATTATCTGTTTTTTTAACCATTTTTTTCTCCGTTGTTTTCCATCCTGTTTTTGAAAAGGGTAATTTTTTCTAACGTTTATGTCTTACTGGTAAAACAACGTATCACAAAAACTTTTTAAATGCAACACTCTGTTTCATGCTTGCAACGTTCGAAACTTTGTAGTACAGTGTTTCACAGATGAGACAGGCGAATGTTTCTCAGTGCTCCAAATTGAGATTTAAACACCGATTTTATTGGGAAGAAGCCGATATTAACTGAGTTGCAGTCGTCCGGACGCAACGTACAGAAGAATCACCGGTCTTTTAGTTTGAAACCGCGGACATTTCAGACGTACAGAAAAAGACGAAAAGTGATTCCTAGAAATTGTGAGGCATAAAACATGAAACAAAGAGAGAAAACTTCAAAACAAAAGAATCAAATGATGGATAGTTCAAAGCAGATCGAGGAGCTTGATAATGTGCTCCGGTTTTCGTCAAACCTTTTCGCAGGACAGAAGATGAAAGCAGAATTTAAAAAGTCTGGCGAGAAAGAGCATCTTGACTGTGCGGAAACTGTTGCGATCCTCGATAGCCTTTCTCCGCGTTGGGACTTTGAGATTCGGAGTATAAAGCGAATCGGCAGAATAGTTGCGGTAACAGCGGCAATAAGAATTGATGGCGTTACCCGCGAAGGCATCGGAACTGGTTTTTATCAAGATCATGACGCAATAAAAAAGGCTGAGCGCGATGCGTTAATCCAAGCGGCGACAAAATTTGAATTCATTCGAGAGAGATCGAAGGGCAATTTGGAGATTGAAGAAAGGGCTACCCCTTATCAAGCGAGTATAGTCTTCCCTTCCAATCCGATCGCTCGATCGCTTTCGGATATGGTCACAGCTAAGCAGCTCGGAATGATACGGAGCATCTCACGGAAGTTAGATCTCGATCCGGATAAGGAGTGCGAAAAGCATATGCATTGTGCAACGACAGAATTGTCAAAAACTGCCGCGTCAGCTTTTATAGACCACCTTCAATTTTGTGATTTTTCGTACGGCAAACAGAGGGCGGTAAAAAAAGCGGGCTAAATCGGCATATTGAGTTGTGAAATGACAACCATCCTGTTTTCTACGCTAAAAACAGCAACACCTCACTTCGCAACTCAATCCTCACCGGTTTTAGGCTTTACAAATGCGTATGATATTCTTTTTGAATCAAACAATAATTCGAAAATTGTTTACGCAATTGTCCCCCTAAAATCTTTTATCTTTAGAGGAGAGAAAAAATGGCAGGTAAATTCGAACTAAAAACGGCCGCGAGCGGCCAAACACACTTTAATCTTTTAGCTGCAAATGGTCAGGTAATCTTGTCGAGCGAAATGTATGAGACAAAGGCTGCAGCAGAAAATGGAATTCAATCCGTTAAGACAAACTCTACCGATGACAGTCGATTTGATCGGCGTCAATCCGATAGCGGAAAGGCGTATTTTGCGTTAAAAGCTGCAAACGGGCAAGACATCGGAAGAAGTCAGATGTATGAAACGACGGAATCTATGGAAAACGGAATCGAGTCAGTAAAAACAAATGCGCCGGATGCTGAAATCGTTGATTCCACCAGCGCATAGTTATAACCTATAAATAAGGAGTAAAAACACATGGCAGAACAAGGAACTGCAGAACATATGGAAATGCCGAAACACGGCGAAGTTTGCTGGACTGAGCTTAATACAACTCATCCTGACACCTGTAAAACTTTTTATACAGAACTTTTCGGATGGCAGTACAAGGAAAGCGATAATCCGGACATGGAGTATACCGAGATCCAACTCGGTAACGGTAAACAGTTTGGCGGATTATTCAAAACACCGCCTGAAATGGAAGGCACTCCACCACATTGGATGTCTTATGTTGCGGTTGACGATGTTGACGCTTCGTTGACAAAGGCGACCGAAATCGGTGGAAATATTATTGTTCCTGCGACTGACATTCCGGGAACGGGACGTTTCGGTGTGATCACAGATCCGACGGGTGCTGCGATTGCGATGATCACGTTGAAGTTTGACTAAACTTCTAGAGGAACTGAGACAAGAAAGAGGATGTCTGAAAAGTCAATTTTGTCGCTGAAAGCGATTGATTTAATAGCGTCGGGGGCACCCCGACGTTATGCAATAATAATCGGGCTGTCCCTGAAGGGGGCAAACAAACTATCGCGTATACGACACTTACAGCGTCGAAAAACAACTTCGCCTGAGTACGTCGGGATTCTCCCGACGCTACTCAATTTGTCCGCTTCACGGACGCTTCAGGCTTTTCAGACATCCTCTTTTCCTTTTGGCAAATTCAACCTTTTTACTAAATTTTCAGGCTTCCGATCTCTTTCCCTTGAATTCAAGCGGCTCGGGGATCATTTCGGTGGTAATCGTCCCGCTTATCGAGTCTCCTTCCACCTTCCCTTTTATCCCTAGTTCCATTTCCTGCCCCTGAAATTCGGTTTTCGCCGTACCGGAAAGTGTATCGCCTTTTACCTTACCGCCGCTTATTTCTCCTTCGCCAAGCATCGACTCGAGTTTCCCTGAAAGCGTTTCGCCGTCCTGTTTTAACTCAAGAGTAACTGGCAGCTTTTGTCCTTGAGCCTCAACACCAAGCTCCCATTTCCCTGAAACGTCCGCAAGCGGCTTATAATCCGCTCGTTCAAATTCGCTTATATACTTTTGGTTTCCATCAGTGTCAAAGACCTCGACCGTTTCCGCAAACTCTTTTGCCTGCGAATAAACTTCATCGGCATCGCCAACAATAACGATCGCTAACTCATTCGGTTTTATGTGCTTTTTTGCAGCTTCCTGAACCTCATCCAAGCTGACAGCGCGAATATTATCTCGATAAGTTTCCAGGTAATCCTCCGGCAGATCAAATAGCACTTGTGAAACGATCAGAGATGTCAATCCACCTTGCGTTTCTGCACGAATTGGGAAAACCCCGGTAAGATAATTCTTTGCGTCGTTGAGTTCCTCCTCTGAAGCTTTCTCCTCTCGAATTCGAGTTAGTTCGAAAAAGAACTCTTTCAACGAGTCCTTAGTCACCGAATTGCGCACTTCGGAGGTAGCTTCAAAAGACCCGGCGAGGCGCTTTGCGTAAACTCTGGAATATGCACCATAGGTGTATCCCTTTTCCTCACGCAAATTCATAAAGAGTCTCGATGAGGCTCCCGCGCCGAGGATTTGATTCATCATCAGAACCGGAAAATAATCCGGTGCATCGCGCTTTATCGCTAGATTTGCCAAAACGATATTTGATTGAGTAGAACCAGTACGATCAACAATCGTAAGGGTTCGTTTATCTCGCATCGGCGGCTCTGAAAAATCGGGCGGCTGTATCTCGTCACTTGTCCATTCTCCGAACTCATCCTCAATTTGCTTTGTCAGTTCCGCGGTGTCAAAGTCCCCGACTGCAAAGAATATCGCGTTATTCGGAATGAAGCTCTTTTTGTGAAACTCTAAAAGCTCATCCTTGGAAAGCCTTTCGATATCTTTTGGGGTCGGTGAGTTAATGCTGTAAGGATGATCGCCATAGATAATCCTCGACACCTGCTCATCAGCAAGAAAATCCGGCTGAGAACGCTGAAATTTAAGCCCCTCAATCGTATTTTGTTTGTAGAGCTCCAACTCCTGGTCTGGAAAGGTCGGTGTCAACGCTACTTCAGCCAAAAGCTTAATGACTTCAGAAGAATACATCGAAAGTGTCGATGCGCTGACCGTAGTATTGTCAAAACTCGCGCTCGCCGAAAGATGAGCACCTAAGCGTTCGATCTCCTCTGCGAGTTCCTTGCTGCTGTGCTCTTTCGTGCCCTCGCTCAACATCGAAGCCATGGCAGAATTAAGGCCGGTTTTACCCTCCGGATCGTTTATGTCGCCTGACTTAAAGGATAACCGGAAATTAATGGTTGGATAACGCCTGTCTTCAAGAAGAACAATCCGCAACCCATTACTCAATTCGTTCTTGACAGGTTTTGGTACGTTAAACGGAATGGCATCCAGCGGCGCAGGGGCAGTTTGACGAAACGTTTCACTCATAAATTTATATAAACAGACTCAAAATCAGTCCGGGCGAGTCTAGCCCCGCCCAGCCGGAACAATATCAAGCAATGCGCGATTGTCTGTGTTCAGATATTTAGCGACGGCGTCGCGAATTTGTTCGGAAGTAATCGCGAGAAGCTCATCTATTTCGGTATTCACCAAAGACGGATCGGAATCATAAAGCGTACACTCGGCAATTCCCTGAGCCCTCGATAGCGAAGATTGTCTCGATTTGATTTCAGCTTTTAGCAGTTGGTTTCGAAGCTTTGTCATTTCCTCTTCAGCCGGACCATCCTTAGCAAGCTGCTTGATTTCGCCAATAATCGTCTCGCGAATTTTATCGAGATCTTTTTCGGGTTTCGGAATCGCCCCAATCATAATTCCGGAAGGACCTCGTCTTTCATCCGTAAAACCAAAAAGCTGGGTAACAGATTCCTCGCCTTTTACCAATTTCTGATACAGCCGCGAACTGTCGCCGTCATAGAGCAGTTTTCCAGCTAGGTAAAGAGCATCGTGTTCTTTGGTGCGGCGCGGCGGAATTTTCCAGCCGATTAAAAAAGCTGGAAGCGGCGCGAGCTTGTCTTCATAACTCCTGTAATTCTCCGCTACCTCTTCAGGTTCACTAACATCGATCTCAGGCGGCTTTGGTTGAGATGGGATTGACCCAAAATATTTATCAATCAGTTCTTTGGCAGTATCTGTCTCGAAAGCGCCCGACAAAACCATCGCAGCATTGTTTGGCGCATAATATACACGAAAAAATTCCTTCACATCCTCGACCGTCGCATCATCCAGATGCTTCATCGAGCCGATCGTAGAGTGGGCGTTGGCGAAATTCTTATAAACCATAGTTCCCAGAATATCGAAAATTCTTCCGTAAGGTTGATTGTCGTAGCGCAGACGCTTTTCCTCTTTGACGGCTTCTCGCTGATTATCTAGATTTTCCTGTGTGACCGCGAGAGATCGCATTCGATCACTTTCAAGCCACAAACCCAAGGGCAGTTGGTCAGCAGGAAGCGTTTCAAAATAGTTCGTACGTTCAGAACTCGTGGTCCCGTTCATGGTTCCGCCGGCTTTCATAACAAACTGAAAATGCTCGGCTTTCCCAACGTTTTCAGACCCCTGAAACATCATATGCTCAAAAAGATGCGCGAAACCGGTTCGGCCTTCTTTTTCATTTCTGGAGCCGACATCGTAATAGACGGCAATCGAAACCACCGGAATCGAATTGTCAGGATTTAGCACAACCCGCAAACCATTATCTAGTGTGTATTCTTCAAGCTGCAAATCCTGAAGTTTTAGCATTTCTGTCATATTTCTTCCCAATTATCCGCTCCTGTTTCCGCAACATCGGTTAGAAGCAAATAGCCATAAGAACATTTTACGCAGGAAAAATCAAAAGAGTTGTCGCTTAAGAATCAAGATTATTTTGCGCGATCGCATAAAGCGCGGATTTCACTTGAAACGGTGTCAAATCGGGGTTTTCATCGAGCAACAATGCGATTATTCCAACAATGTGAGGACAGGCGAAACTATTTCCAGTGAGCTTTTTATGACCTGCGTTTAACCAACAGGTCTCAACGTTTACGCCAGGCGCGGTAAGTTCGATAACCTCGCCAAACCTAAAACCAAACTTAAACGGATCTGTTTCCTTTCCCTTGCTTACCGAAATAAGCGACGAGGAAAAAACCGAAGGGAAACTAGGCTGCGGAAGATTATTTGCCGCCGCAACAACGATGCACCCTGCCTGATAGGCTCTATCCAAAAGGTCATGGAGTGGCATCGCAAACTGTGGTTTCGTTGTCCCAAGGCTAAGATTTATAACCTGAAACTTTTGTTTGATCGCAAAGTCCAAACCGGCTAAGAAGGCGTGCCCATCTCCGAGCCCTGCCGAACCCAAAACCTTGATACTATTTATTTCAGCATCGGGCGCCAAACTACTAATTACTCCTGCGCAGGCGGTTCCATGACCCGCCGAATCTCCGCTCATCGACTCCCTAAAAACAACTTTTTGCCCTTCGCTTACCGCTTCAAAGGAGTCTTTGATCTTCCCCTCTAAATCAGGATGGTCAGTATCGACTCCGCTATCGATTATCGCAACGCTCACACCTTTCCCAGTCGCATCCCTCCAGCGTTCGTCGGGCAATACGCCAGGTTGCGGTTCGCTTAAGAAATCTCGTGACTTGGTAATGTCAGTCATTCAAATCAAATTCGAAACCCGTCACAGCAGTGAATACTGTGACCCACTATCGTCGGAGGAATACTTCAACACGGATTCCAAAATATCCCTGCACAAATTCCTCTCGGCCTCACCTGAAAGTCCAATTTCCCTTACGAGAAGAGCAAGATCCAGAATCTGACGGTGTTCGGGCGCTTCTCGCAAGCTACTCAACCATTCCCGAATTTCTTCCAAACCCTCTGAATCACGATTTGAGAGAATGCGTTCGCCAAGAATTCTAAAACTACGAGCGATTTCGTAAGTTCCAACCAAAGGAGCTATCACTTCGGCGAAAAACGCCGCTTTATCCATTTCTTCTGGCGTAAATGGCTCGTAGGGTGGTTCACCAATCCGGTTTACGTATTCCAGGACACCCAACATCTCGCCCTCATATTGAAGCGGTGTAGCCAAAAGTGTCTGTGTCGAAAATCCTGTCTTGCGGTCGACCTCGGCGTAAAAGCTTTCCTCCTGCTCTGCGTCGCTAATCGTCATTGGTTGCCCGGACGAAATTACAAAACCTGCCACTCCCTTTCCAGCGGGCACCTCTACCCCCTCTAGTTGATCGGCAACCTCCCCAACTGCAGCAAGGAAGCGCAGGTCTCCTTCGACGCCATTTCTTATAAGTACGGAAGCCTCTTCGGAATTAAGTGCCGCAGCCGAACTCCGCAAAACATGTTTAATCGATTTTCTTATCGGAGCGGTCAAAATGCTCGCGACATCGATCGTCTCAACTAGGCGCTTCAGCTTTTCTTCCAGGCTCGAATCTGTGTTTGGCATCTCGCGGTAATTTTACCTTTTAAGCAAAGACTTTTTAAAACCCGTTTCTCAAATATGTACCAGTTGACGGCGATCTGCAGGAAAAGAGGTCCAATCGTTGGAAATCCTTTGCGATTAGACATTTCCATAAAGCAATCAGCTTAGCGAGTGCCGAATTTCTGGGTTGCAAAATGCTTGCGAAACGCAGGAGCGTTTTGTACTATTCATGCAATCTTGAATTGAATTATTCTCTTTAAATCGTGGGCGAAGTTTATCTATGGCTTTCTCTATGAAAAAGCATTTCTCTCTTATTTTTGCGTTGGTGTTTTACCTATCAGGGTCTTCATATGCGCAAAACCCGGTAAAATCGCTCGATAGCGGTTCTGAGAGGGAACCATTTCGTATCAGCCGCGGAAAATCGTTTTCGGCTTCGGTTCCAAACCCCGAACGAAAGAGTTTTGGAAGGACACGTAAAATTGGCGCAAAAACTATTGCCCGGGATTTCGGCGACGCAGTTCAGCTGATTCGCGATTTCCATATCGACGGAAACAAGACCGGATATGATGAAATGGCGAAAAACTCGATCACATCAATGCTCCATTCGCTTGACCCACATTCAAATTACTTTGACCGAAAAGATTTTAACGAACTTTTGGATGATCAGCGTTCCGAGTATTTTGGGATCGGCGCGACAATAGCTAATTTCGAGCGTGCAGGAGAATTCGACACCTACGTGACATCAACGTTTCCGGGATCACCTGCCTTTCGTGCAAGGCTAATGTTTGGCGATAAGATTCTTGCGGTTAATGGCCAAAACGTTTCCGGTAAGTCTTCCTTGTACGTACGAAACCGTGTTCGCGGAAAGAAGGGCACGGTGGTTCGCTTAAAGGTAGAGCGA
The DNA here is from genome assembly GCA_965216195.1 of Aridibacter sp. Classification (GTDB taxonomy): domain Bacteria; phylum Acidobacteriota; class Blastocatellia; order Pyrinomonadales; family Pyrinomonadaceae; genus Aridibacter. The sequence continues at coordinate 1,260,564 of OZ244151.1, read as the reverse complement.
AACAGCACAAGGACAATCGAAACCATCGTTATTCGCAGAAACCGAGTTGCCCAGCCGTCTATTCCAGACGCCTACATGTTGCAGCCGGGAATCGGCTATGTTGACCTTTCGACCGGGTTTAACTATACGACCATGGACGAATTGAATGTGGCGTTAAAACATTTACGAAATCGCGGAATGAAGTCGCTCATCCTGGACCTACGGGACAATCCGGGCGGGATACTCGAACAAGCAGTAAGAGTTGCGGAGAAATTTCTGCCCCGCGGAAAAACCATTACGACACAGCGCGGCCGGCTCTTGATTGACAATAGAACCTGGAAATCGCGGAGCAAGTATCCTGAACGCTTTCCGTTAGTGGTACTCGTAAACGAGGAAAGCGCTTCTGCGTCTGAGATAGTTGCCGGCGCACTGCAGGATTACGATCGTGCGCTGATTGTTGGTGAAAAGACTTTTGGAAAAGGGCTCGTACAAAGTGTAATCAATCTTCCCTACGGGTCGGGATTGGCGTTAACAACCGCAAAGTACTATACCCCTTCCGGCAGACTAATTCAACGGGATTACTCTAAAGGCAATTTATACGATTATTATCAACACAAAGAGGCCTTTGGCGCAGTAAAATCAAAGATCGCGAAAAAGACGATTGGCGGCAGGGTAGTTTATAGCGGTGATGGCATAATGCCCGATGTGTCCGTTAAAAAGGAAAAATTGTCATCAAAACAGAGTGACTTACTCGATACGATCTTTCTTTTTTCGCGCGAGCTTGCTGCAGGAAGAGTCCTGGGATTCACCGACTACAAGATCTTTGCACAGAGAGATCTTTCGAAAAGAATTCGTTCAAACGACTATCCGGTTGGTGAAAAGATAATCGCTGCTTACCAGAGGCACGCGAAACGCACATCAGGCAAAACTATATCGAATTCACTTTTGAAAGCAGAATCCGGGTTTATCAAATCTCAAATTCGTTATAACTTGGTTTCCTCAGCCTTCGGAAATGTGGTCGCTAAGCAAGTATTAGTCGAGCGAGATATTCAAATAAAAGCTGCGGTCAGATCGCTGCCAAGAGCCCGTCAATTTGCGCGCCTGGCTGGTCCTAAACTTGGGATGTAATCCGTAACCAATCCCCATTTAATTTTCACCACAAAAAAACACCCGCCGGAAATCCAGCGGGCATTTCACTAAAGAAACAGGAGGAATCAGAAAGAAATAAGCAGTGCTTGAATCTTGCCGATTGAAAATGGCTTAAATGCCACTAATATAGATGCCTTGTTTTTATATTACGTTGCTTAACCGAAAACTAACGCTCGTATTTCACAATTACGCCCGTTTTACCTACCGACCATCCAAACTTCTTAGTCATGTAAAGTCCGTATAAACTATTTTCGGTGATCTTCGTTTGCCGCCTCCACGATTGTCCCTGGTCATTGGAGCGGAAGATCGCGCCTCCCGAACCTACAATCCAACCAACGCGATCGTCTGTGAAATCAACTCTAAAAAGTGTTTTATCAAAACCGACATTTACCTTCTGCCAATTGTTTCCGCCATCCCTTGTTCGTAGCACAGTACCCTTCATTCCTACTGCGTATCCATGACTCCCGTTCCGAAAATCAACATTGTAAAGTGCTTCCTCAGTACCAGATTTCTGAACCATCCAGGTATTTCCGCCATTGGTAGTCGCTAGAATCACACCCGCGTCGCCAACGATCCAGCCGCGAGATTTACCAGCAAAATCCAAATGAAATAGTTCCACTTTCGTCGGCACTATAACTCTCGACCACGTCTCGCCACCGTCAGTCGTTCTAAGCAAAAGGCTCCCGATAATTATGTCCTCATCATTTTTATCAATTACCGTTCCGATGATAAAACCACGTTTCTTATCGTTAAAGCGTATGCTCAAAAATTCCGGAATACCATCTTTAAATTCGTTTGGATTCGCGATCAAAGTTTCGCGCCAGGTTTTCCCTCGGTCCTTCGTGACAAACATTTTCCTACCCGCAACGAGGTAGCCGTTTTTGTCATTTCTGAAATAGATTTCGTTTATATTTGCAACCGTATTGAGAATCCTGCGGCGCCAACTTCTTCCTCCGTCGTTCGTAAACGCCAGGTAACCATTATCGCCGGCCACCCAACCGTTTTTTGCTGACGTAAAATAAACCGAAATCAAATCTCCAGATCCTTTCGCACGGTTTATCCTCCAGTTTCCCTGCGCGCTCGCGATTTGTACCGAAATTAAAATAATCAGAACCGTGATAAGTTTCGTCCGAAAATTAACCATTTAGTTGTGCTTCTCCATCAAAAATCTACGCTACCAAAAGTTAAGGCAACTCCTAGTCTAAATTTGTGTTTTTAGCAAAGAGTTACCTTACATTTAATAAGCATTCAATTCAAATTCAAGGTTCATTCAATAATGCGGTAAACCTTGCCTTTCCAAACAACTACGACCTTTTTACCGACCGATAAAAACTTCGCCAAATCCTTCTCTTTGGTGACCAAATCGAAGTATTCGTTGCTCGCAAATTTCAGCTTAATCTCCTTAGCATTCGACACAAAATCGACCGTAGAATCGATCCAAACCCCGCCGCGAAGATAAAATGTTTTTATACCCACTTTCTTGACGGTTTGAACGCCATCCTTGTCCGTAGATAGTATGATCATTTCATCGTCACCAGCGCTTACATCAACCGCAGCCTGCTGGGCCGCCGCTTTCTTGCTTTCACGAACTGCTGTGCTCCCGGTTGATACCGCCGGTTTCGCTTTAGGCGGTACGCGTCTAAAAGTACGGCCACGACCGCTACCCGAACCCACGCCTCTTCCTTCGCCAAAGCGTTTCTCGCTTCCATCAGTTGCGAGGTAGGATGTGTAAGGCGTAACGATTCCGTAGCGTGTCCCGAGATCGACGATCTCATCACGAAGTTCTTTGTTTTCGCCGTTGCTGCGTATTTGTTCAACCAGCCATCCTACACGTCGCGTCGCCCAAAGCCGCGGCAAAAATTCATTTTTACGCGCCTTTAGTGGAAACGACAGATTGCGGTAGCTAAACGAGCGCGTCTTATTCCCAGCTTTTCCTGTTAACTTAAAGGTTAGGTTTTTCAAGTCTCGGGAATTTTTATAGCGCCCGATCAGCGCAAGCTGCGTTCCCTTGAAAATGTCCGTAAGTTTGCGCGGGTATAGTAGATCCGTTCTAAGGGTAGCAAAATCCATTTTGAGATCCGTTAAAACCGGAGAATTAACTTTAGCAAAGAAGTTTGAAACTTTTATTTCCAAATCCTCCTTTGGTTCGACATAGTCAGCCACACCGGAGTTCTCTGCCGCAAGCTTATCGAGAAGTCGCGTATTCACGTCGTAACCCACACCAAAAGGAAAGAGTCGCAAGCCTTTTACATCAATTTCCTTCACATTCTTTATGATCCGGTCAACGTTGGATTCGCCAACCGTCGGCAAACCATCGGTTAAGAATACGAGCATTTTTGGTCGATCGCTCGAATCAAACTGTTTCATAGCCGCTTTTAGCGCGTCGTTGATATTTGTTCCGCCATTTGGCTTCAAGTCCTTGACAAAATTCTCAGCCTCCTTTTTATTGGCTGAACTTGCGGCAACTAAACCGGTTTCCATCAGGTGTTCCTCTCCGGCGAAGTTGATCACATTAAATCTATCGCCGCTTCGCAGACCTGAAATTCCAAACTGGAGAGCCTTGCGGGCTTTTTCAATCTTGCCTTTGTCTGCCATCGAGCCCGACGTGTCAAGCACGAAAATAATGTCTTTGTTTACGAGTTCCCTTTCCGTAATCTTATCTTTCGGAGAAAGCATCATTAGGAAGTAACCGTCCTTTCCAGGTTCCCGATAGGTCATCAAAGACATTCCGAAATCGTTGTTTGATAATCCGTAAAAAAGCTGGAAATCGCTCGGATCGCCTTTTGTTTCAAATGAAACCGTCGCTCCTTTTTCGCCCTTCCGGTTTACTTCAACCTTATGACTCGGCGAATAGATGTTTCTCAGCGCTTCTCGCCCGACTATCTCAATCTTTCCGGAAACCGTTCCAAATTTCGTGGGTTTCGGTCTCGGTCTTGAACTATAGCTCACGTTTCGACGAACGGGGATAGGTCGTCGCGACCACAAATTTCTGCCCGTGCCTAGCGGATACCGATAGGCAACGGTACCCGACTCAGCTTTAAGAACCTGAGAATAAGTGAGCTCTAATTTTTTATCTGATCTTGGTGGGATTGGAAAAATCGATGCCTGAAAAAGATCTTTCCCGGCGTACTCAAGTAGGCCCGGATCTTTCATCGAACGAACTATTTTGTTGTATATTCTGCGGGCCTCTTCGCGCGACCTAACTTCACCAACGAGTTTTTTGCCGTTTTCCCAGATCGCAAACTGCTCGATCGAAGCATCGTCCGGAATCGGGAAGAAATAGGTTCCTTCGAGCGTATAAGGAGTATCGTTTCGAAATACCTGTTCGATACGCGTTGTCGCAACCTGCTTTTGAATCTTTGTATCAATCTCGATCGATTTAACCGGAAGAGCATGAGGCAACGGCACTGGTCTCGGAATCGGTCGGGGTCTTGGACAGCGCCTAACGGGAGGACACGGCCTGGGAACAATAATCCCCTGTGAAAACACCGCTTCGGACGAAACCAAAAGCAAAAATAGAAATGTAAATAAATATGCGGCTTTCTTTAAAATCATCTTAAAATTCTCCAAATTGTAAGTTTTTGCGCGTTTTCGGTGCCTTCGCAAGTATGACGATTTAAAGAACGAAACAAGTTGCTTAATCTTGCAAATTAATTCAACAAATGGTTTATACTTGCTTTACCTAAATCAAATGACACTTGAAATTAAAAATCTCTCAAAGCAGATTGACGGAAAACTCGCTCTTAACAACCTTTCATTTTCTGTTTCAAAGGGCGAGGTCTTTGGACTGCTGGGATCTGACAAAAGCGCGAAAACATTGATTTTAAGGATCGTTTCGGGCCTCGAGAAAGCAAATTCTGGATCGATTTATCTTGATGATCAAGAAATCGCAAACGGACGCGAAGCAGGTTTTTATTTACTGGCGGATGAAGCGACATCGCGCTGGCGACAATTGTTTGGATCCGACCAAACTGTTTCGAGAGCCATAGCTCAAATCAAACTCCTTGAAGAATCTCTTGGAAAACTCGAGAACGTTTTCCTTGTCGAAAATCCTGTTCAGAATCTCGACCCGAATCAAACCCAACGTTTTGCAAAAGAAATCAGGCGCCTGACAAAAGCAAAACGTTTATGTACGCTGATCGCGACCAATGATCCACTCGAGGTGTTTCAGCTCTGTGATCGCGTGGCCGTCCTCGACGGTGGCGAGATTATTCAAATTGGCGGAGTCAGCGATGTTTATTCAAATCCTAAGACCCTGGCCGCAGCTGAATTATTTGGGTCTATCAACCTGATTCCGGCAAAACGTACAACCTCAAGCAAAGAGGAAAACCCGGAATTTGTTACGATCGATGGCGAACAGAGAATATCGTTGGATAAACTGGAGAAAGCTGAGCTTGGAGCGATTAACCAGCCCGTCACACTCGCAATTCGCCCGGAAAATGTTTCAATTTCATTTGGTGCCTCGTTCCCCGAAGACAATTTGATCAGAGCAACAGTTGTCGGCGTCGATTTCCTGGGATCGACAACTTTGATTAAACTCGATGCCAACGGACTCAAACTTATGGCCCTCGTTTTAAGGGTTGTTGGGCTAAGCGTGGGAGACGAGTGCATGTTAGGAATCCCTCCTGACCGAATCCGAATACTGAAATAGGGCGCCGAATTCTTTCAAATCCGGAGCCCTTGTCTACTTACCTAAATTACACCTAGATATTCGGCACCAAAATTACATGAACTCTACGGTTCTTAGCCCTATTTCGCCTCGTTGAGTTTGGAACGAGCGGAGTCGTTCCGCCCATACCTTTTGCCTCAAGACGAGGTTGTAGAACCCCTAGAGACATCATTTTATCCACCACAGCTTGAGCTCTTTCGTCGGTTAAAACCTTTAGTTCCTCCGGCGTTCCGCTATTATCCGTGTGCGATTCGACGACGACATTATAGTTTGGCGAATTCGCCAAAAGTTCTCCAAGCCCGACGAGCCATGGCTCCGCAGTCTCCGCAAAACTACTGACCCTTATTCCTGACCAATAATTTTCAGCCAGAATAACTTCAATACCTCGATCAGTTTTCGAAACCGAACCAAACTGCTTCAATGACTGCACAAGTACGGGTTCGCCTGCAGCCAATTCTCGCTGCTTTTCCTCGCGCCTCTTCGCCTCTGCAATTGCCCTTTCCTTGGCTTCGATCTTGGCTAGCTTAACCTTTGCAACCCCCAATTCCTCTCGCAGCTTCTTGTTTTCGTCCTTGAGCTCTCTAATCTGCTTGAGATAGTTCATACTGTCGCGCTCAGTTAATTCACGCGAACGTGTTTCATCTGCCAAAGTCGCTTTCAATTGATCGATTCGTCTTAAAGCATCGCTATATTTTTCTTCCGCATCGCGCAATTCAGCATCCTGCCGCAATTTCTGATTCCTTTTATCACGGGCGGTTCTTCGAATACTTGCCGTAGTCTCTGCCCTTACGGCCGTGCTTATCGCTTTACGTGCGGCAATATCAACATATTCTTCGCCCCGACCGGCTTTCCAACCGTTTTCTGCATTTTTTAGGTAAACCTCGGCTTGCTGCAGTTCTTTCGGAGCGTCACGCTCTGCACCAGCATATTTCGCGAGTGCAATCGCCTGCTGTGCTTGTAGAACTGAGGTAGGCGTTCGGCGATAATTCACCTCCGCGATTTGAGGAGTTCGCGCGTCGCGGAAATAGTCGCTTGAATTTCCAAAATACTGAACCGAACTCGTCGTCGCTGGTGTCCTGCCGCTGTTTGAATAAGGCCTTAGGTTTTCAAGCATTATCTCCTGGCTTGGACGAGAAACAAGAAAATGCGGCTCCGCTGTAATTATCAAAGCAAACGTCTGAAGCGGAGTAGTTACGGAAATCTTCGAGCTAAACTCCCAAAAACCGCGGCGCTTAATCTCGCCAAGATTATCAATTTGTCCGTTCGGAGAAATAGCCCAGAGCACATAGGTTGCATAACCCGCTCCAAGTTCGAACGGTCGAGGCATTTTCTCAACGTTAAGTTTTATTTCAGTTCCATTCTTCTTAGTCCGTTTGATACGTGCCTTACCCGACATCGCCGGAAAACGCGTCGTACCGCGAAACATTACGCGAACATCCTGATCGAGCGGATAGGTGATCGCAGTCGTCTTACGAGGCACATCTACCTGCGCAAAGGAATTGAAAACAAAAAGGAGTAAAATAGATAGAATTGTAGTTATTTTAAGTGCTTTATTATTTGTCATAGGTCTTCTCCGAGAAAAAGGCTGGTAGTAAAAAAGATGCTTGCGGGAAGCTTTATGTTGCAATTCTATTGTATTTGAATTTTTTTTTCTACTTTTTCTGGAAAATCGGGATAATTAGCAATATATACCGCACAACGGATATCTCTATTCTGGGAAACCGAAAATTGATACGGGTGCAAGGCTTTCGATCATTTCCTAATCTTGGTCGTGGGATTCGTGTCCATTAGCACAAATTTTTGTTCTTTATTATGGAGAGAATTAACATGTTCACCTTGGTAAAACTTCTTTCAGCTATCATCCTTTGTCTTTTCATTGCTAATTTCTCTGAGTTGAAAGCCGATCCATTACGCATAACCTCCGGGTCGATTTATCCACAGTCCACCGACAGAACCAACTCCACCGCGACTTCATGGGTCCCCCTTTCCCTGCGGATCCTTTTTGCTGGTGACGATTTTACAGTGGCCGGTGGAAATGGTGGCGAACGTCCGCTCGGGGCGGTTGAAGCTTGCTCTTTTAATTGCTTGGAAGGGGATACATTTAGTCCAAACTCAACGATTACTACCGGAACAATTAAGACTGCAGGCGCCGGAAGCGGAACGTTTACATACCTTGGTGCGGAATACAAAATACTTCAAGGTATTTTCACATTTACGGGAGAAACACTGTCACTGCCTCAGTACAACGGCGATCTTGGCTCCGCCGCCCTTGATAAGTATCTCGTTCCGTTTGAGATGACCGGAAGCCTGTTACTTAGACCGCTGAGCACAACGGCACCGGACCTGACTGTCTCCCTGTACGGCAGCGGGAACGCGGACATCACCTATGTACCATACGATGGGTCATTCAATACGGCGCCCGGAACAAGATTTTTAGGAAGAATACGATATGACTTCACATCACCGACACCAGAACCGGTTCCCGAACCCGCTACGCTATTCCTACTCGGAACAGGTTTAGCTGGAATTGCGGGATATCGTGTAAGGCGTCGTAAAACAAACAAGTAAATTAAGGATAAAAAATTATGAAGTTCGTAATGAAGATTTTGGTATCCGTATCGCTTTTATTGATTTCGGGGACTGCAGTTTCCGCAGCGCCTATTCAGATAACAAGCGGAAGCTTTCGAGCAGTTTATGTAAGTTTCGCGGGAAACTACTTAGGAGACAACGCAAGACTCCAGGGCGACAACCTTGATATCAACTGGCGGGCGAGTGACACAGAAACCCGTCAAGATCTTCCGCTGGGATGCTCAAACGGTTGTCCTCCAGGAACTCTAATCGATCTTACGGACGGGGTGTTTTCAATGGGACTTGGAGTTCCCAGCTTAAACACAGCTCCCGGAACGTCAGTGAACCTTTCTCGCCCGAACGGACTAATGAATATTGTATTTGGTCAGGATTCAGTGAGAGCCCCAAATAGAGGGGCAGGCGCGGAAGTTAAGATCGACGTCCCTTTTACGATGACAGGACAAATAAATCTCCTTTCCTATCCTGACCACCTTCATGTATTTAGCACCTTGATCGAGGGCAGCGGTATTGCCACATTGACGTTTCGCTTTGGGCGTTTTAACAACGGTCAGATCGACTATGACGGCTACCGACTCTCGGAATATACATTCGTTTTCGCTTCACCCACACCGGAACCAGTCCCCGAACCAGCAACGCTGTTCTTATTGGGAACAGGTTTAGCTGGAATTGCGGGATATAGTGCACGGAGACGAAAGAGAGCAACACAATAGAAAAATCCGAATCTTAAACGACGAGTCGCAAGAATAGCGGCTCGTTTTGTTTGACCTAAACAATTGCAATAACTACACTCAAGCCTTTAGCAATGAGTGATTTCCGACGTCTCTTAAAATACCTAAAGCCACACCTTCCGATCTTTATCGTGGCAATCGGAGCAATGGTTCTAATGGCCCTTTTTCAGGTTGCCACTGGCGCATTGCTCGTGCCGATGTTTGAACAATTCACCCCCGAAACAGGCAAAAAAGCCTGGACGCTGTTTTCGCTGCATGAATGGATTCCCAAAAAGCCATGGACTCAAGCCTGGTTTGCAATTTCCGCACTTTTGCTGACTTTTACGATATGCAAAGGCATATTTTCCTATATTTCAGCTTATTTGATGGCCAAAATTGGGCAATCCGTGATTTACGACCTACGCAACGAGCTTTACGGTCATTTGCTCTCGCAATCTGCGAGTTTCTTCGAAAAACACCGCACGAATTTTCTCGTTTCGCGACTAGTTGTTAGCTGCGCCGCAATCGAACAGGCTGTTTCAGCAAATCTGCGCGACGTCTTGCGCGAGAGTTTTATGCTTGTTGGTTTAATGGGAGCAGCTTTTTGGTTTAACTGGCGCCTGACCCTCGGATTCTTGATTATCGGACCGATTATAGCCTTTCTAACGTCCAAATTTAGTCGAGCGCTTCGGAATCTCGCAACAGTTTCAATCGATGGCAACAAGGAATTGACTGATGCGGCGCAGGAAACCCTTTCAAATCAAACAATTGTAAAGGCTTACACGGCTGAGAACCGCGAAAAATCGAGGTTCTCCAAAGTCACCGAGTTAATCGCCTCCGCTAACCTGCGTTCTGGGAAAATAGCCGCGATGTCTCCCGGAATAATTGAAACCATCGGTATATTTGCGATTGTGATTCTATTGTATTTTGGTCTGCGGGAAATTCAGGTTGGAAATATGGTCGCTGAGCAGTTTTTCACATACTTGTATTTTCTTATTGGGAGTTATGATCCGATGCGGAAGATTTCGCGCCAGCACAACGAAATCTCAAAGGCATTCGCCGCCGCGAAAGACGTATGGGAAGTTCTCGATCAGAAAAACAAGTTACCGGAGAAAGCCGACGCGATTGAGTTAAATGGACTAAGCAAATCAATTACCCTTGAGAGTGTTTCCTTCGCTTATGACGATGAAAAATCCCGAGTGCTTAGGGATATTTCGCTTGAGATCAGGAAGGGTCAAATGGTCGCACTCGTCGGTGAAAGCGGCGGCGGTAAATCGAGTCTAATCAAACTGATACAGCGCTTGTATGATCCGCAAAACGGCAAGATTCTATGGGATGAAACTGATCTTCGGGACGTGCAAATCGCTTCCCTGAAAAAACAGATCGCTCTCGTAACCCAGGAGACGGTACTGTTTAACGAGTCTATCCGCTACAACGTTTCTTATGGAAATCCTAGAGCAACCGACGAACAAATTCGAAACGCTGCTCGGATAGCGTATGCGGACGAGTTTATCGAAAGTTTCCCCGAAAAATATGAAACTTTGGTTGGCGAGCGCGGAACTAATCTATCGGGTGGACAAAGGCAGCGAATTGCTATCGCAAGGGCGGTTTTGATGGACGCGCCGGTAATAATACTCGACGAAGCCACTTCGGCGCTTGATTCTGAAAGTGAAAAACTAGTTCAAAAAGCACTCACAAATTTGATGAAAGACCACACGTCGATTGTGATAGCACATAGACTTTCAACAGTTAGAAAAGCAGATAAGATTGTCGTGATGGACAAGGGACGAGTTATCGAATCCGGAACCCATGAAGAACTGATCGCAAGAAACGGTAAATATAAACAGCTCTATATTTTACAGTTCGAAGCTTTAGAAACCACTTAAATCTTAAGAATGTCGATTGTTTGTGTAAATTTTTCCAAAACCTGGGGTGGAGGCGAAAACTGGCACTATTTAACAACGCGTGAACTTCTAAATCGCGGTTTAGAAGCTCGCCTGTTGGTAAATGCCGGGAGTGTGCTCCATAAACGTTGTATCGAGGAGGCAGTTCCTCACGAAGCGATAAAAGTGAGCAAGAAAACCTTCTTAAACCCGCTTTTGATGAGAAAAATTGGCAAACAACTTGCGGAAAACGATACGGATACGGTCATTTTAAACGGTTCGATCGAGCTAAAAACGGTTGCCGCTGAAGCGTCAAAAAACGGTGTAAAAAAGATCATCTATCGAAGGGGTATTCCGCAGCCAATTGGAACAAACCCATTAAATAGAAGGCTTTTCAGCAATTATGTCGCGAAAATCATTGCGAATTCGGAGGTTACAAAGCGCTCAATCCGGGAAATTTCCGAGGAGTCTGGCGTTCCGATTGAAGTTATATCAAACGGAATTACTCTGAACGAGATCCCGGATGAATGCGACGTCAATTCCGCTAACATAGTCATCCTATCACGCTTAGCTCCCGAAAAGGGCTTAGATTTGGCCATAGATGCGTTGCAAAGGGTCGTAAAAGAGGTTCCCGAAGCAACCCTGACGATCGCAGGTGAAGGCGATGCCAGATCGAAAATTGAGTCGAAAATACACCAAAGAAATTTGGCGGAGAAGGTTAAACTCGCCGGATTTGTGAGGGAAACCGGCAATATCCTCTCTCAAGGAAGTGTTTTACTTTTGCCTTCAATCTGGGAAGGTTTTGGATTTGCGCTTCTTGAAGGAATGCGTCACCAAATGCCATGTGTTGGTTTTGAAAAAACATCCGCCGAAGAGATTATCAAACATGGCGAGACCGGCTTCCTTGCTCCCCACAAAGATACCAAGGCGCTTTCGCGATATCTTATTAAACTGTTGAAAGATAGGGAGTTACGCCAAAGTTTGGGCCGGGCTGGCTACGAGCTTTTGGAACAAAAATTTACGATACGGAAAGTTACCGATTCTTTGTTAGAGGCAATAGACTACACGGAATAGTTTCCGATCCAATTTGGAAGATCGCTGATACACTCAATCTCGGCAAACCGCTTCCCCTTCTTTTGTTCATCGTCCACCGCCTCATGAAACCACTCAGTTTCGTAAGGAATATGCACGGCATTTGACCCCAATTCAACAACCGGTAAAACGTCTGATTTGAGAGAGTTGCCAACCATCACAAACTCATGTAAGCCGATGTCGTATTTACTTATAATCCGTTCGTAAACTTCCCGATTTTTCTCGGAAACAACCTCAACATCGTCAAAAAAGTCGCCGAGCCCCGATCGAGCCAGTTTTGTTTCCTGATCAAAAAGGTCGCCTTTCGTTATCAACATCAAATCATGGTCTCGGGAGAGGGCTTCTATGGTTTCTTGGGCGCCGTCTAATACCTCTATCGGCGATGCAAGCATCTCCTTTGAATAACCGATGATTTCCTCAACTTCAAAACCTTTCACGCGACCTTCGGTTAATTCGATCGCGGTTTCAATCATCGATAGCGTAAAACCTTTAATCCCGTAGCCGAAATGCTTGATATTCTTAATCTCTGCAGCATCCAGACGCTCTTCAACCCAGGACTCTTTGTGATATTTCGAAAGCAGTTTCTTGTACTTCCCTTTGGCCGAAAGGAAAATCCGCTCGTTGTGCCACAGCGTATCGTCGGCGTCGAAGGCAATTGTTTTGATCATTTCGGTTGAGTATCCGCTTGTTTTGAGTTTATTTTACACTTTTCTTTTTTTTCTAATCAATTGACGCACAAAGAGTTAATCCAATCAGGCCGATAAATAAGCATTATTGCGAAAAAAAATGCTTGCCATAAGAGGGGGTTATTGTGTTAAAATATGTTTAAATCTAAAGGAGAGGTAAGTTCGAATGACTTGTTGGCACTGTAACAACGAACTTGATGTTAATTATCAATCGAAAGATTTTGAATTTAAGTTTTATCATTGTTCGTTCTGCGATAAGTGGTATGAAATGAGGAAGGTAAAGGCTAGAGTAAATGGAGCCGTTCCGATTCAGTTTAATGAGCTCGAAGCGGAACCAAAAATTCCACTAGCAGCATAAAAAACCTGAAATTTAGTTTAGACCGAACCCGGCATCTTCTGCCGGGTTCTTTTTTTCTCGCTAAGGAAGCCAAGCTTGCATCCTTATATTCTCTTTTACCTTTTGACGGGTAAGGTCTATGACCTTCCGACTTGAAATCTTCCTAAACCAATGGGCTCAGTCTCATATATTTTCCTTCTTCCGAAAAGTCAACTACTTTCCGCACTTCGATCCACCTTCTATTGATTCTCGCCGATTATCTGCCGCAACACATACTGCAAGATTCCGCCGTGGCGATAATATTCTACTTCAATTGGCGTATCTATCCGCAGGGTAACCTCTGTTTCTACAACAGTTCCATCTGCTTTATTAATACTTAACTTCACGCCTTGAAGTGGTTTAACATCTGAACCCTCCAGCCCCGTAAGATCAAAGGTTTCGGTCCCATCCAAACCCAACGTCTTGACGGTATCGTCTCCCTTAAACTGCAATGGTAAAACTCCCATACCGATCAAATTAGAACGATGAATTCGCTCAAACGACTTCGCAACTACGGCTTTTACTCCCATTAGAAGCGTACCTTTAGCCGCCCAATCTCTCGAACTTCCCGTTCCGTATTCAGCCCCAGCTAAAACAACAAGCGGTACGCCCTCTTCCTTATACTTCATCGCCGCGTCATAGATCGTCATCTCTTCGCCTGAGGGTTGATGAAGCGTATAACCGCCCTCTTTTGGCGAAACCAGCAGATTCTTAATTCGAACGTTTGCAAAGCTGCCGCGAAGCATTACACGGTCGTTTCCACGTCTTGAGCCGTAAGAATTAAAGTCTTTTGGCTCGACTCCCTGCTCCTGCAGATACAAACCAGCTGGCGAATCAGGCTTAAATGCTCCCGCGGGCGAAATATGGTCGGTGGTAACAGAATCGCCGAAAAGTCCCAGAGGTCGCGCGTTTTTAATATCCGAAAACGAGCCAACTTCCATCGAGAAGCCGTCAAAGTAAGGCGGCTCCTGGATGTATGTCGAACTGTCATCCCACTCGTATACCTTCCCTATACTTGAAGGAATCTGATTCCAAAGCGGGTTTTTCTCGGCGAAATCGCTGTAGAGTTTTTTGTAAGTTTCGGGCTCCATGGCGGCGCCCAAAACCGCCTCGACCTCTTCCAAACTCGCCCAGATATCCTGTAAGTAGACGTCGTCTCCATCTTTATCTTTGCCAATCGGCTCGGTCGATAGATCTTTGTTAACTGTTCCGGCTAAAGCATATGCGACGACAAGCGGCGGCGACATAAGGAAGTTCGCCTTGATATTTTGGTGGATTCTTGCCTCAAAATTTCTGTTGCCTGAGAGCACAGAAGCCATTACGAGATCATTATCGACGATTGTCTTCTCAATCCCCGCGTCGAGCGGACCGGAATTACCAATACAGGTCGTGCAGCCATACCCAACCAGGTCGAAACCAACTTGATCCAGGTATTCCTGCAGTCCGGTTTTTTCAAGGTACTCGGTAACCACGCGCGAACCAGGTCCAAGCGAAGTTTTCACAAACGGCGGAACCTTCATTCCTCTTTCAACCGCCTTTTTCGCCAAAATCCCGGCTGCGAGCATCACACTTGGGTTCGATGTATTTGTGCAGGAAGTAATTGCCGCCACAACGACATCGCCGTGCCCGACTTCAACCTCTTCTACGCCTTTTTGGCTTTCTCCGTAAATCGGGAGCCCGTTTCCATTGCCGCTGCCGAGCGCGGTTTTGTAGCGTTTTGCCAAATCCTCGGAACTTGCGCTAAAACCACCTTCTGAGATTGGTTTATCAAGTAACTCGCTGAATTTGCTTTTGAAGTTGTCAAGCTCGATCCGGTCTTGAGGTCTGCGCGGACCTGAAACTGCAGGAGTAATCGTTGATAAATCGAGTTCGATAACTTTCGTATAGTCCACTTCACCTTTTTGCGGGATTCCGAACATCTCCTGCGCCGTGAAGTAGTTACGAATTGTTTCACAATGCTCCTCGCTTCGTCCGGTCGCCTTGAAATAGTCCAAAGTTTTTTCATCAACCCCGAAAAAGCCCATTGTCGCACCGTATTCCGGCGCCATATTGGCAATCGTTGCGCGGTCTGTGGCATGCAGGTTTGAAGCACCTTCTCCAAAAAACTCGACAAATTTCCCTACAACTTTCGCCTCGCGCAATATCTCTACAACCCTTAAAACAAGGTCGGTTGCCGTCGAGCCTTCAGGCAATTTACCGGTTAAGTGCATTCCAACAACATCGGGCGTCAAGATATAAATCGGTTGACCAAGCATTCCTGCTTCCGCTTCGATTCCGCCAACACCCCAACCAACGATGCCCAGACCGTTGATCATCGTTGTGTGAGAATCCGTTCCGACCAATGTATCAGGATAATGAACGCCTTCTTTTTCAAACACTCCGCGGGCCAGATACTCGAGATTTACTTGGTGAACAATGCCAATTCCTGGAGGTACGACTTTAAATCCATTAAACGCCTGCGTTCCCCATTTGAGGAAGCGATAACGCTGCTCATTGCGCTCAAACTCCTTTTCCATGTTGCGCTGATAGGCTTCTTCGCTACCCGCATAATCCACCTGAACGGAATGATCGATCACAAGATCGACGGGGACGAGCGGCTCCAAGATCCCGGGATCAGCCCCAAGCCTTTCGGTCGCCGAGCGCATCGCTGCCAAATCGACGAGCAGCGGTACGCCTGTAAAGTCCTGCAAGATAACTCTCGCAATAACGAAAGGAACTTCATTCGTACGATCTGCTGTCGCGCCCCAATTTGCAAGGCTTTTGACATCCTCTTCGCTGACCGTCTTCCCTTCGTCAAAGTTTCTTAAAACCGACTCAAGAACGATCCGGATCGAAACCGGCAGACGCGAAACGCTTCCGACTCCCTCTTTTTCAAGTTGCGGAAGCGAATAAAAACCACCTTCGCTGCCGTTTCCAGTTGTAAATGTTTGTTTTGTGTTAAATAGATTGTGCGTCATATTTTTTCAGATTCGATAGTAAAATTTGCTCAAAAAACCTCCCCTAACCCGCTTAAAGTTTAAGAGTCGCCTCGGCAAAACTCAAGCGCTTTCGCTTCTGATTAAAAAATTTCACATCGGATGCGGAAATATTTTCAAATCTTATAAATTTATTTGTAATCAATGCTTTGCAATTGACTTCGCATTCAAATTACAATCGCCTTTCCAAGATTATGAACGACGAAGACGATTTACTGTGCAACGAAGAAATCCGTTTCAAAAAATCATTGATTTGTTCAAACGCGTCTCCGCGCGCCTACGCCGTAGTCTCTCTGAATATCGTCTTTACACTTACCTAGCCATCCTCGGCCCAGGAATTATAGCTGCAAACGCTGGAAACGATGCGGGAGGAGTAGCCACCTATTCATCGATTGGCGCGGGATACGGTTACTCGCTACTGTGGGTTTTCGTCCCGATGATTTTAAGCCTGATTGTCGTTCAGGAAATGTGCGTAAGGATGGGGGTTATTACAGGACAGGGATTGGCCGATCTCATCCGCGAACGCTTTGGAGTCAGACTTACGGTGATCGTTATGCTCGCGTTTCTGATTGCGAATTCAGGGGTTATAATCTCGCAATTTATCGGTATGGCGCAAGCTTCAGAACTATTCGGAATTTCGCGTTACATCACCGTTCCGATAGTTTCGATCCTGGTTTGGTGGCTCGTAGTGAAAGGCTCGCAGGAACGGGTTGAGAAAGTGTTCTTGATGATTTCGCTTGTTTTCCTGTGTTACATCGCTTCGGCATTTGTTGCAAAACCTGACTGGTCAAGGGTTGCTACGGAGTTCGTTACACCAAGTTTTCAAACTGATTTCACTTATATTTTTATGGTGATGGCTTTGATCGGAACGACCATTACGCCCTTTATGCAGTTTTTTGTACAATCCTCGGCGGTCGAAAAAGGATTGGATGAAGAGGATTTGGGAATGGCGAGGGCTGACGTGATCGTCGGAACATCTTTCGCGCTTCTGATAGCGGCGTTTATCGTAATCTCGACCGCCGCAACACTAAACCGGGCCGGTATTACAAATGTTGATACTGCAGCCACCGCAGCCGAGGCACTAGCCCCCGTTGCCGGCGCATATGCTAAATATCTTTTTGCGCTTGGGCTTTTTGGGGCTTCGCTACTTGCGATGGGGGTCTTGCCTCTAGCAACGGCATATTCGATCAGCGAAGCGCTAGGTTTTGAAAAAGGTCTCTCGAGAAGCTTTCGCGAAGCACCAATCTTTTTGGGCATATTTACGCTCCTTATCGTTCTTGGAGCCGTGGTCGCGCTAATACCTAACATTCCGCAAATCAAACTCCTTCTCGTTACTCAGGCGATAAACGGCCTTCTTCTCCCGTTTGTGTTGGTTACAGTAGTTAGGCTTTCAAGCAGCGACGAGATTATGGGCAAATACAAAAACTCTTCGTTGTTCCAGATGTTTGCATGGTTAGTGACGATCGTCGTATCGTGCCTTTCATTTTTGTTGATTGCGCGTGCATTTGCTGATATTTTTTAATCTCCACATGAAAATGACGGAAAATTTCCAAAAGAGACTCTATTCTTTCATGGCAGTAATCGCTGTCGTTTCGCTTATTCTCGTATGTCTTCCAATATTGGAGGAATGGATTCGCCAAACGGTCCTTTCGCAATTCAATCTTGAAATCACTGAAGATCTAGAGGTTTCCGACCCAAACGGAAGCGCGACTCAGGGAGCAAAGACCATCGCGGGGTTGATGATAAACCTCTACCTGGTCATCAAGATTATCCTCTGGATGACGATCGTTGTTTCGATTGTGCGAATGCTGACCCAGCTCATATGGGGCGCCGCGCTTAAAAACACCGGACAGCGAGAGATTGCCTCTCTTCTGAAAACGATTTTATCGATAATCATTTACATCGTCGCGTTTTTCATCATTTTTCAAACGCAGTATCCGGGAGTAGAACTCGCACCGCTCTTTACCGGATCGGCAATAATCGGTATCGTTGTCGGTCTCGCTCTTCAAGATACGCTCGGAAACTTGTTTTCGGGAATCGCCATACAAGCCGATCAGTCCTTTCAGGTTGGCGACATTATCTCGATAAAAAATCAGGGCATGGGAACGGTCGAATCAGTTTCGTGGAGGGGCGTTAAAATCAGAACGTTTCAAAATAAACTTCTGGTTATAAGCAACAGCGTCATCGGCAAGGAAACGATTGAAGTCGCTGAGCAGGAAAATCTAACCGCGCGTCTGGTTTTCTTTAATACCCTCTATACCAACTCTCCAGCGAAGGTAGTGCAAATTGTCCGCGAGGCAGTCAGACAAGTTGAAAATGTTTCGCCAAAACGCAGACCGAAGGTACGTATTAGAAATCTCGCCGATAGTGGAATCGATTGGGAAGTGAAGTATTGGATTACAAATGACCGCCAGCAAAACGATACCGACGCCCTTATCCGCCAACGAATCTGGTATGCGTTTCAACGCGAAAACCTGGATTTTGCATATCCGACACGCACTATTTACACGGCGGCACAATCGGAAGAGAGTGAAGTCTTCGTCGAAACCGCAGATGAAATCTGCGAACGAATAAATAACGTTCCGATTTTCGCCCCGCTTTCCGCAGAAGAAACTGAAAGAATCGCGCAAACGTGTTCTGTCAGGGTGTTTGCTCCGGAAGAACCAATTATTCAAAAGGGGCAGGCGGACAAGTCCATGTACATAATTCATCGCGGCGGCGTTCACATACAAGTCGAAGACAACGGCACTTCAAAAACTGTCTCGACTCTCCACGAAGGTGACTTCTTTGGTGAAATGAGTCTTTTCACGGGCGAACCCCGCACAGCAGATGTTATTGCGGACACAGAAACACAGGTACTCGAAATAAGACCGCGGATCATGAAGCCGATTCTCGAGGAAAACCCGGAAGTGATGAAGGTGATAGGTGAAATTATCGAGGAAAGAACCGAGATGCTCGCGCTTGAAGAAGAGGAGCAGCTTTCGAAAACGGATGCCGGCTCAAAGGGAATTTTCAGAACAATAAAAAGTTTCTTTGGTTTAGATTAGAAAAAAGCGAGCCGATTAAACCGACTCGCGTTTTGAAGTTTTGCCGAAACTCTCCGATTAATAAATCGTAAAGTTATATTGAATTCTCTTGGTCACTGTATATGGAGAACCATTTCTCATTGCAGGGGTAAACGCAATGCGTCGAGCTGCTGCAATCGCCTTTTCCGTCAAGCCATGTGACAGGCGTTTAACTGCTGAGATCGAACCAATTCTTCCATTCGCCATAAAGGTCACACGAAGCATCACGGTCCCCTGTATATTGTTTTGACGAGCCGCATCAGTATAGCCCGGGCGCGGTTTTGAACGGATTTTGATTCCCGCGGTTGGTCCTTTTGGCTTTGGCGGCTTGGGTTTCGGCGGCCTTGCTGTACGGTCTCTTCCCGTTCCTCTGCCGCGTCCACGTCCGCTTCCCGTTCCGTCGCCAATACCCGAACCAGAACCTGTTCCGATACCAGAGCCTTCGCCTCCGCCTCTACCGCGACCAAAGCCTCGTCCCTCACCGGTTCCAAAACCGCCGCCGCTACCTGTACCGCCAGAAAGAGGTCCGGGAACGCCGTTCGGCAATCCAACCGTGTCAGTTCGTTTCCGCTTAATATCTCCAGTCGTTTGATTTGTAACTACCAGCGAAGGTTTATCCATTCTCTTGACTGGCATCGGTGGAGGGATTTTGTCTCGTGTTTGGGATGGCAATTCACCTTTTGAAGGCGGTTTTTCGCGTTCGGTACCTCCACCGCCGCCACCGCCGCCTTTGTCGTCATCTTTTTTAAGTTCGGGTTCCTCTTCCGGCTCCATCGGAGCAACTTCAACCGGCGCTAGAAGCTCGTTGGTATCTCCGATCGCCGCTACAAAAAGTGGATGATTAAAAACCGACCAAATGAAACTTGCAAAGGTAACCGTCAATACTAAAAGCGATGCGCCGAGCAAAAGATTATTTCTTAACGCGCCACCGCGCTCGTTTACCACCGTTACGCCAAAATCGCGGTCGCCTGATCTCGTTTCACGGTACTTAAACCCGTTTTGAGCAACTCCTTCTTCATGTTCAGGAATTCCATCGTCACCAAATAGCGTTGTGACCGCGTTCGCGGAAACAAAAGATTTTCCATTTTCGGAGTCTTCTGTGTCGGCTTCGGCTTCAAATTCCTCAGTTTCTTCAACCTCTCCAACCGACACACCGTCAACAGCACCATCTTCTTCGCTGCCAAACTCATCAACCGTTATTTCCTCTTCAGGCTCAAAGACAACCGGCTCAAAAACCGTCTCTTCTTTTACAGGCTCTGACTTTTCAACCTCCGCAGGTTTTTCATCCAATACTGTATCGATGGTTTTGGTTTCAGCCTTAGATTCAAACGAAGACACGTTTGACGCTTCGACCGGCGCTTCTTTAGAAACCTCCACCGGCTTCATTTCAAATGTGCTCAGCTCACTTGCACAATTCGGACAAAAGCTAAACTTCTCAGCAAAACTTTCCTCGCACGATGTACAATGCTTAACTATCTTTCCCATTTCTCAGCCTCTCAAGTATGGTCAATTTATTGACACTATCTACAAATAACTATTATAGCCACTTTTATTTCAATGTTAAGTTTCACGACTTCCCTAACAACGTATAACACTTTAATAGATGCGTTTTATTGGGGGTACGATGCCTACCGGTTAAGAAACTTTTTCATTTTTGAGATATTTTTTAAAACAAATTCAAGCTAACAACTCCAACGGTCAATTTCGCAACTAAACATTTGTCAAAACACCCTATTTTTTTATAAAACTATCAAATATGCTATTTATTTCCCGAATTTCAATTTTTTTGACGCTTATCGCCGCCCTTTTGGTGAGCTTTTCTTTCGCCCAAAATCACCCTGAGCCCCGCAAAGAGCAACTTCTAAATGATCTAAAGGTGTTGATTTGGAATAAACCCGGAAGCGAAAAGGTTTCCGTAAAACTTCGTATTCATAGCGGCGCGGCTTTCGATCCAAAAGATAAAATGGGAACTATGGCCCTTCTTTCCGATATATTGTTCCCCGATGATGGTATTAGGAAGTTCTTTGAAGAGGACCTAGAGGGCAACCTAGAAGTTACCACCACCTATGATTACATACAAATAGACGTGACGGCAAAGAATAATGAGTTTCTTACCGTACTTGAAACGCTGGCTCCTGCAATCATCAATCCGACTATTGATAAAGAGACGACCGGAAAAGTGAAAGCCAGGCGTCTCGAAAAACTAAAAAAGCTTAAAAATAATCCATCCTACCTGGCGAAGCGATCAGTCTCTCAAAACCTTCTGGGAGACTACCCTTACGGACGCCCGATCGAGGGAACGAGCGAAAGCCTCGCGAAAATTGACTTCGCGGATCTTATTTTTGCCAAGCAGAGATTTCTTGCCTCGGATAATGCCACGCTTACGGTTGAAGGAGATGTACGTTCGAGTTTTGTATATCGAGCTGCACGAAGACACTTCGGGGGTTGGGGAAAGCGAACAGAAAAAATACCTGCCTCCTTCAGGCTTCCCGGGGACCCCGGTACCGAAACCGAAATGATCCGGGCAATTGGAAACAACGAAAAGGATTTCTATTTCGCATTAAACGGTTTTGCAAGAGATGACAAGGATTACTATGCCTCAAAAGTTTTGGAAAATATTCTTCGAAAACGAATGAAGGGCGTCACGAAAATCGGTGGCGAAAAAATCACTGATGCTTCACTTTATCAAACGTCCCATCTGTTGCGTGGCTTGTATTTTCTCAAATACCGCTCGAATTCTTCGGATGTTTCGAAGACATCCCCTTCGGGTAATTTAATAAAATCTCTCCTGATCGATTCAATAACTCGCGGCGAGTTTGAAAGCGCAAAGCAGAAGGCGGTTTCAAAAGTCGCGGGCTACGACCACGTTAATTTCTGGTTAGACCTCGACACCTTTGGTCTGAAGTCGATTAGAAGCGAACTTAAGAAATCCCGCGAGGTGACGCTTGCTGATGTCACAAAAGTTGCCGCCAAACTCACAAATGAACCTGTCACAAGTGCAGTGGTTTTGTTTCACATGGAAGAGGAAAACGAAGACACCAATTCGTTAAAACAAGATTCCGATCCGCCTGACCCAAAAAAATAGTTCGGTTATCCTCGCGTGATACTTCATTTCGTTTTATGTAAAATGATCGGAATAGAAGTATTTCATGTCTGAAACCGCGGCAAATCACAGATCTCCAGCAGAAACCGAACATTCCGACGCAGTTCGCGAAATGTTTTCGGGGATCGCCTCGAAGTATGACTTCATGAACCACTTTCTCTCGCTTAACATAGACAAGCGCTGGAGAAAAAAGGTTGCGCGGATGCTCAAGGATGTGCGCCGCGATCCCGAAGCGTTGATACTTGATGTGGCTTGCGGAACAGGCGATTTAGCTCTCGAACTCCAAAACGACGCAAATGCAAGAGTTGTCGGCACCGATTTTTGTCGTCCGATGCTTGAAATAGCAAGGGAGAAAAATGCCTCTCTTAAGCAAACAGTTCCCTATCTCGAAGCCGATGGTCTAAAGCTCTCGTTTGATGACGATACCTTTGACGCAATCGCAATAGCATTTGGTCTTCGCAATTTCTCAAACTGGCGTGACGGTTTAAAGGAAATGCTGCGCGTTCTGAAAACAGATGGGAGACTAATCGTTCTGGAATTTTCCAGCCCCTCGATTCCCGGCTTTCGAGAGGCGTTTCAATTCTACTTTAAGAACATCCTCCCAAAAATCGGAGGTGCGATAAGCGGCTCGCGCGGCGCTTATGAATATCTACCGGATTCTGTCTCGAGATTCCCGGATCAGGAAGGTTTAGCCGGGTTGATGAGACAAATCGGTTTTTCCGATGTAAAATACCAAAATCTAACCGGCGGTATAGCCGCGATTCACTCAGGAACTAAGTCATTGAACAGCTGACAGTTATATTGATCAAGTTGTATTTAACATTGATCATTTATCACTTAAGATGGGGTTAGGTTTCGTAAATCAATGTTGTTTTCGGGAGAGGGATGGTTTCAGCGAACAACCTCGAACGATCGCTGATCAATGTTGAATGCTAAATGAATAAATATAAACTCATAAACTTCCTGAAGCGTTTGGGATTGTTTGTGCTCGTTATTTTTACGGTCGTTTCGCTCGTAACAATCCTGATCGAGCTTGTGCCAGGGGATCCTGCCCTCGCCCGCCTCGGTGAACAGGCCACACCAGAACAGATTGAAGCTTTTAGGGAACGCCACGGTTTGAATGTTCCCGCCTTCTTTTTTACCTACGATTCCGAAAATGGTTTTAAATGGAACGGCGCGGAAAACCGTTACTTCAAATATTGGAAGGGAGTTCTCCGCGGTGACCTGGGGATATCTTATGATACCGGGCGACCTGTGCTCGATATGATCCTTGAGAGATATCCTTCCACCATTAAACTCGCGCTAGTGGCGTTGCTTATCGCGATTTCAATCTCGATTCCCCTGGGGGTTTTAGCGGGCACGCACAAAAATTCTCTGATCGACAACTTTGCGTCTTTTTTCGCTCTGATTGGAATTTGCCTGCCCGGCTTTGTAATCGGACCGCTTCTGCAATATGTTTTCGCCGTTCAGATCCCGGTTTTTTCGCCCACCGGGAGTTATTACCCTGAAGATATCGTTTTACCGGCGGTTACGCTTGGAGCGGCGCTTTCTGCGATTTTGACCCGCATGGTTCGCTCGAGCGTGATTGAAGAACTTGGCGAAGATTATGTCCGAACGGCGCGGGCTAAGGGCCTGAGCGAACGAATCGTAATTTACAAACATGTGCTTAAAAACGGTTTGATTCCCGTCGTAACTATACTGGGCTTGCAGCTTGGAGTTTTATTGGCGGGCGCGATCATTACGGAAAAAATATTTACGTGGCGAGGTATCGGAACGCTTCTGCTTGACGGGATCACATCGCGCGATCATCGGCTCGTCCAGGGCGTAGTACTCGTAATCAGCATTACCTATATTTTAGCGAATTCTTTTACCGATATGATTTATCGTTGGCTCGACCCTCGAATAAGGCTGAATTAAGCAGGAATGAATCGATTAACTTACATAGGTTTCGTTATTGCCGTGATTTTCATTTTCACTGCGATTTTTGCCCCGCAGATCGCGCCCTACGATCCGGTGAAGCAGTTTGATGAGATCGATTCCGCAACCAATCGCGAAGTAACGATGGAAAACAGACCGCCGAGTGCCAAACACTGGTTTGGCACGGACGCTCTCGGACGCGATGTATTTTCGCGGATCGTTTACGGCGCGCGCGTCTCACTTTTCGTTGGCATCACCGTGGTAACAATTTCGGGAATTGTAGGTGTGATAATCGGCGCAATTGCTGGTTTTTACGGTGGCTGGTGGGACAAGTTTCTTTCCGGATATGTTTTCAACGTCTTTTTGGCGTTTCCGGGTTTGCTGCTGGCAATTGCCATCGTGGCGTTTTTAAGCGGAACCAATCCGGCTCCTTCCGATCGAATCAGACACTTGATTATCGCGATGTGCATCACCGGCTGGGTGGGATACGCGCGCGTTATGCGCGGGCAGGTTTTAAAAATCCGCGAATACGATTTTGTGCAGGCTGCCCGAGCACTCGGTGCGGGCGGGTTGCGCCAGCTTTTTGTTCATATACTACCAAATGCAATTCAACCTTTGATCGTGCAGGCTTCGCTGGCAATGGCGGGAGCGGTGCTGGCTGAAGCGTCTTTATCGTTTCTCGGCTTGGGACTTCCACCGCCAAATCCATCCTGGGGAAATATGATTGATGAAGCGCGCGGAATCGATACGCTCACCAACGCCACGCACAACCTTTTATTTCCAGGCATAGCACTCGCTTTGACCGTTTTGGCTTTTAACTTTATCGGTGACGGTCTGCGCGAATATCTCGATCCGAAACAACGCAAGCGATAATGTACGCTATCTCGGTTGAAAATCTTTCAAAAACCTACCCGACTCAGTTTCCGCGGGTTAAGAAGTTTTTCCGGATGAAACTAGAAGATGAGGTTGAAGCGCTGCGGGACGTTTCGCTTGAAATCGAAAACGGCGAGATTTTTGGTTTAATTGGAAGAAATGGTGCTGGCAAGACAACGCTTACCAAAATAATTGCGACGCTCGTTCAACCGACTAGCGGAAGCGTTTCGGTCAAGGGTTTTGATTCGGTTAATGATGATGTGAAGGTTCGTTCGCTGGTTGGGCTGGCGACTGCCGAAGAGCGTTCGTTTTACTGGCGTCTGACTTGTCGTCAAAATCTGATGTTTTTCTCTCGCCTTTTTGGTATGACTGATGCGGATGCGAAAAACCGTGTCAACGAACTTTTTAGGCAACTCGATCTTTCAAAACTCGCGAAGCGCCGATTTTCTGATCTTTCGACCGGAAACAAGCAGCGACTCGCGGTTGCACGTGCACTTCTTGCCAAGCCGCAAGTTTTGCTGCTAGACGAACCGACGCGTTCGCTTGACCCCCTAGCTGCCGCAAATATGAGGAAACTGATCGAATCAATCGAGGGCGTTTCAATCCTTCTTACCTCTCACAATCTTTCTGAAATTGAAGAACTTTGCAATCGTGTCGCGATAATTTCCGAAGGGACGATACGCGCAATCGATAAACCCTCGAATTTGCGTCGTTCGCACAAGCCTACACAGAAAGTAAGAATAGATCTAAAAGGGGTTTTGGAAGACAGCTTGATCACGCTAAATAGACTCACAGATTTTGAAGTCGAAGAAAAAGAAGACACTATTACACTGACATTCGACCGCGAAGCCGACGATAACCTTTTGGGCGCAACGCTCGCAGATTTAAACGAAAAGGGTGCAAAGATTCTCGACGTTGAGACTGAAAAACCAACTCTTCTTGACGTCTTAGAAAGTTACGACTAGCAAGGCAGTTACTAAATTCTGTTATGAAAACGCCGCCTAAATGTAAGATTTCGCCATTAGGCGAATGTGCGTTGATCGTAAACTTCGGAAATGAAATATCGGAAGAATTAAGCGATGTCGTTGCCTCTCTCGCCGCACAAATCGAATCAGATCCTTTTCCAGGTTTTCGGGAAAGCGTCCCAGCATATTCGTCGCTAACGCTTTTTTTCGATCTAAAAAAATCTAAGCGAAACTTCAGAACGGCACTTACCGGTTTTGAAATCGTAAAAAGCTTTGTCGAGATCGCGATCCAGAAGACCGAGGTAAAGACCTCAGCCGATTTTAAAACGGTTGAAATCCCGGCTTCGTTTTCGCCAAAAGACGCACCGGATTTAGATCATGTAGCGGAGGCAAACGGATTATCAAAAGAAAAAGTATTGGAGATATTCTTATCGAAAACTTACCGCGTTTTTATGCTTGGATTTCTTCCGGGTTTCCCATATATGGGAAAACTCGACGAGAGAATTGCTACGCCGCGAAAAGAGAGTCCCGCAACAAAAGTTGCAAAAGGTAGCGTGGGAATCGCCGGAAGCCAAACAGGGATTTATCCGCTTCAGTCTCCGGGAGGCTGGCAAATTATCGGACGAACAAAAACAAAGCTTTTTGACGCAACGGAAGATCCTCCTGCACTTCTTAAAGCGGGCGATCGGGTAAAATTCATAGAGGAATAAATGGGACTTCGGGTTACGAAAGCGGGAATATTAGACACTGTTCAAGACCTCGGCCGGAATGGTTATCGTCACCTCGGCATCAATCCAAACGGGGCGATGGACAGAGTCTCTTTGCGCCTGATTAACTCAATTCTAAACAATCGTGATGATGAAGCAGGGATTGAGTTACACTTCCCTGCCTCGGAATTCATTTTTGAATCTGCGGCGACCTTCGCTATTGGGGGGGCCGAATTTCGAGCGATGCTTAATGACGTACCAGTTGAAAACTGGAGAGTTTGCTCTGCACGAAAAGGCAGCACTCTTAGTTTCGACCGACGGCGCCACGGAACCCGAGCTTATTTCTCCGTTGGCGGCGGATTTGAAATCGATTCCTGGTTAAGCAGCAAAAGTACAAACCTCGCTGCCGAAACTGGCGGGTTTGAGGGCAGAAGCCTTCAAAAAGGTGATTGTATTGTGTTCAAAAACAAAAACGGATCAAACTCCGAACACCGTGCTACCCGGCTCGCTCGAAGCTTTGTTTCAAAAATTGCCTCGCCCCAACCAATACGGGTTTTGAAAGGCGCCGAATATGTGCGTCTCACGGCGCTCAGCGAGCAGGCATTTTCGAATCAAAATTACAAGATTACAAATGATTCAAACCGTATGGGCTATCGACTCGAAGGCGAGCAACTTCACCTTTTAAACAACGCGGAGCTTGTTTCAACAGGCGTCGATTTCGGAACGGTTCAGTTCCTGCCAAACGGACAACTCGTCGTGCTGATGGCAGATCACCAAACCACGGGAGGCTATCCAAAAATTGCACATGTTATAAAAACCGACCTTCCGCGTCTCGCACAAATGGGGGCGGGCGAGGAGTTTCAATTCAAGGTTGTTTCGCTTGCCGAGGCTGAAAAAGCCTACGAAGACTTTGAAAGGGATTTGAGTTTCCTTCGAATGGGCGTAAGATTTATGCAATAAATGCCAAGAATCGATCTAAATTGCGACATGGGAGAAAGCTTCGGCGCGTGGCGGATGGGAAACGACGCTGAGCTGCTAAGACACGTTTCTTCAGCAAACATCGCCTGCGGCTTTCATGCCGGCGATCCTTCGACGATATTCCGGACGGTTGAAATAGCCTTAGAAAATGAGGTGGCAGTTGGAGCTCATCCTTCGTTCCCCGATCTACAGGGATTTGGCAGGCGGGAAATGACTATTTCGCCAAAAGAAGTTTACGAAATGATTCTCTATCAAATCTCCGCCGTTAAGGGAGTTGTGGAATCACTTGGATCGAAACTACATCACGTAAAACCCCACGGTGCTCTATACAATCAAGCGGCTCGCGATAAGGAGCTTGCGAATGCAATAGCAAAGGCAGTTTCCGATACGGGTAAAGATCTGTTTTTGTATGGCCTTGCGGGGAGCTATCTTATTTCGGAAGCGAAGGAAGCCGGTCTTAAAGCTGCAAGCGAAGTATTCGCCGATCGGACATATCAGGCGGACGGCAGTTTAACTCCACGGAGCCAATCCGGCGCTCTAATCCGAGACGTAGATATAGCCGCAGCCCAGGTTTTGGAAATGATCACCGAAAATCGCGTTATAGCCGTAAACGGTGAAAAAGTTTCGCTCAATGCGGATACCGTCTGTATTCACGGCGACGGTGAAAATGCCGTAGCCTTTGCAAAAGAAATTCGACAGAAACTTATAAAACATGGTGTAGAAATCGAAAAGCCTCTAACCTGAGCAGCACGATTATGGAAAAACGAAAACTTTCTTCGGTGATTTTGGGAGCGGCATTTCTAATGGCGACCTCAGCCGTGGGGCCTGGCTTTCTCACGCAAACCGCCGATTTTTCTCAAAAACTCATGGCAAGTTTTGGTTTTGTGATCCTTCTTTCTGTGATAATCGATATTTTTGCCCAGCTAAACATATGGCGAGTTTTATCGGTTAGCGGCAAACGCGGGCAGGACGTTGCAAACAAGACAATACCGGGAACGGGTTATTTGCTTGCTGCTCTCATTGTTTTTGGCGGACTCGCCTTTAATACCGGAAACGTTGCCGGTGCGGGTCTTGGGCTCGAAGTGTTATTTGGCATCTCTCCCGAAGTTGGCGCCTTAATCAGCGGACTTATCGGAATCGGAATCTTTCTTTTTAAGGACGCCGGCAAGGCCATGGATTTATTTGTAAAAATCCTCGGTTTTTTAATGCTCGTTTTGATAATTTATATCGTTTTTGTTTCAAGACCGCCGCTTGGCGAGGCAATTTATCGTACTTTTTATCCAGAAACGATTTCCCCCTTTGCTATCGTCACGCTCGTCGGCGGAACGGTTGGAGGATATATTACGTTTGCCGGCGTACATCGCCTGATCGATGCGGGAATCTCTGGACAGGAATCGCTTCGCGAGGTAAACACGGCAGCGACCACAGGTATTTTGCTCACAGCGGTGATTCGTTTCTTACTTTTTTTTGCAGCGCTCGGTGTGCTCACGATGGGCTTTACATTTACGGCTTCAAATCCGGCGGCCAGCATTTTCCAACACGGAGCGGGCGAAATCGGCTATAAAATCTTTGGGGTCGTGATCTGGTGCGCCGGCATAACGTCTTTAATTGGTGCCGCCTACACCTCCGTTTCATTCCTCAAAACTTTCAATGAAAAGCTAAACGATTACTCCAAGTATTTAATAATCGCCTTTATTTCCATTTCAACAATCATTTTCGCCTCGATTGGAAAACCGGCACTCATTCTCGTTTTAGCGGGAACCATAAATGGATTTATACTGCCGATCGGACTCGCACTCGTGCTTCTGGCTTCTCGTAAGATAAAAATTGTTGGTGATTACAAACACCCGCTTTGGCTTCAAATCGCCGGTTGGCTCGTTGTCGCGCTGATGTCTTGGTTTAGTGTGCAGGTTTTAGTGAGCAAATTCTCCGCATAGTTTCCCAATCATTTTCGATCAAAAAAGATATTGTCATTATTCCATGACCTGTGGTGTATTTAAGTCAGATACTTAATTTATACCCGGAGGTCTAATAATGGAAAATACAAGAAACCAACGATCTACACGGCCGATTATGTTTGCGGTCTGAGAATGTCCGTCATGAATTGGGAGTCGGCTACCCCGGTTCTTTGTTTAATAAAGAATCATTCCGTCGAGGAATTGGTTGATAAATTCACGGGAAAGTGAAGTAACAGTTTTGTCTGTTAAAGGATAAGACGTATAGCCAATAGACCAATTCCGAAGCAAAAGAGGCGAGTCAGTAATCTGGCTCGTCTTTTTTTCGATTGTAAAACCGGCCCTTTACTGCTATTTTTTTCCAGAACATATGAAGAATGTTGAGCTAAACTGGAAAAACGACGAGCATTTTACTGCAGTTATCAAAAAAGATATCAAAACGATTCTTGCTACCTACGCAAAGTCTGAAGACCTACTCGTTTTCGTAGAGGGCCCTCGTTGGGCGACCTTAGGTTATGAAAATGTTGAGAGGGGCTGGCGTGACTTCGTCGATGCGGATATTTCGGTATTGGAATGCAACTGGATCAAGCATCTTCAATCAAAGGTGGCTGGAAATATGGGATTTCTGGCTGGCGTCGTAGAATTAAAGGCGGTTATCGCTGGCAATGAAAAGAAAATCAAGTTTAGGGGAACATTTGTTTTTGAGAAAATCGATAGTGAATGGAAGGTCATTCACGAACATTTTTCGCAACCCGCGGACGACCCTTACGGAATTGGGGATTGGCTAAAATCATGAGTGATATAAACCTTATTATTGCTTAGATTACCTTCCCTAACGTAAGTTACAACATTAGCTACCTACTCTGCCTTTTGCAGTTCCTCAATCTCTTTCAAATCCCGCGGGGGATTCATCCACATTCGCGCTTCTTTTTCTAAGACTCTACGGATCGATGCTGGGAGCTTCTGGTATTTGTCGATTCGATAAGAAACGAGCTGAAAAACGCTGTCGCCACCGCCAAAAAATGGCGGCAAACTTCCCCGTCTAACCCAACTCAGTTGATATTTCGGAACCCGCTTTTTAGCTCTGGTCTGTAGGAAAAAATCATAGTTTTCATAAGCCTGGTAGTTTCCAAAGTTTAAAAAGAGCGGCGCCGAAAAAACTTTAAGTCCCCCAAAATTTCTAACCAAATTGTTTCCGGTAGATTTGATCCTTTGAATGCGCGGCGCCTTGCCTTGCACAACGCCCGAAAGCAACTTGCCACCCTTATATTCATAGGTTATTTGCTGATACGGATAGGCAATCGGAGTGACCTTCTTGCCCCCGTATTCACGCATTATTTCGTTATTTGCGGGGTTTCTGTAGAAAAAGATTTTCCGTGAAAGCTGAAGTTTTTTTGTTGTTGTCGATTCACTTTTTATCAACCTCGCGGTATCGACTCCTTCGACTTTCGCGAGTAATTTTCCGCTCGGATATTCGTAAACTTCACCGACGCAGTACCAATATACAGGCTCGCCTGTGCCAACCCGCATTTTTACAAATTGATTAAAAAGTTTTGGCGTAAACGGCTCGGTTTGGTCAAACGCAGCCGTTGAAGCAACTAAACAAAGGGCGACAATTAAGCAGATTTTCTTCATAATCAAATTATTCAGGCATATTGCGTCGTTAAATAGACGGTCTCTGACCGTCATTCTTTTTAACAAATCGTCGATCGAATTATATCGCGGTCAAAGACCGCTTGCTTAACGACTTCTTTTGTCGTTTTTACAATCGTCATCGAACTAACAATTTGAATCGTTAAGTAGACGGTCTCTGACCGTCGTTGTTGTTAATAAATCGGCGTTTGAGTTGAAACGCGGTCGTAGACCGCTTGCTTAACTAGTCCTTGATACCAAAATCCTAATTTTATTCCGGCACGACCTTTTGCCATTCGTAAATCCTGTAGCTGTATATTCCTTCCGCTACGAGGGGGTCCTTTTCTGCCAATTCTCTTGCCTCTTCTTCCGTTTCGCATTGAAAACCGTAGAGTCCGCCGCCCAGATCGGTTGTTCGATCTAGAAGGGGGCCGGCAAACATACACTTTCCCTCCGCGCCCAACTCCTTAAAATATGCCGTGTGTTTATGAAGCGTGTCCAGAGCAAACTCGTCTGAAACCTCGGCGCGCTTCGGAGTTGTGTGGATCGTAAAAAAGAAATACCTCATCAGGCTGTCCGCTCCTTTGGTTCAACCAGGAAATTTAACAGCAAAACCAAAACCCAGGCGGTCGCCGTAACGCCGATCACTGCGTAAAACGCCTGTGTGTAGTCGCCTCCGGCGGCATCAGCGAGTTTCCCGGTGAGTATTCCGCCAATCGCAGCTCCGATCGTTTCAATCACCGTGATCACGCCTAAAATCTTTGGATACTCCCTCGTTCCGAAGTAATCTGCCACCAATCTTTGAAGCAATACGAACGTCCCGCCGTAGCCTAATCCCATAGGGATCAAGAATAAGAATGCCGTCGTCGCCGTAAGCGAAAGCAGCACCAAAGTAGCCAAAAACATTACGGTACTGCACAGAAGCATTACGCGCGTCGGTGAAAACTTATCGCTCAAAAAGCCAAATAAAAACTTGCCGCCGACACTTACAAAAAACAACGCGGAAAGAGCAAAGCCGCCCTGCTGTGCTGTTAGCCCGATTTTCGGCGATTGAAGATACAAAATAAACTGCTGGCTGACTACAAAGATCGGGTAAAAGATAAGCGCCGCACAAAGGGCGAAAATCCAAAAAACCGGCGTTTTCAGGGCCTCCCAAAGGGTCATTCCTTCAAGCTTTGGCGCACTGGATTTTCCTTCGCTTCCTTCAAAATCGACGGAGCCGTCTCCATCCGGCAAGGCTCCGACATCCTCCGGTCGGTTTTTTACAAGAAAGATGATGGCTGGAATTAAGATCAGCCACACCACTAGACTGACCATGATCATCGCGCTGCGCCAACCGTATTTAATGATCAAAGGCGTCGCGATCAACGGAATCGTCACCCCTCCTATGCTTGTCCCGGTCAAAAGAATTCCGAGTGCCGTTCCGCGCTTTCTCACAAACCAGTTTGAGACCAAAACAGTTGTCGCCAATACACCGACAAATCCTAAAGACGCCCCCATCAAAATTCTTGCGAGATAAACAATGCCGGCGGTGGTCGCCTGCGAATGTAACACCAGTGCGCAGCCAAGGATTACACACCCGATGAGCATCATTGTTTTAATCGAAAACTTCTGTATCAGCCAGCCGGCAAAAGGTGCTGTAAGCCCCGCGGTTAGGAAGGTCAGGGTAGCGCCGAGCGCAATAAAACTTTCGGCGGCTGAGGCTGCGACGGCTCCACTCGACACGAAATCATCTCGTAATGGCTTATAAAAAACGGGAATTCCGCCAATCGATAGACCGTTGCTGATTAAAAGCGCGAGAGTGGCTACTACAACAATAATCCACCCATAATAGAAACTATTTTGTTTTGTTTCGGTCATCTATCGATTCTTCCGCCTTTGTCTGTTTTTGCCCATTCTCCGGCTCTTCAACAATCTCGGAACTTTTCAGTGCAACGGTCAGTTCCCACAGTTGATTAAGTTCGTACATCCTTTGAGTAATCGCTTCGGGCGACATATCAACTCTCATCCATCTCACCTTGTAAATATTTCAGATCAATTAAATCCTTATCGCGCCCACTCATTTCTTTAAGAGTGATCATCCCACTCCTGGAAACGATCGAATACTCACCCTCATTCCATTTTACTCTTTTACGATTCTCCCAAACCTCTTTTAACGCATCGGTTACGAGCAACAAGTCTAATGTTATTAACGATTTCGTGCCTTTATCAAGTTTTGAAATTCGTCGAATTTCAATCTTTCCCTCACCGAAACTGAGAGGCAATCCCTCAACATTGTAATCTAGGCTTTTGGCGATTTCCCAAACCTCGTCTAGGTCTTCTGACAAGATCAACAAATCAATGTCGAGCGTTGCCCTTGTAAAACCATGAATCGCCATCGCCCAGCCACCGCAAACCCCATACTCAACGTTTTTACGGTTAAGTGTTTCGGTCAAATTCACAAACTCCTGTAACAAACTTGACATAACCTACGACTGCATATCGATCCAACTCCCTGCTTTTATCCATGCAACGCTGTCGGTCGTTTTATAAATTCGCCCTGCCGATCTTCGTTTACTTTTCCGTTGTCGAACATCACTTTCCCGCGAACGATCGTCTGCGTCGACCAACCCTTCGTCAAAAAGCCCTCAAATGGCGTATGATCCTGCGCGGAAAGTAACTCTTCCGATTTAATTGGTTTTTCCAGGTTCATATCAATGATGGTCAGATCGGCATCTGCACCGATTGAAATACAACCCTTTCGCGGGAAGAGTCCAAAATTTCGCGCGGGATTTGCCGAAACCAGTTCCGCAACCCGGGATAGCGAAACACCACGTTTATGACAGCCTTCGCTGAGCAAGATCGGATAAAGGATCGAGCTTCCGCCAAAACCCGGCAAAGATTCCCAAACGCCATCTTGCTTGTGCTCCTCTCCGCAGCAGGCGTGGTCAGATACGACCGTATCAACGTAGCCGCGCTTAATTCCTTCCCATAAAAACTCCGAGTGTTCTTTTGTACGGATCGGCGGATTGACCTTTCCTTTCAAACCGATTCCACTTTTATCGAGTTCCTCATGATCAAGCGCTAAATGATGAAGCGTTGTTTCGCATTTAATATCGTGATTTGGATACTCCCGGCGAACATCTATGCCGGCTTGAAGTGCTTCTTTTGATGAAAGATGCAAAAGATTTATGGGGCATCCGGTAGCATCGGCCAGAATTGCCGCTTCATGCACAGAGAGCTTCTCGGTCAGAGGTGGCCGACCTTCGGAATACGCTTTAAGCCCAGTCAACCCTTCTTTTTTTACCCGTTCGATAAACACGCGAATCAACTCGGGATTTTCGCAATGAAGTGATAGTGAGACTCTGGCCTTATCCTTATGCTTTTGCGCCATCTCGTTGACCCGCGTCATCAACTCATAGAGATGTCCGAGATCATAATTATCAGCCATCGTATAGTCACTGCCGGCGGTTGAATCGGCTGAAAGCGTTAAGGCTTTATAGAACATATAAAACTTAAAGCTGCCGACTCCGGCGTTTTCGACCAGCCAGGAAACTTCATCAAGCTGATCAGCCGTCATACATGCGATGTGATAAGCGTAATCCGTATAGAAATTGCCTTTAGACAATTCCAAGACCTCCGGGAAAATATCTTTGTAGCTTCCCGTCTTATCCAGGTAATGGTGTCCCGTGCGGAAATAACTGATGACCGTCCCAACGCCCCCTACAAGTGCGGTTCGCGATTCGCTTTGTGCGTCTTCGGAATGAGGCCGATAAATTCCGACGTGATAATGTGAATCGACCGCCGCCGGAAAAACGTATTTGCCTTTTGCGTCCAGAACCTCGTCTGCCTGCGACGCATCAATTTCGTCTGTGATCGAAGCGATTTTGCCATCTTTTATCCCGATCTCACATTTCACCTCGCCCTGAAACGGAAAAACGACCATACCGTCTTTAATAATCGAATCGTATTTCATAATATTATTTCAACCGCCCCTGTAGTCTTTTCCTTATAAACAAGAACGTCGCAATAAACCCGAGTATAAAAAGCAGTGCTAAAACAATTAATTCGGATACTGCACCACCAATAGCTCCAATTCCCGCACCCTCGCCTTCGACAAACCTTGAGAAAAGCCTATACAAAACAGCGGCTATAACGCATAAAAACAAAACCGCTAATAACGCCGGGATTAAGAATCTCTTCATTTCTTCTTTTTCTCTCTAACAAGGCTCACCGAATACCCATAAATATCGCTTCGATAGAGAGTATGAACATATTCGACAGGTTGACCTTCATCGGTGTAAACCGTTCGTTCAATCGACAAAAGCGCGGTTCCAACACGAACATCCAGCATTTTTGCGACATATGGATCAGCAAGCTCAGCGTGAATCTCCTGTCGGGCGTTATCGAGTTTATAACCAAGCTTTTTCTCCATTGTGTGGAGTAGCGCGCCGCTCGAGAGTTCTTCCATCGTAAGTTTTGCACCAATCTCTTTGGGCAGATAATTGATGATCAAACTATACGGCTGTCCTTCATGCATCCTTAAACGCTTCAGCCGATAAATCGGGGAACCGACCTTGATTTCAAGAAGTTCCGCCTCATGAAGATCCGCCTCAACCTGATTCATCTCGAGGACCTTGACGGGCGTATCCATACCCATTTCGATGAGTTCGTCTAAGGAACCGGTGAGATGAATTACACCGCTAAACTTCTTCTTGCGCGATTTTCGAGCGGCAATATAGGTACCACGGCCCTGTTTGCGCTCGATCAGACCGTCTTCTGCCAGAGACCTCAGTGCCTGACGCACGGTTATACGTGAAACACCGTATTCTTCAATCAATTCGATCTCTGTCGGCAGGCGATCTCCGCCCCGAAATGCACCTGAAGTAATTTTCTCCCTCAGCACATTTTCGAGCTGGTAGTAAAGCGGAATACGTGAATTTGCGAATGATGATTTTTGTTTAGCCATTGTTTTCATTGAACATTGAGCACTGAACATCTACCATTTGCTCAATGATAAATGCTTAATGTTCAATGGATTAGTGTTTATGCGGAATCCCTTTCTCGTGGGCCTCATCGTGTATGTGACTGTGTATTCGGTCGTTTTCGGAATCAATTGAATACTCGTCATCCGGAAACTCAAAATCGATATGATTGTGATCGTGGGTAAACATCCACTTGTTTAACTCCGGTTTCTGGCGTACCAGCCTCGATGCGGCACGATCGGCGTTTTCCTCCGGTGTTGAATAAGGATTGTAATGAAAATGGTTATGGAGTTCGCCGTCAGTACGACCAAACCCGAGAATTCCGTGTTCTGAATAAAACGCGCCGTGGTTTACGTAAGCAGGACGCCAGAAATAACCGCCTGTCGGCAGATCGCCAAACTGCATCATCCAACTCGTCCCCCATACGTGATACGCCTCTTCTGCGCAATCATGGTAAGAGATGTTGTCTTGCTGGAATCCCGGCGTCATCGAATAGAGAAACGTCATTGCGTGTGTCTTTTCGTCAAAGCGAAGAAGTTTTAGCAAACACCCGCTCGCCGTTTGCGGAAACAGTGTCGGCACTTCCCAGGGCATCTCGTCGTAGGTTGAAAGCTCGATCAAACCTTCTCTGTCAGCCCCATTCATATCCTCATCCGACTCAATGATTTCAGGCTCCGTATCGTTATACATCACGAGTGCCAGACAGCCTTTTTCAGTCTCAAAAGCCGGCAGCGAAACTCCACGAGGCACAAAGAAAAATACACCCTTTCGGCACAACTTGTCACCGACCTTCATCTCGCCGTCCATGATAAAAATCTCCAGATCGGAATGTGAAACCGAAGGCGGCTGTTTGTAGCCCGCATCCCATTGGACGGTCATCGTACATGCACCCGTATCATCATCAATTGAAAGCATTTTATAGCTATATCCGCTCGGAATTCCCTTCAATTCCAAACGCTTAAAATCAATATCCCTGTCAACAAATGGTTCAATGTGTTTTCGCATTTTTCTCCTTCAATTAAGAGGTCAGTCATCGTCGTTCAGATTAAGAAAGTTCTTCCTCATTTACTTTAGATTTATGTCAAAAATCTTCTACATAAATCCAAATCAAGCGCTTACCGGCCTCTGACTTCTGACCACTGGCCGCTGACTAATAAACTACCTTGTGCTCGCCATCCGGTTTTGCATAAATCTCTTCCGGCTTAATAATCTTCTTCATATCCGCGTGAACGTTAAAGCCGGTCGTCTGAATACGATCTTCAAATTCGCGGTACCACTTTTCCCGCTGCTCTTCGAGATCAATATTCATCTCCTTCGCGATCTGCTCATAACGCCCAAGCTGTTCATCCACCTCGGACTTTATCCATGCCCGAACTTCATCAGTTATTTCCGGTTTTTGTTTTAGTATTTGTTT
Organism: Aridibacter sp.; assembly: GCA_965216195.1. Lineage (GTDB taxonomy): Bacteria > Acidobacteriota > Blastocatellia > Pyrinomonadales > Pyrinomonadaceae > Aridibacter. Next base: position 1,222,886 of record OZ244151.1, on the reverse strand, counting down.
GCTCATAACTCATTCAAGTACAAAGGTAAAAGTAAAAAGGAAAAGCGATTTGAAGTATTTTTGCCTTTTTCCCTTATCCTTTTATTTATCTAAGCCCATTCCTCCAACCCATAAACTCTGACCGCATTATCCCAAAGCAGTTTTTGCTTTGGCGTTTCGCGAAGGTCGAGTTTGCCTAATTCTTCAATCGCACGCTCAAACCCGATTACCGGATAGTCCGTGCCAAACATTACCTTGTCCTGCCCGCGCGAGTTGATAAATTTGATCAGCGTTTCATCCCAATATTTCGGCAGGTGCGCGTCCGTACCGATAAAAACATTCGGGTGTTTCCAGGCCATCGAGATCATCTGCTCTGTCCAGGGGTGTCCGATATGTATCCCAATAATTGTCAACTCAGGAAAGTCAATCGCGACACGATCGAGCGTGATCGGTTCGGCAACCGTCCGCAAAAACCACTGTGCCGAGTGCCCGACCTGTATCTGCACGGGCACACCGAGCTCCGCACATTTCGCATAAAACGGGTAGTACATACGGTCATCCGGCGGCGCATCGAACCAATGTGGATAGATATGAGCACCGACAAACCCATAATCCTTTACGGCCCTGTCCAACTTATCTACCCATGTCATAATCTTCGACGGGTTAAGGCCAATGACGCCCTTGAACTTATCCGGATACGCTTCGCAAACCTTCGCAATTTTCTCAAACGGCTTTTCAAAATGTATGTTTGAACCAGCGGGTGCACCCGTAGTAGCCACGAGCAAACCTTTCTCAACCCCAGCCGCATCCATCTGAGCCATTTGATCTTCGATCGGAATCCCGTTTTTGGTCTTTTCGAGAATCTTCACAAGATCCCAAAACTGATCAAGTTCTTCCGGATAATGCTGCGTAACCTCTTTAGTCCAAAGGTTTACAACTATGTCGAATGCTTTTGTCATATTTGCATACAAAGATATTTGCCGCGGATTTCGCGGATGACGCGGATTAACTAAAATCCGCTACGAAGGAACCGCTCCACTCCGCCTTTCTTTCTTCACATTCCTTTCCTATCCTATCCTTTCCATTCTCTTTCTCTTCTTTCCGATTTTTCCGATCCGCGCGCTCCGCGTTTATCCGCGGCTAAACCTTTCCCGCAATTCCTTCTTCAAAATTTTCCCTGTCAAATTTCTCGGCAGTTTCTCAACAAACTCAACCGATTTCGGTTTCTTAAACCCTGCCAACTTCCCTTCACAAAAATCAATCAACTCCGGCTCGCTTAAACTCTTTCCATCTTTTACAACAACAACCGCCTTTACTTCTTCACCCCATTTTTCCGAAGGAATCCCTATCACAGCAACTTCAAAAACGCTCGGATGCTCGTGCAAAACTCTTTCAACTTCCGATGGATAAACGTTCAAAGCGCCCGAGACGATCATGTCGTTTTTGCGGTCAACAAGGTAAAAATATCCGTCTTCATCCATCCGAGCCATGTCGCCCGTTCGAAGCCAGCCGTCTTTTAGCGCCTTCGCGGTAGCTTCTTCGTTGTTCCAGTAGCCCTTCATGTTGGCTTCCGTACGAACAGCAATTTCGCCGGTTTCGCCAGCTGGCAAAGTCTCCCAATCTTCATCAACAACTCGAACGTCAACGTTTGTTTGAGGTCTTCCGCAGGATTGCAACAGGTGCTTCTTATCAGGGCTTTCCAAAGCCTCACGATGCTCACGAGGCTCCAAAACGGTTCCGGCACATCCGGTTTCCGTCGTTGCAAATGTCTGCCTGAAACCACATTTTGGAAAACGCTCCATAGCTTCCCGTAAAACCGGTTCGGGGATGGGCGAACCGCCGTAGAGCAAAACTTCGAGCGACGTCAGATCATGCTTTTTTGATTCTTCACTCGCCAATAACATCTGAATTGTCGTCGGCACAAGATTTGTAAATGTTACTTTGTCTCGCTCAATTGTTTCGCAAGCCGTTTTGACATCGTAATTAATCAATGAAATCTGCGAACCGACATAAACCGCGCAATATATCCCGGCAATTCCGGCGGCAGAATAAAGCGGCGCGGGCAGCATCACACGATGTGTTTTCCTCGAAGCAATCGCCTGAACGTGAACAAGCATCCCGACAAGCAGCGAACCGTGTGTATAAACCGCACCTTTTGGAAAACCTGTCGTGCCCGATGTGTAAAGCAACATTGCAGCGTCGTCCGACTGGAGCGTAAGCATCCCTGCTTGCGTCGAGTGCGAAGCACGGGAACTGACGTTTGACGCTATCGCTTGTGGCTCTGATTCATCACCGTCGCCTACAATATCTTCAAACAACAATCCACTCGAAACCTGGCTATCGATCCCTATCAACAGCTCAACGCTTTCCACCCTATTCTCGACAGCAACAGCATTTTCAGCCGTGTAATCATCAAAAATAATCGCCTTAGCGCCTGAGTTTTCAGCGATAAACGCCGCTTCCTTTGCGGTCAAACGATAATTGACAGTTACGGAGATAGCGCCAATTTTTGCAAGACCAAAAAGCGCTTCAACCCATTGGTTTGAGTTTCGTGCGTAAAGCGCAACTCTGTCTCCAAAACCAACACCCAATTTTTTCAAAGAACTTACAAAACGATTTGCACGAGCGTTTATTTCCGCCCAAGTCAGGCGCGTTTCGCCAAAAATTATCGCCGTATCATTCGGATAATTCCGCGCGTTTCTTGTCAATAAATCGCCAGCACCTGAAAGACCGCCAAAAATCATATGTAAATGGATAATCGAAAGTGAATAATGAAACTGCTTCACTCACATTACCCGTTATCCATTCTTAATTACTCGTTTTCCGTTTAACAAAAATATGCCCAACCACACCCGGCGGCGGTCCCCATTTATGATTACCCTTATCGTCAAACCCCTGGTCGAGGTTTGTCCAGCTCGACGGAGTTATCTCACTTTCCGAATTCGTATGCGTTGCACCGCGCAGGCTCGATTTACACGCTTTGCTGCCCCCGTTTGACCCCTTATATAGCCTCTTATTAACGCGTTTATAAACCAAATCACATCCCTTTTCGTGTGTGAGGTGAGCAAACTTTATATTTTTCAAAGCTCCGCGGTTTTTGTGTGCATTGATCAGACTTTTCGTCTCGCTGATCTTATAAACCTGGAGCACAACCTCACCTTTGTCGTTCCTTCTCAGATAGTACACCCTCTGTCTGTATGGTCGTTTTCGCCGTTCTGCCGCCGCATTTTCAACATAAAATGTAAACCCCTTTTTCATCTCCGGAATCTCAATCGGAATCACGTGAAGCAGCGCCCGAATGTGTCTGTACTTTGTGTCGTTTTCCTCGTCGCGATCAACCTGTGCAAAAGTATCGAAACTCCCTGTCATATACCGTTTGAGCCTTTTCAGGTCTTTGTTTTTTCGCGGATTCTGGGCCGTAACAAAGCCCGCAGCAAGGCTCAGAAGCAAAACTATATAAACTGATTTGGACATAAATGTTCTGTACATCGAAGCCATTTATTCACTTTTCCGGTAGAACGAGATACGTTATAAAACTTTGTAGTTACGTTACAGGAAAATTGGATATAAGTCTAGGACAAATTTTTGTTTTTTCCTTTGACAATTTGTAGTTTATAGCAAATAATAGGCGTCAAAATCAATTGTTATAGAAACATAACTAATTTTGTGCGAGCGAGGATAAATTATGAGCTATCGTCTGGGAATTGATGTCGGTGGAACCTTCACCGATCTCTTGTTGTTTAACGAAGAAACCGGTCAACTGCAGCTGGAGAAGACTCCGTCTACACCTGCTGATCAATCTATCGGCATTTTGAACGGCATTCACAAGATTGTCGATTCATCCGAGCTTTCGCACGATGATTTGGATCTTATTTTGCACGGCACGACCGTGGCGACAAACGCGGTGCTCGAAGAAAAAGGAGCACTGGTCGGGCTTATTACAAACAAAGGTTTTGAACAAATTCTACACGTCGCCCGTTCGCAGACACCGGGCCCGCTTGCCGGTTGGATCATCATGCAAAAACCGGATCCCCTCGCGCCGCTTTATCTTACGCGCGGGGTTTCGGCACGTATGTCGGCTAGAGGAGAAGAAATGACGCCAATCGATGAGGCGGAAGTTCGCGAGCATATTAAGTATCTTGCGGATCAGGGTGTTGAGGCACTGACGATCTCGATGATCAATTCCTACGCAAATGGTGCTCATGAAAAAGCAATTCGGGATATCGCGACCGAAATGTATCCCGATCTTCCGGTAACGATCTCGACCGATATTTTGCCGGAATTTCGTGAGTATGAGCGCTGCCTGACGACCGTGATGAATTCCTATGTTCGTCCAAAAATGTCGAATTATCTTAAAGGAATTCAGGACAAGTTAGCCGAGGCAGATATGACCCCGACGGTAAACATTGTCCGTTCGGATGGCGGTGTAATGTCAATCGAATCGGCAAAGGAATCGCCTGTAAACACGCTTCTTTCCGGGCCGAGCGGAGGTGCGGTTGCAGCAGCCTACGTCGGTGAGCTTGCAGGTTTCGACAATGTTCTATCGTTTGATATGGGCGGAACCTCGACTGACGTTGCGGTCTCGATGGGCGGCGAACCAAATCTCGTTCGCGAAACACGAGTTGGATACTATCCCGTAAAAGCATCTTCTGTAGATGTGAGAACCGTGGGTGCGGGAGGCGGTTCAATTGCACACGTTCCGATGACCGGTGCTCTTCGTGTCGGACCGGAAAGCGCAGGGGCCGACCCCGGACCGGCTGCTTATGGACGCGGCGGCGAAGCACCGACGGTGACCGACGCCAATGTCGTTTTAGGGCATCTTCCTCCGAGTCTACTGGGCGGCGAAATGTCGCTCGATGTCGAGGCGGCAAGAAACGCTGTTAAAACGGTTGCCGATTCGCTCGACCTTTCTATCGAAGAGGCAGCGCAAGGAATTCTTGACATTGTAAACGAAAATATGTTTGGAGCTCTCAGGCTTGTCTCAATCCAGAGAGGGCTCGATCCCCGTGAATTTGTGCTTGTTGCGTTTGGCGGCGCGGGGCCGCTTCACGGTAATTATCTGTCGAAGTTGTCCGGCGCGTTCCCATGTATTTCCCCGCCAACTCCGGGTGTTTTGTCGGCGCTTGGCTTCCTGCATTCGGATATCAAAAACGAATTTTCGCGCACGCTTATTCGTGAAATGGACAAAATCGACCCGAAGGAATTTGGCGAGATTTTCCAGTCGCTTGCCGGCGACGCTACAGAGTGGCTTGAAGGCGAAAACATTCCGGAAGACAAACGGAAGCTCGTTTATCAGGTTGACGTTCGCTATTACCGACAGGGTTTTGAGTTTCCGATTACGGTCGAACCGGATCAGTTTGAAACCGAAGAAGGCAAAGCAAAATTTATCGAAGACTTTAAGGAAATCCATGATAAGTCATACGGCTTCAACATCGATTCGACGATCGAAATCGTAAACTTGCGCGCAATGGGGATCGGGAAAGTAACCAAGGTCGAATTGCCTAAGTACGATGCCGGTGATGAAAATGCCGATAGTGCGAAAGTGCAGGATCACAAAGCCTGGTTTGAAGGGAAAGAACTCGACACTCCGATCTATGATCGGGATAAGCTCAAATCGGGTCATACGATCAAGGGTCCGGCGATTGTTACTCAAAAAGATTCAACGACAGTTATTTTGCCGGATCATCATGGGAAGGTTGATGAATATATGAACATCTTGATTTCCCCTAACGAATAAAGAATAGCCACAGAGAGATAAGGAGTTCGCAGAGTTTTTTGAAATATATTTGCAATTCCTCCAGTTCTCTGTGTACTCTGTGGCTCACAGGTGAAATAAATGGACGCCTATCGAGCTATTGCACTTCAAACAAAATGCTTCGCGGTGAATAAAGCGAAAACTAAAGAAGAAACCCGCGATATAATGCGGGAAACGATCGCCCGTCTCGATAAACAGATTTTTGCGAGCAAAGCCTTTGTCGGACAAGACACGAGGCTTTTTGTTTTGCCCGAGTACTTTTTAACGAGCTTTCCGCTTGGAGAATCGATCGAAGACTGGCGCGAAAAAGCATGTATCAAACCAGAGGGCGAAACCTACGCGCTGCTTGGCGAAATCGCGAATAAGCACGACGTTTTCCTCTCGGGAAACGCATACGAGCTGGATGAAAACTTTCCGGAGCTTTATTTTCAAACGTCTTTCGTAATCGATCCAACAGGCGAGGTCGTTTTGCGCTACCGACGCCTTAATTCGATGTACGCCCCGACGCCGCATGACGTTTGGGATAAATATGTGGAAATTTATGGTTACGATGGCGTTTTTCCGGTTGCCAAAACCGAGATCGGAAACCTGGCGTGCATTGCATCCGAAGAAATCCTCTATCCCGAAGTCGGCCGATGTCTGGCGATGCGCGGGGCGGAGGTTTTTTGCCACTCATCGTCAGAGGTTTTCGGGATGGAAAATACGCCAAAGGATGTCGCAAAAATGGCGCGTGCCTTTGAAAGTATGGCGTACGTCGTTTCCGCAAACTCCGCGGGAATTGCAGACATAGGCATTCCGGAAAATTCCACCGACGGCGGATCAAAAATAGTTGATTATAAGGGTTTGGTAATTGCCGAAACTGCGCAGGGCGAATCGATGAACGCTTTTGCAGAGATTGATTTAGCTGCACTTCGACGCAACCGACGACGCGCCGGCATGGGAAATATTTTATCCCGTCAAAGATTTGAACTCTACGCTCAAAGTTATTCAAAATCCTTTTACCCGCCAAATTCGCTCGCCGACAAAAAAGCTGAGCGGGCGCATTTTGTTAAAACACAAAAAGAGGTCATTAAAAAACTTGAAAACGAAAATATCATATGAATGGAGCGTAGGCGTCCCGCCTGCCATGAGCGCAACGCGCAAACTGATATTCCCTTTTCTACTCGCTGGTTTTCTGCTATGCCTGCCTTCGGCAATTCCAGCTCAAAAGTCATTCAAAATCAGCGACTATTACCCAATTGCAGACGGCAATGAATGGCGCTACGTCGCTCCACCGGGTTGGAAAGATGGTGATTATATTTCGAGAATAGTACATGACAAAACCAACTTTGCTTCGACTTATTCTATCGACGGTCTTTGGGACACAGTAACCAAGCCCGCTAACAACGCGTTCAAACACTACGATGCCACAAAAGCCGCTAAACTCCTGCGTATTGAAAACGGCGATATCTATCACGTTGGTGAGGAAATGGCTTTGAAACAAAGTTTTGTTGTTTTTGAAAAACCAATCCTATGGCTGACAAGAAAGGTTAAAGTCGGACAAAAACGCGATGAAAATCGGAGTTTCAATCAACATTTACCCAACGGCGAAACTTCACAGGGCGAGTACCGAATCACCCAAAAAATCGTCGGACGCGAGACGGTGAAAACTACAGCCGGGAAATTTAAGAAGGCTCTGCGAATAGAATCGGAAACGTTTTGGAAATTAGGCGACGGACGAAAAGCGCGAAGTGTAAACGTCTATCACTACGCTAAGAAAGTAGGTGTGGTAAAGGCTTCCGCGCGGTTCATCATTCTCAATAAAGACGGCAAAGAAATAATAAATCGTCTTATCGAAACCGATCTTAAAAACGCAAAAATTGACGGCGAATGGAGATTTGTTTCGAAATAGCTTGTAGATAATAGATTACAACTAATAGATTTATGAAGACCCATCTATCATCTGCCATCTATCAGTTCTCATCTATTCCGAAGCGGCATTTATTTGCCGAAATCTGAAACACTTCCCGACAACCTAGCCCACTTTCCGCTCATCAATCACGGTCAACTTTACAAACTCACCGTTTTCAAAATGCTGCCACGTGCGGGCGCGATGAGTATCTGATTCGAGCGTGATGATTTCGGAAAAACTGCTGTTTGGCTGGTCCTTATATTTCCAGGTCAGATAGATCGTATTTTCGTCAACCTCGCAGGATTCTCCCGTCAGACGTTCGTTGTCAAATTTTAGCCAACCTTCCTCAAAAGTCCCCGGAAACTCCTTGATCTCTTCCTTTCCGTCATCCCAAGTATAGTGATTTTGCTGATGATATTGATCGATCCCGTTTGTTTTACACGTCAGTCTGGCTTTGTGATGATCAAGAACCTCACCCGTCTTTGCATCGATTAATGTGTATGTTCCCTCCCAGATTCCTGCGTGTCTTAGAAACCCCGGGTAGGGCACTTTTGCTGCTGCTTGTTCGCTCATATTTCCTCCCAGTGAACAGATCAGTGTTCAGTGTTCAGTGTTCAGAAAAATCTAATCTAAGCACCGGCCACTGACAACTGACCACCTCACTAGCTTAGCCACGGGAATATCTTCCCTGAATAATTTACGTAAACTCCCTTAAGTTTTGTGTAATTTTCGAGCGCTTCGAGTCCAAAATTCTGCCCCGTGCCGCTCAATTTCCTGATTCCCGCAGGCATCTGCGGAGTCATATAAGAAGGCATATTTACAAAAACAAGTCCCGCATCCATCGCTCCGATAACGCGGTGAACCCTGTCAATATCCTTCGACCAAAAATATGCCCCCAAACCATACGCCGAGTCATTTGCTAATTCGATCGCTTCTTCTTCAGTCTTAAATGTCGTGACACCAACGACGGGACCAAAAATTTCTTCCTGAAAAATTCGCATCCCGCGTGACATGTTTCTAAAAACGGTCGGCTCGAGATAATAACCTTTTTCAAATTCTTGCGAGCGTTTTCCGCCCGTGACCACTTCCGCACCTTCGTCTTTCCCAATTTCTATGTAGCTTATTACGCGTTCGAGTTGTTTTTCAGAGATGATCGGACCGCAGTTTGTCGCGGCATCAAACGGATCCCCAAGTTTGATCGATTTGGCTTTCGCAATCATCCTCTCGATTACCTCATCCGCGATCGACTCGTCAACCAAAACCCGCGAGGCGGCGAGACAAAACTGACCGTTGTTTCCAAGGCTCGACTGCATCACGCCATTTACAGCCAGATCCAGATCGGCGTCCCGAAAAACTACGTTGGCAGACTTCCCTCCCATTTCGACCAAGACAGGTTTTGTTTCCGCAGCGCATTGCTGAGCAATTAACTTCCCAATTTTAGAGCTTCCCGTAAAAGCAATTTTCTTTACCTTCGGGTGTTTGACCAACTCGGCTCCAGTCGTTCCATCGCCATGGACGATATTTACGACGCCTTTTGGAAATCCAACTTCGAGCAGCAATTCGCCAAGCATCGTAACTGTCGCCGGCGTTTGCTCCGCCATTTTCATCACGACCGTGTTCCCCGCTGCAAGCGCCGCACAGATTTTCAAGGTCGCCATCACAAGGGGGAAATTCCAAGGCGCGATCGCTCCGATTACGCCGTAAGGTTCGCGTACCGCGTATCGATGCGTTCCGTATTCGTTTGCAACAACCGGCGTTCGAAGTTTATCCGCCGCTCCGGCATAGTAACGCCAGAAATCGGCGCAAAACGGAACGTCGATTATCAAATTTGATTGAAAAGTTTTCCCCGAATCTACTGTTTCAGCTTTTGCAAAATCTTCCTTCTTTTCGAGCAATCCTTCGGCAACTTTGTATAGGAGTTTGCCGCGCTCGGCTGGTGTAAACTTCGACCATTCACCTTGAAACGCTTTGTCCGCAGATTCAACCGCCGCATCCACATCCGCGCCTTCACCAAATGCAACTTCAGCGATCTGATCTTCCGTCGCCGGGTTTTCGCTCGCGAAAGTTTTACCCGATTTGGAAGGTACTTTTTCGCCGTCAATGATGTGATGGATTGCTTGCATTTGTCATAAGTTTATAACAAATTCTATAATTCAAATCAAAGGATAGTATTGTTTTGACTAAAAAACCGATAACCGTATTATCTGAAATTAGCTTTATATGGATGAAAGAGCATTTACAACCATTGTGGAATACTTAGAGAAGGTTCCTGCAATTAAATCCCCGATAACAACTGGATCAGACGAAAATGGCTTCTGGTGGGTAAAATTTCAAATTGACATTGACCATAAATTAGCTTGGAACGTTGTTCAAGAAATAGGGTGTGTAGTGAATTATATTTCCATCAGCGAAAGACTTCCAACGGTATTTTATCCTGTTTCGCCTGCACCGTACATGAACGGTGGACCGAGAGATTTTTTATCTTGGGTTATTGAAACCAAAGACAAAGATTTTAGACCGGGAACGTTAAGGAAATGGCTTGAAGGTCGACTTCCTCGCCCAATAGATGATATGGAACAATGGGAAACAGATTAGACTTTAGCTGTCTTCTCTTGTGCTTCAATCTGTTTCGCGAATTCAGCAGTTTCCTTCAATTTTTCCAAATCAACTCCCGTTTCAATGCCCATTTTATGAAGCATCCAAACTACCTTTTCCGTAGCAATATTTCCACTCGCCCCGGGTGAAAAAGGACAACCGCCTAAGCCTCCAACTGACGAATCAAAAATGTTCCAACCGGCTGTCATTGCTGAATAGATATTTGCAAGCGCGGTAAAAAAAGTGTCGTGGAAATGTGCTGCGAATTGTTGATCGGGAAACTTTTTTTTTGCGGCGCTGCAGAGCTGAAAAACATCATTTGGTACTGCGCGTCCAACCGTATCGTTATACGCAATCTCATCGGCTCCCGCTTCCACCAATTCCTTTGTGATCTCCAGCAGACGGTCTTTCGGAACATCCCCTTCATACGGACAAACCCATGTAACCGCAACCGAACCACGAACCTTTACACCGTTTTCCCTGCCAAGCTTGATCGCTTTTTTGCACATCTCAATACCGTCTGCGATCGTCGTGTTCGCATTCTTTTTGGACATCGTTTCGGTCGCTGCGATGACATAGGTGATCCAATTTACCTTTGCTTTAATTGCATCGTTGAGTCCACGCTCGTTAAGCGCCAAACCAACCTCATCGATATCGGGATCATCGCCGATTACTTCAAGAATCTCTTTCGCATCCGCCATCTGCGGAACATGTTTTGGTGAAACAAAAGAGACCGCCTCAATTCGTTTTAGACCGGTGAGTTTTAGCTTCTCAATGAGAGCGATCTTGTCCTCAGTTGGAACGAAGTTTGGCAGCATTTGCAGACCGTCACGCGGGCTTACTTCAACAATTTCTACTTTTTTTGGTAGGTTCATAGAAATTTCAAAACGGAATTCTTAGCCACAGAGAGCACAGAGTAAGAACAGAAAAAATTTTGAAGAACACTTACCCTCGAGTCAGTTGTCCTGTTTTTTTCTTGGGCTCTTCCCTCTCTGTGTTCTCTGTGGCTCCATTTCCCTTTTTTATATCACTTCTTCCTTTGTCGTCGGTCGGCACGAAGTTTTGGCAGCGTCTGCGACCATCGCGCGGGCTTACTTCAACGGACCCCTTAGCCACAGAGATCACAGAGGTCACAGAGAAAGAGGAGAATAACTTTGGAAAAGGTTTTCGGTCTTAGCCGCCCTCAGTTCTTTCCACAAGTCTCTTTTTTCTCCGTGTTCTCTGTGGATCCCTTCCCCCATCCTATATCACTTCTTCCTTTCTTAACTCCTCGATCTCGTCCTCGCTCATCCCCAGCATGCCACCTAAGACCTCTTGGTTGTGCTCACCCAGTTTCGGTCCGATCCAGTCCGTGCCGCCCGGGGTTTCAGATAGTTTCGGTAAAACCGCCGGAATCTTCACATTATCATCAACCCCGAGCGCGACCGTTTCGAAAAGCTCGCGGGCCTGGTAGTGCTCGTCTTTTACAATGTCGGCAATTGAATAAACGGGTCCGCAAGGGACTTCAGCCTCGATCATCGCAGTGTAGGCTTCATCATATGTTTGGCTCAACGTCCAATCCGTGATCGCCTGATCGATCTCAGCTTCGTGCCCAACGCGCCCTGCGTTATCTTGCATTTCCGGATGCTCCGCCATATCTGCTCGGCCTATCTTGTTCATAAGGCGCCGGTAGATAGAATCGCCGTTTCCGCCTATGATGATGAACTTGTCGTCCTTTGTCGGATACGTCGAAGTCGGCACGATCCCTTCAAGTTTTGCACCGTTGCGTTCGCGGACGACGCCGAGTTTGTCGTATTCCGCAAGTGTCGATTCCATCATATTAAAGATCGATTCATATATTGCAACATCGACTACCTGGCCTTTTCCACCGTTTACATCGCGGTGATACACGGCAGTTAAGGCTCCCAAAGCCGCGTGCATACCGGCCAACGTGTCACCGATGGAAGTTCCTGTTCGGACCGGTGGACGATCAGGATCACCGGTGGTATAACGCATTCCGCCGACACCCTCGGCAACATTCGCGTAGCCCGGCCGCGATGAATAAGGCCCCGTCTGTCCCCAACCTGAGACCCGAACCATGATCACGCCGGGGTTTACGGCCTTTAGATCCTCATAACCCATTCCCCACTTTTCCATAGTGCCGGGTTTAAAATTTTCGAGAACGATATCCGCTTCAGCGGCGAGCTTCTTAGCGATCTCCTGCCCCTTGGGATTTGTCATATCGAGCGTCACCGACTTCTTGTTTCGCCCCATTGAAACCCACCAAAGCGACGAACCTTTATGAAGTTTTCGCCAGACTCTCAAGGGATCGCCAGTCTTAGTTTTTTCGATTTTGATCACTTCCGCGCCAAAACCTGCAAGCAGCGACGCGCAAAAAGGACCCGCCAAAAGCTGTCCCATTTCCAATACTTTTAAGCCTTTGAGTGGTTTGTCCTTCATAATTTCTGTAAGTAGACCTGCACCTCGTCAATCGAAACAACATCGGCATACTTCGCGTCTAGATCAAAAAGATTTGCATCGTGCGCCGCCTGGGAGCGATCTCCAACGGCTTCGGGAACGACAATCGTGTGCAATCCATTTTGGCAGGAATCAACCGCCGAAGCGCGAACGCAGCCCGATGTTGTGCACCCCGTAACAATAAGTGTATCAACGTTTTGCGAGGTAAGGGTTGGCGCCAGCGCCGTTCCAAAAAAAGCTGAGGCATATTGCTTTGTCCAGACAACCTCGCCCTCTTTTGGCGCGATCCTGCTATCTATTTCAACCAAATCCGAACCTAGTTTAAGATGCGAAAGACTCGGAACCTTTTTTATAAAAACACCGGCCGAAGCGAAGCCGTCTTCATATGCGGTTGTCGTGTAGTGAACGGGGAAATTCTTTGAACGAAATGCTTCGAGCAGCTGCCCGGTCGCTTCAATTTCCAGATCGAGGTTTGAACCAAGCGGGCACGTTTCGTCGGTAAAAGCGTTGATAAAGTCTATGATCAGTAGCGCGGGACTCGATCCAAACCCGACACGTTGGGAAAACCCGCGCTGTTGATACATTTCTTTGTCGCACATAAATGAAACTTGGCCGCGGATCAACGCGGATCGACGCGGATAAGAAAATCAAAGGCTAAACTCGCCATATTCATCATCAACATAAGCCCCACAAAAAAAGGCCAGCGCTACCAACCAAGTCCACGTCAATTTTGTCGCCATCAATCTAAATGCCACGAATACGCTGAAAATAGAACGATTCGGTGAATCCGCGCCATCTGCGTCTATCCGCGGCAATACGTCCGTAATTCCTATGCGGCCTGTCCGACCTGCTCACTCCCGTCCCAATCTGCAACCACTCCGATCGCTTCCGGAACCTCGCCAAGGCTAAATAGATCCGGCTCACCGCGTTCTTCCCGAAGTTTCGCACGTAAAGTTTCGGTTGCTGATTCGTCAATCTCAAACGTTTTTGCGTCCAGGACAACACCATAATCAGATTTCGCTTTTTCAACCGAAACCAAGTCGTTTTTCACATCCTTTTGAACCATTTCAGCCGGACGGTCAAACGGGTCTTTCCAGCCGCCACCGCCTGCCGTTTGGTAAATCAAAACGTCACCAGCTTTAACGGGAACTCTAGAAATTTTAGACTGCAAAAACTCCTTTGTACCGTCCGTGCGGATCAACTCCTTTGTGGACATTTCGCCCGGTAGACCACCCATAATGCCCCAGGGCTTCGAACGCTCGCGGTCATCGTGAATTGCAATCTCTCCATCCACCTCAAAACGATAAACTTTGTGAACCGCATTTCCGCCGCGATGGAAACCTGCACCGCCAGTATCCTTCAAACTTCCATATTCCAAAACGGTTATCGGGTAATAGCTTTCGAGATACTCGGTCGGAATGTTTTCAAAAAGCGGCCACCAGGAGTGGGCATCCATTCCATCGCCCATCGGTCTGCCCGGAATTCCGCCATAGGTTATCTCCATCAGATGGAAAAACTCGCCGTTTTCGTCGTGCCCGTTGTAAAGCAAGTATGGAGATGTTCCATAACCGGCCGCGGTTGAAAGCTCCGGAGCACCTTTTCCTAAAGCCCCACCGAGCACATCAAACAAACGGGTAAGTGCGTGTGTCCGACAACCAAGCGCTGCCGGAAACTCAGGATTGAGCAGGGATTTCTCAGGAATTGTTACGTGGAGGAGCGGATAAAAACCGTCATTAAACAAGATTTGCGGGTCAAAAACCATAATCAGGTAGACTCCGATAAACATCTTGAACATCTCTTCGTTTAAGTAGAAGTTGATCGGTCCAGGAGCCTGCGGATCAGTGCCCGTCCAGTCAAAATACGCTTCATGGCCCTTCCTGTAGATCGAAAGCTTCATTTTGTACGGACCATTTCCGCGGCCGTCATCATCGATATAATCTTCAAAAACTAGCGGCTCTTCCGGCAAACTCATCACAATCAACTCTTTCATCGCGTCATGAGTTCTTTGCAATAGAGCTTCGAGTCCGGCAATGTATGTATCCTTTCCAAAACGGTCACACATTTCCTTGACGCGTGTGTCGGCCATACGACAGGCCGCAACAATCGCCATCAAATCGAAATAGTTCATCGTTGGGACGCGGGAATTCGCCAAAATTGTGTCGAGCAAATCTTCGTTTAACTTACCTTCGGCAAACAACTTAACGGGCGGAATTCTCGTTCCCTCGCCAAAAATTGTGTCGGCGTCGGTTGGTAAGCTTCCCGAAACCGGTCCGCCCATATCTACCGTGTGTCCAAACTGTGATCCCCAGCCAACCAATTCCCCTTCGTAGAAAATCGGCAACAAGACCATCCAGTCGTTGATATGCGAAATCGCTCCACCGCAGGAATATGGATCGCTGACAAGAAAAACATCACCTTCATTCACGCCACGCTCCCAGTTTTCCAGAAAGCCGTTGATGTAAGAACCAAATTGCCCAACGACCATACGGCCATCAGGATGACAAATCATCGGAAAGCCATCATGCTGCTCCCTGATCACGGGAGACATCGCAGAACGGAAAAGAACCGTATCCATTTCTTCCCGTGCATTTCTAAGAGCGTTTTCCAGTATATCGAGCGTAATCGTATCTATCGTTGCCATAGCTTCCTCGCAAAATTTGTCTTATGTTTATAACCAATTATAGCGGAAAAAAAAATTAACGCAAAGGGGAGGAAAGTGGTAATTGGTAGTTCGTGATTCGTGATTCGTAACGAATCTACCATTCACCATTTACCATTCACCATTTATCATTTACCATTCACCATTTACCATTCACCATTCACCATTTACCACTTGCCATTCTCACCCGCCAGTTATCTCTGCAACCACTCTCTCCGCCGATTCGAGCGCGCCTTCCATTCCCGGAAACTTCACAGCTGTGTGTTCGCCGGCAAAATGTATGTTCCCAACCGCCGTTCTTATGTGCGGAAAAACAGACGTCAGCTGCCCAACCTTCAAATGTGAGTATGAGCCGCCCGCAAACTCATCCTTCGTCCAAGACTGTGTATATGTTCTCTCTACGCTTCCCTTCATAAATGGCAAAATTTCTTCAAACTTCTCCCTCGCAAAGGCCACACGTTTTTCAGGCGCCATATTTTCAAGCACTTTTGAGCCGTTTCCTTCCGTCCAGGCGGAGAAAATTCCCTTCTCATCGCCGGTCTTTCCGGTCACCGAGAAAATACGCTCAACCGGAGTATCGGTCCAGATACTAGAACCCAAAGTCCTCTTATCCCACTCGGCAAATTTTGTCTGAAAATAAACTTTTGTGTTTCGTGTATAGCCGAGCTCGTTGATTGCCTTTGTTTTTTGGTACGGCAAACAGGGCGCAAATTCTACGTTTCTCAAGACCTTAAAAGGAATGGTGCAGACCAGTTTATCCGCTTTCAGCGTCTTTCCGTTTCCATTTTTATCGACAAAGGATACTTTCACGCCGTTTCCTGTCTGCGAGATCCGTTTTACCTTCGATGACAGCCTGATGTTCACTCCATTTTTCTTTGAGTTTTCTGCAAGAGCGTCGGTCAAAAGATCGTTTCCGCCGGTAAATTTGATCGGTACTGTACCCGCACCTCTACGGCGCCCGCCGTCAAACAACACACCTCCGGCCGAAACCGTTTCGATCGAGTTATAGTTAAGCGAAATATCCATCAGCTTTATCGCCTGCTCCGAAACGCCCTTTTCGCGCATCGCATCGGCGAGCGACATCTTGTCAAAATCAGATATAGTACGTTTTTTTCGCCTAACTTCGTTGATCATCAAACGAATATTCATTCCGTAAAGCGTCGGCGGTAATACCTTCGCTTCGTCACCTTTTAAACCGTAGGGATGCGGGTTAAACACGGAACCGCGCGGATAGAGATTTCCCTTCAAATAGGCCGTTCGGCCAATTCCGTCCTGCAGATCAGCTACGCTTCCGCCTGTTTCAACTTCGGCAGTTAGCTCTTCGTAATCCACATTGAATTTGTCCGAATATTCGAGCATACGCTTGTAGCCGTCGCCTATGAGCTCTCCTCCGGATTCACAAAAAAGCCCGTCTGAAAATGGCTTTCTCAATGTGAATATCCTGCCGCCCACGCGATCACGCCCCTCTAAAATCGTTACCCTGTATCCCTTAAGGGCGAGCTCGTAAGCTGTCGATAAACCGGAAAGACCGGCTCCGACTACAATCACGTGTTTCTTCGCCGTTCCGTATGCGGACAGAGCCGAGGCGGCTAAAAAGCCTCCTGTTCCAATCAAAAATTCTCGTCTCGTGGCTTTCATTGTTTTCTCATCCTGATTTTCGAAGACTGTAGAGATACGATTTTCCAAGCGCCTTTTCTTCTCAACCAAACGGTCGTGACGCGATATTTCGCTCTGGGAAAATCACCGATTTCTCGTTCATTTATATAATTTACTACCACGATGTTCTTTTTTAAATGCAGAAAACGAACGTCGGAGTTTTTATAGAATCCAAACTTATTTTTGATGTTCTTAAGGGAGTCATTTTTCCCGTAAACCCTGCCGCTTTGAGAGGTCAAAATCAAACGATCATCGTAGATACCTCCTGCTATCTTCGCATCGCTCGTTAGGTGTGCCTTAACCAATAAACTAAGCTGCCTTGAGATTTGTTGCTTGGCTTTTCCGTTTGTATTTTGACCAAGGCATACTAAGGAAAGACTCACAACCGCAAAAATTACAAAAACTACTTTTTTCATATCTCGTTTTTCATTCAATCAAAGTCAAACCAGCTTGCATCCAGCGCAAATTTATCCCGATTCGTTTTGCCTTTGGCTGTGTCCACGTGTAGGAAAGGGTCTTACCCGAAGCATTCTCGATTACCTTCAACGTCAAGACTTCCAGCTTAGAACTATGCAAAAGTGCCGCGAGTTGAATCGAATATTTGTCGTTTACTTTTACGATCTGCCCCTGATCGTGAATCTTTAGCTTAAGGTTTCCCTTGTAGGCTTCACGCGGAAAATCCTCCAACGCGATTTTTGGAGCGCCTTCTTTTAAAACAGCTGTCCAACCTTTAAACCAACGGACCTTTTTGAGCTTGTGATGTATGTTTCCTTTGTGCCCAAAAACGTAGTTTCCTTGTTCGTCAACGGCTTTATCACGTATCCAGATTTCGTCTTTCGTTAAAAATAGATCGTCTGAAATGATTATTGTTTTTCCGCTCCGACGTGATTTCACTTTGCAGCCGTTTTTCTTCATCGAACCTTCAAATTTTCGACCCTTCAAACGCCAATAAACTTCGCAGCCCGGAATCGAAATCAGATCTGCTTTTTGGAGTTTGGATAATTTTGAATCGTCCTCATGAGAATTGAGATAGTTCTTTCCGTCTTTGAAATTGAAAATTGTAAGCTGAATCGCCTTCTCTTTTTCATTTTTTGTAAACGAATACAAGCGCTGTCGGTAAATCTTTTTCGGATCGCCATCCATATATTGCTGCACGTAAAAAACGTTTTCGCTGATCTGCGGTAGCTTCACGCGATGAAAGATTGAATGGATATGTTCGTGCGGGATCTCGGCTTTTGTTTGTTTTTCGAAATAGGTCTGTTGGTAATTATCAAAACGCCCCTCAAACCAACGCATCATAAGTCCCATCTGGACATCGAGATTCCTTGCTGCACGAATTCGACTCAATCTGCGGCGTGGTGAAGCGTCCAAATCAAAAAAGCGTGCCGTTTTGCCAATTTCTAGGTAATACTTGTTGTCCTCTATCACCTTTCCCTTGTCCTTTCCGGAAAGCACCTCAACCCGTGATTCGCCCATAACGTTAAAGCTCTTGCCATCTTTCGTCTGAGCGTTTTTATAAACTTTAAAACGCCCCCAATCTTCGACCCGAGTTTTACCAAAAAAGGTCTCAAGCCGAATACTAAAAGAGAAAAATTCCCCATTTCGCGAGCCCGTTCGCGAATTCGCTTCAAACAGATGCGCGTTTTTTATAACACTCGAAAACATCGAGTTTTGGTCTTGGGTCCAGTCTTTATATTCAACCGCAAAAGTTACACGATGCCCTTTTTCGTAAATCGAGGTTTTCAAAGCCTCATAGGATTTGATTTCTCTTACAAACGACAAGCCAACCGTAGAAAGACCAAGTATAAATACCGCAACCAACCCCACACGAAAGATAATTTTCTGTTTCATAATAAAAAAATCGCAGGAAACCGTGGCTCAAATTTCGCCGCCCGGATTCCCGCGAATGTCCTTTTACATTTTTCTTACCTACTATTTCTTAAAGAAATTAAACACCTCAAAAGTCGCTCCAAAAATAAAGCTTCTTCCCGGAGCAGGAGCGGTCTGGAAATGTTCCCAAAAAAGAGTGTCCAGGAAATTATCCACACCAGCAGTTAAGCCGATTTTATAACTTTCATTCGTCCAGGTGTACCCACCCTTGATCGAATGTTTTGTAAACGAATCCAGTGCCTTGAAGGTGCCGTAGTTAATCAAAGTCGTTCCAAGAAAGAGATTTGGATCAGCTCGTTTTACCTGAGCCTGATGCCGGAAATTATATTCCGCAAAAAATCTTCCCTTCGCGTCAAGATACTGCGCTCCGCCAAGCAATCTAAACGGCGTTATATTTCTCAAAGGAAAATCACTCGCCGAGCCAGAAAGCTCTATCGGCGACGCCGCAGACTGAATCTGGTTTAACACGTCGAGCTGTGACTGCGTAGGCGTTTCATTCGTTCCGTGCAATAGACCCAGCGAGTAAAATGGATTTAGACTCCCCATATCGCCAAGAGAAATACTCGCCTCAGCGGTTGATTCCCAACCCTTGATCGTTGCTTCAGACTGATTGATTCTCGCGTTTACATTCACAATCGCCTGAAACGGTGGGCAGCCTGGCACGATAAATAATGACGCAAACCCACCAGGTAAAAATGGCGGAGCCGGCGGCGTGCAATAGCTTTGCCCTGGAGCAAAAACGGTTAAGTTTTCGATCTTGTTGTGGAAATAGCCCAAAGAGAAATTAAAGATGCTCCTCTGAACCTTTACCCCAACATCGTAGTTTAAGCCTTTCTCTGGCTGGAGATTTGGGTTACCAATCACAAGCGGTGCGAAAAAGGAAAATGGCGCAAAGTTTCGAATCAGATAACGCTCTGTAATACCGGGTTCACGATAGCTGTTGGCAACTCTAAAATAAGGATTAATTCCTCCCGGCAGACGGCCAACTATCCCAAAGTTACCAGCCCAGGATGTGCTGTCCGAACCCGCCGATCCGTTTCCAGCAGCCAAATCTCTCAGCCGCGGATACGCCGAAGCAACTTCAGCCAATCCTCTCGGATCAGCCAGGAAAAGCGGCTCGACTGCATTTAGCACTGTCGATTCCGTACTCAGGGGGAAACCTGTCGTCGGGAGCGCCTCCGTTACCCAATTGTCGTAACGCAACCCACCGGTAACTCTTACCCAACGAACCCGATCAAATTCCGCCTGTACATAGAAATTGTTGTCTGTATAAGTAGAATCAGGCGAACTCGCACCTACGGTTTCGCTTCCAACCTGACTTCGAACCCCGTTTACGAGACCAGCCGCGGACGAGATAAATAGATCCGACGAAAAGTCGTTTGTTTTACCTCCGCCGACCGTTACAAGCATTCCGGTAAAAGGCATCAATGTTGCTTGTAGGTCGATGCCGTATGATGTAATCGTGTTTTGGTTATGAACGAAACTTCGTGGCGTGAAAATAGATCGCAGGCCACTAAAGGTCGTATTGTTTATATAGCTTCCGCCAGCCGCTTCGTTTGTCCAGGTAAACTGATTTTGGGGCCGCGAATTCTTTTGCCTATAATAGTTTACGGCAACACGCGGCAAGAAACTGCTGAAATCCAGTCCCTCGTAGCGAAGTCCAAACTTTCTGAAATCGCGAAAGTCCGCGTAGCGTTCTTGCGCCTCGTAAGGAGGTCCGGAAAATGCGTTCCCGTTAAATCCTTCATCTCGTCCCAAATAGCGTCCACGGAAGATATGATTCTCACTCGGGAAAAACCACATATCAAACTGCATACCGCCGCCGCTTCCCTCCCCATTTAGAATCTCGGATCCGGCCGGAAGGTCAAAAACCGGGTATCCTGTCGCATTATTGCCTGGCAGAGTCAAATAAAAGTTGCCGATATCGAGAACTTGTTGAAGCGATACCGCCTCACCGCCCATATTGTAGTTTTCATTTTTATAAAGCGAACCGCTCGCACGAAAAGCAAACGTTTGATTACTTGCGTTAAGCGTTGCGTTCCCTCGTCTGATTTTCCCGTTGGAGAAGTAGTTACCGCCGAGGCGAATCCCAACCAAAATGCCTTCATCCGGTCTTTTCGGGCTCTTAGTAATCAAGTTTATCGTCCCGCCCATCGCATCCGAACCATAAAGACTCGATCCCGAACCTGCCACTACTTCTACTGCTTCGAGCTCTGCGGGGTCGATAATTGCAATTGGAGCTCCACTCGCCGTCGGGTCAGACCTGGCGTTGTTAAGTTTTTCGCCATCAACCACGATCAGAACGCGGTTTGACGAAAGACCCCGCAAACGTGGTCTTTGCCGAGCAGGATTGGTTTCAATAACACCAAGGTTTGGCGCTCTCTCCATCGCTTCGAACGTTGAGGCCGGCGCACGTTTTTCGATTTGATCCGATGTTGTAACGGTAATTGGTTGCGGAACTTCAGTTGCTATTCGTCCGGTTCCCTTACCCGCTGTAACCGTCACCGTGTCAGTAATGGCCCCCGGCGAAAGAGAGAAATCTAAGGTTTTACTGTCACCACCAGACAGAAGCACGTTTTCTGCGCTGGTCGCAAATCCATCCGCAGTTGCAGAAACTCGGTACGAGCCAGCAGCAAGGCCCGAAAAAACATATTTTCCCTCGGTATCGCTTACGGTCGTTATTTCCTGGGTCGATCCGATCTTTATTGCTTTTACCTCCGCCCCATTGACAACCGCACCGGTAGAGTCGGTTACGCTACCGGATATGCTGTTGCCATTTTGTCCAAAAACAGCAGCCGCAAACATAATAATCCCCGCGATCACGAGACCGCCTCTTTTTACTGACGCAAACATAACTTTCTCTCCTTTCGAAATTAGCTATTAACCGATTCGTGTTATAAGAAGGACGAATTTCATTTTCTATATCTTGACCTATTTAAGGTTATCTGGCAATGTATTTGTTATAGATTAAGAACAAATTTTTGTCAACGATATTTTTAACATTTTGTTAATTGTCTATATAATTGATTAATGACGCATAAACGAAAAACTTCTATCTCATGGGTTAACGACGAAAAGATTTCTCTCCGCGGAAATCCGATTGAGGAATTAATCGGCAAACGATCTTTTGGTGAGGTTTTGTTTCTTCTTTTAATAGGAAAACTTCCAACCGAAAACGAAGCGAAACTGCTCGAAGCAATAATCGTCTCCGTAATAGACCACGGTGTTAAACCTCCCTCAACGATCTCTACGGTCACGGTTGCAAATACGGGTGCGAGCCTGAATTCTGCAGTTGCTGCTGGTATCTTGGCAATAAATGAGTATCATGGCGGCGCAATTGAAAAGTCGATGATGGCAATATCTGAAGCGGTCAAATTGCAGGAAACTGATGGTTTAGATACACTTCAAGCTGCCGAAAAATTAGCGGATATTTATCGATCAAACAAAATCAGAGTCTCAGGTTTCGGCCACAGACACCACACGTCTGATCCCCGAACAACCCGTTTGTTTGATTTGGCTGAAGAGCTTGGCCTCGCTGGAAAGTTTGTCGACCAAACGTTAGCTATTGAAAAGGTCCTGACGGAGAAAACGGGAAAGAACCTGCCGATAAATGCCGATGGAGCGATTGCTGCCCTATTGTGTGAGATGGAGTTCCCGCCCAAAATAGCAAACGGCATTTTTATGATCGCACGTGTTCCGGGACTAGTCGCGCACGCGGTTGAAGAACAGGAAAATAATCCGCCGCTGCGAACAGTAGATATTAACAATTACGAGTTTGAGGTTTAGTTGATCGCCCTCGAAGCAAAACTATGCAACCTGAAGTTGAAAAAAGTTTGAGCGAAACGCTCGTGGAAGCCATCCCTGAGTTTGATTTAATAGAGGACGCGGATTTGCGCCTTAAAACTATTCAGGTTTGGGAAGACGCCGTCAAAGAGGGCGGCTGGAGTTGGGAAACGGTCATGAAAATGCCGTTTTCAGTGCACGTGGAGAATTGCAACATAACCTTTATCGAACACGTTCGAACCGTTTGCAAAATGTGTATCGCAGTCCACGATGTTTTAAAAGAAGCCTATGAAGAACGAACCCGACTGGATAAAGACCATTTGATTTCTGGTGCGCTGTTGGCAGACGTCGGCAAACTCATTGAATATCAGGAAAATGAAAACGGCGAGATTACAAAAGCCGGACGGGGCGATCACCTTCGACATCCATTTATTGGAGTCGCGATGGCACATAAGCGCGGCATTCCGCCTGAGGTTCAGCATGTGATTGCAACCCACTCCAAAGAAGGTGAAATGATGGTGCGCTCAAACGAATCCGTGATTTTTCACCATGCAGATTTTATCGATTTTGATCTTGTAAGTAAGAAAAGACCGTTCTGAGCAGTGGTCTATGGTCTATGGCCAGTGATCAGTTTGGGATTCTCCAAACCGACTGCTGACGACCGACCACTGACGACTGACCACTGACGACTGACCACTGATTACTGACTTATGACTATCTCTCAACAATGGGCTGAATACGCCGTTAATCTCAAATTCGAGCAAATTCCCGAAGAAGTTGTAAACGCTGCAAAGATGTTTATTTACGACAGCTTTGGCTGCGCCTTGGGTGGTTCGAAAACTGAGGATTTCAGAGTTCTCGAGGAAACGTTTCGAGATATCGGCGGTCGCGATGAATGCTCGGTTATCGGTTCTGACCTCAAAACAGACGTTCGAAGCGCCTCGCTTATAAACGGTTTAGCGATTCGAGCGCTCGATTACAACGACGTTTACTGGAAGCAAGATCCTTCGCATCCGAGCGATCTTCTGCCCGCCGCTTTTTGTGTTGGAGAAAGAGAAAATCGAAGTGGAAAAGACCTGATTGTCGCTACCGTGATCGCCTACGAACTCGAAATGCGAATTATGGAAGCAGCGTTTCCAGGAATTCGCGAACTCGGGCTTCATCACGCTACGCTAACTTCCTTCATCGCTCCGGTTGTCGCCGGAAAAATGCTCGGAATGGACGTCGATCAAATTGTAAACGCGGTCGGAATAGCCGGTTCGCATTCGGTAACGCTTGGCGCAGTTACCGCCGGAACCTTGACGATGATGAAAAACACTGTCGATCCGATGGCGACCGAAGCGGGTGTTTTCGCAGCGCTGATGGCTCAAAATGGTTACAAAGGTCCGGCGCGTATTTTTGAAGGGCGCGAAGGGCTCTTTGATGCAATTGGAGAAGATTGGAAGCCAGAGGTTTTGACCGATGGACTTGGCGAAACGTTTAAGATTGTCGATTGCTCAATCAAGCCCTTCCCGTGTGAAGCTCTGACCCATGCCCCGATCTCTGCCGTTTTGGATTTGGTGATCGAAAACGATCTGAAGCCGGAAGATATTGAAACGATTGAGATTCACACGTTGCAGCGTGCGGCGGAAATTCTGGCGGACGAGAAAAAGTATATAATCGACTCCCGCGAAACCGCTGACCATTCGCTCCCTTATTGTATCGCCGCCGCCGTTGTAAATCGCGAACTCACTCCAGAGCAGTTTTCCCCTGAAGTCTTAAAGGACGCAACGATACTAACTAACGTACCAAAAGTTAAAGCATTACTTGAACCTTTGTTTGAAGAAAGATTCCCTGCTGAACAGCCCTGTAAGGTAGTTATAAGAACTGTTGACGGCAAATCCCTGGAAAAGGAGCGTGCCTATCCCAAAGGCGATCCACGCGATCAGCTCTCAACCGAAGAACTTAAAAGGAAATTTACGGTTCTGGCGGAGGAAGTACTTAGTGAACCGCAACAGGAACGTGCATTTGAAAGGATCTACGACCTCGAAAATGTTGAGAGTATCTCCGATTTGATGGAGATTTTTAGCGCCCGACGAATAGTTTCAGAAGCCGTCTAAACTTCCCCGTTTCCCTACTTAAGTATCCACGATTGCGCCCGCCTAGATAGATTTCCGTCTCAAATTGTTATAGACTTATAACAAATCGATAAATTGAAATGGCTCAGTTACACGAACATCAGGCAAAACGAATTTTAGCTGATAACGGCATTGCGATTCCGCGCGGAAATTTGGCAAAAACTCAGGAAGAGGCAAAGGAGATCGCTGAAGAACTCGGCTGTGAAGTCGTCGTAAAAGCGCAAATCCACTCTACTTCGCGAGCCGCCTCCGGTGGAATTAAGTTTGCCGCATCCCCGTTGGTGGCTGAGCAAGCCGCTTCCGAAATGCTCGGTAAAACCATCGCCGGAAATCAATGCGAAGCAGTCCTGATCGATGAAAAAGCTGAAATAGAAAACGAATTTTACCTGGGTTTTATTATTGACGATCGCTTAAAGCGACCGACGCTCCTCTTCTCTGATTCTGGCGGAAGCGGTATTGAAGAGCGGAGCGATTCAATGAAAAGCCTTGTATGCTCCATCCGTAAGGAGCCTTCGCTTGAGGAAATAAAAGCGATCTGTAGCGATGAGAAGATTGCCAAAATCCTGCAAAAACTTTACGGGGTTGCTAAAGCTACCGAAGCTCGTACTGCTGAAATCAATCCGCTCGCACTATTAAAAGATGGGCGCTTAGTCGCACTAGACTGCCGAATTTCAGTCGATGATTATGCTGTTTTCAGGCACGAAGATCTTGGTATAGAGATCGCCCGCGAACTCGGACACGCACCGACAAAATTAGAAAGAATCGCGTGGGAGTACGAAAAGGACGACTTTCGCGGAACGTTCTTTTTTGTGGAAATCCCGGATGAAGTCCCAAGTCCAAAGTCCACGGTCCAAAGTAACGGAAAACGGACGTTGGACTCCGGACTTGGGACTCAGGACTCGATCAAAATCGGTTTCCACGGCGCTGGCGGCGGCGGTTCGATGGCGAGCCTTGATGCTGCAAAAAGACAGGGTTTATCGCCTGCTTGCTATGTCGACACAAGCGGTAACCCTCCTGCTTCCAAGGTTTATCGGGCAGCGAGAATTGTTCTTTCGATTCCCGGCATCAAGGGATATTTTATGAGCGGTTCGGGTGTCGCAAGCCAGGAACAGTTTGGATTAGCACGAGCGATCTTAAAAGCATTTCGCGATGTTCGTCCAGAGATACCAGCGGTTTTGCGTCTCGGCGGCAACGGCGAAATGGAAGCAAAAAAATTGATTGAAGAATTTTCGGCTGATTTGCCAGCGCCGATAGAGGTTTACCGAAAGCAGCATTCCGCTGAATTCTGTGCCGGCCGTTTGAAAGAATTGATTTCAGCCACAGAGAACGTAGAGACTACCGTGATTAAAAAGGCAGAAACACGACCGCAAGGGAGTGTGCAAAGGATAAATCAAAATGGAACTTATGTGTTCGATTCCCGAACAGGCTCAGTTTCATTTGACCACTCAAAATTTGACGGAGAACTCACCAAAAAGATCGTTAGTTCCTGTCCTGCGGGCATTCTAAAAGCGGATGATGAAGGAAAGCCTGTTTTATCGATCTCAGAAGATGAAGCTCAAAAAGGAAAGTGCGTAGAGTGTCTCGCGTGCGAATTCGTAGCTTTGGAAGGTGGAAACGGTGCTGTAAAAATCGAGTTCCCGATTGAAGGACTAAATGGCGATATTAGTTGACCAAAACAAAAAAGTGATGGTTCAGGGCATCACGGGACGCGAAGGATCTGCCCGCGCGAAATTAATGCTGGACTACGGCACAAACGTCGTCGGCGGATGCACGCCAAAACGCGGCGGTCAGGAAGTTCACGGACTTCCCGTTTTCGATACGGTAAAAGAAACGATTGATACCTTAGGCGAAATCGATATCAGCGTCGCATTTGTTCCCGCACCGCTGGTGAAAAACGCAGCGATCGAAGCTATTGAAGCGGGCGTTAAACTCGTAGCGCTAATTCCCGATCGCGTACCGCTTTACGACGTTTTGGAGATTGTCGAAACGGCAGAGGAACACGGCGCAAACTTTGTCGGACCAAACACCGTCGGCGTAATGTCGCCGGAAAAAGCCGTCCTTGGAATGATGGGCGGACGCGCAGAAACTGCTCGCGAATGGTTTCACAAAGGTAGTGTGGGCGTGATGTCAAGGAGCGGAGGTTTGTCTGCCTCGACCGGTTATTACATCTGCCAAACCGGTGTTGGAATTTCAACTATTGTTCACGTCGGCGGCGATTCGGTTGTCGGTTTCACGTTTCCCGATATTGCCAAAGAATTTCAGGCGGACGACGACACTGATCTGATTGTTATGCTTGGTGAGATTGGCGGTTCGCAGGAAGAACGCGTTGCGGATTTGGTAGAATCGGGAGAAGTTACAAAACCGATCGTCGCATACATCGGCGGAAAAAACGCCCAAAGCGGAACGCGCTATTCGCACGCCGGAGCAATCATCGAAGGTGGGCGCGGCACTTGGGAAGGAAAATTTGAGCGTTTGAGCGAGGTCGGGGTTACGCTCGTAGAAAATTTTGACGATATTCCAAAAGCGGTAAAAGAGAGATTAGCCCACGAAAAACACGAAAGGAACGAAAAAAGATAGGAATGGATTTTTTCATATTCGTTGGCAATTATTCTTTTGCGTTTTTCGGAGTAGATAGCCTGCGAAAAGTTCAAAACATAGTTCTTAGTTCTTCCTTTCGTCTTTTTTCGTGTTTTTCGTGGGCTAATCTCTCTTTATTTTCGAGGTGAATTATGAAAAAAATTACTTTCTTGTTGATTGTTACGTTTTTGCTCGCCAGTGTCGTTTTCGGGCAAACATATAAACGAAAAACAAAACGCTCGGTCGCTCAGTTACGTATCGAAGCCGCCACAGTGCGTCCTGACGGGAAAGATATGATCTTTACTATCAAGGGTTATGCCTACTCGTTTATCCCCGGTGAGCGCCCAAAAAAGCTATTTGGTCTTGACGGCTATAACATCCGGCGTAAGGTCGATACACCGGAAAAAGACGGTTTCTTTGTCGCCACACGAGAGGTTGTTTTCTACACGGATCCCAAAACCGGCAAAATTCTCGGTGAGTGGGACAATCCCTGGACAAAGCAGAAGAACGAAGTTTTTCACATCGCAAATGATCCCGTGAACTTTCGTATGCGGAAAAAAGGCGATAAATATGTCGGCGTGACGGTTGACGGTAAACATGAATTTGGAGCGTCGCCCGAACCGGAATCTGTTGGAAATTATTTCGTGTGGCACTCCGATGTCTTCCCTTTTTACCCGCTTGGCGGTTTTGAAAAGAATTACACTGCCGCTGAGCTATTCGATTTTTATGTTCCTAAACGCGAGCTGTATCGAACTACACCACCTAAAAATGTATTCGTAAGTTGGACACGCGTCGGTCCGTGGCTGCCCTGGATGAAAATGGGCAAACAACAAGGGCTTATGGTTTATCACGCCCGCAGCGAACGGCTTGATGATTGGAATTTGCTGTCGGAAAAAGTGAAATCGAGAGTGCGAAAAGACTTCCCAATCTATATGACCGCTCCTAAAACCGTCGATCCAAACAAGCGAAACGAAACGTCGTGGACTTACTATCAAAAGAAAATGAAGGAGCGCGGTGAGCAGTGAGCAGTGAGCAGTGAGCAGTGAGCAGTCGAAGATATTGAAATCACTGATTCGCGTCAATCCGCGGATATTCGCGGGCAGACTTTTCTCAGTAAATGAAGCTATGAAACTTCTAGTAATCACTTGCTCAATTCTACTTTTTTCAATTGGTCTTATGGCACAAGATTCAAACATTGGCGGGGTCTATGAGGCGGGGATCGGAACCAAAAATCCGAGCCCCCTCGTTAAGTATTTCGAGCGTTTTGGGTATCGAGTTGGCAAAAAAGGCAAACTCTCAGCGAAAAGTGCCGAAAAACTCTACGGCGTAAAATCAAAACTCAAGTCGATTCGCCTTTACCATCAAGATGCAGATCACGGTTTGATTCGCGTAATGGTTTGGGACAAACCAACAAACGAGGGCTTGCAAATGTCTCGTATGAACGTGCTCGGAAATCGCTGGGGCGCGATGCTCAACGGCAATATCTACAATGTTCAAAACCACGCGGAAGACGCCATCGAGAGGGGTGAAAAGGTGTTTATGGTTCCCCCGATTTATGCCGAGATCTACAAGATCACCGAAAACCCGAAACCCTTTTATGAAAATCTCGCCGGCGTTCGCGAAATGTGTTTAATCAGACCCGAAACGCGGCAAATCTTGTTCCAACGTTTTGGCTACAACATTCCCAGATACGGCAAGATCAACAAAGATTCATATTTCAAATCAAGCCAGATTACGCATTTCGGAATGGTCGTTTATAAAAACGACGAGAATCTGAAATTCTATGATGAAGTTCTAGGCTTGCTTCGTGTAAAACATAACGATAATTACAATTCCGATTATTCAAATCCCTCGTCGCGAGCTATATTTAGTTTGAAGAAGAATCAAAAATACGGAGCGACAGACTTCGACAATCCGCTTAGCTCGAAAAATCCGCTTGAGGCACTCTCCGGACGTTTAAAGATTATTTGGTTTTCGCCGGATTCACGGCTCGAAAATAAATTTGATCATTCAAAACCGGGCAGCCTCGGTTATTCGCTTTACACATATCGCGTAAAGAATATCGATGAATTTCGGAAACGCGTAAAATCAAGTGCGGCAACCGACGTAACGAAAATCAGGAAAAACGAGTTTGGCGAAAGGAGTTTCTCGTTTGTCGCGCCGGATGGTTATTTTTGGACTCTTTTGGAATAGATATGCTGGATAAAGTAGCAATTGTAACGGGAAGTTCCGCCGGAATAGGTTTCGCGATCGCTGAAACACTGGCGCAAGCGGGAGCGAGCGTTGTAATCAACGGACGCTCAGCGGACAAACTAAAGAAAGCTGAAAAGGTGATCGAAACAGACGGCGGACGTGTGCTCGGAATTCAGGGAGACGCCTTTAGCGAAAAGGAAATCGAACGAATCATAACTGAGGCTAAAAACTACTTTGACGGAATCGACATATTGATAAACAACGCTGCCAAGGTTGGCGTCGGCAAATCAGTTGAGGATATGTCGACCGAGACTTGGGACGAGATATTAAACGCAAACCTGCGGTCCGTGTTTTTGTTTTGCAAAGCCGCAATCCCTCACATCAAGGAGAAAAACGGAGGACGAATTATCAACATCGGAGGTCTTTCCAGCAAAAACCCGCTTCCCTTCGCTGCTGCCGATGCCGCATCAAAAGCCGGGTTAATCGCTTTGACGCGCGTTTTAGCAGCCGAACTTGGCTTTTTCGGGATCTCCGTAAACACAGTGATTCCAGGCTTTCAACCCGAGACTGAAACAGGCAAAAAGTTTAACGAGAGTCTCGCCGAGGCGTTTCACATATCGCCCGAAGAATCGATCGAAGCTACTAAATCGCGGACGCTCCTTAAACGCTTTGAAACGCTCGACGAACTCTCAAAAACAGTTCTCTTTTTATGTTCTGAATCCGGCAGCGCGATCACAGGGCAAAACCTAAACGTAAACTGCGGACTCGCAACCCATTAAAAACATTAACGGTCTGTCCCGTCATTTCGGTGGGAGTTTTTAATCAACTGCCACCTTCGACAAAAATCATTTCTTTAGCGGACGCTTTTTATTGGCAAAATCGCCTGCCGAAACAATCCTAACTTTTTTCAAATCGAAGTGTTTCCGGATTGCTGCGTTTACGTCAGCAACGGTCAAATTACTAACTTTCTTTTCGTGATTCGCCACCCATTTAGACCTTCGATTCAAACCTTCCCAATCAACGGAAAAGTATTAATTCCCTTGAGTTAACTCAGGCGGGAGCTTTTTATCAATCGCCGGGCGTTTTCTTAGTTGAGCAAGTTCCCAAGCGGTGAGAAATATCGTACGCGTAACTTTTTCCAATTTCCGATAATCAATCTTATCAGGATGATCGCTTGGTTCATGATAGTCCTGATGCTCACCGTCAAACCAAAACACCACCGGAATGCCGTTCTGAGCGTAGCTAAAGTGGTCTGAACGGAAAAAGAAACGATTTGGATCTTTCGGGTCGTCGTATCGGTAGTTATATTTCATCTTCAGGTATGAGTTATTGGTGGCTTTTGTAACCGTTCCCAGTGTTGAACTCATCATCTCGGCTCCAATTAGGTAAATTTCATTAGGTCCCGATAATTCCTTGTTTCTAGGATTCGTATCACCAGCTTTCTTGCTCCGACCAATCATATCTATATTTAGCTGGGCGACAACGTTTTTGATGTTTACGGTCGGGTATTTATTGAAATATTCACTGCCCCATAAACCCTTTTCTTCACCTGCATGCCAAACTAAAAGCACCGAGCGTTTTGGACGTTTCTTTGCCTTAGCTAGTGCTTCCGCAATCGCCAAAACAGCAACCGTTCCCGAGCCGTCATCATCAGCTCCGTTCCAAATCTTGTCTTCACCCTTAGCATTTGGCTTTGTCCCTTCGTGGTCGTAATGAGCACCGACCGCAACCATCTCATGTTTTAGTTTTGGATCGCGTCCTTCCCAAACGGCAACGACGTTTTGCGTAGGTGCAGATTTTATTTTTTCAACGACGTTAATACTTGCGTGTTTCTTTAACTCAAACGCCTTAGATGAATTTTGATCGCCTGATTCACCAGCTAGGATTGCTTTGGCGACTTCCCCTTTAGCAATCAGAGTCGGAATAACGCGACCTTGACTGCCAACGCCTCTGCCGAGTCCGTCTACCGAAAATCGCGATATCGTAGAAAATCTCTTGACCTGTTCCCATTGGCTTTCCATGCTCGGTCCGGCTATTGTGATAATACCCTTTGCTCCCTTCGATTGGGCATTCATAAGCGGATCTGCCCAATCAATTCCGGGTTTTCCCTTAAGATCCTCAGGTGTTACACCATTCGGAAACCGACCTGTTCCCGCCTGATGCATCACAATTATTTTATCTTTCACATCAACCTCTTTTAGAGGGTCTATTCCTTTTGACTTCACCATCCATCCGTGACGTCCAAACACCAATTTTCCCTTAACCTTTCCGCTACCTCGAAAACGAAGAAAATCTTTTCCAAATGAAAAACTCTTGTTTCCTATTTTCAGAGACATAGTGTCTATATCGGGAGATTTTTCATTGACCGTCATTCGCTGAAAAAAAGTGCCGTTGTCGCCAGCCGGTTTGAATCCCCATTTTTTTAGGTTGAGAGCTATGAATTGTGCCGTGATGTCAAGTCCGGCAGAAGGCGTGTTACGACCGCCCATTGCGTCAGAGGCAATAAAGTATAAATAATCGCTGAGTTGTTCGGCGGTTATCGCGCTGGCCATTCTGCGTTCGGATCTTGAAATTTTTACTTTCGGATTATTTGCAAAAGCCGCCGATTGCAAAACGAGTGACAGTAAAATTGTTATTAATATATTTTTTCTCATTTTTTATTACTCCAAATATTTATGGGTACTGCCTAGCTGATATTTGAAATTTGTTATTTACATATATTCATCTCTAACTTTTCGATTTCAGCAGTTGAAAACTGCGTCATATTTGTAGCCCATAACGTCAGTTATGGGAATAAGTTAGAGTGTCTTTCAAGCAGTTGAAAACTGCGACATATTGGTTATGTCGCCATTTTCAATGGCTTTACCATATTTTCAAATTCATTCCCACGATTAGCATCGTGGGCTACAAATATAACGTCGGTTTCACCGACTCTAAACGAATTTTATTTCTGTCATTGATATTTATTTATGTAAATTTCAAATATCAGCTAGGGAATATTAATTATGAATACGCACATAAAATCATGCCTTGATAAACCAAAAAGACCAAATCATTTTGTCACCAAGGCAGGTTCTAGTTTGCTAAATGGTTTATTTTGAAACTATTTCTTGCCCGCCACAGCTTTTTTTGCTCCGGCAAAGTCACCTGCGGTCACGATAGTTATCTTCTTAGGGTCGATGTATTTTCTGATCGCTGCGTTTACATCTTCGACCGTCAAGCTCTCGATTCGTTTCTCATGGTCAGCGTCCCATTTAAATGTCCGCTTGTGTTGACCAAGATCAACCAGGCGTTGAGCCAGCAAAGCATCGGCATTTCGAAAGAGCCGCTGGGTTTTTAGGTAGCCGCCCTTAGCCTTTTTGAGCTCGGCTGAAGTTATTCCTTCTTCTACAAGTTTGCTAATTTCCTCCTTAAACGCTCGTACAACCCTATCCCTGTTTTGCGGTGCATAGATTGCAAAACTTGAAAATGTACCGTGAGAATCGGTCGAACTCGCTGAGTGATTCGAGCCCATTGCATAACTCAGACCATCTTTTTGGCGTAAACGATTTGCTATTCTTGAATCTATAAATCCTTTTCCGAAAATATACTCACCGATTACAAAAGCTGCATAATCCGGATTATCGTCTCTGATCCTTAAATATGTTTTTGCATTGAAAAAGGCGTTCGACTTATCGGGGGTTTCTATGCTCTTTTCGATGGGCTTTACGTCCATATGTCTTTCTCTAATGCGAGAATAACCGGTCTTTGCCTTCCAGTTTCTAAATTCACGATCAATTAGAGACACAATTTCTTTTTTGTCAAAGTCTCCAACAACCGCCAATTCCGTTGCATTTGTAACACCAAAAAAGTCTCGGTAGGACCTTTTCAAATCTTCCAAAGTGATTTTTTTTGCATCTTCATACTGTTCTTCATATGTTCCGGCATAATGCGGATGCCCCTTTGGAAACCTGTTTAGATGATGCTCGGTTGCCATAGATGCTCGTCGTTGGGGATCGTTTGCGGCGTTTTCCAGGTCGGTAAGCGTTTTCTTTTTCAGTTTTTCGAATTCGCTAGCCGGAAATGATGCTTCTTTTAGCATTTCCGCTGCCAAACGTATAGTTCCACCCAGATTTTTTCGATCGGAATCGATAAATACTAAGACGCTTTGCCCCCTTACTCCCATCTGTATATTGGATTTCAAGCTTGTTTGCTCATCGGTAAGTTTTTGATGATCCTTGATTTTAGTTCCTCTCGACAAAAGCATGCCGGCTAGGTTTGTCGCCGTCATTCTGTTGGTCAAGGATTTCTCATCTCCAAACGGAAATTTTATATACAAAGAAACTTTATCTCCCGTCGTTTCTTTATTGAGAAAATGTGCGGAGATTTGTCCGATCTTGAACCGCTCCACGCGGGACTCGATATTTTCGGCGGTCGCCTCAAAGACTTCTCCCTGTGCAAGCCCTTTACCTCCCTTATAACCCTCCAATTTTTTGGCGATTTCATCTTCGCTAACTTTTGGAATCACGCTCCTGTCAGGCGTTTTTTCAGGTATAAATTTCCCAAGCGTACGATTGGACCGTTTGAAGTATTTTTTCGCAACTTTCTTTACGTCGTCAACGGTTACGGTTTTTATTGCATCACGGAAAAGAAAGTATAATCGCCAGTCTCCGACCGCGTGCCAACCAGGAAGTCTTGACGAAACGCCTAAGGGGCTCGTCTCAGTATCGGAATTTCGTTTCTCAAGTTTCGCCTTAATCCTGCTAAGTTCTTGCTCGGTCGGCGGGTTTTTATATAACCCCTCGAGTTCGCTTGTAAGAATATTGCCTACGTCGTCAGTATCAGCGTCTTTTGTAAGGTTAACTGCATAAATAGCATATCCCCTGTCTCGCTGGTTT
The DNA here is from genome assembly GCA_965216195.1 of Aridibacter sp. GTDB lineage: Bacteria > Acidobacteriota > Blastocatellia > Pyrinomonadales > Pyrinomonadaceae > Aridibacter. Next base: position 1,188,457 of record OZ244151.1, on the reverse strand, counting down.
GGTCCAAAATTAAATGTCGAAGTTGCTTTCTTTGAATCGACGAGTTTCTTATAAAGTCGCCCCGACGGTTGGTTGATCAGAAACTCATTGATAACCGAAAAAACAGTGAAATCAGGATGTGCGACCGGAGGAGCGTGATATCCGGCTGCTACCATTTTCTTTTCGCTGTTCTGCCTTATGGTAACCGATATCTCTCCTTTTTGGATCGGTTCTTCCGTATAAAACTTCGGCAGCTTTCGCTTCGGCTTTTGTATCGAACCAAAATGTTTTTTGACCATTTGAAGCACCTTCGATTCGTCGAAGCCGCCAGCGACTATTAAAATGGCGTTATCCGGTTGGTAATATTTCTTATAAAACGCACGAAGATTATCTATTGAGACATTTTCTATGTCCGATCTTGCTCCGATAGTGCTTTTCCCATAATTATGCCAATCGAATGCTACCGATTGTATTTTCATCGAAAGCGACGCAAAAGGATCATTCTCCCCGCGTTCGAGTTCGTTGCGAACCACCGAAAATTCGGACTCGAGATCTTTTTTTGAGATGAAGGAATTAATCATCCGATCGGCTTCGAGTTCCAAAGCCCATTCGATATTTTCGTCCGTCGCATTAAACGCTTCAAAATAATTGGTTCTGTCCACCGAGGTGGTGCCATTTGGTAAAGCACCTCTTTCCGTAAACTCCCTGGTAATGTTCGGATGTTTTGGGGTACCCTTAAATACGAGGTGTTCAAGAAGGTGTGCCATTCCGGTTTCGCCGTAATTTTCATGCTTCGAACCAACAAGATAGGCTATTTCAACGTATGCTGCCTTACTTGTATTCGGGTAAAGAAGAACCTTCAGCCCATTATCAAGCCTGTATTCGGTAACCCCTTCAATGCTTTTAAACTTCTTAATTCCTTCCGGAAGTTTTACTTCCTGAGCAAACAAAACTCCCGTTGAAACATTCAAAAAAACGAAAACCAGCGTCGTAAAAACGACCAATCTATTACGTATAAATAAAGACATTGTTTTTCTCCTAAATATCTAAAACAATACGAGCGGTGTGACATAAACCGCATTGTCCAAACATCCGCTCGCCGTATAAAAAAAATAAACTTGTTAGAAAGTAAACCTCAATGCAAACTGCATTGAACGCGGTCCGCCGCTGGCGAATAACGGGTTTTGCACCAATCCAAACGCCGACTGTGAAAGACTCTGAAAGTGTTCTCCCCAAGGACCACTCAGCAATACATTAGATTGTCCAGGTGGCGGATTCTGAAATACTCTCGCATTGGTAAAGGTTGGGTTTAAAAAGTTAGGTTTATTTAAAACGTTGAAAGCCTCAACCCGGAACTGAAGGTTCGTCCCTTCCCACAGTTTGAAGTTCCTGTGAAGTCCGGCATTTATCTGCCAAGCCCCCAGTCCCCGTATAGCATTCCTTCCCAAATTTCCGTGCGTTCCGTCGGTAGGTAGATTAACAAAATCGAAAGCGTCCGGATTTAGCTTTCTTCCGCCTGCCAAACTCGAATCGTTTATCCAGATCGGCTGACCGGTCACATTCGGTCGGCGAACCCCCCGGGTTTGAACCAGCAAATCATCTTCAATCACAGTAACGTCAAACGGCAAACCGGATCGGAAAAAGAAAAGAGAATTAAGTGTCCATCCGCCAAAAATCGCTTTCGCGGCTTTGCCCCATTCGGGCTCCGGGATTTGATATGTGACCGCACCCGTTAGATTGTGTCTAACGTCAAAATCCGAATCTCCTCTAAACTGCTCCGCCGGAATTTGAATCCCGGCAAGCGAAATAGTTCTGTCGTTTGAAGCGTTGTCAATCGAATGCGCCCAAGTATAATTTACGTTTGCCGTAAATCTATCCGTTAAGCGACTCATAAACTGCGTCTGCATTGAATGATAATCCGATTCCCCGTTAGATCCGCTTATCGTTGCTCCTGAAAAATTAGGGCTCCAGAACGCACCGGGAATCAATCCGGGCGCGGGAGCGAAGCTAAGATTTATAACCCTTTGGAGCTTACGTCCCGCCGCGCCGACATATGCTACGGAAAGAGCATGGTTTTTACCTATCGTTTGTTCCGCTGTTAAATTCCACTGATAGGTTCTCGGGGTCGCATGGTTTGGATCAACCGATGTTGCCGAAATTCGGTTAAACGGACCCGGCGTCTGGTCAATTTCCGTAAACGTCCATGGTGCCGGGGGAACAGGAGAATTTAGGCGAAAATCGCTTGAAAAAAATGTATCTCCGCTGGAAGCAAATTGAGCTTGCCCGAGATCGTAAAAGACACCGATTCCTCCTCTTATAACCAACTCACGTCCTGCTTTTTCGATCGCCCGATAAGCTAAGCCAAAACGCGGCGCAAAGTTCGTATAGTCCGTTTCATAAAAAGGACCTTCAACAAGAGACAATCCGGATTGATCTTGCTGAGTTAGATCGGGCGCGCGGGCAAAGGTTTTGGTCGGGGCGCCAACAAATCCCGGTGCGGGATTAATTTCCCAACGCACTCCGAAGGTAGTTGTCAACCTAGGATTGATTTTCCACGTATCCTGTGCATAAAGCGAATAGGTGTCAAATTTGGATGTAAAAGAACCTCCGCGAGAAGCTAATGCCTGAGCCGCAAACCCGTCATTCACACTCAGAACAGGAGCACCAAAAAGTGCGCTAATAGCCGCAGCGCCCGGTGTATATAAAAGGAAAAAATTTCGAAGATCAATTCCGCCGATAAAGGGTCTCAATCTTCGGTAATCTCCACCAAACTTAAGCTGATGGTCGCCCGTATTAAACGTGATGTTATCGACAACATTAATCTGGCGTTGCACATTATCCGCCTCATCACCGAAATTAAGCAAAGAATTTGATCTTAAAGTGGAAAATGACAGCAAAACAATATTTATGTTAACCCGCTCTCCCGAACCTGGTGGCACCAGTAAATCTTCTGACAAGGGAATCGCTCCGCCAAAACCATCCTGGACGGACTGACCTTTTCCTTCCTGCCTGGTCCAGTTAAAACGAAAATCGTTTACTACGCTTGGGGTGAATACTTGTGTTGCTCCAAATGTAAACAGTCTGGTATTTTGCTCTCTTTCCTGTACAACAGAGGCTATTGCAGAGTCGCGACGCGAAGACTTTGAAGGCGCCCAATTGAATCGTCCGAAAAAGGTATATTTACTTTTATAGTTGTGGTCGACGCGGACGCTCAGTGAATCCGATTCGTTTGGATCCGAAAACGATGAGCTGAATTCGGACATCCCGGAAGGCGTTCCCAAAAAAGTTAGTGATTCGGGTCCGGTAGCTTGCGGAAACGCTTCGTAGAGTGCTTTAGCTACAGGATTTGTCGCCGATTGACGAAGTCCTTGAGTCGGAACGGCAGCTAGTATCGAGGGCTTGGGCAGCAGAAATCGCTGTCCTTCATAAGAAACAAAGAAATGTGTTCTGTCTTTACCATCGCTAAATATCGGAACTCCCTCGCCAAAATTGAGAAACGGCAACGGTCCGCTAAACGTTCCGCCGAAGTTGTTAAACCTTAATGCCGGTCTTTCACGACCATTCGCATTATTGAAAAAATCGTTTGCGTCAAAAATATCATTTCTGAAATATTCGTAAAGCGCACCATGATATTTGTTTTCGCCTGAGCGCGTATTGATGATTACCTGTCCGCCCGGAGTGCGACCGTATTCGGGAGCAAAAGTGGATGTAAGGATTTGAAACTCCTGAATCGCATCGATCGACGCCTGATTGGATAACCCACCTTGGACATTTGTTCCCGGAAGCGAACCGCTGCCTTGCTGTCCTAGATCCCCGAGTCTTGCCGAGATACCGGCGTTGGCACTAACGCCGTCGACAATAAAATAGTTGGAGTTTGTTCGCTGTCCATTTATGCTAAATTGCCCGGTATTATTTTCGCTCGGTGGAACAGCAATAACACCCGGGGAAAGATTAATAAGACTTTGGAAATCGCGACCGCTAAGAGGAATGTTTTCAACAAGATTTCGATCAACAACTGTTGAGACAGCCGCAGTTTCATTTGAAAGAACTGGATCAGGGACAACGGTAACCTCAGCATTAACGGCTCCGACTTTCATCTGAATTCTCAATCCCCGACGGTCACCGATGTTAAGAACAACATCCCTGTTTTCGATAGGCGCAAATCCATCTTTTGAGGCTCGTACAGTGTAGGTTCCGGGCTGGAGTGCGGGAAATACATAAATACCGGAAGCGTTTGTCGTGGTGTTTCTCCTGAATCCCGTCGCCGGGTTTTCGATGATTACCTCAACCCCGGGAACAACTGCTCCGGTTTCATCAACCACAGTACCGCTTAGGGTCGCTGCATCGATCTGCGCGTTTGAAGAAACCGCTAACGTAACTACGCCCGTAACTATAAATAAAAACTTTGCTAAATAATTCGATATTGTAAATTGCCTCATTTCAATTGTTCGCTCCCAATTCAATTTGTTCTGTTTGATAGAATCTGTGCCGCTCTTTCAATACTTGTAGCTAAACTTTCCGCCTCCGAAAGTTTTTGCCAGAAGCTACGCTGCTTAATCGGTGGAGATCGTTTGCCTGAAAGCGTGAATGATCTGCTGACGGCAACATCAAGCGCCGCATTTAAGTTGTTTAAGCGACCCATTGCCGTTAGAAGATATGCTTCGTCGTTGATGTTCGTACTGCCGCCGCTAGAACTGGCGCTACCGCCAAGCGGCGCGATCTGTTGCCGAAGATTTCCGATTTCCTTTTTGTAACTTCTCGCCTGCCCGCCGATTATCAAAAACCATTTTTTCCTTGCATCACCTTTTAATTCCTTTAAGGTCTTACCTGAAAATCGCTTTGAATGATTGCGCAAAGACCAAGCCCTTAGTTTCGCGCGTCCCATCGTTGCCATTACCTTCACGGAAAAACGGTTTACTTCCGTATCCAGCTTGCTTTCCGGGGTGCCGAGTCTTCGAAGATAAGCCCGAACCTCTTTATCGACAGGAATTCTTTTTGCGGATGGCGTAATATCCTGTATCTGAACGCGAGTTTGCTTGCGTTTCGTCTGAACCTTTTTCAACCTCGCCTGAGCTTCCCCGGGCGTTTCGATTCGGATTTTCACCGCGCGGTTATTCCTAACGGACGAAAGCGCCCTTAGAACTTCCCGTTTCCGTTTTTCACTGGTAACGACTCCTTCAATCCTCAGCGAACCGCCGGTTGTACGAGTAACGGTTACTTCCTCACCCAGCGTCGCATCGATGCGGTCAAGCAAACTGATAACTTCGATCTCGAGTTCCGTCGAAGCCTGCGCTTTCGATGTGATTTTCTTTTCTTTTTTTACCTCAGTTTTCGCCTTAGGCTCGTCCGGTTCCTCGTCGGGACTTAATTCGGGGGAAGGCGATGGTTCGGGGCTTTCTTCAACGATTTCCTTTGGTTCATCGACCACCTGTGGAATCAATTCGGGCTCCGGCTCGAATACTTTTTCATCGACATCTGCTGCCTTTGGAGTTTCAAACCTAACCTCAGAAATCCCAAACTCTTTGGCGGTTTCCCCGCCTTCAATGACAATCGTCTTCCCAATCGCCCTTAAGTCTTTGCGATTTAAGACCAGGGATGCCCGCAGTAGTCCGGTAGCAACGTTACCCGGATAATTAAGAATGTAACTGTCGTCTTTTTCGTCAACTGAAACCGTCTCGGCATTCCCGACCAAACTCAGAAAATCTTTGGCGCTTAAATCCATTTGCCATGCATCATCCAAATCGCGCGGCAGGCTCATACTGCGATTAGCCTTAACGTCGGCGGGAGCATCGCCCGGACGATAAAGCGTTCTTGAACCATCGCTTCTCCGCCAGTCAGCTACGATCAGCCTATTCTCCGAATCGTATAACCTACGAATTCTCAGCCCTTTAGCGGCGCTCTGCCAAACTTCCATTCGGCGCCTTTCTACCAGTTCTCCAGCTGAATCACGTTGTTCAAGATTTAGCGTCCGATGGAGAACAATCTCGGGATTCGCGGTGAGTTTTGTCTGCGCAGTCGTCGAGCGTGCGAGCAATTCAGCAGCCGAAACTTTCGTCTGCGGGATTTGTATGAAAATTAATGCAGCGATCAAAACGAGTGCGAGACCGCCAGCCATGAACGACCGCTGAAGATTAAACCAAGCCTTGATGCCCTGAAACGTCGTGCTGTCCGAGAACTGACCGCCAAACTTAGAAGCCGTTGCGCCAAAATTAAATACATTCTCATCAGTCTTATCGCCGGAGGTTTCGTCCACAACTTCGTCGTGCAACGCCGTCGAGTCTCGCGATGCGATTTGATAATTTGGGTGTTCGTAAACAACGTGCAGATTTGCGCCAAGCCCGTCAAAATCCAGGCTTACTTCAAACTTACGGTTTCTACTCAATCCAACTTCAACAATTTCGGAAAACGCCCCGGCGGGAGGCGGATCGACGTGATGAATAAACAGCCGCAGCCCCTGTTCGCTGAAAATCTCGACAAATCTAATGTCCTCGATTTCCTGAATATGAAGCTTTAATTTATTGCGTCTTGCGCCAACCTCGATCGTTCCGAGCTCTATTCCGTTTACTGCGACAAGAAGCTCACTTGGCTCGTGTTCCAACACTTCGTTTAGCCGCTGCCTGAATTTACCTAAAGCGTCTTTTGCCCCTTTGCTCGGCTTCTTTCCACCGCCGCCACCGGAGCCGCTGCCACCGCTCATATTTGGAGTGTTTCGGTTAATTGTATCGGTGGGAAACCGCTCCTTAAGTAAAGGTATTCCGAGTATCGTATTAACCTTATCGATACACTCGGGACAACTGACAATATGTGCCAACGCTCCGCCGGATACTTTTTCATCGTTTGATTTTGAGTAAATTTTGTTAAGTTCTGCTTTGGAAAAACATTTACCTTTACACGAGGCAAACACCTCGTTTCTGATCTCGCTAAGGAATTTGTCTGTGGACGTCAGAAAATCTGCTTCCTCCTGATCCTTCGAACGGGGTGAGGCTTTTTGCCTGGTAACTTTTTGAGCGGTTTTATTAATAAACCCAATTTTCTTTGGCTGGTTAAGATGGAGGCGGGCTTCGCGCGCAGCATGGCTGAGTAAAAAGTCTACGGAGTTTTCGTTTCCACGGGTTATCAGCCGAATTTCGCTGCGGAAATAGCCCAGAAAATACCGCAGAAGAAGTGCGCTACCTCCCTTTGACGTCTCCTTGCGTTCGCATAAAAACTTGCATATCGAGCGCAATTGCTCTTTCGCTTTTATACGATCTTCGATATTTACCGAACGCAGGACAATTTCAGCCGACTCAAACTCTTCTAACGCAATCGTCGCTTCGAGTTTTCTGGCGTCACGCCGATACTGCGAGCGCATCATATTCCGCAGCATCGTAAAAAGATACGCGTCAAGATTTTCTATTTTGCTGAGGTTTGGTTTGTTGAGAGCGAAGTGTATGAAGACATCATGAACGAGATCTTCAGCTTTTTCGTTGTCCCCGCGGGTAAGGCGAAGCGCCCATTTTAAAGCTTGATCGTAGTAATCAAGAAAAAGGTCTTCATGATCGGGAAGCGAATCTTTTTTCCAAAGTTTTAACACGTGATTAATATAGATTAACCTTATATTAAGTTCGACGCTTTAAAATGTAGAAGCCTTAGAAACTTTTTTTTGTGAAGAAAAGCGAACAATTAGAAAATACGTCGGAAATTTTCGATACCGAAAACTAAAAGAGAACGGCTCCCGAATGCGATGGCGATCGACGGAACGTACATGCGTTTCCGCAGACGTTTGTTGCCTAATTTTGAGAGCCGTGATTTGATTACAGCTCCAACGGATAACCCAACAGATAATTGAAAAGGGTGCGAAAAAGATCGCACCCCAAAATTACGCTAAAACTTACGTTATTCCGTCCTACCTTTCACCGCAGCAAAATCGCCTGCCTTGAAAATTGAAAATTTCTTGAGCTTAATGTATCTCCTAAGGGCGGCATTTACTTCTGCAGTTTTAATTGATTTTAATTTTTCCTCGAATGCGGCATCCCATTTGAAGGTGCGTCCTAAATAGAGATCGTCTGCCATGGAAATAGACAACCTGAAATCACCGGCTCGTTGGCTTTGTCTTGCCAAAAGTATTCCTTTTTTTACCTCTTCGACCTCCTTGTCCGTAAACCCCTCCAAAATCGCTTTTTGAATTTCTTCGCGAAACGCATTTTCAAGTTTTGTGACATTTGGGGGGGCGTAGATCGCAGATGCTGAAAAAGAACCATTATCGCCGAAATCATCTACTCTAAACCTTGTTGCTACTCCATAGCTTAATCCCTCTTTTTCCCGAATTCTTTTGGGAAGTCTTGAACTTAGAAAGCCACCACCCAGCAAATTGTTTACAACTACCATTGCTACATAATCCGGGTGATTCGAACTCAGTTTCACGTTTGTTCGTGCCCTGAAATATGCATTAGCCTTATCGGGTGTTTCAAACGACACATTAGTCGGCGGGATATCAAAATATTTACTCGGAACTCTTTGGTATTTTGAAGGGCTTTTCCAGTTAGAAAATAAATCTTCAACAAGTTTGGAAGTTTGTTTGGGATTAAAGTCCCCAACTACCGCTAATTCTCCGTTTGACGCTCCATAAAAATCCGCGTAAAAGTTTTTTACATCTTGAAGTTCAAGATGATTCAGTGCCTCTATATCTTCTTCCGTTGAACCTGTATATCTTATATGCCCTTTGGGATATCGATTAAAGTGCTTATTAACAGCATCCATCACAACACTTCTTGGTTGGTCTTTCCTACTTTCCAATGAGTTTAATCTTGCACGTTTAATCTCATCAAAATCATCCTTAGCAAACGAGGGTTCTCTAAGGATCTCTGCAAGAAGTTTTAAAGTAGCGGAAAGATTTTGGCGAGTTGATTGAATATTTATGAAAATCCCTTCCGCTCCACCTCCAATCCTAATACTTCCTCTGAGACGGTCCAGTTCGTCATTGATTTGTTGCCGTGTGCGCTTTCTTGTTCCGCGTAAAAGCATTTCTTGGGCTATATCGCCGGAGAATCTTTGATTAGTTAGACTTTTTTCATTTCCAAAACGTAATGCCAAACGAGCATAAACACGGTCTCCTCGGTTCTCCTTTGTTAAAAAGGCTGCTTTTAAATTGCCAATCTTAAGGCGTTTTGTTCTCGCTTCAATATTTTGTGGCGTCGGGTCAAATGCTTCTCCTGCCGCAACCGTTTCTCTGCCTTTGTAGTTTTTAGTTACGGCAGCTAGCTCTTCATTAGAAAGATTAGGAGCTTCGTATCGGCTTGGTTTTTGCGTCGGTATAAATTGTGCAATCGTTCTGTTTGACGGGTTTAGAATGTCTTTAGCTAAACGCTGTATATCTTCCGGAGTAACTCTTGCAATTCTATCTCTTTGGATGAAAATTAATCTCCAATCCCCTCGAGCAATGTAATTAGTTAAGCTCAGGGGTAATGACGTTGAATTATTTAACGCAGTTTCAAAAGACCGCAGAGACTTGTTTTTTATCCTTTCAACATCCTCTTTAGAAGGTGCAGCTTTTCCGAAGTCTTCAATTGTTTCAATTAGCACTTTACGTGCATCTTCCATAGAATCTTCTTTTTTTATCTGAACGGCAAACATCAGATATCCTGGGTCTCTAAATTGCTGATGCTGTTTTATAATGCTGGTAGCTTTCTTTGTTTTGACAAGATTTTCGTAAAGTTTCCCATTAGGAGCATTTGTCAACATTTCGCCGAGAATGTAAGCTGCGGCAGAATCCGGGTGGGCAGCAGGCGGTACGTGATATCCCGCCATAACTATTTGCGCATTTCCAATCCTTCGAATTGTAACCATTCTTTCTCCATCTTGCACAGGCTCAACAGTGTAAAGCGAGGAGAGTTTTCTAGCGGGCTTTTTAATCGTACCAAACTTCTTGTTAACCAATTCCAAGGCTTTCGCCTCGTCAAACTTACCGGCAACAATCAAAACCGCATTATCTGGCTGGTAGTATTTTTTATAAAACGCCTTTAATCGTTGAATCGGAACATTTTCTATATCTGATCTTACGCCAATTGTTGATCTTGAATAATTATGCCAATCAAAAGCGACTGCTCGGATTCGGTCGAACAAAACGCTAAGCGGGCTGTTTTCACCGGATTCAAGCTCATTTCTAACCACCGAGAATTCAGATCTAAGATCTTTTTCGGAAACAAAGGAATTAACCATTCGATCAGCTTCAAGGTCTAAAGCCCATTCGAGATTTTCCTCGGTCGCTATAAAAGTTTCGTAATAGACGGTTCGGTCTGTCCAGGTAGTTGCATTTGCAAAAGCCCCTCGAAGAGCAAATTCTCGCGGAATATCCGGATGTTTAGACGAGCCTTTAAATAAAAGATGCTCTAGCAGATGTGCCATTCCCGCCTCACCGTAATTTTCATACCTGGAACCTACCAGGTATGTAACATTTACAGTGATTTTTGGTTGTGATTGATCCGGAATAAGTAATACCTTGAGCCCGTTGCCCAATTGATATTCGGTTATTCCTTCGACGGTTACGATCTTCTTAATCCCATTTGGAGGTTTCGAAGACTGTGCAAAATTCGCGATTGCTAAAGTAATTGCAAAAAATAGCATTAAAAGTAATTTAGATATTGAACGCATATATGTGTTTCCCAATTGTTTTGTAAGTGATGTTACGCAGTTTTTGAGTTAGAAAACATTCTTTAAATTTTGGCTTCGGAGAAGCCTCAAGAAAATAGCCAGTGGTGGAGCGAAATGAAATGGAGCGTAACCTCTGGATAAGATAAAAAAAGAATTTTGAACTCCGTAAGGAGTGACAGAACATCTCTGTCGCTCTTTCAGAGCTAGAATTATTATTTCAATGTAACCAGAGGTTACGCTAACGCTCCACCACTGGCTACTTTCTGAACACGGCTTCGCCGTTAAAGAAAATAAGAAACCAAAAAACTAATGTGCGTACCATCAGTTTGTAAGTGAAAAAAAAGATTATGCAGATCTTTCAGGCTATCTGCATAATCTGCAAAGGTTTCGAAAAAAATAAATTTAGAAAGTAATTCTAACCGCAATTTGATGCGAGCGCGGTCCTCCAAACTGAAACAGCGGATTACCGCCTACACTAAATCCCGACGCAGATGTATTTGAAAGCATCCTCGTGCTTAAACCGAAATCGAACGGTACAATAACGGATCCGAAAGGTGTTCGATTCACCTCGGTATTAGGGTTTGAAAAATTCGGATGATTGAATACGTTAAACGACTCCAATCTTAACTGAACATTGAGATTTTCTCCGAATTTGAAATTTCTATGTAGCCCCAAATCAACCTGCCATGCACCGAGCCAGCGGATCGAATTCCTTTCAAAGTTTCCGTGTTGTCCAGATGGAACCCCCTCAAAATCGAAAGCATTGACATTTAACCTTCTGCCGCCAGCCAGCGATGAATCGAAAATATAAAACGGTTCGCCGGTAACATTCGGACGCAACTCTTCAAACAAGAATTGATTGGTATCTGGATCAAACTTAAAGTTCCGAATTTTGACACTGAGCGGCAACCCGGATCTCACAAACGCGTAAGAATTTAGAGACCATCCGCCCAAAATCGCTTTTGCGAGACCGTTCCACTTAGGAGTCGGTATGTTGTATGTAATGGCGGTTGTAAAATTGTGCTTAACGTCAAAATCCGAAAGCCCTTTATCATTCGCTTCAACAGTTTGATTTGTAGGAACTGCTATTACATTCGAATTCGATGCATTATCCTCTGACTTTGACAGGGTATAATTTACAATCGCTGAAAATCCATTAGATAACCTTCGTTCGAACTGGGTTTGCAGCGAATGATAATCGGATTCTCCGCCGTTACCGACTACGCTGACACCGAAAACGTTTGGATTAAAAAACGCAGTGGTACTCGGTATCGGAACAAATCGAACAGTAACCCCCCTCGTCAGATCCCGTCCCAGCGCCCCTACATAGCCGACGGTGAGAGCTTGTTTCTTACCGAGTGATTGTGTGGCAGTTATATTCCACTGATAGGTCCTGGGCAATTTGAAATCATCACTAAACCCTTCTAGAGATTGACGGTTGGTCGGTGAAAGATTAAGATTCGGCTCCGGTATCGTAAAATGGTCGAGCGGAAGGGACACGGACGTATTGAATGCGGTACCGCCATATGGAAATTGCTGAAACCCAAAGCCAGTCTGACCTATATCGTAAAAAATACCTACGCCGCCGCGCAAAGAGGTTTCCCACCCTTGCTTATCGTGCAACAGATGGCTTATACCAAATCTCGGCGCAAAATTGGTATAGCTTGTATCGTAGTATCGATCCCTCAAAGCTAGATCGATATTCGATTGATCCCTTTGCGTTAAAACGGGAGCTTGGTTAAAAGTGACTACGGGCAGACCCTCAGCTTTCGGGGAGGGATTTACTTCCCAGCGAAAACCGTAAGTCATCGTGGTTCGACTACTTAATTTCCAGGTATCTTGAAAAAAAGCAGAGAAGTTATCGTAAATCAAAGTTACCGGCAATCGGTACCTAGCAATATAAAAGGCAGCCATTGAGTTTTGTATTTCGTTTATTGAAAAAATAGATAATTGTCGTCTTACTCCTTCGTCTCCGGTTTTGGGAGACAAACGCCTAAAATCAACTCCAAATTTTAATTGGTGGGCTCCTAAATTGTAGGTAAAATTATCAACAATATTTATTTGTCTTTGACGGTTTGCCGCCTCGTCCCCTTCAAAGAAAAACACCCTGCTATTAGGTATTTGCGGACTGAAAAAGTTTATTTGGTGCTGGGTGTCTCCAGGAGCAAATAGCTCGGAGGCGAATCTATCTCCTCCGCCAAAACCGTCATAAACCGACCGAGTATTGCCTTCGTTTTTGGTCCAGTTAAACCTTAAGTCATTAACTGCGTTGGAACTAAAAATCTGAGTTGCACCGAGTGTAATGAAATTAGCGTTCTTTTCGAACGTTCTGAAGGAAGATACACCGGAATCCCTGATATTCGCAGACGAAGGAGCCCAAACATACCTCCCGAAGAATGTATATTTGTCCTTATATTTATGATCTATTCTCACGCTCACCGAATCCGCACTATTGGGTTCTGAGTAGCTTAACTGAAAAGGAGCGTAAATGGTTCCGGGAACGGTTGGTCCGGTCGGAACAGGAAATTGGTTAAAAAATGTCCTTGCCAGCGGGTTGGTTTGACTCGACCTGAACTCATTGGACACGACATTAAAATTAAAGGGAGCCTGCGGGAGGAGAAATCTTTGTCCTTCATACGATACAAAAACATGAGTCCGGTCTTTACCATCGTGGAAAAAAGGGACGCCCTCTCCAAAATTTAAGAAGGGCAAAGGTCCGCTAAATGTTCCTCCAAAGTTGTTATACCTCAATGCAGGCTTCTCTAAGCCCGCCGCATTAATAAAGAAATCCGCTGCATCTAATACATCATTTCTAAAGTATTCATATAGGGAGCCGTGATATTTGTTCGTCCCGGAGCGGGTGTTTAGAATTACCTGTCCACCGGGAGATCTTCCAAATTCTGGAGCAAAAGTGGATGTCAATATCTGAAACTCCTGAATTGCGTCGACGGATGCCAGATTTGAGTAACTACCCTGAACATTCGTGCCTGCCGATGTGCCGTTATTGAGCCGGGCTCGTGCACCCGTATCTACTCCTACGGCGACACCCGTATTCGCACTTACTCCATCGACAATTACATAATTGGATTGGGGACGCTGCCCATTTACGCTAAATCCACCCGGAGAGACTTCGCTTACCCCTGTTAGAGCTACACCGGGAGACAATTGAAGAAGCGGTCGAATATCACGTCCGTTTAAAGGAAGATTATCCACCACCTCACGACTTACTACCGTGGAAACGGCTCCGCTTTCATCCGCAAGCACGGGGTCGGGAATGACTTCAACTTCCGCACCGACCTGTCCGACCTTTAGCTGAATTTTCAAACTCTTTTCGTCCCCGACATTCAGCGTTATGTCTTTAAACTCAACCGGAGCAAACCCATCCTTTTGTGCTGTGACAACGTAGACTGCCGGAGGTAGCGCGGGGAAATAAAATATACCCGAATTATTACTTATCGAAGTCCTCTTGAGACCAGTCGCTGGATTTTCGATCAGGACTTCCGCACCCGGAATACTTGCACCGCTCTGATCAACAACCGTTCCGCTGAGTTTTGCCGTCGAACCTTGCGCACTTACATTTGTAAAAGCAAGTCCAAATACAAATAATGCGCCCACAAATAATCCAATTCCGCGGTTGATTAATTTCGTTCCTAATAAATCTTTCATTATTATTGCTCCTAGTTGTTTAATTAAACTTTTTTAGTTTGCTGCTTAAATCTCTGCTCGCCCGCTCGATATCGCCGGCAAGCGCTTCCGCAGCACGCAGATTCCGCCAAAAATCCGCCCCTTTGACGGACACCGATTTACCACCTGAAAGTGTAAATGAACCTCTAACGGCTCCGTCAGTCAGCGCGTTTAGTTTCGCCAATCGCTTCATCGCATTGATAAGTGATATTTCATTCCGAATCGACGAGACCGATTTGGGCGAGCCCCGTCCTCCTCCAAACAGAGGTACTAAACGGCTTCTCAATTTCGCTACTTCTTGCTGGTAGTTTCTTGCTTGCCGCTGGACGATCGAAAGCCATCTATTTCTCGAGTCCGCATCCATTTGTTCTAATTTTTTCGCCGAAAAACGATTGGCGTGGTCGCGGATTGACCAGGCAAATAATTTTGCCTTGCGGGATATGCTGGTTATTTCAACCGAAAACTTATTTACCCGTGACTCAAGCCTGACTTCCGAAACGCCTTTCTTTCTAAAATACTCTCTGACTTCATCATCGACCGGAATCTTATTCGACGCAGGGGAAACATCCTCTATCGAGATACGCGTTTTTCTTCCCGACTTTTGTTCGTTTGCCAAACGCTCCTCTGCCTCATCCGGAGTTTCGATACGAATACTAAGCGCGGGATTGCTAGAAATCGGACTAAGTGCCGTGAGCACTTCCTGCTTCCTCTTCCGTCCGGAGACAACTCCCTCGATTCGCAGTTTCTGATTCGCCGTACGCGTTACCGTCACCTCTTGTCCTAAGGTCGCTCCAATTTTATCGAGTAAGTCCAGTGCCTCTATCTCAAGTGCAGTAGAAGCCTCAGCTTTCGATGTAATCTTTTTCACAGGTGCCTTCGCAGGCGCAGGTTCATCTTCGGGGCTTTCCTCAAGGGATTCTTCAGGAGATTCCTCAGGCGACGGTGACTCCTCAGGCGTCTCTTCCTCTTTGGGCGGTTCAATAATCTCCTGCGGCACTAACTCAGGCTCAGGTTCAAACACACTCTCAGGTACCTCTTCTATCTTCGGTGTCTCAAACTTAGCTTCCGTGTATCTAAACTCTCTTTCGCCTTCACCAGTTCTGGTTCTAATTGTTTGGCTGATCGCTCTCAAATTTTCGCGGTTCAACACAATCGAGGCATTCATCAAAAGCTCACTCGCCTTGTTTGCATAGCTGAGTACGAAAGTCTTCTCGTTCTCCTCAACCGTTACCGAATCCAGCTCACCAACGAGTTTTGAGAAATCGTCTGCCGAGAGATCAAGCTGCCACGCATCGTCTAAATCTTTTGGTGCCTCTGCACGAGAAATTGCAGAAATTTCGTTTGGCTTATCGCCCGGACGGTAAAGGGTCCTGGAGCCGTCTTTTCTGAGCCAATCGGCGACGATCAAACGTCCTTTTGAATCATAGAGACGGCGAATCTTTAAACCCCTGACAGCACTCTGCCAGACCTCAAGACGCCGACGTTCAACTAATTTTCCGTTTCGATCATTCTGCTCAAGATCAAGCGTGCGATGAAGAGCAATGGTGGAATCAGCTGCTATAGTTGCCTCTGATTTAGTCGAACGATTCAGCAGTTCCGCGGCTGAAATGTTTTCTGCTGGCAGCTGTATGAAAATTAAGGCTGCTATCAAGACTGCCGCAACGCCGGATGTCATAAGCGCGCGTCTTAAGTCGAACCAATTACGAATTTGCTGTGCTGATGAGATTTTTTCGAAACTGCTTTCAGAAGAATTCAACGAGGATAGCGCAGGGTCATCGATGTCGGTTTCTTTATTAAATCCTTCACCACCAAGTTCTTTTATAAGTTCGGGTCCGGCTTTAGTAACCGGTAAATAACCGGGATGGTTGTAAAAAATTTCTAAATCCGCACCCGTGGCATTAAAACCGATATTGATTTCAAAGCTGCGGTTTCGGCTCAAATCGACAACGATTTCCTTTTCGAATATTCCTACCGAATAGTCGCTAAGGTTTAAGAACACAATACGCACGCCCTGTTCGCTAAAAATCTCAATGAAATTAATTTTCTCGGCATCCTCGATATTGAACTTTAATTTTGTACGAGCAGAATCAACCGAAAACGTACCGAGCTCCGATCCATTTACGGCAACTATTAACTCCTTAGGTTCGTGTTCTGTAAGTTTTCGGAGTTTTTTTCTGTATTGATTGAGCGAATCTTTCGCGTCCTCATCAGTAACGTTGTCCATTTCGTCGCCACCGGAGCCATCGTCGCCGCCCGATCCACCGCCAGTCGAACTCTTTGGTGTGTTTCTACCAATTGTGTCGGTCGGAAATCTTTCGCTGAGCGAGGGAAGTCCAAGGATTTTATTGACTTTATCGATACAGGTTTCGCAGCTTACTATGTGGGCAAGTGTTTTAACTTTTATCTTCTGCGTTTCATCTTTGTAGAGTTCTTTTAGCTCTCGTTTAGATAAACATTTGCCATAGGATGTTCTAAATATCCTTTGGTTTAGATTTCTGAGGAAATCTTCGATCGAGTCGTTGGCAAACGTATCTTCGGATTCCATCGATTTCCTTGTTTTAAGACTCTCTTTTACAAGCTTTACTTTTGACGTTTTTACATAACCGAGACTTTCCGGTTTATTGAGATGGAGCTTAGCTTCACGGCATGCCATATTGAGCAAAAAGTCCACGGCATTTTCGGAGCTTTTTGTTACGAGTTGGATTTCGTTTCGGAAATAACCAAGAAAATATCTGAGAAGTAAAGCACTTGCACTTTTTGAAGACTCCTTGCGTTCACATAAAAAACTACATATCGCTCGCAAGTCCTGCCTCGCCTTTAGCTGTTCATCAAGATCAAGCAGCCTTAGACTAACCTCAGCTGTTTCGTAATCTTCTATGGAAATGGTTTTGCCGATACCGAGAACCTTATGTTTAAGTTCGGCGCGCATTAGATTTCTAAGCATCGAAAACAGATAACCTTCTAAGTTTTCGATCTCACTCAAATTGGGTTGCGTGAGCGTAAACTGAATAAAAACATCGTGAACAAGATCTTCAGCCTTCTGACGGTCGCCGCCGGTAATTTGAAACGCCCAACCCAGAATCTGCCTGTAATTGGCAAGATACAATTCCTCGTGGGTCGGAAGAGCTTTCTTTTTCCACAGTTTCAACATTTTTCCCGCTTAAAGAAGAGAGTTTGGTTTCCCGAGAAACCTTAGATTTTTATTTTAAATAGTTAGATATTCCGTTACAACTAAAAGAAAAGGCTAAACTGACAAAGTGCAACTCAGAAACAGCTCTAAGAACTCTATAGCTTAGTTCGTAAGTTTTTCACGCCCTTCAAAGGACTAAAACTTTTGATATTTTTAAGGGTTAGCTCTTGTAGAGATTAGGAAGAGCCATTTCGAAAACAAAAAACAACCCCGCCGTAATGACTGGGTTGAATTCGATTATTCTGCTAATGTAAGGTCAGTTAAAGACGGCTATTACCTTGAAAAGATAACGCATCTAGCAAAGCGTTTATTAGTTTTCGTTTGATGCAGACGCTTTTCCTTTGTCGCCGACAGATTTTGATTTCTTGGCGTTAGCAAAGTCCCCAGCCTTAAAGATCGAGATCTTATCCGGTTTGATGTACTTCTTTACGACCGCGTTAACCTCTTTAGCTGTAAGCGATTTAATCTTTGCGTCAAATTTAGCATCCCAATCAAGAGTGTGACCGGATTCTAAATACTTAATCAAAACTGCGGAGATAATGTAATCACTGGAAAACGTCATCGTACGATTGCGAAGTATTCCTTTTTTTGCTTCTTCAACTTCTTTATCCGTAAAGCCTGTGGAAACAATCTTTTGAATCTCCTCCTTGAAAGCAGTTTCCAGCTCTCGAAGGTTTTGGGGAGCATAAATCGCATAAGCTTGCCAGTTTCCCGCTTCATCAAGCGTGGGAGCGATGAGATTCGAGCCTACGCCGTAACTCAAACCATCCTTTTGTCTAATCCTTACAGCAAGCCTCGAACTAATAAATCCGCCGCCAATAAGATTATTTGCCAGGAGCAAAGCGGGATAATCCGGACTAAACAAGCTGATCTTTAGGTTGAGTCTGGCAAGGAAAGCAGCACTTGCTTTATCCGGGATCTCAATGGTTTTATCGACCGGTGGAACATTAGTGAATCGCTCTCGAACTCTCCGATATTTCGAACGACTCTCCCAGCCAGCAAACAAGTCTCTCACGAGAGATGAAATCCGTTTCGGATTAAAATCGCCAACTACCGCCAATTCACCATTTGAAGCACCGTAAAAGTCCCTGTGGAAAGCTTTTACATCGGCGAGTGTAAGCTTACTTAACTCGGCAATTTTTTCATCAATTGTGCCCGAATAACGAAAGTCTCCTTTCGGATAAGGATTGAAATGATTCTCCAACGATAACTGGGCAACGCTGCTCGGGATACGTCTTATTAATTCCCAACCCGCAAGCCCGCTTCGCTTAAATTCATTAAACTCTTTTTCAGGGAATGATGGTTCTCTCAATATCTCAGCAATAAGCTTTAAGACTGTCGAAAGATGCTGACGCTTAGTAGTTGTCTTGACGTTCACCTTGCTGGCATCACCCGAAATGACCAGTGTGGCACCAATCTTACTTAACGTGTCTTTGATTTGCTGGCGGTTCCGTTTTGCGGTTCCGCGTCTTAACAATCTGACAACGGTCTTAGCGGCAGCCCCCCGATTCATAAGATCTTTCTCATTGCCAAAATGAAGTACTATATTGGCAACAACCGTATCGCCACGATTCTCCTTTGGCAAAAATGCTACTTTCAGACCGCCAATTCGCGAACGCGTCGTTCGTGCCTCAATATTTTTTGGCGAAGGATCAAAGGCTTCTCCAGTAGCTATTTTCGCCCCACCCTTATAGTCTTTTACCAGCATTGCGATTTGCTCATCGGACACAAGAGGGACTTTCGTCCAATTCTGCTTCTCCGTCGGGATAAACAGCCCAACTGTCCGGTTGGAGGTTTTCAGGTATTTTTTCGCTACCCGTTGAACATCTGCCCGAGTCACTTTCTTAAACCTGTCTCTGCCGATGAAAAACAAACGCCAGTCGCCGCGGGCGATATAATTGCTCATTGAAACACCGAAACTGCCCGGACTGCTCAGGATACGCTCAAAGCCGGCTGCGACGCTACTTTTCACTCGCTCTAATTCCTCTTTTGACGGCGGCTTGTTTCCAAAATTCTGAATAGTTTCAATCAGTATTTTGCGAGCATCTTCAAGTGATTTCTCCTTTCTAAGACGTGCTCCAAACATCGTATAACCCGGTTCTCTAAATTCATAGGAAGAATTAACAAGTGCGGTTGCCTTTTCGGTTTCAACAAGATTCTTGTACAAGGGACCGGAAGGTTCGGCTACCAAGATCGCCACCATTGCTGAAACTGCTGCTGCGTCTTCGTGCGAAGCCGGCGGAGTATGATATCCGGCTACGACAACTTTTGCTTCACCCTTGCGTCTTACCGAAACCGTCCGCTCCCCGTCCTGAACCGGCTCAACAGTATAAGGCTGCCGTAAGATCCGTTTTGGTCTCGGAATCTTTCCGAATTTCTTCTTGATCAATTCAAGTGTCTTTGCTTCATTAATCTTACCCGCAACTACCAAAACAGCATTGTCAGGCTGATAATACTTCTTGTAAAAAGCCTTTAACCTGTCAATCGGCACATTCTCCAAATCCGAACGAGTTCCGATTGTTGGTTTTCCATAGTTATGCCAGTCGTACGCAACAGCCACACATCGCTCAAGCACGAGACCGATATCGCTGTTTTCCCTTTTTTCAAGCTCATTTCTTACAACAGAAAACTCCGAATCGAGGTCTTTTTTGGCTATAAAGGAATTGACCATCCGATCCGACTCAAGACCCAAAGCCCAATCGAGATTCTCATCCGTCGCACTGAATGACTCATAATAGTTTGTTCGGTCAGTCCAGGTCGTCCCGTTTGCCCCGGCGCCTCTTGTCGTTATTTCCTGCGGAATATTCGGGTGGCTCGGTGTTCCCTTAAACACTAGATGCTCCAAAAGATGTGCCATTCCCGCTTCGCCGTAGTTCTCGTGTTTCGAACCGACGAGATACGTTATGTTTACCGTTATCGTTTGTTGGGATTGGTCGGGGAAAAGCAACACCTTTAGACCGTTATCAAGATGATACTCCGTAACCCCTTCTACAGAAGTTATTCTTGAAACGCCTTCCGGGAGTGTTGAACTTTGCGCGAACCCAACGAGAGCCAAATTCAGCAATAATAGTACCGAAAATAATACCTTTAGCAGGTTAATCATAATTGTATATCCTTCTGATATAGTGAATAAGTGCAAGTCTTACTCTTATATTTCAAGTCTCGATTTAATTCGAAGATTAGCGTTTCAATCTACCTCCATTCAGAAAATGAAGTCTTGTATGCACCGAATAAAACGCTTCCTTCGCCGATCAAAAAACGCGAACTTAATCCAGAAACCAGCATCGCATTTTCATGCCGGAATGGTCATTAAAGTTCACCCAGCTGAAAATAGGATTCCATCTCCTATAGCCCATCGGTGAATCGTCTTTTGTTCTGCTAAACTTAACTACTTACCTTGGAGCCCTAGCGTTATAGCCTCAGCCAAACTACGGTAGTGGATCCTTGACATTCCATCTTTTTCCTTTTTTGCCGCACGGTTCAGATCATTTCTAAGCGTTATCAAAGTTTCTCGACATAACGCTTTAAAATCGTCTGACCCTCTAGCCTTTTTTTCGATAGAGGTAATAAGGTGTTTGACCGTCGAACTTTGCAGTTTACGTCTAAACATATCAGGAGTTTTATCTTTTTCGTAGATTTCCGAGAAAACTCCCTTTCGCACTTCCGCAAATATCTCAAGCGGTGAATAAACCTCATATCCGAAAGCTTTCATCCTGTTAATCTCGTCAACAACCCAAAAGGCGTAAATTCGCCTGACTATCCCAAATTGATAGGCTGATATCTTAGCGGTTGCCTCCCGAACTCCAATCCGCTCAATAATGTCTTTCCTAAGCAAGAAGTCCTTTGTATAAAAAGCATTCTCGATCAAGAACTTAAGAGCCTCTTTTTGTTTCTCAATCTTAATCGGTCGAAAAGTATCGGATCGGGGAAGCCCGTGTACAAGGTTGTCCGTTTCGACCCCGCCGACATAGGTAGAAACATGATTCAGTTCTCTGTTTAGTTGTAAGATAAGCTCGCCGTACATCGCTTTGAGGCGACTAAAATCTTTACCGTTTTCGGACGTCGCAGACACCAGATTTCCCGCTATTCGTTCGAGATTCTTGATGCCGTAGGCTGTGGCTTTTATCGCGTCGTTTCCGAGGTCCTCTGCTTGAGAACGCGGGTCGTTGCCTCCTAATGCAAAACGCAATCTTGGATCGTTGAGTTGCCGGGCGGCAATTTTGTGAAGATGTGAACTATCACCCTTAACCGGAGCCTTATTGTCGAATTCCCGATAACCCCATTCAATCGCAAAATGATCGTATGGTCCTACCCTGTCGGTAATATGTGCCGCTCCATCCCCCGGTTGAGCGATATAATTAAAGCGGGCGTAATCCATAATAGAGGCTGCCACACCGAATTTTTTGACAAAAGCCAAATCCCTGTAGCTTTCAACCGAATAAGAGTTACTGGCAATAAAATTGTGCATAAGTCCGAGAGAATGCCCAACTTCATGTGCGACAACATACCTTAGGAGTTCGCCGACTACTTCGTCGGGCAAAGGTAATTTTGCCGCACGAGGGTCCGTCGCACCTGCCTGAACGAAAAACCAATCCTGCACTAAAGCCATCACATTGTGAAATATCCGAATATCCGCCTCGATAATTTCACCCGTGCGTGGGTCGCTAACATTCGGACCATATGCATTTCGAATTTCAGATGTCAGCCAGCGAATAGTAGAGTAGCGTGTATTCTCTGCATCCCAATCTGGATTTTCTTTGGCGGTTGGAGCAAGTTTACCAATAATCGCATTCTTAAATCCCGCAGCTTCAAATGCGGATTGCCACATCTCAATCCCTTCGATTGTATATTTCCGCCATTTTTCTGGAACCCCTCGTCCGACGTAAAAAACAATCGGCTTTACCGGCTCGCTGATAGCCGCCGAAGGATCTTTCTTCTCAAGTCTCCATCTCTTTATGAGTTTTACTTTTTCAGCTATATTCTGATCCGAGCTATAGTTTGTATACGTTCCGTCAAAATAACCCACTCTTGGATCGGAATATCTCGGACGCATCGGCTTTTCCGGCAATGCCACCATTGAGTGATGAAGCTCAACCGTTACATGACTTCCCGGTGCCTGTCTTCTCCCGGGCTTCCTAGGGTTTCTTCGAAAACTTGCGAGCACACGGGTTTCTATATTTCGCTCGAATGTTTTCACCGAGGTTATAAAAATCCGGTCCCTTTCCACAGCAGCAGCATTTATTGATAACTTCGGACTGAGTTGAGGCAGATCTCCCTTAAAAATCTTCGTCATTTCGACGACCGGAGTCTTTTTTGGTCCAAAAGTCACGATCTTAATCGATGCAATAATTCCATCAAGACTTGAAGCACTTACCGCGATATCTTCTGATGACCCTTTATCGGCACGAATAGCATAAGAAACATTTCGCAAAAGTACGTAGTCGCCGAGACGCTCAAATTTTACGAGCCGTCTATTAACTTCCGTCCCGCCAAGCCCAAAGCCGGTTTCAACCTTTGACAGTTGTACCAACCATAGGAATTCCTTTCCAAAATCCTTAGGATCAAATTCATAGTACAGCTTTTCCCCTACTTCGTGGGTGGTAAAAACCCCCTTTTTGGTAATTGCCTCTTTGGTTATAACTTCTTCGTACTTCTTAAACTTTGGCTCGTCTTTCTTCTTATCATCACCCTTCTTTTTTTTCGTGTCGTTTTTTGTCGCTTTCAGGGTATCCGGTTTTTTGTCTTCCTGAAAACCGAAAACGTTACTCACCGAGAAAGCTAAAAGACTAATAACATACAAAAGTTTGATATATTTTTTCATGTTTTTAATATTGCTCCCGGGGGAAGCTAAAATCAGTAAGCCCTGAACGGGCAGCTAAAAGTTAACCGACCGCGACCGGTTTTCCTCAGATTAACCTCAAAAAAAACCGCAGATTGTCTTAACCTCAATTTCTTCCACAATCTGCGGCTGCTTTATTAATTACGCCCGCGTTAGAATTCGAACCTCGCGACCAGTTGGATCGACCGCGGTCCGCCGACCGAAAACAACGAGTTTAATCCGAACCCGCCCAAAGTGCGTGCTCTTGACAGCGTGCTATTGAATTGCCCAAAGGTAGGCGACACAAAAACACGACCATCAGGTACGGTAGTTATTCGTAATTCAGCAGGCACAGACGCAAAGTTAGGATGATTAAATACATTGAATGCCTCCAATCTCAACTGAAGCTTTTTGCCTTCCCAGAAACCAAAATTACGATGAATCGAGGAATCGACTTGCCACGCTCCGAGTCCTCTTAGAGAGTTTCTACCCAGCGCACCGTGAACCAAAGGATCGGCAGGTAGGTTTGTGACATCAAAAGCATCGAGATTCAGCCTCCTTCCGGCGGGTATCGAATCATCAATAATCCAAATCGGCTCTCCCGTTAAGTTTGGACGCTGGAATCTATCAGTGCGGGTGGCGGTATCAAAAAATCTGACTATCGGATTAAACGGAGAACCGGTTCTTGCCGTAAAGACGGAATTAAACGACCAGCCGCCTAAGATCGCATTCGCAAACTTATTCCACCTCGGAGCCGGAAGCTTATATGTAAACGCTCCCGAAATGTTGTGTCTTATATCGAAGCTGGAATCAGCTCTAAATGCGTCAATAGCATGTATTCCCTGTTCACCACGTGCGTTTTCATTAGTCGAAGCATTATCAATACTATGCGACCATGTGTAACTCACCACAGCTGAGAACCTGTCCGTATATCTGCTCGTAAACTGAGTTTGAAGAGCGTGGTAATCCGATTCTCCGGAGTTGGTCACAATCGTCGTACCGAAAATCCCATTATTGTTAAAGTACGGCGAAAAGAAGCCGAAGGCTGTCCTAATCGGTTTAATAAGCTTTCTTCCTAAAGCACCTACATAGCCAACCGAAAGCACATTGTTTTTGCCCAACGATTGATCCACATGTAAATTAAACTGATAGGTTCGCGGAGTAACGAAATCGCCGTCGGCTACAGAAACGTTGCCTATTGGGCTAAAAGGACCTACTTCGTCAGGGAGCTCAGCAAACTGAGGAAACGCTATCGGTAGAGATCTACCGCGGAAGAACTCTGAGAGCGTAAATGGAAAAACGGTAACGGTATGTCCTTCTTGCCCGAGATCGTAAAACATACCGGCTCCTCCCCTGATTATTGTCTCTCTTCCAAGCTTGTCGGATAATCGGTAGGTTATCCCAAACCGCGGCGCAAAGTTTGTGTAGCTAGTGTCGTAAAACGCCTTGTCGTACACGAGTTCAAGATCATTCTGATCGAATTTGCTCAGGTCGGGCACAGCGGCAAGCGTAACATTTCGTGCTCCTGCCGTAGTAGGCGGCGGATTGATCTCCCAACGAACTCCAAAAGTTGTAGTAAGCCTTTCATTCACTCTCCAAGTATCCTGAAGATAGAGAGAATACTGATTTGTTTTGACGGCTTTGCCTGATCCTTCCTGGAAAATTCCTTGATCCGTTACCGGGTTGGGTCCGTCTAAAATCGTCGGCACGGTCACCTGGAAAAACGTCCGCTGACCAAAACCAAGCTTAGGACGCAGAAAACGGAAATCGGCACCGGCTCTGATTTGATGTTTTCCTGCCGTATAGGTAAAATTATCGACGACATTTAGCTGCTGTGTTGAATTATCAGCCTCCTTTCCCAAAGTGATATTTTCGAAGAATTGTGCTGGACCAAAGGCACCGTTCCAGAAAGAGATTGACACGCTACCAGCCGGCAGTTCTCCGCCTTGAAAAAAAGTTTCTACAATGGGCGGAGTCGCTCCCAGGTCATATGTATTGTCTATTCCGCTCTCTTGTCGAGACCAGTTAAACCGAAACTCATTCACAGCTTTTGAACCAAACAGCTGCGTCGCCCCCAAAGTAAAGAGTCTTGTCTTTGAAAAAGATTGCCTGCTGCTTACCCCAAAACCGCCGTTCGTAGCCGAGTCTGCCGGAGCCCAGTTGTATCTACCAAAGAATGTGTATTTATTCTTGTAGTTGTGGTCTATCCGAAGACTATACGAATCAGAATTGTTTGGATCCGAATATCCTCTTACAAGACGTCCAACGTCCGTCGGATTCCCATTAGCGTCTAAAATTGTTTCTCTGTTTGGCAATGGAAATATTGCATAAGCCGATCTCGCAACTTCCGTACTTAAGGCTTGTCGTGCTGCTTCGGTGGGAGAGGTAGTATCTATAGGCGCCTGAGGCAGCACAAATCTCTGCCCCTCGTATGAAAAGAAGAAGTGCGTCCGATCTTTTCCATCATTAAATATCGGCACACCTTCGCCAAAATTTAAAAAAGGCAATGGTCCGCCAACGGTTCCACCGAAGTTGTTAAATCGAAGTTTTGCTTTTCCCGCCCCAAGTGCATTGAAAAAGTAATCGTTTGCATCCAGAGCGTCATTGCGAAAATACTCATACAGTGATCCGTGGAATTCGTTTTTCCCCGATTTGGTGTTGATAATAATCTGCCCGCCGGGTGAACGACCGTGCTCGGCTGAATACGTCGACGTTTGAACCTGAATTTCGTCAATCGCGTCAACCGAAGCCTGATTTGTAAATCCACCCAGTACATTTGTTGCCGGAAGGGAACCCGTTGCGAAATTACTGAAATTGTCTAAATTAGCAAATCTTGGAGCCCCGAAATTGGCACTTACCCCGTCGACTAAAAAGACGTTTGCGTTTGGTCTTTGTCCGTTAACGACGAACTGCCCCTCGCTATTTCCTTGTGTAACCGGAACAATACCGGGTGCGAGCGAAATAAGCGTTTGGATATTTCTTCCGTTGAGAGGAGTTTCCTTCACCAATTCGGAATCGACTACCGTTCTAACCGCGGCGGTTTCGTTTACGAGAACGGGGTCCGCCACAACATCTACAGTATCGGTTCTTTGTCCGATTTTGAGCTTAATCCGCAGTCCTTTGCGGTCACCCAAATTTAGAACGACGTTACTTACTTCTACGGGAGAAAAACCGTCGCGCTCGATTGTCACGACATAGGTGCTCGGAGGCAGCAGCGGTATATTAAAGTAACCTTCACTATCTGTTTGCGCGGTTCTTTCAAATCCCGTTGAAGTATTTGAGATTTTAACGGTCGCACCGGGAACAAACGCGCCGGCTTCGTCTACGACAGTTCCGCTTAGGGTCGCGGTAGCTGTTTGAGCCACTATGCCTGTAGCTAAGATAAACACTACTATTAGTCCCGCTAGGTATTTGATTAAACTTGTTTTTCGCATATTCTACTCCCTTATTTACTTTGATTTTAGGTTGAACACTTCCGCGGAAGTTCGCCGCTTGATTATTGCTCCCTAATTCCTATTTGACATTTCGCAGTTTCCCTGCCAAGGCCTCAGCCGTTTTAAGCGACCGCCAAAACTGGTTTGTTTTTATCGCCGAAAATTGATTTCCTTTGACAGAAACCGTCATCGCCGATCTGATGACCTGATCGTTGGCCGATGCAAAACTCATCAAAGACTCGACAGCTTGCGGAATATCGCTAATGCCCTGAACTCGTTGAGTTCTCGAGGCTCCAACGTTTCGTCCACCAAAAACTATCTTTAATTCGCTTCTTATAGCGCTTGTTTCAGATTGAAATGCACTTGCATGTCTGCGAATTAGGGCAAGCCATTTGCCTTTTGCTTGAGGAGATAAACTCTTCATTTCTTTCGGGCTAAACTGTTTAGCTAAACGCCGCATAGCATACGCTCTACTCATTGCCCTACGTGAACGTCCCACAATTCGGGAAGCAAAGCTTCGCGCTTTTTGTTGCGAGCCAAAATGCCCGATCAATTCATTTTCAGCCGCCGCGACATCATTTTGCGTCTGGAGTTCTTCCTCCTTAACGGGGTTATTCAGCTTGCCTTTATTTGAGGCAACCGCCTCGGCGACAGTCTGTATTTCAATTCGCACCGCAGAATTATTGCTAACGGGTCGCAAATAGCTCAAAATTTCCTGTTTACGCTTAGGCGATTCTACAAGTCCACGAACCCTCAAAATGCCATTTCTCCTTTCGACGGTGATTTGTTCGCCCAAATCGGCTTTTGCCTGGTTTAGCAGATCAAGAACTTCTACTTCGAGCTCGGAAGTGGCGATTACACGCTTCGCCTTTGGAGCTTTTTTAGGTTGCGACGGTTTTTCTTTTTCTTCCAAAGCTTGTGGGGCCGCTTCGGGGGATGGCGATTCAACGGGAGACGGAGAAGGCTCCGCTTTTTCCTCCGGCGTTCTCGCCTCCGCTATTTCCGTTTGGATATTTTCACCAAAAAAGCTAGGTGAAAAATCACTCAGAATCGCTACCTCAAAATCGAGCTCGGTAATTCGGAAAATCTCTTCGCCCTGAGCCGTTAAAACGTGTAGCGTTTGCTGAAATGGATGCCAGTCTGCGGCACGCACTGTGAGTTCCGCCTTACTGACATCCCCGATTTTGATGTCGTCTTCATTTACCGTACTTAGAACGAATTGCTGTCGACCGCTTTCGCCTTCAATCTTAGTAACAGTATCCCTTTTTTTGCTAAGGGAATTTCGCCAACTGGCAAACCCGGCAGATGATATCGGCTGTTTTGGATCAAATCCGTTTTTCTTAAGAATCTGAGCTAAACTTGAAACCTCTTCCGACACTTCGTTTTCAGTAGTGGGCACTTTATTGGCTATGTGATGACGAAAACGCCCGTAGGATTTATCCTGCCAAACCTCCCAATCAACCGGTCTCGAATTCTGACGTTTTACCTCGAGTTTTTGATAAACGACCGCCTGCCTGGTCGAGTTAACTTTCTCGTTTTGAGCAATGGTAGCCTTTTGGAGTAGTTCGGCTGCAGACACCTGCCCGATACTGACTAGATTCCAAATCAAAGCAACAACTAAAACGGCGGCAACTGTCGCTACACCTCCTCTAATCTGATTTGGCGCCAAATTAGAAATCGCAGCGAAATTAAGAAACCTTTGCCACAGACTTAAAGTTCCGGTACCGGATGCATCAGGGACAATATCTTGAGCTGCAAGCTCGGTGAGTTTTCGTCTAAAACTACTCCATTTATTCGGAGGTGCCTCAGACAATGGAATCTGGATATCGTTGCGAAACTTCACAAACTGCGAAATAGCCGCCTCGATATTTTCAAGACGTTCGCGGCAAGCCCAGCAATCTTCAAGATGTTTGCGTGTGCGCGTCGATTGTTTTGAGCTGAGTTCGCCGTCCACGTAGGCTAATAGTACGCCATCGTCCGGATGGTTGTCCTCAAGCTTCAATTTATAGAGAAATTTCTTAATCATCGTTTCGTTCTGATAGTTTGTTAATCCCACGACGCAGATATTCGCCGACTGTGGGAGTTCCAATATTCATAATCTTGCCGATCTCTTTATATTTAAATCCTTCGGTTCTTAAATAAAGGCTTTGCCTTTCTTTTAACGAAAGTCTTTTTACACGACGGAACAGACGATCGTATTTTTCTCGCTCCAAAATTTTCTGCTCGGGATTTTGCTCTCTACTGGGGAGTATTCGTTCGATCTCGCTCCACGAATCATCACTTAAGGGAGCAATAAATTGATCGTGTTTTCGTCGATTGATTGCTAAATTGTGAGAAACCCTGAAAATCCAAAAACGAACGTTGCGAATAACCTGTCCTTTACGGATCGATTTATACAGTTGCAAAAAGGCATCCTGGGTTATTTCTTCTGCTTCGGCCGCATTTCCAAAAGCTCCGAGAAGATAGTGGTAAACCGGCATCCTCAGGGTCTCAAAAATTTCGGCTACCTGCTCCTCTAAATTTTTTGATTCCGCTGTTAAAGACAAAAGTTCTGCTCTGGAAAAAGACTTTGCTTCCGTTTCATTCTCAAACCAAAAGTCTGATCGATTCAAACCCATTGTTTACCAATCTATTTATTTACAGCCTTAGTTTCCTGAAACTGTATGACACCAACACCCTAACTTGTAGTTACAAAATTTTGTAAAATTTGCTTTGTAAAATTTGCAGCTATTCTTCGACGCCTTTATTAATAAGACAATCGTATCCTGGTTTTAATGACACAAAGTCAGAATATATTTTTGGCTACGCAGTAGCTGCCAAATATTCGTCTGTCATAGGGAACTTGAGAAAAGGCACGGTCCGCACCTTTAAACCAAACGCAAACCGCAAGGTATTCTGAGTGTAGTTGAAATAATCTGAAAAGAAAGGAAACGATTTCGGGCGCTTTCGGATCGCCTCATTTTGCACTTATCTTACATCTTTAGGAACCTTTTCCGGATGCCTCCTATTGACCCCAGCCACATAAAGTTTTTCAGCTATCCATCAAACTTCAATAGCCTCAAACTTATCAAAATCACGATAATTGTCACGCCTACATCCGCCAGAATCGCAAGCGCTAGATGGCTCATCCCAAAAACGGCAAGCAGCACAAACACTAATTTAACGCCAACCGCGAGGATCGTATTAAAACGAATCGTCGAAAGCGTTTTTCTTCCGAGCGCGATCAAATACGGGATGAGTTCCAGACGGTCGTTCAGAATCGCGACATTTGAAGCCTCGATCGCAGTGTCGCTTCCTGCCGCACCCATTGAGATTCCGACTGTAGATGTCGCAAGCGCCGGCGCGTCGTTGACGCCGTCTCCAACCATCCCGACGGCGCCGAATTCTTCCAGTAAGTTCTTCACCGCTTTCGCCTTTTCTTCCGGAAGCATTTCAGACTCGACTCGCTCTATTTCCAATTCCGACGCGATGGTTTTCGCCGGTGACCGATTATCCCCGGTTAACATTACAGGCGTAATTCCCATTTTCTTAAGTTTTGCAACTGCATTCGGGGCTTCGTCCTTTAGTTCATCGGCTAAGGCGATAATCCCTTCCACCTCGGAGTTACTGCTCGTCACGATTGAGGTTTTACCCATATTTTGCAGGGCTTCGACCTGTTTGATTATCTCGTCTCGAACAAAATGTTCTTCGGTAATAAACGGCAACTTTCCAACGCAATGGTGTGTGTCATAGCAAACGACACAATCTGCTTTTACTCCCTTTCCAAGCACTGCCTGAAAGTTTTTAGCCTGATGCAGATCGAGCTTCTCGGCGCGTGCGGCGTCTGTTATCGCTTGCGCAAAAGGGTGTTCGGAATAAGTTTCAATCCCACCGGCACACGCAAGAAGATGTTCGCGGGTGTTTTCCCCAAACGGAATCACGTCCGTTACCTTTGGCTGTCCATATGTGAGCGTACGGGTCTTATCCATCGCCAGCGCTTTGATCTGCCCAAGGGCTTCTACGTATTTCCCCCCTTTTACCAAAACACCGTGTTTTGAGGCGGCGCCAACTGCACTATAAATCGATATCGGAGTTGAAATAACGAGTGCGCATGGACAGGCGATGACCAGCAGTGTGAGCGCTTCAAGAAACCACGGCTCAAATGGTTTCCCCAAAAGAAGAACCGGAATCAGAACGATTAATATTGCGATGAAAATGATCGTCGGCGTGTAATAACCTGAAAACGTTTCAATAAATTTCTGGGTTTTCGCCTTTGTTTTCGTGGCTGCAAACGTAGTGGTGATTATCTTCGAAAGCGTGGAATCCTTTGCGAGTTTTGTAACTTCGGCTTCAAGATACCCCTGCATATTGAGCGTGCCCGCAAAAACCTGATCTCCCTCGTGCTTATCCCGCGGTATCGGCTCGCCGGTAATGGTCGATTCATCAACCGACGAAATCCCGCTTATAACCCGCGCATCCATCGCGATCATCTCCGAAGGTTTGATAATGAGTACATCACCGACATCTATATCCTCCAGCTTTTGTTCAACCGTCTCTCCATCTCGCTTTACGAACGCGGTTTTTGGAGTCCGCTTGATCAATTCCTTTAAGGACGATTTGCTGGTTTGAATGCCAAATCGTTCGAGCCTTTCGCCAAGTGCAAAAAGCGCGATCACAACCGCCGCTTCTTCATAATGTCCAAGATAAAATGCTCCGACACATGCGATCAGCATCAGGAGATTGATGCTCTTAAAATTCAGCTTCGAAAGGGCGATCAGCCCGTTTTTTATTACCTTCCAGCCGATCGCGAATATGATCGAAGCAAAAAACGGAAACGCAACGAACTGCGGCAAATGCCACCCTAAAAGCGCCAGGATCTCAAAAATAGCAACAATCTTCACGCAGAACACGAGCCACAAAAATCTCTTGTCGCTCCATAGACCGTCGCCCACTTTGGACTTTTCAATTTGCACAGGTGCTTGTTGCATTAATCGTGTTCAAGGTGTTCGAGTCCCATCCCAAACAGATCTCTGATGTGGTCGTCGTCGAGCGAATAGTAAACAATCCGTCCTTGTTTGTGAGATTTTACGAGGCGTAGATCACGCATCTGACGGAGTTGATGAGAAATCGCACTTTGAGAAATCCCAAGGAGCGCCGCGATGTCGCAAACGCAGAGCTCGGTTTTCATAAGTGCCGAAATAATGCGAACGCGTGTCGGATCCGCCAAAGCCTGGAATGTGCGAGCGAGCTTTGTTGAGCTCAACCCGTCGATCAACTCGGCTTCCGCTTCGCGCACCCTCTCTTCGTGAATAAAACTCACTTCGCATTTTGCCGTTTTAGTCTTTGCCATCAGCTACATCCCTGCGATCTCGTTTTCCTGCTCGGCAAAAAGCCTTGCGTAAACCCCTTCTTTTTCGAGCAGTTCTTTATGAGTTCCCCGCTCGGCGATTGTTCCCTTTTCAAGAACCAGGATCTCATCCACATCCGAAATCGCCGATAAACGATGTGCAATGATCAAAGTGGTTCGGTCTTTCATCAATTCCCGAATAGTTTCCTGAATCTCGCGTTCATTTTGCACGTCAAGACTCGAAGTTGCTTCATCCAGAATCAATATGGGTGAGTCCTTCAGAATTGCTCGCGCAAGCGCCACGCGCTGTCTCTGACCACCGGAAATTTTTGTTCCCATTTCGCCAACCTCAGTTTCGTAGCCTTCAGGAAGCGTTTCTACGAATTCATCTAAGTTAGCTTTCTTCGCCGCGATGATCACCTCTTCCTCCCTCGCATTCGGATCTCCAAGAAGTATGTTTTCACGAATTGAAGTATTAAATGTGTAGGTGCTTTGGGCGACGACGGCTATGCGTTGCCTTAGGTCGTTCAACGTAAAATCCTTTACATCATGTCCTCCAAGCTCCACCGATCCTTCGTTTACGTCCCAAAAACGCAGTAACAGATTAACAATCGTAGATTTTCCCTCGCCGCTGCCTCCAACGATGGCAATTCGTTTGTTTGGTTCAAGCTTGAAATTGAGCCCGTTAAGCACCCATTCCGTGTCGCCGTTTTTCGCATCGTAAGCAAACTTCACATCCGAAAATCCGAGTGAAGAATCAATCGGCTCTGGCGGCGAGACTTCCACTAAATCCTCAGTCTTTGGCGCCGTGTCCATAAGCGAAAAGAGCCTTTCCGCGCTCGCCAGAGTTTGATTATGATCGTTTGCCAAAACGCTGATTTCGCGAATCGGCTCAAGCCCGACAATCGAAAGGAGAATCACCGGCGCGAGATTTACAAGCGGCATTTCGCCGATCTGCACTTGCACTAACGCAAATCCCGCAACTGCCAAAACCGCCAGACCGACAAAAAATTCGATCAGAAAATCCTGAACCATCATCACGCGCGCGATCTTTGCCTGAAGTGCGGACAATTTCTCGCTTCGTAAGTTGATCTCGGCGCTTCTACGCTCACCGTAGTTGAAAGAAACGACTTCGGAAAGACCTTGTATGCTGTCCGTTAAATGCGACTTTACTTCCGCTACGGCAGGACGAAGTTCGGCTGAGTACTTTCCTCCCATGCGGCTCGAAATAAATGGAACCAAAAGACCGACTATGACCATAGCCGGAAGCAGTATGAGTGCAAATCTGTAATCGAAATAAGCGAGCCATGCTAAAACTGCGACCGAAACGATTACGGCGTTAAACGCAGGCGCAATAGTATGCGCATAAAAAACCTCGACACGGTTTACATCCGAAATCGCACGCGAAACAAGATCACCCGTTCGGGTCATATTTAGTGCGGCAGGAGCAAGGGGCTCTACTTTTTCGTAAAGTTTGTTTCGAAGGATCGATAGCAAATGAAACGCAACATAGTGTCCCAAAAACTGCTCCAGATAGCGAAACCATCCCTTAAAAAATCCGATCCCGATAAGGATCAGCACCATAAACCAAAAGCCGGTTGAGACCTTTTCGATGATGATCTCGCTCAACCACCAAACCGCAAGCGTCAGAATCGTCACACCACAGGCAAGGTTTAGGGTTCGCGCAATAATCGAGAGGATCAGTTCGCGTTTTAAAGGTCCGATATAACCCAAAAGTCTCAAAATTATTTGCGAATGCGTATATGTCATCGCGTTTATTACCCGTTCTGTCATTACGCCGCACCTCCCGCGATTTCGAAAGTCTTCTGTTTTGTAACGTGGGCATAAACACCGCCCTTTGCGATCAATTCATCGTGAGTTCCTTCTTCTTTAAGCGTGCCTTCCTGAAGAACGACGATGCGGTCTGACTGCCGAACCGTGCTCAAACGATGTGCGATTACCAAAACGGTTTTATCTTTCATCAAACGGTCAAGCGCCTCTTGAATTTCTTCCTCGTTTTCCGAGTCCACATTTGAGGTTGCTTCATCAAGAACTACAATCGGTGCATCTTTTAAGATCGCCCGTGCGATCGCCAAACGCTGCGCCTGACCTCCGCTAATACTCGTTCCTCGCTCACCGATCAGCGTTTCAAAACCTTCGGGTAATGACACAATGTGATCGTAGATATTCGCTGCTTTTGTCGCCGCCTCCAGTTCCTCAAGCGCTGCATCCGCTTTTGCAATTCTTAAATTTTCGGCAACCGTCCCATAAAACAAATAGGTCGCCTGGCTGACAAGTGCAATGTGAGCGCGCAGCCACTCAATATCCATTTCGCGTATGTCGTGACCGCCGATTCTGACCTCACCTTTCTGCTGCTCAAAAAAGCGCACCAACAATCTGACAATCGAAGTTTTGCCGGCTCCGCTCGGACCCATTATCGCAACGCTCTCATTTGGCTTGATCTCAAAACTTAAACCGTCCAATACGTTTCCGCTCTCCTCATCGTAGGCAAAATCGACATCGATAAACTCAACTTTCGGTGACTCGATCAGCGGTTTTTCACTCGAGCTCGATTCAATTGCCGGTTTGATATCCAGAAAATCATCAATCTTTTTTACCGACGCGCGTCCCAGAGCTCCAGCGAAGAAAAACGTCCCGATCAGATTGAGCGGTCGTGCAAGCTCAATACTTAAAATCACGATCGCAACACCCTCTCCAAGCGTTAGCGCGCCAGCCTGTATTCTCCAAACGGACATCACAAACGCAACGACCGTAGTCGCCATTCCAAACAGCCAGTCAACCAAAAAGAGCATGATCTGATTAACCGCCAAAAGCCCCATCGTCTCCTTGCGAAGCTTTTCGGATTTAACCCGTATCTTTTCTCCCTGCGCCTTGCCCAGATTAAACATCTTGAGCGTCGGCAAGCCTTGCAGACTGTCCAAAAACTCGGCGCTAAGCTCTTCCGTAACGGCAAAATATCGCTTACTCACCTTTCGGAAATTGCCCTGAACCGCGCCGACGACAATCGGCGTCAGCGGCAGACAGATAAATAAGACCAACGCCGTAACCCAATCGATCGTGGCGATGAAACCGCAGACCAGAATCGGCAAAAGAAGTCCTACAAAAAGCTGCGGCAGATAAAGTCCGAAATATGCTTCGAGTGCTTCGACTCCCTCAACGGCAGTGCTCACGAGTTTTCCCGTTCGCTCATCGCCGCTATATGAAGGACCGAGCTTAAGAAGGTGTTTGTAAATCCGATCGCGTGCGCCAAGTCTTACGTTGAAGGTCGCTTTCTGCGAAAACCAAGTCGCCAAGCCCCAAACCAGCGCCCTAAATATAACCAGGATGGCAAACGTCGTCAGAAATGTTCCGATGACAATTTTTCCGCCAACTGCTTGATCAACGGCGACGCCGACCAAATACGCCAAAGCAATATTTGCGCAGGAAAAAAAAATGCCGCAGACCGCAGCCAAAACAATCCATTTCTTTGCTTCACGCGTTATTTCTTTGAAATGTTTTCCAAACATGACATCTGCATATATGAGCAGGTATTCATATATTATTTAAATCGCAGAATTTGTCAAACGGGGATTGCTCCCGTTTAACTAGAAAATCGGTCGCCCGGATCAATTTCTTCCACGGTCAGGCATTCGCGGGTTCCCAGTTCAACAGAAGCGATTCTTGGCGGCGCGGCATTAAGACTATTTAATGTATCCGCGGCGTCTTCGAGTCCACGTTTGTATGAGTATGGCTCACCGTCGCACCACGAAAGTTTATAGGCTTTTTTGGCTGCTTTCCTGCCTTCATCTTTGTTGTTTTCTCGAAGCTCTATTTCGGCGAGAAGATTGTAGGAATCAGCGTTGTAGAGAAGAAACTCGCCGCGTTCCGCCAGATGCCACGTTTGTTTGAGAAAGCCGCGGGCGGAAGCAAAATCCTTTTCGTTTCGTGATTTCAGCGCCAACGCCCTTAGCGCAGGCAGCTCTTCTTCGACAAACTCAATTTCCCTTGCTCGTTTTAGAGCATATTGAAGAAGTTCTTCGCCATTTTCGGTTTCGCCGAGATAAACTAGTGCTTCCCCTTTCATGCGGACAGCGGCAGTCAAAACCTTTACTGCGCCGTGGTGATCAGCATGTTTTTCGTTTTCTTCAAGCGACTTCCCTATTTTTTCCGCAACCGTCGCACATTCAAACGCCTCCTCATGACGCCCGAGCCATAGCGCTCTTTGAGAAAGAAAGGCGTTTACAACACCCTCAGATTGCTTTTCAAATTTCGCTTTAAAGACCCGCAAACTTCGCGTTAAGGCAACCTCTGACAAATTCGCTTCGCCCCGATGCGCCAAACCCATTCCAAGCCAGTATAGATTTACCGCCTCACGCAGATAGTCCTTCCGCTCTCTGATCAACTTCAACCCTTTAAGCGCGACTTTCTCCGATTCGTAAAATCTACCGACCTGCCGCAGAGCCTTTGCATGATGCCCCAGACTCAAACTTAAAGACTCATAGTTCTCCGTCCTTTCGGCAATTTCGTCATGCTGTTCGTAGATCGGAATTGCCTCGTTGGGATAACCTCCCGACAGATTTAGGCTCAACGCCAAAGCATATAAAACAAAGCACTTATCATCGTTTTTCGACAGCGATGCGACGTCAATTTTCTGTAACAACCCGGTACGCTTTAAGCTCGCTTCAAGTCCAAACAAAGTTGGCTTATCGAGGTTTTCTCGAAAGAACGCAAAAGCTTCGTCAAACCGATCCCGCTCAATAAGCGTGAGAAACTCCGCAATTTCGTTTTCAATCGCAGCGGGTTTGTATTTCTCTCTTACCGACATTGACTAGATTTGTATTAAACATATAACATTTTGTCAAAAACCGACGGAGAAACTTTATGTATGTTGTGGTAAGCCAGGCTTGGACAAAGGATGAGGACGTGCACGCAGATGAATACGTTCGTTTATCGTCTGAATTTCTTGAGTTTATGAAGCAGCACAAGGGATTTAAGGGGCGAAAATTGATTCGCGGCGTTGAGGACCGCACCCATTTTACAAACCTGCGCTTTTTCGATTCGATCGAGTCCTATGAAGAGTTGATCGAATTTGACGGCTATCTGGACCACATCATGAAAATGGGCGAGCACCTAAAACCCTATGATACTTATCCGAGGGAGTATATGGAGGAGGTGCTTAGTGATTTGGGTGATCCAGAGTAATTTGCCGCGGATAAACGCGGAAGACGCGGATATGAAAGAGTAAAGGGCATAAGATAGAAATACGAGTGAAAATTGAACTGTAGGATAATCGATGCGTTTGAAATTCATACATCTCTAAAAAATTAGAAAAACAATTTCCGATCTGCGAGAAATCCGCGTTTATCCGCGGCAAAACGTTTGAGTACACGATATGAAAGAACTAAGGAATCAGCAAGTATAAAAAGTAGGCGTGAAAAACTTGACTCTAAAATAATCGATGCGTTTGGAATTCGCACTTGTCTAAAAACCGGAAAAACAATTTCCGATCTGCGAGAAATCCGCGTTTATCCGCGGCAAAACGTTTGAGTACACGATATGAAAGAACTAAGGAATCAGCAAGTATAAAAAGTAGGCGTGAAAAACTTGACTCTAAAATAATCGATGCGTTTGGAATTCGCACTTGTCTAAAAACCGGAAAAACAATTTCCGATCTGCGAGAAATCCGCGTTTATCCGCGGCAAAACGTTTGAGTACACGATATGAAAGAACTAAGGAATCAGCAAGTATAAAAAGTAGGCGTGAAAAACTTGACTCTAAAATAATCGATGCGTTTGGAATTCGCACTTGTCTAAAAACCGGAAAAACAATTTCCGATCTGCGAGAAATCCGCGTTTATCCGCGGCAAAACGTTTGAGTACACGATATGAAAGAACTAAGGAATCAGCAAGTATAAAAAGTAGGCGTGAAAAACTTGACTCTAAAATAATCGATGCGTTTGGAATTCGCACTTGTCTAAAAACCGGAAAAACAATTTCCGATCTGCGAGAAATCCGCGTTTATCCGCGGCAAAACGTTTGAGTACACGATATGAAAGAACTAAGGAATCAGCAAGTATAAAAAGTAGGCGTGAAAAACTTGACTCTAAAATAATCGA
The DNA here is from genome assembly GCA_965216195.1 of Aridibacter sp. Lineage (GTDB taxonomy): Bacteria > Acidobacteriota > Blastocatellia > Pyrinomonadales > Pyrinomonadaceae > Aridibacter. Next base: position 1,150,282 of record OZ244151.1, on the reverse strand, counting down.
TGCGTTTGGAATTCGCACTTGTCTAAAAACCGGAAAAACAAATTCCGATCTGCGAAAATCCGCGTTTATCCGCGGCAAAACATTCCGACAATGACTAAATCCGACACCCAACACCCACCCCCTTTCGTACTCCTCCACGGTGCTTTCCGCGGCGGCTGGTCCTGGCGCAAGGTGCAAAAGATTCTAAGTGAGAATGGACGCAGGTCGTATGCGCCCGATTTAACAGGGGCTGGCAACAAATCGCACCTGAATTCACCGGATATCACGCTCAAAGTCTGGACGAACGACGTCGTAAATATGATCAAAGAAAAGGAGTTGAAAGATTTAATTCTCGTCGGGCACAGCCAGGGCGGAATCGTTGCTCAGGCGGTTGCCGAGACGTCCGCCAAACGGGTTTCAAACATTGTATTTTTAGACGCCCCGGTCTTGCAAAACGGCGAACGAGCGATCGATGTAATTCCGTCCGATGTGAGAAAGAAGTTTGGTGAACCAGAGCGGAATTCAATGGTCGCACCAATTCCTATAACACCAAACGAAGATTTTTCGGAAGACGAGGCCCAATGGATCAACAAACGACTGACACCCGTGCCTACAAACCCCTCGTTTGAACCCATAACGATTGAGAATTCCTTGAGAATTCCCCATACGTATGTGTTTTGCGAAAAAACTCCCCCAGTTTTTCCCGCAAGTTTCACCCGCAAACGGTTTTATGAAGAAGAAGTCTACTATCAATTGATCGACGCTGGGCACGATGCTCCCTTGTCGCATCCGGAACTCGTCGCGGATGTTCTCCTAAACCTATGAAACAGTGGGACTTAATTATTGTTGGTGCCGGAACAGCTGGAATGCCGTGTGCAATCTCCGCGGCTGAAAACGGCGCAAGCGTCCTCGTCTTAGATAAATCTAATGAAGTCGGCGGAACATTGCATATCACCGGCGGTCACATGAGTGGAGGTGGTACAAAAAGGCAAAAGTCTCGGGGAATTGAGGATTCTGCGGAAAACCACATCGAAGACATCTTACGAATCAGCAAAGGATCTGCCGATAACCCAATAATGAGACTCGCCGCTGAGCAAAACCCAAGGGCTCTCGATTGGCTCGACGAACTCGGTTTCGAATTCGACGACGAAACTCCAAAAATCATGTATGGACACGAGGCTTATTCAAGCCCTCGAACCGTCTTTGGAAAAGACGCCGGTAAATCGATAATAAAAGCAATGCTTCCGGCGTGGGAAAAGCACGTAGCGGGTGGCCGTATAGAAGTTAAACTAAAACATGAAGTAATCGCCCTAATCGCTGATAATAATGAAATTACTGGCGTTCGTATTCGAGACCGCTGTGGCGAAACTGAGCGTTTTGGGAAAGCGGTCGTTCTTGCCACCGGAGGATACGGTTCAAATGCCAAATTCTTTAAAAGTGTCACGCCAACCGTCGAAAATCTCGTTAGCACAACCCGCTACACCTCCACCGGCGATGGAATCGCGATCTCTTTAGAGCAAGGCGCAAAATTTCACAATGCTGAGAATCATTTTGTAACACTCGGAGGGATCGAACTCGAACCGGGCGGAGGGCGTTCCGATTGGTGGGACGCCTGGGCGTTGGTTTACACCTCAGTGTATCGAAGGCCGCGTGAAATCTACGTAAACTCTTTTGGCAGAAGGTTTATGAATGAAGATGAACCGAGCGCCGATAAGCGCGAGCATTTCGTTATGAAGCAGGCGGAGCAAAAGTTTTGGATGATCTTTGATGACGCCTCAATAGATGACGATGAACCGCTTGTACGGGACTGGGATGCCGAAACGCTCCGCGGTAAATCGCTTGAGGAAGAAGTTATATGGCAGGCGGACAGTATTGTGGAGTTAGCCCAAAAGACCGGGCTCGACGAATCTAACTTGAGCGAGAGCGTTGAAAACTATAATGCGGGTGCGGCAATGAAGCAAGATGCTTTCGGACGTAAATATCTTGATTTCAAAATAGAAAAAGCCCCATTTTACGCGCTTCTTACCCACGGCTCGACACTTGTGACCTTCGGTGGTTTGGCAGTTAACAAAGATCTTTGCGTCGTTAAAGAAAATGGTGACCCGATCAAAAACCTATACGCAATTGGTGAAGTATTGGGCGCGGGCGTGATGAATGGCGAAGCTTTTTGCTCCGGAATGCTGATAACACCCGCAATCGGACTCGGTAGATTCTTAGGTCACAAGCTGGCGAAAGAAATTAGCGAAAATAATTAGCCTGAATATTGCTCGAAGGGATGGAATTTCCGGGAAATATGGCAAAGAAGCTTGGACAAAATCGCGAATGGCCTAATTATTTTAAGCCTTGAGCTATTTTGTTCAAGATTCGAAGCCATATTTTTTGGAAAACCATTCCGGTACAAACTGTAAATGCCCTATTTTCTTATAACTTGTTATTAAGCATAAGGTTGCGGTCGCTATGCCCGTCCTTCGTGCAATGTTCAGGTTAGTTTTCTTTTTGTTTTCTAAGGGTTTAAGTGTAATATGTTATAAACATATAACAAATTAGGAGAAACTGGTATGAGTAACGCCGCAGCCAAAGAAGATAACTTGAAGTCTGTCAAGGATTTAATTGCCGAACGCCCTGATATCGACACCACGGAGGTTTTCGGTAATCTGAGAGGAATTCAGGACAAACTTTGGGCGAAAATTGAAAACCGGTTCCCTGATCTGCAAATTGACCAATCAACGGTTCCGCTCCAGCCGTATCATTCGCTCGATAAAACAGCACACGGAAATCTTAAGGGTTTTACATCGGAAGAAGTTGACTGGGGAGTTTGCAGCTACGTTGAAAATGCGTCGCAGAGTTTTTGCAACCTCCACATCACGATGTGGATGAAATCGCATACCTATCTACCGCATCTGGCGATGGCTTGCGGTACGTTTCCCGTTTTCTTCTTTTTACTCGACTATATTCCGCGCAAACACACGACGGTGCACCCGGAGTATCTCGATAAATATCTCGCTCCTTCTAATGAACAGTTCCTAAAACTCAATGATGATAAACGGTTTAAGCCGTTTATTTCTCAGAGCACATACGTTCGTGAAGCAATATCGGCGGGCGGGTTTACGTTCATCGCGCAGCCGGAAACGAAAGGAACGGTCGAGACTTTTGAAGAAGCCGCGGTTGAGTTTTTTGACCGTTGGATTGGCTGGTCGAAAGAGGAAGACCCGGTCCCGGAGGAAAAACGCGAGGCTTTGGCGGCTCAGGATTTGGCGATTCGTCGAAACACGGCGGAACTCGACCCGGCAAATATTGTCGTTGAAAATCTTTACGGAAAAAAGTTAACGGATAAGTTGGTGCGAGGACTTTGGGGTGGAGATAGAAGCAGTTAGTAGTTAGTAGTTAGCAGTTAGCAGCTAGCAGTTAGCAGTTAGCAGTTAGCAGTTAGCAGTTAGCAGTTAGCAGTTAGCAAATATATCTTACGGCTTACAGTGGTCAGGGATATAAGTGTTGTTTGGCAGTCCGCTTGCGGACGCCAGAGTTAAGCTACACGCGTAAGCGTGTAGAAGGCTTATACAAAAATTGGGAGTCTGTTTACAGGCGAAAGAAAAATGTCCTACAAAATTTTCTTTATCACATCGTTTTTTGCACCCAAGGACGTTTGCCTTTAATAACGGATGAAATGAAACAAAAATTGCACTAGTATCTCGGCGGTACGGTGCGCGGGCTTGGTGGAATCGCATTGGAAATAAACGGGATTCACGATCACGTGCATTTATTGGTTAAAGCACCACCGACGGTGAGATTTTCAGATTTTTTGAGAGATATAAAAGCGAATTCGTCTAAGAAAGCTAAGGAACTGGGACGACCCAAATTTGCATGGCAGAGAAGATATGGCGCTTTTACGGTGAGCGAATCTCAGGTAGAAGTGGTACGCAATTACATCCGTAAACAAGAAGAGCACCACACAAAGTATGACTTTAGAGAAGAGTTTGAGAGTTTGGTAAAGGCGAACGGATTAGATGTAGATGAATATATGTGGAAGTGTTAGTCTGCCGCCTGTAAACAGGCATTTCGCTTGTTGCGGTCTGCCCTACACGCTTACGCGTGTAGCTAAATTCTGACGCCGCCGTGCGGCTGAACCGGATTAACTTATTGAGAAAGCTCGACGGTCCAGACAGTGTCCTCCGATTGATGGAAAACATACTTGACCAGTGTACCGTTTTCGTCGATCCAAAATTTTGAATTCTCGGAATAGTGTTTTGATAAATAGTTGTAAACGGTGGCGTGGTTAGCGGGATCGGTTTCAAGTTTTTTTGCGGTGCGTTTGTCAAAAGTAGGTTTAAGTAGTTCCCCGGGATCGTCGGGATTTTCGATAGAGGGGACAAGAACATTTGTTGGTTTGTTTCTATCGGCAACTTTCAGAATCGTTTCGCCTTGAAAACAGCGCATAAGAGGAAAAACGACGCAGTCTTCGGGTAGTTGTATGGTTTCGTCGCCTTGGGATTCTCCGTTAATCTCGCGACCAAAAGAAAGCGAGCCGTTTGAAAATTCGTAGGTAGCACAAACATCGGCAACTTCGGGATTATTTTGGTTGAGCATCCGAATCTCGAACCGCTCAAACAGGTCGTTATCTTGTATCGCTTTTGTGAAAATTTGGGTTCCAAAATCTGATGCGTCGCGCTCTGAGACGGTTTCGGTTTTTCCATCGGGACGCGTTTTAATTGAAAATCTTTCGATTATTCCGGATGGTTCTTCGTTTAGAAAGTATTTGTAAGTTCCTTCCATTTGTTTCGGAAAGATATTACAAATGACCGAAGAAACCAAAAAGAAACGGAAATTTTCGCTTCAGGAAAACATAAAGATTAGGCATCTTGTCGCATTCTTTTTTCTGACGTTTGCGGCGATTTCCTTGATGAGTTTTGTAAGTCTGGGGCAGGACATAATCCTAAACTCGGTCTTGAAAATCCCGATTGACGAGCAAGGTGAGGTCGCCGGAAATCTGCAAGCTTTTCGGGAAATAATTGTTCTTTTCAGCGTTGGAATTGGCGGAGTACTGGCGGACAAGATTTCGCGTAGATTCGTCGTTGCGTTTGGGTTTCTCTCGTTGGGAATTGGTTTCGCGCTCTTCCCTTTTGCGCAGAATGTTTCGCAGCTATTGGTTTTCTACTCGATCTCCGGCGTAGGCGCGGCGTTTATCACGGTGATGATGACCACGCTTTTGGCGGACTACATTCTTCCAAAATCGCGCGGTGTCGTTAATGGGTTTCAGGGTGTAATGGTTGGATTTGGAGCGATGTTTACGCTTCTGTTCCTCAAACGCCTTCCCAAGATATTTGCAGACTCGGGTTTTGCGGAGTTTGAGGCGACGAGAAACTCATATTTCGTGATCGCCGCGATTTCGCTGGCTGTTGCGGCAGTTCTTTGGGCAGCACTTTACAAGGGAAAGCCGACTCAAACCGAAGAAAAACCGGGCTTTTTTAAGCTGTTTGCGGACGGGCTTGGACAGAGTAAAAAGCCGGGCATAGCTCTTTCATATTTTTCGGCGTTTATCTCGCGGGGAGATTTGCTTGTTGTCGGCACCTTCCTTTCTCTTTGGCTAACGCAGGAGTCATCAAGGTTGGGAATGAGCATCGCCGACGCCTCTGCGAAAACTGGACTGATATTACTCGTTGGCGGTTTGGCACAGATGTTTCTAGGTCCTGTAATTGGTTGGCTGTTTGATCTGATCGGAAGAAAATCGCATCGCGTTGATGCGCTTGCTATCGCTTCGGTTCTTGGCGGAATCGCCTACTGTTCTTTTTATTTTATCGAAAGCCCGCTTGAAACAACCGTTTTATACCTGATGATTTTGGTTGGAGTTGCTCAAATATCCGGTTTGATCGCCAGCCAGGTTTTGGTTGCGCAGCAGGCACCGGCGAAAATACGTGGATCGGTTATAGGTTTTTTTGGTTTGTGCGGGGCGTTTTCGCAGATACTTTTAAACTGGCTCGGAGGAGTTCTATACAGCAATTGGTCGCCGCAGATGGCGTTTGTTTTGGTTGGACTCTTAAATTTTATTTTGGTCGCGGCTTGTTTTATTTTGCGTCCATTTATCGAAAACAAGGAAATGCCGCGGGATGTTTTGGCGGAAAGTTAACTTATGGGAAATGCTTTAGTCTCAACAATTAAAACGGTAGTTCAGGTCGTCGCAGACTTGGATGAATCGCGGAAGATTTACGAGGGTGGTTTAGGACTGGTTTGTGTCGGTGAGGAAACGACTGACTCGTTTTGGACGCTATCGGGCAAAACTCATCGAATCGCACGTTTTGCGCGTGAGGGAGAAGATTTCGGATGTGTGGACTTGATCGAAAATCGGAACGCAACTGCCCAAATTCGTGACAGTTCGCGGGCGTTTGATTATGGAATCGTCACGCTCAATTACCGCACAAACAACATCGAAAAAGCGGTTGAGCGCTTGAGAGAACACGGAGCAGAGCCGGTTTCAGAAATTTTGAGTTACGACGTTGGAAAGCCCATGAGCGAGTTGATGATGAATACTTCGACGGGCGAGCGTTTAACGATAATTCAAATCGGTGACCCGACCGATGAAGAGCCGTTTTTTAACGAAGCGATTGCGACGGCGGGGATGGTTGTGCCAGAGATGAAAACGGCGCGGAAATTTTACGGAGAGATTTTAGGTTTAGGGGTTTCGATCGAGTTTCAGGCAAAGGGATCGCCGTTTGATAAACTCCTCGGTGTTTCGACATTGGATAAACTCGATTTTGCAACGCTTACTTCCGATGGAAATTGGACAGGAAAAGTTGAGCTTCTTGAGCTGGATGTCCCAGGGGAAAGCGCCAAGCAAACAAACGCGGATGGCTCAAAAACCGGCTACTGGATGAACACATTTTTGTCAGAGAATATTGAGAATTTGGCAGGCAAATTGAGCGCGGACATCGTCCGAATCGAAAGACCTTTTCACGGAAACTGTCGTGCGTTTTTAGCTAAAGCCGCGGGTGGAGAGTTGATTGAGGTGGTTGAAAAATAAATCTATTTGCTGATAGCCGAGAAGATTTATAACTTGCCGCTAGCTTCAGCTAGTGGTCAGGAGGCAACATTAAACTAGGCTTTAGCCGAATGAATTGAATAGTCAATTGTTTTTTGTTGATCAGTAGTCTGGACTGAAGTCAGGAAAAAGGCAGCAAAATTGTTTTTCGGCTAAAGCCGGATAATTCATTACCAAATACTCCACTAGCTAAAGCTAGTGGCAATTTATCTAGTGGCAAGTTATTTAACAAAACTATGAGTGAAACAAAACTAACAGGCGAACTTTTGGTCGAAAATATGAGCGATTCGGAAAAAGAAATCGCTCGAAAAGTGGAGGAAGTGTTGCCGTCCCTCGCGGAACACGCCGAGGAATCCGACCAGAAAGCAGAATTTTACAAACCCCATATAAAGACTCTAAGCGACGCGGGGCTTCTGGGCGTTATTGTACCGAAAGAGTTTGGCGGAATGGGCGGAACCTTGAGAGATCTCGCCGCTACGTGCTTTGCGATGGGAACCGCGTGTCCTTCGACCGCACTCGCCTACTTCTTCCATTGCAGCTCAGCGTCTCGCGGTCTCCTGGGGCTCGAAGCCATCGAAGCGGGACTTTTTAACGACGAAGAAACGCCTGTCGTTAAAGCATTTGCCGAACGAGTCTTAACAAAAATGGGGCAAAAAGGAATGTGGCTCGCAAATTTTGCATCGGAGTCAAACAAAACAAGCAAGGCGCGCGTGACCATTACGACCGAAGCGAAAAAGACGGATGGCGGCTGGATTATAAACGGCGTGAAATCTTTTGGCTGCGCGACGGGCGTCGCGGATGAGTATCTTGTCACGGCAAAAATCGAGGGCACGGAAACCGTTGAGGGCATGGCGCTTTTCTTTATCGGAAGAGACGACGAAGGAGTTTCCGAGCGTCACAAATGGGATGCGATCGGTATGCGCGGAACCGCCACTCACGGCATAAATTTGAAAGACGTTTTTGTAAAAGACGAAGATTCGCTTGCGATTGAAGGTGCGTTTCTAAAAATGATGCAGATGTCGCGCGGGACGTTTGTCGGCAACCAACTCGCTGCAACCGGAATTTATCTGGGCGGAGCTCAGGCGGTTTATGATTACGCGGTTAATCGTCTAAAAAACGCGAAATTTGGAGACACCGGCGAACCGATAATTATGAGTCCGATGCACCAGATTTTGGTTGGTGAAATGACTGCCGACCTAGAAGATGCCTATTTGTGGCTCAAGCGTCAACTCGAACTCGAAACAAGCGATCCGCCAATTTTGGAGAAAGATCGGGTAGTTCGCCAATGGCGTATGTCAAAAGGTGCAATCGCCGAAGCCTGTTTCCGCGTGGCGGTAAATGCGATGAAAGCATGCGGCACATCCGCAACCGGCAACACCGGAGTGATCGCGCGAGGAATCCGTGACCTTTCGATGGGTTTGGTTCAGGCATTCCCTGCGGAACGCGGAAAGCTTGACGCAGCACACATGGTGTCTAAGGAGAAGGCGGAGGCAGACTTCGCGGTAGCGGAAAAGAAATGAAAATTTGCCGCGGATTTTCGCGGAGCAACGCGGATCTTTAGGGGATCAGTTCAAAAAGAGAAGGGTTTTCTACTGGCTTTATCCGCGAGATCTGCGTTGATCCGCGGCTTATGCTTAAATATGAAGTTTGAAATAGGATCTGTTGGCTACAACTTAAACCTAATGAACGGTGTTTGGCACGATTATCTCGAGTTGTTTGAAATCGACGGAACGCCCCGTTTCAATGACACTCAAGGAGGTCAGCCCGGTGCCTCTCCGTTTGAAAATATCGTTTATATTGATTTCGACGGCGAAACGCTGCGTCAAACAAACGTGACGTTTCGCGGTCGTCCGGTTCACATTCGCAGTTTTACCTCAAAGCTAATTGACGGCGTTTTGCACTTTGACAAGCTGGGACCGAGTGATCCGGGGCACGTAGGAGTTTCGGGCGGCGCCGGAGTTTTGATTTTCACACCAAAGAAAATAGACGATTCCTGGATGAGCTACAGCGAACCGGATTACATAAGAATCGAAGGTAACAAACGCTATCGCAACACGATGCTTTATCGCGATGGAAAATTGGTGCGAACTTTGAGTGTCGTTGGACACAAAATCTCACCCGTGGCGGATAAAAGGGTCTCGTTTGACCCTCGCGGTGAAAACGGCGATGTTCACGAAGTAAGAAGCACAACGGAAGTTTTTAAGAAAATACAATAAAAGAGGTTCACTAAGGACCTTTGCCTTTTTCCTTTTTGCTTTTTGCTTTTTGCTTTTTGCTTTTTGCTTTTTGCTTTTTGCTTTTTGCTTTTTGCTTTTTGCTTTTTTAACTTGCCACTAGCTTCAGCTAGTGGATCAGATTTTATCCCCCTTTTTCAGGCTTCAGCCGAAATTAGTTTGGCCTAAAGCCAATCGGAATAAGCATTTGTTTGATCTTTGGCTAAAGCCATGATTCTCAATTTTTCCATTCCACTAGCTGAAGCTAGTGGCAAGTTATCCACTGATCAGCGCTTGTTGAAAGACTTATGAAGACCAAAGTAAAACCTTTAGCAGATTACATTAATGGCGAGTTCATCGAACCAACCGTCGATATGGGCGTGTGGCTCGAAAACCCAAACACACGTGAAAAACTCCAGGAACAAAAGGCTACGGACGACGAAAATGTAGAAAAAGCCTTGGAGACAGCGCAAGAAGTTCACGAGTCGGGCTCCTGGTCGGAAATGCCGGTTGATGAGAGGTGCGGATATTTGGCTGCGCTATCATCGGCGGTTGAAAAACGTCAGGATGAGATTTCGCAGCTTGAATCTTTGACAACAGGCGTCCCGATCTCGATGACAACAATGTTTCAAATCATTCTGACCGGTGCCTGGCACCTCGCAAACGAACAGGCGCAGTCCGACTGGGTTTACTCGACGCACGAAGGCTTTACGCAAAAAGAAGTTGAGGTTTACCGTAAACCACTCGGAGTTGCGCTATGCCTCGTTCCCTGGAACGCGCCGGCTCCGATGGCTGCCCATAAGGTTGCGAATGCACTCGCTGCCGGCTGCCCGACGATTCTTAAACCGACCGAATGGGCTCCAAATGGCTGCGACGTTTTCGCCGAAGCTGCGGACGAAGCCGGAATTCCGCCCGGCGTTTTTCAAATTGTACACGGCGGTCCGAGCGTCGGTGGAAAACTGGTCAAAGATTCACGAGTTCGCGCAGTTTCCTTTACGGGAGGCATTGATGGAGGACGCGCGATTGCCCGCGAATGCGCGGTTGAAATGAAGCCTTCACAACTCGAACTCGGCGGGAATAATGCCGTCGTCGTTATGGAAGACACCGATTTAAGCGACGCTTCGCAGCATATAATTAACCTAATGACCTCCATGAACGGGCAATGGTGTCGAGCCCTGGGGCGTTTGATACTTCCCAAATCGCGTGCGGAAGAAATCTTGGAAGCAACACTCGAGAAAATGAAGTTGATAAACTTAGGCGACTCTCTTTCGTTTGAAACTCAAATGGGTCCGATGGTTCATTCCGCCCATTTAGCCAAGATAGAAGGACAGCTGGACGATCTTGTTTCAAAGGGCGGAACCGCTCATGCCACTGCGAAACTTCCCGAAAACCTCGACGGAAACTTTATCGCTCCGACGCTTGTAACCGGGCTTTCATCCGCCGATGCGCAACACGAAATATTCGGTCCGATTGGAACGGTTCACACCTATGAAGATGAAACTGAAGCCGTTAGATTAGCAAACGACACGCCTTATGGTTTGGAAGCCTACGTTTTTGGTGCGGATGAAGATCAAGCATTGAGTATTGCTAGAAAGGTTAGAGCCGGAGGCGTAAAAGTAAATGGTTCGACCGTTTTGAGCTTGAGCCTGATGGCGCCGCGCGCCGCCTGGGGTCTTTCAGGAATGCACGATGAGGGCACAGCAGAAACCTTCCAATTTTTCTGTGGAACCCAGGTGGTCGGTGTTGAGGGTGCGATGAGCTAATTTTCTTGCCAAACACTTGCACACTTACTTCGTGCGTGTTTCCGCATTCTTATAGAGTAAATACGAGGCGACCGCAAAACAGCCTTGCGAAACGGTCGTAATCCCCTGTTTTATCCATTGAAATGTAACAGTTTGGTCAGCGCTCGACAAAAGTGCGAAAATCACCAGCAGATTTATCACATACAATCCTGCTGCAACCCAAAGTTTGTTTTGAGCCGACCGAAAAATGAGTTGCGTGAGAAGCGCGAGATTCGCCAGGCTAGTTGCACCTAAAAGTATAAAAAACCAAACCCTACTTCCTTTCGCGAGCCCAAAATAAGCTGCGATTCCGAGACACACGGTAATTAGAAATACAGGCACAAGCCAAGCATTTCCCTTTCTATCACTTTTCCACAGAGCCCAGGCAAGACAAATAAATCCGCTTGAAAGCAAGACAAAAAGGCTGTTGTTTAGAAAAGGTATGTCAGCGCCGCCAAGCGCCTGAACGAGTTTCCAGCTTGCCTTGAATAGCCCGCCGAGAGTTATTAGGGATCCGCCAAAAAATGCTAGTTTGCCACAGTTTTCATTCCTTCCGTAAATCATCCTGGCGATGAAATACAGCCCGATCGCGAAGAGGATCACAGGTACGTAATCTTCGATAGCAAGCGGGAGAGAAATCTGGTCTCTTTCCAAGATCATAATAGTGCGGAAAAGGCTCTGCCTTTCCGCTAAGTCTTCCCTTATAAGCGAGGCTCAGCCTCGCTGGCCTGGCTTGATATCAGACGGAAAGTCAGAGACTTTCCGCACTAAAGCTTAGTTTTCCGAAAGTCAATTCGCTCCGCTCACGGGCGAGGACAAGCCGTCTCCCTACAAAAGGTATTCCCTGATAATTCCTGCAACAACATCCGGCGATTGATCGCAAATGTATGTGTTCCCTTCAAGCTTTCGGATCTCGCCAGTTTTTAATACCCGAAACGCTGGTTCGAGCGATTCCTTTAATGTGTCTTGATCACCAGCCATAACCAAAACCGGACAGTTTAATTTGGCAAGCTGCGTTTCAAAATCGTGATTAAAAACTGCGTAATAGGCCTCGTGATATCGTTCACCCGCGTGTAGATTTAACAAAAACTCGCGATTTGTTAAATAAATGTCCGCGTTTTCGTCTTTGTCCCTCAGCCTTTGCCAGAGTTTTTTTAGATGCGAGCCGTCTTCCCGAATTTCGATTGCTTCGATGTGTTTCTTAAAATTCTCTTTCTGTTCCTTAGTTAAATACGGCGGACCGGATAAGATCATCCTCTTTGCAAAGGGCTTATCAAATTCCATCTGCACGGCAATCGAAGCACCCGTGTGATGACCAAAAACAAAAGGATTCTCCAAACCAAATGATCTAAACGCCTCTCGCAAGGAATCGGAATAAACCTTCATCGAAGCTTCTTCTTTTGGAAAATCAGAACCGCCGAAACCGAGTGTGTCAGGCGCAAACATAAAAAAATCCTCCGCGAGGCATTCCATGATTGCTTCATACATCACGGAGCTCGAAGCCGTTTGATGAAGAAGCAATAGATGTGGTTTCGTATCGTTTCCGGCTGCCCGGTAATGAATTACGCCGTATTCAGTTTTAATATAACCTTTTGAAATCATTTAGGTTTTCGCGATTCAAATTGATTGGAAAAATCTGAGACTAAATCAGCGTTAAACCGCATCGATCCGCTGCAATGTTCTTAAAAACTATCGAGGGACGGGTAAACTTCCCGTCTCAACACTTATCCATTTTTCTTCTGTAAACGCTTCAACCGAATATTTCCCTCCGCTCCTACCGATACCGCTCATACCGTAACCCCCGATGGGAGCAAGTGCGTTTGATTGAAACGGATGCATTCCGATATGAACCGACCCCGCGCGAATCTGTCTCGCTGCTGTAAATGCCCTTTGCGTGTCGTTTGTTAGAATCCCGGCGCTCAAGCCGTACTCCGAATCATTGGCAAGCGAAACTGCTTCTGCTAAATCTTCGACAACCGTAACTCCAACCAGCGGCGCGAAAGTTTCTTCACACCAAGCGAGGGAGTTTTTCGGCGGATTCAATAAAACGGTTGGTTTATAAATCAAGCCGTCAAAAGCTTCCCCGCCCGTCAAGAGTTTTGCACCTTTTTCAACAGCGTCCTTAACGTGAAGCTCAACCTTTTCGAGCGCTTTTTTGTTTATCAATGTTCCGTAAAACGTGTCTTCGTCACGCAAATCGCCGAGCTTCAAACCTTCCGCTTTTTCGACCAATTTTTCACAAAACCCATCGGCGATTTTCTGTTCTGCCAGTACTCGCGAATTCGCCATACAGATCTGTCCGGCGTGAGTAAATATTCCTTCGGCGGCGATCTCAGCGGCTTTGTCCGCGTCAAAATCTTCCAAAATTATCAGTGGATTTTTTCCGCCGAGTTCGAGCTGCATCGCCTTCATCCCTTGAATGGCTTGAGTTCCGACAATTTTTCCGGTTTCGGTCGAACCCGTCAAAGCCACGCCCCGAACCTTTTTATTGGCAATCAGACTCTCACCGATTTCGTTTCCATAACCGTTTACAACGTTCAAAACACCATCCGGCAAACCCGCCTCATGCAAAATTCTGGCAAACTCCAATGCGATCAAGGGCGTTTCTTCAGATGGTTTTGCGACAACTGTGTTTCCGGCTGCGATTGGAAACGCGATCATTTTTGCAAGCAGTGCGAGCGGGGCGTTAAACGGAACAAAGCACGAAACCACGCCGACCGGTTCGCGAACGACAAAGCTCATACGTGTGGCCGTTTCGTTCGGTATCGTTTCGCCGTAAAGGCGAGTCGCTTCGCCCGCCGCAGCCCGCAACAATCGAGGCGTGTAATTCACTTCATAGCGCGATTTCGTTACACACGAACCACTTTCATCAATCAACAAGTGCAAAAATTTCTGAGAGTTTGCCTCGCAGGCATCAGCGCATTTGAGAAGAATTTGTTCGCGTTTCCACGCTGCAAGATTCGCCCAGGCAGAAAACGCTTTTGATGAAGATTCGACCGCAGTCGCCGTTTCATCAGAATTCGAGCGAGCAACTTCCCCTATCTTTCCTCCCGTAAAGGGATTTAGAACCGAAAGAGTCTTTTCCGCTTCAACTAATTTTCCGTCAATGAAATTCATAGGCTGTAAGCACTAACCATAAGTTGAAACGTCGTTGAAAAGTTTGTGGCTTATAGCCCGCGACTTATGGTTATACGACTAAATTCGATCCGCAAGCATTGCCGATTTCAATAAATAGGTTCTGGCCTTTCTTTCATCACGCGCGGCTTCCTGCATCTCCAAATTACGCCTCTCTCTGACCGTTTCGTCCTCCGCACTCAGATTCTTATAGCTTTTATCAGCCATCGCCTGCACCATTTCCGTCGCGACGTTTTTGCGTACCTCCGCGTATTCGTCCAGCACGCTTTCATCGGCGCCGTCATTCAACACTGATACCAGCGCTTTCGACAAATGTTGTGCGTCGTGAACACCGCTGTTCATTCCCATTCCGCCAGTTGGATTGTTTATGTGCGCAGCGTCCCCCGCAAGAATTACCTGTCCAACACGAAAGTTTTCCGTAACCCGCCGATGAACGTGATAGGTAGAAATCCCAAAAATTTTGTAGTCGATTTCGGAACCGACAAACCCTTCAATCCTCTTTCGAACATTTTCTTCTTGTTTTGCTATATCGGCATCCTCTTCCGGTCTAAGACGAAAGACGACCCGGCGTGCGTCCGCAAGCGCCATTACAATTACCCATTCATTCGGATCAAAAATGTACGCAACTTGTCCCATTTCAGGAAAGTGCGGTTTCAGATCAATGTCTGTACTGACAAGTAAGAAGCGATCTTCATAGGTTTCACCGTCAAATCCAAGACCTAGCTCTTCTCTTACCGCAGAAAAAGCACCATCACAACCTATCAGATATTTGGCCTGAAATATCTTGGTTCCAACAAGCGTTTCGGCTACCGCCTCGATACCGTTCCTTTTCTTTTTAAAACTCTTAAACTTATGTTCGAAAAGGACTTTGCCGAATTCTGAACGTTGTATATGCGGCAAAATTATTCTAGTAACTTTACTTTGCGGACATTGGAGCCTGCACGGGTATTTCGTATCTTTTGAGATAAGAGTGTATGGAAAATCAGCGACTAGCTCCTTGGTTTCTCTCTCCCAAAACTGCAAATTCTCGATCTTAAGACCTTGAGCTAAAACTTCTTCGACTACCCCTAATTCTTCGAAAAACTCCAATGTCGGCGGGTGAATCGTGCTCGCTCTTGCATCAGAACTTAGTTCTGAATATTGTTCCAAAACGACCACCGAAATGCCGGCTCTCACGAGCGCTAAAGCGAGTGACATTCCAACAGGACCCGCTCCTGCGATTAGAACGTCACACTTAGTTCCATTTTTCATGGTTTTCGAAAATTCACTGATTGATTTCTAACTAAGATAACATTGACCTCGAGGTTTTTCTAGTGTAAATTTGTTATTAATCTATAACAAATTTTTTAACTGCGTTTCGTGAGGAGAACCCAATGCTCAAGAACTTCTGGTATCCGATTCAATTTAGCGACAAAGTCGGCAAAAAACCGCAACGGCAGAAAATTCTTGGACAGGATCTAGTGGTCTATCGAACTGAGTCAGGCAAGGCGCAGGTAATGAGCGATTTGTGTATCCATCGGGGCGGTGCGCTTTCGGGCGGATGGGTAAAGAAGGATTGCATCGTTTGTCCGTATCACGGCTGGGAGTTTGAAAGAAGCGGGCAATGCTCAAAAATACCGGCTAATTTAGACAACGTTGCAATTCCCAAGCGTGCGCGAGTCGACGCTTACCCTACCCGCGAAGCATACGATTTTGTTTGGGCATTCCTCGGTGATTTACCGGAGGAAGAACGTCCTCCATTTCCGGATATTCCGCATTGGGATAATCCAAAACTTAAGAAAATTAAGGGCGAATATGAATGGAAGGTAAATTACGAGCGTGCGGTTGAAAATTCAATGGACGTTTCTCACGCTCATTTTGTCCACGGCGGTGCTTTTGGGAATCCTGATAAACCGCAGGTGCCGGATTTCGAGGTTCGGCATGGCGATTATTCCGCCGAGATCATAGTAGAGATTGAGCCGACACCTCCGAAAGGTTTGTGGTCAAAGTTCAGGAAAAAGGAGCGAGTTCCGGTGGAGACACGGGCTGGATTTTTTATGCCTTGTATTACGCTACTCGAGGTAAATTTGCCTATGGGTATGATGGTTTTGCTTAATTTCCATACGCCAATTGACGAGTTTAATACTGTCACTCGCTGGATTAGCTTGCGGGAGTTTTTCCAGGCTAATTGGGCTGATTCCGATGCCTATAAGCGAATTTGGAAAATTTTCGATGAAGACAAGGAAGTTTTAGAAGAAGTGCGACCCGAAATTTTGCCGATCGATATTGCCGCCGAGCTCCACGTCAGGTCTGACAATCTGCAAATTGCTTACCGGAAGCTCCGCAACAAACTGCTGAAACAGGGTTGGGGCATCGATATGCACAAAATCCGCTCGGAAATGACCGGACGAACCTTTACGGTGATTCCGTCTCCTGCGAGGCGTGAAGTTCCCGAGCTTGCTCAAGCATGGGTAATGAAGGAATCGCCAACGATTCCAAGTGTTAGCGACGAGGAAAACTAGAAATTCAATTATGACTAGCGAAGGAACTGGAGCGGAGATCACGCAAGAAACGGTGAGTTTAGCAGGTGAATTGTGTTTTAAGACGTTGGATAAAATCTGCGGGCGTTTGAATCTCAAGGAACACGGCAATCCGCATATCACTCTAACCAGCGAGGCGATGCCGGCACCGGTTGGAAGTGTAAGGATTTTTTCGGGGGAGAGAATAGCGAAGCTGGTTTATATAGGAATGACCGTTCCTTTTATCAAACTTGATTCGCATATGATCTTTGCCTTTACTCACCCTGACTCTCCTATACCGCATTTCACGCTTGATTCTGTAAATAACGATACGACGTATGCGTTTCACCTGGATTTGATTCCGCGTGTCGATTTGGGCGCAAATTTAGATTATATCGATGCAGTGCACCTTCCTCTGACCGGGGAATTTGAAGCTGCGGCGAAAATCGAGGGGCTTTCTCCAGCACATTTAAGCCCCAGACAATACGCGATAATGTCGCCGTGGATGCTGGCTTACCGCGCCGAAGAAGATGCTTTTAAAGAGATCGACTCAAGCGTGGACAACTATCTAAAACATTGGTTTTCATTGGTCGAAACCGGACTCCCGGAGAATCTGTTAGCGAAATTCGCCGCGGAAGATCTTGCGAAAAGAGACCTCGAAAACCGCGCCATTATTTTCAATCCGGAAGTCGATAATGTCTGGGGACAGGTCGAACGTCTTGTCGGCGCGGAAATGGGAGCGAAAATGCGCGAGATTTTGAAATCGCAGGAAATTTAACAAGTATTTTAACGCGGATAGACAGGACACATAGGGATTTCATGTTCGTGCTTGGTTGCTGAATTCTCAATTCACTCCGTGACCTCCGCGGCTAAAAACAGATATGAAAATTACGATCTTTGGCAGCACAGGCGGTACCGGACTCGAACTGGTGAAACAAGGGCTGGATCTAGGACACGATGTCATTGCTTTCGCCCGTACTCCTTCAAAATTGGATCATTTAACGCATGAGAATTTAAGAATTGTCCGTGGCGATGTACTTCAACTAGCGGATACATGTCAGGCGATCGATGAGCGCACTGACGCGGTACTTTCCGCACTCGGAAATACCCTAAAAAAGGGGGACGTTACCACTTCCGCCGGAACAAAAAACATAATTGAGGCGATGGATAGAAAGGGAACAAGACGTTTTGTATGCGAGACATCGCTTGGAGTTGGTGACTCGTATGGACAGCCTGGATTTGTGTTTACGAAGATCGCGGTTCCTCTGCTGTTAAAGCATGCATTTGCGGATAAAGAAATTCAGGAACGAAATATCAGAGAGAGCGATCTTCAATGGGTAGTTGTTCGCCCCGGGGCGCTAACAAATGGCGAAAAGACATCTGAATATCGTCACGGGTTAGACAAAGATATAAAGGGGAAAATTTCTCGCGCCGACGTTGCGGAGTTTATGTTGAAACAGCTCGATTCCAACGAATATTTGAGAAAAACTCCGGCGATCTGTTATTAGTTAGCGGTAAGCGATTTCTTCAGATGAGCATTGGATCTATAAGCGAAACGCAATACCACTTACTAACGGCAAAGGACCTGAATTATTTAAGCGAAAACTAATTACGAGGTACCGGAAAGAAAAGCAAATGATATTAAGAAAATACTGATTTCATTTGTATCAAAACAAAGAAAATAGCTTACAGCTTATAGCTAAGAGCTTACAGCTTTAATTATGAACAAACCTTCAGACTGGCAAAAGAGTATCGAGGGCGAATGGCACGGCATGCCTTCGATTTTTGATCCGGAGGGAAACCACGTCGGATGGAATAAGGTCTACCGGGAAAGCGCTTTCAAAGACGGCAAGACGCTTTATACAATGAATACCGTTTTGATCGACGGCGGCGAACTTCGTTCGCGTCTTGAATTTGCGGATTTTGCGTTTGGCGTAAAAGACGCAGATGATAATCGGATCTATATGGGACCTGATTTTATCGGTTCGGGACAGCCGTTTGGTGCGCTCGTTGACGCAAGATATTATTCTCCTGCCTGGACCAGCGAACTCCGTACGATGGTTCACATCATTGGCGGCGACACCCAGGTTTATTCTTCCCTGCTTTACGATGGTCCGACAATAAACTCAGTCTTTAATGGGGTTTACAAGGTCGCGCACGACTACCATGAGAATCCTGAAACCAAAAAGACTATCGACGCGTTTGTCGCGAAAGAAAAAGAAGGCGGAATGAAGCCCCACGTTTTGGACGCAAAACACGCGGGCACCTGGACGGGCGAGATGGAAGTTTGGAGCGCCGCACAGGAACAAATCGGAACAAATCAGGTTAAGATTGATTACAAACCAATGTCGCTGCTTCGCGCCGAACAGACCGTCGAAATCTCTGGCGAAATTAACCGAAAATACTCTTTTACGCGTTATCGCAATGATAATCGCCACACGTTTGAGGGTCCTGATGTTTATGGAAATTCGATCAGCTATGGTCGCGCGTTGTACACGAATCAGCAGATTTTAGGCGAACCGGTAAAAATTCGCGGGCGAGAATTTATTATTGACGACGATTTTACGATGAGTGTCGTTTGGGAATTTTTGCGAGGCAACAAACTCGAGTTTATGACCTTCGGCGTCTTGAAATGGGAGGAAGGTGAGAATCTTTTGACGCCGAACTTTGGTGACTAAACCCGCGACAAAAAAACATAGGTTTTTAGGCATCGGTCTTACAGAAGGCGTAAAGCCTTTGAACCTTATGACGCATTATTACGCGTCGCTGTTCGGCATGGGGCTGATGATCTTTATCGGCGTAATTCAGCCCTTTGTTTTAACCAGTATTCTGAAAATCTCCCTTGCTGATCAAGGACGGGTTACCGGAACACTCGGTTTTTACAACGAGCTAACGCTTCTCCTATTTATTCCGATCTTTGGCATCTTATCCGATAAAATTGGGCGAAGAGTTGTCTTTGCCTTTGGTTTTCTCGGTGTGGCGCTCGCGACTTTCCTGTATTCAACGGCACAAAGCGTAGCGCAACTAACGGTTTATAGGGTCATATTTGCTCTTGGCGCCTCCGCGATCTCGGCTATGTTTGCGACGGTAATCGCAGACTACGTCGTCAACCGTGACCGTGGAAAAGGTACAGGCTTTATGGGCGTCTCCAATGGCCTGGGAGCCATGCTTGCCGCTGTCGTTTTACTGGGACTTCCGGTGTTTTTTACTAGCCGTGGCTATGATTACGTCACCGGTCTTAAGCTAACTTTTTATGTCGCCGTTGGGCTTGGGATTATTTCAGCTGTCGTCGTCTTTGCCGGAATAAAAGGCGGACTAATAGTAGCAAAACACAAGCAGCGTGGATTTGTAAAACTCGCTGCGGAGGGCATACTCGCCGCAAAGGATCCCGGAATTTTGCTTGCGTATTTGGCTGCGTTTGTTTCGCGTGGAGATCTGGCGTTGGTCGGTTCATTTCTGATTCTGTGGCTCAATAAGTATGGTTTGGAAAACGGGTTGAGCGAGGTTGATGCAAATAAGCAGGCGCAACTCGGCTTTGTAATTGTTCAAACTACAGCACTTATTGGAGCTCCGATTTTTGGCTATCTCTCAGACAGGGTAAATCGCGTAAGGGCGGTTGCAATAGCTGTAGGGCTATCAGCGATCGGATATAGTTCGCTTTTCTTAATCGAGAATCCGCTTGGGGGCTGGATGAAGCTCGCACTTTTAGTTGTGGGGCTCGGCGAAGTTGCCGGTGTTGTCGCATCGCAAACCTTGATTGCACAACAGGCTCCGAAAGAAATACGTGGATCGGTTATTGGCGTTTTCGGGTTTTTCGGCGCGCTCGGAATTATGACGGCATTTACGGTTGGCGGTTATCTGTTTGATCACTGGACCGAGTCCGCACCGTTTTTGCTGTTTGGAATTTTTGGAACTTTTGTAGTTGCTTTTGCACTTTTGGTTCAGAAAAAGGTAAAACCACCGGAAAGGGGTGAGGTTATGAAAACTGTTGTAATTACAGGCAGTACGCGGGGTATCGGCTTTGGTCTCGCTGACGAATTTCTAAAACGGGATTGCAAAATAGTTGTTTCAGGAAGAACCCAAGAGGCGTGTGATAAAGCAGTTCGAAAACTGGGTACGACTCACGATACTTCGAAAATTCTAGGTGTCGCCTGCGATGTAACAAACTACGAACAGGTACAAAACCTTTGGGATAAATCTTGCGATAAGTTTGGGAATGTTGATGTTTGGATAAACAACGCCGGAATCTCAAACCGCTACGTAAAATTTTGGGAAGTGGAGCCGGAAACTGTTAAAAACGTGTCAGATGTAAATGTTTTGGGCGCAATGAACGGCGCTCATGTCGCACTAAAAGGAATGATTGAGCAAGGCGGCGGTCAGCTCTACAATATGTACGGCTTTGGCTCGGACGGACGAAAAGGTGAGGGACTAACCCTCTATGGCTCGACGAAATACGGCTTAAAATATCTTACCGAATCGCTTTCAAAGGAAGTGAAAGATACTAACGTACAAGTAGGCAGTCTCAGCCCGGGTATGGTTTTGACCGACCTATGGGATGACCTATACGAAGGTATGCCCGAGCGCAAGGAAAAGTCGAAAAAGATTGTAAATATACTTGGAGATAAGGTGGAAACTGTAACGCCTTACCTGGCGGAGCAGGTACTCGAAACCGTTAAAAATGGGGCGAAGATCGCCTGGCTTACAACACCGGTCGCAATCTGGCGTTTCGCAACGGCGGCTTTTAATAAACGGGATCTTTTTGAGGAAGAAAACTAGCCGCGGAGAACACGGGGATTGTTGAGAAAGAAAATTAAAGACGCTATTTTTCAATATTTCTCTCTGTTCCTCTGCGGGTTCTGTGGCAAAGAACTATGACTAGAGTTCGAGTCGCTGTTGCCCAACTTGGTACGGGCAATGACGTACAAGAAAATCTCAAAACATGTCTGCGGATGATCGACCGCACGGCGGAAGCCTGCAATCCAAACATTATTGTTCTTCCCGAATTCTGTAACCATTGCGCATGGTATGAATCGGTTGAGCAAGCATTTGATGTCGCTCTCGATCTTGAAGGTGATTTCCTCCGCGAAATTGCAGACCAAGCGGTAAGACACGGTGCCTACGTAAAAATAAATGTCACGGTAAAACGCGATAACCCGGCACCTTCAATTACAAATCTTCTCTACTCCCCGAAAGGCAAACTCGTCGCCCAATCCGATAAACAGGTCTTAATGGGCAACGAAAACAATTTTCATTGTCGAGCTGAAAACTCCGGTGATATTGCCGAAACCGAATTTGGAAAGATCGGCATGTTTTGTTGTGCGGACGGGCTTTTGATGGAAACCTCGAGACTTGCGGCGCTCCGCGGCTCGCAGATGCTGCTAAACTCTCTCAATTCGTTTGCACAAGATGAAGGTGATCTGCATATTCCGGTTAGAGCGGCGGAAAACAAAATCTTTCAGGCTGCGGCATGCAAAGTAGGCTATCTGATCCCGGAAGGCGTGATCCGGCCATTTGCCGAGAAAATGAAGATCGATCCGGAAGCCTTGCAAGGTGCTGGCGAAAGCCAGATAGTTGCGCCCGATGGAGCAATTTTGGCGAAGGCTCCAAAACGTGGCGAAGCATTTGTTTACGCGGATATCGATTTATCGGAAGCCGACGGTAAGCAAATGCTTCATGGCACCGATATCATGAAATCGCGTCGCCCCGATCTTTACAAACCAATTGCAAATGAACCGGGCGAGCGGAATTACAACCCCGGAGCGAAAAATGTAAAAGCGGCAGTCTGCCAAACTCTCGAGGCGATTCAAAAAACCGACGCAAAGTTAATCGTTCTACCACAGTTGTTTGGAGATGGAGGTACCGCGTTGAAGATCTCTGAACTGGTGCAGGATTCCGATAAGTTTGTGGTAACAAGCGTTAGCAAAGATAATTCACACGTCGGCATTCTGGTCAGTAAAGACGGTGTCGTTTTTGAGCAAAAGCAGCTGCATGCCTCAAATCAGCACGAATACGTAACCGATTTGGGTGACAAACTTAATACTTACGATACGCCGTTTGGAAGGCTCGCGATCATTGTTGGCGAAGATTCTATCTATCCCGAAACATTTCGCCTTGCCGCATATCAAGACGTGGAAATTGTTGCCATTCCATTTGATGTGCAGGAGCGCTGGGAAACGGAATTCGGTTTACTCGAACGCGCGGCTGAAAATCGCTTTAGTATAGTTGCGGCAACAAAACCTAAAAAAGATTTGGGCGAATTCGGCGCCAGCCTTATTTTAACTGTCAGCGAGGATTTTACACTTTGGGCGGAATGGAAAAACCGTCCGTTTGATGGAAAAATAAATTATCCGAATATTAATAGGGCGAAAGCTGGAGACGATATTTTCGAGGCAGAGATTTACCCTGCGAATTCGGAAAATCGTTTTGTGTCGCAGAAAACAGACGTAGTAGACGGTCGTCCCTGGTGGCTCCTTGAGCCTTTGACAAAGTAACTATGCCAATCTCAAAAGAGGAATTTAGAAGCGCCATGGGTTGTTTCGCGAGTGGTGTAACTGTTGTAACCACTAAAGATAATACCGGTAAGGCGCATGGCATTACAGTAACGGCTTTCTCTTCGGTTTCGATCGATCCACCTCTGATTTTAGTCTGCATCGACAAGAAAACGAAAAGTCATAAAGCCTTTGAAGAAAGCGGTGCATTTGTAATCAATATTCTTAGCGAAGACCAACAAGATGTTTCGAATCAATTCGCGTCGCCGCTTCCGGATAAATTTGAAGGGATTGAGTTTGAGAGAAACAAAAACGATATTCCGGTCTTAAGTGACACTCTTGTAAGTCTGGAATGTGATCTAAGACACTCTTATGATGGCGGCGATCATACGATCTTCATCGGTGAGATCGAGAAGACCCGCGTCTCGGAAGGAAAGCCGCTGGTTTATTGCCATGGAGATTATCGAGAGATAATTGAACGAGATTCGGAATAACGAGCGATAGCGAATAGCGTTATCCATATTTAATCGGACGTTTCAGAAACCTGCTCACTAACGTTCTCTGTACGGATCTTCTTTTAAATAACACGCAATCTCCGGTTATTCCTTTTGCATTTCGACTTGCGCTTCGGTTTTCCTAAAAATATATTCCTGCCCTTTTGGAGCTTTCAGGTTCAGCACTGAAATCAAACTCGCCGCAAAAACCAATACCCAGATCAAAAACACCGCCGGCATAGCTTTGTCCATCTTGGATCTAATCTCGCGGTTTAGTTCATCAACGTTTTCTGCGCCCGCTTTTATCGCCTTGAGATTAACGAGGTTGGAACCGGAGATCGGAATCAGGTAAAGACCGTCGATAATAATTATTCCGTAAAGTAAGTGTTTCCAGGAAAGCCATTCGGTCGTGAATATCGGGGTATTAGTAATGTAACAAAGAATGATCCCGCTCGGGAGCATCAACAAAAATATGTATCCAACTACGATGTCGATCCCGTGCATAACCCTTGCGCGCTCGAGCCTGACGTCAATCGGACGTGTTTCATCCTTTACTCCAAAATGAAGCCAGTAAACCAGAAAATCAAACAATAGCCAAGCGGCGGCCATCAACGCGTGAATGCCGCGAAAACTTATGTCGATTAGATCTATACCGTATAGTTCCATAAATTTAGTGGTCAGTGGTCAGTTGTAGCGATCGGCAAGTTGTGAGCTGTGAGCCGTAAGCATTTACCATTTACCACTTACCATTTACCATTCACCACTACCATTTACCCCTCGCTCTTCATCTGCGACGCGAGAAACTTCAGAAACTTTGACAAACCGTAAAACGCACAGCCCAAATAAACCAAAGCGTTAAGCGCCAGTGGAATGTCGAAACCTTTTTGATACGAGCCAATCGCCGAGCCGATTCCCATGTAGAATCCGCCGATGACGACGATTATCCATAAAAGCCAAACCATAAACATAATAATTCAGTTATCAGTTATCAGTTATCAGTTATCAGAATAAGGATCCTTACCGCAGCAAACTGTCCACCGCCTAAGGCTTACAGCTCACTGCTAACTGCTCACTATTTCACCATCGCAAAACCCATTACATACAGCATTACGCCCGTAATACCCGTCAAAATCATATCAATCATTCCGATAGTTCCCCAAATCTTGTGCGTCCGGCTAAAACTATTTGGTTTCGGCGGGCTCGCAAATTTGTAAAGTGAAAATGCGATCAATCCGATCCATATAAAACTCGTTGTGATCGATACAAACATATGAAACCAGATCGTACCGTTTAACAAGACCGTTCCGGCAAACTGGCTCTGCTCAACCATCTTAAAGATCCCGCCGCGCATCCTGAGATCAACTTCAAATAGGATCACCGCAACAAAAAGCACTGCAAACAGAATGAGCTGGATCTTTTTGTGCCAGGCGTAGTTCCCTTTTCGCACCTGTAACCATGAATAGATCAACGTCGGAACGATCACGATAAACGACGCGTTTACAACATCGATCAAAATATCCGTCTGTGGAAAAAGTCCTGCAAAAACTGTCATATGAGTTTACCCCCTTTGGCTTTAATCTGATCGCGTCCCATACGGGCGTTCACCAGCGTATCGGTTAATTCATCACCCAGAAACCGACGCGATAGCGAATTCATTGGGTCGTATTTATAGCACGCCTGCCTTATGTAATGGTCACGCTTTTGAATCTCCTGTTGTTCGGCTTCCGGCAGAATCTCGGCGTTTTCTACGAGATCAAGCCAATAATCAAAAAGTGTGTGAACGTACTCTTCTAAAACCGGAATCATTTTCATATCGCGCTCGGTCGAATAGCTGGCCGCAATTGGCGTTAGAATAGCGCGCATATATGAGCCGTGGCTGACCATTGTTTCAAACCGCGTATCGCTGCGAAGCTTCAGATACTCTTCGTTAAAAGGCTCGTAATACTTTTCAAGATAATCGTGATTGGCAATCAGATCTCTTCTCGGAAGACAGTCGGAATAGTGATATATCTTTGGAATGGTTCCGAAAACGATGCCGAGATGCGGAACGTCGATCTGCGGCCCCAGCCAAACCGTAAAATTCATATCCAAAATACTGTTTTTACGATTACCGATCCATGAATTTACAAACCACTCTATCTCCTTGCCTTCAAAGGTGTTAAGGGACCCTTCGTAACTCTTGTCATCCGTTTGGTAATACTCGCGCCCTTCGCTCGATGGATGGCGCTTAAACGAAAATTTCGCCTCCAATTTCCGGCGCAAATCGGTCAAAATACGCCAAAACTCATCGAAGATTTCGGTGTTATCCACGTTTGGATTCTCGTCAAAATGCTCGGTAATAGTTTTTGTCTCGGTTTTGGTCATAGGTGTTGACTGTAATTGGTGATTCGTGATTCGTGATTCGTAATTCGTAATTCGTGATTCGTAATTCGTGATTCGTGATTCGTGATTCGTGATTCGTGATTCGTGATTCGTGATTCGTAATTCGTGATTCGTAATTCGTGATTCGTGATTCGTAATTCGTGATTGGTAATTGGTGATTCGTGATTCGTAATCAAATATATCTCACTACTCACTGCTTACTGCTCACTGCTCACTACTCACTACTCACTGCTCACTGCTCACTGCTCACTGCTCACTGCTCACTGTTCACTGCTCACTACTCACTACTCACTGCTCACTGCTCACTACTCACTGCTCACTGCTTACTGCGTACTGCTCCCGGATCATCGATCTCAAATTGTCCTAATAAATCACGTTTATTAAACGGCGCGGTCAGAAATCGCTTCGTAATCTCCGGTGTTGAGAGCCACGCGATCATCGCACCGTTCTTCTTGTTGGCCAGGATTTTCTCCGCCAAATACGGCGTTGTAGTTTCGGGTGTATCGCCAAGGATGTTCAAAACTTTCTTCGATTTTTCCCAACGCTCCTTGTCCATATACTTAACACCTTTAAGCAGGTGATCGGTGATATTAATCCCGGGGCGAATTTTGCAAAAGATCAAATTCGAGTCCTTATACTCCTTGATCAAAGACTTAACCATATAAACTATAGCCCGATTCGTCGCCCCCAAAGTCGTCATTCCTTCCTGCACTTCATCCTTGCCGCCCATCCCTTCCATGAAATAAATCTGTCCGCCGTTTGGCTGCCCCAACATCCCATTTATCGCTACGTGAGCACCATAAAACGCTCCTAAAAGCTTCGCATTTATTGTCTTGCCAAACTCCTCTTGGGGAATCTCGTGCAGCTTCACCGGGCGCGTAGTAGACCCGGCATTATTTATGAAAATATCAATCTGTCCAAACCGCTCTATCCCATTTTCCCAGAGCTTTTGAACATCTTCGTATCCCGTAACGTCGCACGTTTGAGCTAAAACGCGGGAAGCATCAGCTATTTCAGAAAGCTTATGCCAAGCCTTGTTTACGCCTTCTTCTCCCCGTCCGCAAACGATCACATTTGCATCACGCTTTAAAAACTCCGTCGCCAGACCAAGTCCTATTCCGCGCGTACTTCCGGTTATAGCAATCGTTTTCATAGCAAATCTTCGCTTTCCCTCGTCGCGTCAGCATCAGCGAATTCAAACCCAGCTTCCTTTATCTTTAGATTTGAGACTTTCTTTGCGCCTTTTCCAAAAGGCATCCATTCAATCCTCTCGAGTCCTTCCCTCTCGCAAACTTCCCCAAAAAAGTCCGACTTCGATTCAGTCCGATCATTTACGAGATTGAAAATTCCGGTCAGGCCTTTCTCAATTGCAAAGTCACAAGCCCTGACTACGTCATCCCTATGAATGATCATCACTCCTGCCTCGCCATCAAGCGGTACCTGTTTTCCAGCCATTGCCGTCGCCTGAGTTTTCAGTTCGCGACCAATGCCGTAAATATTTCCGGTGCGCAATATGCATATCTTTCGGTTTTCCGTTTCGGCCGAAAGTAACTTTTCTTCCGCATCGATGTAGATCGTTTGAAAAGGGCTTTGTGGATTCGGCGCATCATTTTCTGTAACGATTTCTTTGCCATATCCGTCGCCGTACGCACTGGTCGAACTCGGAAAAATTATTTGTTTAACGCTCGGGGCAGTTTCCAGGGCTGTAACCAGGTTTCTCGCCGTTCCAAAATATGTGTCCCGATAAGCATCCTCGTCTAAAACTACCTGCCCATCTTTTTCCACCATTCCGCCGGCAACGCTCATCAAAACTACCTCTTGGTTGGGCAGCGTCTCCCGCATCTGTTTTTCATCGCTTCCACGCATCACAACAACTTCATCAACAAACTGTCCAAGCTCGTCAACGCGCTCCTCGCGGGTGGTAGTCGCGGTTACGTGATGACCCTTAGATTTCCAGTACTTCGCCGCCGCAAATCCCGTGTACGCACAACCGATGATAAATATGTTCATAATCTACTATCCGCTGACCAAATGTGCGGAAAGTCTCCGACTTTCCTATTAGCGTTACATAAAGCGCGAGGCCCAGCCTCGATTTGCAAAAAAGCTTGCTCGAAGGAATGGCATAGACATTCCGCGCATTGCCTCCAAGAAAGGCCCGAAAATATATTCTCCTAAAACTTTTCCCTTAAAGTCCGGGCAGCAACCTCCAACGCTTCGATCTTTCCAAATGCCCTTTCTCTTGACAAAAACCACATTCCGCAGTCCGAAGCCATACGAATTCGATCCTTCGGAACGACCTCAAGCGCCTCTTTCACACGGGAAA
The DNA here is from genome assembly GCA_965216195.1 of Aridibacter sp. Classification (GTDB taxonomy): domain Bacteria; phylum Acidobacteriota; class Blastocatellia; order Pyrinomonadales; family Pyrinomonadaceae; genus Aridibacter. Next base: position 1,121,959 of record OZ244151.1, on the reverse strand, counting down.
CTATATGTTCCGGAGTTTCCACCTCGGCTTCGGTATCTAGATTGAGCAATCCCAGTATCACTTTCTTATCCCCCAAATGCTTTAGTAATTCCGGGGAATGGCCGGGCTGTTCGTATTCGAGCGAAACTTCATCGATATTCGTCGATGCCAAAAGTTCGAGAGATTTTGCATAAGTCGGGTTAGCCGTCTTTTCCGCAATGTTTTTTGAATACCCATAGCAAACATGAACCGCTGTCGTCGTTTCAAGCCCTTGAATCTGGCGGTTTATTACTTCCTGAGCAAAATCTTTAAGCTGCGAATAGCGAAAATGGACCTCAGGTTCATCAATTTGTATCAGATCAACCCCGGCATCCTGTAGCGTATGCAGTTCTTTGTTTAATGCGTCTGCGATTCCAAAAGCGAGTTTATCAAGTGATCCATAATGCTCGTCGGCGACCCGCAGAGCCAGCGAACATGCCCCGATCACCGTCATTTTTGTTTTTCCTTTTGCGTACCTTTTCAGAAACGCAAAGTCATCAGCAAGGATCGGCTTCTCCCAGGTCACTTCCGAGATTACTTTTGGAACCGTCGGCGGAGGAAGGGGATCGTCTGTTTTTACAAACGTCGATTCCTTCATTTTGATCGCGTCCATGATATCGCTCTCACCAAACGCCATCGCGGCACGATCGACAGAATCAATCCCACCGAGCCGGTAAAAATAGCCGCTAAAAGTCTGTCGCCTGGCCTCTCCGTCAGAAACAAAGGTTAAGCCGGCTCGATTTTGATCTTCAATCGACAAACGGGTTGCGTCGTCAGCGGCCCCTGGGAAATCTTCCTCGGACACCTTCCACCAGGTACCCTCGGGCGTGTAAACAAGATCATGATCACACAACCATTTCGGTTTGTGATAACTGCCGACTATTTGAGTTGGAAAAAGCATAATTTCTATCGGTGAGCGGTGAGCGGTGAACAGTGAGCAGTGAGCAGTGAGCAGTGAGCAGAATAATCTACCACTTACCATTTACCACTTACGATTCACCACTTACCATTCACCACTTACCATTTACCACTTACCATTTACTATTTACCACTTACCTTCCGCAATCTAAACTCAAAATTTTTCTTCGGGATCGCTAAAACAAAGGTTCCCAAAACCTGTGTATCAAAAGTCGCCGTGCGTTTTTCAACGTCGATCCTAATATCCCTAGCGTTTGCCGCCTTAAAAACCATATCCCAATCTTCGCTTGCTTCGTTATAAATAAACGCCTTTATTTTAGAGGGGTTATTAACACGATTAAACGGAATCGTAATACTCGCCGGCCGATTAAAAAGCGTTCGGTACGGTCCGAAAATTATCGGGCCTGTAATAACTCTTGCTCTTTTTCCGAGTTTCGATGTAGATTTACCAAAATCCTGTTCAACGTAAACACGCGTCTCATCCCACACGGAAACAAAATTGTCCGCCGGATCATTGAAAATCCGATAATTTTCTGTCGTAAACTTTTCGGGTGCATTCGGATATTTATCGGGGCTTACTTCAAATCTTACTCCTTTGAGTTCTCCTTCGGTAAAAACAATTCCCTTTCCCCCGGCTTTTCCAATCTTTCCTAAGAATCTCGCATTTGCTCCTTTTGGTAAAACTTCAAACCTCTCTATTCCGCCGCGAATTCTATGTGCATATCCAATTGCAAAAGTATCGGCCACCTTATCGAAGGCTTCCGTGTAAACAAGATGAACCAAGCCTTCTTTACTTCCGCACGGAGCAGGCTTACTCGAATCAACCTCCTCACACCAATCAATCCAGTATTTGTCCTTTTTCGCATCCTCTCTCGGATTTAGCGGAATGCCCTGCATTACCCTCACCGCAAGACGCGTATCTCTATTGTTGTCAACCCAATGTGATATTACGGCCATTATCTCCTTCCGCCCCTCTTTCTTTGCACGGTCGATGTTTTCCCGCAGGGTTCGGTAGCGCATTTCGGTCTCTTTCTGCTTCAAATCCCTGGGCAGTATCAAACCGTAGGAAAAATAATTGTCTGTTCGCAAATCTCCGTTTTTTCCGGCGACGTTAAAATTTAGCTTATAATTTTGTCCAAAATAAGCTTCGGCGTAGCGTTTAAACGAAATGTAATTGTTGTATGCATTTTCGTGATAGACCTCTTTCGCCCAAGGGTGCGGCGTAGAAAATGGCCCCGGGGCGTTGCGACCGGGAAATGGCAAACCGTAGGTCGTGTACATCACGGTTATCTCGCTTCCTTTTTTCTGGCGTTTGAAGTGGGGTTTCATCAAATTCAGCAGTGCGAGATTATACTCCGGTGTTCTCCCGACTTGTCTTACCTGCTGAAAATCAATTTTATCTTCAAAGCCGTTTTTACAAAGTGCTTTTTCGATAAACCCGCGTGTCATGAAATTATTGGCGTAGTTGTTATTGTCAGTCGTCTCACGGGTCAAAACCATTTTACGAAAACCGTCTTTCGCAAAATCCACAGCCACTTTATCCTCGCTTTCCATCAAGTTTGGCGAAGCCGTATACGCTCCCAATCGCACGTCAATTTTGTCACCGAAAAGCTTTGTTAATTCTTTAGTTGTCTTTTTGTTGATTTGAGTGACGGCGCGGGAAAATCTCGGGGTTTGGTCGTCAAAAAGGGTTTTGAAATCAGCCGTTGCCCCCAGATAACTAATCTCATTTATGTCTGCAATCCCGTTTGGAAAAGCCAGTGGATTTGGTCCGGAACCCCTGCCAACCTCGCCGATAACAAAAACGCCTTCGCAGTAATTTGTGCCGTCTCGTGGATCAAGACACCAAAGTCCGCGCGTCGGTTTTCGGCTGAAGTCTTTCGCGGGTTTTACGAGTTGTGGTTTGTCTTTAAATTGTGAAACAGGAAACTTTGTCTTCTTATCGTAGATTGAGATGTAATGAGTTTTATCTTTGCTCAAACGATAAAAACCGATTGAATCCCAGACCGCTTCCAGCCCTTTGGTCCTGTGCGCAACCGCAAAAGGAAGCAAGCCAGGAAAGTGCGCAAACGGAAATCGCCCAACGTGCATGCCTACGCATGGTTCATTTGGACGCATAGTTCGAAACCCAGCACTCTGCGTTACTACATTTTTTCGATAGTACTCGTCAAAACCCTCCGGTTCGCCCCACTGAGTTATAAGGACCGCAACTTTATCAGAGTTTTCATTCGCAGTTTGTGCAGGAGACGAACTCCATCCCCCCTGGATAAACAATAGAAGCAGAAACCCAATGACAATTGTCCTTCTCATACGAAAAAAGCGGGTCAGGCCCGCCACAATAACGCTTTAGCAGTTCGATCAACGGGCGAAAATCCTACCCCCATAAAACCTCGTCCATCGAAAGAACTACTAATTTTAATGCTCTCTTAAAAGTCGTCCCGAGTTGTAAATCTTTTCCGCAATTCCATTATTGCGCAGCGCCAGCCACCAGGTAGCAGCGTTGATCGCAATTACGGGTTTTTTAATCCAGCGCTCAGCTTCATCCGCCAAGCGAACCATACTCAAATTTGTACCGCATTGAACGATCGCATCTACATCATCGCCATCGACTTCCTTGATCGAGTTCCGAAGTTCATCTTCCGTGACATGCGCGATCGCAATCGCCGTCGGACACTTCAGCCCTTTTATATTGACGACCTCAAATCCTATATCATTAAAAAACCTTACTACGTTTTTATCTCCGATCGGCTGATAAGGTGTCACAACACCTATCCGTTTTGCTCCAAAAGAATTGAGTGCCTTTTCGCAGGCCTCAGCCCCGGTCGCGACCTCCAGACCGCAGGCGTCCTTGATCCGCTGGACGAATTGCCGGTTTCCTTCGAGGCCGTCCCAGAAAGTCTCCGCGCTCATTCCCATTACCATATAGTCCGGTTCGGCAGTCATTACCCGGTCAACTGCAAAGATGATCTCGTCGCGAATCTCAGCTAAAAGCCGCACGAAAGCCTCGTCTGAATCTAGTTTCTGGTCACGTATATGAATCCGCGAATGATGCGGCGTAACCCCCGGCACACTCATCGAATGAAAATCCGGTTCTACGATTGTGTTTGTGCTCGGAATTATTACTCCAAACTTATGTCTGTATCCAAGAGCGTCCATATCCAGAAGTCGGTCGAGTTTGGCGAGTTTTAGTGAGTTTCTGAGTCGAGAATTTCATCGGGTTTAGTCCATGCTTCCCAAAGAAACGCGACTCTTTCTCAACTCACTCAAACTCAGCCAACTCACTTAATTCGGTCAACTACACTTTACCAATCAAACAGACGCGACAGTTTAATCGTCGTTCCAATTCTGAAAGAGCGCCCCGAACCCGGAGCCGGCTGGAACAATTGGTAGTAGAATTCATCTGTTAAGTTCTCTACTCCAACAGTTACAAGAACAGGCAGCTTATCTCCGCCGAAGTTAAATCCACCTCGGATTGAGTGTTTCTGCAAGCCCTCGTAAGCCTTAAAATGCGAGTATGTTGTCGTAGAACCAAAGCTAATTTCGTTTGGATCGACGCGTGTTACCTTGCTCGTGAAACGATATTCGTATTCGGCCCACCAACGCCCTTTGGCGCCCGAGAATCGCGGCGCAAACGAGCCCTGGTAATTCGGAAGCGAATAAAACGGTACATCGTCCGGTCCGCCGTCCAACTCAAGGGGCGCGCTCGAGTTATATAGATTCGTCACAATCGCAAGCCTCGCGGCGTCCGGTGTCTTGTTTATCGCCTTGATCGTGCTAAAGCTAAAGAACGGCGTGAAACTACCAAAATCACCAAGCGGAATATCACCCTCTGACGAGGCCTCCCACCCACGGATCAAAATTTCGGCGAAGTTAACCGTTTGGAATACCTGAACGAAGTGGTTCGGAATAAAGGTCGGAAACGCCGGCGGCGGACAACCAAAAGCTGCTGGCGACGGCGCCAATCCCGGAACCGATGTGATCGGAATACAGTATCCATTCAATACGGTTCCCGTAGCATCCGTGATCTCGTTTCGATAGTAGCTAAAAGCGCCTCGATACTTATCTCTCGAAACTTTTACACCGACGTCAATATCCTTCCCTTTCTCCGGCCCTAGATTCGTATTAACAATACTTGGAAGCGAGAATATCGGCGCTGTCGTAAAGTTTCTGAGCAAATATCTGCCCAAAAGATCCGGCTCTCTAAAGCTCGTCGAATATCGTACATACGGGTTTATGCCGCCAGGCAAAAAACCCGTAACGCCGATATTATATGTAAATACATTTGAATTTGTGCTCAATGTTCGACCGGCTGCCAAATCAGCGTATCCCGCTGCACCGGCAGCGTCGATCGACCCCGGGTTAGCTTGAATCTGGGGTAAGATGGCGAGAAGAATATTCCCTACGTTTCCATTCGGAAAACCGGCGGAGGGTCGCGCTTCAGTCTGCCAGTTGTCATAACGAAAGCCACCGCTAAAGCGAATTCTCTGATGCGGCGTATATTCCATTTGGTTATACCAGCCCCAGTTTTCATAAACGGTATCGGGAGTATTTTTTACTCCGTCGACGGACGATAAAACGGAACCAAATAGCGGTCCCGGGAAGGTCGCAAAATTCGTTTGTCTAAACTGGTCGCGTGAAAAGTCGTCGTTATAATTAACACCCGTTGTGTAGATAAAATTCTCAAATGGCAGGAAGTTTAACTGAACGTCAAAACCCTTTTGCGTATTGTGATTTATTGTTTTCGCTTCTGCAGATTTTGCGAAGGTCGAAACATTGCCGGTAAATCCGTTCAAAAAGGTCAATGGCGGCGGTAATGGCGCCCAACTGCTCCCCTGGACAATCCCATTTCTAATCTCATCCAACGAACGTCGATAATCCTGACGATAGAAATTTACCGAAAACCGCGCAAACCAATCCGTAATGCCAGACCACTCATATCTTGCAGAGTATTTTTCAAAATTAGAAAAACCCGTATTTGCTTGGTTTGTGGTGTACGGCGGACCTGAAAAAGGAACACCGAGATCACGATAACTATTGTGTTGAAAACGCAATCGAAGGATGTGGTTTTCAGCCGGGAAAAACTGTACGTCTCCCGATCCTAAATAACCTCGAGCCCCGCTCGTCGTAACTTCTTTTTCGGGGTCGAGATCATAGATTGGATAGGCACTAATAATCGCCTGCCTGCTAAAATTTCCGGCCTGCTGCGCAAAATCGCCAAAAGTGATCATCTCCTGACGGGTTACGGTCCCGTCACCATGCTTATAGTTCGGCTGTATAAACCTTCCAAAGCTAACTTTACCGGCGCCGCGTTTGCCCGCTAAACCGACTTGGATAACACCTTTCCGGTAATTATTATTCGAAGCCCAGTCTGCATCCAATCGTGCGTCGAATCTTGTTCGATCTGGCTGAGCCTCTGGTCCCTTTGTTATCAGATTGATGGTGCCTCCAACCGCGTCCGAACCATAAAGACTCGAGCCCGATCCCGCTACAACTTCAACCTGATCGATTTGTGACGTATCGACCAAACTCGTGGAAACCCCTACAAAATCTGCAGAAAAACGTGCGTTGTTTATGCGTTCACCATCCACGGTGACCAGAATGCGGCTTGCCTGCAGCCCGCGAATCTGCGGTCTAGCCCGGAAAGGATTTGGATCAGTCGATAAAACACTCGGTGATCTCTCATAAGCTTCGTTAACTCCCGTTGGCCGCCGTTCGGATATTTCGGCATCTCCCACAACAGTAACCGTCTGCGGGATCTCCCCGGTCGCCCTTAGCCCTTTTGCGGCCGTAACCGTAACTTCCGCCGACAGAGACCCGGGACTGATCGAAAAGTCATGATCAATCGATTCCCCCGAAACCACCGAAACGCGAGCTTCAGCGTCGGAAAATCCGCTCTGTTGGACACGTATGATACTTGGCCCCGGAGAGAGATTTGAAAACGAATACTTTCCACTTGCGTCAGTTGTTGTCTTGCGCTGGGTTCCGGTAGCGGAGTTGGTAATAGTTACGGTCGCGCCGGTAACTACCGCATCATTTTGGTCTTTGACGGTTCCCTGCAATGAGGTTCCCTGACCAAAGGTATTAAATGTAAAACAAAAAATCCCAAGAGCAAAAGCAATTGAAATTTTCCCAAGACGACCAAATAGACTGTTTCGAACCATTATCTTTTTCTCCCGATGCATCGATTTATATAGACATAAAAGGGGGTCTAGCTCCTCCAAAAAACAAGCGTTTCAATTTAGCAAGCCCTTGCCGTTCAATTATTATCGAGGTATTCGTGAAATTTGTATTTACTTTATAACAAACTTTTTTCATAAAGTTTAGCCGATATCCTCGATATGTCAAGATATTATTAACAGAAATTTAAACCGGCCGAGGGATGACTTTAATTATTGGATTTATTCTGCGCAATTCTCTCGCCTGAAACGTTGCCAAAACTCATAAATATCTCACCCAAATTCCCTGCCCAGACCATCGTTGCCGCAAGCGGTGCAAGAATAAACATGAGAAGTGAACCAACAAAATACCAGGGAAACTTAGCCTTAACCCAGACAAACACTCCGACAATCATCGATACAAGTATTGTTACAATCGGCGGGACTGGAGCTCCTTCTGCACTGGCGTTTACGTAACGGATAGTGCCGTGTTCCGCTTCTGGTACCATTTCAAGCAGGACTATTTCGTGGTAAATACCGAGTGCGATCATAGCTGTCGCAAGAAGGCAAAAAAGAATGTGGGCGAGTTTGCTTTGAGCCCAGCCGATCCCGACACGTCTAGCAACCCCAAAGGCAAAAACTATCAAAGTTGGCGTAAAGAAAGCGTGAATTACAAATCGGGGCAAGTTTAGAAGTTTCAGCGTATCGCCTTCCCCTACAAAACTTCCAAGCCCGATGACTAGATTGTCATAAATTATTCCACACAAAATTATCAGCGGAAAAAGCGCGTACCAGCGGGTCGACTTCCTAAAAAGCCCCTGCATAAGAAACAAAAAAACTATCTGGCAAAGCGCTACAAATAGGTAATAAAATGTAAGCATAAAGTTAATTTAGATCGCGAAAAATCTTTCCGCCGGTATAATATTCGAGTTCAGGTTCGGGCTTCTTTTTCACGTTTCGCTTGAGCATAAAGCGCGTTGAAAGCGCTACGTGGGCCGCAATAAAGAGCCAATTTATTGCGTAGGCAATGTTGTGGTAGGGTTCGAAACCAATGATCGACTGGCTAATCATTGTGAAAATGAAAACGCCGTAGCCGATATAAATATGCAAAACTCTGATTCTCCAACTGAACCTGGGAAAACCAAACAAATAAACGCTAAAACCCGAATGGATGAACAGCAGGATGATAAAAACCAGCGATGTGACAATCCCGAAGATCAGTAAATCCGGATACCGTGCTGACGCATAAACGCAAAAGGTGCTTATCAAAAGCATAGGAAGCGTGACCCACGCCAGACGCCGATTCCAAATCGCAACTCGCTTTTTACGTTTGGCCTTTTCGATTTTCTCCGCCTGGTTAGTCATATCTTGCGCTGCGAAATTTGTATGCACTTTATAACGAATTGGTTATATGAAACTATATTGCGAACAAATAGTTTGTCAAAATAATTATCGTGGTTTATGGATTTTAATATAACGAGGAAGGTCAGGGCGTTTTATCGTGCGGTCGAGGTAGAAGGATTCGATTCGCCTTACAACACGCTTTTTCTGAAGGTTTTTTACCCTGCAAAGTTTGAAGAATCTGAGGAAGTGCTTAACCTCGGCGTTGTGCCCGTAGAAGAGGCAGAAGCTCCTTTCCCGGTCGTGATTTTTCTTAGCGGCGTAAATGTTTCTGCGGCAAGCTATCAGTGGCTTGGCGAAAGATTCGCGGAAAATGGCATCGTTTTCGTCAGTTTTGATTGGGTTGCGGAAGCACTCCCGGGAGACAGCGTGGGCTTAACACCGGGAGTCGATTTAAGCGCGATGACTCCGGAAACATACGGGACTAAACCGGCAACTTCAGCTGTTTCCGCAATCCTGCGAGAACTTGAAAATATACAAGACGACTCTCTGCTTTCGGGCTTACTCGATCTTGAAAAGATTGTTTTGGGCGGACACTCAGCGGGCGGCTCGCTTGCGATTATGAATGCGCATCATTATGAGAATGTGGTCGGCGCATTTTCATACGGCTCGCATTCGCAAGGCGCAACCATGTTGGGTTTCGAACCGGATACCTTCCTAGCCTTAGACGAGACGCTTCCGGTTTTTATTGCCGGCGGCGACAACGACGGGGTGATTTCCTCGAGCGTAAAACGCTATGGAAAAGTAGATGGCGATTGCGTAACCCCTTTGGCTAAAACTTTCGAGGCGGGCCTAGGTGGTGAATCAACCCGCTACCTCGCGATCTTCAAAGGCTCCAATCATTTTCTGATCACTAATCCAACTGATGAAACCGCGGGACGAAGTTACCTGGATAATTTGCCGGGCAAAGACGTTAGTGAAAAACGAGAGGCGCTGGGCCGTCTTATTCTAAACTTTATTAAATCGGAATGCCTCGATACCGCAAATGGCAGCGATCTAGTAACGCTTGGAGAGGAATTAACCGGCCAAAATATCTTAACCATATTCAAACAGAGCTAGGCGGTTTTCGGCTAACTACTTTCTTGCCCGCTGCTCACCACATACCGCCTACGCTATATCTTCATCCCCAGGCGCCTGGAGAGATCCTCGCGGTATTTTCTACTCAATATGAGTTCGGTACCATTTTTCAACACAACCGCGTGTTGGTTCTTGAAATTAACGTGTAACTCCTTGACACGCTCTAGATTTACAATTGTCGAGCGATGAATTCTCACGAATTTTTCGGGGTCGAGGCGCAGCGCAATCTGCTTCATCGTCTTGCGTATGATATGCCGTTTTTCCTGTTCATGCAGCAGAAGGTAGTTTCCATCCGCCTTTATCCAATCAATGTTTTCAACCGGAATTAATAAAACCCGCTCGCGATCCTTTACCACAAAACGACGGATTTTTGTTTCCCTCGATCTCAACTCCTTTAATAACTTAATTAAATCCTGATTGCGGGCAAAGTCTCGCCGTTCGGCAAGCTTGGTTTTTGCCCGAGCCAGGGCTTTTGCCATCCGCTCATGATCAAAAGGCTTAAGAAGATAATCAACGGCCGAAATATCAAAAGCCCGCACGGCGTAATGATCAAATGCGGTTACAAAAATTACTTCCGGTATCTTTTTCTCGTCAAGTGCTTCAAGCACCTCGAACCCATCTAACTCTGGCATTTGAATATCGAGAAACAATAGGTCGGGCCGAAGCTTATCGAGAGACTCGATCGCCTCGACGCCATTTGCGCATTCGCCAACAATTTCGATCTCGGAATCATCTGAAAGGAGCTTGCCTATCATCGAACGCGCCGGCGGTTCGTCATCAACAATCAGAACTTTGATCTTCAAATCCGTCATCTTCTAGCTAAGCGGAATCTCCAGCGTTACCCTCGCTCCCCCGGCCTTTAGAGGGATGAATTCGAAAGAGTAACGATCTCCGTAAAGTTGCTCTAATCTGTCTTTTGTGTTTCGAATCCCGACTCCTCCCGAAAGGGTTCCGCTTTCATTAGCAATAATTCTAGCTCCGTCATTCTCAACCTCGAGAATCAGCCTTCGTTTTTTTCTTGCAGCTCTTATCGCAATATGACCAGTACCCATCTTCCCCGAGACACCATGTTTAATTGCGTTTTCTACGATCGGCTGAAGTACAAGGCTCGGAACCTTCGAAGAGCGAGCATTCGGCTCAACGTCAAATTCCACTTTTAAACGATCCCGAAAACGCGTCTGCTCGATTTCCAGATAGTGTTTCAGAAACTCAATCTCTCTTTCAAGAGTAGCTTCCTGATCGCCGCTGCTTTCGATTGTAAAACGCAGAAAATCTCCGAGTCGGGCAATCATTTTCACTGCGCGTTTTGGGTTCTCTAAAGTCAGATCCGAAACGGAATTTAAGGTGTTAAATAAAAAATGGGGTTGAAGTTGCATCCTCAGAGTTTGCAACTGCGCTTGGGTAAGCTGGTTTTCCAGTTTTAATGCGCGCTGCTCGGCTATGTGAAACTTGCGGTTATAATTTAGGGCGATGTCCGTCGTTAAAATTATCTTGTATGCCAGGATCCCGACTACAACGGTCGGAACTACGTGGATTGCCAGAAGGTTGGCAAAAGGAACGAAATACGAATTAAGCACGCCGTCTACTAACCAGATAATAAAAACATATATAAACGCGCAAGCGAGCGCCCACAAAATACTGACGGGAAAATGCATCAACAATACTTTTAGCCAATGCCTTCCTTCACCGCGAAATTTGAAATTAAGGAATATGATCAGAATTGATAGCGCCGCCCAGACCTGCGTACGAGTCAGTTGAATCGTCAAAGCTGTCGCAAGGCTAACCGAGTCATCGCTCCCAAACCTCGATGCGTAAAATGACGTGGTTAACAGCAGTCCGACGAAACTCAATAAGCCCCAAAATATTAGCCATTTGCGGATGACAAAATGGGATGAGTCTAAGGGACGTAGATTAGGATCGGATGATTCCACAGTCTAGCTAGTTCAAATGGACAAGAAAATGCGAACAGTCGCGAACAGTCGTTATATTTTGCTGACCTTTTAAATAACATGTCCACGCCTGTCCGCAAAACGAACTAAGATCGCCACTATTTTTTTGGGAAATTTGGATGTTCTTTGATCTCAGCGATTTGGGCCAGATGTCGTTCGCAATGAGCGCTCAAAAACAAAACCGATTGATACGCGTCAATCGCACCTAATCCCGGGTTATTCCAAAAGTGATTGCGCAGATCGACCTTCGTCGTATTGAGAAATCGCGCAGTTTCATCCCTCGTTTCGCCAAATTTCCTGAGCAACTCCGGCTTTGTCACGCGCTCCTGTTTTGGTTGAATCGCAGGCGGGGCGTTAAATTTTTTAGTGCGGTTTGTAATTGCCAGAAATACGACTTGGTCTTTCATTCTAAAGTTATCGGCTCCGGGTGGCGTCGGAGTTTTTATGACCTTGTCCCGAATAAGCGATAACACGAGCTGCTCGGCAAGAATTATATGTTGAGCCACTTCCCCGACCGACCAGCGCTTGCGATCCGTTCGAAAATTCAACTGCCGCTCGCTTAACCCGCGCAAAGCGTTCTCGAAGTTCTTTCTGTTTTCTTTTAAGACCTTCAAGCCGTGGGTACGGTCCTTTTTCGAAAATGTGACTGTTTTTGGCTTCGCGGCAACACCAGAACGCGATCCGGAATTTGCCTGCTCCTGCCCAATCGTGTGTACCGGGCAAGCAAAAGACGCCAAGATTAGAGCTATTGCTATTGCTACCTTAAGAATTTTATCCGCAAAAAATATCACGTCTGTTCCTCCAACCAATTTTTGAATACGAATAGATATTACGCTTTTTTGGTGATTTCAGAGACGATTTGTGACTAGTTGCCGGATTTTGGGATAAAGTGAAGCGGGTTGTGGTGAAATTACATAATTTAGTAAATCGACGTTCCATTTCAGACAAAAAAAGACGACTCCGAAGAATCGCCTTTCCCTTTATTAAACTGGTGATCCGAGGAGGGCTCGAACCTCCGACCCACTGGTTAAAAGCCAGTTGCTCTGCCAACTGAGCTATCGGACCAAATTTTCATTTTTCCTCGCAGACTCTCGTCCAACGAAATTACAGATTCTAGCCTTTTAGTAAAAGAAAATCAAGCAGTTTCAGCTTGTTCCTTAAACCAACTTTCCATCACTGAATCCTTCAAAATGATTGTCTGATCGCGTTCCGGTCCGGTCGAAACCAGTCCGATCTCAACTCCAATTACCTCAGACAAAAAATCGACGTATTCCTTTGCTTTTTTGGGCAAATCCTCAATATTCGTAGTTCCAGCAGTATCCGACTTCCAACCCTCAAGGGTTTCGTAAATCGGCTTGATCTGCCTCAAGTCCTGGGAAACCGCGGGAAACGTATCAACACGCTCTCCATCGATCTCATATCCAACGCAAACTTTTATTTCCTCAAGCGCATCAAGCACGTCGATTTTCGTTAAGGCAATGGAGTCAAAACCATTGAGCTCGGCTGCATAACGAGAGGCTACGGCGTCAAACCAGCCGCAGCGTCTTGGTCTTCCCGTCACGGAGCCAAATTCGTTTCCGCGTTTGCGAATCAGATCAGCCATTTCCTGTTCGTCCTCGAGCATCTCGGTCGGAAACGGTCCTTCACCCACACGCGTCGCATATGTTCGGACAATGCCTAAAACACCCGAGATATGGTGCGGGGGAATCCCGGCACCTACGGACGCGCCTCCGGCCGTCGGGTTTGATGAAGTCACGAAAGGATATGTTCCGTGATCGACATCGAGAAGCGTGGCCTGGGCTCCTTCAAGTAAAATTTTCTTGTGTTGCTTTCTCGCTTCGGAGAAGAAGTGCGACGCTTCGCAAACGAAAGGCCGCAAACGCTCCGCTAAGGCCGAAATTTCCTCGTAAATCTCATCCGATCGAAGCGGCTCGCGTCCATAAAGAACAATCACGCGATTTGCTTCCTCAAGGTTTCGTTCGATTCGAGCCTTTAATACCTCTGGAACGAGCGCGTCTGCCACCCGGATACCGCGTCTGCCCGCCTTATCTTCATAGCATGGTCCGATTCCCCGAAGTGTTGTACCAATTTTTTCGTTGCCAAGACGTTCTTCGGAAGTGTGATCGAGGGCACGGTGATAAGGCATTATCAAGTGTGCGCGACTCGAAACTTTTAGTCTTTCGGGCGTAACGGAAATCCCCTTCTCTTCGATCTGATCGACCTCCTCAAAAAACGCGATCGGATCGATTACCATTCCGTTTCCGAGTACACAGGTCGAATCTTCGTGAATAATACCTGACGGTAAAAGTCTTAAAACAAAGGCTTTATCCCCGACATAAACGCTATGTCCGGCGTTGTGACCTCCCTGATACCGCGAAACAATATCGAACCGATCAGCCAATAAATCTACTACTTTTCCTTTTCCTTCGTCGCCCCATTGCGAACCGATAATTACGATTATCATAAATAGTGGTCGGTAATCGGTTTTCAGTTGTCAGTAAAATTTTTTCTCGCAAATACTGTTCACTGGTTACTGTCCACTGACTACTGTTTCTCCCATTCCTCTTTTAATAATGAATAGACCACCAATCCCACAAACCTGTCGTGGAGCCATTCCACTTGTCGCGAAACGCCCTCTTTTGTGAAACCTAATCTCTCCGGGATTGCCTGGCTCTTGAAATTTTCCGTCGCACATCTTATCACAATTCGGTTAAGATTTAATTCTTCGAAACCGTGTTTGATTATCGCCTCGCAGCATTTGGTCATGACCCCCCTTTTTTCCGCGCTTTTTCGAAGCCAATAACCAATTTCGGCAGATCTATTTATCTTATCGATTTTAAAAAGACTGATTGTTCCGGCGATTTTACCTTCGATAAAAACTACTAGCGGGAGTTCCGTTTCTTTGGCGACGTTCCTTAGCTTTGCCTCAATAAAATCCGTTGCGCTCAATATGTCGTAATCCGGGACGGCCCAGGGCATCCATTCGCCCAAATGTTCGGAATTCTCCTGCACGACCTCACACAATTCTTCATCGTAACGCCTGGCAACTAATCGCAACTCAACCCCTTTATCTATCTCGAAAAAAAGCATTCTCTAATTACCAAGCGTTTTCTGATATAGCGAAACGTATTTCCGCGCTGCATTTTCCCACGAATTATCCTGCATCATTCCATTTCGCTGAAGCGCGCGCCAATCTTCAGGCTCTGCATAGGCAAATAGCGCTTCGTATATTTTTTCAAGGAATTTATCTCCCCTAAATTCCGAAAACTTAAACCCGTTTCCCTTGCCATTTACCCGATCAAAATTCTCAATCGTATCGTCTAATCCACCGACTGCGCGCACGATCGGTACGGTGCCGTAGCGCAGTGAATACATTTGGTTTAGTCCGCACGGCTCAAAGCGAGAGGGCATTAGAAACATATCTGCTCCCGCTTCAATCTTGTGTGCGAGCTCTTCATTATAGCCGGCATAGACGCCGACTTGTCTGGGTGCATATTGGCGCAAACGTTGGAAGAAATCTTCGTAAGATTTATCGCCAGACCCGAGCGCAATAAAATATGCTCCGGTTTCAATTATATCGCCGGCGACCTGCTGAATTAGTTCGATTCCCTTCTGCGCGGTTAGCCTTGTTATTATCGCAAAAAGCGGTCGGCCTAGATCCGCCGGCAGCATAAAATTTTCGAGCAGGGCACGTTTACACTCGGTCTTACCCGTTAGGTTCATAAAATTGAAATGTGCGGGAAGGTTGGGATCTGTTTCGGGATTCCAAACCTCGTAATCAACCCCGTTTGTAATACCTGTTAAATTGCTGCTACGCAATCTAAGAAGCCAATCGAGTCCATATCCATTTTCCGCCTGCTGAATTTCCTGCCCATATTTCGCCGAAACGGTCGAAAGAGTGTCAGCCGAGCTTAACCCACCTTTTAGCGCGGACGCGTATCCTTTAAACGCGAAATGATCCCGCTCAAAATCGCTTCCGAACCCCAAATCCCAAAGTTCGCCAGCCCCAAACTCTCCTTGATAAGCCAGATTATGTATCGAAAAAACAGTTCGCGTATTCTTCCAGTATTTATCCCAGAAACGTAGATGTGCAATTTTCACCGCAGCAAACCCGCAATGCCAGTCGTTTAAGTGGATTATATCGGGCGGCTTACCGAGTCGCTTTAATAAAACCAAAGCGGCTTGGGCAAAAAAAGCGAAACGCTCGTAGTCTTCCGTGTAACCGTAAATCGAATCCCGGTGAAAAAACTCAGGCGCGTCAATCAGATAGGTGGGCGAACCATTTGCTTCGGAATAAAACACCTTCGCCCGAAATGGATTCCCACGCCAATCCAACCGCAAATCATCAACCGCGACTTCCCAAAGATGCTCGCCTTTTGTTTGCAGATAGCAGGGAGTAATCAAAAAGGAATCGATACCAATTCGGCGAAGTGCTTTTGGCAAGGCCCCCGCAACGTCAGCCAACCCGCCGGTTTTTGAGTATGGAACTGCTTCGGATGATAGGACTGCAACGCGCATAAAAGTAGGTGAATAAATGATAGGTAACAAGTGAAAAGAAAATGCTGAATTAACATGTAGTATAGCGTCTATGATGAGCCAGGTGAAGAGCAAAAAAAAGAGTGACAAGCTCCATCTTCGCCTGTCACTCATCACTTTTCACTTGTTACCTTTTAACTTATATCAGCTCTGCATCGAGGCTAGGAACTCTGCATTCGTATCGGCTTTTCCGAGACGCTCAAGCACAACTTCCATCTGCTCGACCGAAGAAAGCGGATTGAGCACGCGGCGCATAACCCATACTCTCGCAAGATCTTCCTTGTCGATGAGAAGTTCTTCCTTGCGGGTTCCGGATCGTTGGATATCGATCGATGGGAAGAGACGTTTGTCTGAGAGTTTTCGGTCGAGGTGAATTTCACTGTTACCCGTTCCTTTAAACTCCTCGAAAATCACGTCGTCCATACGGGAGCCGGTATCAATCAACGCGGTTGCAATAATCGTTAGGCTGCCGCCTTCCTCGATATTTCGGGCTGCACCAAAAAAGCGTTTTGGACGTTGAAGCGCGTTTGAATCTATACCACCAGAAAGGATCTTACCTGACGGCGGAACGACTGCGTTATGAGCTCGCGCCAGACGAGTAATCGAATCAAGCAAGATTACAACATCGCGTTTGTGCTCGACGAGGCGTTTAGCTTTCTCAATCACCATATCTGCAACCTGCACGTGGCGGGTCGGCGGCTCATCAAATGTCGAAGAAATCACTTCGCCCTCGACCGAACGCTGCATATCCGTAACTTCTTCCGGTCGCTCATCGATCAATAAAACAATCAACGTAACATTCGGATGATTCGTTGTGATCGAATTTGCGATCGTCTGCAAAAGCATCGTTTTACCCGTACGAGGCGGCGCAACGATCAAAGCACGCTGCCCTTTCCCGATGGGCGTAACCAAATCGATTACACGAGCCGAGATATTCTCCGGGTTCTCCGTTTCCATACGGAGCTTGTCGTCCGGATATAGCGGCGTCAGATTATCGAAGAAAATCTTTTCGCGGGCGTGTTCGGGTGCTTCAAAATTTATCGCTTCTACCTTAATAAGCGCAAAATATCTCTCACCCTCTTTCGGCGGACGAATCTGTCCGCTGATCGTATCGCCGGTGCGCAAATCAAATTTGCGAATCTGCGAAGGTGAAACGTAAATATCGTCAGGACCAGGAAGATAGTTGTATTCCGGTGCACGCAGGAAACCAAAGCCATCGGGAAGCGTCTCCAGTACGCCTTGCGAGAAAATGAGTCCGCTTTTTTCCGTTTGAGCAGCCAGAACCTTAAAAATCAGCTCCTGTTTGCGCATTCCGGAAGCGCCTTCCACTTCCATCTCCTTTGCGATTTGAGAAAGCTCCGAAATCGACATCTCCTTAAGCTTTGCCAGATCAAGCGTGTCACCATTAGAAGGAATACTCGGGCGAGACTTGGAGTCGCCTTTTTTTGAGCCGTTTGATTCGTCGCTGCGTTGAGAATCTTCGTTCGCTTCAAACTTCTTCTCTTTTTGTTTCTTGTTTTTTCCTTGGGTTGTTTTTGTTGACATGATTTTATTAGTAGGAGCGAAGCCTGCAAAAAATTGGTGTAAATTTAGTTTCTTAGTGCACTAACTAGTCGTACAACGTATGTTTAATACTTAAATTAGTGGAGTAAATTAATGAAAAGCTTCTTTCGCGGTGCTTTTATGAAAAAGCCTTGGATCTTTAATGCAGACCACTGAGTTTTTCGGGATGATTAATTATTACCTCATTTAGCTAAATAAAGCAACTATTTTTTTACAATTTACTTAGACAAATCTTCAATAATTCTCCAGATTTCATCTTTTCCCCTTCCCGAAACCGAAGAATAAGCAACTACCTCGCTTCCGGGCATTTCCTCTTTTATTGTTTTAAGGTTTTTGTTTAGCTTATTACTTGAAAGTTTGTCAGCTTTTGTGGCTACAACAAGATGATTTTTTCCGTGAAAAGCGAGCCACTCGTGAAGTTCTAGATCAAGATTTGTCGGGGAATGTCTAGAATCTACTAACTGTATTGATAGCACAAGTTGTTTGCGTTTGGCAAGGTAATCCTCTGCCATTTTCCCCCAGTCCTTGCGCATCTTCTTTGGAACTTTTGCATAACCATAACCCGGAAGATCGACGAAATAAAACGCTTCGTTTATCAAAAAAAAGTTAATACTTTGAGTTCTTCCCGGGGTGTTAGAAATCCGCGCCAGCTTCTTTCTGCCAAGCAGAGAGTTTAATAAGCTCGACTTTCCTACGTTTGAACGCCCCAAAAAAGAAAATTCGGGTAACCTTCCGGCTACCCAATGGCTTTCTTCAAACGCGCTTTTTACAAATTCCGCGCTCCGTATTTTCATTCGGTATGTGTTTAGGTAAGCTTCGCTTCTCCGGTTACGCCGTCATCTGCAATCAAAGGCGGAGTGTCCTTTTCGTCACCTTCGAGCTCAAGTCGCTCTTCAAGCGCAATTTCAAGCACCTCATCGATCATATCGACGCAGTGAACTTTTAAGTCCTCGAGCACCTCTTCCGGAACGTCAGAAAGATCTTTTTCATTCTCTTTTGAAACAATGATATTCTTGATTCCAAAACGGTGCGCGGCTAGCAACTTCTCCTTGAATCCGCCGATCGGCAAAACCTTTCCGCGAAGCGTTATCTCACCAGTCATTGCTACGTCATACCTCGCCGGTCGTTTCGTAAGCGCCGAAACCATCGCCGTTACCATCGTAATTCCTGCAGAGGGACCGTCTTTTGGAATTGCGCCTTCCGGTACGTGTATGTGCAGATCATTTCTTCGAAAAGCTTTCGCATCAATTCCAAGATCAATCGCACGGGTTCTTACACAAGTGAGCGCAGCGTGAGCCGATTCCTGCATAACTTCGCCGAGTTTCCCTGTCAGCTGAACGCCGCCGCGTCCCTTAACGATAGTTGCCTCGACCTGCAAAACGTCTCCGCCAACTTCGGTCCAAGCCAACCCGTTTACTAAGCCAACCTCGCTCTTCCTGGCAATGTCCTGCTTACGGAATTTTATTGTGCCGAGCAGCTCACGAACTTTTTCCGCATCGATAATTTCTTTGAAATTTTTCGCGAGTTTCGAATCGATATATTTTCGAGCAACTTTCCTGAGACACGAGCTGATTTCGCGTTCAAGGTTTCTAACGCCCGCTTCACGCGTGTAATGGCGAATAATTTCCAAAACACCGTCTTCGCTAAACTTCACATTATCGAGCTCCATTCCGTTTCCTTCGGCTTGCTTCGGAATCAGGTGCCGTACGGCGATTTCCTTCTTCTCGCGCTCCGTGTAACCGGAAAGATGCAGAATTTCGAGTCGATCTTGAAGCGCCGGAGGAATTGTATGTAATACGTTTGCCGTAGCAATAAAGAATACGTTTGAAAGATCGTAATCAATATCGAGGTAATGATCGCGAAATGTGTGATTTTGCTCTGGATCTAAAACCTCAAGAAGTGCCGAGCTCGGGTCGCCCCTAAAATCTTTTCCTAATTTATCCACCTCATCAAGTAATATCACCGGATTTACGGTCCCAGCACGCTTCATTAGCTGAACGATCTGTCCTGGTAAAGCACCGATGTAGGTTCTGCGGTGGCCGCGAATCTCTGCTTCGTCGTGGACTCCGCCAAGTGCAAACCGGACAAATTCCCTGCCCGTCGCACGGGCAATCGATTTTCCAAGCGAAGTTTTTCCAACACCCGGTGCACCTACAAAACATAGGATAGTTCCCTTTGGATTCTTAACTAGTTGGCGAACCGCAAGATATTCAAGGATGCGCTCTTTGATTTTTTCGAGACCATAATGGTCGTCATTTAATATTTCTTCGGCTTTCTTAAGATCTTCGAGTTCGTCAGAGCGCTGTTGCCAAGGAACATTAATTAGCCACTCAAGATACGTACGTGAAACTGTGCTTTCAGCGGACATCGGCGGCATTGCCTCAAGTCTTGAAAACTCCTGAAGAGCTTTTTCCTTCGCCTCTTCGCTCATCCCGACTTCTTCAATTTGCGCTTTCAGCTCATCAAGCTCAGCTTTCTCATCTTTGCGGCCGAGTTCTTTATGAATCGCCTTAATTTGCTCATTCAGATAATACTCGCGCTGAGTTTTATCCATCTGTTTCTTGGTTCGCGAATTGACGGTGCGATCGAGTTGTTTCTTCTCAATTTCGATCTCAAGAATGTCTATTAATTGTTGCAATCGTTCGGGCACCGAAAAAGTTTCGAGCAGTTCCTGCTTTTCTTCAACCGATATTCTCAGATGCGAACTCATCGAATCCGATATTTGCGCCGCAGAAACGCCCCGCAAAGATGCGTGTAATGCGTCAGTATATGCATCCGGAGCGATCCGCAAAAACTGCTCAACAAGCCCATGAATCTGCTGCAAAAAACCATCTGTCCGATAACCTGATTCATCGACCGATTCTACACGTCTTACGTGCGCAGAGAAGGTTCCTTCATCGTCCTGTTCGATTCGAACCGACTCCCCGCGCATGCGTCCTTCTACAACTACCTTTATCTGACCATTTTCCTGTTTCTGGGCTTGAAGGATTCTCCCGATCGTCCCGACTCCGAAAATCTGGCTGGGTTTCGGTTCGTCAACTGTCGCATCATGCTGAGTCGAAAGGAAAATGTTGCGGTCTCCCTTCATGGCAATTTCAAGAGCCTTTACCGAACTCGGTCGGCCGATCTTAAACGCGACTTTGGTATACGGAAAAATCACCACATCACGAATTGGAACCATCGGAAGGCGTTCTATATCTGAGGGCATCTGATCAATAGTTTCTTGCATAATTTATAAAGAGATGTCTGTGAATCAAAACAAGTTGTAGATTAGATAAACGTCGATTAATCAACTAATTTTAGAACATAAAGACAATTGATTTCCACTTGCTTGATCGGTTTCCTGATTTGAAATCGTTTTTCGCGGAAGTTGAGCGGGCTTTTCCGTGTCAAAGGTAAATTTTTGTCAAGAAACATAACCTTTCTAACTTTAAATGCGTAAAACTTCTACTTTTCAGTTATACTTTTCCAAAGCGATCAATCAATGAATTTTACTGAAACATTAAAACTCGCGCTTTCCGCAATCTGGGCGCATAAACTGCGCTCATTTCTAACTTTGCTAGGAATGATTATCGGTGTCACCGCCTTTATGGTTGTTCTTTCAATTCTGCAGGGCTTTAACGTTTATGTAGACGAAAAAATCGCAAGAGTCGGCTCAAATTCATTTTCTGTAAATCGTTTTAGTTTTGAGGACTTCCGAGATTCTGACCGACTCGCCGAAGCTCAAAGGCGAAACAAAGAGATGACGTTCGAGGAGTTTGAATTTCTAAAAACCAACGGCAATCTGATCAAACATCTCGGTGTAAAAGTCCGCGGAAACAGGATGCAGGTAAAACGCGGATCCGAAATCATCGAAGATGTGGGCATCGAAGGAGCGGATGCGATTGTTGGCGAAATCGAACAGGTTGATATTAAAACAGGTCGTTACTTTACGAAATCAGAAAACGAAAACGCTGCCCGTGTTGCGTATGTTGGTGCGGACATAGAAAAGACGCTCTTCCCCGGAAATTCAGCGCTTGAAAAGGATCTGAAAATTAACGGTTATACATTTAAGGTTGTTGGGGTCGCTGTCGCTAAAGGTAACGTTCTTGGACAATCACGTGACAATTTCATTCAAATCCCAACCCGTACGTACCTGAGAAGTAAGGATCGCTGGAGCAGTATTTACTTCGTTGGAGTGTCATATTCGGATGAGATGTTTGACGCCGCAGTAGAACAAGCGCGCACTTTAATGCGGATAAAGAGAGGGCTTGGATTTGGTGAGAAGGATACGTTTGGAATTTTTACACCTGATGCGATCACAAAAATGCGGGATCAGGTTTTAGGCCCGACCATGGTCGTCATTATGATCGTACCGTCGATCGCATTGGTGGTCGGCGCCATCGTGATTATGAACATTATGCTGGTAGCGGTGACTGAGAGAACCAAAGAGATCGGAATCAGGAAAAGCCTTGGCGCAAAACAATCTGATATCCTAGGACAATTTTTGGCCGAGTCTGCCACTCTTGCAACGATCGGCGGACTGATCGGACTACTTTTGGCTCAAATCATAGGTGCAGTAGCGTCGATGTACATCTTTCAAACGGTAATTCCATGGTGGGCGATTGTGCTCGCAATCGGCGTTTCAGCCGGGGTTGGAATTCTGGCGGGGCTTTTCCCGGCCTGGAAAGCGGCAAAACTAGATCCGATTGAGGCATTGCGCGCGGACTAAATTTATTATGGTCATGGGCAACACGTTTTTTGAAAATTTTAGGATGGCGTTTTCAACGCTGCGAAACAATAAACTGCGTTCGCTTTTGACAATAGTTGGTGTTGTAATCGGCGTTATTACCGTGATGCTAATTTCCTCAATAATTAGCGGAATTAATGTCGCCGTCGAGAAACAGCTTGAATCGTTCGGAACGAATTCGATAATTTTGTATAAATACAATGTCGGCATTCAGATCGGGAGGCGCTCGCGGGAAGAAAGAATGCGGAAACCTCTCACGTTTGAAGATGCAGAATCTCTCAAAGAATTGAACACGATAACGACGGCAGTGCCGTTTCTAGACGTTTCAAGCAACCGTTGGGGTCAAAAGATCTTAGTCACCGGAAAAAACGGCAAGACATCGTCTTCGGTCAGACTCCAGGGGACGACACCGGAAATTGAAAAGACTACAAGAGAGATACTACTCCAGGGCCGCTGGTTTACCGATGGAGAAAATGAGACCAAGGCTGACGTTGCGCTGATCGGTGAGGAGGTCCGAAAGAGCTATTTTCCATATAGGTCGCCGTTGGGCGAGAAGATAGAAATCGGCGGGAGAGAGTTCAGAATCATCGGTGTCCTCGAAAAACGCGAGAATTTGTTTGGCGGAGACGGCAGCAACAGCGAATCAAATGTGATCTACATGCCGATGGGTTCGGCCCTTCGCATTAAACCCAATTCTGATGACCTGTATATTCTGGCCGTTGCCAAAAACGGAAAGCTTGAAACGGCCAAAGATGAGGTTCAGGATCTTTTAAGGGTCCGCAGGCAGGTACCGTTTGGAGAGGATAACAACTTCTCTATGGAGACTGCGGCGAGCATTATCGATCAGTTCAAGGCGATTACCGGAGGTGTCTTTCTTGCGATGGTCGTGATTTCTTCGGTTGGTTTAATGATAGGCGGAATCGGCGTTATGAATATTATGCTGGTTTCCGTAACTGAAAGAACCCGCGAAATCGGCATTCGTAAAGCAACCGGTGCAAAGCGTTCGGATATTTTGCTGCAGTTTCTGGTGGAAGCGATGACCCTTACGGGATTCGGAGGACTGCTTGGACTTGCGATCGGGTGGACTCTGACGTTTCTTATTGCGCTCGTTTTTCCTTCTTACGTCCCGTGGTGGGCACCTCCATTGGGCTTCTTTGCAAGTGTAGGGATTGGCGTTATTTTCGGCCTTTTCCCGGCATGGAAAGCAGCACGGCTTGATCCGATCGAATCACTACGGTATGAGTAACAGCTAACCCGTTCTCGTGTAAGATACCCGCGATGGGTAGAAATGAAATTTGCCGAAATACTCAAACTAGCGCTGTCAACGATTTGGGCGCACAAGTTGCGTTCGTTTCTCACCTTGCTTGGAATTATAATCGGCGTAGCAGCCTTCATGCTTATCCTTTCCGGATTACTCGGTTTTCGCGCCTATATCGACAAGATGCTTCCCGGTGCCGATTCAAATTCGTTTACCATAACGAGATTTGGTATGGACGATTACCAAAGTGAGGATGCATATGATGCAGCACAGCGCCGAAATAAATATCTAACATTTGAAGAACTTGAGTTTCTCCGCGACAAAAAAGACCTGATCGTAAATCTCGGGGCCAAAGCGGGTGGTGCCCTGGTAGAGGTAAAACGGGGGACAAAAAAACTCGTGAATGTTTCGGTGACGGCTTCAGAGCCAATAATCTCGACAATTAACAACCTTGAAATTGAAGAAGGAAGATATTTCCTGGATTCCGAAAACGAGAGTACCGCGCGGGTAGCTTTTATCGGAAAAGATATTGCAAATGAATTGTTTCCAACAGGCTCTGCAATCGATCAAAGAATTCATCTGCGCGGAATGCCTTATCGCGTAATCGGAGTACAGTCACCAAAAGGAACTGTGTTTGGAATGTCTAGAGACAATTTCATCGTCATCCCGATAAAAACATACGCCTCTCAGTTTGGAAGTGGAGACGTACGTACGAGCCTTAGCATTGTCGGAACCTCCAAATCTCTAGAGCAATTTGATGACGCGGTTGAAGAAGCCAGAACACTTTTACGTGTCAAGCGAAAGCTGTCTTTCAATGAAAAAGACAATTTTGGAATTTTCACTCCTAAGACTTTCGCGAATGTTCGTAAAGGCGCGATGGCAACGATGTTTCTGATTGTTCTTACCGTTCCTTCAATAGCCCTTTTTGTCGGAGCGATAGTAATCATGAACACGATGCTTGTTTCGGTTACGGAAAGAACTAAGGAAATTGGATTAAGAAAGACTTTAGGTGCAAGTAGGTCAAACATTCTCAAACAATTCCTGGTCGAATCAGCTGTGCTATCGATAATGGGCGGGTTAGTTGGACTTCTACTAGCAAGAGTCCTGGGTCTAGTTGTTTCGGCATATCTTATAGAAACAATCATCCCCTGGTGGGTGGCTGCCATTGCGGTTGGAGTTTGCGGATTTGTAGGGATACTGGCCGGAATTTTTCCGGCTTGGAAAGCGGCAAAACTCGACCCGATTGAAGCAATTCAGACCGAGTGATTTAAAGCTATCTTATGGTTAAGCGTGCGACCTTTTTTGAGAACTTTAGAATCGCCTTCTCTTCTTTGAGGCGTCATAAGCTTCGCTCATTTTTGACCATCATCGGAGTGATAATCGGTGTCATGACAGTGATGATAATCTCTGCGATCATCAGCGGAATCAAAGTTGACGTCGAAAAACGAATCAAATCGACCGGCACTAACACAATTACAATAACTAAGCGATTGCCGACAAAACATGGGCAAATGACTCAGGAAGAACGCATGAGAAAGCCCTTGAGTCTTGATGACGCTTCAGCACTTGACGAGTTAACTACAATTCAGGCTTCAGTTCCGACGCTGAGCGTTTGGTCTGACAGCGAGGGCGGAAGTCTCTCGGTCATCGGGAAAAATGGCACGACCTCAAGCTTTACAGCGATCGAAGGAACTATTCCAACACTTGCCAAAGCAAACACCGAAATTCTCAAAAAGGGACGTTGGTTTACGGAAGCCGAGAACAAATACAAGAAGGATGTTGCGCTTGTAAGTGAGGTTGTGGCGCTTGATCATTTCACACACGAGTCTCCGGTTGGAAAAACTCTGGAAATCGGCAACCGGGAATTTCGAATCGTTGGGGTTCTGGAAAAACGCGAGGATATGTTTGATCATCCCCAGGCAAACCGCAAAATCTATATTCCGATCAATTCAGCTCTTCGCATAAACCCAAACGCAGAAGACTTGTCGATTTTGGCAATAGCAAAACCCGGACAAATAAATGCCGCGCAAGAACAGGTTGAGGACCTGTTGCGAACGCGCCGACAGGTGCCCTTTGGAAAACCGAACAATTTTGGAATGAGAACTGCTGAGGGAATGATTAAGCGTTTTAACTCAATAACGTCCGGAATTTTTCTCGCAATGGTTATTATTTCGTCAATTGGCTTGTTGATTGGAGGAATCGGCGTGATGAATATAATGCTGGTTTGCGTAAAAGAACGTACGAAAGAAATTGGCATTCGAAAAGCTGTTGGAGCAAGATTTTCGGATATACTTCTTCAGTTTTTAGTTGAGGCCGCTTCCTTAACCGGTCTGGGTGGCTTGCTAGGACTCGCGATCGGATGGTTAGTCGCCCTCGCAATCGGGGTGGTTTACCCCTCATATGTTCCGCTCTGGGCTCCGCTTGCCGGAGTATTTGTCAGTTTAGGAATCGGTATTGTTTTTGGTCTTTTCCCGGCATGGAAAGCAGCACGGCTCGATCCGATCGAATCACTAAGGTACGAGTAAAACTACCTATTAGCTCATCATATTTCCGAAAAGCAGCGCCATAACGACACTTAGTACGAGACCCATTGACCAAACCAATATGGATGCCGTCCAACCTGCGCCTGTGGAAAGACGTGTAGCCGCATTTTTCAAACCGGTTGAGTTAAGCCACAGCCAGTAAATACCAAGCAAGCTGAAATAGGTTAAGAGCGTATACAAGACCGGGCTGTCAGCGGCGGAAACGAGGAAGTTTAAATTATCCTGGAGGAGACTTCCCTGTCCTAAAATCGGGTGGATCTCATCCGGGGATTTAAGATAAAGGATCAGCAGGCTCGCCGCTCTTTGAATCACCGTGATAGGTACCATTGCGTAGGCAGCCACGGATAATGCCTGCCAATAGTTAATCTTTCCGCCAAAAACGAGGCCAACTACAAGGAAAATCGCCGCTAAAAAAGCAACAAGAAAAGACGTACCGACGAAGCCGCTGACGAATGCCGCCCCGCGCGCAACTGGATTGCTGTTTGCCTCAAGAGTCTGCTCCCTTACTTCATCGATCGATTTCTCTGGAACAAATCCTGATTCAGCCAACTTATCAATCGAATAATTAGTAATTCTCTCCGGCGTAATCCTGCTGACAAAAGCAAACGCGTAAATCCCGTTGAAAATTGCAATCACAGCAACCGCTCCAATCCAACGCGGATGAGACCTGAGATTTTGAAAAAGTTCAGCCGGAGCGTAGAAGACTTTCGTGATCCGATCGAAGAATGACATCGGTGCGGCGCCTTCTTCTTCATCAGGCATTCCGATAAAGCTCAGGCCGATAAAAAGTCCGCCCAATAAGATTAGCATTATCCCGGTCGATCCAAGATTGGGAAGAATCTTGGTGAAACCAAGCACCGCTACTAACACCCCGATTACAATCGCCGCTATGCCGCCCGTTCTCATCTCTTATCTCCTTTTGTCATTTGATTATTACACTAATCTATACGTAAAAATCCGAATCTACGTTTCAAATTTCACTTCAGGGTCTTGGCGCTTTCATAGTTTTCATTATAAATACACGCTGAAAAATGTTCGCTTTCGATTTCTTTGAGTTCCGGTTCGACGCTTGCACATTCCTCCGTAGCCATAGGACAACGCGTACGAAAATTGCATCCTGAAGGCGGATTTATTGGCGTCGGCACATCTCCTTCAAGCACAATACGTTCGCGCTTCATTTTCGGATCCGGAACCGGAATCGCGGAAAGAAGTGCTTTCGTATAAGGGTGAAGCGGATTTTTATAGAGTTCTTTTGAGTCCGCGATTTCGACGATTTTGCCAAGATACATTACCGCCACCCGGTCTGAAATGTGTTCGACTACAGCCAGGCCGTGCGAGATAAAAAGAAAGGTCAATCCAAATTCCGCCTGCAAATCCTGCAAGAGATTTACAACCTGCGCCTGGACTGAAACGTCGAGCGCCGAAACCGGTTCATCGGCAATGATCAGCTTCGGGTTTAACGCAAGAGCTCGAGCGATTCCAATCCTCTGCCGCTGCCCGCCGGAAAACTCGTGAGGATAGCGCGACATATATTTTGGATCGAGACCGACCTTCGAAAGCAGCTCCGCAACCTTAATTTTTTGCAGGCTTTTGTCGCCCATACCGTGAATCTTTAAGGGTTCCGAGACGATCGAAAACACACTCAAACGCGGGTTAAGAGAAGCGTATGGGTCTTGAAAAATGATCTGCATTTCCCTACGGAGTTTTTGCAAATCTTTATTTGAGAGTTTCGTTATGTCGCTATCTTCAAAGAAAACTTCCCCTGAAGTTGGCTCATGAAGACGCAGCATACATCGCCCGACCGTCGATTTCCCGCAACCCGATTCCCCTACCAGACCGAGCGTTTCACCGGCAAAAATATCAAACGAAATGCCGTCAACCGCACGTACGACATCGTCGCTATCCTCGACCGGAAAATGTTTTACCAAGTCACGCACCTTTACAAGCGCTTCAGTTTTTTTCGTTGCCGCGGTTTCGTTCATTTATCTTCGGTCCAACCAATCTTCCTTTACAATCGCCCAGCGTTCGTGGTCTCGCCACTTCCCCCCTACTTTCAAATACTTTTTCGAGAACCCTTCTTTTGTAAAACCACAGCGCTCGACTAACTTAATCGAACTCTTATTGTCCGGCTGTATGTTTGCCTCAAGGCGATGGAGCTTCAAGCTTTGGAACGCATAACGCAAAACCAGTGTCAGAGCCTCAGTCATATAGCCCTTTCCGGAAAACCCCTTAAACAGATAGTAGCCTAGATAAGCGCTTTTGAACCCACCATAAAAAATCTGCGATATATTCACAGCTCCTGCGAGACTTTTGTCCTCTTTTCTAATCACAACTAAACACTCGTCGGACTCAGACTCGCTCTTGGTTACGTATTCGTGAAAACCCTCTTTATCCGTGGGCGGCTTCACCAAACCGCTATGAAACTTCAAACTTCTCTTCGCTTGCGCGATAAACTCGTCTGCGTCGTCGAGCCCCACACGACACAAATAAACGCGGCTTCCCCTAACCAGCGGCTGCTTTTTCTTTTTCATCGCTATATAAGACGCATCTGACCTTTATTCCGCCGCCAATTTCGTAAAGTGGAATTTCCCCTTTTTCGCACGCGTCTTCCGTAAATGAGCAGCGCGGCGCAAAATGGCATCCATCCGGTAGCTCCGTCGGGCTCGGCACAACACCCTCAATGGTTGATAATCTCTGCTCGCTGTGGATATTCTCCTCGCTGAGCTTTGGAACAGATTTCAGTAACCCTTGGGTGTAGGGGTGTTTTGGATTTTCAAAAACCTCTTCGACTCCCGATTCCTCAACGATCCTGCCCGTGTACATCACGCAAACCCGATCGGCCGTCTCCGCTACAACCCCTAAATCGTGAGTAATTAGCAAAATCGCAAGTTTTCTTGTTTTGCGGAGTTCATTTAGCAATTCAAGAATTTGCGCCTGAATGGTTACGTCAAGCGCCGTTGTCGGCTCGTCAGCAATCAGTAGTTCGGGCTCACAGGCAAGCGCCATCGCGATCATCACACGCTGCCTCATCCCGCCTGAAAGCTGGTGTGGATAGTCGTTGACACGTCTTGCCGGCGAAGGAATTGCAACCTCCTTCATCGCCTCGACCGCGGCGTCCCAGGCATCTTTTTTGCTCAGTTTCCGGTGGAGTCTCAAAGCCTCTGCGATTTGTTCGCCAACCGTATAGACCGGGTTTAACGACGTCATTGGATCCTGAAAAATCATCGCTATGTCGTTGCCGCGAAGATCCCTCATGTAATCCTCGGTTGCCTCAGTAAGCTCGGTACCGTTAAATTTCACAGACCCACCGACGATTTTACCGGGATGCGAAATCAGACGCATGACAGACAATGCGGTGATCGATTTTCCGCAGCCGGATTCACCAACCAGGCCCAGCAGCTCGCCTTCGTCAATGTGAAAGCTTACATCGTTTACTGCTCGGACGACTCCCTCCTTGGTAGGGAAATGCGTCTGCAGGTTTTTGATTTCCAGTAAATGAGACATTGTTTTCGAAACGAAAATGCGGGCGCTTTGCGTCTCCTGTAATTTATTGAAAAACGGGCACTTTTTCAACCGCTAAGCAACTATTTTCGTCGCTTTTTCTTCTAACGGGTGTTATCATTTTTCCGTAAAGTTTGATTCTGCTTTATCGTTTCCCGGGAGATTATATAGTGAAAAGAAGTTTTAAGTGGTCCGCAATCTTAGTCGTATTTTGTGTTGTCTTTTCCGGCAGTTTAGTTGGTCAATCGAGCGCTGTTTCAAGGTTAAAATCAAAAGAAAACAAGCGATCGGGTAAAACCGACACTTCAAAAAACAAGGTAACGATTGAGAGAATCGAGCGGGATGTTTCGGAAGCGCTCACAATTATCCAGGACAATCACACTTCCGGCGACGACCTGAATTATAACGAGCTTTTTAAGATCACCATCGAAACAATGCTCGGTACGCTCGATCCCCACTCGGGTTATTACGATGCGAAGCAGTTTGAAGCATTTTTAACCGATCAAAACTCAAGGTATTTTGGTATCGGTGCAACGATCAATTCCATCATTAAGAAAGACGGTAAGCCTGACGGAACCTACATAAAAGCGACTTTTAACGGTGCGCCTGCAAATCGCGCCGGCCTTCGCTACGGCGACAAGATTTTGGAAGTAAATGGCGTTTCGGTTGACGGCAAGTTTTATCCGTACGTGAGGGATCGCTTGCGCGGCCCACGCGGTACACCCGCGAAAATTGTTATCGAACGATACGGTACAAAAAAACGTGAAAAGATAGAAATTATTCGCGATGCGGTGTCAACGCCATCGATTACAGAAGCCTACATGATTGAGCCCGGTGTTGGATATATAGCGATGAGCGGAGGTTTTACGCGAACGACTTATCGGGAATTTCGCGTTGCAATGCAGAAGTTCAAATCGCAAGGCATGAAAAACCTTGTTATTGACCTTAGAAATAATGGTGGCGGATTGGTTAATCAAGCCTTGTATATCGCCAACACCTTCTTAAAGGAAGGACAAACAATTCTTACTCAAAAAGGTAGAATTCGAGGGGCTTCGCGGACTTTTCGCGCTGACAATCCAACTCCGGATGACACGCCGCTCGTTGTTTTGTTAAACCAGAATTCGGCCTCAGCTTCGGAAATTCTGGCCGGAGCATTGCAAGATCACGATCGGGCTTTACTCGTGGGCGAAAATAGTTTTGGCAAAGGAATCGTTACAAACCCGTTTCAGATTGAATACGGCTCGATGCTTCTGCTTGCAATCGCAAAATATGCAACACCATCGGGAAGGTCAATTCAGCGTGATTATTCAGACGGTAATCTTTACGATTACAAGCGAGGCAGAACGAGAGATAAAGCACCTCCAAAGAGCGATGAAAAACGAACGGATTCCGGACGCGTCGTTTACGGAGGAAACGGCATTACGCCGGATGTGATCGTAAAAACCCCGACGGTTTCCGTTGCCCGCAGGGGATACCAATCGCGTCTGGTAAGCCCGATCTTCGAGTTTGTTCTTGATCTTACCTTTGGAAAACTCAAGGGATATGATGGATACCGCATCGATCAGCCGATTGCCTTCAATCGCAATATAACAAATGCCGACTTCCCGATTACGCCTGAGCTTTTTGCGGCTTTTAAGAATTTTGCGGCAAAGAAATATGGTTTGAAAGCAGAGCACATTGACAAAGAAAGAGATTTCGTCAGGAGAATAATGCGTACGGAAATCGTGACGGCTGCTTATGGGGTGCGAACCTCTTACCAGGTTTACAACGAATATGATCCGCAGCTCCAGCGCGCCTTGAAACTCTTTCCGGAAGCCAAGCAATTGGCGATTCGCGGTTCGCGCGCGTATTCAGCGACCAAATAGTATTAGTAGGAATTTAGAGATGCCCGCCTTGAGACTTTGAGGCGGGTATTTTTTTAGGAGCCAAGCCACGAAATCAGATAGTAGATTCCGACACCGATGCCGGCCAGAAGAAGTATTCCTGCCACGATCAACAACCCGACAATAACTTTAAATTTCCTATAGCGGTTTTCGTCGGGTGGCGATAGCGAACTCTGTGGAAAATAGGGTGGTACTTTTTTATCCATAACTATTTATCTCATTTAACATCGAACACTGATCATTTTCAAATCGACATTCCCTTAGGCTCCAGGGCAAATGCGAATAGTCTCCGCTCTACTCTCTACCTTGGGAGCGGTTGTTCTAAATTCGCAAGCCCGTAAGCCAAAACAGCCATTATCGCTCCGTTTTCCTTGAGCTCCTTCGGCTTAACTTTATCGAGCGTGTCGGCCGCATTGTGGTGATAGTTAAAGTAAGTCCGCGTATCAAACCAAGGGCCAAACGACGGGACTCCTTTTGCCGTCAGCGTACTAATATCCGAGCTCGCCCTCCTGCGAACGTCGATCTGACTCGCGCCCTGGCTACTCAGAATCTTGGAAATCGGTGCTAAAAGTGGAAGTGCGGATCTCTTCCCCGCAAAAATAAAACCGATCGGATGACTCGCCCCAAGATCGCTTTCAATCGCCGCAAAATGCTTTGGAATATCGGCTTCTTCCGCGTAGGTTCGCGCGCCAACAAATCCATTTTCCTCGTTCATAAAGGCCACGAATCTGATCGTGCGTTTCGGTCTGATTTTCAAACGTTTAAGTAGATATGGAACCTGCATCGCATTTGCTACGCCAACCGCATCGTCAAGCGCACCGGTTCCCAAATCCCATGAATCCAGATGTCCGGAAACAAGAACGATCTCATCAGGTTTTTCGCTTCCTTTAAGGTCTGCGATCACGTTATAGCTAGTTTTATTAGGCAAAGTCTGCGGCGTAAGCAATAGCTTCATTTTCACCTTCCCGGCTTTAGCAAGATAAGCAATCAAGTCTGCATCTTCGTACGCCAATGCAGCCGCGGGAATCTTTTTCACACCTTCCGCATAGTTCATCGCGCCCGTGTGAGGAAGGCGATTCTGCGAACCGCCTGCGGATCTAACCAGTGCTGCCACCGCACCATGCTTCGCAGCAGCAGAGGCGCCACCTCCTCGATAGCGGGTCGCCAAACCGTATGCGTTTCCGCCAAAACCGGCAGCCGCCAACGTCCGATCAAATTTGTAGTTAAAAAGGACCATCTTCCCTTCAACCGCCTTGCGCCCTAGTTTATTGAGTTCTTCAAAACTATTTACGACTACTATCTCTGCCTCCAAGCCCTCCTTCGGAGTTGCTACGCTAAAGCCAAGCGCCGTCAACGCGATTCTTTGCTTAGATCCTTTCGCCATTCCGGTCCAGCTCGTCAGCGCACCTTTTTCTTCTCCGCGAACCCAATGCGGAACAGACAACTTCTGCAAACTAACCTTGAGTCCAAGTTGTTTCATCTCATCGGCTACCCATTCCACAGCACGTTCGGCTTGAGCTGAGCCACTTAGACGCGGACCTATATTGTTAGTCATATAAGCTGTTTTTTGATAAGAATAGTTGCTTGAAAGCGCCGCGCGTTGGAGTTTCTCCATATTAGCGAGAGTTCTTGAAGAATAAAGTGTTGGCGTCGGTGTAGGACTTTGCGCAAGCCCTGAGAGTAAACAGAAGCAAACAAAAATCGATGCAAAAATAGCTTGTCTCATAATAGTTCAGACCTGAAAGGTTTTTAAGATAGTACCTCAAATTTACTCTCTCCAAAAGACGCCGGTTTTCTCGCAACTCTTTTCGTTAAATGAGATAATGGCTCAAAGCTCGCAAGTTTCGAAGACTATGAAGATTTCCGTTTTGTTTTTCCTTTCAGCCTTGCTCTTTTTTGCTCCGTTTGTTCAAAGCGAAGCTGATAATTTTAACCGCAAACGTAGGTTTGATGTTCAGCACTACGTGATTCGCGTGAGTTTTGATCATAAGCGGAAAAAGGTCTTCGGCGATACAACAATCCATCTAAAACCGCTTTCGGGCCACTTTGAAAAGCTCGAGCTCGACGCCGTAGGTCTGAAGTTTTCCTCGATCACGCTGGAAAATACTTCAAAAAAACTTCGTTACAAAGTGCTTCCGGAGAAAGTATCGATTGCGCTCGACCGTCCCTACCGTCCAAACGAAACAATCTCAATAAGGTTAAAATACACTGCACTGCCAAAAAAGGGGGTGTATTTTGTCGATGCGAAGCGAAAAGGCGAGGTGAAGCATTCTGCTCAAATATGGACGCAGGGAGAGGCTGAAGAGACGCATCACTGGCTGCCATCCTTTGATTTTCCAGACGATAAAGCGACCACGGAGAAATTTATCACTGTAAAAAAGGGATTTACGGTGATCGGCAATGGAGAGTTGTTAAAGAAAATCAAAAATCGAAATGGAACGACCACATTCCACTACAAGATGCCTGTTCCGCATTCGATCTATCTGACATCTTTTGTCGTCGGAAAATATAAAAAAATCACCGATCAATACCGCGGAATTCCGCTCGGTTTTTTTGTTTACCCGGGAAAGGAATCGATCGTACCGAAAGCCTTTGGAAAAACGAAAGATATGTTTCGAATCTTCGAGGAGCTAACCGGCGTGGATTACCCATTTAACAAATATGATCAAACGATGGTTGGACGCTTTAGCGCATCGGGTATGGAAAATATTACCGCCACGACGATGTCGGACACGGATATCCTGATGGCGGACTTCGAAATCGGACAGCTCTTCGTAGAAGACCTCGTCGCACACGAACTCGCTCATTCCTGGTTTGGAAATCTAGTAACTTGCCGAAACTGGGCTGAGCTTTGGCTAAACGAAGGCTTTGCAACATTTATGGAAGCTGCTTATCGCGAAAAGATGTACGGTCGCGAAGCCTATCTGAAAAAAATCAAAAGCGACGCCGTGGAATATTTTGCGTTTGCGTCAGGACTTGAAACAAAACAGCACCCATTGTTTAACCTTCTGGCAGATGCAAAAGACGATGATACGATGTTTGACAACATTACCTACCAAAAAGGCGGCGCGGTAATACACACGCTTCGTTCGGAGATCGGTGACCAGGCATTTTGGAAAGGTATGAATCTCTATTTAGATCGTCATAAGTTTAAGAATGTCGAAACTATTGACCTTAAAACGGCTATGGAAGAAGCTTCTGGCAAGAATTTAACGCGCTTTTTTAAGCAGTGGGTCTATTCCGAAGGGTATCCCAAAATTAGAATCGAACCCTCTTACAGCGCAAAAACCAAAACCCTTAAATTGGCAGTCTCACAAATTCACAATGCCGATGCCGATACGCCGGACGTCTTTGAAATTCCGCTTGACGTTGAGATTGATGTCGCCGGCACAAAAACAAACAAACGCTTTCAAATGACGAAACGCAAACAACAGTTTTCAGTAAAACTGGATGGAAAGCCAAACTCGATAAAATTTGATAAAAATTTGCGAATACCGCTGAAAATTATCTCAAGAGCTGAATTGGAAGTGACGCGCTAACGGCGAATTTTCTCGCTCAAAACAAAAGTTCCGAAACCCATTTGGATTTCGGAACTTCGTCTTTGAGAAGACTGGATAGTCTTTTTTTGACTCGTTGAAAAAAATTAGAGGCACAAAAGAACTTAAAATCGTGCTTTTTATGGCAAATTTTTTCGTATCTTCTTCGCCACGCCTACGAGGTTAGCTGTCGGGCTCGGGATGAAGAAGTTTCCCGGCACTATCAAAAATGCTTCGCCCCAATTCCGGAGTTCCGAAAAAATGGTTCCCCCGCGAGAGCGTTCTTTTCTAAAAACACTACCTTAGGCGTTAAATTTTCAACAAAAGCAATATACACACCAAACCGGGTTTAATCAAGCTGATAAAGAACTTATTTGGAAGGAAACAGGTGATAAAGCATCGTGTAAACGACCACGCCTGTAATCGAAACGTAAAGCCAGATCGGATAGGCATATTTCACGATTTTCTTGTGTTTCGCGAATTGCTTTGTAACGGCATAAAACATCGCCCGCAGCACAAAAGGAAGTACGACAATCGAAGCAAGCACGTGCGTCAGCAAAACCGCCAGATAAAAATACCTTGCCGCTCCGGTTCCCGAAAACTTGTTGGCAGGATTCGAAATGTGGTACGCAACGTAGCAAAACATAAAAACAATGCCGAGTGAAAACGCGGTCGACATGGCAATACGATGGAGCGTTACATTTTTTCGCTTTATAAAAATGAGCCCAAGAATAAGGACCAGAGAAGTCAAGGTATTGACCGATCCGATCGCATGGGGTAGAACTTTTGTCCAATTGCCGAGCTCGACGCGGTTTGGAAACGCGAGCATGAGCGCTATAAAAATCGGAACAATGATTGAAATGAGATTAATTACAAGATTTGAGCGTTTTTGGTCGGGCGCGAGATCTGATGCGTTCATTTCTTATTTCCAAAAACCTAACAAAAATACGAGAATCAGCCAGAGTCCATCCATGGTGTGCCAGTACCAACCGATCGATTCAGCTTCCGCGTCGCGCTTTTCTTTGGCATAACTAATCGTTCGCTTCCAGTTGCGCAAAAGCACATACCCGAGCGCTATAATCCCACCCAAAACGTGTATCGCGTGAATAGACGTAAGAATATAAAAGAATCCCGCGTAAGGATTCCCTCGCATATAAAGGCCTCGGTTTACCAATTCAAACCAAAGCAGGAGTTGCGATGAAATGAATGTCCCGCCCAAAACCGCAGTAGCGATAAACCAGCCCTTAGCTTTTGAATAATTGTCTTTTTTTAGCGCAGATTTCGCGATCGTGTATGTAACGGAGCTTGCGAGAATCAAAACGGTGCTTACCCAAACTTGAAAAGGGAGTGAAAACGGTTGCCACTCAAGCGAGTTGTTGGTCGCCAAAACGATGTAAGCGCTGATCAATCCTCCAAAGGTCATTATGACCACAAGGAGCAAAAACCACATAACCACGCGTGATTTTTGTGGGGTTTCCATTTCAGGATAGATATGTCTTTCTTTTTTAGGACGGTCGTTTCCACCTTTACCGCCATCGCCGTCATCGCCTCCGCCGCCGTTACCTCCACCGCCACGGGAAGAGGTTCCGCGTCCGCTTCGAAAATCAGATCGCTTTCTGCGGCGTTTTTTCTTTGTTTCCTTGATCGGTTCTGCGGTTCCGATTTCCATAGCTACAAATGATTGAAAACCATCAAAGCGAAAATAAACGGTAGATACAACACGGAAGCAAACAAAAGCTTTCTAGCTTGCTCGACCGACTTTGCGCGAGCAGTCTTGACGCTCGCATACAAAAACCATATGCCCAGCAATATCGCTCCCGCGAGATAGAAGGCTCCGGAAATGCCAAAGAAAAAAGGCGCAAGACTGATCGGAAAAAGCAAAACCGTAAATATAACGATTTGCTGTGCGGTAATTCGGCCGTCTTTTTCGACTACCGGGAGCATTTTGATTCCGGCTTTCGCATATTGATCTTTGTACATCCAGGCGATCGCCAAAAAATGTGGAAACTGCCATAAAAATAACAGTGTAAACAAAAACAAAGCGCCGAGCGTGATTTCGCCGGAAGCTGCAGTCCAACCCATAAGCGGCGGCATTGCTCCCGGAATTGCGCCGATGGCTGTCGAAGCCGTGGTGCGAGTTTTTAACGGAGTGTAAAGGAGTACATAGCCAACGATAACTACTAATCCAAGTACCGCCGTAAGCGCATTTGCTGCAAAAAACAGATACGCTTCAGCTGCTACACAAAGCAGAACGCCAAAAATAAGCGCTTCATTCGGAGAAACTTTACCGCTCGGTATCGGACGGTTTTCAGTTCGCTCCATCATCGCATCAATCCTTCGCTCAAGATATTGATTAAGCGTCGCAACCCCAAACGCAAGGAGCGTAATCGCTGCCATTGAATGCAAAAACAGGACAACATCGAAGGTGCCTCCCCCCAGATAAAATCCTGCTGCAGCCGTCAATACAAGCATAAATGCTATACGCGGCTTCGTAAGCTCCATAAACGCACCAATCCGCGCGCCTAAGCCGATCGCTTTTGTTTCTCTGATTTCCGCAGTCGCCGTTTCCATTAATCCAAAACGTATTCTTTAAGAAGAAAGAATAACTTGCCGCCCTGAATTTTCCAAGTCAGCATGATAAATCATAACTTCTTTTTTTTGACAGAAAATCTTATTTACGTTGGGGTGACAAACACCCCCCTCTGGGCTATGATTTCTTTATATATATTCAGCATTTTTTAGGCATTTTTTTCATCGATTTCAATGTCCGCGGTAGAAGAATCAGTAAAACAAGTCCCGCTTTCGGAAAAACGGGTTGAGAGGAAACGCGCTCCGTTTTTTTCAAGGGCTCTTGCTTTCATAAGTTCGGTAAGACTTGGAATAGTTTTGCTGTGTATTTTAGTGTTTTTATCGTTCCTTGGAATGATAATTATCCAGCAAAACGTAAACGGTTTTGATGCCTATTACGCTTCTCTAACCCCTGCCGAAAGAACAGTTTACGGTGCGCTAGGACTTTTCAACGTTTATTACAGCTATTATTTCAACGGTTTACTCCTGCTTCTTTCGCTAAATATCGTACTCGCTTCGATAGATCGCTTCCCGACTGCCTGGAGCTATATCGTAAAACCAAAACTTTTTGGAACACGCGGATGGATGGAGCGCCAGCTGCAACATGAAGCAGTAGAGATTTCGGGCGACTCCAGTACACAAATTGGTAAAAAAGTCGCCGCAGCCTTTCAGGGATCCGGGTTAAAGCCGCAGGTTACGGAAAAAGATGGAAAAACATACGTGTTTGGCGAAAATGGAAAGTGGAATCGACTCGGAGCCTATCTCGTCCACATTGCACTTTTGACCTTGTTTTTAGGGCATTTTTTAGCGTTCTGGACTGGATTTGATGCTGACGTTAACTTCACTCCCGGTCAGGTAACAAGCGAGATTCAGATGATTGAGCAGGAACTCGATCAGCGAAAGCGATTTGCCGTTAGATTGCCGTTTACGATTGAGTGTACTGACATTCAGCAAAAGCTCATTGATCCGAATGGTTCGATTGAGCCGTTTAATACGCTTGATTGGCGGACGCAGATAAAGATCGACGACCCGCAATACGGTGTGACAACCGCCGATGTAAGCCTCAATAAACCTTTTAGCTACAGAGGTTACAGGTTTTTCCAGGCGCAAACCGTGCCGGTCGGAAACGCGCGTACAATGAAGCTTGAATTGACCCCACAGCAAGCCGGTGCGGAGCCGTTTACCGTTGATCTAAAAAGAAACGGAAAGACCGAGCTCCCGGACGGAACCCTGATCGAATATCAATCATTCTTAGCAGATTTTACATTCAATCAAAATGGACAGCCTGATACAAAATCCGGAGATTACAATAATCCTGCCGCGGTTTTACAGGTGACGCCAAAGGATGGCGAGAAAACCCGTGTTTTTGCTTTCGCAGGGAATGTCGGGGATAACATACCGGTTGGTGCCCCGAAAGTGGGTTATAAATGGCGCTTGAAGGAATTCGAAAAAGCTCCTTTGGCTCATGTTTTATCGATCAAATACGACCCTTATAACGGTGCATTTATCGCCTGGTATTTTGGCGGAATTGGTTTAATCCTGGCGCTGGTTTTTGTATTTTTTATTTCGCATAAGAGGGTTTGGGCTTCAATAGAACCGAGCGAATTCGCAGAGAAATTTGAGGTTTTGCTTTCGGGCGATACAAACCGAAACCACCTGAATTTTGAAGACCGCTTCGCAAAAATCGTCTCTGATATTACGGGCCTCAGGCGAGATTCTGAGGAAAATTCAAGTTAAATTTATAAGTTAAATAGTATGTCACAAGTTATAGCAGCAGAAGAAATTACAGGGAATGCAGGCGCACCTTCATCTACCTTTACACGCTATTTGCCGGTCGGATTGGCAACGGTCGGCTCGATACTGGTTTTAGCGATACGCCTACAGACCGGCGGCGCTAACTTCATCTCTGACGAAGCGCTGATGATGATCGCTCTCGCTTGCTATCTGCTCGCCGCGCTTTTTCAGCTGACGAATCTTTACGCACCGTCAAACATGGCTTCAAAGATCGGTCTCTGGACCGCAGCGCTTGGCGTGTTTTTCAATCTCTCGAGTTGGCTTGTGCGGTGGGTCGCGGCCTATGACCGCGAAATAGCAATGCTTCGGGAGGCGGGAAACCCCGAAACACCCTGGATGTTTCGCTATATTCCGTTTGCAAATCTTTATGATTTGAGTCTTGCATTTGCGTTCGGTGCCGGATTTGCCACGCTCTTTTACGCTAATCGGAAGAATTTTCAGGTACTTGCCGCTTTCACCCTTCCGCTGGCCGCATTGATTCTAACGCTCGCACGTTTTATCGGCGGAGAGTTTATCGACCTGCCACCTGTGCTTGATTCTTATTGGAGACCGATTCACGTTGGAGTGGCTTCTTTAAGCTACGGCGTGACGCTCGTATGTTTTGCAGTTGCAGTAGTTTACCTGCTTAAAGATAAAGTTAAACCTGAAGCGATGGCGATATGGGCTAGCATCTTTACGCTCGGCGTGTTAGCGACTATCAGCAACTTTTCTGTATTTACAGAATTTGTTTATCGTGTAGGTATGTTTCTGCCAAATCCCAATGCCGGCAAACCCTTTTCGGCCTTTTATAGATTGGAATTGCCCTATGTCGCGCCTTTCCTGATTTTATCGGGTTTGCTTTTGATCGGGGTGATCGCGGCGTTTCTAATGTACCTCTACCAAAACAGCAAACCGGCGCGAAAAGTCGGTCACATTCTACTGAAACTGTCGCTTGTAACCCAGATAATCGCCATTGCGTTCCTCGTTTCGGGAGTAAAAACGACGCAAGGCATCGGAGAAAAGCTTGAAGCGCAGCTTCAGGCCGATACGAGCCAGCACGCGCTCGTCGGTAAAGAGATTATTTCGAGACGCAATCTAACGGCTCAGCAATTCTCTGCAATATCCGCTACAGAGTTTGAGCAAACCGGACGTCAGTTTCTACAAAACAATCGCGACAAGATGTTTTTGAGTCTGAAAACGAACCCAGTCGAACTCGCCGGGCTAATTACAGCACTTGCCGGCACCTTCTTCGTGATACTCTTTGGTTTTCGAACGGAAAAATTGCGGGAGCGGCTTCCCTCTCTCGAAGCTCTCGATAATCTGATGTACAAAACTGCATGTCTCGCGTTTGCGGGGCTTGCAATGCTTTTGATCACCGGGGCAATCTGGGCAAACGAATCCTGGGGACGCCCCTGGGGATTTGATTCTAAAGAAACCGGAGCCTTGATCGCCTGGCTTACATACGCCGCATTTCTACACACGAGAATTTCGCGCGGGTGGAAAGGAAGAAGCTCGGCATATTTTGCGATTCTCGGATTTCTGCTGGTTATATTTACCTATCTCGGTGTCAGCTACCTACTTCCGGGGCTACATAGCTACGCTTAGTAAATGAATAAGAATTCTTTGATATATTGTGTGATTGGGCTCACGATTGGGCTCGTAATTGGTTTTTACGGAGCAAATTACCTCAACCGTAACGCAAACGCCCCGACGAGTGTGCAGACCTCAAACATTCCCATTAACCCAAATCAGCCGGCCCGACCGGGTGTTCAAATGCCGGATGTTCAAAAGGTTCTCGACACGGCAAAAAATGAGCCACAGAATTACGAGGCGCAAATTGCCGCAGGCGAAATGTACGCGCGAATTCGCAGATTTGATAAAGCCCTGGAGTTTTACCAAAAGGCTTATGAGATTAAACCCGGTGATTTTGACGCAAACGTAAAACTCGGTAATGCCCATTTTGACGCAAAGCAATATATAAAGGCGGAAACTTTCTACGCAAAAGCCCTCGAGATTAAGAACGATCCGGATGTAAGAACAGATTATGGATTGACCTTCTTTTTGCGTGAACCGAGCGAAGTTGACCAAGCGATTGCGGAATATCGGGAGTCACTCAAAATTAATCCAAAACACGAACTCGCTCTTCAGAATTTAGGCGCTGCGCTTGAAGAAAAAGGCGATAAGGAGGGGTTGCAGAAGGTTTTAGCGAGGCTCAAAGAAGTGAATCCGCAAAATTCGTTGGTTCAAAAACTTGGAACAAAAGAGTGAAGAAGATACTATTGAATCGTTATTTTCTCGACATCAAGAATTGAAAATTTCGTAACCTT
The DNA here is from genome assembly GCA_965216195.1 of Aridibacter sp. Taxonomy (GTDB): domain Bacteria; phylum Acidobacteriota; class Blastocatellia; order Pyrinomonadales; family Pyrinomonadaceae; genus Aridibacter. The sequence goes on along the minus strand of OZ244151.1, from coordinate 1,080,224 downwards.
TCCGTCAATCGCCACAACCTTAAGAACTCCATCAAAAACATTAAAACTCGAAACCCTGTGCATACGTCGTTTAAAGGTCTTTCCATCTTTCAGCTTAATTACGAGGCTAATTTTCCGAAGTGCGGCGGTTTTCTTTTTCGCGGCTTCCTCAGGGCTAAGTGCTTCCTCCTCAACGGGGGCGCGTTCGATAGTGACAATTGTCGAACCCCTCTTCGGCTTATCATTGATCGATACGGTTACATCTTTGGCATCTTCATCAGCCGCCTTTTTATCCTTAAAAGGGTCCTCGATCAAAACCCGCGGCCGGTTTTGGGCGGTCGCTTCTTTTAAAACCGTTTCGGTTTTTTTTGTAGGATCGAGCGTGGAAGGAACTTCGCGTTTGGGTTTATCCTTCGGCTTCGATTTATCAGCCGAATCTGCCAACGCATCCTTTCGAATGTCGACGTTCAGATCCTCCGCCTTGCGATCAGGTTCCGGCTCCTCAATGATCGTCCCAACCGAATTGACGCGAACCGCTCCCTCTTCGGCGCTCTCAGCCTCAGGACGTTTAAGATCGTCGCTTGCCGCCAGTGCCTCAGACGGAGCAAAACTTCCGGCAAACTTGACCTGGTAATCGGCCGGGTCGTCATTTGGCGTGCGTCCCTGAATCCTTAGCAGCAATTTCTCGGGCTTACGCATATAAATTACGCGTCCCGTTTCATTCTCCGAACTATCTGCGTAAACAGTAATCTTGGTTCGGGGTTTTAGACCGTCGAGCGTAAAGACATCCAAATCTCCATTAAAGTTTTTTGTAAGGACATTGATAAAAATGTCGCCGCGATTCCCATTAAAAATATAGTAATAGGTTGTCAGACGCGCATCGCCGATATCCCGCGCATTAATTCTGCCATTTATTTGATTCGAAGTTATTGGAGTAGGACTATTTTGTTCCGTGGATTGAGAAAAAATCGAAAGGGTAGCGCAAAAACACAAAATCCCCCAAATTAAATTAAAACTTAATACTTTGAGTCCGAACTTTCTGCGCCGCATCCTTTTTCAATCCTTCTGAGTATATTAATGTGCGAGAACACAATTCTGCTTAATCTTATCACAACAATTTCGCAGAAAATAAGCCGAACAAGTATGACTCGCTCAGCCTATCTAACTAAACCTAATTCACTTTTTTTCTAGGCTCCTGCAGCTTTCGCTTTCCCCTGTAGAAGCTCAAGCGCGCGTTTCATATGCAAATCTTCGCGCTGTTTTACGGGTGGTGCCGGAGTTGGTTTCGCAGCGGGTGGCTGACCGTCCAGATTCTCCTCAGGCTCACCTAAATCTTCGGCTTCGATTGGCTCAGGCGTATTCGGACGTTTTATTTCTTCGGTTGGTTTTACGCCGGACTCCTGTCTTTTCGCCGCGAGAAACGTCTTGCCGGACGGTGAAGCCCATTTTTGCGTCGTGAGCAGCAGACCGTCTCCGCCACGAAGCATAAACAGATCCTGCTGCGTTCCGGCACCGAAAGTGCGTTCGCCGACTACCTCACCGCGTTTTCGATCAATCATCGCTGCCGCGACTACTTCAGCAGCACCTGCTGTTCCAAAATCAACGAGCGTTACTACATCCCCATCAAAAATATGTTGCGCCGCATCCGCCGAATAGGTTTTCGACGTCTTATTCTCTCTACCGATAACCTTCGCGATCTCACCATCTTTAATAAACGCATTTGCCACCGAAACTCCGTCGTCGATCTCGCCAAACGCAACGTTTCTAAGATCCAGGATAAGTTTCCTTACACCGCGATCATTGAGCGCCTTAATTTGCTCCCGAGCAATTTCAGCTTGCCCGTCAGCCAAACTGTAAAGTTTAACAACGCCAACATTTCCACTCTTGATCTCGGCCGAAACCTTCGGAACGGAAACCCCGCCTCTTGTGACTGTAATCGTCCGAGGTTTCGTACGCGCTCTTAAAACCTTTAGTTTTACCGCGGTTCCCGGCGCACCATTTATCAATTGCTTTGAATCATATAGCGAAATATCGCTTGTAGCCTTTCCATCGATATACTCTATGCTGTCTCCTGTTCGCAATCCGGCTTTTTCCGCCGGAGAGCCTTTCAGTACCGAAACCACATAAATGTACGACGAAAACTGAGAAAATTCAGCCCCGATTCCAACCTCGTTCTTCGGAGTTTCCGCTTTATATTCTTTAACCTGTTCAGCCGTAAGGTAAGCAGAATAGGGGTCAAGCCCGTAAGCCAAACCGCGCAGGGCACCAGATCTAACCTTTTCAAGATTCGGTTCGTCAACGTAATCGTTTTGAATGTGCTGCAATACGCTCTCAAAAATTCGTATTTGAGCGCCCGAATCATTTATCGGTTGCTGAGCCCGAGCGTCAAACCAGCCAATCATCACGCCGGAAAAAGCATAAAACGTGATCAGTGCTGATACTATTGCAAAGAAGAATTTACCGCGGTATGTCATCTAGAAATCCTCTGTATAAAATTTGTTAATGGTTTCGGATTATCGGATAATTAATTCCGACCCATTATCCTTTAAAGTATATAAACGTGCAAGATTTAAATAGTACCAATCAGCCTGATTTTACAGACATATCGTGCGCACCAGCTAAAGGCAGACTCATTGCGCTGGACCCCGGAACGAAAAAATGCGGCCTCGCTGTATCCGACGAAACGCAACTCACCGTGCGGCGCGTCGCGACAATCAAAAGAAAAGGCTGGAAAAAATTCTTAAAAGAAATCATCTCTTACGTTGAAGAGTTTGATGCGAAGGCACTCGTCATTGGTTTGCCGCTCAATACCGACGGCACCGAAAGCGATATGTCAGAGGAAGCCAGAAAACTCGCGCGAAACTTCTCTTTGAGTTTGAACATCCCGGTTTTCCTACAAGACGAACGTGTCACAACCTATGAAGCACGAGGAAACCTTTGGGATCGGGGCTTAGAAGGAAAGGAGGTTGAAGAACTTGTTGACGCAGAAGCAGCAGCGATTATTTTGGAGGATTTTATTGCGCGATCGAACTAGAGATAAATCTATTTCCGCAAGTTTGAAGATGGGTTGGCTCTATGGTAGTTAAGCTGAAACGATATACGCTAAACTATTGTAATGACTACGTTAAACCGTTATTATCGGCGTTCACGAATCAGAGAGCATAAACTTGGACAAATAATTAAGTATTTTGCTCTGGATCTGATCGACAATCGAACGGCGGAACTAACAGGATTGACACACAAAAGTGTCAATCAATCCTATTTGAAAATACGTAGTCGCTTGGCCGAAGATTGTCAGCGTGCTTCTCCTGTTTCCCTTTTCAAAATCTTTTTAAGGAAGAAACTCACCTCAATGGCAATCCATCAGTACTTGGATAATCCCTGAGTTTGATGCGAATGAGTCCCCTGACTTTTGCACTAGAGATGGTCATAACAGCTCTTCCGTCTGGCGTCGGTTGCAGTTGGGAAGGGGGAAGCCACGCACTACCGCCATCAACGGAGATCTTTCCGATATATTGAAGTCCTTTTCCGGTGATCTTGCACCCGCCATTTTGGCAACTTACCGAATCGATCTGCGGGATTCTTATAAACGTCTGTTTCGTTGTATACCAATCGGAGGTGCCACGTATTTTGTCCTTGATCCTGAACTGGAGTCTTCTGCCACCGAAAAATTGCCGATGCTGCTTATCAAAGACAAAATTTATCTGCAGGTTAAAAGAATCAAGCACTTCGAAAGTCGTTTTTGGTAAAGCGTTTGGGACCACTTGTCCGTTCTCAATCCGCGTTTCGATTGAAATATTTTCCGCCTTAAACCCATAATCCGCAAGCGTAGTTTTTACGTCGACCGTCATTTTTTCCGAGTCGACAGGAACAACCGGATATGAGGAGAGATCAAATTTGAAACTGCTTTTTTGCCAACCGACAACCAACGCCTCAATTTCCTTTTTCTTGTTTGCCTCAATAGTGGGTCTTGCAGGGAGAACCGGAAAGCTATCCGGGTATTTATAACGGCGGTTTCCCTCCAAATGTAGCTCAACCGAAACAAGTCTTGAGAGGATGATGTCGTTCGGGTTTTGGAATACAAATTCTTTTGATTTTCTTCCCGATCGTGACGTTCGATTTTGCACCGATGTATTCAGCCGGGCCATCTTCCCGTCCACTGAAACCATCTTAATTTGCTCGATTCGATTGCCCTCGATCGTTATTTTTCGATCTCCCTTATGCACTCCGAACTTTGTAATTTCAGGCGGAAGCGGAAACAATTTCACGGGGATATTTTGGGGCTGATTTGTTCCATAAGTTCTCAGCTCAAGATTTCCCTGACCCGGCTGAAAATATGTAGTGTCTATATCAAACCAAGCCTCCGTACCATCATCGCTGAACATAAGAGGATTCGAGGAAGCATTAGCGATGAATGTAAACTCTCCGCCGAAGGATGGACGGAATTTGACTGATTGCAAGCAACGGCAGCTCCCCATTGTGTTTTTGATCACGATCCGTCTTTTGCCTCCAACCGAAAATCCGCTGAAGGATTCTCTTGAGACCTCCCATTTCCCTCCGCCGGAAATTGGCATCGAAAACTCTTTGCTCTCGATCTGACTAAAGCCGCGGGTCGCCACAACCTTCGATTTTATGGCCATCTTCACTTTCGGAAAAGATTGCAGATCCTGTGGATTAAGCATCATCATCCAGCCGGACATTCCCATGTTCTTTATCAGACGAAATTCTTTCGAGAACCCGTTATCGGAACTCATAATCAAACGAAAGTCTCTTGCAAAGGGATCCCGCAGCCAATCATACGAAAGATCCGTGTTTTTCAGGATGTTTTGTCCCATGTGCAAACACGGCTCCATAAGAGATGGTATCGGAAGAGAAATTACTTCAGGATCGGGTTCGGATTGCCATTTGTGTAATACCACAGGAAAAGCCGTTACAAAATCGCTGTCGGTTGGTGGTTTTTCTGCGTGAAGGCTTATCTTTTGATTGAGACGCAACTGTAGTCTGTTTTGCAGTCCGTACTGATTATTGCTGTAATGACCATATTGGTTGTATTGACTATAACCCTGATTGTTTCCACCGCCTGAAGCCATTGTCGGAACAATTTTGAGCGGCGTTTTCCGCATGATCTTTATGATCAGATCGGCGGCCGCAGCAGCAACATTTATCCAATAGGCAAGCTGAGGATATTTTTCGACCAGCTTTGTGGCGGCAAGCAATCCGCCCTGCTGAAGCATTCGATTTACGCTAAAATCAAAATCCTCCAGCCGAACATTCTTCGCGACACACTGCGCTCGTCCAACAAAATCGTTCTGATTAAAATAGCTAGAGGTTCCGGTTCCGGCTCTCCAGCAGCTTGGCAGAGCAATGTTAAAACTCTGCGCCAATCGTTCGATAATCTGGTTTTTTACAAATCCCTCACCATAGGGGCTCCTGCTATTTCTTCCACCGTAGCTGTAATTGTTGTATCCGCCGTAGGGATTATAACCGCCGCTATTTCCATATGGGTTTTGGTTGATTGTCCTCTGAAGCTCATTTAGAAACATACCTATTTGGGCATAGGCACCGGCAATTTCAAGCGTTTTTTCACCGATCTTTCTTATCTCGCGAAAATTTTTATTGATCAGTTTCTTGATCTTCTTTCGATACTTTGGTTTCGGATACAAAAAGAAAACCGGCTGGCTGTCATACGGCACCTTAAAGGCGTGATCCCTATACCAACCATCCCGCTTAAAATATATCTCGCGCGAAACGGATTCTTCGGCAACCTCATTTCTGCTTGGGTTTATAAACGCGACCGTCAGTGTCCAATCCCAATAGCTATCGCTTGGACGAATCCCGTTTATCGGCTCATCGAGCATCTGAACACGCAAAATATCCCCTTCCCGAATTCTCGGAACCAATGACATAGGAAGCGGTATCTGCCCGGCACGCTCAACCGTTATGTTGAGCCGGGCAATCTCCTGCCTAAACGCACTTCTTCGTGAAAGATTGTTTTGCCGAATCGGAGCCCGATAGGTTTGGGCAAAAATCTGCGACGCAAAAAGCGAAATAACCGAGAGGATCAATGCTCTTCGAAGCGATCCGTAGAATTGAGAAAAAAATGAGTGTGAAGCCGCTGCCTGTTCTTTAAACATCGTGTCTCCTGAGATTTCTAGCTACGGGAAAAGAGACAAAAAATATAAAACTTGCTGAGAACTGAAAAAAGTTTGGAAGCTGTGAGTAGTTTATTTCGGGAAATAAAAAACATGTCCAAAAAAGTTTTTGCAAGTAAGAATAAGTCGCTCTTTAACCCCTTGAGAATTATAGACTCTTGTCTATGGCCGTAAGAAAAAAGCTGGGGTTTGTTTTTTTTCAAAATTATACCCCCATTTAGACGGGCATTGTCAATGGTCAATGCGACAAAATGCTTTTCTAAAACATGTCTTGACTTACCAAAACTTTTTGATTAGGCTGTCCCCATTCACAGAAGTTTCTCATTGATGAATCCTCAACGACTCATCCGTGTTTAAGAGTTTGGCTTCGGATTGTAGCCCCTTAGATTTCCCAATTCCCAAACTCAAGAAAAAGAAACTCATAAAATTTATAAGGAGAAGTGTCTGCCTGGAAAGCTGTATTTAAAATCCTCGGACTCACAAAGTTCATGAATACCAAAACAACATTAATCAGAAAATCTTTTTTTGTCCTGACGCTATTTTTTAATTTGTTCATTACGTTCACGATATTCGCTTCGGCTCAGAATCCGCCAACACCAGCTGATGACAGCTATTCCGGGATTGCCGCCAGAAGTCAATCGGCCCCTGGGTTTTTGGCAAATGATTCTGATCCAGACGGGGACACACTTCGCGTCGGAGGTGTGCCGGGTTTTCCAAGTATCGTAACTCTCCCAACAAATGGGAAATTGACGATCACATACTTGGACGGAAGCTTTAGCTACCAACCTGACCCTGGATTTACCGGAAATGATAGTTTTGTTTACAATGCCTGCGATAGCACAACCTGCACACCAGCAACTGTTACGCTAATCTCGGCAAATTCGGCTCCCATTGGGAATACAGATACCTACAGTGGGGTTGAAGCAAGAAGTCAACTCAAACCTGGAATTCTTGAAAACGACTCAGACCCTGACGGCGATCCGTTGACCGTAGGTGCCCCTCTTACGCCCCGGATTGTGAGAAATCCAGATCACGGCAGCCTTCTTATTCAATATTCGGATGGAAGTTTCATATATACTCCTGAACCCGGGTACACCGGGGACGACAGTTTTGAGTACAATTCATGTGATAACTTCCGGACGTGCACGGCTACAACAGTGAACCTGATCAAGCCCAATTCTGCTCCCGTAGGAAACCCGGATTTTTTTGAAACCAAAAGTGGAGAAGGGCTCGGTATTAACGAAACGAGTGGTGAGAACCTTATAACCTTAAATGATAGTGATCCTGATGGCGATCCGATAAGATTAGGTGGTCTAGGAGTTCAAACGTTAATTACCCTTCCAAAACATGGAAATCTGAATGTCCCATACACCGATGGAACCTTCACCTACAGTCCCGATCCGGGATTCACGGGATTAGATTACTTTGTTTATAATTTATGCGATAGTTTAAGAGCTTGTACCCCTGAATTTGTCTATATCTTCGTAACCGCTGGAGACGCTGAAAACGCTGGTCGATCTTGTCCGGCAGTAGGACAACCAGTGAACGTCTCAAACGGAAACATGTGGGTTGAACACACGGATTACGGCCTTCCCGGAGTTGGTCAAAATATTCAAATTAATCGTTTTTATAATACGATAGTTCAAAAAGCCGGGCTTTTCGGATTTGGGTGGTCAACTGCTTACGATGAATCACTTACAATTTTCGATTCAAAAGCGATCACACTGAATATGCCTGACGGTAGAGCGATCAATTTTGGTCGCACGGATGACACTGATCCTTACAACAATTTAACACCCGATTTTTACGGTGAATTGGTTAAAAATCCCGACGACACATACACGCTCACTTTCAAAGAAGGAGTGGTCCACCACTTCCGATCTGATGGAAAACTGCTTTGGCAGAGAGATATTGATGGAAATCAGACAACATTGAACTACGATACGAGCGGGAGTTTAACCGGGATAACGGATTCGTTAGGGCGAACTTTGAATGTAACGATGATAAACGGAAGGGTTGCACAGATATCTGACAGCATCGGAATCGTAGCGGATTACGTTTATAACCCCGACGACACTTTGCTATCTGTGACCTACGCAGACAATTCCAAATATCAGTTTGAATACACAACGGGTGGCGGAAAGATCCTGCTTACTACGGTCAAAGATGCTCTGAACAACGTTCTTGAAACTCATCAATATGATTCGCAAGGACGTGCACTTACATCTGAAAAAGATGGCGGAGTTGAGAAATATACCTTCGATTACACAAATGCAGAGCTTACAGCAGATCCTTTTACCATCGTAACCGATGCACTCGGAAGAACAACAAAATACACCTTTGATAAATCGAAGGGACGAAACGTGGTTACTAAAATCGAGGGTAATTGCAGCAGTTGCGGAAGCGGCGGCACTGAGACGACCTCCTATGAGTATGATGACAAACTCAATCTCACAAAGGAGACCGACGCCCTAAACAATCAGATTACGTACACATATTGATGAAAAGGTAAAGTAGAAACTGCAATAATTGACAAATAACTCTATCTTTTTTTTAAGTTGCCTGAAACTACGGATGCGGCGTATCGCGTTTTGAATAAACCGGTAATGCCCGGGATAAAATAGTTATAATGCAGCCGCACCCCGAAGTGATTCTTTTTTAGTTTTTTAGCCCGGTTTCGTTTTATGCCGGGGCTTTGGATTTTTTCTTTTTTGCCGCCAATTCTTTGGCGTATGTTGTAGCGACCTCCTTTAGTAGTTTCTGCCAATCGATATGATTGGGTTTGTTTGGATTAAAGCCTGTCGGGGATACGTCGCTTAGGCGTTTACCGAGACCTATCAGATCCTTGATCTTCAAGGCCTCATCGGCGGCTCTCTTAAAGATCTCTTCTTTTAACTCTCTTCCCCTGAGAGCGGTTCCGCGAATGATCGTATTGGATGGACGGCGTTTGAGGTTAAGAGAAGCCTTATCGCGGGCGAGTTTTCTGATCCGGGCTCGTTTTTCGTCCATCAGACGGGGACGTGCATAGATAAACTCCTCGTTTTTTGAAAGCATCGAATAGATTACCTCGGCAAGTCTTCTGGCAACGGCAACGATAGCGACATTGTGCCCCTTCTTCTTCTTGATCCGCTGATACATATTTCTGTATATGACCGGAGAGCGCCGGAAGTGTTCGGCGGCTTCAATAAGCATAAAGCGGGCATAACTGTTTCCCTGTTTAGATATCTTTCCGGGACGTGGAGGTTTGCCGCCGGTTTGTTTAATTCTTTGGGTCAGGCCAAAGTAGCAGGCGAACTTCCGTTTTGAGGAGAAGCGGGAGATATCTCCGATGGCTGCTAAAATGGTGGCACTGACTGCCAAAGAAACCCCCGGTATCGAAAGAAGAAGATCAAGCTGGTGCGAAAAGACCGGTCTTGAATGGATAAAGGAAGCAATCAGCTTATCGACATCTTCTGTCAGGGCATTCTGACGATCGAGCTCGCCCAATAGAAACGAGATGCGGTCTCTTTCAAAGGAATCGAGTTCGTCGGCCAGAAGCAAAGACCTGAGCCACTCCCTGCCCTCTGATCCAAAGAGATCGGTAAACTGATATTCGATCAGATTTCTGGCCAAGACGGAATGAACCTGATTCTTGATCGCCGTGCGGTGTTTGACCAAAGCCTCGCGGTCGGTGATCAGATGCCTTAGCCTGAGAGTGTCTTCATCCGGAGACCAGACCGTCTCGAGATAATTGATCCGGTTAAGGTCGGCCAGTTTGCGGGCATCCTCGCGGTCGGACTTCACCCGTGCCTTTGAGATCGCACGTGTAAAGAGCGGATTTGAAAGAACCGCTTTTGCCTTCGAATGTTTCTTAAAGATAGCCATCACGGCATTGGCCGGGTTTGAGACCTCCATTGCGATGTGATCATTCTTACGCAATGCTTTGGCGATAAGAACAAAGTTCTTAGCCGTTGAAGCAAAAGCAAAATTGGCCAACTCCTTGCCGTTTGGATCGAGAACACAAAGCTGCGAAGTCTTCTTTCCGAGATCAAGACCCAGGAATAGCTGAGACTCATTAAAATAATTGTTCCGCACAAAAAAATCTGCTAAATTCATAAAACGTTAAGTACCTCCAATTAAGGGTGTTTGACGTTCGCCGAAGCGAGCATCATATATTGATACGAGCTTTTATTAGCTCAAGATGGCCCGATGCGATAAGGGCGGCTTATTTACGACTGCAAGCTCTAAGTGGCTTATACGCATAGTCAAACCGCCGCTCAAATCAATTCACGCTAAGGCGAAAACGAGGTTGAGCAGGCAAAGCCCGAACCATTCTATTTTGAATCTTAACGATTCATGGGAAGCTCGCTCAACCTCGTCCTACCTTTTCATACCATTTACGACGATCAGGGCAATCGCCTGACAATGACTGATGTACTTGGCACCGAGATTTACACTCACAATTCTTTTGGGCAGATTCTGACAGCGACGGATCGCCTCGGCGGCGTTACGACAAACATGTACGATCCTAAAGGCAATCTTCTGACGACGACTGATGCACTCGGTAGGGTTACAACCTTTACATACACGCAGCTTGGTCAGCTTGCGAGCGTTACAAACGCCCGGAATCATGCAACTTTAATGAATTACGACGCGTTTGGAAACTTGACCAGCGTCGTCGATGCCAATAGCAAGGCGACGAATTATGCTTATGATGCGCGTTCGCGTCTGACGAGTATAACGAATGCGTTAAACCGCACGACTGCGTTTGAGTACGATCCTGCCAACCGTCTCAATAAGATCACATACCCAAACGCCAAGACTACGCTCTACGGCTACGACCTTGCAGGGAGACGTACGTCTGTAACCGACGAGCGAAACTTTACAACTGGCTTTACGTACGACAACGCCTATCGTCTGATTACGGTAACCGACGCTCTAACTAACACTACGAATTACGGCTACGACCTTATGTCGAATCTTGTGTCGCAAACGGATGGCGAGGGCAACACAACAAACTACGAGTACGATTCATTTGATCGGCTTTCGAAAGTAATCTATCCCGAAGCAACTGCAGGAGCAACGAGGCTCGAAGAGCGTTTTGAGTATGATGCGGTTGGGAATGTGAAGAAGCGTATCGACTCCGCAAACCGTCAGACGCTCTACTTTTACGACAATGCACACCGGCTTGTGAGAACAAGGGATGCCTTGGGACAGGACACGAAATTCCGTTACAACAAGCGTTCATTTATGACGAAGGTGATTGATGCGAAGAATCAGGAGTATCGGTTTACATACGATCCGCTTGGACGTCTCAGAACTCAGACACGGGATAATCTGACGATGAGCTACACGTATGATCCCGTCGGAAATCGCAGAACGCGCACCGATTACAAAGGCGACGTCACAACCTATACGTACGACCGTTTGAATCGCTTGAGGACAATTCAATATCCCGATTCGTCGCAGAATGTTACTTATGTTTATGACGCACTTTCGAGGCTCCAGACGGCGACGGATGAAACCGGAACGGTCGATTTCAACTACAACATTCGCGATTGGGTGTCGAACGTTACGGATGTGCACGGGCAGAAGGTTGGCTATTCTTACGATGCCGCCGGAAATCGTAGATTCTTGAAATTGAATGACGTCGATCAGTTTGATCATCGTTCGGACAAGGCGAACCGTTTGCAGAAGATCATAGATGTAAATAACAACAATGCTGAGATCGACTTCAATTATGACAAAGCTAACCGTTTGAGAAGAATCACCAGACCAAATGGAGTTGATACAACCTATCAGTATGACGGGATGTCGAGACTTACAAGAATGCGTGATTTTACGGTCGCATCGAACGTGGCGATCAACAATCGTGTTTATTCTTATAATCAGGCAAGCCAGATATCGAACATCACGAACAAGCAGGATAATCGGAATTTTGCTTATGATTCGATTGACCGGCTGACGGGAGTTACGGGAAGTGTAAGTGAAAATTATGCTTATTGATGAAAAGGTAAAGTAGAAACTGCAATAATTGACAAATAACTCTATCTTTTTTTTAAGTTGCCTGAAACTACGGATGCGGCGTATCGCGTTTTGAATAAACCGGTAATGCCCGGGATAAAATAGTTATAATGCAGCCGCACCCCGAAGTGATTCTTTTTTAGTTTTTTAGCCCGGTTTCGTTTTATGCCGGGGCTTTGGATTTTTTCTTTTTTGCCGCCAATTCTTTGGCGTATGTTGTAGCGACCTCCTTTAGTAGTTTCTGCCAATCGATATGATTGGGTTTGTTTGGATTAAAGCCTGTCGGGGATACGTCGCTTAGGCGTTTACCGAGACCTATCAGATCCTTGATCTTCAAGGCCTCATCGGCGGCTCTCTTAAAGATCTCTTCTTTTAACTCTCTTCCCCTGAGAGCGGTTCCGCGAATGATCGTATTGGATGGACGGCGTTTGAGGTTAAGAGAAGCCTTATCGCGGGCGAGTTTTCTGATCCGGGCTCGTTTTTCGTCCATCAGACGGGGACGTGCATAGATAAACTCCTCGTTTTTTGAAAGCATCGAATAGATTACCTCGGCAAGTCTTCTGGCAACGGCAACGATAGCGACATTGTGCCCCTTCTTCTTCTTGATCCGCTGATACATATTTCTGTATATGACCGGAGAGCGCCGGAAGTGTTCGGCGGCTTCAATAAGCATAAAGCGGGCATAACTGTTTCCCTGTTTAGATATCTTTCCGGGACGTGGAGGTTTGCCGCCGGTTTGTTTAATTCTTTGGGTCAGGCCAAAGTAGCAGGCGAACTTCCGTTTTGAGGAGAAGCGGGAGATATCTCCGATGGCTGCTAAAATGGTGGCACTGACTGCCAAAGAAACCCCCGGTATCGAAAGAAGAAGATCAAGCTGGTGCGAAAAGACCGGTCTTGAATGGATAAAGGAAGCAATCAGCTTATCGACATCTTCTGTCAGGGCATTCTGACGATCGAGCTCGCCCAATAGAAACGAGATGCGGTCTCTTTCAAAGGAATCGAGTTCGTCGGCCAGAAGCAAAGACCTGAGCCACTCCCTGCCCTCTGATCCAAAGAGATCGGTAAACTGATATTCGATCAGATTTCTGGCCAAGACGGAATGAACCTGATTCTTGATCGCCGTGCGGTGTTTGACCAAAGCCTCGCGGTCGGTGATCAGATGCCTTAGCCTGAGAGTGTCTTCATCCGGAGACCAGACCGTCTCGAGATAATTGATCCGGTTAAGGTCGGCCAGTTTGCGGGCATCCTCGCGGTCGGACTTCACCCGTGCCTTTGAGATCGCACGTGTAAAGAGCGGATTTGAAAGAACCGCTTTTGCCTTCGAATGTTTCTTAAAGATAGCCATCACGGCATTGGCCGGGTTTGAGACCTCCATTGCGATGTGATCATTCTTACGCAATGCTTTGGCGATAAGAACAAAGTTCTTAGCCGTTGAAGCAAAAGCAAAATTGGCCAACTCCTTGCCGTTTGGATCGAGAACACAAAGCTGCGAAGTCTTCTTTCCGAGATCAAGACCCAGGAATAGCTGAGACTCATTAAAATAATTGTTCCGCACAAAAAAATCTGCTAAATTCATAAAACGTTAAGTACCTCCAATTAAGGGTGTTTGACGTTCGCCGAAGCGAGCATCATATATTGATACGAGCTTTTATTAGCTCAAGATGGCCCGATGCGATAAGGGCGGCTTATTTACGACTGCAAGCTCTAAGTGGCTTATACGCATAGTCAAACCGCCGCTCAAATCAATTCACGCTAAGGCGAAAACGAGGTTGAGCAGGCAAAGCCCGAACCATTCTATTTTGAATCTTAACGATTCATGGGAAGCTCGCTCAACCTCGTCCTACCTTTTCATACCATTTACGATCAGGTTGGAAACAGGACGTCGTCGCATCTCTCCGCAAGCTACACAACTTCTGGGTTTAATAAACTTACAGCAACTGCAACGGCAACTTACACTTATGACGCAAATGGAAATATGACCTCAAAGGTTGATGCCACAGGCACAACCCAATACATTTGGGACTATGAGAATCGTTTGAAACAGGTGATTAAACCGAGCGGTGATAGCGTCAGTTATAAATATGACGGGCTCGGAAGAAGAGTTGAGAGAACTCTTTCCAGCGATGGGGGTTGGACAAGGTTTACTTATGATGGCCTGAATGTGTTTTTAGACGGAAACTCAGATGGCACCTCAAAGAAGTACATTAATGCTTTGAGCATCGACAACAAACTCGGGCAGATAACAAACAACTCGACACAGTATTTCCTAAAAGATCATCTCGGCTCAACAAGCAATGTCGTTGATTCAAGCGGAAACGTGACGGAATCAACTACTTACGATGCTTACGGAAAAGCCACGACCAATTTATCGACGAGATATCAATACACTGGCAGAGAGCATGATGATTTTTCGGGACTGCAATACAATCGGGCCAGATGGTATGATGCTAAACTAGGCAGGTTTATTTCAGAAGACCCGATTGGACTGGAAGGTGGGCTAAATCAATATCGCTACGGAAATAATAATCCTGCCAGTTTCAGAGACCCAACTGGTGAAGTTCCGGTAATTGTCATACCGATTGTTATCGGAGTAGCAGCTCTGATATTGACGTCTCCGAGTTACGTAAATGCTCCAGCTCCGTGTGATCCGGTCTATCGACCCGAAAATCCGCTGCTTTTTAATGCTGTTGCGGGGGCAGCGGGTGGCTTGGTACTAGGTAAGGCATTTGGATTAGCGAGTAAGGGATTGCAAAGATTGCCAGCGTACAGGACGCCCGTTAAGATTCCGCAACCACCGAGACCTCGTTCCTCTTCTGCAACACCGAATAATGTTGGTCCTAACTTCAGCGCTAGAAATCCAAATATTGGGCGAGCCCCAGAATATGTTGGCGGGGAGGTCGCGGAAAATAGAGTTTTAGATTTGGCCGAACAATATCTTGGAAAAGGCTATTCTGAGGTTGGTAAAAATAGCGGGCGGTATGTTTCAAATGATGGTTTGCGCCAATTTAGACTTGGTGCACATGAAGTTTCGTCTAGGACGTTTCATGCGCATTTTGAGGCTTTAAATTTCAGTGGCGGACAAGTGATCGAAAACACCGTTGTTCATATTGTACCTTGAGGAAGTTATGTCCAAATATAGAATTTTGAAGAGTGTAATACTCAAAAACCGGCACCGTATTACGGAAAAAACACGGCATTTTGTGGGAAAGACGGTGCTGCCAAGACCGTATCAGTTGAAAATTGCGAAATATGACAATGATGAAGGATACTATTTATTTTACTGTGACAGGCACGGCGAAGAACTGACTGACACCTATCATGAAACTATCGAAAAGGCAGAATTACAAGCCAGCTGGGAATTTTGTATTGATCAAGCTGATTGGACTGACGCTGAATAGACAATTTCGTGAACTTAGAGGCGTTAGCTGGCAAAGAAATAAATTGACACCGTGAATCGCGAAACGTTTTGTAACTGTCAACATGCAGATAGTTTTGACCCGGGTACGTGCAAATAAAATTTGAACCAACCCGTATATAGTTTTCAAACGCTCGCCGATCGGGCAATTTACAAAAGCCGCTTAGTCTGCCGTCGCTTTTTCAGTCAATTCGACGCCTGCTTTCTTTTTCTCCAACATGCGATAGCTGTCGCCGTTGATATTGATAATGGTCGAACGATGAAGGAGACGATCAAGGGCGGCGCTAGCCATCACGGCGTCACCTGCAAAAACATCGCCCCATTCGCCGAACGCCTTGTTCGATGTAAGGATCGGTTGCTGATTCGAGCTCGTAACGTCCTGAGATTACCTGAAACAGCGAGGAGGCTTGCTTCTTACCCAGATTCAAAGCCAACTTCGTCCACAAAGCTTTGTGCGCAGCGGATTCCTAAACGCACTTAGAAGACGATTTTGCTGGAAGGATTGTCAGTTTGTCGCTAAATCAACAGCGGATTGTACGAACGAGAAAATATTATTTTCCCGAGTCTCCGCAGTTTGCTGGTAATTACTTCCCTTTTAGCATAACAGTTCCCTTCGCAGCCGCCTTCACAGCCTCCTCCGAAAAAGGAAATACGGGCGCCTTGCCATCCCGCCAGGATTCGTATTGATCTTTCCAATGTTTTGACTGCGGATCGCCGCTTTGCCCAAGCGGGAGCACGTGGCGTGAATTGTCCCAGTTTCCAGGTGTTGCGATAAAGCGCATCGAGACATTTGTTCCAACGTTTGGTGTTTGCCCGCTGCCGTTTACGTCAGTAAAACTCATCTTAAACTGTCCGCCAATAAGAGGCGCTGCAGCAAGCGGATGTTGAAAACTCACCACGCGGTAGGCGCCCCATTTCCAACCGGATTGATCTTCGCCCTTGAAACGTTTTGCAAGACGCTTTCGAGTTTCGCCATCGCAATATTTTAAGACGTCCGTCCAGCCCGAAAATCGCTTGGGAAGCCACAGCATATCGTTTTTCTGAATCGCCCAGGGCAGGACAGACTGACGCAAAAACCACTGAGATGCCGGTTTATTTTCGTTTGCAATAGTTACTCCAACACAGCGGCTGACCTGATCGGCGAGCGTTGCGCCAACCGAATCGGAAGTCATTTTGCCGTCCCAAGCTGACAAAATTTTCAACGTTTCAGTTGACGCCGCCTTCCTTCGAATTATCTCTTTCGCAAACTTAGCAAGCGGTATGTTGTATGAATCAAACTGCATATCGGCGACATCTTCGACGGTGATTTTTTCGCTCTTATCGATGCGATTGAAAATGCGTCGGGCGCGCCAAGGGCCGGCAAACTGCCTGGTCATCTGCTGGTATTTATAATCCGTGCCAACAATGCGTTGGTTTGCCGTTGCTATAAACCCGCTTTCCGGATTGTATAGATGAGGGAGTTCGTCAAAAGGAATCGAGCCGATCCAATCGCCGTCGTTAGTCGCACCGTCATAGGGAAAAGCACCTTCTCCCTTCCTCCGCACGGGGATGTTTCCGCCGACGTGCCAACCTATGTTTCCCTTTCGGTCCGCATAGATGAAGTTTTGTGCCGCTCCGCCGTAAGTTTTTAAAGATTTTTTGAAATCCTTCCAGTTTTTCGCTCGGTTGAGCCCAAAAAAGGCCTCAAATTCCTGATTCTTTGGGTTTCGCCCAGACCACTTTAGGGCTAGTTTCTTTCCATCTTTCTGATCCCTAAAAACCACGCCATTTCTGGTTTCCAAAACTTCAAAAGTTTCACTTTTAGTCTTTGGAGATAAAGGATTTGGTCGGAAACTGATTTCCTCAGTGCGCACACGCGCCTTTTCCCAGCCGTCAGGAGTTTTGTACTCGCCCTTGTCGTTAAACCGCTCGATATAGACGTCTTGTACGTCTGGTCCGACATTGGTTGCGCCCCAGGCAATATGCTGGTTATGACCAAGGACAATCCCCGGAACCCCTGGAAAAGTAACTCCGGCAACCCTCATTCCGGGCATTGAAAGATGCGTTAGATACCAAATCCCGGGCGCTGTCGCGCGCAGGTGCGGGTCATTTGCCAAAATCGCATTCCCGTCAGAGGTTTTCTTGCCCGAAATCACCCAGTTGTTGCTCGCCGCGAGACGCTTGGCATAAAAACCAATCCTTTCGAGAGAGCTTTTGCGAGTAGCCTTTGCGTCGGCAATAAATTCGTTGAGCTCCTGGGTTTCTCCAGCTGCTCCACCCAGGTAAGCCGCTTCACGCTCCGAATTCTCGGAATCCTTGCCATAAAGAACTACGTCGCTTGGGGTCACTTTATTCGTCAAAGACTCGTATTTTCGTTTCGGCAGTTTCTTGAGCGCTGCGCGATTTAAATCCATCCACCAGGTCGTGCTCAAACTGTCAGCAAGAATTTTCCCGATCACGATTGTGTCCGTCGGCTCCCATTTTTCAGGTTTATACTGCAAAATCTGAAATTCTACCGGGAGAGTCTTCTCGTTTAACCCATCTATATAGGCGTTTACACCACGCGAATAATTCTCAAGACCCTTCCTTAGCACCGGACTCATCACCCTCAAAGACTCTTTCGCAATTTCCGAAAAACCGTACCTCCGCCAGCGTTTATCTTCATTGAGCACCTGTTTACCGAAGAGCTCGGCTAGACGCCCACGCGCGACACGTCTGAGCAAATCCATCTGCCAAAGTCTATCCCGGGCGGTCTCATAGCCTTGCGCAAAATATAGATCGGCTTCATTTTTGGCTTCGATATATGGAATCGATCGGTAGTCGCGCCTAACGACGACCTCCTGCATCAAACCCCCTAATTCATATGTTTTATCAATTTTCGGCCGCGGTTTGGCATAACACCCAAAAAACGGAAAAAGCATCAATAAAGTAAATAAAAGCAGTATCGTTACTGGTTTTGATGTAAGTCTTTTCATAGATTTGTGCCTGCCTTCAGCGATCGCTCAACTTAAAACTTTCTAAAATGGGGCATTTTGCAAAGCATTTGATTTATAAGTTAAACTTTCAGGAGTTTTGAATCAAATTTGGAGAACTTTATGAACTTTCTTAAGATATCGGCGATCTGTGCCTTTCTAAGCCTTTTTGTTTTTGCGTGCACTCAAAGCGAAACTACGAGTAATAATTCTAATTCCCGCAATTCAGCGAATTCCAAAGCCGAAAAAACCGCGACGCCGGATGAATTTGCCGTCGGCCGCAAGAACTACAAAGAACAATGCGCCGTATGTCACCAAGACGATGGAACAGGCGGAAAAGTTACTGTCGAAGGCAAAACTCTTAAGGTCGAAGACCTAACTTCGGACAAAATGATAGGCGAGCCGGATGAAGAATATATAGAGTATATGGTTAAGGGAATTCCCGATGAAGGAATGCCGTCGTTTAAAGACATTTTAAGCGACGAGGAAATGAAGGAAGTCGTAAAGTATATACGGTCTGAAATACAGAAACAGGGTGATAAATGAAAACAGTTATAAGTTTAGTATTTGCAATAATAAGCGGCAGCTTGTTAATGTCGTTTGTAATAAATATGAACGGGTCGGCGGTTGAGCCAACTCCCGTTTCAAACAAATCTTATCACCAATACGATATGCTGAATATCGAGGGCAAAAGGGTTAATCTTGGTCGGTATAAGGGTAAAGTGACTTTGATTGTAAACACTGCTTCTAAATGCGGTTATACCCCTCAGTATAAAGGACTTCAAGCAATCTACGATAAGTATAAAGATAGGGGATTTGTCGTGCTCGGCTTCCCTGCAAACAACTTTGGTGGTCAGGAACCTGGCAGCAACAAGGAAATTAAAGAATTCTGCACCCTACGATATAAAGTCACCTTTCCGATGTTTGCGAAAATATCGGTTAAAGGAAATGACAAGCACCCACTTTATAAATTCTTGACAGATAAAGAGATACATCCTGAGACTGGAGGCGATGTGACCTGGAATTTCAATAAATTTCTAGCCAATCAAAAGGGTGAAATCGTCGCGCGTTTCTCCTCAAAAGATACCCCCGAAAGTGAAAAAGTTACCGACGCGATTGAAAATATTCTAGCTGTGGAAACGAAGAATTGATTTGCTAATCCTCAATTCCCGAAAACTTTTGCAATGAAACTTATCAAAATCTTTATAGTTTTGGCTATTGTAGCTTTGTTGGCGCTCGCCGGAGTCGGATATTCAATGTATTCGTCCATGAAAGCGCCCGTCGAACATACGAAAACAGAAGAATTTATCACGATAGAAAAAGGTTCGACCCCTAATCAGATTATTTCAAAGCTTGCGTCTGCCGGTATCATTACAAACCCCGTTTCGACCCAGTATTATCTACGTTTATTTGGCGATTCGAGCAAACTCATGGCAGGCGAATACAAGTTTAAGTCGCCGATCACGCCGCTTGAAGTTTTGGAAGAACTAAAAACCGGAAAGGAACGAACAATAAAACTTACGATTCCCGAAGGCTGGACGCGTTTTGAGATTGCAAAACGGATTGCCTCGAAGTTTGAATCCGAGCCGTCAATGGACGAAAAGGCCGTACTCGAACTGATGAATGATACAACGCTTATCAAAGACTTTGATCCGACTGCAAAAAACCTTGAAGGTTACTTATATCCAACGACTTACGAGTTTCCACTTGATACGACTCCTCAGGAGGCTGTTAAGCGTCTGGTGCAGCAATTTCGTAAAACCTGGCAGCCTGAATGGACCCTTGAAGCGAGCAAACTTAGAAAAAGCGCGCGGCAGATCGTGACTATCGCAAGTTTGATCGAAAACGAGTCGAAATTTGAGGCAGAAAGGAGACTCGTGTCTTCAGTTATCTACAATCGTCTCGAAAAAGGTATGGCACTTGGAATCGACGCTACAAATGTTTACATTGCGAAACTCAGGGGAAAATGGGACGGCGTGATAAACAAAAGCGACGTTGAAATTAATCACCCCTACAACACACGAAAAATCTCAGGACTTCCTCCGGGACCGATCTCATCGGCGAGCAAAAGCGCTATAGAAGCTGCGTTAAATCCTGAGAAAACAGACTATCTATTTTACGTACTTAACGTCGATAAAAATGACGGTTCGCACAATTTCTATGCTTCAGCCGCAGAATTTGAAAAAGGAAAGGCGAAATACCAAAAGTGGCTCGCAGAACAAAGGAAAAAGAATTGACATAACTACAAAACGTCACTACACTCACTATGGAGTTCGAATGGGACGAGGAAAAAAGAAAAGCGAATCTCGCAAAACATGACATTGATTTTGAAGATGTCAGTCAAATTTTTGAAAATACAACCGTTACAGATGTCGATGACCGATTTGATTATGGCGAAACTCGATTCTTTACACTAGGTCTTTTTCGAAACTCGGTCGTTGTCGTTTCACACACCGAAAGTGATGAAATAATTAGAGTTATTTCGATCAGGAAAGCATCAAGATATGAGCAAGAAATCTACTTCAAATCGATCAAAAACTAATATTAAGAAACTTGAGGAAATGAAAGATGAAGATATAGACTTTTCCGATATCCCGCCTTTAACGCCTGAGATGTTCGCCAACGCTGTCGTTAGAAAAAACCTTAAACCCGTAAAACCAAAAAAACAGATAACTCTGCGAATCGACAACGACGTTATTGAATTTTTTAAATCTCAGGGAAAAGGCTATCAAACCCGCATTAATCAGTTACTTCGCGCTTACATGGAAGAGGTAAAGAAAACCGCATAACTCCTATTCTTTAATGATAAAACTACTCGCACTCGATGTTGACGGAACACTTCTCGATTCGCGGGGAAAAATTTCAAACGTAAACAAAATCGCAATTAAGAACGCCGAAGACGCCGGTGTTTTGGTAACCATTGCGACCGGTAGGCGCTTTAGGGATGCACGCCCCGTCGCTTTGGAAGGTCAGTTTAACGCGCCAATTGTTACTCACAACGGCGCGCTCGTAAAATTCGCGGAATCACTGGAAAACGTTGATTTTTCGTTAATCAAATCTGATACAACTAAAGACATTCTACAGGCAGGAAAGGAGTTTGGAGGGGACGCGCTGGTGAGCACCGACCCGCACGGTAAAGGCACGATGCTTTATGAAACAATCTCGGATGACAATCTTCCGCTTCAAAGTTATATTGAATGGTCTTCACGAATACACGGTGATGAGGCTGAAGAGGCTATACATCACGTCGAAAACTTTGCCGAAATCCTTGACGAATGTAAGGTCATCCACATTTCCTATTCCGGTAAGTGTAAACCTATGAGCGAATTACAGGTATTACTTGAGACGGCACTCGAAGACTCGGTAAACGTTCTCGCCACCGTTTATCCACACCTCGATTTCACGCTTTTGGACGTGCTTCCTCCCGAAGCATCAAAAGGAGTCGCGTTGAAAACTCTCGCGGAGAAAAACGAGATCGCGCAGCAGGAAGTAATGGTAATCGGCGATAATTTTAACGATTTGGAGATGCTTGAATATGCAGGAACGGCGGTTGTGATGGGAAACGCAGATCGAAGTTTGCTTGAGCGCGAAGAATTTTATACAACATTAACAAATGACGAAAGCGGCGTTGCCGCAGCTATTAATAAATATATTTTAGGAGACGTAAATGGCTAATAAAACAGCAGTTATAGAAACAAACAAAGGGACGATCAAATTCGAATTATTGGAATCCGACGCGCCCAAGGCGACTGAGAATTTTTGCCTTCTCGCGGAAAAGGACTATTACAACGATATAATTTTTCATCGTGTGATAAAGAACTTTATGATTCAGGGCGGCGACCCACTAGGAGAAGGATATGGAGGAGAATCGGCCTGGGGCGGAAAATTCGACGACGAAATCGACCGCGATTCGATGCTCTATCAAGGCCCTTATGAAAAAGGAACCGTCGCAATGGCAAATGCTGGTCCAAACACAAACGGCTCGCAATTTTTCATAATGCACGTCGATTACCCGCTTCCTCCAAGCTACACTAAATTCGGAAAAGTCATTGAAGGACAAGAGGTTGTGGACGCAATTGCGGAAGTGGAAACTGCGCCGGGCGACAAACCGGTTGAGGCGATTGTAATGGAAAAAGTTTACGTCGAAGAATAGCGACGAGCCGTAAACATAGCGAGTAACAATATTCTCGTCTTATTACTTTTAACTTGTCATTTGTCGCTTTTTGATATGCGCGCTGTTTTACAGAGAGTTTCCGGGGCCAGCGTATCGGTAGATGGCGAAGTTGTAGGTGAAATCGGCGCGGGTCTGATGGTTCTATTGGGGGTTGGAGCGGTAGATTCCGAGACGGAAGCCGATTATTTGCTCGAAAAGGCGGTTAATCTGAGAATTTTTGAAGATTCTGACGGAAAAATGAATCTTTCGCTCAAGGATATCGGCGGCTCGCTTCTCGTTGTTTCGCAATTTACGCTCTATGGCGATACCCGAAAAGGAAGGCGTCCTTCTTATATCAAAGCCGCTCCGCCCGAGAGCGCTAACAAACTCTACGAATATTTTGTAAATGAAGCCAGGAAACGTGTTAAGCAGGTTGAGACGGGAAAATTCCAGGTGATGATGGATGTAAGTCTTGTAAACAGCGGTCCGGTAACAATTTTACTCGATTCCGAGAAAAACTTCTGATTATGCTAAAAAAATGTACGATTTTTGTATTTGTTCTTACGTTAGCGCTGTTTGCAGCGTGTAAAACCGACCAAGGATCAGCCAAAAAAGACCAGAAAGCGGACGTAAAAGAGGGCGTTAAGCCCGTTGCCGACGACGAAATTGCGGTGATCGAAATGGAAAACGCAGATTCCTTTGGAACGATCAAAATGGAGCTTTATTCAAATGTCGCTCCCAAAATGGTTGCGAGGTTTAAAGAACTCGCGCGCGAAGGTTTTTACGACGGAACAACTTTCCACCGTGTTAATCCAACGATAATCCAAGGCGGCGATCCAAATTCGAAAGATAACGACCCGTCAAATGATGGTATAGGAAATTCTGATAAACCTGATGTCGAAGCGGAGTTTAGCGATATCGAGTTCGACGCGGGAATCGTCGGGGCGGCGCGTTTAGGGCATGACGTAAACTCACAAAATTGCCAGTTTTTTATAACCCTCCGGCGAGAAGCCCAGTTTGATAGAAACTACACGGTCTTTGGAAAAGTAATCGAAGGGCTCGGCAACGCAAAAACTATCGCCCGTGTGCCAAGAAATCAGTCAAACCCACGCGAGCGCGAACGCCCTCTTAAGGACGTAAAGATAAAGTCGATAACGATACAAAAGAAATAGGCGCTAGCGACTTCAAGCAAACGATGCTCGAGATAAAAAGCAAAGATAATCAAAAGCTGAAGTTTGCGCGTCGTGTGGGAAAAGGAAAAGAGCGCGACCACGTTTTTATCGAAGGCTTGCGGGTTTCTAAGGAAGTCCTCCGGTCAAGAATAAATCCGACCGAAGCTTTTTTCTCTAAATCGTTTGTCGAAACTAATCGGGAGCTTGTCGAAAAGATTGCTGCCCGCGTGCCAAATGCTTCCGTGCTTTCCGATAAGATTTTCTACTCAATTTCCGAAACACAAACCCCTCAGGGAATCGTTTTGATCTGCTCAAAACCTGAAACGGGAAGCGAGTTAATCGCCGTCCGGATCGGAAAAAAAGAAGCGGGCCACCCGCTCGTTCTCATGCTCCACAAAGTCAATAATCCCAACAATTTAGGTGCAGTTTTCCGGACCGCCGAAGCAACGGGCGCAGACGGTATCATTGTAACCAAAAATTCGGCATCGCCGTTTTCTTCTAAAGCTATCCGCGGTTCGATGGGTTCGAATTTACGCCTTCCTGTCTGGGAAAACGCTGGATTCGAAGATGCGCTTCTTTGGGCAAAGCAAAGCAACCTCGCCCCAATCTGCGCGGACGGTAAAGGGAAAACAAATTATCGCGTTGCAAACTGGAAGACTGGAAGACTGCTCGTTTTTGGATCGGAAGCTCACGGACTTAGCGATGAAGAATTTGCCCAATTTGATGAAAGCGTATTTATTCCGATGGAAAACAGGGTTGAGAGCTTAAATATTGCAGTTTCTTGCGGAGTTGTACTTTACGAGATTAGACGTCAAAACGCTTCCTGATTCTTGAGCTCAAGACTCTTTACCCGGCGATGCGGGTTATCGTGCAAAGTTCGTGTCGGTAGCCCGCGCGTAAGCAAGGGCCCCTCGTTTCAATGTGCATCGACAATGCTTTCTCGCACTCCTTCAGAGTGCGCAATTTCCTTCAACTTTTCCAGAGGTTTCGCTTCATTTCATTTCGCTTCACCGCTGGCTACCCTCTGATCGCTTCTATCGAAGCTAAAAAACGTATATAGATTCAATATAGGTTCGACAGCGGAGTTTTTTTAGTGTCCGAAGGACATTCCGCGGCGCAGCGTGTTTCTGCCTTTCCTGATTCGCGTTGATTCGTGCAGATTCGCGGGCAAATTCTTATGTATCATCGGGTCGCTACCGGTTTCCGAGTGGTAATTCGTGATACGTAATTCGCGCTCCTGAATTTCACCATCCTCTTTAGTGTTGAAATCGTTATTTTGCGAGAATCGAATTACGAAATCAGGTAACTACCCCGCAGGTTCGGGTGCAGCTTCTTCTTTTGCTTTCTGGATTCCGCCTTCAAAGACTTCCCTCGTTTCCTCATCGTTTATCAACGCGAGCATCAAGACAATGTCGTGCTGGAGAACATCCTTATTTATGGCGGAGACGCGATCAGGTATTAACTCCTGCGCCCGTTCGAGATTGTTTTTCGCGCTATCGTAGTTCTTTTGCAGGAAATAAGCCCGTCCGAGCAGGTAATAATCTACCGCATCCTTCGGATTTGCAGAATTCACGGCGACATATTGAGCCGGATTTGCGTCGACATTCCTACGATTTTGCTCAAACGCCGTCATCGAAACGTTTGGAATCTGAGGATCGATTTCGCCCGAATTTGCTTTTTGTGTTATCCAAATATAGTAAGCGCCAAAAGCAACCAGCACGGCAAGCAACGCCCAGGGAAGCCACGTCAGGACTTTCGACATTAATCCCGGACTCGTGCCAGACTGCCCAACGCGTATCGTCTTTTCGTCTTTCGATGGAACCGTAGTGTCACTAACTATTCCCTCAGCCGCAACGGTATTTGCTTCTTCGGAGCTATCTGCTGCAGCAATCGAAATACGCGAATCAGTCGCGGCCGGCTCAACCTCCGGAGTTCCTTCAGTTTCGGGCAACTCAAGGGTTTCTGTCCTTGTTTCGCCGTTTCTCGCAACTACTCCACTATCAACCAATGGCGGTCGAACACCCGCAACCGTCTCCTCTTCCAAATCAGCAAAACCATTTTCAGGACTCAAATCAGGACTAACCGCCTCGACTACAACCGCTGTTAAATTGTCCAAGGCGCCGCGTTCGTAACATATATCCTTGATTTTCTGACAGATTAGAAATGTATCCTCACCAGTCGTTAAAAGCTCTCGCAGCTCATCGTCATTTATATGGAGGTTCACGCCGTCTGAGCACAAAAGAAACGAAGTTCCCGGCTCAAACATAATCGTTTTCATATCAACTTCAACGGTGTTCTCTGCCCCAAGCGCCCTGCTGATTACATTCTTGCTCGGGTGGATTCTTGCCTGCTCAGGAGTCATACGCCCGGCACGAACTTCTTCCTCGACTACAGAATGATCCTGCGTTTCTTGAAACAAATCCCCATTGGGATCGAGTCGATAGAGGCGAGAATCGCCAACGTGTCCAATCGTTGCAATATTCCCACTGACATGGAGCCCTACAACGGTCGTTGCCATCGTGCTGAGCTTCGGAATGTCCCTCGACATCTGATAAATCGCCTGATTCGCTTGCGTAACGGCAGCTTTCAATCTCTCTTCGGCGTCCCCACCAACGGGTAGATTTATAAACGCTTCTCCGAGTATCTCCATCGCCATTTGCGACGCGACATCGCCAGCCTGCGCACCGCCTACGCCATCAGCAACTGCAAAAAAACCGCTTTCGCGCAATTCAAGATAGGAATCTTCGTTATGAGGCCTCTTATCGCTCAGCCCCTTGTCCGAAATCGCCGCTGAATTAATTTGAAAGTTGTCGTTCGTCATTATCAAACGTTGTTTTGCGAGAATTCTTTGAGTCCAATTTGTCTATCTATTGCGTTTCGGTGCGAAAATGCCATTAGCATCCCAAGCATAATAAAACTCGTGATTAAGCTAAATCCGCCATGGCTCACAAAAGGAAGTGTGATGCCCGTCATCGGCAGAGCGCGTGTAATTCCTCCAATATTTACCAGCGCCTGAAATCCGATAAAGGCCGTAAGCCCGATCGAACACAATTTGCCAAACATGTCGCGAGAATCGAGAGCGGTTCTAACTCCCGCACTCACAAAGATTATCAGGGCAAAGGTTATCAACAAACCTCCTAAAAGTCCAAGTTCTTCACCGATTGCGGCGTATATGTAATCCGAATCTGCGACGGGAATTAACTCCACATAACCGAGGCCCAGACCGCGTCCCGTTGTACCTCCCGAAGCGAGGCCATAGGTCGCCTGCGCGGGTTGAAACGCCAAAACATCAAACCACGCATCGACATTGATCGATTTCTGTAGTTTCGGATCCTGCTCGAGCATTTCCGGAAGCTCCGGATTCTTATTCACAAGCCGCTTATAATAATTATCGTAGCTGCTCTTCCACCAACCTGTTTCCGGTGTCGGCGGATTAAACCCATCGAGCCAGAGATGAAAACGCTGCTGGATTCTATCCGGCAAAACCTTTTTTACCGGGCGCGCAAGAGTTGGTAGCAATGGAATGTTTTCCTGCGTCTTTTCTGGCAGGGCGCTTACAACCAATACACTGACCAACAAAACAACACTCCCGATCAACACAACTCGCTGCGGAAGTCTCCTTACAGCAATAAAATAAAGCGTTACATAAACGGAGCTAAACACCATCATCTGCCCGAAGTCTTTTAGTACAAAAAACGGGAAAAATGGCAAAACTGCCATAACGACCAGTGGTACCACATCTTTCGCTCTCGGAACTCCCCAATACGTGCGCGCTAGATTTTTGTAAAGAACCGCAAGGATCGCCGCAAAACCAATTAAAAACGGAATCTTCGACAACTCCCAGGGAGTCATATTTCCGATCGATTTCCCAGCCCTAGATGTTACCGCGGCAAGCAGCAGAGGACCGAGCGTCAGCAGCACGATCAAGAAACCATTTTTTTGCATCAGCTCAAGAACCTTTTCCGAACGTGTCAGAAAAAACGCGGTTAAAAAACAAAATATCGCAAATATTGGAATCAGAGTCTTGCCTGAGAACAGAATATCGTTCAAAGTCACACCCGAGGGGCGGGGCGTCTCTTTCGAAAGATCGACCGGGGTTGGGTCAGTTGCTTCAAGACCAATAAAACGCTTTTTATCCGCAGAATAATTTTCCTGAATATAGTGGCGCTGGATAGTTTTTATTTTCTCCTGTCGCGCCTTAGCCTTGTCCTTTCGCGATGTGTACTCGGGATCGCTAAAAAGACGATATTGAGCCGTTAAACCAATCGAAAAAAGCAGCACAACGGATGTGAAGAGGGTCCAGTTACCTTTGTATTTGAAAATCTTTGCGAGAAAAATCGGCAATGTTGTCAATATCGCCAGCAAAATCAAGTTTCGCCCAGCGCTAAACCAAGAAGCCTCATAACCCCTTATCAAAGCGCCATAATAAACGGAGTAGTGTGCAATCGCCGTCAATGCGA
This sequence comes from Aridibacter sp., assembly GCA_965216195.1. Classification (GTDB taxonomy): domain Bacteria; phylum Acidobacteriota; class Blastocatellia; order Pyrinomonadales; family Pyrinomonadaceae; genus Aridibacter. Next base: position 1,051,939 of record OZ244151.1, on the reverse strand, counting down.
CGATCAATAGGAGAATGAAAAAATGGGATGATGCACGACTTTTCATGATTTGGAACGCGGACATTCTTGTCCGCTTTTACTCCTCCACTGCCTCCCTCCGTCTTGCACTTCCAAATTCCCAATCCCTTGGCTTAGAACAAAGCTTGGCCTTCACCGGATTGTTCTCGATATATTTCACAACTGAATGATAGTGTTTGTCGCCACGTATATACCGATCAAAATAATCGTTCTGCCAGAATTTCCCAGACCGCATAACAATCTTATTAATCTCGCGCGCAGTGTAACCTTTTAGCACTTTCATTATTGAGGATAGCGATTCTCCTTCATTGATGCCCGCCAAAAAATGAATATGGTTTGGCATAACAACCCACGAACGCAACTTGTATCTGCGTTTATCTAGGTAAAGCAGCGCTCCCTCAGCAACTTGAGCAACTTCTCGCTTTTTCAGGTGACACTCTCCATACCCGGAATCAAGAAACTTATCGAGCTTTTGTCTCAATTTTCGAGCTCGGTTCTCACGCGTTTCATGTTCAAGCTCCAAACTCCAGCGCTTGATCAATTTAGCCGGAACAGAATCGTGTAAGCGAAATGTAACAAACTGAAAAACACTCCCGTCGTCGTAATGAGGAAGATATCCACGACAATGCCAACCTTTTGATTTTTCTTTTGTCGAGTTCATTCCATTTACCGGGCGGACAGGAATGTCCGCGTTCCTACCTCTTCCTCTTCCTCCGTTTACTTTTTTTCACTTTCACCTTCGGAGTATATTTCGACCCCAAAAGCCCCAGTTGCCTTGCTTTGAGCACAACATTCGCTGCGATTGGCGCTGCAGTTTTACTACCGCCGCCCCCGCTTTCAACCACTACCGCAATCGCCACTTGAGGGTTTTCAATCGGAGCAATCGAGACGTACCAGCTATCCGTACGCAAATATGTAACAGGCGATTGGTACTCCACGAGTTTCCCTTCTGCATCGCGACGCTTCTTTGTAACGGTTCGCAGCTTTCCGGTCTTTTTGTCGTAAACAGGAGCTTTTTTTTCCGCAGAACCGGTTTTTCCACCTGTTTTCACGATACCGTTGACCCTTGCGAATGCTCCCCGCGCTGTTCCAGCAGCGGGAACCAAAGCCATAATTCTGCGCATCTGTGCAGCCTGTCTTGGACTTAAAACTTTGCTATAAACGGCTGGTTTGAGGTCATATTCGATCTTCGGCTTCATCAAATTGCCCCTTAAGTTAGCCGGAATCGCGGCGAGAAGTGCCATCTGAAATGGGGTCATTTGTCCGGAATATCCCTGCCCGATCCCCTCCAAACCCACGTCATATGCACGTACACGCCTTCCGGTAACGATCGTCGATTGTCTCGGCGCAATCGAATTGGCGATGGATGGCTTGCTCGTGTTCCATATGTCAGGATAAAATCCCGCACGAGTAGCATCGGCCGGCATTTCAACCGGCGCAATCCCGCTTTTTCGCGCTGTGTCCGCAATACCGAGCTTCCCGATCGAGATCGCAAGTTGTGCGAAATACTGATTGCTTGAATATTGATAAGCTTCCGCGATTCCCAGAGGACCACAGCGGCCGCAACTCCCGCCATAATCTCGAATCGGTCTCCCCGAGCCACGCGGTAGAAACCCTTCCGGTTTTGCGACAAAAACAGAATTTTGCTTATTTGAACGCAGAGCGGCAATCGTCGTGAAGGTCTTGAAAGTGGACCCGGGAACGTAATACTCACGCGTCGCGCGGTTTAAAAGCGGCTTATCTCGAGAGTTCCCTTCAAGCTTCAGCCAGCTATCGAGCGACTGAGCTTCGGCTAAACTGAAAGATGGATTTGAGTACATTGCGATCAGATCCCCCGTTTGAGGATTTAGAACGACGATCGCACCTTTCCGCCCTTTTAATTGCGCCGCAATATATTTCTGCATATCGCGGTCAATCGTAATCCTCACATCTTTTTGCTCTTCTGATTTACTTTTGATCTTCGTCAAAACTTCCCAGGCTTCCGGCATCGGATCGGCACTCTTCTTATAAATCGTGCGCTCGAGCCCGGGCGTTCCGCGTTCGGTACCAAGCAAATGCGCCATTTCGCGTTCGAGCGAATAACGCCTGACCACTTCCCCACTCTTGCCTAATTCATAGTGAGCAAGGGAGTTAGCGAGTTTCCCGGAACGATCGAGAAGCCAACCGCGCAAGTTCGCTGCTGTAGTTCGCCGGTACCTCAGGTCTTTATAGCTCAACGCTTGAAACTGTTCGTTGTATTCGTCAGCCCAATATGTCCAATAGACGTGATACCCGTAAACAGTAAAAGCGAGTAAGAAAAAAACCACCTGCCAAAGCCGCAAACTGCGGTTGGTTGCGGTCGAGCTGAGCTTCTTTTTTACTTGTCTGGGTAGGTTTACTTCAAAGTTAAAACGGGGACGGCTAAAATTGCCTATGAAAGATAGAATCAGAAAGAAAACTAATACTGCTATCCCAACGACATATGCAATTGTCAAACCTGCCGGCGTGCGCTCTAGCACCTGCACTCCGAATAGTTTTTCCGGTCGTAAGCTCTCCCAATCAATCTGCAGGAAAAAAACCAGCATAGATCAAACTTCCCAATCCTGTGTCTTATCCAAATTCGAAGCGCTCTTTTCAACGCTTATTTCTAAATCCGCCTCGCTGTCATCCCCTTTGACGGTATCATCCAGGTCGCCCTCACCCGGGAGGTTTGATTTATCAACCCATACCTCTGTTTCCTCCGCCTGCGGTGAGATGTTTTCGCTCTCTTTCGATGATTCTAAGCTTTGGTGCACGCTCGAATCAATGGATTTCTTTTCATCTTCAGGCTCTGTTTCTAGACTATTATACCTTGTAATCACAACATTTACACCTCCTAACTTAAGAGGTTGATTTAACGTGATTTCAAAGGCCTTTCCATATGAAATACGCTCTCCGCTTACATAGGTTCCGTTTGTCGATCCTGTGTCAGCAATAACCAGTTCATTTTTGGAATTTAAGACAAGTGAAGCGTGAATTTTTGAAATACTGCGATCATTAATCGTCAAATCGTTCTCTTTCGAACGCCCGATACTCTTGCGCTTCTTACCGGTAAAATCCAATATAATTTCTCGCGACGTACCATTTTCATCGAATTTCGCCAGAAAAGTACCCAAATTCCTTCGCAGCTCTTCCTCGTTAAGGTTTACGGAAATCTTTCCATCCTTGAGAAGTTGATCCCGATTCAGATTAGGAAGAGTAACAACGACCGACGATTCATCGTCTTCCTCACCGTCAGAAAACTTACCAAACCCTCCAATTAGCCTTACTCCTTCCGTGAAATAATCAGTTTTTATCTCGATGTCTATTGGGGCGTAGGTGTGATACAGCCGGTCGTTAATATGGTCTATCGCCGCTGCGTGCAATTCACTTTCAAGTTTCTTTAAGTCATCATCGGAATCCGTAGAAAATTTATCCCACTGAATCATCAATTTAATGCTGTGCGGAGCAAACTTTCCTTCAACGCCTAAATCCCTAATCTCGGCGTCTAAAAGTGCTTTCAACTTCTCTATGAGTTTGCTGGTTGCCAAACTACTCGAGGGATTCCAGCCTCTACCAGTTAAACGATCAAACGTGTCGCCAAGTTTTGTAAGAACACCCTGGACAAGCCAGTCGAGCGAAAAACTCTCCTTTTGCACTTTTTTCTGTTCGGTCATCGGCGGAAAACGCACCTAAATAGCGGTTAAAAGTAATTTTATACAAATTGCTATCTATTTGAAAGGAAAAGGGAAAAAGATTATTTTAAATTTTTGTTTAACATTTTTGAAATTTGTTGTTCATTGTACGTTTATTTAAAATGGTCACGAGAAAAGCTCACCTCTTTTCTTAGTAACAAAAGGTGAAAATCGAATACTTCCACCCATTTAAGATGAAATATTATAACGAAAAAACTACTCCTGCATCCGCTCATAGTCCGGAACGTGGTTTTTCGATTATCGAAATCCTCGTTGCCCTTACCATCATTTCAATAATGTCCGGCACGGCGATCTATTACATAACGGCCCACAAGAAACTTTATAACGCAGACGATCAAGCCCTTAAAATCATTGACATGCTGCAAGAGGCTCGCCAGAGGTCGCTGACACAGCGCGAAACGCTTCGGGTTGAGATCGATCTAACGGCAAACATGGTGCGCCTCATCGATGAAAACGGAGTCGGGGCTTCCTCAGACGACGACCTTATCAGAACTACCACGCTTCTCGACAGCACGGCAGTTAGGCTTGATGCCCGTCCAAGTAATATTAATGTCAATCCTCCGGAGGCCTTCCCGGTTCCTTCCGCGCAGTTTAAGCAAAGCGTTTATCCGATGAGCCAAAACAATCAGGTTTGTACGATTCGCTTCCTAAGTAACGGTACGATCGTTGACGCTGGAAATAATGAAACGGGCGGCGGCGCGGTAAGCGTGGGAGTAACTCTTCACGTTTGGTCTCTCGCCGACAAGGATGATGAGAAATATTTAGTTGCCCGTGCGATTACAGTACTAGGTTCGACCGGTTCGATCCGTTTATGGGAATACAATCCTGCGCTTGAGGGCAATAATAAGTGGCAGGATTCACGAAGAACCAGTGTTTATGGTGGACAGCAAACTGGCGGCAGTCCTACTCCCACCCCAACCCCAACCCCCTAAGTAGAAAATGCGCTAGGAGAAGCTAGAACGATGAAAAGGACAACAAAAAACGAAAAAGGGTTTTCGTACATCGATGTAATGATTGGAATCGTAATCATGCTCGTCGGAGTATTAGCTCTTACCTCAGCACTGACTGCGAATCTCATACGCTCTTATGAGACAGATAAACGGATTATCGCCAAGCAGCTCGCCCTTTCGACGATTGAATCAATCATCGCGGCGCGGGATATTTCCCGCCCCGGAACGATCGACGGATGGGATTCGGTTGGAAATGTTGGAACTAACCAAGTTGACGGAACATACAAAGGAGTGTTTTTCAACGGATGGACCCCAATTCGCGAAGAAAACGGTTGGGATGGAGTTGCTGGAACAGCTGACGACGCGTGTCCTGAAGGGGCTTCCTGCGCCGTACAGGGACGTCCGGCAAACGATAGTCCGGTCATCCAGGGGTTTCGACGCAAAATCGAGATTACAGACATCGATGATCCCGAGCGTCCGAGCCCTCCAAACCCCATAGCACGGCGCAGAATTGATGTAACTATCAAATATTTCATAAACAATATCTCCCGGGATGAAAAAGTTTCTACCTGGATTACCAATTATCAGGGAGATGAAGACTAATGACATTCACGACCAGAAAAAACAGAGCGAATTTAACTCATAAAGACCACTCGCAGGCCGGTTTCAGTCTCGTCGAATTGTTGATTGCGATGGTAATTTTTCTAATCGTAACAAGTTCGATCTACGGTTTACTCTCATTGGGAACCGTTTCGAGAAACCGTTCGAGCCGCCGAACCGACGTTCTTAAAAATGCGCGTGCAGCGATACACCTAATCGGTCGCGACGCTCTAAACGCTGGACTCAGCTATCATCAAGCAGGTGCGCTCGTACCCGACGATTTCATTTCGGACACGCTCGAGGTTCCGGTTGATAAAGATGATGAAAGAGATATTTTAACTTCGGTAATTCCGGGTAACGACCTCTTTCAAAATAGCCTGCAGACCTCCTCAACGGAGCGAACAGACATCATCGCTTTTGCGTTTCGCGATATGGATTTTAATGGCGGAGATGCAAAATCGCTTAGAAATTCGCTTAAGGGAAATTCGAATGAGGATTTGCGAATTAGATTTCGTAGTGGGGCAATTAATAAAACGGATAATGTAAATCCTTATGATTTGGTCCTAGTTGAGGCGGATTCCACCCAAGTAGCCGCGATGGTTTCTGACATCGTCGATACAAGAAACATAGACCTAAAGCCTACCGATCCGCTCGGTATAAACCTCGCGAGAAATGGAATTGGTATTGACAGAAATCTGCTTCGAAAATGTACTCGAACCATTCTGGACAACTGCACGAACTCGATCTCGTCGCTAAAGCGATTTCACTGGGTGAGCTATCGAGTAAAGGATGACGGTACATTGGTTCGAAAAGTTTATGGAAACAACACGGGACGTCCATTTGACGAGCAAATCCAGGAACAACCGCTTGCATATAACGTCAAAGACTTGCAATTCAAGTATGTTCTTGAAAATGGAACGGTTACTGAAAACCCAACGGCCGGGTCGGATGGAGTTGCTGGAACGACGGATGATACTCCGACCGACGCCAATCTGATTCGCCAGATAACGGTGACAATTACCGTTCAATCGACCGAAGTCGACGAAAAAACTGGCAGACCTGAGGAAATCAAGTTAAGCGCAACCTTCAGCGCAAGAAATCTGGAATACGACCAGGGTTAAACAATAGGAAGACAATCATGACTGAGAATTTGAATAATACACCAAACAAACTTGCCAACTCTGCCAAACAAATTCGCCGGGGCGAAGGACAAGACGGAACTGCAATTGTCATCGCTCTCCTGATTATGCTGCTCTTAATGGGATTCGTGGCTCTCGCGGTTTCAAGGACGTCAAACGAGACGGTCGCCTCCTCTAACGACGCCTCCGAAACTCGTACTTTTGAAGCGGCTCAGGCAAGTCTCGAGGTGATGACCCATAATTTCGATAAGATTTTCGACGTTAAACTGAGTCCCAGCCAGGATGATTTGAATCGAATCAAAGGTCAGGAGCCCGATGGTCAATACGGATTTACCAATGAATATGAATTTGTCCAGGACATAAAAAAATCGGGCGATTCTGAGGTGGTTGTAATGACCGGATCTCAGTTTCAAGGCCTGAACGCGCTTCGGGACGAATGGGAAATCGATTCCACCGCGACCAATAAGTTCAACGGTGTTCAGGTGCGCTTAAAACGTAAGTTTTTCAATAACCGCATTCCGATTTTTCAGTTTGGAATCTTTTACGAAGACGATCTTGAGTTTCACCCGGGCCCGAAATTTGACTTTGGTGGACGTGTTCATTCAAACCGCCATATCTTTATGAAGGCGGGAAACCAGCTCAACTTCTCATCAAAAGTAACGGCAACCGGTGAAGTTTTTACCGACGTTATGAAGAATGGATCCGCTACCGGTGATTATGGAACCAAAATTCAAATTAAAAATGCCGCGGGCACTTGGGTGCCTTTGCAATATGGCATGGGTAGTGTACTTAGAGACGTCGTAAATGGCGCTCCAAAAATTAGCGAGCCGGACATGCCGATTGCCTATGTCAACAAAGACTGGCCTTCGAACGAGGCGCTCTTCCAGGGAAATCTGCTGGCCCAACAAGACCGACTCGACTTGCCTCTGAAAATCGCCAGCGGAATAAACGGTGCTCCCCTCGATTACATCGAACTGATTAAAAGGGGACTGGCTGTAGGCGATGTTTACAACAACGGACTCGGAACAAAAGCATCCCCGACGATCGTTCCGGTAACACCCGTTATTGCCGACGCACAGGTTACTTCGAAAGAAAGATTTTCCAATAAGCGCGGGATTCGAGTTTCATTAGCCGATAGCAAAGCAAAGCTTCCGGGCTGTGCCACAGGAGTTGGCATCGGCGCCGTGACGACCGAATGCGGCGTACGTTTAGACGGCGATATCAGTGGGGATGGAAGTAACCCGAGCTCGGGTTCGGCCCGAGGATACAAACCTCCAGCGATGGCCGATGGCTATCAAGCAACCCGTATTAATGGTGAACGTTTCCGCCGCGGATCCAGCGTTGAAACTTGGATTAAAATTGAAGCGGTTGGGCTAGACCCGCTGACCGATGCGATCGAAACAGTTGATATAACCCAGGACGTATTGAGTCTTGGAGTTACGGAACAAGCTGTGACTATTAATGATGGGCTGGATCAATTTTCTATTGATGGATACGGAAATGCTGACTCGCGCTCGGTCGTCAAACTTCAGCGCTTTTATTTTGGCAACGTCAAGGTTGAAAGCACCGATACGAGTTTTGTATCTATGTCGAATTGGAATTCGAGAGACTTCAACTATGTTGTTGCAGCGCGCAGAAACGAAACTGGCGGTGTTCCAGACCTAATGGACCCCCAAGATCCAGTTGATAATGGCCCATGTAACGATCTGCCGACTTCTGATATCAACTATTACTGCTACTCAAAAGACGGTGAATACTATGGCGATCATGAGGATCACTGGAAACTCGCTACCGTCGGAGCCACAAATGCCAAAGCGTATGTAGTACCTTTTCCGATTAAGATGTTTGATACTCGCGAAGGGCTTTACAACGATAGCATCGACACCACCTCTAAATATGGCGACGAGGTAACGTGGGCCGGAACGATGACCATGATCGACCTCGACATCGCAAATTTAAAGAAGTTTCTCGAAGGCGATTTTGACGCGATGATGCCGACAGGTACTCCGTTCCACGTCTTAAAGGGGCGTAGTCTAAAGGCGACCGACATTCCGGAATCGAATGGCTGGGTCGTTTACGTATCCGACCGCCGCGGAGACTATGATTTCGACGGCGAGTACGATATGGAAGACGTGTACGGTCCAACCGACGGAATCCTCCAGTACGGTGAAGACTTAAACAACAACGGAACTTTGGAAACCGATTTCGCAAATGAAGCCGTTAGATATACGGGCTCGGGAACGACTCTGGCAAAGGGAGTAGCAGCGACGCTTGAAACACCATACTATCGCCGCGGCGTAAGGCTGATCAATGGACGGAAACTTCCCGGCGCCTACGACGTGACGGTACCTGAAAATACACGTGGTTTTACCGTCGCATCCGAAAACGGCGTTTATACGCTTGGAAACTACAATGCTATCGGAATCGGTAGTTACGGAAATCCCACGGAATCGACCGAATACCTGCCGCAGGATACGTCTGACCACGTTCCGGCTTCAGTAGTTGGCGACACCGTGTCAATATTGTCAAATTCCTGGAATGATGGGAATAGCTTTAAGAATGCCTTTAATCTTAGTTCTCGTCTGGCGAGCGATACGCAGGTTCGTTTTGCAATGATGTCCGGAGATACTCGCACGAGTCTGAAGGAACCAGGTGAGCCGGACCAAGGCGGTAGTGATAAACAGCTTGGGGGTGGCGTCCATAACTTTAAGCGCTTCCTCGAAAAGTGGAGCAAAAAAAGGCTTAATTATGCGGGTTCGTTAATCAACCTTTATAATTCACGTAATAATAACGCTCCGTTCAAGTGCTGTCGCAAGGTTTATAGTCCTCCAATCCGTGACTGGGTGTTTGATGCAACGTTCCTCGATCCTAACCGACTACCGCCTGGAACGCCGTATTTCCAAACAATTCAGTTGACTGGATTCCAAAGGTTAAACTAGCTCTACCACTCACAGGCAAAACGGGGCGATCGTGCGCAGGCGCGGTTGCTCCTTTTTTTATCTACGAATTTATCTACGAACTTAAGATCCCGTTTGTCGTAAGAAGTTTAAAGGCATTCGGTTTGATATAATGCGAATGTTTTAACCCGGATGAAAGACCTAAAACTTCAAAATTGCCGCCTCAACGACCGATACGAAATATTGAAATTGCTCGGCCGTGGCTCCTACGCGGAAATTTACATTGCAAAAGACGTCCTCGCGGCGGCCGAATCGGCCCATGAATACGTTGTGATTAAAGCACTTAACGTCTTTATGCAAAATGACCTCGATTTAGATCTTGAGCAAACTCTCGTTGAAAATTTCCAAAATGAAGCGATAGCCCTCGACCGCGTAAGACACCCGAATATTATCAGCCGCTTAGGCCACGGAACCGCTCGCGACCTTGATGGAACGGTCTTTCACTACCTCGTACTTGAGTATATGCCGGGCGGCGATTTGGCAAAGCTCTGTAAAAATGAAAGTTTGAGCGTCAGCGATTGTCTGAATTTTCTCGAACAGGTCTGCGCTGGAATCGCCCACGCACATGAAAAGGAGATTATTCACAGGGATATCAAGCCGCAAAACCTTTTGCTCACGGAAAACAAAAAGGTCGTGAAAATTGGAGATTTTGGAGTTGCGCGTTTTTCGCAGATGACCTCTCCGATCACGCGCGTCGGAACAAATATTTATTCGCCGCCGGAGCATAGCCCGGCGCTCGCCGGCGACACCCAAAGCCTTGCGTTTGCAAAGCTTACGCCAGCTGCCGACGTCTATTCAATAGCCAAGTCCGCCTATGTGCTTTTCACCGGCGCTTCCCCGCGGTTTTTCGCGGGTCAGCCGGTAACCGAACTTCCCCACGCGTTTCGACGCGAAGTTTGGGCTGAGAATTTGGTAAAAGTTCTCAATCGCGCGACCCAAAAAGACCCTCGCAATCGATTTCAGAACGTGAACGAATTTTGGGAGGAACTTTCAAAACTTAGACTTCTGGACGACGAAGCGACAACACAAACCGTGATATCGCCAAGGAATAATCTCGCCCCGCAGCCGCAAATCGCTGCCGGTTACAGTCCAAACGCTCCGTTAAAACCAAAGTTTGATACGTCTCGCGAACTAAAGTTGAAACCCCATGTCACCGTGGGCCAACATCCGCCATTGGTTGTCGAAGTAAATAAGAATGATCCCTTGTTAAAACCAAAACGCGTTCCTCCTCAACCAATCGAAGATGATCGACCGACGGCGTCGCCTGATCCTCCCGTTAAAACCCAAAAACGCAGCTTTATGCGAATTGCCGGGGTCTTCATGATTCTTCTTGCGCTCTTTGCCGGGAGTCTTTACGCAACCTATAGCTACCTCTCGCGCAACGGTTTATCGATCTTTGGAGTAAGCAAAAAAATGGGTACAGCGACGACAGATATTAACTTGCGCTCTGCGCCGACTACAGGAAACACACCCATTGGGTTGGTTACAAAAAACTCAAGAATCGAGGTTGTAAATATCGAGAATAATTGGTATCAAATTGTAATCATCGAGCACGGACGCCCCAAAAGTGATCCCGGTTTTGCGGACAGCGGTTGGGCATATGGGCGATACATCGACCTCGATGAATAGGAGCAAACTTTTTGAGTGTGTTAGACAAGGTAAGACGTTGGATTGATGGCGAAAGCGCTGAAACTGTTTTAGAACAGGCGGCTCGCGACGCCCAGATCAAACCACGCAGCCAGGCCGAAGAATTTATCGTCGACATTGCTCGCGAGGTCGAAGATGTGATGCAGCGCGAAATGGTCCCGCTTCCTCAGGGCACAACGCTGATCCCTACGGAATATATTATTTTCCTGAGCGAAAGCGATGATAAGGATTGGCAGGGTGCCAAGCGACGGGGTCTTGAGCAAGGTCTCTACCACATACTCGCTGAACGTGCTCGTGAAATCGCCGGAAAGAAGAAGCTCAAAACCAAATCATTTGCGATTGAACTACGGGTTGATGGAACCCTGGAGGAGGGCGAGATTCTCGTTCAGCATTCTTGGGACGAAGAAGAAACGAACAAAACTGACGTTTTTGCTCGACACAAACCGAATTTATCCAATCCTGCGCCCCAACCCGTCGCGAGTAATCCCGCGCCGGTCCCTCCCCCGCCAAATTTCACTCAGAGCGGGCACAACATGCCGACTTCCACAACAAATGCCGTAAACCAGCCCGTCGAAAGCGACGAGGAAGAAATGACGCGGGTCACAAGTCGCCACAAGCATTTATATAATCTTGAAATCTGGCGTGAAAATGTACGACAAAATTCAATTCCGATTTACCAAAATGAAATCGTCATAGGGCGTGGTTCAAAGTCAAAACCAGTCGATATCGTTTTGGCTGGCGACCCTGAAATTAGCCGACGTCATGCGGTCCTAATTTTAGATGGCGCCGGAAATTATTCGCTTATCAACGAAGGTAAAAACCCCGCAATATTAAACAATACCGAACTTCCTTTAGGACAAAGAATTTCGATAAACCCCGGAGATCCGGTCGTAATCTGCAGCTACGTAATTCGAATTCAGGCTCTCTAAGACAAACAATCACAACAATTACATATCTCGGGGCTCTGTTTTCCCGAGATTAGTTTGTGTTATAGTTCAGAAATCTAATTTTAGTCGAGCGAGTTATGACTTTTTTAAGAAACAAGGGATTGAGCTTATTGCTGTTCGTCGTTTTCTTCGCGACGTGTCTTGAAACTCTTGCTGCCACGAGCGAACCCGTCCGCGCAAAAAACGGAATGGTCGCGTCGCAACACGAGCTCGCTTCAAAAGTCGGCGTAGAAGTAATGAAAAAAGGCGGAAACGCCGTGGATGCAGCGATTGCCGTCGGGCTCGCGCTTGCCGTTGTTTATCCTGAAGCGGGAAATCTCGGCGGCGGCGGTTTTATGGTGATCCGCACAAAAGATGGAAAATTTACGTCGATCGATTATCGTGAAATGGCGCCGGCAAAGGCACATCGTGACGTTTACGTCGATAAAAATGGTGAGCTGATAAAGGGTGAAGGCGGCTCTGTGATTGGATACCGCGCAGCCGGGGTGCCCGGAACGCCGGCTGGTTTTGATTACGCTCATAAGAAATACGGTTCTGGAAAGGTCAGCTGGAAGGACCTTATCGAGCCCGCCAGGAAACTCGCGGAAGAAGGCTACGTTTTAAGTCACAGACTTGCCCGTTTGTTTGTTGCATACAAGGAAAATCTCGGAAAATATGAGGATAGCAAACGAATCTTTCTAAATAATGGAAACTATTATCGCGAGGGCGATTTATTCAAACAACCCGATCTCGCAGAAACGCTCGCCCGTATGAAAAAACATGGCGCGAAAGAGTTTTACCAGGGAAAAACAGCGCGCTTGATTGCCCGAGATATGCAGCGAAATAACGGTTTGATCACGCTTCGTGATTTAAAAAACTACGTTGTAAAAGAGAGAGTTCCCGTACGCGGAAACTATCGTGGGCACGAGATCGTTTCGATGCCGCCGCCATCATCGGGCGGAATCGTTTTGATCCAAATTCTAAATATGCTCGAGCGATATGATCTGGACAAACTCGGTCATAATTCCGCAGCAAAATATCATCTCCTTGCCGAGTCTATGAGACGCGCGTTCGCCGATCGTTCCGAGTATATGGGCGATCCTGATTTTTCTCAGATTCCTACTTATCGCCTGACCCGAAAGCAGTACGCCATCGAGCGGGGCAAGTCAATCGATTTAAGCCGTGCATCAAAAAGCAGTGTGATAAAACCAGGAAAATTGTCGGGCAAAGAATCTTTGGACACGACTCATTATACGGTTGTAGACAAGGATGGCACGGTCGTTTCCAACACATATACGATCAACAATATCTACGGATCGGCAGTGACGGCAAAGGGCACCGGGGTTTTGTTAAACGACGAGATGGACGATTTCGCTGCTCGTCCCGGAAAACCAAATCTGTTCGGACTCGTGCAGGGTGAAAGAAATAAAGTCGGCGCGAAAAGACGTCCACTTTCATCGATGACACCGACAATTGTCATGAGAAAAGATGGCAGTTTCTGGTTTGCACTGGGAGCCCGCGGCGGACCGAGAATAATAACCTCAGTTCTGCAATCGACCATCAACATGATCGATCACGGGATGAACATTCAGCAGGCGCTCGACGCCCCCAGAATTCATCATCAGTGGCTTCCCGACCACATAATGTGGGAACCATACGGCATGTCGAATGATACAAGGGCTATTCTGACGAAATACGGTCACGCATTTAGGACAAAAGCCCGAACGCTCGCGTCAGCGACAGCAATTGCTATTGACGAAGATGGGGTCAAGCTCGGTGCGATTGATTCGCGAAGCGACGGAGTAGCAATTGGCTATTAAGGACGAAGAAAACTTATGAAATATGCGCGCTTATTTTTCCTGTTAGTTTTAGCCACAGGGCTTCCGGGATGTTCTCTAGAGCCCGAGGCTAAGAAAACAAAGGCAAGAAATGCTGCAAAAAGCCCCGAATCGAGAGTAAAGAAAGATTTAGATGATAAAGCGGATGCGGTCAAGTCACCAACTGAAGCCGTAGAAAAGTTTGTCGCGGCGGTTAAGGCGAAAGATGAAGACGCGATCAAAAGATTGCTTAGTGCGAGTTCGGTTAAAACGTTTGAGCTAATGGCAAAAACGCAAAACACGTCCTTTTTCAAAGCAGTGACTCAAGAAGATGAGGAAACCCTCAAAGTTTTGCCCGAGGTGCGCAACGAAACAATTGAAGGTGACGAAGCTACTCTGGAACTTAAAGATCCGAAAAGAAATGACTGGGATAAGCTAAAATTCGTGAGGGTTGATGGCAGCTGGAAGATCGCACTTTTTACAGAGAAAGAGTTTGAAAAAATGAAAAAAGATCTGAGCAGCTAAACGTCATCTTTTTCCAGAAGTTTTGTCGTTCCCTCCGTAACACTCCCAGGCTGGGCTAACTCCCCTGTATCAGGAGCCTTCCACATTCCCGCCCCCGGTGAAACATATTCTTGAGCGGTTTGGCCTTGCTGAGGAGGCAAAGCATTTTGTTGATTCTGTCCGCCGGAAAGTTCGTTTACTGTCGGAATGCTTTCAACTGCGGTCGCTGTATCCGAATAATAGGTTTTCGCTGAGGGGAGGAAAAACAACGAAAACAAAAATATCAATATTGAACTAAATACGCCGAATACTGCCGAAAGAGCTGCTAACTCCTCGACTTCCAAAACACCCCAGATCGCAGCTCCAAATGGAACAAATAAAATAAACCAAAATAGACTGAAGATCACACCATTCCGCTTAGTGAAAATCTTTTTCTTTCCCAAAAGCTCCTGCAACTGCGGTAGCGAACCGCCATTTGCGATAAGTTGAGCAACTAATCCCATCGGCAGGCCGCATTTTGGACAAAATCGAAGTTGTTCTGATCCCTGCTCTTCGCCGCATCTTGGACAATACATAAAAGTTTCCCTGTTTTTCTTCTTATTCCGCAGACACAAAGATTACGCTAAACTATCGCTGAGAGTTCATTCAAAATCAAGTCTAAGCTGCCTGCTCTCGTATTCTGCCAAAGCAAGATGTTTCTCGGCGGAGACGAGCGTTTCAAGCAGTATCTCAAAAACTGGTTTTAGTTCTTCGGGAGCCGGCATTTTTTTTGCGAGATCCTCGTCTGAGGTCAATAGATTAAACCCCATTCTGCGTGTTTCCACGACCTCGTCCAGATAAGCGACGATTTTCTCAGCCGTAGACAATTCCTCCGCGAGCGTCCATTCAAACGGATCATCCCAAAGGCGTGTCGTAATTCCCCCAAAGGTTTGTTCAACTTTGCCGGCGCTCCTTAACAAATGTTCACCGCATGTGCGTAAGCTCAGATCGTTTTGACGCTTTGCGAAAAGTGTGCTGTAAGGAACTTTCTCAATAAGCTTGCGCGTGCGGAAATCAAGCTCGTTAAAACGCCGGTCGAATATGTCGATGAAGATTTTCACGCCGCTATTTGAGCAGATATATGGCGGACGTTCAAGCACACGCGGGTTTAGTTCGTTCTAAAGTCTGTCTGTTGCACCGAATCAAAAAGTTTGAGATGCTTTTGATGCCCCGCACACGGCGAAACACACATCAATTATGACCGATAGCCCAAACAAAACCTTTCAGGAGAAATTTGCATTTTCTTCGAGTGTCTCCGCAGATACGTGGCGACCAAAGAAAAGTCCGGCAGGCTATGAATGGTGGTATTTTGATGCGTTGAGCGACGACGGTTCTGAAGCGGTGGTGGTTATGTTTTTAGACAATTATATATTCTCGCCAAAATATAATTCTCATGCTGGAAATGACAAGATCGCCGAGCTTCACACTACGAATGGTCACTCGACCCGCAAGACCTTTCCCGCAATTGCATTTGTATATTATCGTGATGGAAAGCCGGTTTATCGAGTAGTAGAAGAATTTGACGCGGCGGACTTTTCCGCGAGTCCCGATGCACCCGAATGCCAAATCGGAAACAACTTCTTTAAATATACTTCCGCGCCCTATGGAAACGGCTATTTCATTTCGCTCGATCTAAAAATTGACAGCAAAGCGGTTATTAAAGCGGACTTCGAGTGGCTTTTAATTGAAAGTGATTTTCAAAGTGGTAAACCCAAAGCTGAAATTCCAAGCGGACACCGTTGGAATCTCGCCGCTCCCAGATCCGACGTTACCGGACGCATTAGAATCATAAACAAAGAGGGAATCAAACGCGACGAAGTGAATTTTCGCGGCACCGGTTTTCACGACAATAACTCCGATGACCGCTGGCTGCCTGATATTGTTAGAAGTTGGCAGAAGGGTCGGGTCCACTTCCCCGATGCAACGGCGGTCTTCTTTCGTTATAACGAACTTGGAGCTGAAAAAGCGACGACCAAACTCTACATATCAAAGGATGACGATCTTTTTGAGAGTTATGCTGAATCGGAAGGCGCTGATTTCTCGAGAAATATGTATGGGTTGCGCTATCCCGGACGCCTCAAAATTTACTCGCCGGAGATTGGTAAGTTAACTGTGAAGCAAAACGAAGTTATCGAATCCTCTTTTTTTTATATGCGCTTTTTAAGCGAAATCACACTCTCGCTAAACGATGGTAAACCACGAAAGGGAGTCGGAATAACCGAACACTTATCACCGAAAGCATTAAAATATCGATGGTTGGACTGGATTACCGGAATGCGAATTGGAATTTAGAATCAACAATAAATTATGAAATCAATGACCGGTTTCGGACGCGGAGAAGCGTCTGGCAAAAACTTCAACGTATCGGCTGAGCTCAAAACAGTAAACAACCGTTTCCTCGATATTAAGCTGCGCCTATCCTCCGAGCTGCAACCGCTCGAAGCAGAAATCAAAAAGCTCATTTCCGAGCGGCTAACTCGTGGACGGGTCGAAATAAATCTCCAGTATGAGAAAACAGGCGATACTTTGTATGAACTCAATCGACCTCTGATTTCAGGTTACTTAGAAGCGTTGAAGGAAATGCAGAGAGAATTTTTACTCTCCGGTGAACCTGACATAAACATGATTGCGAGATTGCCAAATGCTCTCCAGACAAAAAAAGACGATCTCAGCGAAGAATTTGCAGAAGGAATAAGAAAAGCGATAATAAACGCACTGAACAACCTTGAAGCAATGAGAATTAAGGAAGGCGATTCACTAAAAACCGAGTTTCAGACTCTCCTCGGAAACATCGAATCGACGATCCCGGTGATTGAAAAGGAAAGTGAAAACGTCTCAGCCGAGTATTTCGAACGTCTCAAAACCCGTTTAGAAAAACTACTTTCAAAATCAGATGTGGAAATAGAGCTCGATCAAGCTCGCCTCGCGCAAGAAGTGGCCTACCTCTCCGATAAAGGTGATATTTCTGAAGAAATAACAAGGCTAAAAAGCCACGTGGATCAATTTTCTTCGATTCTTGAAGAAGAAGAAGCCGTTGGTAAGAGGCTCGATTTTTTGACCCAGGAGCTAAATCGCGAAGCAAACACTGTTGGCTCAAAAACTCAGAATATGACGGTTAAGGAAGCTGCGCTTTCGCTCAAAGCAGATATTGAAAAGATTCGCGAGCAAGTTCAAAACGTCGAATAAATATGCGACTTTCGGAATACGCCAACTCCTTGTTTTCGGATTTTTTTTCCGACAGCGAGATATGCGAATCCGGCAGATTCCCAAAGGTTGAGGTTTACGCCAGACGCGGCTCGTGGCTCGTAACGAATCTTCTGATGGTTGACGGGATAACTATCGGGCGTTTTGTTTTCATCAATCCAAAACTTGTTAAAAGGGATCAAGACAGGCTTTTGCGAATCTCGCAAACATTGATGGCACACGAATTAGCTCACGTACTTCAATATCAACGGGAAGGGTTTTTCCCGTTTCTTATCGGATATGTAAAATCATTTTGGGAGATTTTCAGAAAGAAAGAAAGGTGGAATTTTAGAAGTTGGTACGAATCTTACTTTGAAATGCCTCAGGAAGTAGAAGCGAGGGAGATCGCCGCAGAATTCTCGAAATGGATCGAGCAGCGCTCTCGCGACTAGCTACTGACTTATCTTCTCGTCAGTAATTTCAAAGTTCACTTTTTTCTGCTCAAATTCTTCGCGCGCGATCGTGGTTGGCTTGATTTTTCTCGGGTCCAACTCTACCCGTGGGTTTGCACCACGCTGAATCTGTTTCGCGCGCTGAGCCGCCAACAGGATATAACGATATTTCGAATCAATCTCAGGAATCTTCTTAGGATCAACGACCACTTCGATGATCTCCTCTTCTTCCGGTGTTTCCTCTATCTCCAATTCTTCGGTCATGTATTTATTTAGGCTCCATTCTTAAGTATCAAAAGTATTAAGAATATCGCGAATCTCGTTTATTTGTCTATCTCGTTTGAGTCTTTCCGCAGCAAAAATACTTATCAAGTCGCTCGAGGCTTGCTCCACCTCATCATTAACCACAACGTAGTCAAACAGATTAAACGCCTTAACCTCTTCTTTCGCATTAATTAAACGGGTTTGTAAGGCATCCTCGGCTTCCGTTTCTCGTCCGATTAGTCTTTTGGAGAGCACCTCAAACGAAGGCGGTAGAATAAATACACTGACAGCAGAAGGCAATTTCCTCTTTACAATTTCAGCGCCCTGCACATCAATTTCAAGAATGATATCGTTTCCCGCAGTAGTCTCTTTCTCAACCTGTTTTATTGAAGTGCCATAGAAATTCTCGTGGACCATAGCGTGTTCCAGAAACTCTTCCTGATCGATCAATCTCTGAAATTCGTCCTTTTCAACGAAAAAATACTCGCGCCCGTTTTCCTCGCCGTCGCGCACCTCACGGGTTGTATAAGAAACTGAAAACTTTACACTTGGCACCGCCAAAAGAACGCGCTTTACCAGCGTACCTTTCCCGCCTCCTGATGGTGAACTAATTATGAAAAGATTTCCCGTCATCGAGTTTTTCGATCACATTCCCTTATAGTCTGGTCCGCCGCCGCCCTCGGGAGTTACCCAGTTAATAATCTGATACGGATCCATTATGTCGCAGGTTTTGCAATGCACGCAGTTCGAAAAATTTACTTTAAGCTCCTTACGTCCTCTGTCCGTATCTTCCTCCATTTCATAAACTGCCGCCGGACAAAACTTTTCACACGGATTTCCATATTCCTCAGCGCAGCGGGTAGCGCATATCTCTGGGTCAAGCACGTGCAAATGCGGAGGCTGGTCTTCGTCGTGACCTACTGCAGCGTGAAAAACATCCGTTGTTTTATCGAACGTAAGTTCTTTATCGAAATCCAGACCTTCGTAGCGAGATCCGTTGCCATTTCCAGCATATGCGTCAAGCGTTTTAATGCGTTCGTGTCCGGCGATATGATGCTCCTTCGGCATGAATCCCCAGGCCATACCGCCGGTTAGATACTGGAGACCTGTGTTGATGAGTGCCGACCAACGCCCTCTTTGAAACGCGGCGTGAAAATTCCGCACTGCATAGAGCTCATCGTAAATCCAACTATGATTGACCTTTTTCTCAAACTGGGAAAGCGTCTGTTCAGAGAAGTTCTCGTTTATCAAAGCGTTTAAAATGGTCTCAGCTGCGAGCATCCCGCCTTTCATCGCGGTATGAATTCCCTTGATTCGTTGCGCGTTTAGAAAAGATGCACAGTCGCCGACCAGTAAAGCGCCACCAGCGTAAAGCCTGGGCATCGTGTAGTAACCGCCGGCGTTAATCGTTTTGGCGCCGTACTTTATCATCTTTCCGCCTTCAAGTATTTTTGCGATATCCGGATGGGTTTTAAATTTCTGAAACTCAGCGTGCGGGTCAAGATTCGGATCCAGATAATCGAGACCGGTGACGTAGCCGATACTGACAACGTTGTCCTTCATCCCATATATCCAGCCGCCACCATAAGTATCGGCATCCGACGGGAACCCAAGCGTGTGAACGACAAAACCTTCCTCGTAGTTTCCTTCCGGCACTTCCCAAAGTTCTTTAACGCCAAGCGAGAACGTCTGAGGCTCTTTTCCTTCGTCAAGACCAAGCCGCTGCATTATTTGTTTCGTAAGCGAACCGCGCGAACCCTCTCCGAGCACCGTAACCTTCGCAAGCAGATCAATCCCCGGTTCAAAATTCCCCTTTTGTTTTCCATCCTTATCAATTCCCTTGTCGCCCGTACGAACACCGATCACATTGTCATCATCGTCGTACAAAATTTCCGACCCGGGAAACTCGGGAAAAACGTTTATCTCAAGTTCCTCACACTTTTCCGCCAGCCATTCGCAAACCTTGCTCAGCGAAACGATATACTTCCCTTTATTCTTAAGCGGCGGAGGTGTGATCGGAGCCTTAAACCTCTTTTTCTCAGTTAGATACCAGGCTGCATCGCCGGTAACGGCGGCGTCAACGGGACAGCCCTGCTCAAGAAAATCGGGCATCAATTCGCGAATCGCCCTCGGATCCATCACGGCACCGGACAGGATGTGGGCGCCAACGCGTGAGCCTTTCTCTATTATCCCAATCTCTATATCTTCAAGCGGTTTTCCTTCTTTTTTCCCGGACGAAACCAATTCGTTGTGCTCGTTTATAAGCTTTTTAAGGTGATAAGCAGAAGCCAGATTCGCTGGTCCGGCTCCAACATAAACGATGTCCATTTCCAGTTGTTCGCGTTCGATCATATTAATCCTGATTTAGAAAAATGAATGGTGATTCAGTTAAGTTTAATATAACAGATGATTGGAAATTCAACGAGCTTCATCGTCAAATAAACCGCGCCATTCTCTCACACTGTGGATAACGTGAAGGATTAGAATGCCGTTAATAGTTGGTTTATAAAAACCCAGATATTTTTCGAAATCTTTTATCCGCCACATTCGAATATCGTCGAGAGCGGGGTCGACAAATTTCTTCGGCGCACCTGCTTTTGGATTCTCAGCCAGAAACTTAAATGCGTTGTCGCATGCGTCAATAAATTTGCTTGCAGAATCTTCGTTTTTTTCAGCAATAAAAGCAGCGATCTCGATCAGCTCTTCTAAGACTGCTTTGTCGTGAGCGACTCGCATTTAGCGTTATTTCTTCATTCGCTTGCCTAATTCAGATTTAAGACGGTCAACGTCAAATTCTTCGACCTTTTCGTTTCGGAGCCTTTCAAGTAAAAGGTTTTCGAGTTCCTGTTCCGCCCGGCGCTTTTGATCGGCCCTCACAAGCTCGCGTATGTATTCGCTCGCGGTACCATATCCGTCCTTTGCGAGGCATTCCTCAATAAACGCTCTCAATTTCGACGGAAGTGAGATGTTCATACTTGTCGTGGACATAAATTACCTCCGTGTAACATCTTATCAAAATGGCACTTTATGTCAATAAATGACAAGATGTAATTAGACTGCAGCCCCCACAACCTTCTCAGCAGCATCCTGCATACCATCGGCGGAAAGTATATTGATTCCCGATTCCTCCAAAACACGTTTACCTTCCTCGACGTTTGTGCCTTCAAGCCGCGCCACAATCGGAACCGAAACCCCAAGGTTTTTCGCAGCGGCGACGACTCCACGCGCAACCATATCGCAACGCACGATTCCGCCAAATATATTGATCAAAACCGCATTTACGTTTTCATCGGCGAGCAAAATTCTAAACGCGTTCTGGACACGCTCCTGAGAAGCCCCACCGCCGACATCGAGGAAGTTTGCCGGCTCGCCGCCGTTGTGCATAATGATGTCCATCGTCGCCATCGCAAGTCCGGCGCCGTTTACCATACAGCCGATGTTTCCATCGAGTTTGATATAACTCAAATCAAATTTCGACGCCTCAATTTCAAGCGGCTCCTCTTCGTTTAGATCGCGGAGCTCGGGATAATCCTTGTGCCGAAACATGGCATTGGAGTCGAAATTTACTTTCGCATCGAGTGCGATCAGACGATCATCTTTCGTTTTCAGAAACGGATTAATCTCTACTATCGTCGCATCCATTTTTTCAAACGCATTTGCGAGCGACATCATAAATTTAGCCGCCTGACTGATAAGCTCCTTAGGCAAGCCGAGCCCAAAAGCCAGATTCCGCGCCTGAAAAGGCTGCAACCCGATTCCCGGTTCGATCGTCTCTTTAAGAATTTTTTCAGGTGTTGCAGCGGCAACTTCTTCAATCTCGGTACCACCTTCGGACGAAGCCATAAACACGTTTTTACCGGAAGCTCGATCAAGTGTGATCCCCAAATAAAACTCCTGGTCAATTGGCAATCCTTCTTCAATCAAAAGTGTTTTCACCTCGCGACCTTCGGGTCCGGTTTGGTGAGTAACAAGATTCATTCCAAGCATTTCCGAAGCAATTTGTTTTGCCTCACCGGGTGATTTTGCCAACTTTACGCCGCCACCTTTACCGCGTCCGCCGGCATGTATCTGCGCCTTAACTACGACCACATCCGTTCCCAGATCCTTAGCTGCCTGCTCGGCCTCTTTTGCCGTGCGCGCAACGATGTTGTTTGGAACCGGAACCCCGTATTGTTTAAGGAGTTCCTTCGCCTGATATTCATGAATTTTCATAAGATTTTTGAGCTGCCTTTTGTTGAAAATTTTAACTTTGGTATCTGGAAAAAGCAAAGGCAGCCATCTTTCAACGACTGCCTAAAAACCAGTTATTAGAAAGGGCCGATCAACCCGTATTCACCTCAATCTTAATCAAGCGCCACTCTGAATCCTCAAAGATATACTCAAGATCAAAATTGACCGATCTGGGAGAGGTTTCGTATCTCCCTTTCAAAAAGAGCACTTTCTGCCTGTATTTGTCATCGATATACGGTGGTGGTACAAACTTCGCATCCTTCGAACGTATCTGACTAATATTAATCTTCTTGTCGATAAACTCTTTAAACCCTTTTTCAAAATCACTGGGAAGCGAACGCTTGCGCCAGGATTTAGCAACCGTTTTATGAAAATCGGAAAAATCAGCACGTTGAACCGCATCGCTAAAATTCATCAAAGTCGTTTTAACAATTTCTTGATTTGCAGCGTCGGATGGAACCTTGTCTTTTGAGTAAGTCTCGTTTACTTTCTTCGGAGTGTCCTCTTCACTGTTCTTCGCAGGCTTCGTGGCCGTATTGTCATCTTTTGTACTTCTAAAACCATCATTTGTGTTGCATGTACAACCAAATACAATCAGACCAATAATCGCCAACGCGATGACGCCATCAGTCAGCGCGTTATTCTCATTGACAAATTTCGACAGATATCTCCTCATATTTTCTCCTTTGAAAGTAATTAAAATTAGTCCTTTCGCCAAGGACTCAGTAAATTTTGCCAGCTCGTAGCTGTCCGTCGGTACTCCTTAGGGCATCTAACCGCACGCGCCTTCGGCAGTAACCCATTTTCGACAATTCCGCCATATTTCTGTGGGTCGGAACCGTAAATCATACAAAGCGAGTTAAAAAAGCGCTGTTCGTTCAAAAGGTGTTCGTCTGCCATCATTCTGCTATCTTTCTTCGACGATTTCGATTGAATCGCAAAAAATTCAGCCGCGGCAATTATTGATTGCACCCCTGTTTCTCCAAGCTCCTCAATGCATATATATGACGAACAGCGGTCCGCCGCATCCTCCTCGTTGGCCGTTATCGGAAGCTCATAACCGTCAATTAAGGCGTGTCCAAGCTCGTGTAGAAAAATAAAGGTCGTCGCTTTGTTCATACGATCCTTTGCCTTGGCATCTGAATCTCCGGCGCTCTTAAAAATGCGGTAGAAATACTCCATTAACTCGTAGCACATCGTGATCGAACGATCCTTGGGATTGTAAAAAGCGTTTGCCATTTTGCAGTCCTGAGCGCTAAGAGTGATGTCATGCGGCAAGCTCAAAGAACGATTTAGCTTATCGGCGGCTTTTTCGAGCGTCTTACTTTCACGAATCGAGCGATCAATCGCTTCATAGCGCGGATTCTGAACACCAACGTGCTTTACAACGAAGTCGCCGCGATCAGGCTTTTGGCTTGCATCACCGCTCTCTTCAGAATTCTCAGTCGAAGTCGGTGCGTTTGCATCGCCTTCATCCCCACCGAAATCGCGACCGGTGTTACATGTGCAGCCGATCAGGATAAATAGGATGGCCAGTACAAAAGCTAAATTGAAATAATTGTCTTTTCCTCTATTCATTGGACCCCTAGAAAGAAGCAGTCTTGTTCTGGTTTCCAAACCAGATTAGTTAATGATTATCGTCAAACCCTGCAAAGAAAAAAGGTCAACGTCGTATTAAAAACGTTGACCAAATAATAGTTATTTGAATCGAAAAATCAAGTTTTAAGAATTCTACTGCGAGTTTTCGACAAGTTTAACAAGCGTTCTAACCGCAACACCGCTCGGCCCTTTCGACTGGTGCGGCTTAGGGCTATCTACCCAGGCGGTTCCCGCTATATCGAGATGCGCCCATTTCGCCTTGTCGATAAATTCCTGTATGAAAACGGCTCCGGCGATTGTTCCGGCTTGCGATTTAACCCCGATATTCTTAATGTCGGCAATATCGGATTTGATCTGTTTGCTATAGCCCTCTCCAATTGGAAGTTGCCAGAAACCTTCGCCAACCTCTTTACCGCAATCGATTATCTCATCTATGAGCGCCTGATCATTGCCCATAACACCGGTGTTCAAACCGCCCAAAGCTACCACAACGGCACCCGTAAGCGTCGCCATATCAATAATTCGGGTCGCGCCTTTCTTTTCTGCGTAAGCCACGGCGTCAGCTAACACCAGGCGTCCCTCGGCATCCGTATTCAATATCTCAATCGTTTTGCCGTTCATCGCCGTCACAACGTCGCTTGGCCTGGAGGCGCGTCCGTCTGGCATATTCTCAACACAACCTGCAATTCCCAAAACCGGAACCGTTGGCTTGAGCAGCGCAATTGCCCGCATCGCACCAAGAACCGTGGCGGCGCCGGACATATCGTATTTCATTGCGTCCATATTGGCCGAGGGTTTAAGAGAAATTCCGCCCGTGTCAAACATCACGCCTTTTCCAACGAGTGAGAGGAGTTCGCCTTTCTTCCCGGTACTTTTCTTCGGCGTATATCTCAAAACAATCATTTTCCCGGGCTGCTCTGATCCCTCGGAAACGCTCAAAAGAGAGTTCATACCGAGTTTTTTCATCTGAGCTTCGGTCAAAATCTGGCACTTCAACCCAACCTGCCTCGCCATTTTTCTTGCCCGGTTAGCTATTTCAGTCGGCGTGAGAATATTTGGCGGCTCATTGGCAAGTGTGCGGGTGAAATTCATTGAATCACCAATTGCCTGTCCGCGACTCAAACCCTTCTTCAATTCAGCCGGCTTTCCGCCATCGATAAATAAAACAAATTTTGCTATTTCCTTTTTGCTTTTGTCGCTCGTTTTATAAATGTCGAGCTCAAATTGACTCGTTATCGCTCCTTGAAACGCAGCCGACGCAACGTCTATGTCATTCCCACTGCAACGAGGAGCTAGAGCAAAACTTTTGCAGCCCTTATCTCGATACAGCCGTGCTGCCGTTCCTGCAACTGCAGATACATCCGAGGCCGAATATTCTTTTTTGTCACCTACTCCGATAAGCAACAGCCGGCCTGACTTAAACCGGATTAGTGCGGTTTCACCTGTGTTGCCTTCAAAACCGTCTTCCTTAATAACCGCGGAAACCAAGCCGCCGGAAACCCGATTGAGCTCCTTTAGCAAGCCGCTTGTCCCCTTTTCCCCTTTATAAACCGCGACGGCCAAACCATCTACCTTGGCGCCCGCGAAATTCCTATTGATTGCTTGAGATTTCATAGTTTTCCTCAATTGATTTTTTGACATTTGGGAGATACGAAAAAGAGATTATCTTACTTTTAAGACGTTTTATCAAACCCGCACTTTGCACAATGAATTTATCAAAAGTTTTCCTGCTGTCCGGACTACTTATGCGCGTCTTTCATCTGCCGTTTGGTTTCCTTATCGATTGTTTTTCGCTTGAGCGTTTCGCGTTTATCGTAAAGCTTTTTGCCTTTTGCAACGCCGATTTCAAATTTTATCCGGCCGTTGTTCCAATAGACCTTAGTAACAACCAAGGTCATTCCCTTTTGCGCCGTTTCTTTTCTAAGTTTTTCAATTTCTCGTCTTTTTAGAAGGAGTTTACGAGTTCGGAGAGGCTCGTGGTTATTTTGGTTTCCGTGTGAATAGGGCGAAACGTGGGCGTTCATCAACCAGATTTCATCATTTTTTATCACGACGTACGATTCCTTAAGCTGGATTTTTCCAGCCATGATGCTCTTTACCTCCGTGCCCTTAAGCACGGCTCCGGCTTCATACTTATCCTCTATGTGATATTCATGAAAAGCATGTCGATTACTTACAATTGTTTTTCCTTCGCCCGACATAAACGATTATTTTGCCTGTATAGGCACTAACTAGCAAGCCATTTGGTATCTCGACCGGCTATCACTTCGAAAACTTTTGCGTTTTGACTTTGAACTTTTAACTTTCCACTTTTAACTTATTTAACATGTGGGATGAAACCGAAATAAGAGTTCGCTACGCGGAAACGGATAAAATGGGTATAGTCCACCATTCGAACTACTATGTCTGGTTTGAACTCGGACGAAGCGATTATTGCCGAAACCGAGGGTTTTCCTATCTGGAAATGGAAGAAGATCAAAACCTTTTGATGGTTGTTGCGGAAAGCTATTGCCGCTATAAATCGCCGGCGTTTTATGAAGACGTTTTATCTGTAAAAACTCGGATCGAAAAATTAAAATCTCGGGGAATCGTTTTCGAATACGAAGTGTTACGGAAAGCTGATGAGAAGCTGATTGCCGTTGGGAAAACCACGCACATAATCACGGACAAAAACAAGAAAATTCAAACTTTGCCTGAAAAATACTCTCGGATGCTAAAATTCTCTCCATAAAAACACTCTTTGCGGCTATGATCCGCACACAATTTTTGTCCTACCCTTAAACGCAGGGCCGTAAAAGCAGGTTTGCCGGTATCGAGAGGGACGAAATGGAACGAACCTCTGGTCTTGCTAATCGACTTTTTCCGTTTCGCCCGGTGCCTTTTCAATATCCAGCAATTCCTCAGCCATCAATTTTTCAACCTCGCGCATATGAGGATACATCACGGTATCTTCTTCAATAAACGGCACCCTCGAACGAATCAGATCGTAAACCTTTTGAGTTCTCTTTCCGAGCTTTTTGTCGCTTCCAACCGCCTTACGCCTAAAATCTACTGCCTGAGCTGCCGATAGGAGCTCAAGGGCCAAGATCATTTCTAAATTTTTTGAAACTCCGCCTAACTTCAATACTGCAGTCGCACCCATCGAAACGTGGTCCTCAACGTTTGCTGAGCTCGGAATCGTGTCGACACTTGCCGGATGGGCCAAAATTTTGTTTTCGGTCGCCAAAGCTGCCGCCGTATATTGAACGATCATAAAACCCGAATTAAGACCGCCTTTTTCAGTCAGAAATGCCGGTAAAACTCCGGCATTTGAAGCCTCGTCGGTTAGACGCATAATTCGTCGCTCGCTAATATTTCCGAGCTCAGATAAAGCGATCGCGAGATAATCAAATCCCAACGCGAGCGGCTCACCGTGAAAATTGCCGCCCGAAATCACTTCGATGTCTTCGCCGTCTTCACCAACAAATATCAAAGGATTGTCCGTAACGGAGTTGAGCTCAAGATCAATTAGCCAATCGGCGTAAGCAACCGCATCACGACAAGCTCCGTGAACCTGCGGCATACAACGCAAAGTGTAGGCATCCTGAACGTTTGAAGGATCGTGTTCTCTCGTAAACTCGCTTCCCTCTAAAATATCTCGCAGATTCTCGGCGCATTCGTTTTGCCTCGGATGAGGGCGTAACGAGTGAATTCTCTCATCAAACGCCAGCGAAGTTCCATTTAATGCTTCGAGGCTCAAACACCCAGCGACATCCGCAATATCAGCTAGTTTCTTAGCGCGAAAAGTCTCGAGTAACCCTACGGCGGTCATAACCGTAGTTCCGTTTGTGAGCGCCAGCCCCTCTTTGGCCGCAAGCGTCACGGGTTTTAATCCGGCTTTTTCAAATGCCGCGGATCCTGATACATGCTTGCCTGCAAAAACAACCTCGCCCTCTCCGATCAAAGGAAGCGCCATGTGGGCCAACGGGGCCAAATCTCCACTCGCTCCAAGGCTTCCCTTCTGTGGAATAATCGGATGAACTCCTGCGTTTAACATATCGATTAAAAGCTGAAGCGTTTCGAGTCTTATTCCGGAATGGCCGCGCGCAAGTGTGTTGGCTCGGATGAGCATAATTGTGCGGGTCGTAACTTCATCAAAAGGATCACCTATTCCGACGGCGTGGCTTACGACAATATTTTTTTGAAGCCGTTCGACCTCCTCCGGAGAAATAATCTTGTCCTTAAAGGCGCCAAAGCCCGTTGTGATCCCGTAGGCGATCTCGCCGCGGTCAAGTAGCATCTGAACCGCATTGGCAGCCCGGTCAACATTCTTCTTTGCTGAATCAGTAAGGGCGACGCGAGGCTTGCCAGGCTCTCCGTAAGCAACCGACAAAACCTCCTCGCTTGTAAGACTTTCGCCGTCTAATAAGATTTCTTTCATTTAGGTTAGGTGATTCGCGCTGTTCACTTGTCTTTTTCCGCCCGAACCAATGAGTGTAAACTTCGTAAAGTTGATATATGATTATCCTATTTTTTGCAAGCATTTAGTAACTATGGAGCAAATCTACAACCAAATTCACAATGCTATGGCCTTTGTCGGTCCCTATCCGTGGCTTCGCGCTCTTTTGATAATTGCTGCGTCCCTGCTGCTGGGCAAAATCGTCGATTGGATCGTGACCGGCCTACTCGCAAAGCTGGTATCAAAAACGCGTACGGATTTCGACAACAAAGTCCTAAATTTGCTGCACAAACCGATTTTTCTCTCGGTTTTGCTGGTTGGTCTTGCGGTTGCAACCCACGAGTTTGCGCTTCGAGAAAATGTTACGCAGATTACGGTCGGAATTCTGAAAACGATCGCAGTCTTGGTTTGGTTTCGCTTTGGTTTACGTCTGACCGATCTTACGGTGGATCTGCTCCAACACAATTCCAAACGCTTCAAATTCATAACGCCAACTACAACGCCGCTTATAAAAAACACGGTTACGATTTTCCTCGTCGCGGTTGGGACATATGTCGTTTTTCTAATCTGGGATATCGACATTACAGCCTGGATTGCTTCCGCCGGAATTATCGGCTTAGCGGTTGGTTTCGCTGCAAAGGATACCCTCGCCAACATCTTCGGCGGCATCGCCATTTTCGCTGACAAGCCGTTTAAAGTTGGTGATTTTATCAACTTCGACACCGGTGAACGCGGGATGATTACCCACATCGGTGTCCGCAGCACGAGAATCCTAACGCGCGATGACGTTGAAATTACGGTGCCAAATGGAACGCTTGCAACAACCACCGTTATAAACGAATCCGGTGGTCACCATGAAAAATTTAGAATAAGAGTGAAGGTTGGTGTTGCGTACGGAAGCGATATCGATCAGGTTGAGAAACTGCTTCTGGAAGTCGCAAATGAGCATAAAGAGGTTTGCGAAATCCCAAAACCGCGCGTACGTCTTAGAGAATTTGGTGAATTCCAGCTCGATTACGAACTGCTCTGCTGGGTTGAAAAACCCGTCTTTCGCGGGAGGGTATTGCACGAACTGAATCGCGGAGTTTATAAGACATTTATGCGCGAAAACATCGAAATTCCTTTTCCGCAAAGGGATGTCTACGTCAAAGAATCGCCTGCAAAATAATGAGCAAAAAACGTCGAACGATTGTCGTCGGGTTGGTTTGGAATAAAGCTCGTGAACTGCTGTTTTGCAAGATGTCACCTGAACGCGGCGTTTTTCCGGGTGAATGGGGACTTCCGGGTGGGGGCATGGAGGCTAATGAAACCGTTGAGGTAGCTCTTAGGCGAGAATTACGCGAGGAGCTCAGCATAGAAGTCACAGATATCGAACCGGCGTTTTTTAAAGACGGCACCTACGAAAAGACTTTTGAAGACGGTTCAAAACATAATGTCTATATGATCTTCCTGATCTTCAATTGCGTCGCGCAAGGCTCGGAAATCCAACTAAACAATGAGTTTACGGAATACCGTTGGGTAAAGCCTGCAGATTTTGATTCCCTCAAAATGAACGTCGAAACCATACATACTTTAAGTCGAATAAAAAACTAAGAGTTTATCGCCGCCTCAACCCCGCTCTTGATCACAGTTTCCACAAAATTACGACCAAATTCGTAAGCTACCTGTCGATAATCGTCCGTATCTAGAATCAGAAGATCCGCTTGCTTGCCAACTTCAACCGAACCACGTGTTTCACCCAAACCTACTGCAAACGCTGCGTTTATCGTGATCGCGTTTAAAGTCTCCGAAGGCAGTAATTTTTGATATCGACTTGCGATTGCCATTGCCAGGGGCTGGGATGAGCAAGGAGCGGAACCGGGATTGTAGTCAGTTGAAAGAGCCATCGCGCAGCCGGCGTCGATCATTTTTCTAGCATCTGCAAACTCTTTACTGCCCAGATTGAAATTCACCGTCGGCGTAACGATCCCAACCGTATCAGACGTAGCAAGCATCTCGATTTCGCTGTCATTCGTTGCGTCAAGGTGATCAATCGATGTCGCGCCCGCCTCAATCGCAAACTCAGCACAACCCAGATTTGTAAATTCATCGACGTGGGCTTTAATCTTAAATCCCAGCTCGGCAGCCGTTTCTATAACCTGCTTTGCTTGCTTTAAGTTAAAGGCATTTTGCTCACAAAACACATCAATAAAAAACGGGGCGGTTCCAGCCACAGAGCACACAGAGGATTTGGAGCCTTGCTCGAAATTTTCGGCACCATTTTTTTCTTTTTCCGCGTGATCATTTTTGTCCGTCAGGAAATCCTCGTCCTGATGCTTCTTCCTTTTGCTCCATTCTTTCTTTACATTTCTTTTCTCCGTGCTCTCTGTGCCCTCTGTGTCTGCCCCTACCCGAGAGAAGTGCGAATTCTGATACCAATCCCAGGCGGCCGGAATCATTTCATCACATATCAGATCAGTAAACTCATCTTCTTTCCCTTTCCAATCGGCCGGAATCGCATGAGCTGCCAAAAAAGTAGGAACAATATCGATGGAATGAGTCTTGTCCAGTTCTTCGATTGCGACCAACATCTTGACCTCGGTTTCTCGATCGAGCCCATAACCGGTTTTAATTTCAACAGTTGTGCAGCCAAGCTGGAGCATCACGTCAAGGCGTTTGCGAGCTGTCAAAACTAATTCTTCAACGCTCGATTCACGCGTATGCTGTACCGTGCTAACGATCCCGCCGCCGGCCTCCATGATCTCCAGATACGACGCCCCCTTTATGCGCAGCTCAAACTCATCCAGACGGTTACCGCCAAAAACAATATGGGTATGAGGATCAACAAACCCCGGGCATACAACTTTCCCTTTCGCGTCAATTAGAGTTTCCGTTGAAAACTCCTCTAGAACCGACGAAGTTTCTCCCACACCTACAATCTTCCCGTCCCTGACGGCCACCGCACCGCCCTCGATAATTCCCACATCCAGCATCTCGGGGCCCTTTTTTGCCCTCCCCAAGCTCGCACAAGTCACAAGTTGAGCAGTGTTTGCAATTATCAGATCGCAGCTATTCATTAGGTTTCGTCCTTCTCAAGCCATTTTTCGAGCGCGGGTGGCTGATAGCTCTTCATACGCTTATACATTTCATCTATTTCGTCTTCGATTATTACGAGCTTTCGGTGCTCTTCCCGAACAAAGCCCTCATCAGTTGCTTTATCAAAAAGTTCAACTAATGGATCATAATATCCTTGTATGTTTAAGAAACCACACGGCTTATTGTGAAAGCCGAGCTGCGCCCAAGTAATTATTTCGCAAAGTTCTTCAAAAGTTCCAAAGCCTCCCGGAAGCGCTATAAAACCGTCAGATAGCTCTTCCATCATGGCTTTTCGCCTATGCATAGAGTCAACTACATTGAGCTCAGTTAAACCGCCGTGTTCAACCTCCTTTTCCGCCAACGCCTTTGGAATTACACCAATTACTCTTCCGCCATTTAGCATCACGGTATCGGCGATTTTACCCATTAACCCAACAGCGCCGCCTCCATAAACTAGCTCAATCTTCTTCTCTGCTAAAAATACACCCACTTTTTCGGCAGTCTCGAGATAAACCGAGTTGGTTCCGGGGTTGGAACCGCAAAATACGCAAATTCTGTTCATAAAGTCACTAACCTTTTACCTTTAAGACGAAAAACCTTATCAATGTAGTTAATCCGCAAATTACGGCGGCAATAAAAGCCAAACTCCCAATCGTTAACTTCGCACTCGTTAAAAAACTCGCCAAACGAACAAGCGACTCGGATCTTTCCAAAAAAATGGAAAGCAAATATAAAAACACAAAATTTTCGGAAACGTCGAGTAAAGCGGAAATTACTGGTAAAGCGAGCAATACATTGAAAAAACTGTTCGCATTTAGCTTTCTGAGAAAGTAAAAAAGCGCAGCAAATAAAGCCACCCCAAACAAAACGGCGTTTAGTAAGTCCATCAGTTGAAAACTGAAATAAGCGTCTCGTCCGTTTGTTCCAAGCCGCTCGAAAAAGCTGTATAAATACTCAGAAGTAAAACCAAACTTCTCCTCCGGTAAATCGGCATTTTTGCTTAGCTCCTTCACTTGCGGGTACAAGCTAAAACTGAATAGAAAGATTCCCCATGCGAGAAACACGACCCAGCATAAAATGACGTTTCGTCCTTTTGAAAAGAAACTGGAAATCATTTTGCTCTCCGGCTAATTCGATAGGGTATTTTCACAAATAACCGAACAAAACAAAAACGCAGAGACCGAATCCCTGCGTTTCCCATCCGATTCGCATTTTATTTAACTTTTTATGGTTACATAAAAATTGTTCAGAATATCGTGTTCGAGTTGATTTACTTTTATATCGGCAAACCCAGCCTCTTTTAACATCTCAACAGCCTTTTCTTCACCCCACATCGCGCCAAGACCGTCACCATCTTCCGCCAGTGACACGGTCATACAATGCAAACAGGAAATCGTATACATCAAAGGTGCGACAGGATGATCCATATTCTTATGAACATAGCTTGAACCCCGAATATCCTGCATCAAAAACGCACCGCCCGTTTTTAATGACTCATATATTCCTTTCAAAACCTCAGACGGTTTAGCCTGATCATGGATCGCGTCAAACGCAGTAATTAAACCGAAGCGTTCCGGTTCATTGAACGTCGAAACGTCCTTTCTTTCAAAACTAATGTTGCTTGCGCCCGCTTCTTCGGCTTCTTTCTGTGCGCGCGCAACCGCCTCTTCGGACAAGTCGTATCCAATAAAAGTGCTGTTTGGGAAAGTTTTTGCCATCAAATTTAGCGCACGACCTGCTCCGCATCCAACATCTGCTACCTCAATCCCGTTTTCGAGTTTTTCCGTAATTCCATCGGCCAGCGGTAAGATCTTATCGA
Organism: Aridibacter sp.; assembly: GCA_965216195.1. Taxonomy (GTDB): domain Bacteria; phylum Acidobacteriota; class Blastocatellia; order Pyrinomonadales; family Pyrinomonadaceae; genus Aridibacter. Next base: position 1,018,569 of record OZ244151.1, on the reverse strand, counting down.
TAAGCACCGGTAAAACTGTCTGCGCACTTTCCTCTGCCATCGCGTCGTGAAAACGCGGAAACGACTTATAAGAAAGTCCACCGCCATTTTCAAAGCATTCCAGAATCTCGTCCTCTACCGCCCCCAACATTGGAATAAATTGTGCGATTGACGCCATATTATCCTGAACCGCGGGACGCGTTAAGAACGCCGCGTGCTCTTTTGGAAAGCTGTACCGCTTCGTTTCTTGGTCATATTCGATAAACGTTCCGGTTACCATCGATCCCAGCCATTCACGCACGTAGCGCTCGTTTAGCCCGGCAACTTCCGCAATTTCCGAGGAAGTGGATGGGGGTAGCGTAGATAGCGTGTCAAATAAGCCTGTACGGTGACCAATGCTAATCATTAGCGATAGAGCCCCGCTATTTAAAGTCTGCAATACATTTCCCGCAAAAGCCTCGGCTTTCGCTTCATCAAAATCTTTCTTTTCTTGTAATCCTATTGTGTTAGCCATAAAACCTCCGTGAATTATGAACAACTAAACCACCCTGCACTGAAAGGTGCAGGCGTTTGAAAATGGGCTGAAAGTCCTCCATATTCAATCTTCAAGGATGAAATTGTCATTTTCCTTGTTTGACTTGTGCCAATGATGTTCTAAGTATTCTTGCACCATCTCTTCGGTGATATTACCGGTTGACCACGCTCCATAGCCCGTTGCCCAAAAGTGTCGTCCCCAATATCGCTCCCGAAGTTGCGGAAATTCTTGTTGCAAACGCCTTGATGAAACGTCCTTTTAAGCGTTTGAGCAATCCGGAGAGTCCCAATTTCGGCGGATACTCGATGTGCATGTGAACGTGGTCTTTACTGACTACGCCCTTTAAGATTCGCACATCTTCGGCATCGCAGATTTGTCTGAGCAAGTCCCGACATCTAACTTTGATGTCGCCTTGCAAAACGCGGATAAGATATTTTGTTACCCAAACCACATGAGCAGTTAATCTGCTCGTCGTGTGCAAGCCTCTTCTGTTCTCCTTCGTTGTCAGTTGCTCTAAGCATAGACGTTGCGGAAGATCACTGAAAGTCTTGCAATGAAAGCAAAGTTTTCACTTGCGTGTTTCAAAGAATAAAAAATCTTCTTGAGAGCCGGACGTATCGATTCCTCTCCTTACCTAATAAAGAGAGATTACTAACAGAAATAAGGATATCTGATCAAAACAATATCACAAATAAGATGGATTACCTACAAAAATTAGCGCTGCTAATTCAATGGCGACTTCCCTGAAATCTATTTGGGAGATTATTCCCGAACGCGGTTTGTCGTTGAAGATTCTAACGATGCGCTTTTCAGACAGGAGACGCTAAATGAGTTATTATTTAACAACGCGGTGGTTTATTGACGTCTTCGTATCCATCGTAAACATTCGCTACGAATGGAGATATATCAGCCCAAATGAATGAAATAATTGCCTTATGTCCTAAATCGGTCGACCTTACGAATTCAGAACATCTTGAACTTATTAAGAAAATCGTTGACCGAATTTTAGAACGCTACAGCCTTCAGGAAATACTCAGGGAGGAAACAGCCTTAATTGAAAAACGAGATAAAACGCTCGTGTTTATCCTCCTCGTTCTCAAGCTCGCTAAATCCAAGATCGTATTTAACAGGAATCAAAGCCCGTTGGCGATCTCAGTAGTTTTTGCCGTTTACAAAGAACATGCCCGGATCAGACAAAAGAGAGAGCATCCGCACGGCGAAGATTTTCTGCGTAGGAAGGTTTTACAGCTTGAGTGGTTATTTGAAAATAGACCGAATGTTAGTTGGGAGCTTATTGTTGTAGACGATGGATGCCCTGAAAACAGCGGGAAGATCGCTCAGCGGATAGTAGATAAAAATGATTTGGGCGATCGGGTAAAGGTGCTATTCCTTCAAGACGCAATCGACCAAAACCTTCCGATCGCCAAAAACCTTTCCTCTACAAATGATAGCCAGAAGGGCGCGGCAATCATATATGGAATGTGGCATTCGATACAAAACACGAGCGATGAAGATCGGATTATTATTTACACCGACGCCGATCTTTCGACTCACATAGGTCAAGTCGGACTACTGATTGATCCCCTTTTGAACCAAGACAAATCAGCTGCAATCGGATCTCGCAGGGAGCCGGAATCCATAGTCATCAAACAAGGGACGCGAAATGACCGCGGCAAATTATTTATTTATTTATGGAAAAGGCTGATACCCAATTTGGGAGATGTTATCGACACGCAGTGCGGTTTTAAGGCATTCCGAAACGAAGCGGCGGCGGCAATAATTGACGATCTGATTGAAACGAAGTTTGCCTTCGATATTGAGCTTTTGCTAAAAACTGAATTGCTTCAAAACAACTCAATCTCAAAAGTCCCGATCGCGTGGATCGATAGCGAAGAGGCATCTACAACTACGGATTTGCGGCCCTACTTACCGATGCTTCGATCGATTGTAAAAATGTATAAGAAGTATCTGCCGTCCAATCCAACGGCTGATGAATTTGCTGCGTTCATCGAGTCGCTAGACGAAATCTCCTTTAATAGGATTATCGATAATATTCCTCAAGCGATCTTAGAACGCGAGCCATACGAATTTACCGATTTTGACGGGGTCTCAGTCGCGGATCTTATACCTTGAAGACGAAATCATAATTTAAAATCAAAAATAACGCAGAGCCTATGCCCTACGTTTATCCAATACTCTCTTTTGCAATCGCTCGCATTTCCGCGAACCTATTGTTTCTTTTGCCCAACTACATAGCTCGTACGGTTTCTCACCACCAATTTCGGACGGTTTATCCTCACCTTAATACTTTTGCGTTCGCCCGGCTTTCCGTCCTCCGGAGGAGAATAACCAAGATTATACTGACGTCTCAATTCTTCCGCGATTCCAAAAAAGGCGTTTCGCAAACCATCGTCAGTCTTTTCAGGAATGAATATACGCCCGCCTGTCGAGCCTGCGAGTTCCAATAGATACTGCCGGCCAACCGCGTAATCCTTGGGTCTGGTACCTTTCACCTGTCCGTATCGCGGCCTTCGCCCGAGCGGATCGTTAAATACATCTCGTCTAACCATTCGCCTGTAAGTATTGTAATAAATCGGATATATAGTTACGTCAGATTCCTCAACCTCATCAATATTCATCAGGTAATCAGACCTACGCGATGTGGTATCTACCCCATCTGTAAATAGGACGACTGCCTTTTTACCTGTGATATTCCTTAGGCGCTTTTTAAAAGTGAAATCTATCGCATCATAAAGTGCTGTACCTCCACCGAAATTAGCCCGATCAATTGCCTTATGAATCCTTCGCCGATCATTTGTGGCTTCGGCCAAAACCCTTATCGCGGAATCAAACGAAACTACTAAAACACGATCCTGGGGTTTTAGTTCGTCAACAAATGCCTTTGCGGCTTCACGAATTTCCTCAATCCGGTACTCCGTGGAGGGACTGACATCAATCAGCAAAACTACCGTAAACGGCTGCTCCGAAGTAGCAAAATACTCAATCTCCTGCTCGACACCATCTTCAAAAACCTTAAAATTTTCTTTTGTTAAATTAGGTATATAAAGCCCGTTTCGGTCGTGCACACTCACCGGGATCATTACAAACGAAGAATCAATTGTAATCAGCTCATCATCGTCTTCCTCAACCTGCTGCGAAACATCTTGAATTACGGGCGCCTTACGGGTCGCTTGTTTCTTGCTCTTTTTTTTCTTTTTCTTCCTTTTCTTGAGGATTTCAGGTTTATAAATTCTGCGTCGAACATATACTCCCGTCTCGGAATAAATCGTCTCTTTAGTATCAATAGTCACCGGAGCAGGGGTCGGTTTTGGTTTCACTTTCCCAGATTGACCGAAAGCACAAATCGAAGGTACTAACAGACAAAACGCGGTGATTAATAGAATTCTTTTCATCAAACTTGCAATTTTTTGTTGGCGGTTTCTACTAAATCATACAAGATATTTAAGAAAGTTGACAAATTTATTGGCTATTATGGTTCTCCAGCTTGAAAAAAGCAGCGAGGTTTGAGAAAAGTTGAGATGAGAAACTAGAAAAGCTACTACGATTCGAAGTTCGAAAAAATATGATCACCAAGCCCACTCTGATGCTCGATGAAAACAAGTGTAAGAAGAACATTGATGATATGTTCTCAAAATCGAAGCAACACAAATTACTTTTTCGCCCTCATTTCAAAACCCACCAATCACTTGAAATAGGACGTTGGTTCAAAGAGTTGGGCGTAGATAAGATCACGGTTTCGTCGCTTGAAATGGCAGAATATTTCGCTGGAGAGTGGGATGATATTACGGTGGCATTTTCGGTTAATCTCTTAGAAATCGAAACCATCAACCGCCTCGCTCGCGAAATCCGTTTAAACCTACTTGTTGAATCCGTAGAGGCAGCCAAATTCTTAATCGGCGATCTTAAAAACAACGCCGGCTTTTTCATAAAAATTGACGTAGGTTATCACCGAACAGGTGTTTCCCCGGAAGACTTTGAGAAAATTGACGGAATTTTGGACGTATTGGGTAAAGATGGCCTCCTAAGTTTCAAAGGGTTTCTCACGCACGCAGGACATTCCTACAAATGCCGTTCAAAAAAAGAAATTCTAAATGTTCACTCTAAAAGCGTTGAACTTTTGGCTCCCCTGAAAAAACGCTACAAAGAAGAAAACCCGGAACTAATAATTTCGGTTGGAGATACTCCGACTTGTTCGGTTGCTGACAATTTCACGGGAACTGACGAGATCAGGCCGGGAAACTTCGTCTTCTATGACCTCTCGCAGGAGCAGATCGGTGCGTGTTCACCGGATCAAGTAGCGGTTGCCCTTGCGTGTCCGATTGTTGCGATCCACAAAAAGCGGAATGAAATCGTGATTTATGGCGGCGGTGCACATTTTTCAAAAGAGCGATTGGAGGGAACAAATTTCGGTACAATCTACGGCCAAATTGTAAGACTAACTGAAAGTGGGTTGGGAGACCCGATTCCCGATTTTTATGTAAAGAATCTCTCTCAAGAGCACGGCGTTGTTTCGGTTCCTGCGTCGCTGGTTAGCGAATACAGTGTTGGCGATATTCTATACGTGCTTCCAGTCCACTCCTGTATGACCGCAAACTTGATGAAGTCTTATCTGACTACCGAAGGGAAAGAAATCACAAGACTCTGAAGCGACGCTACTTTAGCGCCTCTGGCTTTGGTCGATCCTTCGTTGGAATCTCATTTAAAATCGAAACGATCTTCCATTCGCCGCCTTTCTTTATAAGATGAAAACTATCGACGCCTTCGCGCGGCCTTTTACTTTTGCCTGGAATGTATGATGTATAAAGCACCAGAACGTGGGCAATATCGCCAAATTCCATCGTTTTCAGCTTGACGATCTTCTCTTCAAAGCCCGTCTTTTTAACCTCAGCGTCGTGTATAAAATTCACAAAATCGAGGATCCAGCCGTCAAGCGACAGCGTGTTTGTTTTATTTCGCCCCGCACGCATTACGACCGTCGCGTTCTTAACAAACATCGTTCTAACGTAATCCCAGTCAGGCGTCTTCCCTGCGGGAAAGGTAACCTGATCATAAAGGTGACGAACGGCCGTTTCAGGATCTTTGAGTTGAGGGTTTGCTTTTTTGTTTTGTGCACTAATTCCTACCACTCCGGCAATCATCATTAAAAACAAGATGCTCCCAAAATCCCGTATAAGATATAGTAAGTTGTGTTCAAGAGTTAGGTTCATAAGTATGACTCCGATAGATTTAATCTTTCCTACTACATACTCAGAACCTGATGTTCTGGTTTCAAAATCGATTTAAAATATGAATATGAAAGAAATCGAATTTATCCTGTACGTCGCAGACCAAACTAAAGCCAAGGAGTTTTATGAAGGGCTTTTTGGCGTCGAACCAAGTCTCGATGTTCCGGGAATGACGGAGTTTTGGCTAAGCGATTCCGTGAAATTGGGACTAATGCCGGAAAATGGAATCGCAAAAATTATTGCTGATAATTCACCCCACCCTAAGGAAGGAAGCGGAATACCGCGTTGCGAACTGTATCTAAAGGTGGAAAATGCGAAAGGATATCTCGAACGAGGAATTAAACTCGGAGCAAAAGAAATCAGCGATTTAGAAGATCGGGATTGGGGCGATAAGGTTGGATATATTGCTGATCCGGATGGACATATAATCGCCTTTGCCGAAAATTCGCTAGTTGGGTTAAAAAAAATAACCAAAACTAAAACGCTTCGAGACAAATAGATGAACGAAGACCTTTTTGAGGATGAGGTCTTTAGCGGAGTTGATTTTGCCGTAGAGAAACCCGCTAAGGGCAGATACGAATGCTGCACATTCCAAAACTGCAATCTCGGTAGTTCGGACTTATCGGACACAAGGTTTATTGAATGCGGTTTTGAAAACTGTGATCTGAGCTTTGCAGACATCACAAACGCCTCTTTCCGCGACGTAAGATTCAAAGACTGCAAGATCCTCGGCTTGCGTTTTGACAGCACGGATAGCCTGCTTCTGTCATTTAGTTTTGAAGGCTGCCAACTTAATTCCTCGGTCTTCTCCGAGCTAAATCTAATCAACACAGATTTTAAAAATTGCAGGATTCACGACGCTGATTTTGCGAATACCGATTTGTCCGGTTCGATTTTTGCCGGCTGCGATTTGAAAGGATCAATTTTTGAGAATACAAATCTTGAAAGAGTCGATTTCAGTTCAGCCGTTAACTTCTCGATCGATCCGGAATCTAACCGAATTAGAAAAGCAAAATTCTCCAGAACGGAGCTCGGTGGGTTGCTGACAAAATATGATATTGAGGTCCATTCCTAGTATGCATTATAATTTTTGAAACTTTCTTCAACTTTAACCAGTAATTTAGTAAAAACGTAGGACTCAATCATCATGAAAAAATTATCCATTGCGATTATCTGTCTTTTTCTAGGGAATATTGCCTTCGCAACAAATGAAGCGGATGCTGAGGCTGTAAAAAAAGCCTCGATGAATTATATCGAAGGTTTCTATGAAGGAGATGAATCCAAACTCCGCGCCGGCATTTCCCCTGAGCTCAACAAGCATGGGTTTTGGAGGAAAAAAGGTTCGGAAAGTTACGAACCCGCCGGAGATTTCCCTTTTACGAAAGCTCTTGCTTATGCAAAAAACGTACGCGAGAAAAAGAACTTTGCAAAGCCGGGGTCGCCTAAAAAAGTTGAAGTACTGGAGGTTAGCAATAAGATCGCGATAACAAAGGCGACCGCGAATTGGGGAGTCGACTATATGCTGCTTGCCAAAAACGACGGTAAATGGATGATTCGACAGGTTCTCTGGGAAGGACCAAATCCAAAAGCCTGCACGAGCGCCGCGGAGTTTTACGGAGCAATGAAAGCCGGGCTGGGCTACATCGAAGGTTTCTACGAAGGAGACCCGTCAAAACTCGAAAGCGTTTTAAAGCCTACGATGTATAAATTTGGCTACGGCCTGGATCGAAAAAATGGTGGCTATCGCAAGGGCAACCAAATGACATTTGAAAAGGCACTCGGCTACGCGAAGTGGGTAAAAGAGAAAAAGCAGTTTCCGAAAGCTGACGCGCCAAAGAAAGTAAAAGTTTTAGACGTGATGAACCATATCGCTGCGATTAAGGTTACGGCCTGGTGGGGCATCGATTATATGCTGCTTTCGCGAAACGGCGAAAAATGGATGATTGAGCAGGTTCTTTGGTCGGGCGTTCCGGCTGCGTAAAATAAGATTACATTCCGCTGATAACCGGGTAATTAATTTTGCCCGGTTTTTTTATTTCGAAACAAATTCAATCTTTAAGACGTCATTTAATTAATGCGAAATATTCTTTTGGCGTCTTTTTTTGTACTCCTTCTCGGTTTTGGGCTTCTTTTGTTCCCGTTTTTGACTAAGGACCGGAGCAATCCCCTCGCCAAATTTGAAGGTCCAAAACTCACAAAACTCAACTTTAAAGAGGTCGCTTTCGAAAATACTTCAGACAAGACCAAACTTGCAGGGATGCTGTTTCTGCCAAAGGGAGAAGGCCCCTTCCCGGTGGCGGTATTTGTTCACGGCTCGGGAACAAGTCAAAGAGACAATCCGTGGTATCTCGCGATTGTTAAAGAGCTTCAAGACTACGGCGTCGCAGTACTGCTGCCTGATAAGCGCGGAAGCGAAAAATCGGAAGGCGATTGGATTGGGAAACCGGTCGAAGAACTTGCGACCGATACAGAAAGCGCAGTCGAGTACATAAGATCTCAAAAACTCTTTGACTATTCGGGAATTGGCTTGATCGGTGTAAGCCAGGGAGGGTGGATCGCCCCGGTTGTAGCGGCAAGGTCGGACCAACTTTCATTCGTTGTAAATATCTCGGGCTCAGTTACATCAGGTGAAGAACAACTTCTCTTCGAGGAGCGAAACAACATAGCTAAATACACATACGATTTTCTTGCCCCCGGGATCGCTCAGATTACTACCGGGAACCTGAAAACGAAAAAGTCAGTGATGCCGTTTCTCGATTTCGACCCGACAAACTATTGGAAAAAGGTAAAGACTCCGGAGTTTATCGCTTATGGTGAAAACGATACAAATTGTCCGGTCGAATTGAGTTTGAAAAAGATAAAACAAGCAGGGTTGAACGATATTAAAGTTGAAGTTTATCCAGATGGACGACACGCGCTTCTCGATGAATCGAAGAAAGGAATCAGCAAGGCTTTTATGGACGACCTCAAACAGTTTGTCCGGCAGTCCGTTTCAGAAAGTCGTGAGCAATTTAGGCGGCAACCGAAATCGCAAGGTTAACTTTTTTAAAGCATTGTCTTGACACACTTTTAAAGCAGACCTTTAAAGCGTTTCTTAGGTTTCAATCACTTTGAGCCACCGATTTTAAAGCGCCTGCATAACGATTAAAACGTCATAAAACTATTGAGAATAAAGGGCTTGGCGTTTGAGTTTAAAGCACCTGTGATGTCACTTTAAAGCGGCCTGGTAGGATTTAAAGCGCGTGGGGTTTGAGATTTAAAGCGGGGCGAGAGAGATTCAAAGCACTTTAAAGCAGGCTTAAGCAATCGGGTCTAATTGCCTCGAGTATTCCTCTCGCCAACAATATAACTATCCCGCGCGCGGACTCTTATATCGCCGCGATATACTCGCACCTTTATTCGCTTTCGCTCGCCTTTTTCGCCTTCGCTTGAGGGAGAGTAACCGATCACATACTGGCTCCTGAGTTCTTCAGCGACTCCCTCAAAAGCCTGCACCAAAATCGACCGCGATTGCCCGGCATGGAAAACCCTTCCACCCGTGTAAGCCGCCAAATCTTCCAGAAAGTGTTTGCCAAAAGTATGAGCCTTAGCTTCCCTGACGGAGCTGTTACCAATGCTCACACCTGGAAACGGCGAGCTTAGGATCGTTCCGCTCGAACGCCCGCTCAAAAACGTGTTGTAATAAACCGGATAGATTAGTGAATCCGATTCCTCGGCATCTTCAAGGTTTTCTCTGAAATTCGCGTCCCTTGATCCCGTATCAACTCCATCGGTAAAAAGTACGATTGCCTTCCTACCCTTAATTTTCCTCATACGCTTTTTGAGCGAAAATTCCACCGCGTCATAAAGTGCCGTACCTCCGCCAAAGCCTATACTGTCAATCGCTCGATAAATTTTCTCCTTGTCGTTTGTAACTTCCGATCTGACTCTCACGCCGCTAGCAAACGAGATCACGATCACCTTATCGCGCGGCTCCAGCTGCCTCACAAAAGCTCTCGCCGCAAAGCGTATGTCTTCGATCTTAAACTGTGTCGAGCCGCTTGTATCGATAACCAGGGCAACCGTAAATGGCTGATCGTCCGCTCCGAAGTAGGTGATTTCCTGCTCTACACCGTCCTCAAAAATCTTAAATTCGTGTTTTCCGATGTGTGGAATATATATGCCGTTTTTATCAAACACCGTGACCGGAACGGTCACCAGGCTGGCTTCAATCGAAATGATCTCATCTTCATCGTCTTGGCCGGTTGTTTTCTTTGCTTCTACTACCGGCACTTTCGGAACCTGTTTTTTCCTCACGCGTCTGCGATTTGGCGCAAGTTTGATTGGCTTAAACGGTCGTGACTCGGTGTAAACGTTTGGATCGATGGTCCGTCCGATGGGTTTGGTTTCAGTGCCGGTTGTCGATTTCGTTCTTACGCGCCCGGATTGCGCATTTGCAGTCGTGGTCAGAAAAACGCCGAGAAAGAGCACATGCAAAAACCGTTTCATAAAATTCTCCAAAAAAAAAAACGAGCCAACAAAAGTTAACTCGTGTGATGCAAATTTCTATTTGCCCGTTGGAAACAAGGTTTTGAGACACAAGCGGCCCCTGCGAAAAATCTATTCCGCCTTCTCTTCGTCTTCCTTCTTCCCATCCCCGCCTTGAATCTCTTTCGCAACCTTTTGAACTTCGTCCAAAACTCTCAGTAAATTGCCGCTCCAGATCTTTTCAATTTCTTCTTTTGTGTAGCCGCGCCTAACCAACTCTGCCGTAACATTCAAAGTCTCCGAGGCGTCTTTCCAACCTTCGATTCCGCCGCCGCCGTCAAAATCCGAACTGATTCCAACGTGATCGATGCCGATCTTATCGACCATGTAATCAATGTGGTTCACAAAGTCTTTTACGTCCACCGGAGCAAGTTCCTTCTGGGCTTCCTCAACAAGTGGCTTCGCCTTTTCGCGAAACGCATTAAACTTCTCCATGTAAGCCTTTTGCTCCACATCGGGCATCTCCCTTACCTCTTCCCGTTTCTTGATCTCAAAGCCCTCTTTTTCCGCAAACTCTTCATAAACCTTATCCCGCACTTCGCTTCGGGCCTTCGCTTTATCAACATTCAAGTAGCTATTTAGGGCGACGGTCTGTACAACTCCGCCATTCTTTTTAACCCATTCGAGCTGTTCGTCATCAAGGTTGCGCGTATGGTCAGCAAGTGCGCGAGCAGAAGAGTGTGACGCCACAACGGGTGCTTTTGAAAGCTCGATCATCTGTTTGATCGCTTCTTTCGATGGGTGCGAAATATCTACCATAATTCCCCACTTGTTCATTTCCGCAACTGCTTTTTTGCCTTCTTCGCTCAAACCGTTGTGCAGCCATTTCTTTTCTTTTTCGCCAGTGTTTGAGTCCGAAAACTGGCTGTGACCATTATGTGCAAGCGACATATAGCGCGCTCCGCGTTTTGCAAAATCTTCAATGCGAGAAAGGTCAGTTCCAACCGGATATGCGTTCTCTACACCGATCATAGCTACCAACTTCCCTTCCTTATGAATCCTGCGAACATCATCCGATGTCTTTGCAAGCTCAATCTTGTCAGGCGCAAACTTCGTTACCAGGCGGTCAATCGCATCAAACTTACTTATCGCGTTTTCGTACGCTTTTTTATAGCCCGCATCGTCCAAATCGCCCTGACCTGTGTAAACGATAAACCAAGCCACGTCGAGACCACCTTCCTCCATTTTCGGAAGATCAACCTGAACACCTTCAAGCTTTTCCGTGTAATTCTTCTCGTCGGTAAAATTATCTACGTTGATATCGTCATGGGTATCAAGCGTAATCACCGCCTCGTGAATCTCCTTCGCTTTCGCTATAATTTCGTCTTCGGTCATCTTTGGTTTTTCACGCTTTGGTGCACCAGGTTTGCCGTCTGTCGTCGTCGTTTTACAAGCGATCGAAAAAAGAAAAATTGCAGCTAATAACGTTACTAAAATTCGTTTCATAATTTCACTCCGGGGAATATTAGATTGGACTAAGAATACTTTGAACTCGTTTTATGGGCAAATGATTGGAGCGCGGACATCCCTGTCCGCACGAACGCTTCCGTTCGAAGAGTTAATAATCATAAAGTAGTTCAACGATTTAGATTGCTTTCGCAATCTTGCGGACAGGGATGTCCGCGCTTCATCTCCCGAACCGACTCGTGTTACAATCCAAAACTCCGTAAACATTGTTCGTAATAATTAATCTTTGCGCACTCAATAAACGATGTCTTCGCTCCAACCAATGCTATACGATTCCTTCAAAAACACGGTCATTCTACTTATTCTTTCCCTTCTGGCGTCCGCTTGCGGTGCAGAACGCGCAGAATCAACCGATGTTTCGAGATACATAGCAATCAAGGACGTTACGGTAATTGATGGAAAAGGCAACCCGCCGCAAAATTACATGGTCGTTATGCTAAAGGGTGACACCATTAACGACGTTGCAAAAAGCAAAGGCTACATCTTACCCGAAAACACCAGGATCATTGATGGAAGGGGAAAATTTGTTGTTCCGGGATTCATCGACACTCACGCTCACGTAACGGTTTTGCCCATCGACGAAAATAAAAACATCATCGATAAATACGATAAAAAGGCTTCGCTCGCCTCGCTCAAAACGATGGTCGCATTCGGTGTATTGACGGTTAGAAACCCGGCTGCTCCAACCAAAGACGGTGTGGAACTTCGCGATCTGGTAAAACACGAACCCGGTATCGTCGGCCCTGAAATCTTCACATCCGGCGCGGCATTAAATCGTGTCGAATCAAATTTTGGTCCTTTCGCGGCAACGCCAACTGAAGAAACGGTTCGAGAGGAAGTGAAGAAACAGATTTCGGCAGGCGTGAACTACATAAAAGTTTATTCAAGTCTCAAACCGAATCTTGTCAAAGCGGCAATTGACGAAGCTCACAAAGGAGGAGTCAAGGTCGTCGGACATCTTCAAAACACTTCGTGGACTGAAGCCGCAAAATTCGGCATTGATTCGATTACCCACGCAGCCCCATGGCATAAGAGTTATCTCCCCGCGGATTTTCGGGAACAATACCGTCCGAGTTTCTTAGGCGGGATCGATTGGATCGAGAAGGTTGATTATGAAAGCGACTCGATTACTGAGATGCTTGATTCAATGCTCGCCAGCAATGTCGCATTTGATCCAACGCTTATCGTTTTTCACACAAAATTCTGGGGAAACGACCCGAACTAGACTGAGTCGGAAGACCTGAAATTAGTTCATCCAACGATCCTGAAAGTCTGGAAAGCTGCGACATTCGTTGACAATTGGAAGAAAACCGATTTCAAAAGAGCACGGGCTCACTGGAAAAAATTAGCCAAACTAACACAACTCATACACAAAAAAGGCATATTGGTAACAACCGGAAGTGATTTCCCAAACCCCTGGGTCGTTCCCGGAAAAAGTCTTCACCAAGAACTGGAGTTGCTCAGTGAAACTGGAATTCCGCATCTGGAAGTTATAAAAATTGCGACTTTTAACGGAGCAAAATCGCTTGGAATCGATGATAAGAAAGGGAGCGTTGAAAAAGGTAAAATTGCCGATCTGATAGTTCTAAACGACGATCCATTGGATAACATACGTAACACAGAGAAGATAGATTATGTCGTTAAATCAGGGGAGTTTTATAAACCTGCTGAACTGTTATCAAACGCTGAAACTCGCGAGAAAAATTAACAGCAACCATTCGAAAACTCGTGTTTGGATAAACCAAACTACGAATTGACTTCGCACAAGTCACCGAAGATGACGAAAGATAATAGCTCTGTACGAGCGAAGCTAAGTGCTAGGTAAACTGAAGCATTCAATTCCCATAGCCGCGTCGTTTACGGCGTGGTCGCTTGTCGAAAGAATCTGAGGGCGTTTTAACGTCCTTATCGGCAAATGCTAAGCTTTCTGTCAACAAGCCCGTTAAAACGGGCTCAATTTTAGGGATGAAATTTCCACCCACGAGCTAAAGCACGTGGCTATGAGGAATCATGACAAATGCACCATCACCGTAATTTCGTTACAATCTAGACTTCACACATCTCCGACGGAATTTCGCAACAATGAACGAGCAACAAATAATCGCCGAAATCGCCCGTAATCGCTACGTATTTGAGTGGCTCCTGGTGAGTTTGGATGAAAGCCTCTTTCGTTGGAAACCGGCTCCCGATCAGTGGTGTCTGCTGGAAGTCGTTTGTCATCTGTACGACGAAGAACGCGAGGATTTTCGTGCTCGCGTAAAACATTGCCTTGAAAATCCCGAGCTTCCATTGTCGCCGATTGATCCGGTTGGTTGGGTAACATCGAGAAAATATGTTGAGCAGGATTTTGATGCGAAACTTTCTGCGTTTCTTTCTGAGCGTGAAGAATCGATCAAGTGGCTGCGCTCGCTTAAAAACCCGCCTTGGGAAAATACCCACGATCATCCAAAACTCGGTAAAATGTCCGCAAATAAATTTCTTTCAAACTGGCTCGCTCACGACCATATACACATACGCCAAATTAACCGCATCAAACGCGAATACCTAGATCAAACCACGGAAGATTCGCTCGATTACGCCGGCGACTGGTAAAGGAACGCGGACGCTCCTGTCCGTCTCGTGTCAGCAGACCAGCTTGAAAGGGGGCGAAACAGAAGCACGGACGCTGTAAGGGTGTAAAATGTCCCGAATTTTGCAGAAACCCGCACGCAGTAAGGGTGTAGAATGTCCCGAATTTTGCAGAAACCCGCACGCAGTAAGGGTGTAGAATGTCCCGAATTTTGCAGAAACCCGCACGCAGTAAGGGTGTAGAATGTCCCGAATTTTGCAGAAACCCGCACGCAGTAAGGGTGTAGAATGTCCCGAATTTTGCAGAAACCCGCACGCAGTAAGGGTGTAAAATGTCCCCAATCATCTCGAATCCGGAAGCCAAAACAGCGGACATGAGTGTCCGCGTCCCGTTGGAATCTGCTAAAATACGGCCATGGCAAAAAAGAAACCCGATGCCCCGGAAGAGAGAGTCGAACTCTACGATAGAGTTATCGCTACGGTCCCCGATCAAAAACGAAAAGGTGCCGCAAGCGCCTACACGTCGCTAAACGGACATATGTTTTCGTTCGTCGATAAATCCGGCGATTTCGCTTTCCGCTATTCCGAAAAAAGGAAGAAGGAACTGATCGAAGAACTCGACGGCAAAGAATCCATCCAATACAACAGCGTAATGCGTGGCTATGTCGTGTTTCCCGACGACGTGATGGGAGATTTCGACAAACTCGTCGAGCTATTTAGAGAAAGCCACGAATACATTGCGTCGCTCCCTCCAAAACCAACAAAGAAGAAATAACCCGTGCCTGTTATTAATTGGAAGCCTTGACCGGTGGACGAAACTGTACCAATCCCTGCTCCTTCATCGTTCGCTCAATGTCGTCGAGTTTTGATGGAACAAACGCACTCAAATTCTCAACACCCGTTTCGGTTACAACCGCCATATCTTCGATCCGCATGTAAAGTCTCTCTTCAGGAATCCAGATCATTGGGTCGATCGTAAAAACCATTCCCGGCTTGAGTTTCACGCGGCCGCGAACTCTTCCGACATCGTGAACCGCCATCCCGACCGAATGCTGGAAATGCCCTCGGAATTTGAGTCCGGCTCTGACGGCTTTCAAATGTGCTGAGTTCGCAAAAGTCTTCCCTTCGAGATATTTCTCCATATCTTTCGCGGCGGCATCGAGCACATCGATCGAGGTTACACCCGGGCGTATATGCTTAAAAAGTGCGTCCCGATAGGCGAGGATGTATTCGCACAGGCGGCGTTGCGCATCCGTGAACTTCCCGTTTACAGGCCACATACGCGTTACATCGCTTGTGTAATAACGATAATCGGGCGCGTAATCCATGAGAACCAAATCGCCGTCTTTGAGCGGATCCGTTTTGCGGAAATAGTGTCCCATAAAGGCGTTTTTCCCGCCGCCGATTATGGAAGCGTAGCCGTCTCCCTGAGCCCCTTGTAGATAGAAGATATATTTTGCCGCCGCATCGAGCTGATATTCGTAAACGCCGGGAGCAGTCGAACGCATCGCCTCAATAATCGCCAATCCGGCTATTCGCGTGGCTTCGCGTATGACCGCGATCTCCTGCTTGCTCTTCACAAGCCGCATTGAATCCAGAATCGGCGAAAGGTCCCTTACTTTAAACTGCGGAGCACGTAGATTCAGCTGTTTTCGAAAGTGTGCTTCCCGCGACGCTCTCCCATCCCAGGGATCTGATGCAGCTCGTGCCCTACCGCGAAGGAGTTCGTCACGGCTGTCGGTTCCGGTTTCAGCAGGGCTAAAAGGTGTGTAGATAGCCGGTGCAGGAGGCCGAAGCTGCCCGCCGACCAGATCAAGAGACAGAGTCTCCACCGCTTTAACGCGATCAATTCCCGTAAGGCGTTTGATCAGCTCTTCGTCCTCGGCCGAAAGAATTTTGCCCTCATTGCGTTCGCGCGCTTCATCGCGATGAGGCAAATAAAGGGTCGTCCGATTATTTCGTCCATCGAGCAAAAGATATGCGTGTGGAGTTTCAAGACCCGTTAGGTAATAGAAGGTATTCGTTTGACGAAAAACATTGAAGTCATCTACACCGCGTGCTCCCTGAACAATCGCTATCGCCTTGTTTCCAATCTTTTCAAGGACTCTCGCCCGCCTGGATTGAAACTCCTCCTTTGTAAAGTCCGTCTGGTAATAATGTTTTTCCTGGGCAAACGTGTAGTTCGAAGTGACCAGCACAATCGACAATAGAAGAAGCGCAAATCTGGCAGATCTCATTCCTGTCCTCCGAGTTTGATGATTAGTGGTTGGTGACTGATAAGCGACGACAGTAAACAGTTTCTCATAGATCGTCTTTCGGTATTCGCATTTCGTACTTGTCACCGTTCTTAAAAGTTGAAATGCCAATTATTCAACCGAATTACGTACCGCGTGTTACGTTTTGACCTACTACTAATTACCTCCAAACATCTACGTCCTTGTGGATCTGTCCCAAAACTCGTATTCGGGGGCGCGGGTATCACTGGGTGGATCAATTTGCAGGTTCGGTTTTAACTAAAACACGCTGACGAGGATGTCCGCGCCCTACTTACTTCAAACCCTCTTCGATCAACGCCCGCAAACTCGCGTCATCCAAACGCGCCAGTTTCCTGCCGTTTACAAATAAAGTCGGAGTTTGCCTAACGCCAAGTGACCTTCCGTCCTTAAGGTCGCGCTCCGCCTTTGCCTTGTACTTATTCTCGGCGTAAACCTTGTTCATCTTTTCCATATCAAGGCCAAGCTCGGAGACGTATTTCTTAAATAGCTTGTTTACATCAGGCTGCGGCGTATTCGTAGGACCGTGTTTTGTTCCCCATTCGGGTTGTTTCATGAGGAGAAAATCCTGTGCCTTCCAGTATTTCCCCTGCTCGCCCGCAGCTTCCAGAAAAGTTATCGCAGAAAGCGAATTCGGATGAAGCGGCATATAACGTATTACGAGCCTCAATTTTCCTTCGTGGTCTTTCAGAACCTTTTTTACAAACGGGTGAAACGCAGCGCATGATTCGCATTCGGGATCTAGAAACTCGACGATGGTGACCTTTGCATCTTTAGGGCCAAGCGTAGGACTATCATCGCGTATAAACGCTTCGTTATCTTTCCACGATTTACCGGGTTCGGTTTTGACTGGCGCCGTCGCTACCGGAGTTGAATTCCTGTAAAAAGTTGCCCCAATCACCGCCGCAGCGATAACCAAAATCGCAATCGCTCCTAAAATTTTGATTTCTTTGCTCATTTATTGCTCCCTGGGTTTATATAAGACTAAACAAATCGTTACAATTATAAAAGACACCAACCCCATCAAAGGGATCGTAATAAACCCAAACCATTCGATCTGTTTTTCAGTACACGAAACCCCTTCCGCACAAGGCACGATCGCCTTTTCAATAAAGCCATAGTAAAGGAGATTGTGATAAACCGAGATCCCAAGTCCGATCAGGCTGAGCGGCAGCGCATAATACTTCATTCGCCCGTCCCGCATAATGATTCCCGCCCCGATAATCACGACCAAGGGATACATTGCAATCCTCTGATACCAGCATAAAACGCATGGGGGAAACTCCATGACTTCGCTAAAAAACAAACTCCCGACGGTTCCCACTAAAACTATTATCCACGCGAGATAGGGCAACATACTGTCTGATATTCTGTTTTCAACGGATTTTTTCGCGTCTGTCTTTTCCATTGGGCTCTATCGTTTCAATATCGTATTATTTCGTATCATATCGTAACACTCATTGACTAAGGAGCGCAGGCCGCCGGCCTGCACCAAACGCAAGGCGCTTCAGTCTTCTTAATAAAATACCGTTTATCTAACCCTCGACTCCCAAGCTTCGAAAGAAGCGGGTAGAAGTTAGCCAGTGGTGAATGCGTTTCGCATGAACCTCTGGAACAGCCAAACAAAACCACGGAGCTCTACAGGAGCGACAGAATCCACCGGATCCGTTTTTGTTGCACTCCTTCAGAGTACGATTCCTTATATTCACATTCCAGAGGTTGCGCTCCATTTCATTCCGCTCCACCACTGGCTAACTCATTACGTCGCTCCGGCGACTTTCGGTCAACTCAAATTTCCAACATCTGATCGACCATAATTCCAACAATCCTGCAACTGTATTGATTTCACTTGCTGTCATGATCCAGACATTCCCGAGTTTCGGAGAATGCCGACTGTATAGAGTTCACATGCTGTCATGATCTAGACATTCCCAAGCTTCGAAAGAAGCGAGAATAGGTTAGCCAGTGGTGAATGCGTTTCGCATGAACCTTTGGAACCATCATTAAACACATCGCGAGCTCTACAGGAGCGAAATTTTGTTGCACTCCTTCAGAGTGCGAACCCTTTTCCAACAAGACCAGAGGTTTGCTACGCTTCACCAATGGCTACCATCTCGCAGCCGCCTTCGCGGCCGGCGGGCATATTATTTTCAAGCAAGGTTTTGGTATTCCTATCAAAATTTTTGTAACCTAAATTCTTATAAAATTATGGCATCAGGAGTTTTTGCAATTTTAGACGATATTGCGTTGTTGATGGACGACGTCGCTTTAGCCAGCAAAGTCGCGACCAAGAAAACTGCGGGTTTATTGGGTGATGATCTAGCGGTTAACGCAGAAAAAGCGACGGGTTTTGTTTCTTCCCGCGAACTCCCTGTTTTGTGGGCGATCACCAAAGGCTCATTTATCAACAAACTCATAATTGTTCCTCTGGCGTTTATATTAAACGTGATATACCCGCCGCTTATAGTTTTTATATTGGTTATCGGAGGATTTTATCTAGCGTATGAAGGTGTTGAAAAAATCGTTCATTGGATATTTCATCGCAGCGAACACGATCACGATCATTCCGAAGAAGAACCCCACCCCAAAGACAGCGAAGCTGTCGAAAAGGCTAAAATAAAATCAGCCGTCTCGACAGATTTCATTTTGTCGGCTGAAATTGTCATTATCGCTTTGGGAACCGTTTTGGATCGGTCGCTAACCGTTCAAATAATTACAGTTTCGATAATCGCGTTGGTTGCAACAGTCGGCGTTTATGGGCTGGTCGCATTAATTGTCAGAATGGATGACCTCGGATATCGACTTCTCCGTTCGTCCAAAGAAAAAGGACTCACCGCTAATTTCGGACGGATTTTAGTCAATTTGCTGCCAATAGTTATTCGCCTTCTCAGCATCGTCGGAACAATCGCCCTGCTTCTCGTCGCCGGCGGAATCTTTAATCATAATATAGATTATTTACATCATCTTTACCCGCAAGTACCTACGATTATTAAAGATGCCGTTTTTGGAATTATCGCCGGCCTGATCGCGGTAGGTGTTGTGACGTTGGTCAAAAAAGTTCTTTCGTCAATAAGTACGACTAAAAAGTGAATTTTTCACAGCTCCTCTTATAACTAACAGCAGTATTATGTTCCGATTGGAGTTCTCCGTAAATCTGCATCTGCAATAATTTGAAATGTATCACCGACGTATATTTTCGGATCAAAACGTATCACTCTTATCGTATCACTACCAGATATTTTCGTATCATATCGTATCATTCCGCTAATAAACTTGTTATAATTAAAGCGTGGAAAATAAAGTTTACACATTTAACTTGAACTTAGATTGGAAACTGATCGAAACTATCAGCACGATCGATAGATTCGATGCCTCATGGAGTTCGATTGAAAAACGCGAAGGTAACAGTCTAAAACAATTAAAGACAGTTGCGACAATAAAAAGCGTCGGTGCTTCAACAAGGATCGAAGGCTCGAATATGAGTAATGAAGAAGTCGAAGTTTTACTCAGCAACATTGATATTTCCAAAATGAAAGACCGCGATCAGCAAGAAGTGTTGGGCTATTTCAATGCACTTGATCTTATCTCCGAATCTTACAAAGATATTGAAATAACAGAAGGAAACATCAAGAATCTGCACAATGTTCTTCTGAAATACAGTAAAAAAGACGATTGGCACAGGGGCGATTACAAACAGCAAAGCAATGTCGTCGAAGCAACTCACACGGACGGAACAAAACAGGTAATTTTCCGAACCACCGAACCAGGACTTGAAACCAAAGAAGCGATGAAATCGCTCATCAAATGGTATCGAACAGACAACCAAACTCATCCGCTCGTTAAATGTGCTCTATTAACATACGATTTTTTGAGCATTCATCCTTTCCAAGATGGCAACGGACGTTTAAGCCGCCTGCTTTCAACTCTTTTACTCCTAAAAAACGGATATAAGTGGATTGAATACGTGAGTTTTGAAAACGAGATCGAACACCGCAAAAACGAATACTATCGCGTCCTCAAAACCTGCCAGCAAAACCGTCCAAACGAAAATGTTGACGCTTGGGTAAATTTCTTTTTTGATTCGCTCCTCAGTATTCAAGAACAACTAATTAACAAACTCGAAATCAGCGGAGTCGAAACCAAGCTCTCACCAAGAGAAAAATCAATCCTGGTTTTCATCGGAAACAATCCCGGCTGCAAATCAGGGGTAATCGCTGAAAAATTAGGCATTCCAAACCCAACAGTAAAAAGAATTTTGCCGAATCTAATTGAAAAGAATCTAATCGAAAAACACGGAAATGGCCCGGGAACAAATTATACTTTGATGTAGGAACACAATTCACCGCATAAACTTTCGCCGAAGTGCCAGTGCCAAAAGTGCAAGTTGAATCGGTGCAAAAATTATTTCTAGTGAATAAATGAGAGTTGTCCAAAATCCGATGGGCTTTGGTTCAGGTCTCTGCAAAGTCATAACTTGCAAACTGTATGCGAGATAATCTCCAAACTTCTTCGAATCGTCTCCTCCAAAAACATCGAGAAAATAGTACAGCAAACCAAAAACTAACGGAATAAACAAAAAGATTATTAACGCTCGCACCCAACTTTCCCCGTAATAACTTGTAAACCGATAAGCTCTATGAGCTACATCCCAAGGAACATCTTTCAACTTATCCCAAAACTTTGTGAAGAAATCGCGACAAAATATTTCTTCAGACCACCATTTTCGAGCCTTTTCTTTACGCTGCAAGTATTCTGTTTCAAAAGCCATTTTGCGAAATTTTGACGCTTCCCCAAAGCGATTTTTTTTCTCAAAATTTGTCGCCAACTGTCTTAGCGTAATTGCTAACAGTGTATGGTCTCCATTTATACGCTCCAGCTCCGATTCAATCGTTATCGGATTTCCATTCTCATCTCTCCAATCAACATTTATAAAAGAAAACTCTCTGACATCAATATTTATAAACCAGCTTGGTCTTAGTCTTAATGTATGAAAATGAACCCGCTCTGGTTTTTCAATGGTTGTATATAGGAGTTTTAAGATATACCCGAACGAACGTTCCTCAAAAACGTTATCGAAAACTTTGTTCTTTTTGCTTCCACTAAAAAACAAATATCCTTTTACATACGCAAAATCGAAATTTACGTTTCTAGAAAACCAAGTATTTTCGAAAAACACCCTTGAGTTAGATTCAAACAAAGCCCCTTCAAAACTAACATCACCAGATCGCAATCGGTCCTCAGTTCTTAATCCAAACTCTGTCGTGTATAAAAACAGATCTTCTTTGAAATCTGAAACTTTAAAACCTGCTCCGCCTCTAAATTTTGCGTTTTCGAAATGTGTATTTTCAAAAATTGACTCAGAAAAGTCCGCATAAACAAAAAATCTCGAATCTACGAAATGTACGGATTTATTAAACCTACAGTTTTTGAAAACTATCTGGTTGAATGGCGTGGTTGAAATAATCGCAAATTTCGCCCTCGTAAAATCTGCCTTAAAAAAACTCACGTTTTCGAAACTTATTGCTTGATGAAATTCAGCTGATTTGAAATTAGTAGTTCCATTCGCAGGAAAAACGGCATTCTCGAAACTTATCTTGGAATAAATTTTGGTGTGCGAGAAATCTATACGCTTACTAAATTCAGAACCCTCAAATTTCGTCGGGAACGCACTATTAATGTCTTCAAAGGTTGTTTGAATGAAAGAACCATTCTTAAATTTAGTGTTATTAAAAGATGGATAAGACTCGGGATGAAAGGTTACTCCGCCAAAATTGCCATATTCTTGGAACTCAGCACTGTTAAAGCTAACTGACTTATAAAAATCTGAGCAAATAAACACTGCATCCCTTTTAAAGACAGCATTAAAAAACTCAAACCGTTCCCTAAATTTACACCATTTAAAGTTAACTGTATCTGCAAATGTGGCGTGATTAAAATTTGCTCTTTTAACAAATTCTTCCCTTTCATAGCTTAGGGATTTGGGAAAATAAACCATGCGAAAATCCCAAATGTCTTCATTTAATCTTTCTTTGATAACGATTTCAAAATCTTCAACTTTATCTTTTTCTGGAAAATGTAAAACGCAATACTCTTTGCCTTCTTGCTTACCGTAGAAAGGCAGGTCGCGACACACCTTGTCACGAATATCATCGACTTCGGAAAAAGCGTTTTTGAAACGCCAATCTCCACAGTGACACTTGAATTTCAGGTCTTCTAACTTGGGCATTTAACAACCTAACCGTCTCGCTCTGGCTTTAACTCATCGGCACTTTCACATCATTCCTTTCAGCAAATTCAATCGCTTCTTCGTAACCTGCATCAGCGTGGCGAACTACACCCATTCCGAGGTCGGTTGTTAGGACTCGTTCAATTCTCTTTGTGGCTTCGGGTGTCCCGTCGGCGGCGATTACTTATCAAACACTGAATCTACTGATTTTATTAACGATTTCGTTTGTTCTTCAATAAAGTGAACAAAATCCATTGCATCTTTTTCCAATTTTTTTGTTTTACTGACTTTTTTCTTCGAGCGATTTTCCCAGGCGGTTTTGATGATCGGATGCCATTTTTCGGGAATATTTTTCAAAGCCCATTGAAATGCCTGTTCTTTTGAAATCATATTATGATGCTTTGCCGTGTAATAAATTCGGCAAGCCGTTAAAACCGCGTAGTTGACGTGCTTAAAGGCTGACTTTGATTTATCACCCACATTGTTTGTTAGGTCGTCTTTCAAATACCAAAGTTCCAAAAGCAATGCTTCGTTTAAAACTTCATCGGTAATTTCGGGAGCAATTTCCTTTGCATTTTTACCCCAAAGAGTTATTCCCGATTTTCCTATGTTAAGCCAAATAATCGGATTCCCGTCTGAACCGCTCCGCCAAAATTTGCGGAATTGGTACTGACAGCATTTTGAAGTTTTATCCAGAAACTCTCCATCAATCACAAACCGCATATCGAGTTCGTCAGTCCAAGAATTTTCCTTTAATGATTTTTCAAACCAGCGTTTGAGTTCAGAAAACTCTTTGTCGTTTAAATCCCTTCGAATTACCACAATACAATCAACATCGCTGAATTTCTCATCGAACGCATCGTGAGTAAGCGACCCCCAAAGGTAAATTCCAACCAGATTTTCACGAAGAATAACCGGAAAATCATTCGCTAATTTTTCAAGAAGCGTAAACAAATTATCAGGTTTATTCTCAGGTAAATTATTCATTGAAATCTTTATTCGACAGCATGGGCACTTTCACATCATTCCTCTCAGCAAATTCAATCGCTTCTTCATAACCTGCGTCCACGTGTCTTACAACGCCCATTCCTGGGTCAGATGTTAAAACTCGTTCGATGCGTTTGGCGGCTTCGGGAGTGCCGTCAGCGACGATTACTTGTCCGGCGTGGAGTGAATAGCCGATGCCAACTCCGCCGCCGTGGTGGAGTGAAACCCATGTTGCACCGCCGACGGCGTTTATCAACGCGTTGAGATATACCCAATCGGCGATTGCGTCGGAGCCGTCTTTCATTGCTTCGGTTTCTCTGTTTGGCGATGCGACCGAACCGCAATCGAGATGATCTCTGCCGATGACGATTGGAGCTTTAAGCGTTCCATCGGCAACCATTTCATTTAATTTGAGTCCAGCTTTTGCACGTTCGCCGTAGCCGAGCCAGCAGATGCGTGCGGGCAAACCTTGGAATTCGACCTGTTCCTGAGCCATTGTCAGCCAACGCGTGAGATGATCGTTTTCGGGGAATAGATTCATAATCGCTTCATCCGTTTTGTATATGTCTTCCTTTTCGCCTGAAAGTGCAACCCAACGGAAAGGTCCTTTTCCTTCGCAGAAAAGCGGGCGTATGTATGCGGGAACAAAGCCGGGATAATCAAAGGCGTTTTCAACGCCGTTATCGAATGCTCTTTGGCGCAAGTTGTTGCCGTAATCAAAGACGATTGAACCTTTTTGCTGAAAAGCGAGCATTGCCTCGACGTGTGTTGCCATCGAATCCATTGCTCGCTGTTCGTACTCGACTTGATCTGATTCGCGAAGCTCGTCGGCTTCTTCGAGCGACAGTCCAACCGGAATATATCCGTATAAAACGTCGTGGGCTGACGTTTGGTCGGTCACGACATCCGGCACAACACCCCTTTCAAGAAGATCAGGCAAAACCTCAGCTGCATTCCCCAAAAGAGCAATCGACTTAGCTTCTTTGTTTTCAATAGCTTCACGCACCTGACTTAAAGCATCATCTAAATTGTCTGAAGATGTGTCGACCTGCTTCAATTCAAGCCTTCTTTCAATCCGCCAGGGGTCAACTTCAACGAGCAAACCGACTCCGCCATTAAACGTAATCGCCTGCGCCTGCGCCCCGCCCATTTCGCCGAGTCCGGCAGTTAAAACAAACTTCCCTTCAAGATTGCCCCAACCTTTTTGACGTGCAAGCGAGCCAAAAGTCTCGTAAGTTCCCTGCAAAATTCCCTGAGTGCCGATGTAAATCCAACTCCCGGCAGTCATCTGTCCATACATCATCAAGCCATCCCGTTCGTATTGGTCAAACTGCTCTTGAGTCGCCCAATGCGGAACTATATTTGAGTTTGCTATGAGAACTTTCGGAGCGTCAGTGTGAGTCTTAAAAACCGCCACCGGTTTACCGGACTGGACGAGCAGAGTTTCGTCATCTTCGAGGTTTTTGAGCGAGTCCAGAATCGCATCATAACTCTCCCAGTCGCGAGCTGCTTTTCCGCGCCCGCCATAAACAATTAAGTTGTCGGGATCAAACGCAACCTCAGCGTCTAAGTTGTTTTGGATCATACGGTAAGCCGATTCTATCAGCCAGTTTTTGCAGGTTAAATCGCTTCCGGTCGGTGCTTTAATATTGCGTTTCATATGAGGCATTTTAGTGGTATTGGTTGGGGCGCGCAATCAGTTAGATAGAAACACGTGCATCAGGGAGTGTGCCCCCAGTTCCTTGCTCGCTCTGGCCAGTAAGAAAACGATTAGGAGATAAGTATTTATTCAAGAACTTATTTATGAAGTGCACACTCGTTTGCACTCGTGTTTCGGCCCTCTTGGTTATGACAGGCTCTTGGTCCCCGGTCGCCCCTCTATACAAAAGGCGGAAACATCTCTAAAGACGGCTTCGGTGTCAAGACGAACCTCCGGCGACTCGCCCTTAGGGCGAGATGATCGGCTGTTAGCTTCTGACAAATAAGACCCGTTCATCTGGTTTTTGTTTAATTGGTTTTTGTCGGTTCTTTTTTACCAGGAACCAGACTCACGAGTAAAACCCGCTGTGGGTTCACTCAAACATCTCTTCGAACATTACTAAGGGGAGCGTTTTTCGCTTCCTTTTTGAACATGATGTATGTATTCACACTTCCTGTCCCGGTTAAGGGATCAGGAGGGTTGGGTAACTCCATCAACCGACGGTCATTTCAGGCCCCGCGTTTCCCCGAGTATCCCCAACTGTGCGTCCACGGCGGTCAAACTCCTGCGCTGATATTTCGTCACGCAGCATTATCGAGAGTTTGACCAAAAGCTTTCTGGCTGCGGCAGTCTTTGCAACCGCCGGGTGTTTCTTTCTTAGCAAACGCTTGTAAAAGCTTTTTAACTTAGGGTCATAACGTATCGACGTCAGCATTGCCTGTCCAACAAGCCAGCGAACAAGAGGCGATCCGGCCTTGCTGATGCTCCCAAACTTTCTTCTTCCTCCGCTTGAATCCTCCAGCGGATCATAACCGATAAATTTAGTTACTTGTTTTGGTGCATTGTCGAATCGCGAGATATCGCCAATCGTATTAACAACTGCAAGAGCCGTTAGATAGCCGACCCCCTTTTGCGTTAACAGAAGCTGTACCCGCTTGTCCTTGTCTGCCTTGTCGCTGAGCCATCTCTCCAGTTTCTTAATCTCCTGATTGTAGAACTCAAGCAAATCAAACAAATGGACTCGCTGCAGCTGACACGCTTCATCTAAGTTGGCATCCTTAACCCGTGTTTGAAAACTAAGAGTTCTCATCTTTCCTTTCGGAAGTCCAACCGTATGGGCCAGAACCTGCAGACGGTTGTAGGTAGCCGTTCGCATCTTTACCAGAGACAGCCTCAGTCTGAGCGTCTCCAGTATCCGGTTCTCCTCTCGCGAGCGCCTCCAAATGGCTGGAAACTCTCCTCTCAACAAAAGCCTCAGTATCAGCTCAGCATCAAGCCGGTCATTCTTATGACGCGTCTCCGCACGCTTTCTGATCTTATACGGATCTCCGACCAAAAGCTTATGTCCTGCCCTCTCAATTAGGTCTTCAAACCACTGCGCCCGGCACGAGGCTTCGATACCTACTACCGCACTTTGATCAAGCGATTCATAAAACTTCCTGACTTTCTCTATGTCTTTATGAAACAGCTCAAAAGTATCAGTTTCGCCCGTTTCGCTATCGCACCAGGCGATCATTTGCTGATGCGCATGAAAATCTACTCCAATGTATAATGTCATAACGGTTTCTCCTTCAAAGAACGGGGTTATTTGTCACAATGATTGTAGTTCATTGTTGGAGAAGCCGTCTTTTATAACATCAACCGCGAGGGAGTGTGCCCGTGATTCGCTCAATCGACGATTTTACCGAAGCTGCGTATCGAATGGTCCTTGGTCCCTACAAACTCTATTGATTCAGCGGCACACTCGTTTGCACTCGTGTTTCTGCCTTCTTGGTTATGACAGGCTCTTGGTCCCCGGTCGCCCCTCTATACAAAAGGCGGAAACACGATCGCGAGGAGTGTGCCCGTGATTCGCTCAATCGACGATTTTACCGAAGCTGCGTATCGAATGGTCCTTGGTCCCTACAAACTCTATTGATTCAGCGGCACACTCGTTTGCACTCGTGTTTCTGCCCGCTACCTGTTCAGACGGTCACTCGGGCAGGGTTTCGTGTTCAGAAATTTACAATCAGAGATTTAGAAAACATAATATAGTTATCAAGTGGTACAAAATATCTATTCCAAGAGGTTTGAATGAACAAAACTAAATATATTTTCGCGTTTATCGTTGTCGCTATCACCTTTACATTCAACGTTTACGGCCAGGAAAAGAAGGCTGCAAACGAAGGATTCGACGCAGAGCTCGCCAAGAAAGTCGGTGCCGATGATTACGGTATGAAATCCTATGTCCTCGTAAACCTAAAAACAGGCCCGGCCGATGCCGAGATCAAGGACGCCGAAGAGCGAAAGAAAATATTCGCCGGACACTTTGCAAATATGGGAAGACTCGCAAAAGAAGGCAAACTCGTTCTCGCGGGCCCGTACGCGGACGCGAGACCCTATCGCGGACTCTATATCTTTAACGTAAAGACGATAAAAGAAGCCGTCGAACTCGTGCAGACAGATCCAGGAGTGAAAGCAGGTATTTTTGTTTATGAAGTCCGGAAACTCTACAGTTCCGCGGCGTTGATGAAGATTAATGAAATTCATAAAACAATTCAGAAAACCCCGATCTAGCAGGAATGATTGGTTGAATTTATCTAGATAATATACGATGTGCTTGAACTCAGAGATTCGAGCACATTTTTTTTATGTCTGAACTGGACAAAAAGATCGATCAGCTCCAAAACCGTCTTGATGAACTCAAAAGACACGAAGCGGCGTTTAAACGCGAAGTTTCGGCACTTCAAAACGAGATCAACTCCCTGAAACTTGAATCAAACGCCGGCCGCCCGAAACCGTTTACCAAGAAATCGCCCAAGGCGGACACCTCAAAAGCTGGTGATGGGCAAAAAAAGAGAAAAGTTCGTCCATCCGAACACCAAAAGCCCCCGGTCAGCGTACCGAATTTCGCCCGTTCGAGCCGCTCCCCGAAACTAGAAAAATCAAATATCGAAAAATTTGTTGGGACCTATTTGATAAGCATTATTGGAATACTCGTCACTATCGTCGGCGTCGGGATCGGTGCTAAATATGCGATAGACAATGATCTGATCAGCCCTTTGGGTCGAATTGTGTTTGGATATGCGGTTGGATTTGGCTTGATCGGTTTTGCGGTCAGATTGAAGCAGAAATATCTCACCTTTAGCTCGGTTCTGCTTAGCGGCGGAATGGCGGTTATGTATTTCGTTACATATTTCGCCTACAGCTATTACTCGCTTATCTCACAAACGACCGCATTCTCGCTAATGGTCATCTTTACGGTCTTTACGGTGCTTTCGGCTCTTATCTACGACCGCCGGGTGATCGCCCACATAGGGCTCGTCGGTGCCTATGGGGTTCCATTTTTGTTGAGTGATGGTTCGGGAAGAGTCGATATTTTATTTGGCTATATGGCGATCATTAATATTGGCATTTTGGCGATCTCGGTTTACAAATATTGGAAATACCTTTTCTACTCCTCCTTTGCGTTCACTTGGCTGATTTATGCAGTTTGGTATTTTGAGAAATACGACAATGAAACGCATTTTGGCGTCGGATTGTTTTTTCTCTTCGTCTTTTTTGCAATATTTTATGCGACATTTCTAGCTTATAAGCTGATCCACAAGAAACCTCTGAACTTTGAAAACACCGCATTGATTCTTCAGAACTCTGCGCTCTTCTTCGGGTTTGGATATTCGATCCTAAACGGAAGCAGTTGGGAGCATCTCTTAGGCTCCTTTGCACTCCTTAACGCCTTGATTCATTTTGCAGTTGCCGCTTTGATCTCCAGATACAAACTCGGCGATAGAAACGCCTTTTATCTGGTTATCGCACTCGTTTTAACGTTCGCCACGATTGCTGTACCGATTCAGTTTGACGGACATTGGATAACGATCTTGTGGATTGCAGAAACGGCTTTTTTGTTTTTGATCGGGAGAACCAGAAAAATCCCGCTGTATGAGTATTTTTCATATCCGGTGATGATGATTGCCGGACTCAGCCTCCTAAACGACTGGTGGTATGTCTATTTTGAATGGCTCACGCTGCGGCCGCTCTCAAACTGGTTCTTTGTGACCTCTCTTTCGGTCGTCGCCGGGTTAGCTCTGATCTACGTTGTAAATCGTGATAAACGATACAAACCGCAGGTCGAGAATTCGCTTTACCAGTTCATCAGTCTCGCGGTTCCGGGGGCCCTGCTCCTTGTTTTATACAACACTTTTCGTATGGAGATCGGACACTTCTTTTGGCATGAAAGTACCGCTCCGAAGGGAGACTCCAATTTTCTCCTCAATATCGTTTGGCAGATCAACTACACACTTTTTTTCCTGGTGGTTCTTTCACTTTCAAACATAAGATACTTTAGGGACGCAGTTTTAGCGGCCCTTAATCTGGTTCTAAATGCCGTCGCGGTATTTATCTTTCTCACGCTGGGATTGTCGATAATTAGAGAGCTGAGGTCAGAGATCCTCTTTAGTATCTATGAGTTTGGCCGACTTCCGGGACATTGGGTTTTGCGTTATATTTCGATTGGTTTGCTCGCGAGTGTACTTTTCTCCTGCTATCTGTATATCAGGCAGGAGTTTTTGACAAAAGCGATTTCGTCTAAAGGGCTGCGGTTTTTGTTTGATATTGGCTTGTCTTTTGCGTCGCTTATCGTTTTGAGCAGCGAGTTGATTAGCTGGTCGGACATCTTTGGTTTTTCAGGTGCGGAGAAACTCGGGTTGAGCATCTTTTGGGGAATTTATGCGGTCGCGGTTATTGCGGTTGGAATTGTTCAACAAAAAAAACACCTGCGTATTTTCGGGATTGGCCTGTTTGCAGTCACGCTTTTGAAGCTGTTTTTCTATGACATCGCGGACCTCGACACGATTTCGAAAACAATTGTGTTTGTATCGCTTGGAATTCTTTTGTTAGGGGCTTCATTCCTCTACAACAAATACACAAAACTACTTTTTGACTAAGAATTCGGGGTCAGGTCAAATACAATGGAGCGGAAATTGGAGCCTAAGTTAATAAACTCTTTTTGATTCCAACGCTTCATTGGATAAGACCATCAGAGAATTTTACCCCGCAATTCAAACTGTGAGGAAAAATAAAATGCGTATCGGCCTGACATTTTTGCTTTGTATTACGGTCTTTGTTTCATCAACGTTCGCGGAAAGCTACTGCGATTATCCGAATCTTTTTGTCGCAAAAAAGTCGCGGCAGAAACGGGCGGGCGACCCCGTTTATAAAACCGTAAAACACTACGGTAAAAACCAGCGTTTGAACATACTTATAAATAAACCTAGGGATAAATACAAACTCGCAAAACGCCCGGTTGTAATTGGGGTTCACGGTGGCGGTTTTATGGATATCTGTCCATTTTTTAAGTGCTATCAGTATTTTAGCGTGATGATGAACGAGCAATTTACGCGTCGCGGCTTTATATCAGCTTCGGTTGAATATAGGCTCCATCCGAGGCAAAGAGTTCCGTGCAATGTTACTGACGCGCAGCTCATCGAGGCGCATTATATGGCTGTTCAGGATGTGCGCGACGCTATTCAATATCTAATGAAAAACGCCGATAAATATGGTATCGACCGAAATAACGTTTTTCTGATGGGTAATAGTGCGGGTGCAACTACCGTAATGCACGCAGCCTTTTTGGATAACAGGGATATTGGCGGGCCGGTTGTGAAAAAGCATGGAAGACTTGCTCCGCAGCCAAAAGTTAAGGGCGTTTTGTCTTATTCCGGAGCACTTTACGATTTGAATTATATCGATCGAAACGAACGCATCGGTCTTTTCCTCGCCCATGGTACGAAAGACACGACGGTACCAATCGGCAAGAAGCCATATTTTGGATGCAAGAATCGACTTCCAGTTTATGGAAGCAGGGAAATTGCACGCAAAATGCGTTCTTTTGGGTTCCCGACGGACAAATATTTCTTCAACGGCGGACATAGCTACCCAAAACCGACACAGGAAGTAACGGCAAGGAGAAGCGTTGCGTTTATGAAAAGGCAAATTGGCTGTGGCGGTTTAAGGGTTGAATAGCTTGTAATTATCGCTTTGGTTTTGTGATAAAATTCCATCCCAATGAAGGAATGCCCCAAATGCGGAACAGTCTACACTGACAAGACTCTCTCTTTTTGTCTCTCGGATGGGAGCGAACTTTCCGGCGATATACGGGATGCCGAAACGGAAGTGCTTCCCAATTTTGCCGCTGATCTCGACTCTGAAGAATCCATTTCTGCTCAAACAGTTTCTTCAAACACTAAGACTCGAGAATCCGTAGTAAACAAAACAGGAGACTATACTCGAGGCGGTGTGAGCCCATTTTGGATTCTTTCTACATTTGGTTTGCTTGGAATAATCTTGGCCGGTGCGATAATCGCGTACATTTTTATGTCGGGAAACAGCGGTCAGGCCAATGTAGCAACGGAAAAGGATTTGGCGAATGAGAGTATCAGCGCAAACTCCGAGCGAAATATCGTTTCGCAAACTTACCAGGATCACAACTCGAACACGGCGAAAGCCACAACACCAAATCCCGTTTCATCCGCAACCCCGAAACAGACTCCAACTCCAAAAACGAAAAGCTATCGTGTTACGGGGGTTAAAAGCAACGACGTTTTGTATATCAGGCCGTCGCCGGGAAATCTCAAGGTCGTTGTCGGTAAAATTCCGCCAAACGGAACGGGAATAAGAATAACCGGTGCCGGAAAACGATTCGGAAAAAGCGCGTGGGTGCCAATTGTGTTCAAAGGGAAACGCGGATGGGTGAATAGGCGGTATTTGGCTCAAGCAAAGTAAGCTGCAAAAGCGCTCGATTTCCCGTAAAATAAAGGCTTTTAGTCCTTGACAGGCAATCACCACTTAGCTACTTTAAGAGTTCGCTTTTTATTGGGCGAAATATGTGTTTGAAGGCACTTAGCTCAGTGGTAGAGCGCTACCTTGACACGGTAGAGGTCAGCAGTTCAACTCTGCTAGTGCCTACCACGAACAGAAGAGAAACGTGAAAAAGTAACAGACGAATTTTAAGTCTTTCACTTTCACACTCTTTCACTTTTGCACTTTATTATTTTTGATAAGATGCTCGTAAAGAACTTTGTAACGACAGAATCAACTACGACGTGCTTCTAAGCACGTAAAACTAGCGTTGTGTATGCAGCGCAAAAGCAAAGTCGCTCTTATCAGATCAGATCAATTGAAAAAGTAGTTGGAAGAAGGTAATACGTAACCCGTAATAGGTAATTCGGTTTGATTTGAGGCGAGTTTAGCTTCGAATGGACATCTTTGTATAAACAGGCGAATTACGTATTACGAACAACTAATTACCAGAAAATGAGCGAACTAAATATAAAATACGGCGAAAACTCAAAGAGTTTTGAGGAAGAGATCTCCGCTTTCGATGCCATAAAGGCGTTTGACCGGAAGGCTTCAAAGAAAGCGCTTGCGGCGAAAGTAAACGGAGAGGAATACGATCTCAACCGTGAGTTACCTGTAGGTGATGAGGTCTCACTCGAACCGATTCTTCCTGACTCGCGAGACGGTCTCGAAGTCTTAAGACATTCGACCGCGCATTTGCTAGCCGCGGCGGTGATGGATTTGTATCCCGGAACAAAGCTTGGAATCGGTCCTGCGCTTTTGGACGATCCGAGGTACGGCTTTTTCTACGATGTGATTACGCCCGAGCCGATTTCGGAGGACGATCTTCCGAAAATCGAAAAGCGTATGGCGCAGATGGTAAAGCAAAACCTTAAGTATCGCCGGGAAGTTATTGAAAAAGCAGAGATTATCGATATCTTTAAAGATCGTGACGAGCCACTAAAGTGCGAGTTGATCGACGAGAAGGTTGAGGGCGATGCGAGCGTTTATTATATCGACGGTTCGCCGTTTATAGACTTTTGTTTGGGACCGCACGTGCCACACACTGGTAAACTAAAAGCGTTTAAGCTGCTAGCGATTTCCGGTGCTTACTGGAAAGGCGATTCCGAACGCGACCAAATGCAACGCATTTACGGAACGGCGTTTTTCTCGCAAGTAGAATTGCAGGCTTGGCTTAAACAACGGAAAGAAGCCGCGAAACGTGATCACCGCAAACTTGGCCAGGAACTCGATTTATTTTCGATTCAGGACGATTATGGTCAGGGATTTATTTTCTGGCACCCAAAAGGCGGAGCGATTCGCACCGAGATGGAAGATTATCTTCGCGAGCAGCTGGTAAAACGTGGTTACGGAACTGTTTATACTCCACATATCGCCAAACGCAATCTGTGGCAAACTTCGGGACACGAAGAAAACTACGCCGATTCTCTTTTCGAACCGATGGGCATGCCGGAAAAATTCGGTGAAGACACCGAGTTTCGGCTCAGGCCGATGAATTGCCCGTTTCATATCGGAATCTACAAATCTCAGCCGCGTTCGTATCGCGATCTTCCGATTCGCTATGCCGAGCTTGGAACGGTTTATCGAGCGGAGCTATCAGGAACTTTGCACGGACTTTTAAGGGTTAGAGGGTTTACGCAGGATGACGCACATATTTTCTGTACGCCGGCGCAAATCACGGATGAAATCGGCGATTGTGTAGATTTCGCATACGACGTTTTTAAAACTTTCGGGTTCGAGAAGATGAAAATCGAACTTTCCGTTCGCGGAGGAGAAGATAATAAGGGATATCTTGGTTCTGATAGTGATTGGGAAAACGCCGAGGGTGCGTTGATAAGTGCACTTGATAAGCGTTCGATTGGATATGAACGAATAAAAGGCGAAGCCGCCTTTTATGGACCCAAGATTGATATCAAGGTAGAGGATTCGATCGGACGTTTCTGGCAGCTAACCACCGTTCAATTCGACTTCAATTTACCCGAAAGATTCGAACTTGAGTATAAAGGTGACGACAATGAAGTTCACCGTCCTTTGATGGTTCATCGCGCTTTGTTTGGCTCGGTGGAGCGATTCTTTGGCGTATTAGTCGAGCATTTCGCGGGAGCGTTTCCCTTCTGGTTGGCGCCTGTGCAGGTAGCGGTTTTGCCGATCACGGATCGTATAAATGAGTATGCGGAAAGCGTTGCAGAAAGCTTAAAAGACGCTGGTTTTCGCGTTGAGTTAAATACGAGAAGTGATAAAATCGGTGCGAAGATCAGGGAAGCAACTGTTTCGAAAGTTCCCTTTATGCTGATCTTAGGCGATAAGGAGCTCGAAGAGCAGACTGTTGCCGTTCGCGATCGCACCAAAGGGGATCAGGGAGTTGTAAAACTCGAAGAATTTATAGAAACAGCGCGGGTGTTAAACGAAAACCGCGCACTACACACGGAGGTAGAAAAATAGGAAGAAGATTTAACAGAAATCGAAAGAGATACAGAGGTCCGAAACACCGCACAAACGAAAGAATTAGAGTGCCATCGGTAAGGGTTGTGACTGAAGACGGCGAACAAATTGGCGTGATGGATACTCGCGACGCCGTAAGAAAAGCGCGGGATATGGGGCTCGACCTTGTGGAAATAGCGCCGAAAGCGCGCCCGCCCGTTTGCAGGATTATCGATTACGGAAAGTTTCTTTACGAAGAAAAGAAAAAGAAACAGGAAGCAAAGAAAAAGCAAACGACCGTTACGGTTAAAGAAATCAAGTTTCGCCCGGGAACAGACGACCACGATTACCAGTACCGCATGGAACGCGCGCGCGGTTGGATTGAAGACGGCGATAAGGTTCGCGCAACCATTGCCTTTCGTGGACGCGAAATGTCTCACAGAGATCTGGGAGCGAAAATTTTAGCGCGCTTAAGAGATGATCTTGAGGATCTTGCCGAAGTAGAGGTAAGACCAAAAATGGAAGGCTATCAGATGTTTATTATTCTGGTGCCGAAAAAAGAAGGAACTAAATAGGTAGGAATAAAATGCCAAAATTAAAAACACATAAAGGCGCTCAAAAGCGTTTTCGTAAGACTGCCAAGGGCAAGTTTAAACGAGGAAAATCGCACGCGCGTCATATTTTGACGAAGAAAACAACAAAACGTAAAAGAAATTTAGATATTGATACGTATGTGGCAAAAGCCGATCAAAAACTGGTCGAAGAGATGCTGCCGTACGGAAGAAAATAAAGTTTAAAAGTGTAAGAGTGTAAATGTGAAAAAGTGATTGAAGGCTTTAGTTAAACTTTTCGCTTTTCCACTTTTTAGCTTTTTCACGACTGAAAGGAGTACTTTGCAATGCCAAGAGCAAAACGTGGAAATAAGCGTTTAAATAAGCGCAGGAAAATCCTAGCCCAGGCGAAGGGTTATCGCGGAACGAAATCGAAACTTTATCGTTCTGCCAAGGAATCTGTTGAAAAGGGGCTTCAATACGCCTATATCGGACGAAAACGCAAAAAACGTGATTTTCGCAGGATTTGGATCGTAAGGATAAACGCGGCAGCTCGCCAACATGGCATGAGCTACTCACAGTTCATGCACGGCGTGAAACTCGCTGAAATCGAGTTGGATAGAAAAATTTTAGCTGATTTGGCGGTTAAGCAGCCTGAGGCGTTTGAAACAATCGCCGGAAAAGCGAAAGACGCACTCGATAAGAAGCAAAAAGCAGCGGCGTAGTATCAACCCAAGAGGATCGTAGCGCACAGGCAATTCAGCGATGATTTGTCTGTGTAATTGTTTAGAAAACACAGGTTAGTGAGCGACGAAAAACGACAAGTTGAAGAGGTTTTAGAAACCTTCAGAAGCGAATTTTCTCGGTTTGTAAACTTCCGCAAAGCTGAATTTGGGGAACTCACTTTGTCTGCCGCGGAGAAACTACAAAAAGAGCTTGCCGAACTAAGTGTAAAACACACCGGTAAAAAGAGTGAGATCTCCGGTGCGATGAAACTGATCGGTAAGATTGACCCTGATAAACGTGCTGATTTTGGAAAGTTTGTACAGGAAGTTCGTAAAAAGATTGAGACTTCGATTGAAGAAACCGAAACAAAACTCGGCGATTTTATCGAATCTACCAAAACGGAGCGCGACAAAATTGACGTCACTCTCCCGGGAAGGCGTCCGAAACCCGGACATTTACATCCAATTACGCTTTTGCGCCAGAAAATAGAAGATATCTTCGTCTCGATAGGTTACGCGATTGAAGACGACCGCGAAATCGAAACCGATTACTACAATTTTGACGCTCTTAACATCCCTGAAAATCATCCGGCGCGCGAATCGCAGGACACGTTTTATACGACTGATGGTTTTGCTCTCCGTTCGCAAACTTCAACCGTGCAGATTCGTGCGATGGAGCGTAGAGGCGTTCCGCTTCGAATAATCGCACCGGGTAAAGTTTTCCGTCGCGACACTCCTGATCAAACTCACACGCCCATGTTTCACCAAATAGAAGGGCTTTGCGTTGATAAGGGGATTTCGATGGCGCATCTGAAGGGGACGGTTACGGAATGGTTGAAGCGCATGTATGGAAAGGAAACGAAGACGCGGTTTCGACCGAGCTACTTCCCTTTTACCGAACCCAGCGCTGAATTTGATTTTTCGTGCTTTAAGTGCTCCGGAACCGGTGAATTCGATGGCGGAAAATGCGGAACGTGTCGCGGATCGGGTTGGATCGAACTAGGCGGCTGCGGCATGGTGCATCCAAACGTTCTCGAAGGATGCGGAGTCGATCACAAAGTTTACTCAGGGTTCGCGTTTGGTTTTGGCCTCGAAAGAATGGCTGCGCTCATGTACTCCCTTGATGACATTAGGCTTATGTTTGAAAACGATGTAAGGTTTCTGGAGCAATTTAGGTAGAACCAAACACTCTCGGAATTCGAATCGAACCGATATTCCCGCCCCCAAAATATAATTCTCTACACAAAAAATACCTTGCAATTTGACACATATAATTTTACAATGTTTAACAGCGATAAATAATCGCTAACGTCGGAATTTACAATACTTTGTCGGCTGTTCCCCCGTTGCCAATCATACAAACGCCTCTCAATTGTCAAAACTGTGGCTCGTGCTGCTGATCTTAGACCTGTCTTAATGGGCTTAGACACCAAAAATAAACTTGCATATCAAATCTCGCTTTTTGCGTTTGCGCTGGTGTGTGCGCTCGGCCTGTTGGTACTCGGGATGATCATCGGGGCTGGCGATTCTTTCAGTTCAATGGCTTCCAGATATCCGGACATATGGAATCTAAGTGCGGAATATCGAGAGTTGGCGGATGGAAAACGTCTTGGAATAGCTACCGCAGCGGGCTTTGTTATCACTCTTTTGTTTTGCTGGACCGTCTATTTGCTACAAAAATCCCACCGAAATGCGAATTTCGTTGCTGAAGTCAACGAGGATCTTCAAAAAGAGATAGAAAAGCGCAAGAAAACGAAACATACCCTAGATGAGGTTAGTGAAGAGCTAAGTAAAAGCAGTAGCTGGCTCTTTGGAGTTATCGAAGGTTCGTCCGATATGATCTCGTCTATAGATACCGAGTATCGGCTAATTTGCTTTAACAAGTCCTACAAGAAACTCTCGAAAAAGCTTTTTGGCGTCGATATAGAAATCGGTACGGACATTGTCATCGCCCAGGAACGCATTCCTGAACAGATGGTGAAGTCCAAGGAACTTTGGGATCGTGCCTTAAATGGAGAAAGTTTTACGGAGGTCGAAGAATACGTCGATGACGAGGGTGAGCAGCAATACTACGAAGTAGCGTATAACCCTTTACATGACGAAAAGTCTCAAATCATCGGCGCTTCGCATATCGTAAGAAATATCACCGATCGGGTGGAGGTGCAGGAAGACCTAAAACGTGAACGCGATTTCAGCTCCACGGTTGTCGAAGCAAGCAATCTTCTGGTGATGGTCACGGATCTTGAAGGAAGGATTCTTAGATTTAACGGAGCATGTGAGCAAGCTTCGGGCTATGATGCCGAAGATGTGATAGGACGTGTGCTTTGGAACGTGCTGATTCCCGCTGATGAAGGTGCAAATATAAAACTCGCCTATCGTAAACAGAATTCGAAAGAGTTACTACGTAATTTCGTCTGTCATTGGATAACTAGAAACGAACAGCTTCGATTCATTACATGGAAATGTTCCTTTGTGGTAAACGAACAAGGCAACGAACAGATCATTGCCACAGGAATCGATATAACCGAGCGCGAAGAATTTAAGGAAACCCAGAACCGCGTCCTGGATATTCTGGAGAATTCCTCCGATTTTATCGGAATCATGGATATGAATGGCCGTGTAAACTATCTGAATCCTGCCGCCAGGGATATCATAGGGTTGGGAGAATTCTCCGATTTGTCAGCCGTCAAGATGACGAGTGCATGTCCAGACTGGGCAAACGAACTTATCAAGTCTGAAGGAATTCCGACAGCGATCAAAACGGGCTCATGGGTTGGTGAAACAGCCATTAGAAATCAACGCGGGCGGGAGGTTCCGGTTTCGCAACTAATTCTTGCTCACAAGAATGACCGCGATGAGATCGAGTACATTTCGACCGTAGCAAGAGATATGTCCAAGCAGAAACTGCTTGAAAAGGAACTCTCGACGACGCGCGACGCCGCACTTAAAACCGCACGGATCAAGTCAGAATTTTTGGCAAATATGTCTCACGAAATTCGCACCCCGATGAATGGGATCATAGGTCTTGCCGAACTCCTCCTGAGCACCGAACTCGATCAGGAACAGAGGGACTATGTCGAATCAGTGCAAAACAGTGGCGAAATTCTCCTTACGATCGTCAACGATATCTTGGATTTCTCAAAAATAGAGGCTGGTAAGTTTTACCTCGAACACGTCAGTTTCGACGTAAGAGAAACTCTGGAGTCGCTCCTGGAATTCTTTGCCGAACCCGCACAACGAAAAGGACTTGAGCTTGGTCTCTATGTACAGAATGACGTACCCGATGCAATGTTCGGTGATCCGCGACGTTTGCGACAAATACTCACTAACTTCATAGCAAACGCCATCAAGTTTACTGACGAAGGAGAAATCATCCTTCGGGTCAAGCTTCACAGCACCGACGAAGATTCGAATAAGACTACTTTGCACTTCTCTGTTTCGGATACCGGGATCGGAATTGCGGAAAACTCTCAAGACGATCTTTTCGACGCCTTTACGCAGGCTGACCTGTCAATAACCCGCCGATATGGTGGAACAGGACTCGGACTCGCGATTTCGAAACAACTCGTCGAGATGATGGACGGAGAAATTGGTGTTGAAAGCGAACTTGGAAAAGGCTCGGACTTTTGGTTCACAGCCGATTTCGAATCAGACAACTTCGAAGAATTCTCCGAACTGTGGAGCGAAAGCCTGAATGGTGCGAGAGTCTTGATGGTGCATGAC
Source organism: Aridibacter sp. (assembly GCA_965216195.1). Lineage (GTDB taxonomy): Bacteria > Acidobacteriota > Blastocatellia > Pyrinomonadales > Pyrinomonadaceae > Aridibacter. Next base: position 978,808 of record OZ244151.1, on the reverse strand, counting down.
AACGATGCAATCCGCTCAATACTACTCAAACAGATCCAAACCCTCGGAATTATCGGCGATGGAGCATCAGACAAAAAAAGCGCCTTGGCGATCCTCAAAGCTGCAGCTGAAATTGGGGAGCCGTTTGATATTGCTGTAGTTGATCTAGGATTAGGAAAAACCAGCGGTCTTGATTTGTCTAAACAGATCCGGAAGGATCCGACACTTCGCAAGACGAAAATTCTCCTTACGCCTTCAATCAACGAACATGAACTCGTACGAGAAACCACGGGTGAGATTATCGATTCTTACATCCTCAAACCAATCCGTCCTACTGACTTATTAGGCCATCTATCGGATATGCAGTCTGGAACTACTGAATCGTCCGATAAAGCTGACGAGGCGCAGTCTACGGAAACCGCTAACGCAGCTTCGGATAACGCCCGTAAGACGTGGCGCATACTGGTTGTCGAAGACAACCTCATCAATCAAAAGGTACTTGCGAGCCAACTCGAGAAGCTCGGCTATGCCTGTGACGTCGAAAGCAATGGACAAGAGGCTCTAAACGCACTGAAACGTAGAGAATATGGGCTGATTTTAATGGATTGTCAGATGCCCGTTATGGATGGACTTGAGGCGACAAGAAGAATCCGAATGGCTGAGGGTGGAACTGGTAAACGAATCCCGATAGTGGCAATTACGGCTCACGCGATTGAAGGGGACAAGGAGGCGTGCATAAACGCTGGAATGGACGACTACCTTACTAAGCCTACGAAACAGAAACCCCTGGCCGACATTGTTGCCCGATGGATTGGCGCCGAAAGCTTCGGTTTGGGTGAAAATAACGAAACATCATCCGATGACTCCTCAACGACCGAGCAGGAATTAATTCGCGCCCGCCTAGAGGAATTGGCGGAAACCTGTGGCGAGGACGTTACATTTGAGTGTATTGAATTGTTTATTGAGGATATCGCCGAAACGATTGAAGATTTATCAAAGGCCGTAGAAAATAGCGACTATACGCAAATTGATCGGGAAGCTCATAAGTTAAAGGGTGGAGCCGCAAATATGGGAGCGGTTCGTTTACCAGAAATTTGTGAAAAACTGATGTTTGCGGCCCGCGAAAAGGTGGATGACGAGATCAAACAGCTTGCAAGCGAAGTTTACGAACAGCAAGAGGCTTTGGCACCGATCTACGCAGACGAACGGGAACATTTTTCTCGTTTGCTGGAGGAGTTGCAAGCAGTTAACTAAAAATATATCTTTCTATATGCTCAAGGCTATCTTGGTCAATTAAATTGACTTCAAGGTAGCCTTAACTATTGGAATATATCGCGTGGTTTGCGAATACGTTTTTTTACTCTATGAATATTAGTTATGAATGGCTGAAGGATTTGATCGATGTAGAGCTAAACGCCGAAGAACTGGCTGAAAAGATGACGTTGGTGGGTCTCGAGCTGGATGGCATGCATAAGGTTGGTGAAGACTACGTACTTGACATAGAAGTCACATCAAATCGCGGTGATTGCCTTTCGCACCTTGGCGTTGCACGCGAAATATCTGCTTTTTCAGACAAAGAAATTAAATTTAAGGATGTAGAGCATCGTGATGCGGATACTGCTCCTGATGACCTTGTAAAAATCGAAGCGCCCGATTTGTGTCATCGTTTTACGGCGAGGATTATAAAGGGCGTAGAAATTGGACCGTCGCCCGAATGGATCGTTAATAGACTTGAGGCAATTGGTGAAAGATCGATCAACAATGTGGCCGATATTACAAACTACGTGATGCACGAGCTTGGCCAACCGATGCATGCCTTCGATTTTGATAAGTTGGGTGAAAAAAGAATCGTCGTAAGGAAAGCAAATCTGGGCGAGAAGATCACAACTCTCGATGAAGAACAACGAAAACTAGACCCTTCGATGCTTGTGATTTGCGACGCCGTAAAACCTGTTGCCGTCGGTGGAGTAATGGGCGGGATCGATTCCGGAATCACCGAAGGCACCACGAATGTGCTTCTTGAGGTGGCTTATTTTGACCGAGAGAACATACGCCGGACCTCTCGAAAACTGGGGCTTTCCTCGGAAGCCAGCTATCATTTCGAGCGCGGCGTTGATATAAACAATTTAGTCCGGGCTTCGAATCGAGCGACGCAGCTTATATGCGAATTGGCCGGCGGTACTGTCGGGCCGTTTGCTGACGTCTATCCGACTCCTTTTGAGGCGCGGAAGATTGCGACAGAAAATCTAAGGGCAGAAGTAAAGCGTCTATCGGGCTTAGATGTCGCGGAAAGTGAAATTTTAAGGATCTTAACGCGACTCGGATTAACAAAGCTTGATGAAACAACCTTTCAAAGCCCAAGCTGGCGTCACGATTTAGCCATCGAGGAAGACTTAGTCGAGGAAGTCGTGCGCGTGACCGGCTATGACAAGGTTTCAGCCGAACTTCCCTCTGCAATCGCTGCCGGCGAGTACCAGCCGACAGAAGAAAGAAAAAGGAGGCTGCGCGAGACACTTTCAAATTTCGGTTTTCACGAAGCGCTTTCCTACAGTTTTATTGATTCGGGTTTAGACCAAACTTTCGACGTTCTCCCGGGAATTTTTGACGAGGGAACAGAAGAATTTGTGACGATAAAGGATCCGATCATTGAAGGCGCAACCCGAATGAGACCGAGCTTGCTTTCAGGAATGCTTGATGCAGTAAAAGCCAATTTCAACCAGCAGAATAAAAACCTGCGGCTTTTTGAAATAGGTAAAGTGTTTGGGAAATCGAATAGTGAAGACGGTTTGCCGATAGAAACGGAGCTAATGGGCATTCTCGTTACCGGAGATGAAACAATAGCAAACAAAGCACTTACGTCGACGCCCCTTGATTTCTATGATCTTAAAGGAGCACTTGAAGCAGCTCTTGAATCAATTGGCTCGCCAACACCTCGGTACGAAGCGAAGAACCTTACACATCTGCAAGCAGGTCAATCTGGCGAAATTGTTTTAGCGGGAGAAACTGTTGGTTTTATAGGAATGCTTAGTTCGGAGATCGCTGCCAAAAGGAAGTTCAAACAGCCGGTATTTCTGGCCGAGGTCAACCTTCAGCGGATCATGGAGTCTGACCAGGTACTGACAAGCTACTCGCCATTACCCGTTTACCCGGGCATTACTCGTGATGTATCGATGGTTATTGACCGAGACATTACTTTCGACAACATAAAAGAGGAAATCTCGAAACTCGGAATCGAACTTTGTCGAAGAGTCGAATTCGTCGATGTTTTCGAAGGAAAGGGTCTTGCCGATGACAAACGTTCGCTCACGATCCGAATAGAATATCGCTCCGATGAGCGAACATTGGTCGAAGAAGAAGTTGAGAAAGTACATCAGGATATTATTAATGCCCTTAAGGTAAACTTAGCAATCGAACAAAGATAGGGGAAAACTTTACAGTAATACTTGAAGTTTTTTTCTAAAAACTCTATTATCGTTTTCAACGCATGTTTTACTCAAAATTGTGCAATCGGAGAAATTGATGAGCGGCTCAGTAGGTATGGATAAGTTTTCGCATCTGGAAGATAAGATTTACTTGACAATTGAATTTGCCAAGAAGATGCGTGAGGAAAAAGAAAAACTTGAAAACGAGATGTCTTCGCTAAGGCAGGAAATCGGTGGTCTTTCGGCTGAAAAAGATAGACTCGAAGAAAGGGTCGGAACATTGATGAGCGAACGCGATGCAATCCAACTCAAGATTGAGGCGATGCTCGACGCCATTACCGTTATTGAACCGGAAGTTGGCGAAGTTGTTCAAAAATAAAAGCTTATGATAGGAACCGGCGATACATCAGAAAATTCTGCTCAATCTATTAGAGTCGAGATCTATGGTCAAACCTATAACATTAGATCTGACGGCGATAACGAGTACATTAGAAAGTTAGCTAGTTTTGTAAATGACCGGATGAGAGATATTTCGTCTGGAACTCTTACGGTTGATTCACTCAAAGTTGCCATTCTTGCTGCGCTCCATATAGCAGATGAGTATCATCGCTTGAAGGTTGATTTGGAACAAAACGACGCTCAGCTTGCTTCCAGGAGTTCGGAATGTGCGGATATGCTCGACCGTTTCTTAAAACAAAAGGAACAAGCGCCGCAGGAATTGGAAGTAGAACAATAACGAAAGATTTTAGGCGCTCAAATTGGAAATGCGGAGTTCTCGTGTTTCCACTTTTTTTGCGTTTGCGCCGGCCGTTTGTGTTACAATTAAAGCTGGCGAAAGAACTTCTAGGGAGTTCGTAACAAGATAAAAAATATATTGAGCCAACACATGAATATACGGGAAGCTAATGCTGCTTTCGGTGCAATCTTTCGAGGTTAAAGAATGCCATAGGGAGCGGCTTTGATGTTCTTTTTGAACAGAAAGCTACCCACCTGTTAATTACAGGTTCAATTCATTTGTCTTAAACGGCTTTTTTGGATTCTCTCGCCTTTATTTGTGAATGGTAATTCGAATTCGTAACGTTTTCGGTTATTATTCACTTTTTTCATTGCCATGAAACTACTAATAATAGGTGACGTCGTCGCCAGACCAGGAAGACGCGTGATGTTAAAGCATCTTTCCACGCTTCGCGAACGGCATGATATTGACGTCGCCATAATGAACGCCGAAAACGTCGCGGGAGGCTTTTCGATAACACCTCCTTTGGCTGACGAATTGTTTGATGCTGGTATCGACCTGATGACATCAGGCAACCACATATTCGATAAATCAGAGGTAATCCCGTATATCAAAGGGAATCCAAAACTGTTGCGGCCGGCGAATTATCCGAAGAACACACCGGGAAACGGCATGTTTATAGGTGAAATAGCCGGTTTTAAGATCGCGGTCATAAACCTGCTCGGACGTGTTTTTATGCCGCCAACGGTTGACGACCCGTTTAGTGTGGTGGATAAAGCCATTGGGTCGATTCCGGAAGATACGAAAATCCGCGTTGTGGATATGCATTGCGAAGCGACTTCGGAAAAATGCGCGATGGGTTGGTTTTTGGACGGTCGAGTTTCGGCAGTCGTCGGCACACACACCCATATACCGACTGCTGACGAGCGAATTTTGGATAACGGCACCGCTTACGTTACGGATTTAGGTATGACCGGCAGCTATGCGGGCGTGATCGGAATGAAAAAGGAAGATGTTTTGAAAAGGTTTACACAATTCCCAAACAAGCGCGCGAATCACAGTAAAGGCGATGTTTGGCTCCATGGTGTGGTTGTTGACGCTGACGAGACAACTGGAAACGCGATAGACATCAAAAGAATCAAGGTTGCTGAATAAAGGTTTTAGTCCTCAAGCAGCTCCGGCTGATCGCCCTCTTCGAGTTCCCTCTCAATATCATCGACAAGTTCCCGGTGCATTTCTTCTTCCATTTTGGCTGCCTCAAGAGCAATAGGTAGCTGTTTCGAGCGCGCTGAAAGCTTTTTCAAAGCGATCTCATTTCCAGCGAGTTCATTTCCGCGTCGCGAAGCGGCTTCGATCATCTGCAAACGAGACTGCGCTTCGAGTTTCATATCCTCGGCTTCCACCTTAACTTCGGAAAGATTTTTTATATCCTTATCGATTTCAGCTTTGAATTCTTCTTGCCGCTCGCTTTTGAGATATTTGAGTCTATTTTTCCGTCGTTTCGCTAGAACCAGTTCCTTTCGTGTGGACTTAATTATCCGAGATGCCGTTAAACGCGATGCGAGTGTTTCCTTGTAGGCATCGGCAAGTAGTAAATTCTTCCCTTCGACCTCTTTTAACGCTTTTCTTTCCTCACCGGTCAACTCGTTCTTAAACCAATCTACTTCTTCAGCTTTTATCCCGTCGATCGCAACCTTTTCCCGCAGATCAGAGAGCCAGCGTGACCGGTAAAAGAGCGTCGCCGCCGAGCCTCCAAGCCCGACGATCCCTCCAACAACGAATGAGACCAGAGTGAAAAACAAAAAAGTTACTGCCAGCGGCGGATTCGCCCCGAAAATAAAGGTCATTATAAAAAGTGAAATTGAGGGAATAAGAGCGAGGGCTGGAGGCAGCGACCAAGCCGCTAATTTTAGGGCTTTGTCCTTGGCAATGTCTCTTCTCGTGATTTCGTAATTTGGGACAAGATCGCTCATTATTTGAAATTAACTCTACATATTCCGCAAACTTTATTCAAACTCGCCGCATCTGAGGTCTAAACCCTAAATTCAAGTTTATTGTATTATTGTTTAAGCGAATTCCATTTGAGTTAAAAGTATCCCCTTATGATTAACAAAAGTTTGCTAAAAACTATCGTATTTATAGTGTTTGCCTCACTTTTCGTTGGTGTGACAATGGCTCAGGAAACTCCTGACAGTCCCGAAAAACGGAAAGACGTCAGGCTGATGACAATTCCAATCTCGATCTTCACGAAAGAGGAGATCAGAGAGCGACAAGCTAAGGAATTCATTGAAGCAGGCTCAATTAACGTTAAGGAAGATAAAGAAGATCAGGCAATTCTTTCGATCAGAAGCGTAAGCAACACCTCGCTTGCACTCGCCATTCTGGTTCAGGACGATCTGGCTTCAGACATTAATCTTCAACTAAAGGACATTGCGAGGTTTATTCGCGAACTTCCTGAAGGTTCAAGAGTCATGGTTGCCTACATTCGCGGCGGGGGTTTACAAGTCCGGCAGAAGTTTACACGAGATTTGGATAAAGCCGCAAAATCATTGAGGATCGTCACAAGCAGCTCAGCTTTTGCGCCACGCAGTCCATACGATGGTGTAATATCAGCGCTTAGACGTTTTGACGGGCTCCCCGTGGGCCGCAGGGCAATCTTATTGGTTTCGGATGGGCTCGACGTCTCAAACGGCTTTGGCAGTTCGTCACCTGGATTAAGCGGTGATCTCAACAGAGCTATTCTCAAAGCGCAGAGGCGCGCCGTAGCGGTCTATTCCTTCTATTCATCCGCGACCTACACCGAAACCGGCAATCACTTTCTGGTAAACAACGGACAGGGCTCGCTCAACAAAATTTCTAGGGAAACGGGCGGTAAGGCGTTCTTTCAGGGTTCGTTTACACCGATTTCGTTCCAGCCCTTTTTTAAGGACTTAAACGTGGCGCTAAGCCGGCAGTTTGCGCTTACCTATCTCTCAACACACATGAAACGGGGTTATCACAGGGTGGAAGTCACAAGTACGAATCCAGAAGTGAGAATCGAACATCCGAAGGGATATTATTATCGAAAAAGACAGCGCTACTAGCCTGCGTGGGTCATCGAAGCTCCACACTACAAACCGGACAAACTCGAACCTCTTCCTTGATTAAAAACCCTATCCAAAACAGAGGGAAAAAAGCAACAAGTAAGATCGCGAAAACGATCCAGCCGGCGGATGAAATCTTCTTCGTAACCTGGGGCAGCATCTGGGTCGCACACCTGGGACAGCGGTAGCCATGAGACACCATATTCCCAGCCGTCGCTTGTCTGTTTTGGATCGCATGCTTAGGAGCTTCTTTGTGGATCGGCGCGGTTACGTTTTGGTTTCCGCGCACCCCAAAAACCGGAGGATCGATCGGCTGCGTGCTCCTGGCGGATGGTGTTTCCTTTTCAACCGCAAACTCGTCAGTTTTCCACGAATAAGGCCGCCGTTGCGGCAAGGGAGGCTGAATTTTCTGGCTTTGTGGCTGACGCTGCGGTTGGTTCCTCGGCACGGGAGTAAACTTTATCCCACACGAACGACAGAAATTACTTCCATCCGAATTACCTTGTCCGCAGTTCTGACATCTGATCATAATTCAATCCGCTATTCGAATCGCACGCGTTTCCCGCCCTCAATCGCATTATAAACTGATTCAACTAATTCGACCGACTTAAATCCATCTTCCGCTGTTACGGGCGGCTCGAGTTCAGTCAAAATGGATTCGATAAATGCTTTATCTTCCTGTACATAGCCCCAACGCTCTTCTTTTTCCATCATCGCATAGGAATGCGTATCAAAATTTGCGTCCATTCCCGCTGAATCGATCAAGTGTTCCATCTCCTGGGTAATCAAGGTTCGATGGTGGCAAAACACTTCGATCCGCTCAAATGGAAAATGCCAGCTCGCGTCAGAAGAGGAAGCAAACGTGCAATGAAACCCATCCTTAAACTTAAAAATTATCGAAAACTCATCGAGTTCAGGATATTCGTGCTGAGAGCCATAAGCGACGAGTTCTTCGATCTCGCCAAACTGGAAGCGCATCATGTCAAATAAATGAATCGTCGTTTCATACAAAAACCCGCCAGTAACATTTACGTCACCAGTCCAAACCGGGTTCACTAATTCTCCACGGTTCATCTTGATGTGTGCCGAATGAGGCTCATCATCCTTCAAAAGTTCCTTGAGCTTCTGATATACCGGCGCGTAACGGCGATTGTGTCCAACCTGGAAAACACCCTTACCCCCATCCGCAGTTTCGAGCAGCTTTCCAGCGTCTTCTGCACCAATTGCAAAAGGTTTTTCGCAAAACACGTGTTTTTCGTGAGCAACCGCATCTGAGGCGATTTCGAGGTGCGTCTTATTCGGCGTACAAACCAAAACCGCTTCGCAATGTTCGAATAATTCCTCGCGCGATTCACAAACCTTTCCTCCGATTGTTCGCGAAGTTTTTTCAGCTCTTTCAGGGACGATATCAAAAAGTGCAGATATTTCGGCGTTTTCGATACCAGAGTAGATTCTCCCGTGGACATTGCCGATATAGCCTGTTCCGATTATTCCTATTTTAACTTTATCCATGAATCCTATCCGTTTCACTGCTCGCCGCTTACTGCTTACTGCTCACCGCTCACTGACAATTACCAACTTCCGCCCACCACAGAGCTTTGCAGTCCCAAAACATCGATCGTCGCGCGCCTTGCCTTAATTGCAACCTTAAACGGATCCTGCTCCCAGTATTCCGGCCTAAAAATCTCGATCGACACCATTCGGTCATATCCGATTTGATCAAACCTCGCTTTTATCTCCCCAATCGGCAAGATCCCTTCGCCCGGATAGAGCCTGTGGGCATCCGTTAATTCTTCTTTTGGTAAATCTTCAGCGTCGTTGATATGGAAAATAAACAGTTTTTCCGGGTTCATTTTTTCTATTGCTTCAAACGTCGAATTTCCTGCGTAGAAATGAAAAGTATCGATAACGTTTCCAATGTTTTTTCGATTTACCGTTTCAACGATCTCATTGCAAAGATCTAAAGTCTGCACCGAACAATCGGTTTGGCCCAAAAACTCAAACGCTAGGGATACGCCATGCTCTTCGGCGATATCACCCAGCTCATTTAAAACCCTGACCGACTCGTTAATTATCTCTTCCTTCGTAGCGCCATCCGGCAATTTGCCCGGAACAACAACTACGTAAGGTGCACCGATCTTTCCAGCTACTTCGCTCAGCTCTCTACATTCTTCCTTAATCCGGGCGTAGTCTTCCTCGTTTCGAAAGGTGATGTGTTCGATCGAGTTTATGCTGTAAGGCTCGAGGTTATTCTTGGCAAGCATTTGCTTTAGATCTTCGGGCGTTTTCGTTTCCAAAAACTTACGAAGCTTCGCCGCCCAAATCTCTATAAGTTCATATCCTGCTTCACTTGCAGCCTTAATATCGGTTTCCAAACTGGCGTGCATTGTGGTCGCACCGTTTAATGAGATTTTCATCAAAACTACTCCTTATTCTTGAGTTCAAACGATAAAGATAATACCACGCGATAGGAAAAATAAGTACCGACGAAAAGTGCCGCCCACCACAAAAGATTGCGTTCTTTGTAATGTTTCCCGGTTGTTTGTCATAACTCTATGTAACCTTACAATTGCCAACTTTCTGCATGTCTTAGGTTACTCGGAGTTGGCTTTCACCCCTCGTTTTTACTCAAATACTTTTTCTACTGTCTTCGAAAGTATTTCCCCTCCCACTTATTTCCTTCCATTTCCGTTTTAACCTATAATGGCAATGCCGGTTCTAAAAAGGTCGTGGCTTCGACCTTAATCCCGACAACCCCTGGTACATTTATTTCGTCTAAACTTCGCTATCTCACACCCATTTGTTTATTCACGATTATGAAAAAAATTCTAACGACTCTTTCAATTGCGCTCTTTTTTACAGTTTCTTCATTCGCCCAGAACTACGGTGATGGCGCGCTAGCAAGCGTGATTGCAAAAGACCGAGTGAGCCGAACAGCAAACGGTACTCTTCGCACCCTTTCAATTGCCGAGCATATGTACCGGGCAGACGTCTATATGTCTAACCGACAGTTTCCGCAGGCGCGTGAGCATTGGCAAAAAGTGCTTTCGGTTTATCCGACCAATTCGGCGATTCCAAAAGCTCTTTTCGGAATGGGGCGCTCAAACATGTGGGAGCGGAAGTACGAACGCGCGATTTATTGGTTCGACAAGCTGGTCAAAGACCACATCAGCACGTTTCACGGTCGCGAGGGTCTTGCTTACAAAGGCGCAAGTTACGTTAGGCTTGAAAAACCACTCGAGGCTGCAAAGGCATACGAACAATACTCAGTGATGTTTCCGTATGGAAAACGAATTGCATCTTCATACCTAAACATCATTGACGCCTATCGCGAAGCGGGTAAATACGAAAAAGCAAATCTGTGGGTTGATAAAACGCGAAAGCGTTTTAACGGAATGACGGTTGAGACAAACGCTTTGCACGGGCGTTTGAGAATGGAAGTTTACAGACAAAATTGGCGGGCGGTAAACGCCGCTGCCGACGAACTCCTGCGTCTCAATAATTTCAAGGGTTCTATGGCATTTGAATATGAGGTACGGTATTTAAAGGCTTTCGCGTACGAAAAGCTTGGACAAAAAGGACGTGCGCTTAGCACTTACTCCGCGATCCCCGCAAGTCCGACATCATACTACGCCGGATTGGCAACCGACAGAATCGAAGCGCTTGGCGGAAACGCCCGATACCGCAATAGTTTGATGAAATCGCAAAGTCGCAGAATAGCGAGAAGCTATCCGGTAATGTATCGAACGGCTCTGTTGAGATACGCTAAATCGCGCGGGATCGATCCCCGTTTTGTGCTCGCAATTATGAAGCAGGAAAGCAGCTTTAGAACGCGTGCGAAATCGCCTGCCGCTGCTCGTGGTCTTCTTCAACTCACCTACGACACAGCGCTCAAATACAATCGTAAAGCCGGGTTTTATAAAATCAGCGGCACGGATCTTTATAGCCCAAACATAAATATCGCGATCGGAAGCGTTTATATCGCTGAGCTCAAAGATGAATTCGGCGGCCTCTATGAAGGAATCGCGGCTTCATATAATGCCGGTGAAGACAACGCAGCCCGCTGGCTGAGGCGCAGTCGTCCAAAAGATCGTGCGATTTTCACCTCTGAAGTTGGCTTCTCCGAAACGAAGCGATATGTCTTTAAGGTGCTGGGAAATTATCGCGTTTATAGAGAGCTTTACACTGAAAATTTGCTGAGAAAATAGTTAGTCAAAGGTCAAAACTTAGCGTCACCGTCTCGGTGGCTGTCGCAGCGGCATCTTGCCGCCGCTTTCTTATTTGACGGTCTTTCTTACAGAACTAAAACTTTTGCCAAAAATCAGCTATACTTAGCGAAACTACTGTTTCTGGAGGCATGTTGATGGAACTCGGTATTATCGGACTGTTTTTGCTCGGAATCTTGGGATTCGCACTTCTCACCGTTGCGTGGAAAACGATTAAAATCGTGCCGCAGTCTTCGGTTTTGCTAATCGAAAGACTGGGACGTTTCAGTCGGGTGGCAAAAAGCGGCCTAAACGTAATCGTGCCGTTTTTTGAGGCACCGCGGGCGGTTTACTGGACAAACAATCGTCCAGGGCTCACGTCGATCGACCTTCGCGAACAGTATATCGATCTTCCTCCGCAGCCTGTAATTACAAGGGACAACGTAACAATCAACGTCGACTCGGTCGTTTATTGGCAGATCACCGATCCGATCAAAGCGGTTTATGAAGTAGCGGATCTAGTCGGTGGTTTGGTTCAGCTGACGATCACGGGTATGCGCGCTGTAATGGGCGAAATGGACCTCGATTCAACCCTTTCCTCGCGCGATCAGATAAACTCCAAACTCCAGATTATTCTCGATGAAGCAACCGATAAATGGGGCGTGAAAGTGACGCGTGTGGACGTGAAAAACATCAATCCGCCTGAAGACGTTCGCATCACGATGGAGAAACAGATGACAGCGGAACGTAATCGCCGTGCACTCGTTTTGCAGGCAGAAGGTGACAAACAAGCTGCCATCGCTCGTGCTGAAGGTGAAAAGCAGTCTGCTATTACTCGCGCCGAGGGTCAAAAGCAATCTGCGATTCTTGAAGCTGAGGGTGCTGCGCAAGCCCGTCTGAAGGCCGCCGACGCTGAGGCTACAGCAATTGCCCAGATTTCGAAATCGATTGGCGACACGTCACAAACGGCGAACTACCTTGTTACTTCGAGGTATATTGACTCCTTGCGCGACATGACGCGATCTCAGAATTCGAAGGTGATCTTTATGCCAACCGAGACTTCGAATGTGCTTTCAACGGTCGGATCGATCAAAGAAATGCTTTCAGCGACGGGCGACGATGATAGGGATTCAAATGCACTACCTAAACCCCGCGGCAGAAGAGAGCTTAACGAGTAAAATCAGGCTTTAAAACGGAAAAGAGAGTTGGGTAAAATTGGAGATCGCCCAACTCTTTTTTATGTTTGCAAATATAAGTTAAGAAATTTAGAATTTAGTTCGGCTCGCGCCCTTAGCTCAGTTGAATAGAGCGTCTGACTTCGGATCAGAAGGTCGTAGGTTTGAGTCCTGCAGGGCGCGCCATTTACTGGTTATCCAGTAACTTAAACTCCTCAGCAACAAACTCAACCGCCACTATTTGTCCAATCGTTTTTGACCTTGAATTAGCGCTAGGTTTATAGGTAATTACCCCGCGCACATCTTTCTTGATCGAATCGCAACCCAGCTGAAAAGTTCCAATGTCTACGTTATAGATCGCAAGCTCGAGCGACTGAAAATCCTTGCTCGTAAAGGTTTTCACTCCGCCATCGGTTTTCACACTGTATAAGACCCTGCCATTCACGCACCTAACTTTAGATAGGTAGCCCATCATGCGCTTTTCACCATCTTTGGGTTTGCGTAAAGCCTGATTGATCGATTTATTTAGCGCCTCAGCGGCAAATTTTTCCTGCTCTGCTTCCGTGAGTTCGCTATAAGGCTTGCCGTCTCTACGGCGTGTAAGTCTTACCACGCCGCCCGTCTCATTGCCGTCGCGTACCGTATAGCCATTCCTTTTTGCTTCTTCAAGACTAGCTTGGAATCTTTGCAGATCGCTAAGCAAGCGTTGAGCGTAGGCACGCAGCTGCGGTTCGTCAGCGGATTTATAAACAGCTTCAACTACCGGGATCGCCTGTTTGATATCCCTTTTCCGCATGTACAAATTCGCGAGATTGAGCATATACCACTGATTTCCGGGTGACAGACTGATCGCTTTCCGTAAATAAGCGATTCCTTCATCGATGTTATCTCCAGTAATCAGGCTGACACGCGCCATTAAGTCATAACTAGCTGGAAATGATGGGTTTAGCGCAATTGCCTTCTTTAGAGCCTGACGAATCTTTGCCGCTGTTTCAGGAGAAAAAACATCCATGACGCTTCCCGGGGAGCGCCCTTCCCGGCTTAACACGTCGGCATACTGATAATAAATGCGGTAATTCGAATCATCTGCCTGAACGGCCTTCTCCAGATAACTTTTCGCTTCAGAATATTTGTTCTGACGCATTTTTAGCGAACCCATTGTGGCATTCGCAAATGCCTGAGCCGGATTCAGCGCTAGGGATTCATTTAGGACTGCCTCGGCCTTCTCGTATTTCCGTATGTGATATAGCAAATCGCCGAGATGCGCCTTAGATTCAGCCTCACTGAGCGGAGACGTTTGCATCTCCTCATCGAAGAGGAGTTTTTTCTTAAACGTAACTGTCGTAATTCCATATCTACTTTTTCCGATATATCTCCGCAGCTCCTTTTCCATCGTCTTATAATCAGTTTTAAACGCCTGAGAAAACGCTTGCCGGGGGTCCAATCCCTTAGTTAGCATCCCTAGAAACGCCTGAAGCTGTTCGTTTCTCGCGCCGCCGTTTCCCTTAATCAGAAAATGCATCAAAGCCCAGGATTGCGCGTAAAAAATGTTTACACTATGACTTCCCTGTTGCTTTAAGGAAAAGTGATCGATATTAAAAAAAGTGTCGAAGGGAATCAATCTTGAGCGTTGAAGGGATTCGAGATGACTACTGTTTGGCGAACCGAGCGTTACAATTTGGTCTTTTTCGATCTTAAATTGGTCATAATACTCCGCAATACCCTCTCCAAACCAAGGCGGCATTCTCGATTTCCCAAGATTGTTGTTCACAAGAAAGTGAATATATTCGTGGAAGATGGTTGTAAAGAGATGTTCTCTGTCGCCGCCTGTATGTAAAGCGATATAGTTGATATCACTACCCGGTTGGAAATACCCGGCCGCCCATTTAATGCTCTTGTATTGCTTAAACGAGCGCTGATTCTTAAAAACAACCACCGATGTAGGAATCGGGGAAGTGAATTTCATTTTAGGAAATAATCGTATAAACACGTGTCGAAATTGTTCTAGCTTTGTCGCTACTTCCCTGACTCTTTTTTCGCCCGCATTTCCAATCAGCGTGAAATTCTTGCTCTGAACCTTCACCCACTTATCTTTCGCGGGCGTTGATACAACAAATGCCGGGCAAAGCACCAGCACCATTACAAACGTGAGTAATTTACTTCTTGAGTTCATTTCTTCTCCTACGTCTCCAGCTTCAACTATTCTTCCTTTCTCAGTCTTTCTAAAACGCTAAAATCTTCAAGCGTCGTTACGTCGCCTTCCACCTTTCCGCTCGAAGCCAGCTCCCGCAAAAGCCTGCGCATAATTTTACCAGATCGCGTTTTTGGCAAAGCATCGGTAAACCTCAAATCATCGGGTCGCGCCAAGGCACCAATTTCTTTCGCAACGTGCTGACGCAATTCTTCTTTTAGGTCATCATTTTTTAGGTCATCATTGCCTTCATTTGAACCTTCAAGCGTTACAAATGCGGCGATTGCCTGACCTTTTACTTCGTGCGGACGGCCAACTACGGCGGCTTCGGCCACCTTTTCGTGTGAAACGAGTGCGGATTCAATTTCGGCAGTTCCTAAACGATGCCCCGAAACATTTATCACGTCGTCCACGCGCCCCATAATCCAGTAATATCCGCGTTCGTCGCGTCTCGCTCCATCTCCAGCAAAATATACGCCCTCAATCTCCGACCAATACTGTTTTTTGAACCGTTCGTCATCACCCCAGATCGTTCGAAGCATAGATGGGAAAGGGTGTTTTATCACAAGAAAACCGCCGTCATTAGTTCCTTGCGAGTTTCCTTCCTTGTCTTGAATATCAACCAAAATCCCCGGGAATGGTCTCGTCGCAGTTCCAGGAACGGTCGGTGTTGCACCAGGCATGGGCGTGATCATGATCGAACCGGTTTCGGTCTGCCACCAGGTATCGACAATCGGACATTTTTCGCCACCAATAACCGTGTGATACCACATCCAGGCCTCTGGATTTATTGGCTCGCCAACTGTTCCAAGAAGCCTTAAACTCGACAAATCATGTTTATTTGGATGCTCATCACCCCATTTTACGAACGCTCGAATTGCAGTTGGTGCGGTATATAGAATGTTGACCTTGTGTCGCTCAATTATGTCCCAAAATCTATCAAAGTCAGGGTAATTTGGGGCGCCTTCATACATCATCACGGTTGCCCCGTTAGCCATAGGGCCATAGACGATATAGGAATGCCCTGTAATCCAGCCAACATCAGCTGTGCACCAATAAACATCCTCATCTTTTAGATCAAAAACCCATTTGCTCGTAATAAAAGCTCCGGTCAAATAGCCGCCGGTCGTGTGCAGAATTCCTTTTGGTTTGCCGGTCGTGCCAGAAGTGTAAAGGATAAAAAGCGGGTGTTCGGAATCGAGTTCTTCCGCCGGGCAGTCGTCCGAGGCATCTGCCATTAATTCGTGATACCAATGATCACGTCCCTTCTTCATTTGGACTTCATTTTTTGTGCGTTCGAGAACAACAACCGTTTCAACGCTCGGACAATTTTCGATGCCTTTATCGACCGTGTCTTTCAGCGTCAAAACTTTTCCGCGACGATAGCCTCCATCCGCTGTGATTACCGCTTTGCATTCGCTGTCGTTGACGCGATCTTTTATCGAATCAGCCGAAAATCCGCCAAAAATCACGGAATGAACCGCACCGACTCTTGCGCATGCCAGCATTGCCACCGCCGCTTCGGGCACCATCGGCATATAAATCGCGACTCGATCGCCTTTTTCGATTCCAAGCTTCTTTAAGCAGTTAGAGAATTTGCAGACTTCCTGATGAAGTTGTCCGTATGTGATTGTCCGTGTGTCTCCTGGTTCGCCTTCCCATATGATCGCAGCTTTATTTCTACGCCAGGACTCTAGATGTCGGTCCAAACAATTGTACGAAACATTCGTTTTACCGCCGACAAACCATTTTGCGTGAGGCTCTTCCCATTCAAGTGCGGTTTTCCACTTCTTATACCAGTGAAGATTTTCTGCAACGGATTCCCAAAAGGCTACTGGATTCTTTTCCGCCTCGTCATAAATATTTTCATACTCTTCGAAACTTTTTATTTCCGCGTTCGCAGAAAATTCCGGTGAGGGCTTAAAAATCCGATCTTCGTGCAAGATCGATTCAATCGTAGTTTGATTTGCTTCGGACATCTATTTTTACGGTCTCCTTTTGCTTTAAATCGTGTCTAAAAGATAAATCTATTCTCTTATGAAATCAATTTTAGCACTAACCAATTCTACATATGATCGCTTGTCACGAAATCAGAATACGAATGTTGAATTTTACCGGCAGATAGTTGATCATCTTCGGAAGCCTACA
Organism: Aridibacter sp.; assembly: GCA_965216195.1. Lineage (GTDB taxonomy): Bacteria > Acidobacteriota > Blastocatellia > Pyrinomonadales > Pyrinomonadaceae > Aridibacter. The sequence continues at coordinate 961,869 of OZ244151.1, read as the reverse complement.
TTTATGAAGAAGAAGATACATTTTATATTGCTGACCTTCATCGCAGTTAATCTCTTCCCGCAGACGATACTCGGATCGGGAGGTGAAAGCGGTCATGGTTTAGACCCAACCGTTCTGGTCGGAGTGGCGATTATCCTACTTTTTGCAAGTCTTTTTAGTGAAATATTTGAGAAATTTAATCAACCGGCGGTTTTGGGCGAACTGATTGCCGGAATCATTCTCGGAAATCTGATACTGCTTGGATTCCCGTATGCCGAGTCATTCAAAACCGATGTTGTAATCGAAGCGCTGGCGCAGCTCGGCGTGATCATACTCCTATTCGAAGTGGGGCTCGAAACAAATCTTAAGGAGATGATACAGGTCGGCGGCTCGTCATTTCTTGTAGCGTTGATCGGAGTGGTCGCGCCATTTTTCCTTGGTTGGCTTGTCGCTTATTGGTTTCTTCCGGGTGGTGCCACGCTATCTCATATCTTCATCGGCGCGATGCTAACTGCTACAAGCATCGGGATTACGGCGAGAGTGCTGCGCGATTTAGGACACATAAACACGCGCGAAGCGCGTATTGTTTTAGGTGCTGCCGTGATTGACGATGTTTTAGCGCTACTCCTTTTAGGTATCGTAGATAGCGCTATCGAAGCAGCTGGAAATGGAACTGAGCTCGAATGGGCGATTTACGGAGTTATTGCGCTCAAAGCGATCGGTTTTCTTGTAGTCGCAGTTTTGCTCGGGCAGTTTCTGATGCCAAAGTTTTTCAAAACTGTCAGAGGTTTTGAAAGCAAGACGATGGTGATTGGTCTTTCGCTTGCGATCTGTTTTTTAACCGCTTATTTTGCTTCGATGGTTGGCCTTGCCGCGATTATCGGTGCTTTTGCCGCGGGAATGATTCTGGACGAGGCCCACTTCGAACACTTCATGGACCATAAAAAGCACCATCTCGAGGACTTCCTCTCGCCAATTACGGCCTTGCTCGCACCGATCTTTTTTGTTTTCGTTGGCCTGCAGGTAGATCTTAGCGCCTTTAGCAAACCAAGTCTGCTGGGTTTTGCTGGTGCGCTTACTTTAGCAGCTGTGCTCGGTAAACAGCTTTGCGGCTTTGGCGCATATGGTCCGAGAATAAATAAAAAGGCAATCGGATTTGGTATGGTTCCGAGGGGTGAGGTAGTTTTGTTTTTTGCGAGCGTCGGAGCCGGACTTACGATTATCGGGAAAGACGGAACGGAACAGCCGGTCGTAAACCCGGACACATTCAGCGCAATTGTCATCGCAGTAATGATAACTACACTGATTACGCCGCCCTTATTGAAATGGGCGATGGGCGAAGACCTTGATAAATCCCAGATTGATAACGAAATCGTTCGCTTGCCGAGCGAAAAATGATTTAAATATGTCTAATTTAGCGCGTTCGGAAGTCTATTTTATTATCGCGATGATGGTTTTAAGCCTCGTCATTTCGATTGCTGCGTTTTATTTCTTTTTCAAAACTTTTTACAAGGAAAAGGCGGAAAAAGAGAAGAATGCGGAAAAAGCCAAACAAAAGCATGAGAAAAGTAAGAATTGAAAAATGTCGCACCGGAATATTTTAAGCAATAAATATACAGCTTTAGTAATCGTAGATTTTCAGGAAGCGTTTCGAAAAATGATTCCGGATTTCGATAGGATTGCCCAAAGTATTTCAAACGCCGCGCGCGGTTTTGAAATTCTAGAGCTTCCGGTAATTGTGACCGAGCAGTATCCGAAAGGGTTGGGTCGTACCGCTCCCGAAGTGTTAAAAGTCCTTCCGGATAGCGCAGAGATTGTTGAGAAAACTGCGTTTAGCTCATGCGGCGCTGACGAATTTCTTGGAAAACTAAAGAATTTGGATGTAAACCAGGTTTTGCTTTGCGGCCTCGAAACTCACATATGCGTTAGCCAAACCGCTCACGATCTACTCAGCCAGGATTTTCAAGTGCATTTGCTCCAGGATTGCGTTGGCTCAAGAACCGACCTCAACAAGACCACCGGTTTAGAAAAAATGAAAATGTCGGGCGCTATTCCCTCGTCTGTTGAGATGGCGTTGTTTGAGTTGATGGGGGACTCAAAGCACGAGCATTTCAAAGCGATTCAGAAATTAATAAAGTAAACCCGGTTGTCTGGAATTGGTTAAGGAAATATGAACTTCTCGGAGGGTCTGAGACCTTCCGCACGAAAATCACAAAACATTTTCGCTGCGCTCATTGGGTAGGCACAAGACCTGCCCCTACGTTTTTCACATTCCACCCGTTTTATCACTTCCCTTTTTCTTATTTCAAACCGATTTTGCTAGACTTGAGCCATCTTAGAAAAATCGAATTTTGATGGAAATTTTATCTTCACTCAATCCCAAACAGCTCGAAGCCGTTAAACAAACCGAGGGGCCTCTTCTCGTCCTAGCCGGTGCCGGTTCCGGAAAAACCCGCGTGATCACGGTTCGTGTTGCATATTTGATTGCCGAAAAAGGAATTCCGCCGCACAATATTCTCGCCGTTACCTTTACAAACAAAGCGGCCGGCGAAATGCGCGAACGAGTAAACGAACTCTTAAAAGGGCAAAAACTTCCCTCTGCGCCGCTGATTTCTACCTTTCACAGCCTCTGCGTAAGAATTCTCAGACAAGACATAGAGCATCTTGAAGAAGGCTACAATCGTTCGTTTACGATTTACGATACGGACGACTCTGTAAAGGTGATCAAGGCATGTACAAAGGATCTCGGGCTCGACCCCAAAAACCTTCCGCCGCGACAGATACTTTTCTCGATCAGCGGCTCGAAAAACCGTGGTGAAGAATACGAAATGTACGCCGCAAAAGTCGAATACACCGATGAAAAACGAGCTGCTTTTGCGCGCGTCTATAAGATGTATGGCGAATGGCTCAATAAAGCCAACGCACTTGATTTTGACGACTTGTTGATTAAAACGGTTCGGCTTTTGCGAAAATCGCCGGATGTTCGTTCCAAATACAATGAACGCTTTAAGTACATCCTGATCGATGAATATCAGGATACGAATCCGCTTCAATTCGCATTGGTGAAATACTTAACCGAGGCGCAGCAAAATATATGCGTCGTTGGAGACGATGCACAAAGTATCTATGGCTTCCGGCAGGCCGATATACGAAACATTCTCGATTTTGAAGACCATTTCCAAAACGCAAAGACCGTTATGCTTGAACAAAACTATCGTTCAACGCAAACCATTTTAGACGCTGCAGACGCTGTCATCAGCAACAACATCGGGCGAAAGGAAAAGAAACTTTGGACAAAAAATGAAGGCGGCGAAAGAATTTACTACTACCAGGCGTTTGATTCTGACAATGAAGGACGATTTGTAGCTTCGAAAATTTACGATCAACAAAGGCTAAACCGCAAAGTAAAAATCGGCGTTTTGTATAGAACAAATGCGCAATCGCGTATTTTTGAAGAAGCTCTGAGGCGTTTGCGAATCCCCTATAATATCGTCGGCGGTTTTTCTTTCTATGAACGCGCTGAAGTGAGAGACATCGTGGCTTACCTCAAGCTGGCTCTAAATCCATCAGACGATATCGCTTTTATGCGCGTTGTAAATACGCCGGCTCGCGGTTTGGGTAAATCTTCGCTCGAGAAACTAACAAACTCGGCCCGAGACCTGGGTGTTTCGCTTTGGGAAGCGCTCGCAATCATCGCGGATGAAAAATACGATGGAAATTCGGGCTTAACGGTGCGTGCGGTAAAATCCTTTAAGCTTTTTAAGGGTATCGTTGAAGGACTTCAGAAAAAGGTTTTGGAAGCTGTGCAAACGGAAAAACCCGTATCCGACGTTGTAATCGCCACAATTGAAAAAACCGGTTATCAGCTGATGCTTCAGTCGGAAAATTCCGAGGAAGCTCAGGCCCGACTTGGAAACCTTGAAGAATTGGTAAACGCTGCGGTCGATTATGATAAACAAGAGAACGAAGGATTGCGAGATTTTATCGACCATGCCGCTCTTTCGTCCGATACCGACAAGTACGATCGCGAATCGCCAGTGACCTTAATGACGGTACATGCGGCGAAAGGACTCGAATTTCCGGTGGTTTTTCTGGTCGGACTTGAAGATGGTGTTTTCCCACACGCACGCAGCATCAATGATCCTAAAGAGCTCGAAGAAGAGCGCCGCCTGGCCTACGTTGCTATCACGCGAGCGGAAAAGACTCTTTACGTAACTCATTCAACACGTCGACGCGTTTACGGCGAGGAAATGGCAGCCGAGCCGTCGCAATTTCTCAATGAGCTTCCGTTCGAAATGCTTGAAGATCTTTCGCGCGGAAATTCGTGGCTTTCGTTCGCCAAAAGCGCAGATGATTCTGAAAGCAACGCTTCTGAAGTATCCGGCAGTGAAACCAAAAAGACTCGTTCGACCTATGCCGGGAAAACCTATGACAATGCAGACGCGATCGCCGAATTCTTTAAAAAGAAAAAAGCCGGCCAAGGTGGTGACGGGTCGGGGGTAAGTTCTGATAAAAAACAAAACCGCCAAAAGTCCGGTATAGACAAGCTAAAGGAATTTGCCTCGAAAGACCGGAAAGACGTTAAAACGCCAAAAGGAAAATTCATTCCCGGCACACACGTACGGCACGCAAAATACGGTAAAGGTTTGGTTTTGAGACGCGAAGGATCGGGCGATGCGACTAAACTGACCGTGAGTTTCCCTGGGTTTGGTCAGAAAAAACTAATCGAAAAATTCGCGAAGTTGGAAGCCGCCTAGCAACGGACGCTCTCATAAACTGTTCTACGTCAAGCAACCAATCCTAAGGTTCACCTCATCTTTTCAGGCAGAACGTTTCTACAAATTCTTGTAAAAACTATAAAAACGAGGATTGCGAATTATGAGAAAAAGAACTGTTTTCTTAATGGTATTAGTGTGTCTATTTTCGGTTGGTGTTGCGGCCCAGGCGAGGAAGTATGGTTCGAAAAGTGCGCATCCAGCCAAGGGGCAAACGCTTCCGATCAGACGCGTCATCCTGTATTCTAACGGCGTAGCGTACATCGAAAGACGCGGCATAGTTTCCGGCAACGCCGAAATAGATCTTGCTTTCAAGCAATCCCAGGTGGACGATATTCTCAAATCGATGATCGTCCTTGATCTTGGAAAAGGAAAAATCGGAGCCGTTTCGTATCCTTCATCCGCACCCCCTTCGGCGCGTATGAAGGAGATCCCCTTCTCTGTCAGCGCTGTAACCAGCGGTAGCACGCAGGCCGGAGGGATTGCGGGAGTTTTGTCCCAGCTGCAAGGCGCAAAGGTGGTGGTTACGACCGCAAGCGGGGCAGCAACAGGTGCAGTTCTTACAGTTGAAAAGCGTTCGATAAAAACTGAAAAGTCGTCCGTTTCCCAGCATTTCCTGGTTATCGCCTCAGAGGCGGGAGAGATATCCAGCTTTAATTTATCGAAGGTAAAAAGCGTAAAACTGCTTGATAAAGAGACAAAACGCGATGTCAAGGAATTTGCAAGGGCGTCGGCCTCGACCCGCCGACGTGACGCGAAAACGATAACGGTTTCGAGTGTTGGAACCGGTCAGCGCGAACTCGTCGTCAGCTATACAATCGCGGCGCCGATCTGGAAAACTACCTATCGCGTCGTTCTCGACGAAGAAGGAAAACCCTTTTTTCAGGGATGGGCGATCATTGATAATGTCAGCAAAGAGGATTGGAAGAATGTGAAATTGTCTTTGGTTTCGGGCTCACCGATCTCGTTTATACAGAAGCTGCAGCGGCCGTACTACCGTTATCGACCTGTTGTTCCGCTGCCGGGCGGTGTTCAGATCTCGCCGCAAACCCATGAGACAGGAGTAAGGACTCAGACAATGAGCACCTCGATCTCCGGTGTGGTTGTTGATCAGACAGAGGCCGTCATCCCTGGAGCGAACGTAGTTATAACCAACAATTCAAATGGAAAGCGCTACAATGTAACCACTGGTTCGAACGGTTTTTTCACAGTCGCAAATCTTCCCCGTGGAAACTACTCCGTCAGGATCAACGCCTCGGGATTCAACGTAACAAATGTGAGCAACGTTAAACCGGGCACGAATCTGAGTTATCCGCTCCATGTAGGAGGTGTAACCGCCACGGTAAATGTTGAGGCCGCGTCTCTTGGAAATAATTTTATGGCCTCTCAAATCATCGAACTCCCGAAAAATAAGCGTAAAATGAGTTCGGTGCTTGCCATGAGAGGCGGGAGTACGAATTTTACGCCTGACGGCATAAAGGTAAGTGACGCCATCGTCGGTACCGAATCGGGTATCGAAACCGCAGCCACCGGAGATGAGATCGGTGATCTTTTTGAATACAAGATCACTCAGCCGGTAACCGTAAACCGAAACCGTTCGGCACTGATCCCGATAGTCCAAACAAGAATGGAAGGTGAACGCGTTTCGATTTACAACGAAGCGGTCAGGAAATCCCGCCCCTTAGGCGGAATGCTTCTTGTAAACTCAACGCCGCTCACCTTTGAAAGCGGAAGCCTTACAGTGATCGATCGCGACGCGTATGCTGGCGAGGCACTTATGAAACGGCTCAAACCAAAGGAGCAAAGGCTTATATCATTTGCACTTGATCTCGGAACCAACGTGAGGGTTCGGACAAAGCAGGATCGTGATCCGGCGAAGCTGATCAAGGTCGTTCGCGGTGTTTTTCAGGTGCACTTCTTCCGTTCGAATCGGAAATCCTATTCGATTACCAATCAAACGGATCGGAAAAAGGTCGTTTATATCGAGTATCCGATAAAAAATGGCTGGAAGCTCTCGGCTGAAACACCAAAACCCGATTACAGTACACAGAGTTATCATCGCTTTCGCGTAGAACTTGACGCCTTTGAAACAAAGGATCTGGAAGTTGCGGAGAATCAGCCACTGATGGAAACCTATCATTTATCGTCTCTATCGCGGACAACTCTAGCTCTTTTTGTCAGACGGCGTTACATCGACGAAGAGACACGGAAAAGGCTTGAAAAGTTGATCGATCTGAGAAGTGAGATAGGTAAGATCGATTCACAGCTCCAGACATTTACGTCTGAGGAAAACGCAATATCTCGAGATCAAAAGCGGCTTAGGCAAAATATAGAGGCTCTCTCGAAAACAGCGGAGGCAAAGCAGTTGATCGCCAGATACGTTTCAAAGGCTGACAAACAGGAAACCCGGATCGAGCAGATCACACTTCAACGGCAGAAACTCGCGGAACAAAAGCAGCGCCTTGTGGAAAGTCTCGCGGCTGCTATCCGAGACTTCCGTTATGAAAGCCGCTCAACCGACTGAGTCTGACGATTCGGGAGTTTGTTTCAACGCGTGTTTGGTTAGCGTGACGCCGAGTGCCAAAAGTAAAATGACTTTTATCGAGTCAAAGACTATGTAAACGACATGCAAATTTGAATAGGGCCGTGCCTCGCCGCTGATGACCTTCATGGTCCGCTCATCGAGCAACGGAAAAAGCCAAACCGTCTGCAAAATAAGAATCACCGCGATAATGGCAAAAAGAGTAAGCGGAAGTCTCGGTCTGAGTCTTGGTGACAAAAAGATCGCTGCTGCCAAAACACAGAGCACTATTTCAACCTTGTTCAGCGCATGAAAAACGATGTACCCGATCCCAAGCCCCAGCGGAAGGTCAATATTCGGCGCCGTAAACTTTAGGGGCGCTTCCATAAAAGAGATCGCGCCCACCGCTCCAAACCATATAAACGGAATGGCGATTTGGCATATTCTCAAAAACATAAAACTAATGTAAGAGAGTTGGGGCAGATACACAACCTGACAGGAAAGCCCTTGAGCGTTCATTTTCTCTGTCCGCAGCCTGACCGTTAGGGAGGGCTCCCCGTATTCTCGTGCACCGTGTCCGTAGCCTGAGCGTCAGTGAGGGCTCCTTGCATTATGCGCTCTTACGAACGGGGCTAAACAAGGAATACTCTTCAGCGTTTAGCCTGATTCGCCGTATGTGGCAAAATATCTGTGTGAAAAGCTCCTCGATCAAGACCTTTTTCATACGGCTTTACGAAAAGTCGTTTGAAGATGATATCTTCAGCCGCGCCGCCCAGGTGGCATTTTATTTTTCGTTTGCGATCTTCCCACTTCTGCTGTTTTTGGTAAGCCTGTTTGGAATCTTTCTCGATTCGGTCGGCAGCTTCAAACTCGAACTATTCTTCTATCTCAAGCAGATCATGCCGTTATCTGCGTTCGAACTCGTACGGGATGTGGTCAACGAGACAACCCAAAACAGCTCCGGCACTAAACTGACCGTCGGCCTGGGAATCGCGCTTTGGTCCGCCTCCGCTGGAATTGACTGCCTGCGAAATGCGTTGAACGCCGTTTTCAAATTTAGGGAAACACGGACCTGGTGGCAAACCAAATTGCTCTCAATCGTTTTTACCTTCGTAATGACGCTATTGATAGCGCTCGCCCTGATCGGAGTTTTCTATGGGTGGAAATTCGTTTCATTTCTTCTTTCCACAGCCGGAATACCAATTCCCTCCCCACTTTATCTCGTTATTTTGCAATGGATTATCACGCTCGGAGTTTTGCTCGTAATTTTCGAACTTCTTTACAATGTTTTGCCAAACAGAAAGCCGTTTAAGTGGTTTTGGATTACGCCAGGCGCAACAGTCGGGATCGTGCTTTGGCTCATTTTATCAAACACGCTAAAGACCTATCTGCAGTATTTTAATTCATACGACCGGACATACGGCTCGATCGGAGCTGTGATAATTTTGATGCTCTGGCTATATCTTACGGCTCTTGTGATAATCGTTGGAGGAGTAATAAATTCAACTCTGGAAGAACTTGATATCGCCGAAAAAGACGATAAAGAAACGCCCGATGACGAGCGGTAGATATTATGTCGCAAATGCTAAAGGAAATCCGGCAGCAGCCGGCAGTGCTTGAGAGAACGCTGAAGGCAGAGGAAAAGAAGCTCAACAAAATTGGGCGCTTTCTGCAAGATCGGGAAGTCAATCTAATTGTACTGGTCGCACGCGGAAGTTCGGATAATGCAGCGCTTTTTGGACGTTATCTCCTCGAAACACGATGCGGTATTCCGGTTTCGCTCGCTGCTCCTTCGGTTTACACACTTTATAAATCGAAGATGCGTCTTGAGAAGGCTTTGTTTGTCGGAGTGTCTCAATCGGGCGAAGGTTCGGACATAAATGAGGTGCTTTTGGAAGCGAAAAGGTCGGGCGCTTTTACTCTTGGAATTACCAACAACGGCAAATCAAAAATCACGGAAACGACTGACGAGACGCTTCTGATTCATGCAGGTAGAGAAAAATCAGTGGCCGCAACGAAGACCTATACGGGGCAAATGCTTCACTTTTATTTACTGGCTAATGCGCTGGCAAAAACTTCTAGACAAATTGACCTCAGAAAAATTCCGTTCTTTGCCGATCAAACTCTAAAACTTGCTCCGGAGGTAAAAGAAATCGCGGAAAGATATGCTTTTATGGAGGATTGTGTCGTGGTCGGGCGCGGACTCAACTATGGAAATGCGTTTGAATTGGCATTGAAATTGATGGAAACGTGTTACGTTGTTGCGGATAGATTTTCGTCGGCCGATTTTTTTCACGGACCATTGGCAATGGTCGAAAGACGGTTTCCGGTGATTATGTTTGCGCCAAAGGGTGTGACAAAAAAGAGCAATATTCGCCTATTAAAACGTTTGAAAGAGCTGGGCGCAGATAGCTTTTCGATCACAAATGATTCGCAGATTTCGCGGCTGAGTAAGAGAAGCGTACAAATGGCGCCTGAAATTGACGAATTCCTGTCGCCGATTCCTTTCATCATCCCGGGACAGCTCTTCGTGGCCTTACTTTCTGAGGCAAAGGGATTAAATCCTGACGCACCTCGTTCGCTTTCGAAAATCACAAAAACGTTTTAGTTAAAACCTGGAATTGAAACAATGGGAGATGATTCGAAAACCAAAAACGTAGTCTTCTCAACACCGGAGAAGATTGTTTGGGCGTTGTTTCTTTTGTTGGTATTTTCGCTCGGCTTTATGCAGCCGTACATTTTCTTGCTTAATAATCGCATCCCTCTGGCCGAATTTTTGTTTCTTACTACAATTTTTGTGTGGCTGATTTTTCTGGTTTTTAGAAAACTTCGACTTCGATTCAGCGTCGCTCATTTAGTCATTCTGGCCTACGTCTTCGCGATGGCAATATCTGCCGTATTTTCAACGTCCCCGGAAATCAGTTGGATCAAATTCCTTGGTGTTTGCTACCTGGCGGGGTTGGCGTTTCTAACGTCGAATCTGGTGCAAACCGAAAGACATTTAAAACATATGTTTTGGGTTTGGATTGCGGCGTTGGGCGTAGTTGGAGCGCTGGGAGTTGCCACGGTTGTACTTTTTTATATAGATCGAGACTCAATACTGCTTCGGTACACCCTACACCACTATGGAACGCTTCCGCCCGGAAATTACCCAAGAATCCAGAGTACCTTCTTCCATCCGGCGATGCTCTGCAATTATCTTTCGTTGGGTTTGATGGCGGCGCTAGCCTCCTTAAAATTGGGCTGGATAAATCGTTGGATTTTCGTTGGCGTTGTATTTCTGCTTTCAACTACAGCACTTTTTTCGTTTTCCCCGGGAATCGGCGGAATTTTCTTGTGCGTTGGAATATGGTCGTGGCTTTCCTTAAAACGAGATAGTCCAAGATGGGCAAAAACACAGCTATTTGCAAGTATCCTCATAGCCACTGCGTTTTTTGCCGCAACGATTCTAAGCCCTATTAAGAGTGAAACCTCACCTTTTTATGTTCGGGTTCCGGTGGTCAATATCAGGCTTGATCCGCCACCCCGCCCTTTAGCGTGGATTTCTTCCCTTAAAACCTCTGGGCAATACCCCATTACCGGAAAAGGAATCGGCACTGAAGCCGCCGAAGTTTTCTTCAAAGACCCCTCGGGACGACTTCAAAGATTAACCGACGCCCATCAAATTTGGCTCAACATACTGGCGACGGCGGGCGTTATCGGCCTACTGACCTTGATTCTGTTAGGAGCATACTTTCTCCGGAAATCACTTCCTTTGAGGTTTTCAAATCGTGCTTCCGTTATAAAAGCTGCTCTCAGTATTGGATTTATTAGCGCCTTTTTCTACCAGGGGCTTGCTGGCTCATACGAAGACGCGAGACATTTGTGGGTTTGGATGGGATTAATCGCAGCAGTAAATCACGAAGCCTTCGAATGGGAAAACAAATAAGCTAAGAGGCCACCGCCCGCAGGAGCGCTTCCCTCATTTCGCCTGCCGTTCGCCAACGGGTTTCGACCTCTTTTGAAAGCGATTTTTCAATCACAGCCGTTACTTCGGGTGGGACATCATTAGTTCTCGCAGAAATGGGGATCAAGGGCTTTTCAAATATCGCCTTTACCGTTTCCGAGATTCCGGCTTTCGGAGAGATGTTGAGAGCATGGGACCCGGTTAAAAGCGAATACGCCGTCATTCCGGTCGCGTAAATATCTGACGGAGGTCTTACTTCTTTGAAATCACGAACTTGCTCGGGCGGCATATAGGCGATTGTTCCGGCAACATCTCCAACCATCGTAACCCCGCTCATACCGGTCTGTTTGTAGCTTTTTGCGAGTCCAAAATCCGTGAGTTTTGAAACATAATTCGGAAATTTTCCATCTACGAGTATGTTTTGTTCTTTTATGTCTCGATGAATAAAACCGAGTTTGTGAGCAAATTCCAAAGCCGCAAGAGTTTGCTCGATAATTTTTACGACTTCCTGATAGTTAAGCTTTCCGCCGCGCTCTTTCGCAAGTTTCGATGCGTCTTGCCCGCCAACATATTCCGAAACAAGATAAACGATGCCATTGTGCGTTCCATGTTCGATATAGCTAACAATATGCGGATGTTTGAGACTCGCTGAAACCTCAATCTCCCTCATAAACCTCTTGAGCGATTGTTCGCTTACCGCTACCTCCGGGAGCAGAGTCTTTACGGCTACCGCCCGTCCATCTTCGATAGAGCGTGCAAGCATTACGCTTCCCATTCCGCCCTGCCCGAGAATCCGAATCATTTGATAATTGGGAATTGGCTGCGGGTTTTGCTTTAAAGCTTCCCGACATTTTTCGCAAAGATAGGAAAGCTTCGACTTGGGGCTCGATGCAGCTGCTTCCGCAAGCGTACCGCAATTCAGACACTCAACGGTAATCACCGATGGAATTGTGGATTGAAACGTCGGATCCGTTGAAGAGCTACCCTGGGTCTCAGCCTGAACCTCAGCTTCCAAAACGGTTTCCCCACCCTGAATTCGGTCTCCTGATCTAAGGTGTACTGCTTCTACCCTAATACCGTTGACATAGGTTCCATTGGTGGAGCCAAGATCGCGCAGGAAAATTTGCGGAGGAGCTATTTCGAGCAGACAATGATTTCGCGAAAAAAAACGGTCTTCGGGAAGACAGAAGTTTGCGGTTTCACTTCTGCCAATAAGAAAAGTGTCGTGTTGATCAAACGTGAAAACCCGACCGGTATGCGGTCCCGCTATCACGCGGAGTATTACCTGCATTTATACTTAGCTAAAACAATTGTGCGATTATCCCAAGCACCAACAATAATAATGAAACAGCTAAACCGACCCCGCCTGCAATCATTCCGATAACCGCAAGATTTTTTCCGTCATACGCATCAGGGTTGTTATTGACGTTTTTCATCCCAATGAAACCTGTGATCAATGCAATCGGCCCCAGAAGTGCTCCCAAATAACAACATAGGGAAAGAACAACGCTAAGCCCTCCCGTAATTATCGAGACGGTTGGAAGAGTCTGATCTTTGCCGCCGATCTGCATTGCGGATTGTGGACTTGCGGTCGGAGGTCGATAAACCTCCTGATTGGGTTGCCCTCCGGCGTACGGCATATTCTGAGTTGCGCCTTCGGGGTTGAATCCACCGCCCCAATTTCCATCATTCGTAACCCGCGGAGCGTCCATCACAATGGTTGGCGGAGCATCCTGCGTCTCAGTTTCAAGAAGCACTTCGCCATCCGACAAACAGAAATTTAGATTTGGATCGTCATAGCTTTGATTACACTTTGGACAAGTTTTCATATTGTTTGGTTAACGATCACTTTCTATATTCCATCTCCGAAAAACCAATCGGCTCATCACCACTCGTATAAACTCCCGCGACTCCACTCTTATAATTCGAAAAATCTTTTTCGGTTCGAACAAACACGCCATTTATATAAAAATTCATATCTTTGCCATTCGCCCTAACCTCAAGCACATTGGGCTGCTTTCCTTTTTTAATCGAAGGAAAACTTGTCCAACCGACCACGTTACTTTCCTTCTTACCGCTATGCCGAGCGATCCGAAACTCCTGTTTTTCGGTCCGAATTAAAAATGCATAATCCTTATCCAATACCTCTAACGGGTTACTGTGTACTACAAGCCCATAACCCAGATTGGATCTCAACCCCTCTTTGTTCCTAACCGTCAGCTTTACTGAAGCATCATAGGTTCTCAAATCTTTACTCAAAATCACATAGAAATACCTCGGCTTTGACCTGAGTATGAGTTCCTTACCCTCACTTTCAGCTCGAATATAGTCGTTTTCCGAAACATACCATCGGGCGAGGTTCAACGTTCGTCTTAATCTACGGTCGTCCTTTGCGGACGGTTTCATCGGCCTATCAGGTTTCGCCACTATCTCAGGCTCGTCTTCCTCGACGAAGGCGCCGATTAATCCCAATCCAACCAAACCTCCGCCACACATTAAAATAATCGCGCCCAGGATTCCCAAAACCCAAAGCCATGATTTTGAACCGGACTTCGTATGCGGTTCATAACGGGCAGGAGTTTCAACTGTGTCCCGCTGCTGTTGAGTTTCGGCAGGGGTATTCAGCGCGGTTGACGGCGGCTTGTCCATAAACACTGTTGGCGCTGCCGTAGAGGAAACATCTTCGCTTCGGTTCAAAACGGAACCGTCATCTAGACAAAAATTGAGCGATTCATCTTCATACTGCTTGTTACACTGGGGACAAACTTTCATCTTTTGTTTGTTAAGGTTAATACACCAATTCCGATCGCATCGGCGAAACGAAATGCCTTAAACTACTGAGTCTGCTTAAATTCTAGTTGATATTACGTGAGATTCAAAATAAAGTTGTCCGTCGCTAGGCAAGCGGTTTTCCACAGCGACCGCAAAATTTCACACCATGTGGGAATGACGAACCACACGCATTGCAAAAATTGCCGAGTGAGTTTGCCTTTGAAATAGTCGAATTGGTGTTTGGCGGATCCTCCCTACCTAATGCTGCGGCAGCAGTTTTACTCGTATTGAGTCCACATCGACCGCAAAATTTGGAGTTTTGAGCCAAAGCGGCCGAGCATCGGGGGCAAACCGTTCCGACTCTTTGCGCTCCATGGCTAACTAACGAAAAAGACCGATTTCCACAACGCCCGCAAAATTGAACCCCTTCAGCAAAACGTGAACCGCATTTGTTGCAGGCCACGATGCCCGGCATCAAAGAACTCGCCATTCCGCTGCTTCCGGCACCCTGCGAAGGCGAAGGCTGACTCTGCGTTCCTCGCTCGGGTTTGAGCTGAGCTTGAATCACTTGCTCATCCCCGCCCTCCCGGATTTCGATTACTCGCTCATCGTCACGCTCGCCTTTTCTCGAAACTCGCAGGACGTGTTGGCCGGCTGGAACAGTTGTTAAAACCAGCCTCCCTGATCTCCCGATACTTCCCTTTCGTTCATCGTCGACGTAAACCTCTGCGCCAACTGGAGCAAGAACTGTCAATTTCGCAGTGCCCGAAGTCGCTTTATCACCAACATCCTCTGCGGCTTCCTCTAAATCGCTTATCCATTCGGCGACCGTCGAAACCCGCTTATCCGGTTCGCGTTCGAGAGCGCTCATTATTACAGCTTCAACGTCTTTTGGGATGTCAGAACGCAACTCAGAAAGTGGAGGTGCGTCTTGAATCACCTTCTGCATAACGAGTTCCATCAAATCGCCCGTAAAAGGAGTACGCCCACCAAGCATCAGATAAGCTATTGTTCCCAACGAATAAACATCAGCGCGCACGTCAACCCCCAACTCGGGCTGCATTTGCTCCGGAGCCATAAACTCCGGCGTGCCGATTATTCCGCGCGATGAGGGAGTCGCATCCGAACTCGTATCCGTTACGGTTTGATTTACAATTTTCGCCAAACCAAAATCGCCGACCTTAATAAAGCCGTCTTTATTCTTGCCCTTTTGCATGATGAAGATGTTTGCGGGCTTAAGATCGCGGTGGAGAATACCTTCATCGTGAGCTGCGTCAACGCCATCTGCGATCTGCTTAAGGATCCTAATTGCGCGCCTAATCGGCAAGGTTCCCTCGCGGCGCAAGAGTCTGTGCAAACTCTCACCCTCGACATACTCCATCACAAGATAAAACACGCCGTCTTCGGTTTCACCAAAATCGGTTACATCAACAATGTGTGGATGTCTGATCGAGGCGGCGGACATCGCCTCACGTTCGAAACGCGCTATCGCCTCGCCTTCTGCAAGGTCATCGCTATTGAGAATGTCTTGTCTTACGGTCTTTACTGCGACTTCGCGTGTGCCAAGGTTTTGGTCCTTTGCGAGATAGACCTGCCCCATCGCACCGCGTCCAAGACGTCGCGTGAGAAAATAGCGGCTTGCAAGCAACTGTCCACCCGGCAAACTAAGGCGCGTTTTTGTCTGATCCTGTGGGCAGACTTCAACCTCGTCCGTATAGCAGATTCCGCATTTTCCGCATTCTTTCATTCGCTCTATTTTCTCTATTTATAAAGGTTTTTCCAAAGATAAGAACGTAATCTTCGGATGATTTTGCGCAGACGATAATATGAATTCCGTGTCGGTTTCACCGATCTTGCCTAATAAATCACGCTGACAAAGTAAATCGCGCTCAAACAAACTCCCGCATAAACACCGGCGACAATGTCATCAGCAACTACACCGATCCCGTTTGGCAGTTCTTCGGCCATCCGCGTTGGGTATGGCTTCCAAATATCAAACAGACGGAACAGCAAAAACCCCGCCAGAATCAACCAGCGCGAGATTTCAAATGGCACGAACGCAAACACAACAAACTGTCCAACGATTTCATCTACCACGATCTTCTGCGAGTCTTTCTTGCCGTGAATCTCTTCGGTTTTGCGTGAAGCCCAAAAGCTAATTAGACAAAAAGCGATAAGTAAAACTGCCGTGAGCACCCAGAAAAGTGAGTTGTACTGCTGAAAGGACCAATCCCGGTCAATTAGTAAGTGCTTGACGTGTCGCAAAAACTCAGCGTAACCAAGATAAATCAATACGCCAACGATCGATCCCCAGGTTCCCGGGGCCAATGGGAGATACCCTACGCCAAACGTAGATATAGTGAGCGCCGTAAAATTTGATATGTTAGATTTCCTCATCGGCGGAAGTGTCTTGAGAATACTACGCTTGTCTCAGCGACCCAAATCAATATTCAAGTGACGTTTACCCCGATTAGTCTCCGCAAAACTTCGTTCGCAGTGCCGTCTAAACAAAAATCCGGGAGAATTATCATGCCATCAAGACTAACAGGACTTTTTCGCACATTGACATGGCGCGACTTTCGGGGTCGGGTACCTTCGAATCCGGGCACTATGAAAGCAAAGGCAGCTACAGGCTTTAGCCCTTCCAGCCCTCAAACGGTGTCATACTCCGAGGGGGGTACAACTCTTTGGAGGCTCCAAGATAACATAACGATCAATGTTACCTTTGATTCTGCCACCAGTTGGGTTCTTTCATCAGTTCGTTCGGAGCCGATATCAGAACAGAATCGTCTCCTCAAACACGAACAGGGCCACTACGACCTGACAGCTCTGCTTGCCCGCGATTTCTTTATCGACCTTATGCAGCTGAAACAGGGAGGATTCTCTTCGTCTGCAGATCTTGCGCAGGAAGTAAGGGATCTCTTTTCAACATATCGAGGGAAAGCTCAGCCTCTACAGGACAAATATGACAGTCCTAGTGAAACAGATCATGGCAAAATCCAAACGAAACAAACTGAGTGGAACGGATTCATCAATCGAGCATTTACCACGCCCCGTACGCCGGCAATGACCGCGCCAGACGGCGCATCTTACAAGGTTAAGATACTGGACGTCCTTTCGAACGCGGGAATAAGAATTTAATGTATCAATCAATTTCCCCAACTAGATCATATTCGTGAGCTTCGGTAATTTTAACGTTTACCAGCCTTCCCGAGATCGGTAAAAAATCTTCCGGAGCGTCGTTTATCAAAACATGGCCGTCAATTTCCTGAGCTTGCCCTTCCAGACGACCTTGCCAAAGCAGATCAGACTCCTCAGAGACCCCCTCAAACATCACTTTGTAAACTCGCCCAATCTTAGCGGTGTTGTTAGCGGCGGAGATTTTAGATTGTGCTTCCATCAAACGCGCTCTTCGTTCCTCAGCAACTTCAGCCGGCACTTTGTCTTCAAGATCATAGGCCGGAGTTCCCTCTTCGTCCGAATATGTAAAAACTCCAACATTATCGAATTTACAGTTTTTGATGAATTTCATTAGTTCATCGAAATCGTCTTCCGTTTCTCCGGGATAGCCAACAATAAAGGTGGTTCGGATTGCAATGTCGGGTACGGCGGCGCGCACTCGTTCGATTAATCTTTCGAGACTCTCTCTTGTTCCGCCGCGTTGCATCGCCTTAAGCATATTACGCGAGGCGTGCTGGAGAGGCATATCGAGATATTTCACCGCCTTTTCGTTTTCTGCAATCGCTTTCAGGAAACCGTCTGAAATATGGGTTGGGTAAGTGTACATCACGCGTACCCATTCAATTTTTTCAATAGTGCAGAGTTCGTTTATAAGAATCGCAAGGCCGTCAATATCCCCAAGATCCTCCCCATAACGAGATGAATCCTGGGCGATCAAAACCAATTCTTTCACGCCTTGTTCGGCTAAATGCTGTGCTTCTTTCATGATCGAACCAAACCGACGCGATCGAAACGAGCCGCGCATCGAGGGGATTGAACAAAAAGCGCACGGACGGTCACAACCTTCGGCGATTTTTATAAACGCAATGTGAGAATCGGTTGCGCGAAGTCTTGGTGTGTATTCATCGTAAAGATATGTGGCAGTTTTGTTTCCGATTGGTGTGAGCTCAATTTCTTTGAACTCTTTCCTGTCCTTTTCTGTCGCATCAATGATTTTATCAAGCTGGTTTGTCCCAATAAATGCGTCGACATCAGGCAATTCCCGGGTCAAATCGTCACGATACCTTTCGACCAAACAGCCTGCGACAACGACCCTTTTCGCCTTTCCATCTTCCTTGAGTTTTGTCGCTGCCAGAATCGCTTCTATCGACTCTTCCTTGGCAGATTCAATAAACCCACAGGTGTTCACTACGACCGTTTCCGCCTCATCTGAGTCGTTTGTAATTTCGTAGCCCGCCTCTTTAAGCTGCCCCATCATTACCTCAGAATCAACGAGGTTTTTGGGACATCCCAAACTAACAAAACCAACTTTTTTCATTTCAATGCGAGGCCGAGTGCGCTCGTAACCTCAAATTTCGTTATCCCTTCTCAGACTATCTAACAAGTTCTCAATTTTCTTCGATTCTTCCGCCGACAAATTCTTATTGCCAAATCTCACACGGTTATATTTTTCGGTTATTTCGATTGCTTCCGGAAGATTTACAGAATATGCAAATTCAAGTGGTGTCTGATGAGACAACCGCTTAAAGCCTTTCCGGTCTAAAATCCTTAAAAGCTGCTCGTAAAACTCAACAATCCTATGGTTTTTCTTGTTTTTAAACCACGCGCTGATGGCTTTCCAAATTTTTGACCGCGCAATCTTCCTGTAAAACCAGAATAACACCAGCAGTCCACACCCGAACGCCAACACGTAGGCAACAGCGTAAATTAACGCTATAAACCTTGCCCTAAGTCCCTTGTCGCCGCGGACGTCTTCCCACCAGGCCAATAGCCTCTCCTGCAGAACCTGAAACCAACTCGTGCCGGTTTTCCCGTATTGTGCAAATCTATCTTGAGCGGATTGAAATAGTGATCGCTGTTCCTGCGAATCATAGCTCACAAAGTATTGAATCCAAAAGGCTTCAAATGCCTCAAAGTATTTGTTCAAACTCCCCGCAATACTAGAATTCGACGCTTCACTAAATTGTCCGTCGGCCGGTGTTGGATCGAAGGTTATCCAGCTGTTCGTCTCGGGGAAATAAACTTCAACCCAGGAATGCGCGTGACGTTGTCTTACTACGTACATTCCTGCGGTTTCGTTGTAGTCTCCTTGCTGAAATCCGTTGACAACGCGGGTCGCGACGCCCTGTGTACGCAACATGATCGCCATCGCAGTCGCAAAGTACTCACAATGCCCTTCGCGTATATTAAACAAAAAATCTGAAAGCGGTTGGTGTCCGCCCGCCTTCATTTCAAGTGTGTATCCAAACCTTGTACGAAGAAAGGTCTCAATCGCCCCGGCTTTTTCAAAGTTATTTTTTGCCCGCGATCTCCAAATTACTCTTCGGGCGAGCCTCGCAATGCGTCGATCGAGTCTTCTCGGGAGTTGCAGATGCCGTCGGGCACCAACCGGATAAAAGCCTCTGTCATTCTCGAGTTGATCGACGGTCGGCCTCGAAATATCTGAGCGAATTACGTAACTCGTGCGCTCAAAACCTATCTCAGGAGACTTTATGGAACCATCCCCATCTTTTCTCAGGGCCTTAAAATGCCCCCTGACGGTGACCGGCTTAGAAAGTGAGAAAAGCACAGGAGTCCCTGTCGGTTCGAGGTAAAAAGTTTGTTTGACAGATGATTTCGTCGTTCCAGTGAAATTGATCGAAAAGAAACCGTTTCTGCCTCGAATAATTCGCTCAACGCGATTCGTTTTAGAACGGCTCCACGATTTTCCGTCAAACTTGTCGAGAGCAATTCCCCGCCAGTAGATGTTTGAAGGAGGTAGATTTTGCACATTTTCGAGGCGAACCCGCATAACGGTTTCATCACTTTGCTTAAGGCGCCCTATTTCCCCAAGTTTTACCGAATCTGAAAATCCTGTGATGGCACTGCCGCCTCCCGGAATGCTGCTACCAAGTCCCGCGCCACCAACTCGAGGAAGAGAGAAAAACAATGGCACCGCAAGCAACGTTATAAACAAGAGCAGTGCTCCCGAAATTAAAGAGAGACGCGAAAATGGTATGACCTTTAGCGCAAATCGCTTGGTCTCCTCTGAAGTTTCGTCGATAAGACTAGACTTCTTCGCTACGTCGCGAGACGTTTTACGAATTTCAAAAGTAATTATCGCGCTTATTGTGAAAAGCAGATAGGCAAGAAAAGAAGCAACAAAAAGCGGGCTTATATACAAGCTCGCAGCGAGCAGCACCTCGAAAAAGGAAATAATGTAAATAAATACCCAGTCGCGGTCGGTCTTGCGCTGGAATAATTTGATCGCGCTTAGAAAGAGAATTAACCTGGCAAGGCCTGTTGCCGTAAAGGAAGCTCCAAGCTGCGTTCCAAAAACACGAAAACGCCACTCGAGGAGTATGATCGGGATAAAGATGATGAGAACGAAAACGCCTGTACGCTCCGATATCTGCCAATCCGAATCTTCCAAAAACCAGGCGGCAGCGATCAGGCCCGCAAAGCCAAATGCAATCGCACTTCCTATTCCGCCGGCAAAAAAAAGCGCCAGCAATCCGCAAAGCGCAACTCCATAGGAAATTGTCCGGAAATACAACTCGAAGTTTTTTCGTTTTTCGTTCAAAACAAAACGCCGGCTCAAATTACAAAAGCCCGTCCACTTATTATCGTGAACGGGCTCGTAAATGTAAATCCGGCGACTTCCTACTTTCTCACACAGTCACCCATGCAATATCATCGGCTCTAGTAGGCTTAACTTCCGTGTTCGGGATGGTAACGGGTGTGACCCTACCGACAAAATCACCGGAAAAATTGAAAATTAGTTTAGACGTTTACCACAAGTATTGCGTAATTATGCTTGTCTATAAAAATCATTTGCTCGCAAACAAATTTTATGGTCAAGCCTTGGGACAATTAGTACTGGTCAACTAAATACATTGCTGCACTTACATCTCCAGCCTATTACGTGGTGGTCTTCCACGAGTCTCACTGGGAAAATTAATCTTAGGTCCGGCTTCACGCTTAGATGCATTCAGCGTTTATCCATACCTGACATAGCTACCGAGCTATACCGCTGGCGCGATAACTCGTACACTAGAGGTCAGTCCATCCCGGTCCTCTCGTACTAAGGACAGATTCCTTCAATTTTCCTACGCCCACACCAGATAGGGACCGAACTGTCTCGCGACGTTCTGAACCCAGCTCACGTACCATTTTAATCGGCGAACAGCCGAACCCTTGGGACCTTCTTCAGCCCCAGGATATGATGAGCCGACATCGAGGTGCCAAACCATGCCGTCGATGTGAACTCTTGGGCATGATCAGCCTGTTATCCCCGGCGTACCTTTTATCCGTTGAGCGACGGCACTTCCATATGCTACCGCCGGATCACTAACTCCTACTTTCGTACCTGCTCGACCTGTATGTCTCGCAGTTAAGCTGGCTTATGCGTTTGCACTCTGCGGCTGATTTCCAAACAGCCTGAGCCAACCTTCGAGCGCCTCCGTTACTTTTTGGGAGGCGACCGCCCCAGTCAAACTACCCGCCTGATAATGTCCCTGAACCGGATAACGGTTCTAGGTTAGATGTCAAACAAATAAAGGGTGGTATCTCACCATTGGCTCAGTCAAATCCGAAAACCTAACTTCAAAGCCTCCCACCTATCCTGCGCATTATTTGCCCGAAATCACTATCAAGTTGTAGTCAAGGTGCACGGGGTCTTTCCGTCTTGATGCGGGTAACCGGCATCTTCACCGGTACTACAAGTTCGCTGTGTCCCTCGTTAAGACAGCTTCCAGATCGTTACGCCATTCGTGCAGGTCGGAACTTACCCGACAAGGAATTTCGCTACCTTAGGACCGTTCAATTTGTTACTCACTTTCTAAAAAGCGGGCTTGAACATTTCTGTCAAACTCTACACATCGCTGTGCAGTTCGGACTATATCATCGTAATCTTTCAATTACGCTTGGCATGTAGTCTCTGAGGATTCACCTATACTTCCGAGAATCTCCTGATCTGAATACCGTCGTTTACCGCCGTCATTCATATCTTTTCTGATTTTTAAGATTTCTTCGATCCCGAGACGGGTTAAATGCTTTTTGTCATTAACCAATCTAGCGATCGCCTTAAATTTCGAAAAATCCCTCTTTTTCTTTTGAGACAAGAACCCAAACCTTTCAAAAAAAGGAATTACGTTCTCTTGAATAGCGTTTATATTACTCACTTCATAATACCAAACACCATCAGGTCTGCTTCTCAACGTTCCGCACCTTATATGGCGCTTTAACAAAGCCAAAATAACCTTGTCTTTTTGGGAAACGTTGAAACATAAAGAAATCTTCCACGGGATCTTATAATCAGGTCTTGGACGAAAGGAAATGTCAAAACTTCCCTCACCGTCGGTAAAACCTGCAATATAGTTTCCTATGTCCGAAGGTATCTTCTTAATTCTCGAATCCATAGATGTCTTTCCTGCTGATTGTCCGCACCAAACGCATTGTTACTGCTTCTAAAACCGAAACGAGTAGCGTTGGATACTAACCGGATATTCCAGCATATAGCCAAGTTTATTTACGTAACTACAATAAGCGTTGATTCCTCAACACCGTCCTATAATTCATAGTTACGGCCGCCATTCACTAGGGCTTCAATTCGCTGCTTCGGTATACACCTAACAACTCCTTTTAACCTTCCAGCATTGGGCAGGCGTCAGTCCCCATACGTCGTCTTGACAACTTTGCGGAGACCTGTGTTTTTGCTAAACAGTCGCCTGGAACATTTCTCTGCGACCGTGTTCTTGGTGAACACGGCTACCCTTCTCCCGAAGTTACGGGTACAATTTGCCGAGTTCCTGAACGAGAGTTCTCACAAGCGCCTTAGGATTCTCACCCCATCTACCTGAGTCGGTTTGCGGTACGGTCATTAATATGTTGAAGCTGAACGAGACTTTTCTCGGCAGTTGGGGTCAGCAACTTATTCCAGAGCAAGCTCCGTACTTTCGTCCCTGTATTTACCCTTATGTTACCCGGATTTACCAAAGTAACAGGCTATTTGGTTCAACAGCATCCATCAGCTGTCTTGCCTACCCTACTGCGTATCCCACAGCACATATTAACGGTTCCGGAATATTAACCGGATTCCCATCGATTACACCTTTCGGTCTCACCTTAGGACCGACTAACCCTGCGCAGATTAACTTGACGCAGGAAACCTTAGATTTTCGGCGCGTATTGTTTCTCACATACGTTATCGCTACTTATGCCGACAGAGTCTTTTCTGATCGCTCCAACGCTCCTTTCGGAAACGCTTCGCAGCTACAGAATGCCCGCCTACCATGTATAAATACATTCAAAGCTTCGGTATATAGTTTGAGCCCCGTTACATTGTCGGTGCAGGACTACTTGACCAGTGAGCTGTTACGCTTTCTTTAAAGGATTGCTGCTTCTAAGCAAACCTCCTGGCTGTCAGAGCTTTCCCACTTCCTTTACCACTAAACTATAATTTTGGGACCTTAGCTATTGATCTGGGTTGTTTCCCTCTTGCCTATGAATCTTAGCACCCATAGACTGACTCCCAGTTAGACATTCATGGCATTCAGAGTTTGATTGAGTTCAGTAACCCTGTGGGGCCCCTAGCCCATTCAGTACTTTACCACCATGATGATTCAACTGAGGCTATCCCTAAAGATATTTCGGCGAGAACGAGCTATCACGGAATTTGATTAGCCTTTCACCCCTAGACACAAGTCATCCAAACAGTTTTCAACCTGTACTGGTTCGGTCCTCCACATAGTGTTACCTACGCTTCAACCTGCTCATGTCTAGATCATCCCGTTTCACGTCCAAATACCACAGACTAAAATCGCCCTATTAAGACTCGCTTTCGCTTCGGCTAACTTAACGTTTAACCTTGCCTGTGACATTTACTAGCCGGCTCATTATGCAAAAGGCACGCGGTCAGACCGAAGTCCTCCCACTGCTTGTAAGCATACGGTTTCAGGTACTATTTCACTCCCCTAACCGGGGTTCTTTTCACCTTTCCCTCACGGTACTGGTTCACTATCGGTCACTTCTGAGTATTTAGCCTTACCGGATGGTCCCGGCAAATTCATGCAAGATTTCTCGTGTCCCGCACTACTCGGGTGCCAAATAGAGAGTCAAAAATTTTCGTATACACGACTATCACGTTCTTTGGTGTATTTTTCCAAATACTTTTACTAACCTTTTCGTCTCATGTTATTGGTCCCACGACCCCAACA